>JADZDD010000041.1 GCA_020851235.1 Burkholderiales bacterium | reverse complement strand
CACTCCGGACAGGTCCAGTTGGGCGGAACGTCCTCCCAGCGGGAACCGGGCGGGATGCCGTCCTCCGGCGCGCCGGTCGCCTCATCGTAGATCCAGCCGCAGACGAGGCACATGTATTTTTTCATCGGAACGTGGAGCGCGAGGCGTGGAGTAGACTGCAACATTGTAGCCGGCGCGACGCGCGGCCCGCCGCGAACGCCATCGCCGAAGACTCCATGACCGACACCGCAACGGGATCACCGCCCCTCGTACTCACCTTTGCGGCCTCCGATCCCTCCGGCGGCGCCGGGGTGCAAGCCGACCTCCTCACGCTGGCGAGCATGGGTTGCCACCCGCTCTCGGTCCTCACCGCGATCACGATCCAGGATTCGCTCGGCGTCGAGGGCGTGCAGCCGGTCGACGCCGACTGGGTCGCCGACCAGGCGCGGCGCATCCTCGAGGACATGGCCGTGGACGCCTTCAAGATCGGCGTGCTCGGCAGCGTCGAGAATATCGCCGCGATCGCGGAGGTCGTCGCCGACTACCCGGACATTCCGCTCATCGTCGACCCCGTTCTCGCATCCGGTCGCGGCGACGAGCTCGCGAGCGACGAGATGGCGCAGGCACTGCGCGGGCTCCTCTTGCCGCAGACGACGATCCTGACGCCGAACACGCTCGAGGTGCGCGCCCTCGCCGAAGCCGAGGACGAAGAGTGCTCGCTCGAACAGTGCGCGGCGCGCCTCATCGAGACAGGGTGCGAGTACGTCCTCGTCACCGGCACGCACGAGAACACGCCGCAGGTCGTCAATACGCTCTACGGCAAGACCGGCGCGCTGCGCACCGATCGCTGGCCGCGCCTGCCGGGTTCGTACCACGGTTCCGGCTGCACGCTCGCCTCCGCGATCGCAGCGATGCTCGCCAACGGGCTCGAATTGGGCGATGCGGTGCGCGAGGCGCAGGAATACACGTGGCAGACGCTGCGCAAGGCGTATCGGCCCGGCATGGGCCAGTTCATTCCCGATCGTCTTTTCTGGGCTCGCGAGGAGGCGCCGGCGCGCGACGACGGCGCGGCGGCGCCGGCAGCATCGGACTCCCGTGACGCGCATTGAGCACCGCCGCCGGGTGCGTGGCCTGTACGCGGTCACCCCGGACGAGCCCGACACCGCACGCCTCGTCGCCGCGGTGGAGGCGGCGATCCGCGGCGGTGCGCGCGTCGTGCAGTACCGCAACAAGACGGCAACGCCGGGCGAGCGCGCGATCCAGGCGCGTGCGCTCGCGCCGGTGTGCCGCGCCGGCGACGCGCTTTTCATCGTCAACGACGATGCGCGGCTCGCGCACGAGGTGGGTGCCGACGGCGTGCACGTCGGCGAGGATGACGGCGATCTCGCGACGGTTCGCGCGGTCGTCGGCGACGCGCTCGTCGGCGTGTCGTGTTACGTTGAAATCGAGCGGGCGCGACGCGCGGTGGCTGCGGGCGCCGACTACGTGGCGTTCGGCAGCTTCTTCACCTCGACGATCAAGCCGCAGGCCCCGCGCGCGGATGCAAGCCTCATCGCCGCGGCGCGGCCGCTTGGCGTGCCCATCGTCGGGATCGGCGGCATCACGCTTGCCAACGCCGGGGTTCTGGTCGCGGCGGGAATCGATGCCGTGGCGGTCATTTCGGCGGTCTTCGGGAGCGGTGAGCCCGCGACGGTCGAGGCGGCGGCGTCCCGCTTTGCCGCACTTTTTCCCGCCTGAGGCTCGGCCCGCGCATCGGCTTAGTCGGCGACGCGGTCGACATCGAGCGCCCAGGCGGCAGCGAGCTTCGCGTGCATCTGCGCGACGGCGGCGCGGGTCGGGACAGGCACGGTGTACCAATGCGCGGCGGTGGCCGCCGGGGCGTCGAGGTCGGGAAATTTCGCGGCAAATGCCGCGGCGGCCGCGTGGTAGCGAGCGTCGACGCGCCCGCGCGAGGCGTGGATGAGCCCGAGGTCGGCGGCGATGCGAACCCGCAGCCCGTCGCGCCACGCGCGATAGCTGAAGTCGAGATCGTAGAAGTGGAAGCCGTCGAAGCGCGCAGGATCGAACCCCACCGCGTGCGCGAGCGCTCGCCGCACGCAGAGGAAGACGCCATCGAGTCCCTGCGCCGAGTCGGCGCGCGGCCCGGCGAAGGACCACAGCGCGAACTCGAATCCGCCATCCACCGGCGCCGGGTGCGTGATCGCGCCGTGCAGCCATGGGTGCCCGGAGCACGCGAGCGACGGGCCGCTCACGCGCGTGGTGCCCGCCACGCCGACGAGGTCGGCGTCGGCGATGCTTGCGTGGAGGCGGACGGCGAAGTCGGGGATCGCGATGCCGACGTCGTCGTGCGCGAACACGACGACGTCGGCACGGGTGCGCTGCAGGCCGTGCGCGTAACCCTCGTACATCGACGCGGCCCCCTTGGCGCGGATGATCTCGTGCGGCCACGCGCCGAGCGCAGCCCCGAATTCGCGTGCCGCGACAGCGAAGCGGGCGTCGTCCCGGCTCACGATGACGACGGCGAGCGACGGCCGCGGCTGCGCCGGCAACGCGGGTGGTCCGGGCGTGAGGAGCGATGCCGGGCACGCGTGCAGCGCCTTGAGCAGGCGGTCGGCCAGGGCGAAGTCGAGCGGGTCGCGGCGGCTTGCGGCGATGCCCGCGGCGAGCGCCGTGGTCCAGTCTTCCTGGTGGAGGCAACACTGCCACAGCGACTTCAGGACGCGCACGTCGACGGCAGCGCTGCCGACGAGGCGCGTGGCCCTGACGAGGTGCGTGCGCGCCGCGGGCAAGCGGCCGGCACGAAATTCGGCGACCGCCTGGTTGTGGAGCATGGCGACGGCCCGCGCGTCGGCGTTCGTTTCCGGTGTCGGCGGCAGCATGGCGCGCGAGGCGTTTCGCGTGGGGGCGCGGCAGCGGCGCGTCGTCGACTGTGGCGACCGGGTGCAACCCGGCCGTCGGAAAACGGTCTACGACTGCGCCGCGCGAAGCGCGGGGCAATGCTACAATGAATTCAATTTTATCAGCAAAATCAATGTCTTTCGTGGACGGCACGACACGCAGGCGGATAGGCGAGATCCTCATTGCGCGCGGCAAGCTCGATGCCGCGACGCTGGAGCGCGCGCTGCGCCTGCAGAGCGAATCGGGCGACAGGCTCGGCGCGCTGCTCGTCACGCTCGGCGTCGTCGCGCAGCGTGATGTCTGCGACGCGCTGGCCGAGCAGCTCGGCCTGCCGCTCATCGAAGCGGCGGCGTATCCGGAATTTCCGATCCTCGAGGAGCAGGTCTCGACGCGGTTCCTGCGCGAGTCCCGCGTGCTCCCCCTGCGCGAGGACGACGACGAAGTGGCGCTCGCGATGGTCGATCCCACCGACGAGTACGCGATCGGCGCCTTTCGCATGGTCACCGGACGCAACGTGCGACCGATGGTGGCCCTCCCCTCCGACCTCGACGCCGCGCTCGAGCGCCTGTACGGAACCGGCAAGGCGCAAGGGCCGGTGGTCGGCGAGGTCGAGACGCGCGTGGACGACCTCGCCTTCGATGCCGACGTCCAGCAGTTGAAGGATCTCGCCTCCGAGGCGCCGGTGATCCGCCTCGTGAGCCTCATCATCACCAATGCGCTCGAGGCGCGCGCCTCCGACATCCACGTCGAGCCCTTCGAGAATCGACTCGTGGTTCGCTATCGCATCGATGGCGTGCTGCACGACGTCGAGTCGCCGCCCAAGCGCCTCGCCGCCGCCGTGATCTCGCGCATCAAGATCATGGCCAACCTCGATATCGCCGAGCGCAGGTTGCCGCAGGACGGACGCATCCGGCTGCGCGTGCAGGGCAAGGAGATCGACCTTCGCGTGTCGACGGTCCCGACGATGCACGGCGAGTCGGTGGTGATGCGCATTCTCGACAAGGGCGGCGTCGCGCTCGACTTCCACAAGCTGGGCTTCATGGAGGACACGCTCAAGGTGTTCCTCGACGTGCTCATGCAGCCGCACGGCGTTCTGCTCGTCACCGGTCCGACGGGGTCCGGCAAGACCACCACGCTCTACACCGCGCTCGACCGGCTGAACCAGCCCGACGTGAAGATCCTCACGGTCGAGGATCCGGTCGAGTACCAGATGGTGGGCATCAACCAGATCCAGGTGAAGCCGCAAATCGACCTCACGTTCGCCAATGCCCTGCGCTCGATCGTGCGCCAGGATCCGGACGTGATCATGATCGGCGAGATCCGCGACCTCGAGACCGCGCAGATCGCGGTCCAATCGGCGCTGACGGGCCACCTCGTGCTCTCGACGGTCCACACCAACGACGCGGCATCGACGGTCAATCGCCTGCTCGACATGGGGGTCGACGATTACCTGCTGACATCGACGGTGATCGGCATCCTCGCGCAGCGTCTGGTACGCAAGCTCTGCCCGCACTGCAAGGAGCCGTACACGGCGCTGCCGGAGGTGATCGGGCAGCTCGGACTCGCCTCCCTCGCCGGCGGGGATGCCGTGACGCTGTATCACGCCAAGGGCTGTGCGCAGTGCGGGAACACGGGGTACATGGGCCGCCTGTGCATCCTCGAGATGTTGCCGATGTCGGATCCGCTGCGCGCGCTCGTGATGAAGCACGCCACCTCGGGCGAGTTGAAGGCGCAGGCGCAGCGCGACGGCATGGTCTCGATGTACGAGGACGGCATGCGCAAGGCGCTCGCCGGGCACACGACCTTCGAGGAAGTGCTGCGCGTGACGCGCGAGGCGTGATTCCCATGGTGTGTCGCGCCAACGCAGGAGCGCCGCGCCGCCGTGGATACGGCGCGCACCGCGTCGCTCGCGTGAAGGGGGCGTGATGCCGCTGTATCGTTACCGCGCGGTGAGCACGTCCGGCGAGGTCGCGGTCGGCGAGCTCGACGCGGCGAGTGAAGGCGAGATCGTCGACCGGTTGCGCGACCAGGGCCTCATGCCGATGCAGATCGCGCATGCGACGGGAGCCGCCAGCGTGGCGACGCCGACGGCAGCGAGGCCAGGACAGCGCCGCCACCTCTTCGCGCCGACGAAGGTCACCCGCGACCAGCTCCTCGCGGCGACCCGCGAGCTGGCAACGCTGCTCCAGGCGGGCCTGCCGCTCGATCGTGCGCTCGAGATCCTCGTCGGTCTCGCCGCCAGCCCGCCGGTCGCGCTCCTGCTGCAGGGCATTCGCGACGACGTGCGTGGTGGCAAGGCGCTGTCGCAGGCGCTCGACGCCCGGCGCGAGGTCTTCTCCCGCTTCTACGTCAATATCGTCCGCGCCGGCGAGGCGGGCGGCGCGCTCGGTGTCGTGTTGCAGCGACTGTCCGACACGATGGAGCGCAACAAGGAGTTGCGCGAGTCGGTCAAGTCCGCGCTCATCTATCCGTCGCTGCTCGTGCTCGTTGCGGTCGTCTCCGTGGCCGTCCTGCTCGTGTGGGTGGTGCCGCAGTTCGAGGCCACCTTCGCGCAAGCCGGCAAGGCGCTGCCCCTGCCCACCCTCGTCGTCGTCACGCTCGGCAAGTTCATGCGCGGCTGGTGGTGGGCCGTGGCCGGGGTCGTGTTCCTCGTCGCGATGTGGCTGCGCCGCCGCGGACGGTTGCCCGGCGTGCGTCGCGCCCGCGACGCGCGCTGGCTGCGCTTGCCGCTCGTCGGCGACTTGATCGCCAAGGTCGAGACGGCGCGCTTCGCCCGCACGCTCGCGACGTTGCTCGCCAACGGCGTCACGCTGCTGTCGGGAATCGCGATCGTCAAGGAAACGATGGGCAATACCGTGCTCGCCGGCGCGCTCGACGGCGTGCTCGTCAAGCTGCGCGAAGGCAAGGGCTTCGGCCGCCCGCTGGCCGAGACCGGCCTGTACCCGCGGCTTGCCACGCAGATGGTGCTGGTCGGCGAGGAGTCCGGTCGCCTCGAGGAGATGCTCCATCGCGTTGCCGACATCTACGATCGCGAGGTGCAAGCGGCGATCAAGCGCTTTCTCGCGATCCTCGAGCCTGCGCTCATCCTGACGCTGGCGGTGCTCATCGGCGGCATCGTGTTCTCGATCCTGATGGGCGTGATGGGCATGAGCGAACTCGTGATCTGATCCGCCGTCTTATGACTTGACCCACCGTCGGTCCCGACCTCCTGTCGGTCACCGGCGACAACGAAGGATGCTCCAACGATGATTCTCCGCAATGCAGCCCGCCGTCGTCCGCACGGCATGACGCTCATCGAAATCCTGGTCGTGCTGGTCCTGATCGGGATCGTGATGGGCATCGTCGCCGGCAACTTCATCGGCCAGGGCGAGGAGGCCAAGCGCAAGGCCGCTGCGATCGAGATCAGCCAGATCGCCGCCACGCTCGACCTGTTCAAGCTCGAGGTCGGCCGGTACCCGACCACGCAGGAAGGATTGCAGGCGCTGATCACTGCGCCCTCCGGTGTGAGCAACTGGAACGGCCCGTACTGGAAGAAGGCGTCGATCCCCAAGGATCCCTGGGGCAACGAATACAGGTACACGTCTCCGGGCGCCAAGATGCCCTACGAGATCGTGTCGGTCGGGGCCGACGGCAAGGAAGGCGGCGATGGTCCGAACAAGGACATCACGAGCAACTGAGGCCCGAGGGAGCGACGGGCGCACGGCCGTGCGCCACGTCGACACCGACGCGCCGGGAGAGGGGTCGCCGCGGCGCTGCACCGCGCTCGACGCGCTGCGCGTTCGCGGCTTCACGATGCTCGAGCTACTCGTCGTCCTCGTCATCATCGCCATCGTGTCCGCGGTCAGCATTCCGGTGTTCACCGGGACGTCCAACGCCGAGATGAAGAGCGCCGCGCGCCAGCTCGCGTCCGGCCTTCGCCTCGCGCGCAGCACCGCGCTGGCGCAGCGGCGCGAAACCTTTCTCGTGCTCGACCTCGCCGGACGTCGCTTCAAGGTCGACCGCGACGCCCGCGAGTATCCGCTGCCGCGCAACGTCGAGCTCAAGCTCTTCACCGCGCAGAAGGATCTCGTCGACGACAAGGTCGGCGCGATTCGCTTCTATCCCGACGGCGGCAGCAACGGCGGGCGCATCACGCTCGCCGCCGGCGAGCGCAAGTACGAGGTCGACGTCGATTGGCTCACCGGCCGCGTGGCGATCCTCGACTGACCGCCATGCCCGTCCCTGCGCGCCGTCATCGCGGTTTCTCGCTCATCGAGGTGCTCGCTGCCTTCGTGATCCTGGCGTTGGTCGCCACCGCGCTCTTCAACCTCTTCGCCTCCTCGCTCAACAACGTCGCCGCCGCCGACGAGTGGAGTCGCGCGCTCGAGACGGCCGAATCGCACCTCGAGGCTGCCGCTGCGGCGCAGCCGCTCAAGGACGGCAGCGACCGGGGCGAATCGCCGGACGGACGGATCCGGTGGATGACGACGGTGGCGCCGTACGTGCCGCCCGGCGGCGACGCCGATCTCGAACGTGCCACCGAGACGCTCGCCCTGCGCCTGTTTCGCATCAGCGTCGAGGTCGTCTACGTGGGCGGCGACGGCAAGTCACGCACGCTCGCGCTTGCCACCGTGCGTCTGGGTCCGAAGAACCCGACGTGATGCGCCACGCCGCGCGACCCAGGGGTGCACGACGCGGCGACGGTCGCGCGACGCGCGCGCATGGCTTCACGATGATCGAGCTCCTCATCGCCATCGGGCTCTTCGCGCTGATGTCGGGCGTGCTCTTCGGCGCGCTGCGCCTGGCCGGTCGCAGCACCGACGCGGGCGAGGCGAAGGCCGAGGCGGTCTCCGGCATGCGCTTGACGAGCGACTACCTTCGTCGCGAACTGACGGCGCAGCATCCGCAGCGCATGCGCCGGATGCAGGCGTTTCCGCTCCTCTTCGGCGGCACGCGCGACGAGGTCCGCTTTGCCGGACCGTTGCCGGCGCGCGTCGGAGCAGGCGGCATGTGGTACTACCGCGTATCGCTCGCACCCGTCGGTGAGGGGCAGCGTCGTGCGCTCGTCGTCGACCGCATGATCCCGGATCTCGGCGCGTTGGCGATGCCGCAGTTCGGCGAGGCGGAGCGCTCGGTCCTCGTCGATGACATCGCGTCGCTCGAGATCTCGTACTACGGGCGTGAGCGGGGCAGCAGCCCCGACGTCGTGCCGACCTGGCGCGGCAGCTGGGACGACCCGCAGCTTCTGCCGATCCTGATCCGGATCGATGTCGTGCCACGAACGGGCGCTGCCTGGCCACCGATCCTGATCGTGCCGCGGGCCGCACCCGAGGCCGGCTGCCGCTCCTGGGACACCGCCCGCGCGGTGTGCGTGGGCGCGTGACGCCCACCGCCTGCCGCGAGCGCGGCATCGCCCTCGTGATCGTGCTCTGGCTCACGATCATGCTCACGGTCATCGCCGGCGGTTTCGCCTTTGCGATGCGCAACGAGGCGGTCGCGGCGCGCAATGCGCTCGCACTCGCGCAGGCGCGCGAGGCGGCCGACGGTGCGATCGACCGGACCGCGTTCGAACTGTCGCGGCCGCGCTTTGCGACGGCGTGGGGGAGCGACGGGCAAGCGCACGCGTGGCGCGAAGGCGACGTCTCCATCGTCGCCTCGGCGGTCGACGAGTCGGCGCGCATCGACCTCAATGCCGCGTCGGAGGCGCTCCT
The DNA here is from genome assembly GCA_020851235.1 of Burkholderiales bacterium. GTDB lineage: Bacteria > Pseudomonadota > Gammaproteobacteria > Burkholderiales > Casimicrobiaceae > VBCG01. Next base: position 24,519 of record JADZDD010000041.1, on the reverse strand, counting down.
GCGCGGTCTTTTCGAGAACGTGGGTGGTGTCGACCGGGAAGCGGCCACGCGCATCGTCGATGCGATCCAGGACTGGAAGGATGCCGACGATCTGCGACGCCCGAACGGCGCCGAAGAAGCCGATTACCGCAGCGCGGGCCGGACGTACAAGCCTGCCAACACGCCGTTCGAGACCGTGAGCGAACTCGCGCGGGTGCTGGGCGTCACGCCAACGGTCTACGCGCGGGTGGTGGGAAGTCTCACGGTGCAATCGCGCCAGCCCGGGATCAATTCCGCGCTCGCGCCCCGTGAAGTGCTGCTCGCCATTCCCAATGTCACCCCGGAACAGGTCGACGCCTTCCTCGCCCAGCGCAGCGAGGCGCTGGCGGCGAAGCTGCCGGCGCCCGCCTTTGCGCCCGCGCTCGCGTTCGTTGCCGGCGCGGTCCCCGTGTGGCGCATCCACGCGGTGGCCACCACACCCGATGGTGTAACCTTCGCCCGCGACGCCGTGGTCCGTCCCTCGGGTGACCCGCGGCGTCCACTCCTCACGCTCGTGTGGCAGGAAGGCAGCACCGAGGGCGTGCCGCCGCTTGCGGCGAGCGCTCCTTCGACGACGCCTGCGGGGCCGACCCCCGGCACGAAATGACGCTTCGATCGCGACCATGGCCGACCGTGAACTGACCCTGCCATCGCGCGCTGCCCGCGTGCAGGGAGCGCTGCGCGGGCTCGGGCTCGCCGGGTTCTGGTCGTGGTGGCGCGGCGAGCTCGCGCCGCTCGCTCCGCAGCGGCTGCGCACGGCCATCGAACGCCGGCGGATGCGTCCCGTCATCGAATTCGGAGCCGATCAGGCGACGCTGTGGCGGCCGGTCGTCGAGGCGGGCACCCCGGTCATGCGCGCGGCGGCGACGATCGCTTTGGGGGCGGACGCCAACGCGCACCGCGCGGAGGGTCGCGCGGCGCTGGCGGCGGGGCGACAGGGTACGCGCGCACCGCGTGTGGTGGTGAGTCTCGCGCCGGCGAGTGTGCTCACCAAGCGACTCGTCCTGCCCAGTGCGGTCGAGGAGAACCTGCGGCAGGTCATTGCGTACGATCTCGATCGCCACACGCCGTTCAAGGCGGATGAGCTCTATTTCGATGCCGTGGTGGTCGACCGGTCGTCGCAGCGTGGCACCCTGACCGTCGAACTGGCCGCGGCACGGCGCAGCATCGTCGATCCGGCGCTGCGGCAGGTCGTGGCGTGGGGTGGGGAGGTCGCTGCCGTCGCACCCGGACCCCCGGCCAAGGCCGCGCGATCGAGGCTCGATCTCCTGCCGCCGGAGGCGCGCACCGGTCGGCCGCTCCTTCGGCGCTGGCAATTCTGGCTCCCGCTTGCGGCCGTCGTCGCCGCGCTGGCCGCGGCGGCGATCATTCCCCTATGGCAACTGCGCGAGGAGGCGATCTCGCTCGGGCAGCAGGCGGGTGCAGCGCGCGCGCAAGCCGCCGTGTCGCAGACGTTACGCGCGCAGGTCGACGCGCAGGTGGGCGACTTCAATTTTGCGCTCGAGCGGAAGTACGCGTATCCCAGCGCACTGGCCGTGCTCGATACCGTGAGCAAGCTCCTGCCGGACGACACCTGGCTTACGCAGTTCGAGTTGCGCAGCATGGCCAAGGGCAAGGACGTGCAGCGCGAGATCATGCTGCGCGGCGAGAGCGCCAATGCGGCCAAGCTCGTGCAGCTCTTCGAGGAGTCGCAGCTCTTTGCAGACGCGGCGCAGCGCGGGCCGACGACGAAGATCCAGCCGGGGCCGGGCGAGATTTTCGATCTCGGCGCGCAGTTGCGACGGCGCCCCACACCGGCGCTCACGACGATTCAGGTCGCCGCTGCGCCTGCCGCGCCGTCGCCACCCGCAACGCCACCCTCTGCAACGTCACCCCCCGCGCCGAGGCCGGCAGCGACTCCGCCGGCAGCGACTCCACCGGCAGCGACTCCACCGGCAGCGACTCCACCGGCAGCGACTCCACCGGCAGCGACTCCACCGGCAGCGACTCCACCGGCAGCCACTCCACCGGCAGCCACTCCACCGGCAGCCACTCCACCGGCAGCCACTCCACCGGCAGCCACTCCACCGGCAGCCACTCCACCGGCAGCCACTCCACCGGCAGCGACTCCGCCGGTAGCGCCTCCCGACGCGCCGGGCGCCGCGGCATCGAAGGGAGCCCGACCATGACGCCGGGCTTCGCCGCGCGATTGTCTCCCGCGCGCCAGCGTTTCCTGGCGGTCGGCCTCCTCGTGGTTGCCGTGGTGGCGTTGCTTGCGCTCGTGCTCGGCCCGGTCGTGCTGTTGCACCGTCACTACGGCAGCGCGATCGACGATCTCACCGATCGGCTGGAGCGCTATCGACGCGTTGCCGCGCAGGCGCCTGAACTGCGGCAAGCGCTCGAGGTTCTCAAGGGAAAGGACGGGCGCCGTTTCTTTCTCAAGAACACGGCGCCCAATCTTGCGAGCGCCGAGCTTGCCGATCTCGTGCGCGGTGCGATCGAAAACAATGGCGGGCGCATCACCACGAGCCAGAGCCCGGGGCCCCGCGACGATGGCCCCTTCCGACAGGTCACGGTCAATGTCCAGTTCTTTGCGACGACGCCCGCCCTGGCGAAGATCCTGCGCGCACTCGACGGCCAGGTGCCGTACCTCGTCGTCGATAATCTCACGGTACGCCCACTCAACGCCTTCCGCGGCTTCAAGCCCGCCCCCGGGCAGGAGCCCGAGAACAACGTCCAGATGGACGTATCCGCGTTGGCGTATCCCGAGGCCGTGCGACCGGCGCCCGCCGACGGCGGACCCACGAAGTAAGGAGGCACCATCGCATGATCCCGTCGTCTTTCACCCTGCCGCGCCTTCGCGCTGCCGCGCTGTGGGTCTTGTCCCTGGGACTGGTCTTCGGCGTCGCGGGCTGGCAGACGTTCGCACGCGCGGTGACGGCGACCCCGGAGGCTGCGAGTCCGAAGCCGGCGCCCGCACCGTTTTCGCTCGCGCTCCTGCCCGAGTACCGGCCCGGGGCCGTGACTCCGATCGGGGATGACATCGTCCAGCGACCGGCATTCAACCCGACGCGACGGCCTGCACCGCCGGTGGCGGCCGCTGCCGAAGCCGCGAAGCCCAAGATGCAGCGTGGCCAGTTCGCACTGTCCGGGACGATGCAGATCGACGGCAAGATGACCGCGTTCCTGCGCGAGGTGCAGGGCGGCAAGTCGCGCCGCGTGCACCCGGGCGAGACGCTCAACGGCATGGTCGTCGCCGAGATCAATCCGGATCGCGTGCGCCTCACGCTGGGCGACGAGAGCGAAGAACTCTTGCTCAAGGTGGCGGCGGGGCCCAAGAGGACGATCCAGCCCGCCGTTGCCGCGGTCGGTCGGTCTCCGGTCGCGGCGGCGGCGCCGGCGGCCGGTGCCACACCGGCGACCGCAGCGACACGCCCGCGCGACGTGGCCGAGGTGCTTGCCGAGCGGCGGCGCCTCGCCCGGGCGCAGGAACTCGCGGCGCAGGGCGTGCCGCCGGGCGCGCCGTTGCCGCAGCCGGGAACGAGCGCGGCTCCCGTCGAGGCCCCCGGGACCCCGCCCGTACCGCGCGGCGACATGGGCTCGAACGATCCACGCTGGCAAGAGGTCTACCAGCGCTATCAGATGCCGCGCCGCTGAACGTGCAGCGACGAATTGCGATAATCGCGGGCCGCAGCGATGGGGCCCACCCGTTCTCCGGATCCGCAAAGCGAGTCACGACGACCACCATGACGCCACATCACCGCCTCGTGCTCCGACGCGTCACGGCGAGTCTGCTTGCGCTTTCTCTCGTCGCCTGCCAGACCCCGCCGCCGCGCATGCCCGGTGAGCCGTACCAGGTGACGCCGGTCGAGCGCAGCATGACGCCCGGCTCGCCCGCGCTGTCGCCGGCCATGGAGGAGGCGACGAGTCGGGTGGGATCCGCACCGCCGTCGAACGCGCATCTCTACAAGGGGACGGGCATCGTCGTGCGCGGCCAGCAGCCCGGCGGCGGCGTGCCGCCACCGGCCGTCACGCCCGTCGCCGGCGGTGCAATGGTCCTCAATTTCGAGGGGGCCGACCTGCGCGAGGTGGTACGCACCGTCTTGGGCGAGGTCCTGAACGAGACGTACACGATCGACCCCGCCGTGGGCGGCACCATCACGCTGCGCACGTCGTCCGGCATTCCGCGCGACGCGTTGCCGGCGACGCTGGAGACGCTCCTGCGCATGAACGGGGCGACGATGGTGAAAAGCGGCGGCATGTACATGATCGTGCCGCAGGCGGCCGCGGTGCGCGGCAACGTCACCCCGCAGCTCGGCAGCTCGTCGCGTGCGCTGCCGGCGGGATTCTCGGTGCAGATCGTGCCGCTCAAGTACGTCGGCGTGCGCGAGATGCTGCGCATCCTCGAGCCGTTCGCGCGCGACGCGCAGGCGGTGCGGGTCGACGAGCTGCGCAACATGCTGATCCTCGCCGGGACCGAGCGCGAGCTGCGCCACCTCATGGACACGATCGACATGTTCGACATCGACTGGATGGCGGGCATGTCGGCGGGCGTGTTCACGCTGCAGAACTCCGACGTCAAGGACGTGATGAAGGAGTTGGAGAAGGTCGTCGGCGATCGCAACACGAGCCCGCTCACCGGCATCCTCAAGATCGTTCCGATCGAGCGCATGAACGCGCTGCTCGTCGTCACCCCGCAGCCGTCGTACCTCGAGGAGGTCAAGAAGTGGATCGAGCGGCTCGACCGTCGGGGCGACGTCGGTGGCGGCTTGCAGTTCTACGTCTACAACCTGCAGAACACGCGCGCCGAGCGGTTGGGACCGCTGCTGCAGCAGGCGTTCACCGGCCGGGCTGCGCAGCCGGCCAGCGGGTCGACACCCACGCTCGCGCCGGGGACTCCGGCGGGCTCGATCGTCAATCCGCCGCAGTTCCAGCCGCAACCCGGCGGTGTCCCGGTCGCCAATCCGACGCCGGCGTCGACGCCGGCCGCGGCGTCGAGCCCGGCCGCAGCGGCGGGTCAGGGCACTGGCATCGTGCGCAACCTCCAGGTGGTCGCGGACAAGGATGCGAACACGCTCCTCTTCGTTGCCACTGCCGCGGAGTACGCGGTGATCGAGCAGGCGCTGCGCAAGCTCGACGTGCCGCAGCGACAGGTCGTGATCGACGTGACGATCGCGCAGATCCTGTTGACCGACCAGCTCGACTTCGGCGTCGAATGGCTCTTCCGCGGCGGCGCGCCTTCGGGGCGCGGTTCGGGGGGCATGGTCCTCGGTGGCAATCGCAGCATCATCAATCCGGCCACCCCGACCAATTCGGCGCTTCCGCAGGCGACCGACACGCCGTCGGCCGCCCTCGTCAAGGGCTTCACCTACATCATCAACAACACCAATTTCCCCGGCGGCATCCAGGCGGCGCTCAACCTGCTCGACACCTACGGGACGACGAAGATCGTCGCCAATCCGCAGGTCGCGGCCCTCGACAACCAGAAGGCGACGATCAAGTCGGGTGAGCGCATTCCGATCAACCAGTCGACGATCGTCGGCGGCACGACGAACGCGGTCACGACCACGGCGCAGTACGTCGATACCGGCGTCCTCTTGCAGGTGACGCCGCACATCAATGCCGGTGGCCTGGTCGCGCTCGAGGTCCAGGCCGAGGTGAGCGATCCGGGTGTCCCGGCGTGCACGGATTGCGCGCCGCCGATCAATACGCGGTCGATCCAGACCTACGTCTCGGTTCCCAGTGGGCAAACGATGGTGATGGGCGGGCTCATCAACGAAGGGCGCCAGAACGCCTCCGAGGGTCTCCCGCTCCTGTCGCGCATCCCGATCCTCGGTGGGCTGTTCGGGCAACAGATGCTCAAGAACAACCGCACCGAGCTCATCCTGTTCATCACGCCGCGCGTCGTGGAGAACCAGGTCGACATCGCGGCGGTGGTGCACGAGATGCGTCGGCGCATGGAGAATCTGGACGCGGTCGTGCCGATCATCCGTCCGTACATCGGACCGATCTTTCCCGACACCGAGGTCAATCCTGCGCTTGCGCCCTTGACTTCGCCGCCGCTGCTGCCCCCGCCGCCGGGAAGCGCCGTGCAACCCGTTCTCCCGCGAGCGCCGGGCGCACCGGCGGACGGCGCCCGGGCAGCGCCTCCGAGCTCTACGGTACAATCGCCGGCGCTGGCCGCGCCGGCACCCGCACCCCAACCGGGTGCTGCGCGCCCGTGACTCGGCGCGGAGGGTGGGGTACGTGGCGACGAATTCCCGCCGCGGGCCGATGTGCGCCGCCCCCGTGAACATTGACGCTGCGCGCGACGTTCTATATATTCGCGCCCGACCCGTGCCCCGACCCCGTCGTCCGGCCGAGGTTTCCACTGCAGGACGACGCCGGAAGGTGGCAGCAAATTGATGGTTTTCGGTACATTTCCCGGGTTTCCCGAATTCTTGCGGTTTATCGTCGTCATATCCCGACGTTCGCGTCGGGCCGTGGCGACACTCGGATTGGCGGGTCTCGCAGCGTGCGCGGGCACGCCCGGTGGTGGGGATTCGCCCGCCACGGCGAGCGCCGTGCCCACGACGGTCGAGGCGAAGCAGGCGCTCGTGCGGCAGCGCGCGACGGCGCGCTGGGACCTTCTCATCAAGGGGGATTTCGACGCGGCATACCAGTATATGAGCCCCGGATCGCGGCAGACGACGTCGGTCGAGAGCTACAAGCTCAACATTCGGCACAACGCGTTCCGGGCGATCAACATGGAAAGCGTCACCTGCGACGGTGACGCGTGTACCGTGAAGCTCAAGCTCACCTACGATCATCCGCGAATGAAGGGCATCGTCACGCCGGTGGTCGAATCGTGGATCGTGGACGGTTCGCAGGCCTGGTACGTGTACGGGCGCTAAAGAGCAACAAAGTCTGCGAAAAAGGAACTGTCGCCGGATTGCGACGTTGCGGAAAATCCACACTCCGCAGCATTTTCGAGGTTCGTTTCGTTTGTAATCGAAGGTAGGCTGTAATAAGATTCACGTGCTGTTGGTCCTAAAGCGATCACGTCAAACGGCAATCAAAAGGAGTCATCACCCACTATGAATACGTTCAAACACAAGTCGCTGTACGCCGCTCTCGCGGGACTGGGCGCGCTGGGCGCGACTGGGGTCGCGCAAGCGGTGTCGGTCAACCCGGACGGACTGGGTCAGGTTCTGATCTATCCGTACTACACCGTTCGCACGGTTCCGACGGGTCTGGTTGGCTCCGACGCCGCATACAACTCGCTCCTGTCGGTGGTGAACTCCACCGCGTCGGCGAAGGCGGTCAAGGTTCGCTTCCTCGAAGGCAAGAACTCGCGCGAAGTGCTCGACTTCAACCTGTACCTCTCGGCGAAGGACGTCTGGACCGCCGCGGTCGTTCCGACCGTGGATGGCGCCGGCATCTTCACCAAGGACAAGTCCTGCACGGTGCCGAAGGTCTCGACGAGCCAGGACAACCCGACCTCGTTCCTCAACTATGGCTACGTCGGTGATACGGGCGGCGACTCGCTCGATCGTACCCGCGAGGGCTACCTCGAGATCATCGAGTTGGGCGACGTGATCGGCAGCACCGCCGCTGCGGTGACGCACAACGCCGCGGGCGTGCCGGCCTGTACCGACTCCGCGCTGGTCGAGCCGACCGCGCCGGCCAACACGATCCCGGGTTCGGGCGGCCTCTTCGGCTCGGTGACGATCATCAACGTGCTGAAGGGCGAAGAGTTCGCGAGCAACGCGACGGCGCTCGACGGCTTCTCGACGACGTCGCTGTGGACCAACGCCGGCTCGATCCTGCCGACGCTCGCCAACGTCAATCCGAAGACCTCGGTTGTCGTTTCGGGCACCAACGTCTACATCACGCCGAACTGGAACCAGAATCCGGCGACCGGCGGCAACGCCGTCGACCCGGTGTCCGCCGTGCTGATGGCCAACAACGTCTACAACGAGTTCGTGCTCGACGTCGAGACGCACTCGTCGACCGACTGGGTCGTCACCTTCCCGACGAAGCGCGAGTACGTGTTCGTTGGAACGGGCCCTGCGCAGAAGCTGTTCCAGAACAACTTCAAGGATGGCAAGTCGTGCGACGACATCACGCTCACGCTGTACGATCGTGAAGAGCGCACGCGTCAAGCGACGCAGGACTTCTCGCCGCCGCCGCCCGTCAAGGCGACGAACATCTGCTGGGAAGCCAACGTCCTGACGTACATCCTGGGTGGCGGTTCGTTGCCGTCGCAGTCGAGCGCGTTCGGGTCGAAGAACTTCATCCCGATCAGCAGCGACTTCGCCAACGGCTGGGTCGCGATGAACTTCCCGCTCGTGGGCAGCGCGCACAGGCTCGTCGGCCCGGGTTCGACCGTGTTCAACACCGCCAATGGCGTGACCACGCAAACGACCTCGACGACGTTCTACGGATTGCCGGTCATCGGCTTCTCGTCGATCATCTTCGAGAACGGCACGCTGACGAGCGGTGGACTCAACATCCAGTCGAACTACGGTGCGAACTACAACCACCGTACGACCAGAAGCATCGTCACGCAGTAAGCAGTCGTACTGCGTCTACTTCGGGGCGAGGAGCAATCCTCGCCCCTTTTTGCTTCCTGTCGGCGGATCGGTCCCATCCGTGATCCGCAGCAGCACCCTGTCGGTGTTTCATGAGTAAAGTCCGTTCCATGCTTCGCGCCCTGCTCGTGGTTGGTGCCGGGTGCTCGTTCGCATTTCCCGTCGTCGCGGCCGAGGTCGTGCCCGCACCCGACACCATTCTGCTGTCCAACAGTCTCGCCGCCGTGACGCGCCGCGATTACGACGCCGAGGTGTCGCGCCTGCCTGCCGACGTGCGCGAAGGCTTCGCCAACAATCCACGCCGGGTGACCGAACTCCTGACCCGGATGCTCATGCAGAAGTCGCTGGCCGCGCAGGCACGTGCCGCCAAGCTCGATGCCGATCCGCAGAATGCCGCACGCATCGCCTTCGAGACCGATCGTTTGCTCGCCGCGATGGAGATCGATGCCGTCGAGCGCGCCGCCCGGGCCGAGTTCGACGCGAACCTCGAACGCTACGAGACGCGCGCGCGCGAACTCTACCTCGTCAACAAGAGCGCGTACATGCATCCGGCCGAAGTCAATGCCGCGCATATCCTGTTCGACACGACCAAGAAGTACGCGTCCGAGGATGCGCGACGCAAGGCCGAGGAGGTGCGCGCGAAGCTCGTGGCCGGTGCCGATTTCGCGACGCTTGCGCGCGAGTTGTCCGATGATCGTGTCTCCGGCGAGAAGGGGGGCGAACTCGGCTGGTTCATCGAAAAGCAGATGGATCCGGCCTTCGGTGCCGCTGCCTTTGCGCTGGCGAAGCCGGGGGATCTTTCGCCCCCCGTTCGGTCCGCCTTCGGTTGGCACATCATCAAGCTCGAAGGCAAGCGACCGGCCACCCCGCAGCCGTACGCCGAAGCGCGCGAGCTGATACTTGCCGAGCTGCGGCAGCGGTTCGTCAATGAGAAGCGGGACGCAGCCTTCGCCGCGATCCGTGCCGATCCCAAGACTGCCGCCAATGGCGAGGCCATCGACGCGCTCGTACCCAAGGTGGATCCTGAGGTGCTGCGCCGGGCGCAGGAGGCTGCGCGCCATCCCGCATCATCCACGGCGAAGTAAGCGCGAAACACCCGCATCCTCGGGTGACCAGGACACGCATGGCATCGGTTGCCCCCGCGCGTGGCAGTACCGCGTCCGCTGGCGTCGGCGGCATCCGCGGGCGCGCGCTGTTTGCGAACTTCCTGCGACGCGAGCTCTTCACCCGGTACCTCGGCAGCGTCACGGGGTTCGCGTGGGCGTTCATCCACCCGCTCGTGCTCCTCGTCGTGTACCACTTCGTCTTCACGATGATCTTCAAGGCGCAGCGGTTCGGGAGCGAAAGTTTCCTCGCCTTCGTGGCCGTGGCGCTGTGGCCCTGGCTTGCGGCGCAGGAGGCGATCCAGCGTGGCGCCACCTGCCTCACGAGCTACGCGGGATTGATCCGCAAGGTGGCCTTTCCCCACGAGCTCATCGTGTACGCCTCGGTGGCGGCGACTCTCGTCCTGCAGTTTGCGGGATACCTCGCCGTGATCGTCGCGCTCGTCCTCTACGGCGAACCGCTGCATCTGACGGGCCTCATCGTTGCCGTTCCCCTGTGGATCGTGATGGCGATCGGGGTCGTCGGCATCGCGCTCTTCTTCGCCGCACTCCAGGTGTTCGTGCGCGACGTCGAGCACGTGCTCATGCCAACGCTGATGATCCTCATGTACCTGACCCCGATCCTGTATCCGCTCGAGGTCGTGCCCGAGGCACTGCGGCCCTGGGTCGCGCTCAATCCGTTCAGCTGGCTCGTGGGTCGCCTCCGCGACGTGCTCATCGCCGGCCGCCTGGCGCTCGAGTGGGGCGACGCGGTCGCCCTGGTCGTTGCGCTCGCGCTGTTCTACGGCGGGCGGTGGGTGTTCCGGCGGCTCTCGCCGCATTTCGACGATTTCGTATGAGCACGATCTCGTCCCCGCTGGCCATCGGGACGGCGCCGCAGAACGACGCTGCCGCACCTGCCGCGGCCCCGCTGCTCGCGCTCGAACAGGTGAGCAAGGACTACGCGAAGATCGATCGTCGCGGCGGCCAGTTGCGCCTCGTGTGGAACCTCCTGCGCGGCCGCGGGGCCGCGCACGTCTACCGCGCGCTCGACGACGTGAGCTTCACCCTTGCGCGCGGCGAATCGCTCGGCATCGTTGGCGAGAACGGCGCGGGCAAATCGACGCTGCTCAAGATCGTCGCCGGCGTGATGCCGCCGACGCGCGGCCGCATCGCCGTACATGGCCGCGTCGGTGCATTGCTCGAGCTCGGCTCGGGCTTCCACCCGGAGTACACGGGACTTGCCAACATCGATCTCGCCGCGGCGTTGCTCGGACTGCCGCCCGCCGAGATCGACGACAAGCGCGAAGAGATCATCGCCTTTGCCGACATCGGCGAGCACATCCACGATCCGATCAAGCACTATTCCTCGGGCATGGTGGTTCGCCTGGGCTTTGCCGTGGCCACCGCGCTCAAGCCGCAGATCCTCATCACCGACGAGGTTCTCGCCGTCGGCGACGAATCGTTCCAGAAGAAGTGCATCGCGTGGATCGAGAACTATCTCGCCGAGGGCGGCACGCTCCTGCTGTGCTCGCACAGCATGTATCACATCCAGAAGCTGTGCCGGCACGCGCTGTGGCTGCGACAGGGCCGCGTCGAGCGCTACGGTGATGCGATGGACGTGACGCAGGCGTATCTTGCCTTCCACGAGGAGAAGTCGGCGCGGGCAAAGGCGCCGATCGACGCCCGCGTCGCGGTGAGCACGGGGGTGTACTCGGTGCAGTCGCTCGATCTCGCGCCGGGCGACGTCGTGCCGCAAGGCGCCGATGTCACCGTCGCCGGCGAAGTCTACTCGCCGGACGACCGCGTACCCGTCATCCTCGTCGGCGTGGTGCGCGCCGACGGCACTCCCGTCTACGGGGTCGCCACCGACATGGATCGCGTGGCACCGCGTCGCGTCGCCGCACACCGTTTCGCGTTCACGCTGTCACTGCCGGCGCTTCCGCTGCTTCCGGGGAAGTATTTCATTCGCGCACATGCGCTCGACCCGGAGGGTGTGCGCCTGTTCGATCACGTCGAGCGCCCGCTGGTCGTGACCGGAGACTCGCGCGAGATGGGCTTCGTCCGCCTGCCGCACCGGTGGGGACCGCCGTGACGCATCGCCATGACGCGCCGGACCTCTGACGTCGTCGCGGTCGTCGTCCCGCAGGCGGGGACGCACGCCGAGGTCGCGACGCTCATCGCGAGCCTTGCGCAGCAAGCCACACCGTACCGGCTCGTCCTCGTCGACGGTGCGACGACCGAATTGCGGCAGGGGGCGCTGCGCAAGCGGCTCGCGGCGCGTACCGCGGCATCGTGCGTCTGGCTGCGCGCGCGTCGGCCGGGGGCGCTGCCCGCGTTGGCGGCGGCGGCAGCGGAAGCGTCTGGCGACGTGGTCCTCGTCGACCCGCGCATTCGCCTGCCGGCGGGGTGGCTCGATCGCCTGCAGCGCTGTGCCGCGAGCGACCCCGCGATCGGCGTCGTCGGCACCTGGTCCACGGCGGCAAGCGGCGCCCCGGGGTTCGCGACTCGCCTTGCCATCGGCGGGCGATGGCATCGTCCGGATGACGTCGACGACGCGATCGCAGGGGCCGCCATTCCCGTGTACCCGAACGCCGGTATCGTTGCCGGGCCGTGCGTATTCATCCGCCGGGCGGTCCTCGATGCCGCTCGAGCGACCAACGCTTTCACCTCGCTTGCCGCCGTGACCGCCGTCGCGCATCGCCTGGGCCTGCGTTCGGCCCTTGCCGACGATGTCGTCGCGCAGCACGTCCCTTCCGCCTTCGACCCCGGCGAGCCCGATCCGGCCGATGCGAACGTCGGCGCGGCCCTCGCGGCGGTGGGCGCTCACGACCCCATCGCGCCGTTGCGCACGGTCCTGGCAAGCACGCTGGCGATGCTCGATCGCCGCGACCTCCCGGGCGTGCTCCACGTCGCGCACGCGCGCGGCGGCGGCACCGAGCACTTCCTGCGCAATGCGATCGCGGTGACGGGTGACGCGTACCGGCACTACGTGCTGCGCATCCACGCCGATCGCTGGACGCTGGAAGATGCCGGCGACGATCGCTTTGCCGTCTACGACTGGCCACGTGCGGGCCCGGCCGCGGGCGATGGCTTCCTGCGCGATGCCTGCGCCTGGCTGCGCATCGATCTCGTGCACGTGCACAGCCTCGTCGGCAGCGGCGACGACTTCCTGCGGGCGATCGAACTCGCCGCGGTTGCGTACCTGTACAGCGCCCACGACATGTACGTGCCGTGCCCGACGATCTATCTCATCGACAGCGGCGGGCGCTACTGTCGTGCGACCACCGACCTCGCGACGTGCACGGCGTGCCTCGCCGGCATGCCCGCGCTGGCCGGCGTGGACGTCGCGGGCTGGCGCGAGCGCTACGCGCGCTTTCTCGCGCGCGCGAAGCTCGTCATCGGCCCCTCGCCATGGGCGGCGGCAACGATCCGGACGTATTACCCCGACGCGACCGTGGAGGCCGTGCCGTACGGCTCCGGCCCACCACTGCCCCCACCTGCGCCCGATGCCGACGCGTCGGCGGTCGACGCGCTGCTTGCGGCCGACGCGGTCGACCCGACCCCCGCGCCGGTGCCGCCGACGTCGCGGCCGATCTTCGATCTTCCGCGCGACGCGCATCGCCACGTGGGGGTGCTCGGTGCCGTGGGCCCCGAAAAGGGAAGTCGGCGCATCGATGCGATGGTCGAGCGCATTCGCGAGCGCGACCTGCCGCTGCGCATCGTCGTCATTGGCTATACCGACCGCGAGTGCCGCTTCCAGTCCGACGACCGCGTGCTCACCGTGCACGGGCCTTACGACCGCGGCGAGGTCGCGTCGCTGTGTGACGCCTATCGGGTCGACGTGCTCGCGTTTCCGTCGATCTGGCCCGAGACCTTCTGCTACGCGATGAGCGAAGGTTGGGCCGCGGGTCGCCCGGCGCTGGTGCCCGCCTACGGGGCGCTCGGTGACCGGGTGAGCGCGACGCAGGCGGGCTGGACGATCGACCCCGAAGCCGACGTCGATGCGTGGCTCGACCGCCTGGTCGCGGTGACGGCGCCCGCGCACGCCGACGATCTCGCCGCCAAGGCGGAGAACGCACGCGCCGCAGACGCGGCGTGGCGAGCGGCTCCGGACCCCATCGCAGCGGTCTATGCGCGATTCGCCCGACGTGGCGCCGCGGCCGCGCATGCGGTGGAAGCCCGCCACGCCATCTACGCCGCGGCGTGTCGCGCCGCCGGGGTCGAGCCGTTGCCCGCGGCGCGCGCTCCGGCCGCGGCACAGACCGATGCGACGCCGGCGGCGGGCCGTCGTGGCGGTTGGTTGGGCTGGTTGCGAAGCCTCGCCCCATGAGCGCCGCGGTTCAAGGCACGCGCTGCCTCGTGGGACCGCGCGTCGCTCGCGGTGTCGCGGCATGACCTGGTTCACGCGCCGCCAGGCACCGGCGCCGGTGACCCCGATGCGACCGGATGTGCAACCGGCATCGGGTGCGCCTGACCTGCCGTCGGATGCGCTGTCGCTGCGCGCGCTCTCGCGTCACAGCCCGGGTCTCGTCGGCCAGTTCGTGTGGGGCGCGAATACGGCGCCGGTCACGCCCGATCCCCTGTTCCTCCACGTGGGCTGCGGCGAGAACGTGCTCGATGGCTTCGTCAATCTGGACTTCATCCCGCACGACGCGCGCGTGCATCGCTTCGAGTTTCTGGACCCCTGGCCCGAGGCATGGGCGGGACGCGCCGACGGCATCTTCGCCGAGGACGTGCTCGAGCACTTCTTCTTCGGCGAGCAGGCGTACGTCCTGTGCAATGCGAACCGGATGCTGCGCGCCGGCGGCGTGGCGCGCATCCTGATGCCGAGCTATACGAAGCTCGTCCGGTACGGGGAAAGCTTCGTCCGGGCCGCGACCGACACGATGCACACCGCATTCGGCGTGGATACCGGGGCCGATGCCGTGAACATGGGGATGCGCTTCTCGGGTCATCGCTGGCTGCACAGCGAAGGCAGCCTCGCCGCGCTCGCGGCAATGTGCGGTTTTCGCGCCGAGCCGACGTCTTGCGCCCACTCGTCGGTTGCGCGGTTCAACGGCCTCAATCTGCGCGACGAAACGAACTCGCTCTCCTTTGCCACCGACCTGCACAGGGAGCGCCCGGTGCTCCGCCTGCACGTCGAGCCCACCGCCGTCGTCAATGCGAGCAAGGTCGAGGATCTGCCCAACGGCGCGGCGCTGTACCGCTCGAACGCGGTGCGGCCGATGGTCGTCTATACGCTGCCGCACCCGGTCGCAGCCGAGGATTGCGCCTTGCTCAACGTGCGCTCGGCGAACCTGTCGTCGTTCCAGGAGCACAACCAGAAGTGGCTCGTCCTCGACGATGCGCGACGCGACGACCAGTGGCACTTCGACGAGACGCTGAAGTCGCGTCCCTGCATGAACATCGTCACGCGCAATCAGCTCGGCATGCTCCTGGCTGGCGCGCGCGAGTTCTCGCGCCTCGTGTTCTCGCCGGCGGCCGGGAGCGACGAGTACTTCACGCTGGGCGGCGTCGAGGTGTACGTCCTCGGCGCTGTCGGCGATCCCGCCCCGGCCATCGTCTAGAATCGGGGTGGCGCGCGCGGTCGCGCCGCTTCCGGCGAGGGCGCCGCATCCTTGCCGCTGTCACGTGATGGCCTCTCAACTCGACTTCACCGGCGAGCGTTTCGTCCCCGGCATCGCCGGCGAGATCGCGCACGAGCACTGGCATCGCTATGCGTTCGCGCGTCGTTTCACGGCGACCCGCCGCGTCCTCGACGTCGCCTGCGGCGAGGGCTACGGCAGCGCGCTGCTTGCCGCGAATGCACGCAGCGTGGTCGGGATCGATGTCGCGCACGAGGCGACGCGGCACGCGGCGGCGACCTACGCGCAAGTCGCTGGACTTGCCTTCGTCACCGGGTCGGCGGCGGCGCTGCCCCTTCCCGACGCGAGTGTCGACGTCGTCGTTTCGTTCGAGACGATCGAGCACCTGCCGCCGCAGGATCAGCCCGCGATGCTGGCCGAGTTCGCGCGCGTGCTCACCCCCGACGGACTCGTCGTCCTCTCCGCCCCGAACCCGGTCGAGTATTCCGACGCGCGAAACTACCGCAATCCGTTTCACACCCGCGAGCCGTCCCGCGACGAGCTCACCGCACTTCTTTGCACGGCCTTTCCGGCGACGCGATGGTTCAGCCAGCGTCGGTATTTCGGCTCGGCGATCTGGAGTGAAGCGGCAGACGCGGGCGGCGGCGGGTACGAGGCCTGGAGCAGCGACGGCGCCACGCTCGGGACGGCACGTCCACCCGCACCGCTGTATTTCGTCGTCGTGGCGGCGCGCAACGAAGGAGCGCTGCCCGCTGCCTGGCCGGCGCTGTCACTCTTCGCCGATGCCGGTGAAGCGGAGCTTGCGCGACTCGACGCCCAGGCGGCCGAAGTCCTGCGCCTCGACGGCCTCTTGCAGGCGCGCGACGCCTCGCTCGATCGGGCGACGGGCCACATCCGGCATCTCGAAGGGCTCGTCGCGGTACGCGAGCGGCTCGTCGAGGAGCGCGATGCGCAACTGCGCGCCGCGCACGCCGCATTCGAGGCCAGCGCGGCACGTGCGCAGCAGGAGCTCGCTGCGCTGCACGCCGCGCACGCCGCGGCCGTGGCGCAGCGCGACGAGACGCACGCCGAGGCGCTTGCGGCACTCACCGCCGACCGCGATCGCCTCGAGCGGGCGCTCGCGGCGCAGGAGCGGATCATCGCGTATCGGCAGAGCGCGCGCTGGTGGCTGGCGCTGCCGTGGATCCGGCTGCGCATGCTCATGCGAAAGTAGGGTCGTGATGTCCGCCGCAGTGCATTACGTGATCGACATCGTCGTCCCCGTGTACAACGCGGTCGACGACGTGCGCGCCTGCGTCGCGAGCGTGCTCGCGCACCTGCGCCCCGACGTGCGCCTCGTGCTGATCGACGACGCCTCGCCTGATCCTGGCATCGGCGCGTTCTTCACCGAGCTTGCGACCCGCGCGCATCCGCAGGTCACGCTGCTTCGCAACGAGACGAATCTGGGCTTCACCGCGACGGCCAACCGCGGCATGCTGCTGTCGCGCGCCGACGTGATCCTGCTCAACTCGGACACGCTCGTGACACCCGGGTGGCTCGACGCGCTGATGCACTGCATCGCCACCGATCCGCGGATCGGCACCGTCACGCCCTTCTCCAACAACGCGGAGATCCTTTCGTTTCCGCAGTTCTGCGTGAACAATCCCTGGCCGTCGGGGGCGGATCCCGCTCCGGTCGCGCAGGCGATGAAGGCGATGGCGCTGCCGACGTATCCCGACATTCCCACCGGCGTGGGCTTCTGTCTTCTCCTGCGGCGCGCGCTCCTCGACGACGTCGGCGTCTTCGACGACGCCTTCGGGCGCGGGTACGGCGAGGAGAACGACCTGTGCGTACGCGCGGCGCGCTACGGATGGCGCAACGTCCTCGCGGACAACGCGTTCGTCGTGCATACCGGGACGCGGTCGTTCACCACCGAGAAGGAGGCCTTGTGCGCGCGCAACCTCGCGATCCTCCTCGAGCGGCATCCGCATTATGACGACATGGTCCGCGACTACATCGCGGCCGATCCGTTGCGCGCACTGCGCGACGCCGCACGCATGAAGCTCGCGGCACTGGCGAGTCCGAACCGCGGCGTACTCCACATCACGCATGGGCATGGCGGCGGCACCGACGTGTACGTGCGCACGTTGATCGAGCACTCGCCGCCGGGATGGCGCCATTTCGTGGCCACGCCCGCCGACGACCGGTGGCGCATCGAGGAGATGCGCGCGGACGGCGACGTCGTGGTCTATGACTTCGAACGCGGGGAGAACGAGCGCTGGCGCGATTTCCTCGGAGGCATGTGCGCGACGTTCGACGTCGGGCTCGTGCATCTGCATCAGGTGTCCGCGTGTCGCGGCGGGATCGTCACCGCGCTCACCGATTTTCCGGTGCCCTTCGTCTACACCGTGCACGACCTCTTCATCGCATGCCCCACGATCACGCTGCAGGGACCGGACGGCATGTACTGCGGCGCGCGCACCGACGTCGCCGAGTGCACGCGTTGTCTCGCGGCGCAGCCCGCATTCGACCGTGTCGACATCGCAGCGTGGCGCACGCAGCACCACGCGCTCATGCGCGCGGCGGTGTCCCGAATCGCACCGTCGCAATGGACCGCGGACACGCTATCGCGTTACTTCCCGGACTGTCCGGCGGTGGTGATCCCGCACGGGGCACCCGAGACCTTCCCGCCACGGGGGCGCAGCGCGCGGATGGCGGTGATGCTGCCGGCCGACGACGTGCCGACCGTGGCGATCGTGGGGGCCATCGGGCCGGACAAGGGCGCGCGGCGCATCGAGCGACTCGCCGAGCTCGTTCGCGCACGACATGCCCGCGTGCGCTTCGTGCTCATCGGCTACCTCGATTTCCAGCATGGGCCCTGGCAGGCGAGCGACGCGGTCCTCACGATTCACGGCCACTACGACGTCGTCGACCTGCCTGACCTGTTCGCGCAGTACCGCGTCGCCTTCGTGATCTATCCGTCGGCGGGACCGGAGACCTTCAGCTATACGCTCACCGAGGCGTGGTGCGCCGGGCGCGCCGCGCTGGTGCCGCCGATCGGCGCGCTCGCCGAGCGCGTCGCCGCCCACGGCGCGGGGTGGGTCATGACCGAGCACGAGTGGCGCGACGAGGCCGCGATGCTCGAACGCATCGAGGCGCTCCTCGCCGATCCCGCGGCCGTGCGGCGCGCGAGCGACGAAGCGCTCGCGATCCGGCAGGCAACACGCGCGCAGATGCTCGCCGCCACGTACGCGTGCTACGACGAGGCGCTCGCATCGCGGGGACAAGGCGCGGGGGTGCCGATCGCCCCCCTGGCGCCGGGGCGCGTGCGTCATGCGTTGCACTATCGCGAGTGGAGACCCCCGCCGCCCGACCGGCCGCACGGCTTTGCGAGGCGGTCGCTGTGGACGCGCCTTGCGCGGGCGGTGGCGCGCCGCCGCCACACGCTCGCCGGCCGCGTGCTGTACAGCATCGCACCCGACGCGTGGGTGAGCGCCTTGCGCTCGCGCCTGAAGTGAGGCCTCCGATGGCGACCGACGCCTTCACGACCTGGCTCGAGCGCGGCCGCGCGCATCAGCGCGAAGGTCGCGCGGCCGATGCGATCCCATGCTTTCGCCGCGCCTCGCGCGAAGCCCCCGCCTCGCCGGTGCCGCACTTTCATCTGGGCGAGGTCTGGTGGCAGCTGGGTCGCCCGGCCGCGGCGCTCCAGGCGTGGCGACGTTCCGCCGAACTCGATCCGGGCTTCCTGCCGCCGCGCCTCGCCCTCGCCGAGGTCGGATTGCACGAAGGCGAGTTCGCGCTTGCCAGGGACGCCGCCGCGCAGGCGATGGCGGTGGCCGCTGCCGACGTGCGCGCGCGCATGACACACGCCGTGGCGAGTGCTGCGCTGGGCGAGCGCTCGGCGCTGGCATCGCTGCCAGCGCTCGTCGCCGAACACGCAACGCTCGCGCAAGCCCCCCCGATCGCCCGGGCACTGGCGCAGGCGCTCGACCGCGCTTCACCGGCCGGCGCGAAACCCCTTGTCGACGCGCTCGCTCCCGTCGTTCACACGCTGCCGCCCGCCCTCGTCGCGGCACTCGTGCGCCACGGCGCAGGGGTTCCCGATCAATTTGCCACCCGTGCGTTCACGCTCGACGATCGTCGTGCGCTGCGCGAGATCGCGGTGGCCCTCGGCGTCACGCGTGGCGAGTTCGTGGCACGGCTCGCCGATGCGTACTGCGCGCTGACGACGGCACTGCCGCGGCCGCCCGTCCCGCTCATCTGGCCACGGCGCACGCGGGGTCGTGCGTTGCGTCTGGCCTGGGTGCTGCCCGCACCCGCAGGCGCGGCGTGGGCGGGTGCGCGCACGGCGTTGCGCGAGACGATGGCGGCGCTGCAGGACATTCCCGTCGCGCTCGTCGTCTTGTGCTGCGGCGACCCGGACCTGACCCGCGACGCCCTTGCCGGCGTTCCGATGCCGCATGCCGTGTTTGCGGGCGTTGCCGAGCCCGCCGACAACGCTGCCGCCAAGGCGATCGCTGCGCGCGACTGTGACGTGCTCGTCGACGGCGTCGGTCTCGCGCAAGACGTCGCCACCATGCTCCTTGCCCGGCCGGCACGACACGTATGGTCGGTGGCGATCGGCATGCCGGCGCACCGCGCGCCGATCGTGCAGGAAGCGTTCGAACCCGCGGCGCTTGCGAAGGCGCTGCGTGCGTTGCACGCGGCGACCGACACGACGCCGGCGTCGCCGTCCACGGCCGACGAACTCGCGCAAGCCTGGGATCACGCGGTCGCGCTGCACCGGGAGGGCGACCTGTCCGCCGCGGCTGCAGCCTACGCCGCGATCGTCGCCGAACAGCCCGAGTTCGCGCCAGCCCTGCATCTTGCCGGTGTCGTCGCTGCAACGCAGGAGGACCCCGCGCAGGCTGCCACGGCGTTTGCCCGGGCGCTCGACGCGCAACCCGGTTTCATCGACGCGCGGCTTGCCGCAGCCGATCTCGCCCTCGCGGAGCGGCGCTACGACGACGCGATGCGCCTCGTCGACGCGGGCCTGCGTCTGGCTCCGTTCGAATCGGCGTTGCTGCGCATGCAAGCGCGGGTGCACGCGCGCCGCGGCGACACCGCCAGCGCGCTCGCGATCCACGACGCCATCCTGCTGCGCACGCCAGCCGATGCGCTCGCGCACTTCGATCACGGCACCACGCTCCAACGGGCGGGGGACGTGTCGGGTGCGGCGCGCGCCTACCAGCGTGCACTGACGTTCGATCCCGGTCTCGTCGATGCCGACTTCAACCTTGGTGTCGTCTTCGCGCAGCAGGGCAATCGGCGCGCCGCCACGGCGGCGTTTCGCCATGTCCTCGCGGTCGATCGCAGGCACGTCGCAGCCTACAAGCATCTCGGTGACGCGCTGCTCGCCGATGGCGAGATCGATGCGTGGCTCGCCAACTTCCACGAGTTCGAACGTCATTGCCCCGACGCACTGCCGCTTGCCGTGTACGCGCTCGAGGCATGCCAGCATGCCGGTGATTTCGAGCGCCTCGATCGCACCATCGACGGCCTGCGGCGCGATGCGTACCGCGCGCGCGACGCGCAGGAGCTTGCCGAATGCCTGGAGTCGCTGCTGCATCTGCTCCTGTATTTCGACGTCGAGGGAGCGCTCCTGCTTCGCCTCGCCCAGGCCTACGATTCGGCGGTGCGACGCGTCTACGGCGAGCCCATCGCAGCGCCGGCGCCGCCGCGGCGCCCGGGGCGCCTGCGCATCGGTTACATCGCGGGGGACCTGCGCAATCACGTCATGGGCAAGATGATGTGGCAGGCCATCGAGCACCACGATCGCGAGCAGTTCGATCTGTACTTCTACTCGACCACGACCGAGCGCGACGCGTGGACCGAGCGTTTCGTCGCTGCGGCCACCCGCTTCGTCTCGCTCGCCGATCGCGACGACTTCGCGGCGGCCAACGAGATCGCGCGCGACGAGCTCGATCTTCTCGTCGATCTGTCCACGCACACGCAAGGATCACGGCCGGGCATCCTCGCCCGCAAGCCGGCGCCGGTGGCGCTGACGCACATCGCGAGCGCCGGTACCCTCGGCATGACGGCCGTCGACTACAAGCTCACCGATGGCCTGGCCGACGTGGCGGACAACCAGGAATTCATGCTGGAGCGCCTGCTCCCGATGGCGGGCTGTGTCTACCCGTATCGGCACATCGCGCCGGCGCCCACACTGCCGTTCACGCGCGCGACGCTGGGTCTCGACTCCGACGCCTTCGTCATCGGCGCCTTCGTCAATCCCCTGAAGCTGTCGCGCCGCGGCTTGACACTGTGGCGCGACGTGCTCGATCGCATTCCGCGCGCGCGTCTTGCCTTCTCCCCTGCGCATCCCGCGCAGCGGGCGAGCTACCTGCGCTTGCTCGATGCCATCGGGATCGACCGCACCCGTGCGGTCTTCCTGCCGCAAGGTCGTGACGACGCCGAAAACCAGGCCCGCTATCGCCTGATCGATGTCGTGCTCGACACGATGCCGTATGGCGGGGTCAACGTCACGCTCGAGGCGCTCGACATGAACGTCCCGGTCGTCACACTCGTGGGTCGGCGCCACGGCGAACGCTCCACGTACTCGATCCTCGCCCATCTCGGTGTGCTCGAGACCGTGGCGCAGACGGGCCGCGAGTACGTCGATCTCGCCGTGCGCCTCGCCACCGACGCAACGTTCGCGGCGGCGGTACGCGCGGCGATCGCGCGGGGTCTCGCGGGTTCGCCGCTGACCGACATGCCGGCGCACACGCGCCATCTCGAGGCCGCGTACCGCGCGGCGATCGCACGCGAACCGACGGCGATGCCGTGAGCGGGTCGTCCGGAAGGGTGGCGCCATGACCGAGCAGGCACTCGCGACGATCGAGGCGAGACTCGCGGCAGGCGACGCCGCCAGCGCGGCGTCGCTTGCGACGTCGTTGCTCGCCGACGCGTCGCTTTCCACGCGCACGCGGCTGGCGGCGTTCGTGTTGCGTTCCCGGGCGCACGAGATGGCGCGCGCATTCACGCCAGCGATCGCCGACTTGCGCGCGGCGCTGGCCCTCGACTCCACGCAAGCACGGCTGTGGAACGAGCTTGGCCTCCTGTGCAGCGACGCTGGCGACACGCAGGGCGCGATCGATGCCTTCACCCGGGCCACGACCGCGGATCCGCGCTACGCCCGCGCGTTCAACAACCTGGGCAATGCATTGCGGGCGGCGGGCCGGATCGACGACGCGATCGTCGCGGCCACGCGTGCGCTCGACATCGACCCGCGCTACGCGCTCGCATGGGCCAATCTGGGGAACTTGCGACGACAGGGCGGCGACGACGCCGGCGCCGAGACGGCGCTGCGCCATGCGGTCGCGCTCGATGCGCGGCAGCGCGGCGCGTGGCTTGCGCTGGGGGGAATCCTGCGCGAGCGCAGCGCGCTCGCCGAAGCGGCCGATTGCTTCGCGCGCGCGGCAGCGCTCGACGCGCGCGACGCCAACCCACCGTACCAGCTCGGTGGGACGCTTGCGGAAGCCGACGATCTTGCCGGCGCCCGCGCGGCCTTCGCCGAGGCGGAGCGACGCGACCCTTCGCTGCTGCGCGCGACGCTGGCGCGCGAGCTCAGCTTGCCGATGATCGCGGACTCGGGCGCCGATGTCGCCGCGTCGCGCGCAGCCTTCGCGACGGGGCTTGCCCGGCTGGAGCGCGCGCTTCCCGCGCAGGCGGCGGGGTTGTCGGCAGGGCGTCTCGTCGACGAGTTGCGCTGGACGAACTTCCTTCTCGCCTACCAGGGAGGGGACGATCGCGCGCTGCAGGCGCGCTACGGGGCGCTGGTCACGCGCCTCGTCGAGCGGCAGGCACCGGCGTGGGCGGGGCGACGTGCCCCACGTGGCGGCGCGAGCCGGATTCGCGTCGGGTTCGCCTCGACGTTCTTTCGCGACGGGACCGTCGGCCGCTACTTCGAGCGCTGGATCACGGATCTGCCGCGGGAGGATTTCGACGTCCACGTCTATCATTTCCTGCCCACGGACGACGCGCTTGCACAGCGCATCGCGGCGCGCGCGGACGTCTTCCGGCGCTTGCCGCTGTGGCGACCGTCGCAGGCCGCGCCGGTCATTGCTGCGGACGCGCTCGATGTCCTCGTCTACCCCGAGCTCGGGATGGGCGTGGTCCCCTTCGCGCTCGCCTCGCTGCGCTTGGCGCCGGTCCAATGCGCCGGTTGGGGGCATCCGGTCACCACGGGGTTGCCGGCGATCGATGTCTTCTTCTCCTGCGCCGCGATGGAGCCGTCCGACGCACAGGCTCACTACACCGAGCGCCTGCAAACGCTGCCCGGCATCGGAACGTCGTATCGGATGCCGCAACGGCCGTCTCCGGCGTCGCGCGCGGCGTGCGGCTTGCCCGACGGCGGGCCTCTCCTCCTGTGTCCACAGTCGCTGTTCAAGATCCACCCGGACAACGATGCGCTGTTCGCGCAGGTCCTGGGAGCGGTCGCCGACGCGAGGCTCGTGTTCTTCGCCGGGCGCGATCCGCGATTGACGCAGCGCTTCATCGCGCGGCTTGCGCGTGCGGGCATCAGCCGCGAGCGCCTGCACGTCGTGGCGCAGTGCGCCCACGACGCTTTCCTGCAAGTCAACAGCGCCTGCGACGTCATGCTCGACACGCTGCACTGGTCAGGCGGCAACACGAGCCTCGATGCGCTGGCCTGCGGCCTGCCGGTCGTGACGCTGCCGGGGCGCTTCATGCGCGGCCGGCAGAGCGCCGGCATGCTCCGGCTCATGGGCATCGACGAGGTGGTCGCGACCGACGAGGACGCCTACGTCCGGATCGCGGTGCGGATCGCGGGAGATCGCGCGTACCGGGAAGGCATCGCGGCCCGGATTCGTGCCGCGCACGACGCGCTTTTCGACCTCCCGGCACCGGTCGAGGCCTTCGCGGACCGCCTGCGCGAGCTTGCCGGCGGGCCGTGACGCGCCGCGATACCGGTCGCGCGGCCCGACGGCGGGTCCCGACGCTTGCATCGGACGACCGCGCCCTCACATCAAGTCATCGGCGCGCGGTGCGGCGCACGTCGGCGGCCGCCCGGTTGGCGTTGTTGGTGGATCGGCATTGACACGCGTTTGAAAGCACCGCATAATCGCGCCTCTTTGCTGCTCGTCACCCGGAACGTCCGCAAGACCCGGGGTCGCGCGCGACGCGTTCTTTAACAATTTGCAACCGATAGGTGTGGGTGCTTGTTGGTGGGGTCTGGTGGTGGCGAATAGCTGCTGCTGGATTTATTCCAAGGCAAGAAGTGCTCACACTGCAGATGGTCTT
>JADZDD010000040.1 GCA_020851235.1 Burkholderiales bacterium | reverse complement strand
GCGCGTCGTCGCCTTCATCACCGAACCCAGCACCGTGCGTGCCATCCTCGCCCACCTCGGCGAGCCGATCCGTCCGCCCACCATCGCCCCGGCCCGCGGCCCGCCGCTGTGGGATAGGCCCGATGCCGGGCCTCGCGACGACCCGTGATCCTCCCTGCTTCCCATCCGTCCGGGCAAGTCAAGACGTGCTACGCCTCCGGCGATGACGCGTCGTGCCGTTGGATTTCCTATCCTTTCGCGTTGCAGTTGCAGATGCGCAGGTTCCTGTCGGTCATACTCACGGGACTGGCCTGCTTCTCGTCCGGAGGTTCGGTGCCGGTGGACGCTGGCGGCTTGACGGCCTTCATGGTTCCTTCGCTCAAGGCTCGCTGGACCCGCGTCGAGCATACCCCGGTGCCAGCGTTGACCTGCGTTGCAAACAGTCGGGCCGATTTCGTCCCGCTCGTCGCGCATTGCCATTGCGAACGCTCGAATCGGCCGTGACGTCCCTTGTGTCAACGCCGGTTGAAAACAGCACCCCCACCTGTGCAATTTGCGGCCGCCGCTAACACCCTTGCGGAGTCGAGCTGAAGGTCGGCCGGCCCGAATCCCCCGTTGTTCGATTACCATTCGGCTGCGTCTCCCGCGTGGAGCCTTGATGCGCCGCCTCACCCGAACCGCTGGTTGCGTCGTTGCCGGGCTGGTCGCATTGTTTGTCGCGCTCGTGGTCTACTCGCTGTGGCTGCCGCGACCGACCGCGGCGGCGCGCCCGCTGGACCGCGCGCGCTTCGCCATCTCGGAGCAGGCGAGGGTGCGCGCCGGCCTGCCCGATCCCGACGGCGCCACGTTCCGCAACACGCATGTCTCGCTGATGCGCCGCGTTCCCGTGCTGTGCGGCGAGGTCAACGAGCGGACCCCGGGCGGCGGCTACGCCGGGTATCGGCGCTTCCTGTCGGGCCCGACGATCCGCCTGCACGAGCGCGACATCGGCCGCGCGGACATGGACCGCGCATGGCTGGCGCTGTGCGATCCCGAGGCGCCGGTGCCTGGGGCAGCGCCGTGACGACGCCGATGCCGCCGGCAGCGACGGCGCAGGCGCCGGCCGCAAGGGACGAGCCGGCGCCCGCCGCGATGCTGCCCGCCGAGCCCGTCGGGTTCTCGCTGTTCGAGAACGACAACGCCCGCCGCTTCTACGCGGCGATGGGCCTGGGCGCGCGCGTGCGCTTCCGGCTGGTCAAGCGCGCACTGGCGCTGATGATCGTGACCTACGTGCCGATGGCGCTGCTGGCGCTGGCGCAGGGACTCTACGACACGGTGGCGACGCCGACGAATTTCTTCGCCGACTTCGCGGCGTACGCGCAGTTCCTCGTCGCGTTGCCGCTGTACGTCATCGCCGAGCCGGTCATCGACGGCAGCACCCGCGAAGCGGCGAAGCAGTTCCTCGCCTGCGGCATCGTGCGCCCGGCCGACGCGCCCAAGGTGTACCAGATTCACGCGACGATCGCGCGGGCGCGCGTGGCGCGGTGGCCGGATCTCGCGTGCATCGGCTTGGCCTACTTCTTTTCGCTGGTGATCCTGGTGCCGCAGTTCGGCGCCGATCCCTTGCCGACTTGGCACGTGCAGGGCGACGAGAGCTCCCGCTGGATGACCGCGGCCGGCGTATGGGCGTTCTTCGTGTCCATTCCGCTGCTGAACTTCATCTGGCTGCGGCTCATCTGCAAGATCATCCTGTGGATCTACTATCTCTACCGGATCACGCGGCTGCACCTCGAACTGCACCCGATGCACGCCGACGTGACCGGCGGCATCGGCTTCGTCAGCGAGACGCAGGGGCGTTACGCGCTCTTCATCCTCGCCTTCGGCATCGGCAACGTGGCAGCGCCCGTCGGCTACCAGATGGCGGTGCTGAACTACGACCTGTCGATCCTGCCGGTGTGGGGTCCGCTGGTGCTGTTCGGACTGGGCGCGCCGATGCTGTTCACGCTGCCGTTGCTCATGTTCACGAAGCAGCTCTACCGCAGCAAGAAGCGCGCGCTCGCGGCGTATCGCGAACGAGTCACGGAGCAGAGCCGGCGCGTCGAGGAACATTGGCTCTTCGGCGAGCGGCGAGAGTCTCCGCAGCAGGACGTGCGCGAGCTCGCCGAGCTGGAGACGCTAGCGTCGATCTTCTCGCGCATCGAGAAGATGCGGGTCGTGCCGTTCGACCTGCGTTCGTTCGGACAGCTCATCGGTTCGTCGCTGGGTGCGGTCGCGACGCTGCTGCCGCTGTTGTACGAGAAGGGCAAGCTGACCGCCATCTTCGAGGCGCTCGGCCGCCTCGTGGGACACGCCACCGGAAACTAGCCGCCCAGGCGGACCCTCATCCTTCCACCGACTCGACATGCTCGCTTCCGAAACGCGCGACACGCCGATCGCGCGCGACCTGCAGTGGCGCTCCCGCGCGCTTCAGCACAGGCGCGAGGGATCTGCGCCATCATGAGCGCGCACGCCATTCGCGTCGTCGACTCGCACACCGGCGGCGAGCCCGCGCGCGTCGTCGTCGAGGGCGGGCCGGACCTGGGCGGTGGCAGCCTCGCCGCGCGGCACGAGCGCTTCCGGAGCGACTTCGACCGTTTCCGCTCGGCGATCGTCAACGAGCCCCGGGGCTCGGACGTGATCGTGGGCGCGCTGCTGGTGCCGCCGGAGGACGGCAGTTGCTCGGCCGGCGTCATCTTCTTCAACAACGTCGGCGTCATCGGCATGTGCGGCCACTGCTGTGCCCGCTTTGCGCAACCGAGATGCGCGTCGTCGCCTTCATCACCCAACCCAGCACCGTGCGTGCCATCCTCGCCCACCTCGGCGAGCCGATCCGTCCGCCCACCATCGCCCCGGCCCGCGGCCCGCCGCTGTGGGATAGGCCCGATGCCCGGCCGCGCGACGACCCGTGACCCTCCCTGCTTCCCATCCGTCCGGGCAAGTCAAGACGTGCCACGCCTCCGGCGATGACGCGTCGTGCCGTTGGATTTCCTATCCTTCGTGTAGAGCCAGGTCGCGAACTTCGCGGTCGGGACCTAGCTCGCGCGGGCGCGGATCGCGTTCATCAAGACGTCCTGGAACAGTTCGTCGGCGAGCCCGGCGTTGCCGAGGTGCCGAACGAGGTAGCGATAGAGGCCGCCCCGGTGGCGATCGTAGAGCCGATCGAATGCGCCGGCGTCGCCCGGCGCGGCAACGCGCAGCGCCACGACGCTCAGCGCGGATCGGGCACGAACCCCGGCCAGGCGGGGAACGCGGACGGGACGCGCGTCGCGTACCTCGGTCCGGGCACGATGCCGCGCGCGACGAGCGCCTCGTGGCGGTCGTAGCGGATCGCGACGGTCGCCTCGGGCGAGGAGGTCGCGCGGTCGAAGTTGACGCGCTTCACCCAGGACGTCTCGCTGCGTCCGTGCCCGGTGCCGAGCCGGTCGTCGCGCCGTTTCATCGCCGACTCCGCCGAAGGCGCGTCGGCGGCTTCGCGCCTCTGCGTCGTGGCTCCGGCGCCGGCCTGCGCTTCGGCGGGGGCAGCCATCGGCGCCTCGGCGCGTTTCGCGTCGCCCGCCTCGTTCGCCATCTTCTGCCGCGGCGCCCAGGCGACCGGGACACGCTCGCGGAACACCGCCACGCCGATCACGCCGACGTCGAGCGGTCGCCCGCTACGCGCTGCGTAGCTCGACGCGATGTCGGTGAAATGGAACGCGGCGGTGTTGCTCATGCTCTTGCGCCAGCCGGCGACCTCCACGCTGCCGTAGGGTTCCAGCACATAACCGGTCTGGTCGGGAGAGGCGGTCTCGCCGGTGATCGCGTTGACACCGTCGACCGACAGCACGCCG
Source organism: Burkholderiales bacterium (assembly GCA_020851235.1). Taxonomy (GTDB): domain Bacteria; phylum Pseudomonadota; class Gammaproteobacteria; order Burkholderiales; family Casimicrobiaceae; genus VBCG01. Next base: position 29,011 of record JADZDD010000040.1, on the reverse strand, counting down.
AGGATGCGCGCACCGGTGTGGTTGCGGATGCGGATCGCGTACTCGTGTCCCGGCGTGCCGACGATCCAGCGCTCGCCGTTCGAGGGGTACACGGGGAGCGTCGTCCCGTTGGTCCGGTCGATGACCTCGACCGTCGCGAGATGGGTGGACACCGACGCAATCGGCGGACTGGCCGCGCACGCCGCGGTCGGGAGCCCGAGGGCTGCGGCAATCGCGAGCACGCGCAGCGGGGAACCCTGGCGCGTGGAAGGACGTGGGGATCGTGGCACCGCGGACCTCCGTGTTCATGGCTGGCGACGGCCGGCCTGTCGATCGTTGAACGGCACGCGCGCGGACGCGGGGTCAAATGCGTCGGCCTGAAGGCCGACCCACCGGGATGGGCGGTCGGTCGGGCTTCAGTCCCTGTGAGTCGGGCTTCAGCCCGACCCACAGGGACTCGAGCCGAACCTGCAGCCATCTTCCGGTGCCCGCAGGAACGCCGCGCTGCCCATGCCATAATCGCAGAGCACTCGTTCGATCCCGCGCCGATGAAGGACGCCGCCCAGCTCGCCCCGCTCGTCACCGGAGGTGCGTTCGCGCTCGCTTTCGTGTTCGGCTGGGTCGCGAACCGCGTGAGCTTCTGCACGATGGGTGCGGTCTCCGACGTCGTGAATTTCGGCGACTGGCGGCGCATGCGCATGTGGCTGCTCGCGATCGCGGTCGCAATCGCCGGCACCGGCGCACTGCAGGCCGCGGGATCGATCGACGTGGCGAAGTCGATCTACACCGGCGGCCAGGTCTCGTGGCTGTCGAACGTCGTCGGCGGCCTGCTGTTCGGTTTCGGCATGGCGCTCGCCTCGGGCTGCGGCAGCAAGACGCTGATCCGCGTCGGCGCGGGCAACCTCAAGTCGCTCGTCGTGCTGATCGTGCTCGCGATCACCGCCTACATGACGCTGAAGGGCGCGTTCGCGGGCGTGCGCGCGTTCGGCCTCGACCCGGTCCGGCTCGACGTCGCCGGCGTGTTCGGGACGAAGACCTCGGACCTGCCGTCGATCGTCGGCGCCTCCGCCGGCGGGGCGAGGCTCGCGGTGGCGCTCGCGGTAGCCGCCGCCATCGCCGCGTTCGTGTTCGCGAGCCGCGACTTCCGCGGGACGACCGAGATGGTCGTCGGCGGCGTCATCGTCGGCGCGGTGATCGTCGGCGGCTGGTACGTCTCCGGCCACGTGGGCTTCCTCGCCGAGGACCCGGCCACGCTCGAGGAGAAATTCGTCGCGACGAACACCGGGCGCATGGAGTCCTATTCGTTCGTCGCGCCGGCCGCCTACCTGCTCGAACTTCTGATGCTGTGGACCGACAGCACGCGGGTCGTCACCTTCGGCATCGCGGGCGCCCTAGGCATGATGGCGGGCTCGCTCGCCTACGCGCTCGTGTCGCGCACGTTCCGGTGGGAGGGCTTCGGCAGCGTCGAGGACATCGCCAACCACATCGTCGGCGGCGCGATGATGGGCTTCGGCGGCATCACCGCGCTCGGCTGCACGATCGGACAGGGACTCACCGGCATGTCGACGCTCGCGCTCGGCTCGATCATCGCGCTCGCGTCGATCGTCGCCGGCGCCGTGGCGGCGTTCCGCTACCAGACCTGGCGGCTGGACCGGATCGGGTAGCGCGCGTGCGCACCCAGGACCTTGGGCGGGATCCGTGATCGTCTTCGACCTCCGCGGCGCGCGGACACGGCTTCGAGGGCTGGTTCGACTCGGGCGAGGCGTTCGAGTCGCAGCTCGCGACCGGACTGGTGCGGTGCCCGGCCTGCGTCCGCGGCGACGCCGCTCGACCTCGCGAAGGCGGCCGCGTGCATGGCGTGCCACGGCGTGTCCGCCAAGGTGATCGGGCCCGGCTTTCGCGATGTCGCGGCGCGCTATGCGGGCGACACCACCGCGGAATCCCGTCTCGTCGTCAAGGTCAAATCCGGGGGCACCGGGGCCTGGGGCGCCGTCCCGACGCCGGCGCAGCCGCTGTTGTCCGACGCCGACGCGCGCACGCTCGTCCAGTGGATCCTGGCGGGAGCGAAGTAGTCATAAGCGCATGGAGGGGTGTTTGCCGCAAGCTCATCCGCTGGCGGTAGAATCCGCGCTTCCACTCATGGGGGCAGGAATGGACGGCAAACGCAGGGAGGTGCTGCGGGCTGGCGGGGGCGTCACCCTGCTCACGCTGCTGGCCGCGGCCGGCTGGCTGCCCGGCGACGCGCTCGCGGCGGACTGGAACAAGGCGGCGTTCGAGACGCAGTCGCTCGACGCCACCGTGAAGGCGCTGGGCGGCGCGGCGCCCACGCAAAGCAAGGATATCGCGTTCGTGCAGACGCCCGACATCGCCGAGAACGGCGCCGTGGTGCCGGTGGGCGTGACCAGCGCGATTCCCAAGACGGAGTCGATCGCGATCTTGGTCGAGAAGAACCCGAACATGCTGGCGGCGGTCTTCGACATCCCGCCCGGCACCGATCCGGCCGTGACGACCCGGATCAAGATGGGCCAGAGCTCGAACGTGTACGCGCTGGTGAAGGCCGACGGCAAGTACTACGTGGCCACCAAGGAGATCAGGGTCACGCTCGGCGGCTGCGGCGGGTGACCTCGCCGTCCCAACGCAAGGAAGTGTGAGAGGCACCCATGGCAGATCCGATGCGAATCCGCGCCAACGTCGTCGGCGATTCGACCGAGGTGAAGGTGCTCATGAGCCATGAGATGGAGACCGGCCAGCGCAAGGATGCGTCCGGCAAGGTGATCCCGGCGTGGTTCATCCAGAACGTGACCGCGACGTGGAACGGCAAGACCGTGCTCGCCGCGCAGTGGGGCCCGGCGATCTCCAAGAACCCGTTCATGTCGTTCAAGTTCAAGGGCGGCGCCAAGGGCGACAAGGTGGTCATCACCTGGACCGACAATCGCGGCGACAAGCGCACCGACGAGGCGACGATCGCGTGACGATCAATGGGGTCGGACTCCATTGAAGCGTCATACCGTTGCATGACGCATCAATAGAGTCTGCCTCCGTCTTGGAGGCTTCATGAGCTAGTTGCTCCGGGCGCCCGCCCGCATCGCCCTTGCCGCGTCCGTCGCGCTGGTCGTCGGCGCGGTGCTCGCGCAGACGTCGACCGTCGACGAGATCGCCAAGTACCGCGCCGCGCTGCAGGACGGCAATCTCGCCGATCTGTGGGAGGCGCGCGGCATCAAGATGGCCGTGCCCACGTCGCATCCCAAGGAGCGGGAGGCCTACCGCCTCGGCGAGAGGATGTTCTACTTCCGCGGCGGCTCGCACGACTTTTCCTGCGCGACCTGCCGCGGCGAGGACAACAAGCGCATCCGCCTGCAGGATCTGCCCAACCTGACCACCAAGGCCGGCGCGCAGAACGGCTACACCACGTGGCCCGCGGACGGCAAGTATGTCGGCGACTGGAAGAACGGCGAGCGCATCGCGCATGAGGGCCGCGGCAAGCAGTGGTCCGACGACCCCAAGGGGCCGGTCGGCGGCGACTGCTATGCCTGCCACCAGCTCTCGCCGCAGGAAGTGTCGTTCGGCACCATCGGTCCGACGCTGTACCAGTTCGGCAAGGTCCGCGGCTACAGCGACGAAATGCGCAAGTACGCGTACGGCAAGATCTGGAACTCCGCGGCATACAGCGCGTGCTCCAACATGCCGCGCGCCCTCGGCCAGGACGCGGCCGCGGGTGCCACGTTCTACGGCGCGATCAAGCCGTTCGGCAACGTAAGCCTCCTGCACTTCACCGACTGCCACGCGCAGCTCCTGCCGCTCCACTATCGCGAGCCGAGCGTCAACCTCGGCGTGTGCGCCGCGTCGGGCAGCATGACGCCCAGGAGGTCGCAGGTGGCCGGCGTGGCGTAGATCGGCCCGCGGAATCCGCGGCGAACGAGGAGAGGCAGCAGTCCCGAGTGGTCGACGTGCGCGTGCGTCAGCACCACGGAATCGACGGCCTCCGGCGCCACGTCCGGACCCGCGGCGTTCTTCTCGCCGCTGTTCCTTCCCTGGAACATGCCTCAGTCGACGAGGAAGCGCGCCTGAGGAACCTCGACGAGGAACGCGCTGCCGGTGACCTCGCCCGCGGCACCGAGAAAGGTGAGCGTCGCGTCGACAGCCGACCGGCCGGTTTCACGACCCACGACCGCCCCTCGACCTGCCGAGCCGAACGCGCATCGTTTCCGCGCCGGCAGTCCTGCCGCACGGAGGGAATGAATTCGAACGAAGGTCGTCGGCCAACGCGTCCCTATACCCATGTCGTGGAAACGGCTATCCTACCGGTGCCTCGCGAGCCGTTCGGTGACGTGCATCCGGGCCCATTCTGGAGGAGACGATTATGCAAGCGATCATGGCGATTCCGGTCCTCGCCCTCGCGGCAACGACCGCCTTCGCACAGGCACCCGACGCCAACCAGGCGCGCGACATGGCGGCGACATGCGCGAACTGCCACGGCACGAACGGCGTGAGCCGGGGCGGCACCGATTCGCTCGCGGGCCGGTCGAAGGACGACACGGCGAGCAAGATGCGCGCCTTCAAGGCCGGCACGCGGCCCGGCACCGTGATGCCGCAACTCGCGAAGGGATTCACCGACGCGCAGATCGACGCGATGGCGGGCTGGTTCGCCTCGCAACCGGCGAAGTGAGGGGGCGGCCATGACGATGCAACGACGTGAATTCCTGCAGGCGGCCGCGGCGGCGGCGGGCTTGGGCGTGCTCGCCGGATGCGCGACGACGGCGGGCGGCGCCCGCGGCAAGGTCGTCGTCGTGGGCGGCGGCTACGGCGGCGCGACCGCGGCGAAGTACCTGCGCATGTGGAGCGGCGGCAGCGTCGAGGTGACGTTGATCGAACCGCGCGAGAGCTTCGTGTCCTGCCCGATGTCGAACCTCGTGATCGGCGGCAGCAAGACCATCGCCGACGTGACCACGCCCTACGACGCGCTCGCGAGCCGCTGGGGCGTGAATCTCGTGCGCGACACCGCGACCGGCGTCGACGTCGACCGGCGCGTGGTGACGACCGCGGGCGGACGGTCGTTCTCCTACGACCGCCTCGTCCTCTCGCCGGGGATCGAGTTCATGTTCGGCACGATTCCGTCGTACCGGGCCGACGCCGCGCGCGCGGTCGAGATCGCGCCGCACGCGTGGCAGGCGGGTCCGCAGACCGTGCTGCTGCGCCGCCAGCTCGAGGCGATGCCGGACGGCGGCGTCTACGCACTCTCGATCCCGCTCGCGCCCTACCGCTGCCCGCCCGGGCCCTACGAGCGCGCCTGCCAGGTCGCGTGGTACTTCAAGCGCCAGAAGCCGCGCTCGAAGGTCCTCATCCTCGACGCCAACGCCGATGTCACGTCGAAGAAGGGCCTCTTCACGAAGGCCTGGAACGAGGAGTACAAGGGCATCGTCGAGTACCGGCCGAACCACGCGCTCGCCGACGTCGACCTCGCGACCCGCACGCTCAAGTTCGAGTTCGGCGACGACGTCCGCGCGAACGTGATCAACGTGGTGCCTCCGCAGCGCGCCGGCGCGATCGCGCGCACGGCGGGCGTCGTGACCGCGAACGATCGCTGGTGCGAGGTCGACTTCCTGACGTTCGAGTCGATCCGCGGCAAGGGCGTCCACGTGCTGGGCGATTCGACCCAGAGCGCGTCGGGGATGCCGAAGTCCGGACACATGGCGAACAACCACGCCAAGGTGGCCGCCGCCGCGATCCTGAACGCGCTCGCGGGCAAGCCGGCCAACCCGGCGCCGGTGCTGACCAACAACTGCTACAGCTTCATCACCGACAAGGAGGTGGTGCACGTCGTTTCGGTGCACCAGTACGACGCCGCGAAGAAGTCCATCCTGCCGGTACCCGGTTCGGGCGGCCTGTCTCCCGCGATGAGCGAACTCGAAGGCCGCTTCGCGTTCGCGTGGGCGCAGAACATCTGGGCCGACGCCCTGATGTAGACGGGGTGAACGGCGCGCGGAGCCGACCGGCCGCGCGCCCTTGCCCGCTCGCGCCGCGGACGCGGTGCGGCCGGTGACGTCCGCATCGGCGCGGTCGCTCCGAACGATGCGCGCCGCGCGTCCGGGCGAGCGGGACGGCAATGAACCGATCGCTGCGCCGCGCCGTCCTCTTCGGCGCATCGAATCTTCCGGTCGGGATCGGCATCGGCCTTCACGTGCGATCCGTCGCGATCGGCGACTACCGCGAGTTTCCCTTCTACGCGGGCGCCGCGGCTTTCGTCGTGCCGGCGCTCCTCTGGTTCTTCCTCGTCGAGCGCGGGGGACGATTCTCGACCGCGAGGGGCGCGGCTGTCGGCGTCGCGGTGCTCTACCACGCGACGAACCTGCGCGTGCGCACACGCACGCAAGAGGGGCTGCTTGGCTACGTCACGTTCGGGCCCCAGGCGTGCGGCACGGTGAACGGGATACCCGTTCGCGCAGGGTTGATGCTGGCTGCTTCGCCGAACACGGAGGCACGGTTCGTCGTCGACGCCCAATGGGAGAGCATGACGTTCCTGGTTCGCGCGGAGAACGTGCGCGCTCACCTCGAGGCACGCGGCCGCCAGGGCGAATTTCGCGTTCCGCACCGGGTCGAAATGCTCGAAGCGAACACCGGGAGGACGCCGGCGCTCTTCGAATGGGGGAAGCGCCTGGTCGGAGTCGCTGTGCGCCAGCCCGTGCTGCTCGACGCGCCAAGGAGTCGGATCGCTGCCGAAGCCGAACTCTTCGACGCACTACTGATGGCTCTCGATACGACCGGGCCGATCGAGCCGCACCGTGTCGATGCCGTGCGGCAGGCGCTTCTCGAAGGGACTCAAGGCACCACGACCGTCTCCGCAGAAGCGTTGAACTGGGGCTTCTGGCACTTTGGCGAGTTCTCGCGCGCCTATAAGGCGTGCTTCGGCGAACTGCCGTCCGATACCTTGCGGCGCAAGCTCGACCCGCCGGACGAGGGCCACGACCCCCCTCGTGGGGAGGGGGGAAGGCATCGTTTCCGGGACGGACAATGCGATCCATGCACCGTCGCGAAGCGTGGTAACGATGGCAGCGGGTTTGGCCTGCCATACGGAACGCACGAGAGCCACGACACGCACCACGTCCACGACCCGAAGTCGGGGGCCATCGCGGACTGACGCAGACTGGATCCCACGGAGCGAAGACATGGGCAACACGAGCGATTTCAAGGGCAAGGTCGCGCTCATCAGCGGCGCCGGTTCGGGCATCGGGCTCGAACTCGCCATGGAATTCGGCCGCCACGGCGCGATCGTCGTCGGCACCGACATCCGGCAGCAGCGCGTGGACGAGATGAAGAAGACCCTGTCCGGTATGGGCATCGTCGCCCACGGCTACTGCGTCGATCACGCCGTGCGCGAGCAGGTGGAACGACTGCGCGCGACGATCGAGGCCGAGGTCGGGCCCGTCGACATCCTGTGCCCGAATGCCGGCGTGGGCCACGGCGGAAGAATCGAAGCCATTCCGCACGCGGAGTGGCAGTGGGTGATCGACCTCAACCTCTGGGGCGCGATCTACATGGTCGAGCTCTTCGTGCCGGCGATGGTCGAGCGCCGCAGCGGCTGGGTGCTGATCACCTCGAGCGGCGCCGCGCTCTGCCCCTCGCCAGGCATGGCGCCGTACAACGTGACCAAGTTCGCCAAGCTCGGACTGGCGCAGACGCTGTACATGGAACTTAAGAGCCAGGGCATCAAGGTGTCGGCGCTGTGCCCTGGCATCATCGCCACGAACATCATTCGCGACGGCAACATTCACGGGCAGCAGAACGCGCAGCACGCGCTCGAGATCTATACCGAGGGCAGCCGCCAGTCCGTGCCGCCATCGGTGGTCGCCCGCGACGCGGTCGCAGGGCTCGCCGCCGGCAAGCCGGTGATCCGCACGCCGCTCAAGCACCTCCTCCTGGGCGATCTCATGATGCGTTCTTCGCGCAAGCTGTTCCTCGACATCGGAGCGGCGCTGTTCCGTCGCGGGCGCAATTTCATCGGGCCAGTCGTCGGCAAGGAGTGACGCGACCCCTCCCTCGCGTGGGCCGCAGCGATTGCCTCGAGAATTGCGCATGAGTTCATCCGCCTTTCAACCTCCCTTGAACCAGATCGCCCTTTCGGTGATCGACCTGCGGCGCACCGAGCGGTGGTTCCGCGAAGGCCTTGGATTCCTGCCTGCCGGCGGCGGCGTGCTCATGATGAGCGGCCCGCTGGCCGCGAAGGTGCAGGGCCTGCCCAAGGCCGCCTCGACCTGCTGGTGGCTGGTCGGGCGCAACCCGTGGTTTCAGTTCGAGATGTTCCAGTTCCGTCGGCCGTTGGCCCGGCTGATGCCGGCGGACGCTCGCCCCTGCGACATTGGCTACACGCGCATCGGCGTGCACGTCGCCGACTTCGATGCTGCGCTCGCAAACCTGGCGCGCCTGGGCAGCGTGCCGCTCGCCCCGGCCGCGGGCGCGCGAGGCGCTCGACGCGCCTGCGTGCGCAGTCCGGACGGCGTGTTCGTCGAACTCATGGAAGACGACCCGCTGCCGACACCGGTCGAGGGCGAGCGTGATGGCGCGGCGGCCGTGCGCTCGGTGACGCTGAGCACGCCGGACCTGGCCGGGTCGGTGGCCTACCTCGGCGCCATCATCGGGCACGGGCCGGAGGACATCGCGCTGCACGGCCCGGAGCACGAGGCGCTCTGGGGACTGCCCGGCGCGCAATGCCAGCGTGCGGTGTTCCGCGCGCACGACGTGCTGGTCGAGGTCGTGCAGTATCGCGACCCCGTCGGCAAGCCCTGGCCGGCCGGCTACCGCATCAGTGACCAGGGCATCCTGAACATCGCCTTCGGCGCCCGCAACCGGAAGGACCACCTGCAGGTCTATCAGCGCGCCGTGGCCGTCGGCGCCCGCGGCAATGCGAAGCCCGTGCACCTGCCCGGCGCCGGCGTGGTGTACGTCAACGACAAGCTCGGCTTCTCGGTCGAGATCCTGTGGATGGCGCCCGGATGGTCCGACCGCCTGTGGGGGTTCGTGCCGCTGCCCATCGACAAGCGACCGGCGCCGGACAACCGGCGGGTGAGCGGCACGGTGCGCATCGAGGCTTCGCCGCAGCGGGTCTGGCAGGTGCTCTGCGACCAGAATGCGATGAACCGCTGGATCGGCTTCGGCGAAGTGCGCCGCATCCGCGACGGGGCGGGCAGCGCCGATGGCTATGGTTCGCAGCGGTTCATGCGCGGGACACCGGGCACGGTGGTCGAAGAGGTCACCGGCATCGAACCGGGCGAGCGCATCCGTTACCGGGTGGTCGAAGGCTCGCCCTTCATCTTCCACAACGGCGAGATCGCGATGAAGGCGATCGAAGGAGGGACCGAGGTGACCTGGTCGATCCGCTTCCGCAGCAAGCTGCCGCTGCTCGGTGCGCTGTGGCGGGTGCTGATGCAGAGGATGCTCGACAGGATGCTGCGGCAGGGACTCAAGCCCCATGCCGAAGGGGCGCCGTGAGACCTGTGCGACGACACCGGGGAAGGTCATGAGGGAAGGCACGCGCCGGATCCCGGTCAACGGCATCACGATGAACGTGCTGGTCGCGGGCGGATACCGGGTCATCGCCCCGGACACGTCCGGTGAACTGGAGCCGCTCCTGCTCGGTTATCTCCGTTGAGCCCGATGTCGGAGACAGTCTTGTCGAAGCTCGATTCGAAGATCTACACGCAGATCGGCGTGCAGCTGTCCCTGTACTCGGGCAAGACGCGCGCGTATCTATTGCACAAGCGCATTCCGTTCGTCGAGCGCGCCAGCAACCCGTGGGAGTTCTTCGTCACGCTGCCACGGCGAACCCATGCCGCCGCCGTGCCGGTGGTGATCACGCCGGAAGGCGAGTGGCTGCAGGACACCTCGCACATCATCGACACGCTGGAGCGACGTTTTCCGGAACGGCCGGTGCTGCCGGCAACGCCGGTGCTGCGCTTTGCCGCCTATCTGTTCGAGCTGTGGGGCGACGAATTCTGGTTGCCGCTGGCGATGCACACGCGCTGGAGCCACGCCGACGAATCGACCCCGCTGTTCGTGCACGACGCCGGTGATGCCCTGCTGGCGGGCTTCCCACGCTGGCTCAAGAACCTCTTCGGGCGCAAGCACGCGCGACTGATGCAGTCGCATGCACGGAACGTCGGCGTGACGCCCGAGTTGCGGCCGGTCATGGATCGCTTCCTCGCGATACAGCTCGATGCCCTCGATGCGCATTTCGCGGTGCACGCGTTCCTGTTCGGCGGTCGTCCCTCGCTGGGCGACTACGGCATGATCGCGCCGCTGTACGCGCACCTCGGGCGCGATCCCTGGTCGAAGCGCGAGCTGATCGCCCCGCGTCGCCACCTGAAAGCCTGGATCGAACGCATGTTCATCCCCGAATCGGCGGCAGGGGGCGAGTTCTGGACCGACGACCGCCTGCCGGACACCTTGACGCCCATGCTGCGCTCGATCTTCGACGAGATGGTTCGCTATCTCGCCGCCTGCGCCGACGCGGTGCGCAAGCAGCCGATCCTGCCGCCGGACAGCAAGGCCGCGCCGCGCTTCCTCGAGTCCGTCAGCTATCCGATGGCGGGCGGCACCCACACCCGCCCGGCGCTGAGCTACGTGGTCTGGATGACGCAACGGCTGTTGAACGCGTTGGCCGCCATGTCCGTCGCGGACCAGCAGCGCGTGCGCGCCTGGCTCGCCAGCGTTGGCGGGGAAGCGGTGCTTCGACTCGACCTGCCCAAGGTCGAGCGCATCGGTCTGGCCGCCGCGCACGTCGCCTGAGCCTGCCCACCCGATCCCGCTCGTCACGATCGTTCGCAACGAAATGGAGACTCGCATGTCACGCACGATCCCGCAGGCTCTGGCAGCCGTGGGCCTGCTGCTCGCCCTGGGACAGCCGGACTTCGTCGCTCGCCCCAGGGCGTGAGACGGCGGGACGTGAATGTTTCGATTGCGAAGAGAGGTGACTTCATGAAGACGTACACCGCCAGGACGCTGGTCGACAAGGCACGCGGACTCAAGTTCACCGAGAGCCCGCGCTGGCACGACGGCAAGCTGTGGTTCCTGGACATCCACGACAAGCGGATCAAGGCCGCGGGGCTCGACGGCAGCGTCGAAACGGCGTTGGAGCTCAGCTTCATCCCGAACGCGTTCGGATTTCGCCGCGACGGCAGCCTGCTCGTCGGCGACGCGCTGCAGCGGCGGATCCACCGCTGGGACGGCCAGTCGCTGCGGCCGCTGGTTGACCTCGCCGAGATCACGGTGTTCTGCCTGAGCGACGGCATCGTCGATGCGCACGACCGCATGTACGTGGGCGACATCGGCTACAACTTCTTCGATCCCGCGAACAAGCCCGTGGACACCTGCGTGCTCGTCTGCATCGAGCCCGACGGACGCGCCCGCGTCGTCGCCACGGACTTGAGCTTCCCGAACGGGATCGTGATCACGCCCGACGGCAAGACGCTCATCGTCGGCGAGACGATGGGTCACCGCCTGACCGCGTTCGACGTCCTGGCCGACGGATCGCTCGCCAACCGGCGCGTCCATGCCCGGTTGCCGGAGGGCGTGCACCCCGACGGCATCGCGCTCGATGCCGAAGGCGCCGTGTGGCTTGCCAGTCCCGAAGGCCCGTACGCTGCGTTGCGGGTCCGCGAAGGCGGCGAGATCGTCGAACGAGTCGAACTGGACACCGAGGGCTACGCGGTGATGCTCGGTGGACTGCAGCGCCGGCACCTGTTCATCTGCGGCTCGGATTCGCACAACCCGGCCGAGATCGCGCGCGCTCCGAGCGCGACGCTGCGGATGGTCGAGGTCGATGTGCCGGGGGCGGGAACGCCCTGACGGTGCCATCGTGCTCGCATTCTGTCGTCGCCGCAGCGGTGCGTCCGCTTCGACGGCGATCTCCGGCCCTCAGGCGATGACGGCTCGCGGCGTGCGTGCGAGCTGGGGAGCGACTCGACCACGCGGATCGCTGCGGTCGATGTCCGGACGGGCGAGTCCCGGAAGTCGTGCGCTGCCCGACCGGGATCCTGGCGGCTCGCGTGCCTTGCGGGAATCCGATCGACGTCGACAGATCGACCTCCCTATCCTGAACGTGCGGGAAGCAAGCGTTGCGGCGGCGTTCGTCCTGGCGAGGGCATGAGAGCATCCCCATTCAGCGCGGTAGGTCGGTTGGGCTCTGTGAATCACTTCAACGCAAGGGCTGGTACCACGAGACCGTTCATCGAACTCGTCGGCGTCCTCCTTCTCAAGATGGTCTTCGACATCGACGAGCCCGTCCCGGGGTCCGGCGGCAAGATGACGCTGTGGGCGAACGACCAGAAGATCGGCGAAGGCACGATGCCGAATTCCGTGGCGATGCTCTACACGACCTATGCCGCGATGGACATCGGCCGCGACAACGGAGGCGTCGTCGATCTGGACTACGAGAAAAAGGCGCCGTACGCCTTCACCGGCAACGTGAGACAGGTGGTCTTCGAACTCAGGTGACGCGCCGGCCCCGGCGCCGCGAGCGCCCGCCCAGCGGCATGCCCTCCTCGATCACGCCAGATCAGGTCCAGCGGGGGAATGGCCTTGCTCAGGTCGTCTCCTGTTGGCGGGTCTTCCCTGGTGCCGGGGGACGGGCCGCCGTGGGGCGCGTTCGGGCCTCGTCCCGTTCGTTTTCGGCATCGCCGTCGAAATGCTACCGAGCCGCGATCCCGGCACACCTACCCGCTTCGGCCGGGTTGCCGCCCGGGGTCGTTGCCCACCCGTGGCGCACGGGTCCTGATCATCATCAGCGAGCGCAGCCTCATGACGACCACACCCGCCTGGGTGGTCATCTCCGAGTCGAAGGTCACCAGGCCGCGATCGGGCTTCGAGGTCGACACGCGCTTGGCGACACAGGTCATGGTCAGCGCCAGGATGTCGCCCGGACGCGCCGGGGCCGGGAGTTCGATCTCGTGCCGCAGCGATGCGATGCCAGCCACTGGCCCCATGCGGTTAACCAGGAGCGCCGCGATGCTGTAGGTGTGCGCGCTCGATGCCGTAATGCCGCGCATCGCCGAGTGCAGCGCGGCCTCGCGGTCGACGTGCCAGGGCTGCGGATCCCAGCGGCGCGCGAACTCGATGATCTCGTCCTCGCGCAGTTCGTAACCACCCGCATGGCGCGATGCGCCGATCTCGAAATCCTCGTGGTAGAGCATCCGGAGCGCGGGCTGGATTGGGCGGCGACGGTCGCGCACGTGCGGCACGCAACTGCAGGCGCGACGGAGTTCGTCACGCCGCTGCCAAGGCCAAGGATCAGTGGCCGAACGGAAATACGTCGGCGATGCCACGCAGTGGGAAGCTTGCCTGCAACTGCGCGAGGCTCTGCTGCTCCCGTTCGAGTGCGGCGCGTTCTTGCTCCCGCAGTTTCGCAAGCTCGACTCCGCCGAACCCGCCGACGGCGAGCACCGCCGCAAGACTCACCACGATCCCACCGAACCGCTGTCGTGACCGCATCGTGTCCCCTGTCGATGAATGGCGTCGCGCCGCGGCGACCATGATGGGAAGCGTAGTGATCGCCGCCTCGGCTCGCCCCACCCCAAGCGGGTAACCGTTTGTACCGCACGTCGCCGGGACACTCGGGTCGTCCACGGGCGAGCGCCCCCCGGCGCAGGCATCGGAATCCCGCTTCAGGGCGCGAAGCGGACCGTCAGTCCGGCCACTTCCAACCGTGGGATGGCGAGCTCGAGGAGCCTCGCACCGCCGGACTCGCGCACCCACCGGCGGACGCGTTCGGCGTCGTCCGCAGGCATCGACTCGAGCAGGTCGAGCGCCCGCTGAACCAGCCAGAGCGTGAACGGCACCGCTGGCCGCGCGTGCGTCTGGCCGGCGAAGGGATAGCTGACCGGGCCGAGAAAGCGGTCGATCCGCGCACCTTTGCGCGGCGGCGGCGTTGCACGCCCGAGTTCGGCGAGGGTCCCTTCGACGTACGGGACGAACTCGTCGAAGATGCTGCGCACGACCGGCTGCAGCGTCGCAGGAACGGGTGCTCCGATCGCCGCGAAGGGCGGCGCCTCCCTGGTGAGATACGGCTGGCTCATGCGCCAGACCCAGGCATGCAGGTGGGGGCGCGGCAGCAGGAACTCATCGCGTGACCACGGATCGCGCGCGATGTGTCCGTACAAGGGGCACATGAGGCCAAAATCGAAGCGGGTCGCCCGATCGCCCAGCAGGTACGGATGCTGCGCGAAGTGCGCATCGAGCGCGTCCATCATCCGGCTCGCCCAGCGCCAGATCAGCGGCGCTGTCTCGTGCGTGGCGCCGACCCGCGGCAGATGCGACTGGATCAGGCGCGCGACCTTTGCCGCCATCGCGTTCTGTAGCGCCTTGGGAAAGCCGGGCAACATCGCGCCGCCGAGTTCCTCGTACCACCACGGATACTCGCTGCGATCGAGCCAGCGCGTCGCGAGGTCGACCGGGAGCCAGAACTCGCTCGCCCACACGCTGGCGAGCGCGGCGAAGAACGCCTGCACCGGGTCGGGCGGGTGGATCGGGTCCCCCGGATGGCGCGTCTCCAGCGCATCGAGGATCGTCTCGCTGTCGGCGATCCACTCGCCCTCCGGCGTGATCAGCACCGGAACCGCGGGATCGCCGAAGCGTCGGGCGATCGTCACCTGGAAGGTCCACGCCGTCGGCACGCGCTCGACGTGGGCAATGCCCTTCTTGATGAGATAGCTGCGTACGCGCGCGCTATAGCGGGAGCACTGCGCGCCGAGGAGCACGGGAACGTTTGGCATGAGGTGACCTTTCGTCACGGCAGCGTGGCCGGCACGAAGCGGGCCTGCCGTCGGAGCGCATACCCGATGCGGATGCGTGCCATCGCACACGCCGCCGCTCGCATCGCGCGGGCATTCTTCACCGCGGCAGGGGTACAACGTGTTCCGTCGGAGCGATCGTCGGCGCAGGTTCGGCGCACGGCCCCTACGTCGAGCGCGTGCGGTAATCCTTGAACATCTCGCGCAGCTTGAGCTTTTGCAGCTTGCCCGTGGCGGTGTGCGGCAGTTCGTCGACGAACGCCACATCGTCGGGGATGCACCACTTCGCGATCTTGCCATCGAGGAACGCGAGCAACTCATCGCGGCTCGCCTGTTTCCCCGGCTTCTTGAGGACGATCAGCAGCGGCCGCTCCTGCCACTTCGGGTGCGCCACACCGATCACCGCCGCCTCCGCCACCGCCGGGTGTCCGACGGCCGCATTCTCGATCTCGATCGACGAGATCCACTCGCCGCCGGACTTGATCACGTCCTTCGCCCGATCGGTGATCTGCATGTAGCCGTCGGCGTCGATGGTCGCCACGTCACCCGTGTCGAAGTAGCCGTCGGCGTCGAGGATCTGACCGCCTTCGCCCTTGAAATAGCCGGCGGTGATCCACGGCCCGCGCACCATGAGGTGGCCGGCCGCCTTGCCGTCGCGCGGCAGGTCGCGGCCCTCGTCGTCGGTGATCCTCATCTCTACGCCAAACACCGGCCGCCCTTGCCTCGCCAGCACATCGAGCCGCTCGTCCGTCGTCATCCCGGCGTGCTTGGGCAGGAAGTTGCACACGGTCCCCAGCGGCGACATCTCGGTCATGCCCCAGGCGTGCACGGCGCGCGCGCCGAACTCGCTCTCGAATCTTGCGCACATCGCCCGTGGCGCCGCCGAGCCGCCGATCACCACGCGATCGAGCTTCAGGTCCTTCTTCGGATCGAGTCCGGCGGTATCGACGTGGTTGAACAGCGTCAGCCATACGGTTGGCACCCCGAGCGCGAGCGTCACGCCCTCGGTGCGCATCAGCTCGTAGATACTCTTGCCGTCGAGCGCCGGGCCCGGCATGACGAGTTTCGCGCCGCACATCGCACCGGCGTAAGGCATGCCCCAGGCGTTGACATGGAACATCGGCACCACCAGCAACGCCGACTCGGCTGCGGACACCGCGAGTCCGTCGGCGGCGCAGGCGGCGTACGAATGCAGCACGGTGGAGCGATGCGAATACAGAACGCCTTTCGGGTTGCCGGTGGTGCCCGAGGTGTAGCACAGCGAGGACGCCGTATTCTCGTCGAGCAACGGCCATTCGTAATGGCTGTCCTGCGCACCGACGAGGTCCTCGTAGCACAGCAGGCTGGGCAGCGCGAGCGCCGGCATGTGCGCGCGGTCGGTCATCGCCACGAATCCCCTGACCGACGTCAGCGCGGGCGCGAGCCTTTCGACGAGCGCTGCGAAGCCGATATCGAAGAAGAGATAGGCATCCTCGGCGTGATTGGCGATGTAGACGATCTGTTCCGGGTACAAGCGCGGATTGATCGTGTGCAGCACCGCGCCCATGCCGGAGACACCGTAGTACAACTCGAGGTGCCGGTATCCATTCCAGGCCAGCGTGGCGACGCGATCGCCGTTCCTGACGCCAAGCACCTGCAGCGCCTTGGCCAATTGCTTCGATCGCCGGTGCACGTCGCTGTAGGTGCAGCGGTGCATGGGTCCTTCGGCGGTGCGCGAGACGATCTCGGCGCCAGGATGACAATGCCGGGCGTGCTCGATCAGCGACGAGATCAACAGCGGCCGGTCCTGCATCAGTGCCTTCATTGCGGACTCCACTTCATTTACGGCAGCACACTATCGACGCGGCCCGCGTGCGGCACCACCCGAGAAAGGTAGGTCGAGGGGGCGCCGACCCCGACCGTCGGGCGCGGCAACGGGCGGCGGCCGGCGTGGCCCGGCTCGGGGGCAGATCGGTTACGCTTGGCGCCGGGGCAACGGCCGACCCCCTCGGCCCGCTCGCACCGCTTCTGCAATGGCCGATCCCGCACTGTCCCTGAAATGCACGCCGCCCAGGATGCCAAAGGCGGCCTTGTTGCCGCCCCGCCTGCGCAAGCTATGGGAGGCGGCTCGTGAGCATGCCGTGGTTCTGGTCGAAGCACCGGGCGGCTTCGGGAAGACCACGCTGCTGCTGCAATGGCGCCGCCTGTGGCTGGGACAGGGCGCCCTCGTGGGCTGGCTCGTTCTCGATGCCAAGGACGATCCGCCGCGCCTGACGCAGGCGTTGCTGCAGACCCTGCGCATGGCAAGTGGCCGCAGCGTCTTCGATACGCTCGCGGCCCAATCGGCGAGCCGCCCCGGAAGCGAACTCGACGCCCTGACGAGCCTGCTGTCGGCGATCGCTGAACTCGCGACGCCGACGGTCCTGATGCTCGACGACGCCGAACGCTTGCCGCCGGCCACGACCGAGAGCGCACTTGCCTACCTGCTGCTGAACGCGCCGTCGAACCTGCAGATCGTAATCGCGTCACGCGCGCCGCTGCCGATCGCCACGACCGATCTGCTCGCGCACGATGCGCTGATGACGCTGACCACGAAGGATCTGCGCCTGCAACAGGACGAGGCCGTGGCGATCCTCACCCAGCGTTTCGGCACGGGCCTGTCGATGGACGACAGGGTCCGGCTGCACGAGATCACCGGCGGCTGGCCGATCGGCCTGCAACTCGCGGCGGCGGCCATCGAGCGCGAGCCCGACCTGCACGTCGCGGTGATGTCGATATCGGCCCGCGGCGGCGCGATCGAGCGCTACTTCCTCGAATCACTGCTGGATCGCCTCCCGCCGGAGCTGGCGCAGTTCCTCACGCAGATCGCCATCTTCGAGATCATCGAACCACAGACCTGTGGCGCCGTGACGGGATGCGCGCGGGCCGCCGATTTCATCGTCCGGTTGACGGCGGAAACCCCGATCCTCATTGCCACCGAACGGCACTCGTGGATCCGCATGCACCCGCTGGCACGCGATTTCCTGCTCGCACGGTTCGAGCGCTTGCCACAGGCCGAGCAGCACGACTTGCACCGGCGGGCAAGTGCGTGGTTTGCCGAACACGACCGCTTTGCGGAGGCCGGCCACCACGCGTTGCGTGCCGGCGATCCCGCCCTGGCGCAATCGTTCGCCTTGCGCGGCCTGTGGGATCTCGGGCGCGCCGGCCGCATCGCCGAAGCCCGCGAGTGGATCGATCGGGTTCCACCGCAAGCGCTCCAGCAGAACGTGTCGTGGCAGTTGATGGCAGCGTGGGCGCTGACGATCGGCGATCGTGCCGCCGAGGGGCAGCAGATTGCGGAGCGCGTGCTGGAGGATTCCTCCCTCGATGCGAACCAGCGCTTCCGCGCCACGCTGGTGGCCGCCACCGGAGCCGTGTTCAACGACCGGCCCGGACTGCTGCCCGCGCTGATGAAGGACTGGATGGCGGCACCGACGACGGACCACGATCCCCTGGACCACGTCGCCCACGCCAACATTCTCTCCGCGATGGCGCTGTACCGTGGCGACCATCACGAGGTGCGCCGCATCCAGGCGAACGTGAACGGCGTCGCCGAGGATGGGTCGACCCGCATCGCCTTCGGCATCGGGCGACTCCTGGTGGGACTCGGCCATCTGCAGCAGGGCAACGTCTATCGGGCGGACGCCGCGCTGCATCAGCCGCTGATCGACGCCGAACAGTACTCGGGGCGCCGTGGCGCGTTGGCGGCGATGTACGCGGCCGTGCTGGCTGCGGCCGCCTACGAGCGCGACCAGGTCCACAGCGCCGAGGAACTCCTTGCCGACCGCCTCGACGTCATCGAACGAACCTCGATGCCCGACGCGATCCTGCATGCGTACCGGACGGTGGCGCGGGTCGCGCTGGTTCGCGGCGACGAGCGACAGGCACTCGCGGCGCTCGAGAACCTGCGGGCATGTGCGCAAGCGCGCTCCATGCCGCGCCTTACGGCGGCGAGTCTCGCCGACGAAATCCGCATCCATGCCCGCGCCGACCGGCCGGAAACGGCCGCCGAGGCGCTGCGTCAGCTCGAAGCGATGCGACCGACCTTCAAGCGCCAGGACCATGCCCTCTTGCTGCCGCACTACGAGCTTGCCGTCGCGCTCGCGCGTGCTTACCGTGCCCTCGCCGCCTTCGATCCCGCCGCCGCCGAGCCGGCACTGAAGAAGGCCGAGACCTTCGCCACTCGATTGCAGCGCGATCGCGAGCGCATCCTGATCATGACGTTGCGCGCGGTGGCCGCCGATGCGCAAGGCCACCACGGGGCGCTGGCGCTGCTCAAGGAGGCGTCGGGCCTCGCGGCGCTCAACGGACTGGCACGCGTGATCGGCGACGCGCACCCGCGCGCATCGAGACTTCTGCATGGCACCGGGGAGTCCGGCGACCGGGTCGCATCACCGCCGCCACCGGCCGCACCCAGCGGCACCGCCGGACCGGGCGGACTGCTCACGCCGAAAGAAGCCGAGATCCTCGGCCTGCTCAGCGCCAACCTGCCGAACAAGCTCATCGCGCGCACGCTCGATATCAGCGGCGACACGGTGAAATGGCACCTGAAGAACCTCTTCTCCAAGCTGAATGCCGCCTCGCGGCGGCATGCCGTCGACCGGGCCCGTCTGCTGGGGCTGCTGTGAGCGCGGGTCGCTGACGTCGTCCCGCACGGAGGACGCGGAACCGGGGTCGCACACGGAACGCGCGGGGCGAGCGACGCTTCGGTCGAACGTCCATGCCGCGCAGCTCGGCGCTTCAGTTTGGCAATCTACTCGGCGCCTTCGATGCCGCGATCCACAACGAGGCTCACTGAGGGCGATGAGGATGTCGCGCACGGTGGTGCGGGCCGGTGATGAAGGCGAGGGACGCGGCGGGGCGCCCAAGCGGCGAGGCAGTCGATGAGTTGCAGCGGGGTGAGGATCTGCGCGCCACACCCGCCGGGGCCGGCTTCGCTGGCCTCGTAGCGAAGGTGCTCGGCATCGCGTCGGTGCAGTCGCTCCAAGGCGAACGGTGGGCGGGCGCAGTAGCGCAGTCGTCGCTCTTGTCCCGGCCGTGGCAAGTACCAGGGGGTGCGCCGCATCCAGGCCGATGTGAAGGGCGTGGCCGAGGATGGGTCGCCCCGCATCGGCTTCGGCCTTGGATGGCTCCTGGTCGGACTCGGCCACCTGCGACAAGCCTGCCCCGGCGCCGCCGCGAGTGCTTCGTGGAACCGCCGGTCACGGTGGGCTGCTCACGCCGAAGGAAGCCGAGATCCTGGCCTGCTCAACGCCAATCTGCCCAACAAATTGATCGCGCGCACGCCTCCTGGGGCTGCTTTGATCGCTGGCCGGGAAAGCGCACACCAGGTGCGCATCACGAGGGCGCGACGGCCGCGGCGCGGAGCGCGAACGCCTCGCCGATGACCGCGCGCAGCCGCGCGAGCGACGCGGCGTCCGGGACCGGGAAATCGCGCAAACCGTAGACGCGGCCGAGGATGTCGTACTTGCCCACTCCGAAGCGGTGGTAGGGCAGGAGCTCGAACCCGACGACGTTGCGGTACGGCCGGATGAACTCGAGCACGACGAGGTTGCGGTACTTCTCCGGGTTCTTCTGCGCGGCGAGCAGCGTCTGCCGGTTGAGCACGTTGAACTGGACGTGCCAGAGCTTGAGCTCGCACCACGTGCGGATGATCGACATCAGCCGCCGGCGAAGTCCTACAAGTGGCTCGACCTCGTGGCCCTCTTCTCCCGTGTGCGATGTACGAGGCCCCGACTACCGGTCGAACGGCAGAATCCTGAACCGCTTGCGCTGCTGTATGCGCATCGCCCTGAAATGCCGCTGGTCGAGCGTGAGCACATCGGGCACCGCATGTCTTTCGGCCAGCACCACGATCGAAGCGTCCGCGAGGCCGATCTCGAGGTCCGCGTACTTCTCGATCACGTCCTTGGCACGCGCGATGTCGGCTGAAGTGAACGGCTCCAACCGATACGCACCCCGAGCGACTTCGTCCAGAAGCGCTACCTGGGCGCGGTACCCGACGTGGCGCGCCAACAGATAATCGAGCTCGGCGAGCACGAAAGGCGACAGAAGCAACGGCGCCGCCGCCTTCGCGAGCACCGCAACGCACTCCTGGTGATGCCGCTGACTGCCGTCGAGCGCGGACAGCAGGCCGCTCGTGTCGAGCAGGATCACGACTCGCCGAATCCTGCCAGCGCCTCATCCACGCGTTCGGCGAGCCCGGGCTTGCCGCTTCTGAAAAGCGGCAGCCGGGGCACTCGCGATGATGGATCGCCGGTGGCCGCGCGCAGCGCCTCCCGGATCAACTCGGCCTCACTGACGCCGCGCGCGGCGGCGACCAGCTCGAGCGTGCGCTTCAGATCCTCCGGAATATAAACAGTGGTCTTCTGCATGCCATACATCATACCATACGTTAAACCGCGCTGCAGGTGTTCCGAAACGGCTAACGGCCAGGAAATTCAAGCCACGCGAAGCCGAGTGTTTCGGGTTGGTGGTGCCGGTCAAGCGGGCGCTGGAGCGCCGAAGCCGTGCCGTCTGCGCGGTGCGGAGGCCGATCCGCGATCGAGGGTGCATGAGAGGGAGCGCCGCGGCTGCCCGATGTCAGGGCTGCAACTGGCCTGACAGTGTCGGCCCACGGCGCCTCCAAGGCGCCTTCACGTCGCGAGCGGTACGACGGCAGGAGCAGGCAGGCTCATCCGCGTCGCGAGCGCAGGCCAACACCTTTGGGGTGGGGCAGCGCGCGCCGCAATCGCGGATAGTTGGCCTCGCTTGAGTCGCACCGATCGGGCGAGCGGGCGTAGGTGACCTGCCGCTGCCCGCCACCGGGTGAGCACCCCCCGGTCCGTGCGATCCCCGTGTGTGCAAAGGAGCCTCCTCGTGATGACGCTGAAACCTGAACTCACCTTGCCGGCCGTCGGCCTGACCGGCTTCGAGACGCCGCTGTCGGAGGAAGAAGCCGCGGTGCAGGCCGGCGTGCATCGATTCGCCCGGGACGTGCTGCGCCCGCTCGGCGCCGAACTCGACAAGATGAGCGCGGAGGACGTGGTCGCGCCCGGCTCGCCGTACTACGGCGTCTTCGCCGAGTACGCGAAGCTCGGGCTCGATCCGGCGATGATGGCCGAACTGCCGCCGTCGGTGGCGGTGCGCATGGAGTCGCTGATCGGCGAGGAGTTGGGCTGGGGCGATGCCGGGCTCGGCGTCTCGCTGGGCGCCTGCGGATTTCCGCTTCAGATGGCGGCTGCGGTCGGCAACAAGGAACTGGTCGATCTGTGCAGCGGCAAGATCGGCTGCTGGATGATCACCCACCCCGACAAGGGCAGCGACGTGCAGGTCTTCGACATGGCGCGCGAATGGGTTGCGGGCCAGCAGGGGAACCGCGGCAACGTCTGGGGGCGGCTCGCCGGCGACGAGATTGTCATCAATGGCCAGTGCTCGGCCTGGGTCTCCAATGGTGCGGTCGCGCAGGTTGCACTGGGCTACATCGGCGCCGACTACGGCGACGGGCTGTTCGAGAAGGACGGCCGCCCGCACGGCATGAGCGTGATCATCCCGCTCGATCTGCAAGGCGTGTCGAAGGGCAAGCCGCTGGACAAGATCGGCCAGCGCTCGCTGCCGCAGGGCGAGATCTATTTCGACAACGTCCGGATCCCGAAGCGCTTTGCCGTCGCGCTCAAAGACGAGTACTACGGCAACATGGCCTCAGCCTGGTCATACGCGGGCACGCACATGTCGCAGGTGTTCACCGGTCTCGCCCGTGCCGCCTTCGAGCTCGCGCTGCAGTACTGCCACGAGCGGCGCCAGGGCGGCAGGTTGCTCATCGACCATCAGCTCACGCGCTTTCGCTTGGGCGACATGCTGCGCCGGGTCGAGCTCGCGCGCTCGGTGGCGCGCCGCTCGCTCGCCTATGCCCGGCAGTCGCCGCAGACGCATCCGTACGTGACCGCGTCGGCGAAGGTCACCGTCACGCAGGAAGCGATGAAGGTCGCCGACGAGGCGCTGCAACTCTTCGGCGGCTTCGGCACCTCGCGCGAGTACCCGATCGAGCGACTCTATCGCGACGCGCGCGCAGCACTCATCGAGGACGGCGAGAACTACGTCCTGACCATGCGCCTGGGGCTGCTTGCACAGCAGCTCTACGCCGAAGGCTGGTCGCAGAACTGAACCCTCGTCGCGGCGACCGCGATTCCGCGCCGCGCACCCCCAACCCCGTTCAACCCACGAGCGAAACCAATGGCCAAGCACCCCGTCGTCATCTATGGCGCCAGCGGCTACACCGGCATGCTGATCATGGACTGGCTGATCGACCAGAACATCCCCTTCACTGCCGTCGCGCGCAACGCGAAGCGCGTGCAGGAGATGATGGCGCAGCGCGTCGTGCGCCTCGAATCCGCCACCTATGAGATCGTCGAATCCGAGCACACGGTGGATGCGCTGACGCGGGTGTTCAAGGGGGCGAAGGTGGTGTGCAACACGGTCGGACCCTTCGTCAAGTTCGGCCTGACCACGGTGGAGGCGGCGCTGAAAGCCGGCTGCCACCACATCGACACGACCGGCGAGCAAGGCTACATCCGCGCGGTGCGCGAGCAGTTTGGCGAAGCGTACCGGCAGGCCGGCCTGCTGGTGTCGCCGTCGACCGCCTACATGTACACGTTCGCGGAGATCGCGGCCGAACTCGCGCTCGAGACGCCGGGTGTCGACGTGCTCGAGACGGCCACGCTGTGTCGCGGCCCGCGCTTCGCCGCGTCGGGCGTCACGATCGGGTCCACGGCATCGATCTTCGAGCTCCTCCGCGCTGAGCAGTGCTACCTCTGGGAAAAAAGACTGGTGCCGCACGCGCTCGGCGCGTCGGCCAATGTCGTCGACCCGAGCTTCGTGCAGCCGGTGTTCTCGATTCCGTGGGGCGGCACGTCGCTGCCGGTGACCTTCGAACAGGACGGACGCGTTCGCTGCTGCACGTCCTGGGTCGGCTTCTACGACAACAACGTCATGCAGCTGGTCCACGGCCTCGTACAGAAATGGGAGACGGAGTACAAGCACCTGCCCAAGGAGCAACAGGACGCGGTAATCAAGGGCATCGTCGATTCGACCACGCCTGCCATGCCACCTCGCGAGAGAACCACGGTGACGCGCACCGCGGACTTCGCGATCGGCCGCGGCCAGCTTGCGGCGGTGCGCGCCACCGTCCACGGCATAACGCCGTACATCTCGACCGGCGCCTTGCACGCCGCGGCGGTGATGAAGCTGCTCGACGGTGAAACGAACCGCGTCGGCTTCGCCTCCGCCAGCAAGGCGTTCGGCCACCGCTACCTGCTCGGCTTCCTCGAGCAGCGCGGCCTGGCGCGCGCCACCGTCACCCCACTCTGAGCCCGGATCATGGCCATCATCGATTTCTTCGACCGTGGCTGGCGCATCAATCCGAAAGGTGCCGCCTACATCCAGGACGAGCGCAGCTACCGCTTCGACGAGGTCGGCGAGTTGTCCTGCCGCATCGCCAACGCGCTGCTCGCCACCGGCCTGCCGAAAGAAACCAAGGGCGCCGTATGGGCGGGCAACGACGTCACCGCCTGGACCTGCACGCTCGGCCTCTGGCGCGCCAACATGTGCTGGATCCCGGTCGGCGCCCGTAACTCCGCGGAAGAGAACCTCTACGTGCTCGACGCCTTCGACTGCGAGTTGCTGTTCTTCCAGAAGGCGTTCGCGCCGGTGATCGCCGGGCTGCAGCCGAAGCTGCGCAAAGTCAGACGATGGATCTGCGTCGATGGCGACGCGGCCGAAGTGACCGGCGCGGTGTCGCTGCCGGCCTGGGTCGACGGGCAGCCGGCCTCGAAGCCGAACGTCGCGGTCGACATGGACGACGTGGTGATGCTGTCGGCCACCGGCGGCACCACCGGCATGCCGAAGGGGGTGATGAACACTCACCGCAGCGCGCAGACCTTTTGCGCTCACTTCATCATGGGTTGTCATTACCGTGCCGACGAGCCTCCCGTGAATCTCGCCGCCGCGCCGATGACGCACACCGCCGGTCTGCTGTCGCTGCCTTGCACGGCGCGCGGCGGCACCGTGGTGGTGGTGACCAGGCCCGATCCTGCGTTGTTGCTCGGTGCGATTCCGAAGCACAAGGTGACCGAGCTGTTCCTGCCGCCGACGGTGATCTACCGGCTGCTCGACATTCCCGACCTCGGGAAGAAAGTGGACTTCTCGTCGCTCCGGTATTTCCTCTACGGCGCAGCGCCGATGTCGGTGGAGAAACTGAAGCAGGCGATCGAAGTGATCGGTCCGGTGATGATGGGTGGCTACGGGCAAACCGAAGCGCCGGCGTCGATCTCGTTCATGCCGCCGGACGAGCACTTCGCGGGCGGCACGATCGCCTCCGACGAGCGCCTGTCCTCGGTCGGCCGTCCCAATCCGCTGGTGCGCGTCGAGATCCTGGGCGATGCCAACGAGATCCTGCCGATCGGCGCCACCGGCGAGATTTGCGTGCGCGGCGACCTCGTGATGAAGGGCTACTACAAGGCGCCGGAGAAGACCGCCGAGACGATCGTCGACGGCTGGCTGCACACCGGCGACATCGGTCACCTCGACGCCGAAGGTTACCTGCACATCACCGACCGCAAGAAGGACATGATCATCTCGGGCGGGTTCAACGTCTACCCGAGCGAAGTCGAGCAGGTGCTGTGGGGCCACCCGGCCGTGCGCGACTGCGCGGTGATCGGCGTGCCCGACGAGAAGTGGGGCGAGGCGGTCAAGGCGGTGGTCGAGCTCAACGCCGGGCAGACCACCACGGCCGACGAACTGATCGCGCTGTGCAAGGACAGGCTCGGCTCCGTGAAGGCGCCGAAGTCGATCGACTTCGTCGAGTCGCTCCCGCGCAGCCCCGTCGGCAAGGTGCTGAAGAAGGATCTGCGCGCGGCCTACTGGAAGGACACGGCGCGTCGGATTTGAACGCTGCCCGCCCTCCCCACCGCGAGACACAAGGAGCCTTCATGACAGCCGTCTACATCGCTGGCATCGCCATGACCGTGTTCGGTCGCCACCTCGATCGCAGCCTGCACGATCTGGCCGGCGAAGCGCTGCAGGGAGCGCTGAAAGACGCCGGCTGCGCCATCGCCGACATCGGCGCCGCGTACTACTCGGGCATGACCAACGGCGCGCTGCAGGGGCAACTCGCCATTCCCGGCCAGGTCGTGTTCGGCCGGATCGGCATCGAAGGCATCCCCGTCTACAACGTAGAGAATGCGTGCGCCTCGGGCAGCTCGGCCGTCAATCTCGCGGTGCAGAGTCTCAGGGCGGGAACCACCGACGTGGCGCTCGCCATCGGTGCGGAGAAGATGAACATCGCCGACAAGGCGAAGGCGCTGGCGATCTTCGAAGGCGGCTGGGACGTCTCCCGCGCCGAGGAGAATTACGCGACCCTGATCCGGATGGGCGAAGGCATCACGCCGCCGCCGGGTTCGGAATCCGAGCGCCCGTACAGCAAGTTCATGGCGATCTACGCGGCATTCTGCCGCTGGCACATGAAGACTTTCGGCACCACGCAGCGGCAGATCGCCGCCGTGTCGGCCAAGAACCACCAGCACTCGGCGCACAACCCCTACTCGCAGTTTCGGCGACCATTGACCATCGACGAAGTGCTGTCGGCGCCACCGATCACCTATCCGCTGACGCTGCCGATGTGCGCACCGCTGTCCGACGGCGCGGCGGCGGCGGTCCTGTGCACCGACGAAGGGCTGCGCCGCATCGGTGCCGACCGCAGTCGCTCGATCAAGGTGGCAGCGAGCGTCATCCGCAGCTTCAGCAACCGCCGCATCGACGAGCCGGAAAAGCACGTCAGCCGTCTCGCAGCACTCCAGGCCTACGACATCGCCGGTCTCGGTCCCGAGGACATGGACGTGGCCGAAGTGCACGACGCCTCGGCGATGGGCGAGATCATCCAGTCCGAGAATCTCGGCTTCGTGCCGCTCGGTGGCGGCGGCCCCGCGGCCGAGCGCGGCGAGTTCACGCTGGGCGGCAGGATGCCGATCAACGTGTCCGGCGGCCTCGAATCGAAGGGCCATCCGCTCGGCGCCACCGGCATCGGTCAGCTCTACGAGCTCGTCACGCAACTGCGCGGCGAAGCGGGCGCGCGCCAGGTCGAAGGCGCCCGCCACGCGATCCAGGAGAACGGCGGCGGCATGCAGGGTGTGGAAGAGGCCGCCGTCGCGGTTCACATCCTCAGCCGGTGACGGTACGCCGCGATCATCCATCGTGACCAAAACAAGAGAAAGCAATGAACAACGCGCTCAAGGCTGCCTGCCTCGCCATCTACGTACTCGCTCTCGCCGGAACCTTTGCCCTGCCGGCGGCAGGCGTCACGCGGTTGCTGCAAGTCGTTGCGGTCGCCCTGCTGGCCGCGCATCTGCTCGAGGTGCTGCTCGCCCTTCGCTGGATCAGGCGCCACCCAGGACCCCTGTTCGACAGCATCGGCCTGACGCTGCTCTTCGGCTTTCTGCACTGGTTACCGCTTGCACGCCGCAAGTGATTCGGGTGGCGTCGGCTTGGGTGGCGCTGCCGCCGACGATAAGATGACGACCCCGGTTCCGCCGTGGATCACCGCCCTGCCGCTCCGGCCATTCGATAGACGCAGACCCAAGCGAGCCCTTTGAAAGGAGACGACATGTTGCAGCATCTACGCAAGACCCTGGCGATCGTCGCCGGCGGTGCGGTACTGGCACTGCCCGGCGTGGCCCCGGCGCAGACGGGATCGGCGATCCCCGCGTCGATCACCACGCCGGACAAGGTCGAGACTCGCGCTGGCGTGCTGAACTTCAAGGACGGCGCGCCGAGCAAGGAGACGCTCGCGAAGGTCTACGACCATCTCGACTTCACCAATGCGTACCGCGTGTTCATGGACAACATGCGGGGGGTCAGCATCCAGGCGCTGCGCAAGGGCATGATGAGTGTCGGGATGAAGGCCAACGAGGTCGGCGTCTTCGAAGAACTGATGGACGCCAGGTCGCTGTTCCTCACGGCCAATGCCGACACGATCTACGTCATGGGCTTCCTCGATCTCGACAAGGGGCCCATCGTGCTCGAAACGCCGCCCGGGTTCCTCGGCATCGTGCAGGATGCGTGGTTCCGCTGGGTCACCGACCTCGGCATACCGGGACCCGATCGCGGCGAGGGCGGCAAGTATCTGATCGTCGGACCGGACTACCGGGGCGAGTTGCCCACCGGAGGATTCTTTGTCGCGCGCACCCGTACGAACTCCGTCCTGTGGTTCGGCCGCTCGTCGCTGAAGAATCACAACGATCCCAAGCCGGCGGTCGAAGCCATCAAGAAGTTCACCAAGGTCTATCCGTACGAGATCGGCGGCGTCGGCACGCCCATCGCCGAGTTCCTCGCCGGCAAGGGGAGGCTCGGCCGGATCACGCCGCCACCGGCCACCGTCTTCCACAACCTGAGCGGCAAGGTGATGAACACCGTTCCGCCCAACGACTGGAGCTTCTACGAGATGCTCAACGAGGTCGTGCAGCATGAGCCGGCCACCTCGCTCGACGCGGAACTGATGGGTCCGATGGCCTCCGTTGGGATCGTCAAGGGCAAGCCCTTCAATCCCACGGCGCGGATGAAGCAAACCATGACCGAAGCGCTGGCGCTCGCCAACGCCACCGCCCGCAGTCTGTTCATCGCGCCGCGCGACCCGTCGTGGTACTTCTACCCCGGCTCGGCGTGGTCGAACTTCCTGTTCCAGGTCGGCTACGAGTTCGAGACGCCGATCCCCGAGATCACGAAAGAGGGCGTCAAGCCGTACCCACCCACCGGCTACCGCACCATGGATGCGCGGACGGCCTTCTTCTATGGCATCACCGGCATCACGCCGGCGATGGCGATGCGCCTGCCCGGCGCCGGCTCGCAGTATCTGCTCGCCATGGTGGATGCACAGAAGAATTACTTCGACGGCGCGAGGACCTACAAGGTGACGCTGCCCAAAGGGATACCGGAGGCGAACTTCTGGTCGTTTACGGTCTACGACAACGTCACCCGCTCGATGCTCGACACGCCGCAGCGTTACCCGCGTGCCGGGAGCCAAAGCTACCCATCCCCGGCCGCTGTCGCGGGCGCCGACGGTTCGACGACGATCTACTTCGGTCCCACGCAGCCCGCCGGCGTCACGCGTGGCAACTGGATCCAGACCGACCCCAGGAAGGGCTGGTTCGTGATCCTGCGCCTGTACAGCCCGCTCGAGCCATTCTTCGACAAGAGCTGGCGGCCGAGCG
>JADZDD010000039.1 GCA_020851235.1 Burkholderiales bacterium | reverse complement strand
CGAGCGTCAACGCTATTGCTGAACAGGTCAGACCGGCGCGCGGACACCCCGATTAACTTGCAGGCCGCATTCGAGGCCGACTAACGAATTGGGACCGCACGCGCGGCTGGTTATGCTGGCCCGAGCGACTTCATTCGCTCATCACGAGGCCGTTTAGAGATCTGCAGTCTGTCCCACCAGCAAAGCAACAAAGCGCTTGCAAAGAGGAAGTCCTTAGAGTGCTAGCTAACCGGTGGGCCGCGCCGATGCGTGCCAACGACGTGCCCCGTGCCGGCCCGTCCGGTTGAGCGCAGGGTTAGCCTTCAGGAGGCTTCCTCGCCTTGTTTCTGAGGAGATACCACGTGTCCTTTGGCAATATGCCTTGCCTATTATCGCTAACCTCCATGATCAGATGGCGCCCTTTCTTTCCAATGAACGATGTCAGCGATGCAGAAAGTTCCGCAGCCGATGCCTCCGAGATCAAATAGAAAGAGTTTGGCATGTCATATCGCCAATGCAGCACGGAAGCCTCCTGGTTTGCCCAATTGCGCATCGCTTCGCGACCACCCGTTGCCTCTGAAAAAATCAGGACGTAAGCCTTCCTCATTTGCCCACCTCATCGCGCGGCGAAGGCAAAGCAGGTAGGTCAGGGTTAGAAATGACTTCGATCGTCGAAGCGTCAATGACACCAAATGTACCCTTTTCTTCGATCAACTCGAGAGCCTGCTTTCGGAGTTGAAAGCTCTCGGACTGAAGACGGTCGGGATCAACGAACAGCAAGTAGAGATATGAGAACGCAGCTACTGCAACTGGGCCGAGGGCGAGCAAGGTCAAGAGCCAGGACGGATTGGCCGCGAAACCACATGCGACGGTGGCTGGTGCTGAGATGAGACCGCAAACCCACAGAATGGGATTGAACGCGTTCTTTACGCTGACTCGTTCGATCGAACTCGAAGTCTTGGCGCTGGTTCTCAAGCCGATGCTCCGTTGTAGTTGGTCGATGAAGGCTAACGTTTGACATGAGCGGCAGGCGACCGGCGTAGCCGGTTGACTGTCCGCTCGATGGAATGGTTCGGCGTCAGTCCTGGCTGGATATTGGCTTCCGATCTACTCTCTCGTCGCTCGTCTTCGATAGCATCGCTCGAAGAACCATTCGGTACCTTGGGTCAGCAAAGGTGAAAGCATCCCCCTTGGGCGAGCGTTTGACTATCGGTCGATCACCAGTCGAGAGCGCAGCAAGAATTTGGGCTGGATTCAGCGTTGTCTCGTATGTGGAGGTAGGAAACTCTTTTCGGAGAAGAGCTTCGATCTCGGCTGACTTGAACTGCTCTCCCTCACACAGAGAAAGCGCGTAAAGCGTCTGATTCCGGCGACCGGCTTTCGTGTCTCGCTCGTTCATGTGCGACTCCACGACCGAGTATGCATGGTACTGCGACTTCGACAGCCACGCCTCATCGGCCGAAGAAATGGAGGGATCGTCAACATGGCGACCTGCCTCACAGACGAATGCGAGCTCCAGACAATACTCGTGGACGGTCTGCGGAATCCGATCTGATATCCAGCTGACGTGCTTCTGCAACTCAGGCAGCGAATCGACCTTGTATCCCAGCTTCGATTCGAACCCCTTGCGAACAAGTGCCTCGCACTCAGCTCTTTGGAGACGCGAAACCTCCGGTAGCTCGTATATCCGATTGGCAACAGTGGCGTGGTGCGGAGTCTTGTAGTAATACTCCTTTACTCCGCCAGGAACGCCGACGATCAAAATCTTGACCTTGTACGCGGCGTAGCGCTCGTCATCACAGAGGATCAACAGATCGGCCAGTTCCTTGAGCATGGCGTCGTTGAACGCAGCTTCAAGATTGTCAAAGACCAACACCGCCGGATTCTTGCCAGCCTTTGCCCTCAGAACTTCCAGCGCTCGTTCGAAAGGCTCCTTTTGCCCGATCTCATAGCCACCCTTGTGACTCAATGACCCAGATGCGAAACCGGCGGACGCTTCGGCTGACTTTTCTTCTTCATACCCCATCTTCGTCGCACGACCTTGTCTGTCGACGAGGTTCTTGAGCTCGGCGGTAATGTTTCCTAGACGGGAGGCATTGGCGAGGTTTGCGACCAGGTACGTGGCGGACAGATCGTTGAACGTCTTCTTGTAGAGCCAAGACTTCCCTGTTCCGCTCTCGCCGTGAATCAACATGTGAAGATTCCCGCGTAGTGCGTTATGAAGTGCCTGCTCTAACTCCGGGCGCGCCACGTACATCTCAAGATTCACCTCAGCCGAACGAGGCGTGAACACTTCTTCTGGCTTCATCCTGGCACCAAACATTGCTACGAGCCTTTCGCGGACAGAAATGTGATTCTGACGCCGAACGTGAAGTATGACGCGAATCCGCCATCTTGCCACGCCGCGTTTCGGCCGTGATGGCCGCCTCCGCTCGCCCGAATGGACGATGGGAGACGGTGCGCAAAGTTCCCGAGAATCACGGGACTGCATTGCGAATGGGGGGCCGAAAGGCCGGGTTCCGTGGAGGCGAAGCCGCCGGTTCTGCTGCTCGATCGTGTCCGCCAACGGATCCGGGTCAAGCACTACAGCCTTCGCACCGAGCAGGCGTACTGCGACTGGGTCCGGCGCTTCGTCGTGTTCCACGGCAAGCGCCATCCGTCCGGACTCGGCGCCGGTGAGGTCGAGGCCTTCCTGACGTCGCTGGCGGTCGAGGGGCGTGTGGCCGCGTCGACGCAGAACCAGGCGAAGAGCGCGATCCTGTTCCTCTACAAGGAGGTGCTCGGCGTCGAGCTTCCCTGGCTCGACCATGTCGAGCGCGCCAGGACGCCTGCGCGCCTCCCGGTCGTGCTCACCCGCGACGAGGTCTCGCGCGTGCTCGCGCGCCTTCACGGCGTGCATCGGTTGATCGGATCGTTGCTCTACGGCACGGGGTTGCGCATCCTGGAGGCGATGCGGCTCCGCGTGAAGGACGTCGAATTCTCCCGCCGGGAGATCCTCGTGCGCGATGGCGTCGAGCGACGGCACCACCTGTCGGAGCAGGCATTCCAGCGCGCGATGAAGAACGCGGTGCGCGGCGCGGGCGTCGCGAAGCCTGCAACGCCGCACACGCTGCGCCATTCATTTGCGACGCACCTGCTCGAAGCCGGCTACGACATCCGCACCGTGCAGGAACTCCTCGGTCACTCGGACGTCAGCACGACGATGATCTACACCCACGTCCTGAATCGCGGCGGTCGCGGCGTCGTGAGTCCGATCGACGCGCGCTAGCCGCACGTCGCGCGCGGCGCGCTCGTTCCAGTCAACGTCCTCGCCGGGTCGACCTGCCGCAACGCGGTGTCGCACAATGGCGCGGCGTCGGCGATGAGCCGATGCGTGACTTCGCTTGGCTGCCACGTCGGGTGGGCGGCGCGCAGCAGCGCCGCGGCGCCGGCGACCATCGGCGTGGCCATCGACGTGCCGCTCCATACTGCCCATTGCCCGCCAGGGACCGCACCCACGATCCGGTCGCCGGGAGCGGCGAGTTGCACCCAGGGACCACGCGTGCTGTACTGGGCGAGTGTACCGGCTTCGGTGCTCGCGGCCACGGCCAGCGCGGCGTCGAGTTCTTCCGCCGCGGGGTAATGCAGCGTCTCGTCACCGGAGTTGCCGGCAGCGCTCACCACGACGGCAGCCCCGCCAACGGCACAACGCACGGCGTCATCCTCGTCCTGCGCATCGTCCACGTCCACGTCGGCATCGTCCTCGCAGTCGACGAGGTCGATCACGTCCTCGAGCAACTCGGTCTTGTGCAGGGTGCCGAGGCTAAGGCTGATCACCTTCGCCCCATCGTCGGTGGCGGGGACGCCATCGGGATCGACCGCGTGCAGCAGGGCCTCGGCGAGGACCCAGACGTTGCCCATGCCGTGGCGATCGAGGACGCGGATCGGCATGATGCGCGCGTCGGGTGCGACCTGCGCGACGAGGCTCGCGACGTGCGTGCCGTGGCCGAAGCCGGCATCACCCAACATTCCGACTTCGCTCGGATCATCGTCGAAGTCGACGAAATCGAAGCCGGCGACGAGGCGTCCGGCGAGCGCCGGGTGCGCCGCATCCACGCCGCTGTCGAGCACGGCGACCGTGACGCCGCGCCCGGTGCTCACCGCGTGCGCCTCACCCAGGCGCAGCGCGCGGGTGGCCCATTGCGCGGCGTAGACGCCGGCGTTGCCGCCAATCGCCCAGACGTGGCGGCGTCGCCCCTCGGGTGTCTCGGCGATCAGGTTCTCCTGCGCGTACTGCACGCGCGGATCGGAGGCGAGCTCCTCGGCGAGGTCTTCGGTGTCGGTGCCGGATGCCGCCAGAAGACGGTAGATCGGGCGCGATCCGAAGCGATCGAGCAGCGTGAGGCCGTAGTCGCCGAGGATGGCCGCGAGGTCCTCGGTCCGAAACAGCTTGACGATCACCTCGTCGGGTTCGGCGCTGGGCGTAGCGATGGGTTCCGCGCCGGAGCGCGGCGTGACCGCAGCGACGGGGGCATGGACATCGACAGCGGACGTGGTGCCATCGACATCGGAGCCGCCGCCGCATCCGGCGAGCAAGGCGCACACGGCCGCGCCGGCGAAGCAGGATCGGATTTCGAGCATGATCGAGGCGAGTGGCATCGGATTCGGGACGTCGGTGTTTTCCCACAGAGCGACCACCCGCTGTGCTGATACAGGGGCCGCGCCTGGTGGCGCTCAGGGCGAGTCTAGCGCAGTGTCCGCGCGCGTCCAGCTACCAGCCGCCGTGCAGCGCGAACGCCGCCCACAGGTACGGGTGCGCGTGCGAGCGCAACGCGTCCTGCTGGGCTTCGCGCAGCGCGCGTCCGGGCCGCACCCCCGCACACAGCCGGTCGTAGAAGCCTTCCATGAACGACGCGGTGGCGTCGTCTTGCACGGTCCAGAGGCTCGCGAGTACGCGTGCGGCGCCGGCACAGATGAAGGCGTGGGTGAGGCCGATGAGCTCATCGCCGGGCATCACCGCGCTCACGCCGGTCTCGCACGCGCTCAACGTCACCAGGGCGCAGTGCAGCTCGAGCCGCGCCGCGTCGCGGACGGTGAACGCGCCGTCGGCCAGATGCAGCGCCGAGAACCGCGGGCTGTCGTGGCGAAAATGCGCGTGACAGGCGATGTGCAGCACGTCGCTCGCTCCCGCGGCGCGCAGGGCATGCGTGCTCGCCGCTGCGCCCTGCATGAGCTGCGCGTGCGCGAAGCGCCCTGCGACCGCCTTGAGCTCGGCGCGCACGTGCGGCAGCTGCGTTCCCGCGTAACCCAGGACGAGCGCGCTGTCGTAGCGGACATCCGCGCGCCGCAGGCAGTGCAGCAGGACCGCGGCGCTCGGCGCGCGGCACAGCTCGCGGTGCTCGATCTCGAAGCGGGCGCCGTCGTGCAGCGCGGCAAACGGCAGGTAGTGCAGCACACCGTGCGGGACCACGACGACGCGCCGCTCACCCAGCAGCGGGGTGAGCGGCGCCCACACCGCGGCATGCAGCCGCCCGAGATGGAACAGGGCCCGCCGTCGCAGCTCGGGCATGCGATGCGCGAGGCGCTGCGTGCCGTGCCGCAGCGTGTCGGTCTGGAAGCGCAATTGTTCGAGCATCGCCTGCACCTGCGGCAGGCGGGCGGGCAGCGGCACGTTGCGCACCGTGCCACCGGCGACGACGCAGGCGTGGAGCGCATCGTCGACCGTGAAGTACTCGACGAGCGCCGTGTCCTGTGCGAGCGCCTCGTGCAGCGCCGCGACGTCGAGCCGCGTCCCGATCCGCGTGCGGTCCGTGACGGTGCGCTCGAGTGCCCGGCGCCGGCCGGCTTCGAGCAACTCGCTCTCGAGGCGGTGGGCCTCGTCGAGGAGGCGATCCGCGTCGTCGCCTTCGGCGTTGCGCGGCCGTGCGAGCATGCGCCAGCAGTGATCGAGGCGGCGGCGCAGGTGCCTGAGCGCGAGCGCACCCGCATCGGCCTCTTCGTCGTCGTCACGGTTCGCGGCGATGGAGTCGGTGAGTGAGCGTGCTCGCGCGCGCTCGATCCACTGCAGGGTCAGCGCGGCGTCGGCGTCCTCGACACCGATGCGCACGAGCTCGCGATACGCGACGAGGTTGTCGCCGAGGAACGCGGCGCGGAACTCTTCGCTCGGCAACGTGCCCCGCTGCGACTCGATCGATTCGATCACGGCCTCGAAGCAGCGCCGCGCGGCCGCCACGTCGCCGCGGTCACGGGCGAGGAGCCCCAGCAACAGGCGCAAGCGGCGCTGTGCGGGGGCGAGCAGCAACGTATCGGCATCTTGCGCGGCGGCCGTGGCGACCGCTTCGGCCTGCGCGTGGTCACCCGCACCGCGCAGCGCCTGGGCGAGCAGGCCGCGTGCGTGCAATTGCCAGCTGCGGCGGTGCGTGGCGGTGAGTGTGGCGTCGGCGTCGCGGGCCCGTTGCGCCGCGGCAAGCCAGCGTCCCTGCCGCAGCAGAAGCTCGGCCTTCCACACCGCGACGAGTGCCTCGCCGGTTGCATTGCCATCGGCCGCGAAGATCTCGTCGGCAGCGTCGAGGGAGTCGAGCGCGGTGTCGTCGCGACGAAGCAGCGTCAGCGCGCGACCACGCTGCGCGAGCGCCCAGGCCCGATCGGTGACGAGGCCGGCGGCGGTGTAGGTGGCAAGCGAGCGCTCGTAGAGTGCAAGCGCCTCCGGCAACAGATTGAGTTCGAGATAGGCGTCGGCCAGCGTCTCTTCGGCGACGGCGAGATAGTGCGGCACGTCGAGCTCGGCGTAACCGCGGCGGGAGCGCTCGAGGTGGCGCAGCGCGTGGTCGTAGCGGCCGCGACGCATTTCGAGTGCGCCCAGATCGCCGTCGATCGACGCGATCATGAGTGCAAAGCCGCCGCGCTGCGCGGCCGTGCGCGCATCCTCGTACAAGGCGACGGCACGTTCGAACTCGTGTCGTTGTGCATGGACCTCGGCGAGGCCGAACATCGCCATGATCTCGAGTTCGGGTTCGTCGGCGGCGACGAAACGTCGTCGCGCCTCGTTGAAATGGCGCGTCGCGCGATCGGCCTGATCGCGCCGTGCGGCGAGGTTGCCCAGATTGAGTTCGACCTTGCCGGCGGCAAGCGTGTCGCCGGCGGCGTCGAGCTCGGCGCGGGCGGTGGCGCCGCACGCGATCGCCTCGTCGTGGCGGCCCAGCATCGACAGCGCCATCAGCCGGCCCACCTGCGTCTGCGCCATTTCGTGCCGGCGACCCAGTGCCGCGAAGGCCGCACTCGCCTCGTCGAGCGCGTGCAGCGCGGCGTCCATGTGTCCCTGCGACAGGCAGCCGATGCCGCGCACCCACGCGGCCAGCGCGCTCACCACGGCGTCCGGCTCCCGCGCCGCGAGCGCGGCGAGCAGTTCGGCTGCGCGCCGGGTCCGAGGCGGGTCGGTGGTCCAGGCCGCGTCGCAGGCGCGCTTCAGGGCCCAGGCAAGCTCGGCTGCCGGCACGTCGCCGGCGCGTTGCCACGAGGTGGCGTCGGCACCGGGCCGTGTCGCCATCAACGCGGCGGCGTGCGCGTCGGCACGCGTGTCGGACGCACGGGCCGCGTGCGGTTCAGGCATCGGGCGTGGGCCCTATCCGACCTCGATGTGCGGCACGACCACTTCGACGTCACCGGCCTGCACCGCGAGGCTGTAGGCCCCGGAGGGGACGTCGAGGAACACGAACTCGCGCGTGGCGTCGATCTCGGCGCTGCGTGCGCTGCCCGCGCCCTCGAGCACGACGCGCACGGCGGCGAGTTCACCGAAGAGTTGCCCGACGACGCTCCAGCGCTCGTTGGCGCGTGCCACCACCCGGACATCGATCTCGCAATCCGGAGCGTGGTAGAGCCACTGCCGCCCCGCACCCGGCCCGCCGCGCACACCCAGCGCGGGCACGAACGGCGAGCGTGCGGCGGCATCGGGTAGCGCGACCGCAATGAGGCGGCGCAGCAGTCCGGCAGCCTGCTGGCCGAGGCGCGTGGAGCGCGCATCGAGGGCGATCGCGCGAGCGCGCACAGCAGCCGGCGGCGCCTCGTCGCGTGCGGCTTGACGCAAGAGCTCACCGAGCGCGTGTTCCGGCAGTGCGCTGCGCGGGTCGGTCATGGTCGGGTCCTCGTCGGGCACGATGGCAATCGCAACCACAGAGGCGCGAGGCCGGGTGTAGATACGCGCGCTCGTCTCATGGCGAGGCTTCGAGCAGCGCACGCAGCCGCGCAAGGCAGCGCGCACGCGTGGGGCCGATGCTCCCGATCGCCATGCCGAGCTGCGCGGCCACCGCGGCGTACGACGGTGCCTCGTCCTGGCCGTAGAGCGTCTCGAGGAGGCTGCGGCAGGGCTCGCCCAGTTGTGGCAGCGCGGTCCGCACCCGATGCTGCAGTTGCAGCGTCTCGAGGAGTTCCTCGGGCAGGGGGTCGGGATCGATCGGTTCGAACGCCTCGCGATCGCCGTCGGCACCGTCCAGTGACGTCGTGCGCTTGCGCTGGCGCAACAGGTGCAAGGTCTCGCGTCGCGCCGTCGTCACGAGCCAGGCCTGCACGCGTTCCGGTTGGGTCAGCGCGTGCAGTTGCTGGTGCAGGCGCATGAACACGGTCTGGAACACGTCGGCCGCGTCGTCGGATCCGAGCCCGGCACGCCGCGGGACGGTGTAGATCAGGCGCTCGAAGCGCAGCACGAGTCGCTCCCAGGCCCGCGCCTCGCCGTCGCGGCACGCCTGCACCAGGGCAGCGTCCGATGCCGGCGACGCCGGTGCGGTGCCCACCGCCGTCGCACCCGACGGGTTTCGCGCTGCGGAAGGTTCGTCGGCGTTCATCGCGGGGCAGCCCAGGCGCGCCGGCGTCGGCACGGCGCCCGGCCGTGCTCGCCGTCGCGGCTCGCACGACGAATCCTAGCAGGCCGCGCCGCCTCGGCGCGCGGACGCGTTGCCGGGAGTCCCCGCCCGCGTCGGGACGGCACCGATGCGCAGTGCTAGAAGGCAAGCTGCATCCGAATGACGAGAAGGTTCGGATCATCCGTCTTGCCGCGGCGCGCACTGTTCACCTTGATCGCGTTGGCGATGAGGCGCAGATGCCGATTGGCGTAGTAGACGAGCCCCACGGTCAGGTTGTCCTCGGTGCCGCCACGCACGCTGCCATCGTCGAGGTCCACACGACTGAAGCGCGCGGTGAGCTCGACGGTCCCCTCCGGCCGACCGATCGGAACGCTCTTGAACACGCCGTTGCGGTAGGTCCGGGCTTCGCCGGTGACGATCCAGCTGGCGGCGACGTACCCTCCCGTCAGGACGGCGTCGGCATCACCCTGGTTGCGATCGAGCGCAGCGCGCATCCACTCCGCCTGCACGAGGACAGGGCCGGACTGCCATGCGGCTTCGAGCCCGATGCG
The DNA here is from genome assembly GCA_020851235.1 of Burkholderiales bacterium. Lineage (GTDB taxonomy): Bacteria > Pseudomonadota > Gammaproteobacteria > Burkholderiales > Casimicrobiaceae > VBCG01. The sequence continues at coordinate 54,836 of JADZDD010000039.1, read as the reverse complement.
GTCGATGCGCCGAACGTGATCGAGGCTTGCGGTCTTGACGAACTTGACGTCGGGCACGCGCGACTCCGGCCAGGCGCTGAATTTGACGGGGTCGTGCGGCCATTCGGCGACCGCGGCGATGCCCAGATGCAGCCGATGCCCGTCGGCCGCGATCGGCGTCGCAGTCAACCGCGCGGCCACGCCCAGGCCGGTGTCGTCGCCGTCGATCGACGGGCCAAAGGCCATGGCCGCCAGCGTATGGCGCGGACGCGTGGCGTGCGCTCCGATCCCCAGTCGTCGCGACGGGGCGAAGGCATTGGTCGGCAACGCCGGCTCGGCGAAGCTCGAGTTGTTCGAACTCATCAGCGCCTCCAGGCCGAAAGGCAGCTTGAACTGCCCGACGGACAGGTCAGCGGCCTTCCACCCTTCGTAGCGCAGCACGACGTCCTTGAACCCCGCATGGAAGCCGTCGTCGTGCGCGTCGACGAAGTCGTACGCGATCTCCGCCGACCAGTCGGCATCGAACTTCGCATCGAAGCCAAGCCGCGCCCGTCGCAGGAGGAAGCCATCGTGCATCGGTGCGACGTCGTCGTCGTGCGCGCCGTAATCGAGATGCACGCGGCCATGCGGCGTGAATTCGACCGCGGCCGCAGGCAGCGTGAGAGGCAGCGTGAGCGCGACGCAGACGGCGGCGCAGGCGATCCGCCCATGCACGGCCGAGCGCGTGCCGCGCTTCATGGGAGCGTAACGAGCACGAAACTCGTCCCGAGCGCGGGGGCGCCACCGTTGTCGCTCACGAGCAGGACGTGTCGCGGATCGAGGAAGGTCATGCCTTCATAGTTGTCCGGCCCGGCAGGAAGCACTGCGAGCGTCCGGGTGGCGCATCCGCTCGGCTGCACGCAGGAGGCGAGGTCGACCCGGCGCAGGGTTGCGGTCAGGGCGTCGTCGGTCCCGCGCGTGCGCTCGAGCACCACGAGGTTGCCGTCGGGTAGAACGTCGAAGCCCTTGAGCCGACTGTCGGGGGCGTGGCGCGGGAACGACCATTGCTCACCGTCGGCGTAGAGCGTGTGGCGGTCCTGCGGCTCGCCGCGAAGCGGCGACTCCGGTGCGGTCATGAGTCCATAGCGAGGATGCAGCGCAACCGCCTCGAGCCCGCGGCCTTTCTTGCGATAGCGGCTCGCGTCGCCGGCGGGCCCGGGGACCGCAAGCCGGCCGACGAGCGCGCCGGTCGGACTCGCGCGAACGATGTCGGGTCGGCCGCCGCCTTCGAGCGACACGATGAGTTCGGTGTCGCCGTGCGTGCCGTTGGCGGCGTTGACCAGCGCGAGCCCTTCGGCGTTGAAGCCTTTGCCCGAGCGCGTGGCTGTCGCTTTCGCGTCGACCAGGGGCGCCGCGTGGACGGGATCGACGGCAACGATGCGGTCTCCTTCCACGCGAACGCGAAAGTGGAACACGTAGCCCAGGTCCGATATCGCGTAGAGCAACTGCTCGTCGCGGTCCCAGCCCAGGCCGGACAACTCGGCGATGCGGACGCCGTCGACCTGCGCGGTTGCCGCGAGGACCCGGTGCGTGGTCGCGGCGGGAGTCGCCGCGGTCCTCACGTCGATCGGCGCATCGTCGCCACCAACCACCGCCGGAGTCGCGTCGGAGGCGAATGCCGCCACGGCGAGGGTCGAGGCGGCGAGTGCCACCGCGGCAGAAATGAACGAACCACAACGCATGTCATGCTCCTTGTCGCAGGGAAGGAATGGAATGGCATTGCCGTGCAACCACGGCATCAGAAGGATTTCAGTCCGGATCCGATGAGCCAGGCGAGCAGCACGGTGACCGGGAGCGTCAGCACCCAGGCCCAGACCATGCGCCCGACCACGGTCCAGCGGATGGCGCTGAAGCGCCGCGCCGCGCCCACACCCATGACCGCCGACGACACGCAGTGCGTGGTCGACACCGGAATGCCGAACATCGACGCGGCGACGATGACGAGCGCCGAGCCGGTCTCGGCGACGAAGCCGTTGATCGGATGCAGGCGCACCATCTTGTGGCCCAGGGTCCGGACGATCCGCCAGCCGCCGCCGGCGGTTCCGGCGGCCATGACCAGTGCACAGAGCACCATCACCCACACGGGCACCTCGAGTCCTCGACTCGATGCAGGCACGCGCAGGAAGTCGAGCCACGCCGGTATCCCTTCGAAGGTGCCGGCTGCGGTGGCGCCGGCCAGCGCCAGCGCGACGATGCCCATCGTCTTTTGTGCATCGTTCATCCCGTGCGACAACCCCATCGCTGCCGCCGAGGCGATCTGCGCCTTGCCGAAAAACGCGCTCACCCAGGGGGTGCGGCCGAGGCGCTTGAGAAAGCCGCGACGCTGCGAGAACCACAACAGCAGGAGGGACAGCAGCAGCATCAGCACGAAGCACACGGCAAAGCCCAGCAGTGGCGAGGCGATCATCGGCACGATCACCTTCGGAATCACGCCCTGGCCTTGCCACCAGTGCCCGCCGACCCCCGGCGACCACCAGATCACCGCGTGCGCGTCGTTGTGGCTTGCCGCGAGCGCGGCACCGATCAGTCCGCCGATGAGTCCGTGGCTCGAACTCGAAGGCAGTCCCCACCACCAGGTGAGGAGGTTCCACAGGCACGCGCTGAGCAGCGCGCTGACGAGGAGGAACGCGGCGCCGTGTGCGAGGCCCGTGTCGACGAGTCCCTCGGCGATGGTCTTGGCCACCGCGGTGCCCCACAGCGCGCCGAGGAGATTGGTGGACGCCGCCATGGCGACCGCCTGGCCGGGCGTCAGCACCTTGGTTGCGACGACGGTTGCGATCGCGTTGGCCGTATCGTGAAAGCCATTGATGTAGGTGAACGCGAGCGCCATCGCGATCACCGCCAGCAGGAGTCCGAAGCTCATGGCGGCCGCTCAGTGATTCTTCAGGACGACCGCGTAGACGATGTTGCCGGCGTCGCGGCAGCGGTCGATCGCACCTTCGAGGAGCTCGTGGAGGTCCTTGACGAGGAGCGCGCGCATCGGGTTGGCGGCGCCAAGGCAAAGCGTGCGATACGCGGTCTCGTGCAGGGTGTCGGCTTCGGCCTCCAGCGCCTGCAACTGGCGCTGCAGCGTGCGCAGCGGAGCGAGGCGCAGGCCGTTACGTAGTTCGCCGGTCATTCGCGCGACGATCGCGGTGCAGGCCACCATGAGATCGACGTGCGGGGTGAGGTCGACCTCGCCCAATCGCGCTGCCGCCCACGCGTGGCGGGACGCGAACTTTGCGATCACCCGGGCGATGCGGGAGAGCGCGGCGCTCGTTGCCGCGATGTCCTCACGATCGAGCACGGTGACGAAAGTGTCGACCTGCTCCTGAGCGATCTCCGCGGCGAGGTCCCGCTCACGCTGTTGGGCTGCGGCGACGGCCGCCAGCGCCGTCGTCGGGTCGTCGGCGCGAACGAGACGGCGTGCCGCTTCGGCTACCTCCAGCGCGGCCTCGGCGCTCGCCTGGAGCAGATCGAGGATCCTGCTTCGAGCGCCAAACATGGTGTGCAAGGTGAGCACGCTTTCGTACCTCACGGAAAGAGGGGGTGGGCCGGACCCGTGAAGCCCGGCGAACTCCTCACACAGAGTGCGCTGGCGTGCGCCGGATACACCGCCGCGCAACGAAACGCCTGGGGGCCGGCGCGATGTATCAACGACGGTGGTGCGCCGTCTGTGGGGGGTCAGGCGACGGTTCGCCCTCGCGCTTGCCGTCGTCACCCACCCCGGAGCCGCACCACCATGAACGCCTTCCTCGAATACTTTCCCGTCGACGTGCGCATTCGCCTCGGCATCGACCTTGCGGCGATGCTGCTCCTGGTCTTCGGCCTGTACTACCGCCGCTATCGCGACAAGGAACTCGTCACCGCGGCGGCACTGTTCAATGTCTTCATCTTTGCCGTGCTCACCGTGCTGTCGAAGGTCGAGTTCGGCATCGCCGCCGGCTTCGGCCTGTTCGCGATCCTCGCGATGTTCACGCTGCGCTCGGAGCCGATCGGCAAGACCGAGATCACCTATTTCTTCGGCAGTGTCGCGATCGCCGTGATCTGCTCGGTGCAGGGCACGGCGCCCGCCTTCGCTGCCGGGGTGGCGGCGTTGGTCGTGCTCGGCGCCTGGGCGATCGATCACCCCAGAGTGCTGCGCTCGGTCGAGGGCGTGCGCATCACGCTCGACCAGATCGACCGGCACGCGCTGTCGGATCCCGTCGCGATGCGGGCGCAGCTCTCGCAGCGCCTCGGGGTGCAAGTCATGTCGTATCAGATCACGGCGCTCGACTACGTCAACGACATGGCCCGCATCAACGTCCACTATCGCAAGGGACTCGACGATGACCACGCCCTGGCTCACGACTCCGTTTCGCCCCATCGGGCTTGACGCGCTCAATGCGAAGGCGGCGATGCTCGAGCGGCTCGATCGCAAGTACGTCGTTCACGCGAGCGTGCTGCGCGCGATGCTGGGCGACCTCGCCGACGCATTCGACATCCTCGAGATCGACGGCCGACGCAGCTTCACCTACGAGACCTGCTACTTCGACGATGCGAATCTCAGAAGCTACTTCGATCACCACCAGGGGCGCCGCCAGCGCATGAAGGTGCGCGTGCGCAGGTACGTCGAGGCGGCACTGTGCTACGTCGAGGTCAAGCTCAAGGACCGGCGCGGCATCACCGTCAAGAAGCGTCTTGCCTATCCGCTGCACAAGTACGGCACGCTCGACGCGGCCGCGCTCGCGCACGTCCGGCGCAGCCACGAGGCGCTGTACGGTCGGCCGTTCGAGCGCGCGCTCGAGCCGGTCCTGCACATGAGCTACCGGCGCACGACGCTGGTCGCGAAGGCGGGCAGCGAGCGCGTGACGATCGACAGCCGCATCCGCTTCGCCGATCGCGGCGGTGTCGCGCTCGACGGCGACCTGTTCATCGTCGAGACGAAGTCCGCACATGGGCACGGCGTCGCCGACGCGATCCTGCGCCGGCATCACCAGCACCCGACGAGCGGCTGCTCGAAGTATTGCGTCGGGATGAGCGCCACGGGGTCGGTCGACCGGTGCAACCGCTTCCGCCCGGTCCTGGCGCGCCTGGGGATGCTGCCGGCGGCGCGTCCGGCCTTCGGCGTCGGGGGTGCGGTCGCGCGCCAGCCGTGACGCTTCGGTCGCGACTCGCGCGCGCCCGCCGGATGTCCTAGACGGCGACGGGCGCCTTGAGCGCCGGATGGCTCGCGTAGCCGACGACCTCGACGTCGTCGTAGACGTAGTCGAACAGCGTCGGCGGTCGGCGCTTCAGGACGAGTCGCGGCAAGGCGAGCGGTGTGCGCTCGAGCTGTGCTGCCGCCTGCTCGAGGTGGTTCAGGTACAGGTGGCAGTCGCCGCCGGTCCACACGAACTCGCCGACGTCGAGGTCGGTCTGCTGCGCGATGAGGTGCGTGAGCAGTGCGTAGGAGGCGATGTTGAACGGAACCCCGAGGAAGATGTCGGCGCTGCGCTGGTAGAGCTGGCAGGACAGGCGTCCTTGCGCGACGTAGAACTGGAAGAGCGCATGGCAGGGCGGCAGCCGCATGCGTCCGATCTCGCCGACGTTCCACGCCGAGACGATGAGGCGGCGTGAGTCCGGATTGCGCCGGATCTCGGCGACGACCTGTGCGAGCTGGTCGACGTGGCCGCCGTCGGGCGTGGGCCACGACCGCCACTGGTGACCGTAGATCGGGCCGAGCTCGCCGTCGGCGTCCGCCCACTCGTCCCAGATCGTCACGCCGTTGGCGTGCAGGTAGGCGACGTTGGTGTCGCCGCGCAGGAACCACAGGAGTTCGTGCACGATCGACTTCGTATGCACCTTCTTGGTGGTGACCAGCGGAAAGCCGGCACCGAGGTCGAAGCGCATCTGGCGACCGAACAGCGACAGCGTCCCGGTGCCGGTGCGATCATCCTTGCGCACGCCGTGGTCGCGCACCTGCCGCATGAAGTCGAGATACTCTCGCATCCGGCGATTGTAGCGCGGAGAACGTCCCGCTCCGCCGCCGCCTTCGACACCGGGGCGGCGACGAGCGGGCACACCGCGCGCCGTCCATCGGCACCATGCAAGCGCCGCTTGACAGGTCTCCGATACATGTGGAACATGCCTACGCGACTAGTTGGATAGACAGGTATCGACGAGCCGTGGCGACGTTGGCGCCGCCGCACCCGCATGCGGTGCGGCCCGCCGGTGCGCGCCCGGATCACCGACTGCGAGGCCCGCGATGCGAGCAAGCTACGAACGCGCCATTCCACGTGCCTGGCAGCGCACGGCGACGATCTTCACCGCGCTGGGCGATCCGCACCGGCAGCGGATCCTCCTCATGTTCGAGCCGGGCGAGGCCCTTACCCCAACGCAGATCGTCGCCGCGGCGCCGCTCTCGCGCACCGCGGTGGCGCATCATCTGCGCGTGCTGCGTGACGCCGGTGTGCTGCACGCACGCAAATCCGGACGCGAGGTGCGCTACACCGCCGACGTCGCCGCGGTACGCGAGGGCCTCGTCGCGGTGCTCGACTACCTCGCCGCGCATCTGCCCGACGCGGGTGCGCGTCGCGTCACGTCGCGCGGACCGGCACGGCGCCGCGCCGTATCGGCTGCCCGCGCCCGGGGTGCGTGATCGCCATGAGCCAGGCCAACCAGTTCGAGCTCCTGCGGCAGCGCCGCTTCGCGCCGTTCTTCTGGACCCAGTTCGCCGGCGCCGCCAACGACAACATCTACAAGAACGCGCTCGTCATCTTCGTCGCGTATCGGGCGGCGACACACTCGGGATTCGACGCCAACACGCTCGTCAACCTCGCTGCCGGCATCTTCATCCTGCCGTTCGTGCTGCTCTCGGCGACGGCGGGGCAGCTCGCCGACAAGTACGAGAAATCGCGCTTCATTCGCCTGGTCAAGCTCTTCGAGATCGCGATCATGGGAGTGGGGGCGGTGGGGTTCTACCTCGCCGATCTCGCCACGCTCTTCGTGGCGCTCTTCTGCATGGGGGTGCATTCGACGCTGTTCGGGCCGGTCAAGTACGCGATCCTGCCGCAGCATCTGCGCACCGACGAGCTCGTGGGCGGCAACGGGCTCGTCGAGATGGGGACGTTCGTCGCGATCCTGCTCGGCACGATCATCGGTGGGCTGCTCGTGGCGCTGCCGCAGGTCGGCCCGATCGTCGCCGGCGCCGCCGCCATCGCCATGGCGGTGGCCGGCTGGCTCGTCAGCCGCGGCATTCCGCACACGCCCGCGGTCGCGCCCGACCTCGTCATCAACTGGAACCCGCTCACCGAGACGTGGCGCAGCCTCCGCTTCGCGTACGGCAATCGCATCGTCTGGTTGTCGATGCTCGGCATTTCGTGGTTCTGGTTCTACGGCGCGATGTTCCTCACGCAGTTTCCGAACTTCGCGCGCAACGTCTTGGGCGGCAACGAGCACGTGGTGACGTTCCTGCTCGCGCTCTTCTCGATCGGCATCGGCACCGGGTCGCTGCTGTGCGAGCGGCTGGCCGGGCGCAAGGTCGAGATCGGCCTCGTGCCGTTCGGCTCGATCGGCCTGACCGTATTCGCCGTCGACCTGTGGTGGGCGAGTGCCGACCTTGCGGCCACCTCGCTCGTCGGCATCGCCGATTTTCTCGCAGGGCCGGGTCACGTGCGCGTCGTGATCGACCTCGTCCTCATCGGACTCTTCGGCGGGTTCTTCATCGTGCCCTTGTATGCGCTGATCCAGGAGCGTTCGGATCCGGCGCATCGCTCGCGCATCATCGCCGCCAACAACATCCTGAATGCGATCTTCATGGTGGCCTCGGCCGGGGTCGCCATCGGGCTCCTGGGTGAAGGGCTGTCGATCCCGTACCTCTTTCTCGTCACCGGCATCCTCAACGCCGTGGTCGCGCTGTTCATCTACCGGCTCGTCCCCGAGTTCCTCCTGCGCTTTCTCGCGTGGCTGCTCATCCACACGATGTACCGCGTCGACGAGCGCGGGCTCGATCACGTGCCCGACGAGGGGCCGTGCATCATCGTGTGCAATCACGTGAGCTACGTCGATGCCCTCGTTATCAGCGCCTGCGTGCCGCGGCCGATCCGCTTCGTGATGGACCACGGCATTTTCCGCATTCCGGTGCTGAGCGGGATCTTTCGCGGCATGCGCGCCATTCCCGTGGCGCCGGCGCGCGTCGATGCGGCGCTCAAGGAGAAGGCGTTCGAATCCGTTGCCGCGGCGTTGCGGGCCGGCGAGATCGTCGCGATCTTCCCCGAAGGCGCGCTCACGCGCGACGGCGAGATGGCACCGTTTCGCAGTGGCGTCGAGCGCATGGTCGCGCAGACACCGGTACCGGTGGTGCCGATGGCGTTGCGCGGCCTGTGGGGGAGCTTTTTCAGCCGTGCCGCCGACGGCCGCGCGCTGCGCCGGTTTCGCGGCCTGTTCACCCGCATCGGTATCGTCGCCGCGGCCCCGGTGGCTCCGGCGCAGGCCAACTGCGATGCGCTTTTCGCGCAGGTCCTCGCGCTGCGGGGCGATCAGCGTTAGGCGCGCGTCCGTCGGGCGCGCCGCGATGCATACGAGGGAACCACCATGATCGTCGTGCTGGGCATGGTCGTCGGCTTCATCCTGGGTGCCGTCGTGCTCGACTGGTCGGGCGGCTTGGCCGGAGCCTTCGTCGGCTTCATCGTGATGATGGCGTGGCGCTCTCGCACGCAGGCCGCGGCGCGGCAGGCGGCGCGGCAGGATGCGCCCGCGGTTGCGGCGACGCGTGAGCCCACGCCCGAGTCGTTGCCGGTCGACGTCCGCCTGGCAGCGATCGAGGCCCGCGTTGCAGCGCTCGAGGCGCGGATTGCGCTCGTCCCGGACGCGCCTGCGCGTCCCGACGCCCCGGCGGTGGCGACGGAAGCGGTGTCGGTCCCGGCGGCGGCTGGCGTGGACGACGCCCGCGACGACCGTCAGACGCTATCGCTACCCGCCTCCGCAGCGCACCCGGCGACAGCGACGCCGGTGTCGCCACCATTGCCCGCCGACGACACCGCGGTGGCCACACCCGCCGGATTCGTGCGTACGCCCCAAGGCACGCTCGAACCGGTACCGACGTCGGACGCGCCGACACCACCGCGCGCGAGCGTCGCCCGCGACCCGGCCGGGCGCGGGGCGCCGGTGCGTCCGGTCAATGCGCTCTGGGCATGGTTCACCGGCGGCAATGCCCTGACGCGCGTCGGGGTGATTGCGCTGTTCGTGGGCGTCGGCTTTCTCTTGAAGTATCTCGCCGACGCGATCACCGTGCCGATCGGCGTGCGCCTGTTCGGCGTCGCGGCGGGGGGGGTCATCCTCGTCGTCCTGGGTGCGCGCCTCATGCGCACGCGCCACGGCTACGGCGTCTCGCTCGTGGGTGCGGGCGTCGGCGTGCTCTACCTCACGACGTTCGCGGCGTTGCGCTTGTACGGCGTGCTCGACACGGCGCCCGCGTTTGCGCTCCTCGTTGCCATCTCGGGGCTCACCGTCGTGCTGGCGGCGCGCGCCGATTCGCAGCCTCTGGCGGGGCTCGCCGTGGCCGGCGGCTTCCTCGCACCCTTCCTCGTGGCGACCCGCAGCGGGTCGCCGTCGCTGCTGTTGGGTTACTTCCTCGTGCTCAATGCCGCGATCCTCGCCCTCGCGCTCAGGAAATCGTGGCGCGCGCTCAATGCGGTCGGCTTCGTCTTCACCTTCGTGCTGGGCGCCTTCTGGGGCGCGCGCTTCTATCGTCCGGAGCAGTTCGCCACCGTCGAGCCCTTCCTCGTTGCGCTGTTCCTCCTCTACGTCGCCGTCGCGATCCTGCATGCGCGGCAGGCGCCGCTTGCGGCCCGGCGTCCGGTCGATGGCCTGCTGGTCTTCGGCGTGCCCCTCATCACCTTCGCCCTGCAGGCGGGCCTCGTGCGCGACATGCGCTACGGGGTGGCCGTGAGCGGGTTCGTGCTCGCGGCGTTCTACGCGGTCCTCGCCCGTGCCTTGCGCGGGCACGAGGCGCCGGGATGGGCCCTCCTGTCGCGCGCCTTTGCCGCGCTCGCCGTCGTCTTCTTCACCGTGGCGATTCCCTTTGCCGTCGACCCCGAGTGGACCCCGGCGTGGTGGGCGCTCGAGGCGGCGGCCGTCTACTGGATCGGCTGCGTGCAGCGTGAGCCGGTCGCGCGCGGTTTCGCTGTCGTGTTGCAGGTGGCAGCAGGGGTCGTGTTCGGCCTCTTCCATCCGGACGGCCACGGCCCCCTGTTTGCCAACGCCGCGTTCCTCGGCACGATCGTCGTCGCGCTCGCCGCGTTCACGACGGCGCGGCTCATCGACCGCCATGCCGACGTGGTGAGCGGGATCGAGCGCTCGCTCGCCCCCTTCGCGCTCGCGTGGGGCATCGGTGCGTGGCTCGTCGCCGGCGCCTTCGAACTGACCCGCACGCTGCCAAGGTCGAGTGAGGCGCAGGCGATGCTCGCGTACACGCTGGTGAGTGTCCTCCTGGCGCTCGGTCTCGCCCGCATGCTGCGCTGGCCGCGGCTCGCGTGGGCCGGTGTGGCACTGCTGCCCATGCTCGTCGTGGTCGCCATCGTCGACTGGGAGCGCTCGCATACCACGCTCGCCCGGTACGGGATCGTGCTGTGGCCGCTCGTCTGGATCGTGCAATGGGTCGCGCTGCGCGCGCTCGAGCGCGGTGACGCGGGTCCTGGCGATGGCGCACCGTACCGTGCCTGGATCGCGCGCTTGCACGCGGCGTCGGCGGTCGTCCTGGTCGCGTGGCTCGGCTGGGAGGCGAGCGAATGGGTCGGCCGCGTCGCGCCGGTGGGCAGCGTGTGGATGCCCTGCGCGGCGGCGTGGCCTGCGCTCGTCTATCTCGCCGCGGTGGCGCGTCCGCCGTTCGCCGCCGCGTGGCCCTTGGCCGCATTTCGCGATGCGTACGCGCTGCACGCCGGCACCGTCATTGCCACGTTCGCAGGCGTCTGGTTCCTGCTCGCCAACGTGCTCTCCCCCGGTGGCGCGCCGCCGCTGCCCTACCTGCCGCTCGCCAATCCGCTCGACGTGACGCTCCTCGCGGTGGCGTTCGCACTCGTCGCGTGGGCCACGCGCTCGAGGACGTGCACGCCGCGCACCGCGTACGTCTGGCTCGGCATCGGGCTCTTCCTTCTCGTCAGCGCCATCGTGTTTCGCTCGGTGCACCAGTGGCTGGGCGTGCCCTGGCGGCTCTCGGCCCTCGTCGGCTCGAAGCCGTTGCAGGCGGCCCTCACGCTCACCTGGACCGCGATTGCGTTGCCGCTCATGGTGTTCGCGCACCGGCGGGCGGTGCGCCCGCTGTGGATGGCCGGCGCGGCACTCCTCGCGATCGTCGTCGTCAAGCTCTTCGTGCTCGACCTCGCGGCGCTTTCCGGATTGCCCCGTATTGCCGCCTTCATCGGCGTCGGGGTGCTCCTGCTCCTCATCGGCTACCTCGCGCCGCTGCCGCCGGCCCCTGGGGGTGCGGGGTCGCGGCGCGTCGATGCCACGGGCGCGCTAGACGCCGGCACGGACTCCGAGCCGGCGCAGGATCGTTTCCAGCAGGCACCAGCGCGTGAAGCCGCTTTGCAGGAGGTTCACGCCGACGAAGGCGGTGAACGCCAACCACCACGCGCTCACGAATAGGGGACTGTCCGGGATGCCGAGCGCGAGCGAGGCGAGGATGAAGGCCCCGGCAATGATGCGAACGAGCGACCACGAGGTCATGCTGGATTCTCCTGGGTGAGCGCCGCAGGGCGGCGACGATGGGCGACGTAATAGAGCAGGGGGATCACGACGAGGGTGAGCACCGTCGAGACCAGGATCCCGAAGATGAGCGAGACCGCGAGCCCGTTGAAGATCGGGTCGTCGAGGATGAAGAACGCGCCCAGCATCGCAGCGAGTGCGGTGAGCGCGATCGGCTGCGCGCGGATCACCGCGGAGTGCACCACCGCGTCGTCGAACGGCACGCCCTGGGCCACCTGCAGCTTGATGAAGTCGACGAGCAGGATCGAGTTGCGCACGATGATCCCGGCCAGCGCGATCATGCCGATCATCGACGTCGCGGTGAACTGCGCGCCGAGCAGGGCGTGGCCCGGCATCACGCCGACGATCGTGAGCGGGATCGGTGCCATGATGATGAGCGGCGTGAGGTACGACCCGAAGTGCGCGACGACGAGCAGGTAGATGAGCACGAGTCCCACGGCGTACGCCAAGCCCATGTCGCGGAACGTCTCGTAGGTGACCTGCCACTCGCCGTCCCACTTGAGGCTGAAGCCGCGGTACGGGTCGTCCGGCTGGCGCACGAAGTATTCGCCGAGCGTGCCGCCGCCGGGCATCGGCAGCGACAGCACGGCGTCCCGCGCGGCGAACATGCCGTACAGCGGACTGTCAGTCGCGCCCGCGGTGTCGGCGAGCACGTACGACACCGGCAGGAGATCCTTGTGATGGCGCGGCTGGTCGCGCGTGCCATCGCGATCGATGCTCACCAGTTCGCGCAGCGGCACGGCCTTGCCGGCGGCGCTTTGCACGGTCAGTTGCAGCAGCGTGGCGAGGTCGCCCTGCGCTTCGGCGGGCAACTGCAGACGAACGGGCGCCGGAAACTTCGAGGCGTCGCGCAGGTACGTGACGTCCTCGCCGGCAAGGCCGGCGTTGAGCGTGGCCACGATGTCGTCCTGGCGCACGCCGGCCAGTGCCGCCTTGGCGCGATCGACGCTGATGAGCGTGCGCGGCGCCGGCGCCTCGACGGTGGTGTCGACGTCGACGAGTCCCGGCGTGCGATCGAACACGGCCTCGACCGCGCGCGCGACCTCCATGCGTCCGGCGTCGGTCGGCCCGTAGATCTCGGCCACGATCGGTGAGAGTACCGGCGGCCCGGGCGGGACCTCGACCACCTTCACGCGCGCGCCGTGCGCCTTGCCGATCGCGGCGAGCGCCGGACGCACGCGGGTCGCGATCGCGTGGCTCTGGTCGTGCCGGTGCGCCTTGTCGACGAGATTGACCTGCAACTCGCCGACGTCGCCGCCGCTGCGCAGGTAGTACTGGCGCACGAGGCCGTTGAAGTTGATCGGTGCCGCGGTGCCGACGAATGCCTGGTAATCGGCGACTTCGGGGACGGTGGCGAGGTGGCGACCCATCTCGCGCAGCACCGCGGCCGTCTTCTCGAGCGGCGTGCCCGCCGGCATGTCGACCACCACCTCGAATTCCGACTTGTTGTCGAACGGCAGCATCTTGAGCACGACGAGGCCCACGACCGGCAGCGCGAGCGAGATCGCGATGAGTCCCGCGACGGCGAGCCAGAGGAGGGCACGATTGCGCGCGGCGTGCGCGGCGCCGATGAACGGTGCGAAGATGCGTCCGAACGCCGGCGCGAGCCGGCTGCCGACGCCGCCGTGCGCCGCGGGCACGGCCTTGCTAGACAGGTGGACCGCGAGCCACGGCGTCACCGTGAAGGCGACCCCCAGCGAGATCAGCATTCCCATGCTCGCGTTGATCGGGATCGGGCTCATGTACGGACCCATGAGCCCGCTCACGAAGGCCATCGGCAGCAGCGCCGCGATGACGGTGAAGGTGGCGAGGATCGTCGGCCCGCCGACCTCGTCGACCGCTTCGGGAATGATCTCGAGCAGCGATCGCGCGGGATCGAGTTGCCGGTGCCGGTGGATGTTCTCGACGACCACGATGGCATCGTCGACGAGGATCCCGATCGAGAAGATGAGCGCGAACAGCGACACGCGATTCAAGGTGAAGCCCCACGCCCACGAGGCAAAGAGCGTGGCGGCGAGGGTCAGCACCACCGCGGCGCCGACGATCACCGCCTCGCGCCAGCCGAGCGCGAACAGCACGAGCGCCACCACGCTCGCCGTCGCGAAGACGAGCTTCTCGATCAGCTTCAGCGCCTTCTCGTTGGCGGTCGCTCCGTAGTTGCGCGTGACCGCGACCTCGATGTCGGGCGGGATCACGACGTTGCGCAGGTGGTCGATGCGGCTCATCACGGCGTCCGCGACGTCGACCGCGTTCTGCCCGGGTTTCTTGGTGATGCTCATGACCACCGCGGGGAACTCGCGCGCATCGGCGCCGGTGGTCCCGTACCACACGTAGTGCTGCGGCAGCGGGGGGCCGTCGTCGACGTGCGCCACCTGCTCGAGGAAGACCGGAGCGCCGCCGCGGGTGGCGACGATGAGGCGGGCGACGTCGCGGGCGTCGCGGAAGAACGGACCGGCATCGACGAGGACCGCCCGGTTGTCGCTGACGAGTTCGCCGATCGAGGCGCCGTTGTTGGCGGAAACGAGCGCGTTGCGGATCTCGCTCACCGTCACGCCGGCCGCATTCATGCGCGCGGGATCGAGCCGGACGTTGATCGCCCGGCGCGGCCCGCCGACCGTCTCGACCTCGCGGGTGCCCGGCACGCGCTTGAGGTCGATCTCGATGGCATGCGCGACGCGCTCGAGGTCGGCGGCGCCGGTGTGCGCATCCTTCGCACGCAGCGCGAGCGTCACGATCGGCACGTCGTCGATGCCTTTCGGCTTCACGATCGGCGGCAAGGTGCCGAGATTGCGCGGCAGCCAGTCCTGGTTGGACATGATCGTGTCGTACAGGCTCACGAGCGCCGTGATGCGCGGCACGCCGACCTCGAACTGCACCGTCACCACCGCAAGCCCCGGTTGCGAGACCGACGTCACGTGCTCGACCTTCGGGATGCGCGCGATGACCTGCTCGGCCGGGGCGGCCACCATCTGCTCGACGTCGGCGGCCGAGGCTCCGGGAAAGGGGATCAGCACGTTGGCCATCGTGACGTTGATCTGCGGCTCCTCCTCGCGCGGCGTCACGAGCACCGCGAAGACGCCAGCGAGGAGGAGCACGAGGGCGAGGAGCGGCGTGATCCGCGCCGCCTGGAAGTAGCGCGCGATGCGCCCCGACAAGCCGAGCGGCGCGCTCATGCGATCACGCGGCGCACGCGCGCGCGTTCGCGCCTGGGGCGGCGGCATGGGCTCATTGCCGCGCGGCGGCGAGCGCGTCGACCGCGATCGTCTCGCCGGCGCGCAGTCCGGCAGCGATCTCGACGCGGTCGCCGACGATCCGGCCCGGGCGCACCTGGCGCAAATGCGGGCGGCCGTTGGCGTCGACGACGTAGACCGCGGCGTATTCGGGACGGCGCACGAGCGCGGACTGCGGCACCGTGATCGCCGCAGTTGCGGCGGTGGCCAGCGGAAACACCGCGCGCGCGAACATCCCGGGTGCTACGCCGCGCAGGCCTGTCGGCAGGCCGAGGCGCACGTCGCGCGTGTGCGTGGTGACGTTGGCGACAGGAAGCGGTTGCACGCTCGTGGCGTCGATCGCGCGCCCGGCGTCGGATGCGCCGGGGATCGTCACCCGCACCGGCGCAGCGGCATCGAGCCGCGCAAGCTGGCTCTCCGGGAGCGCGGCGACGACGCGCAGCGCGGTGGGGTCGTACACGACGAGGAGGGCGATCCCGGGGGACGCCATGTCGCCGACCTCCGCGCTGACGCTGGCGACGACCCCGGCGTACGGCGCCGTGAGCGTGGTGAACGTCGACTGCGTGGCTGCCACGCCCGCCTGCGCGATCGACGCCTGGGCGTCGGCCTGCGCCGCCTTGTACTTCGTCTGCGCGAGGTCCATCGCGGCCTGCGAGATGTAGCGCTGCTCGTACAGGCGCTCGTTGCGCTCGAATTCGCGGCGCGCGGCATCGAGCTGCGCCTGCGCGGCGACGACCTGCGCGCGGCTCGTCGCGAGCTGGTCGGTCGCGGTGCGCGCGTCGAGCCGGACCAGGACCTGGCCCGCCTTCACGGTGTCGCCGGCGCGCACGCGCATCTCGACGATGCGCGCCGGCACCTGCGCGGCGATGGCGCTCTGGCGCACGGCCTCGACCACGCCGTCGGCCACGTATTCGGGGGCGACGTCGCTCGCGGTGACCGGCGCCGTGACGAGCGGTGCGGCGTGCGCGACGGCGAACATCGCACAGGCCGCGACGGCGGCGATGATGGGGTGGCGCGGGATCGTCGTGCTCACGGCGCTTCCCGATGCGGTGGACGGTTGTCGGCGTGCGGCATTGTGCTACTATATAACCACTTAGCGATAAATACAAGTAGCCCGAGAGTAGTAGACTGTGCGCATCAACCCTTCGCCCGGATGCCGATCGATGGACGAACTCGACGAGCGCGCCCTGGATCAGGTCGCCGCCTTCTTCTCCGCCTTCGCCGTTCCCACACGGCTGCGCATCCTCAACACGTTGCGCCTTGGCGAGCGCAACGTCGGCGATCTCGCGCAGGCGTTGGGAACGAGTCAGGCCAACATCTCGAAGCACCTGGCGCTCCTCGCGCGCCTCGGCGTGATCGCGAAGCGCGCGCGGGGAACGAGCGCGTACTACCACATCGTCGACCCCCGGGTCTTCGACCTGTGCGACCTCGTGTGCGCGCAGGTCGGGCGGCGCCTGACGAGCGAGATCGCGGCGCGCGATGCGCTCCTGCGCTCGGCCCGGCCACGCACGCCGCGCCGCGCGCGGCCATCGCGGCCATGAGAGGCACCGGCAAGGACACGCGCACGTGCGCTCACGACACGGCCGGCGGCGAAGCGCCGTGACCGCGATCGCTGCGCGGCCTGTGGCATGATGCCGGCCATGGCCGCCAACACCTTCGGCACGCTCTTCGCATTCACATCGTTCGGCGAATCGCACGGCCCCGCGATCGGTTGCGTGGTCGACGGCTGTCCGCCGGGCCTGGCCCTCGCCGAGCCCGACATCCAGCGCGAACTCGATCGCCGTCGTCCAGGCACGTCGCGGCACGTGACGCAGCGGCGCGAGCCCGACACCGTCGAGATCCTCTCGGGAGTGTTCGAGGGGTACACCACCGGCACGCCGATCGCGCTCCTCATCCGCAACCAGGACCAGCGCAGCAAGGATTACGCGAACATCGCGCAGACGTTTCGGCCTGGGCACGCGGACTACACGTACTGGCAGAAGTACGGCATTCGCGACTATCGCGGCGGCGGCCGGCAATCGGCGCGCGAGACCGCGGTGCGCGTCGCCGCCGGCGCCATCGCGAAGAAGTGGCTGCGCGAGCGCTACGGCGTCGTGATCCGCGGCCACCTGACGCAGCTCGGCACGACGCCGATTCCCTTCGAGTCGTTCGCGCACGTCGACGCCAATCCGTTCTTCGTCGCCAATGCCTCGATCGTGACCGAGCTCGAGGCGTTCATGGATCGCTTGCGCAAGGACGGTGATTCGGTCGGCGCGCGAGTCGAGGTCGTGGCCACGGGCGTGCCCGTCGGCTGGGGTGAGCCCATCTACGGCAAGCTCGACGCCGACCTCGCCGCGGCGATGATGAGCATCAACGCGGTGAAGGGCGTGGAGATCGGCGCCGGCTTCGCCGCGGTGGCGCAGCGTGGCACCGAGCACTCCGACGAGATGACGCCCGAGGGCTTCCTGTCCAACCATGCCGGCGGCATCCTCGGCGGCATCTCCACCGGTCAGGACGTGCGCGTCGCCCTCGCGATCAAGCCCACGTCGTCGATCCGACTCGATCGCCGGTCGATCGACAAGGCGGGGCAGGCGACGATCGTCAATACGCACGGTCGCCACGATCCGTGCGTGGGCATTCGCGCGACACCCATCGCCGAGGCGATGCTTGCCGTCGTCCTCATGGACCACGCGCTACGGCATCGGGGGCAGAACGCGGACGTGGTGGTGACCACGCCGCGGATCGCCGCGCAGGCGCCGGATGGCGACGCGCCGTCACCCCGCGCGCCCCGCAACACGGTCGGCGATCCCGACCCCGCGGAGGCGTAGTCAGCGCTCTTCGCTGCGCACGGTCTCCACGCGCGCCTGCGCCCCACCGCGCGCGAACGTCAGAGCCACCCGCTCGCCCGCGCTCACCTGGCGGGCATCGACCACGATCGCGCCGGAGGCTGTCGTGACGTATGCGTAGCCGCGGGTGAGCACCGCGTCGGGATCGAGATGGCCGAGGCTTTGCGCGAGGGCATCGAGCCGGCGTGTTGCGACGTCGAGGTGCGCGCGCATGCCACGCTCGAAAGCGGGCACGAGGCGCTCGATGGCGACGGCGCCGGGCAGCGGTGTGCGCAATTCGCGGGCGAAGCGCAGTTGCGCGGTTGCGGCACGGTGCGCGCGCTGCGCGTGCGCGTGCCGCGTCGTGCGATCGAGGCGCGCGGCGAGTTCGGCGACGCGCGCCGCCTGCGTCGCGATGCGGGCAGCAGGATGCACGAGGCCGCGCAGCGCGCGATCGAGTCGCTCTTCGCCCGTTTGCAGCCGGCGCGACGCGGCGCTCGCCAGCGAACGCGCGACGGGCACGAGGCGCTGCCCGAGTGCCACACGATCCGGAACGACGAGCATCGCCGCGCCGGTAGGCGTGGGCGCGCGTACGTCGGCGACGAAGTCGCAGATCGTGAAATCGGTTTCGTGCCCCACACCGGAGACGACCGGCAGCCGCGACATGTACACCGCGCGCGCGACCGGCTCCTCGTTGAAGGCCCACAGGTCCTCGATCGAGCCGCCGCCGCGGGCGACGATGAGCACGTCGACCTCGGCGCGCGCGTTGGCCATGTCGATCGCCTGCGCGATCTGCGCGGCGACGCCTGCGCCCTGCACGGGCGTCGGGTAGACGACGACGCGCACCGACGGCCAGCGCCGGGCGAGCGTGGCCAGGATGTCGCGCAGCGCCGCGGCCTGGGGTGAGGTGACGATGCCGATGCCGCGCGGATACGCCGGGAGCGCGCGCTTGCGCTCGGCCGCGAACCAGCCCGCCGCCTCGAGGCGCGCCTTCTGGCGTGCGAAACGCTCGTAGAGCGCACCGACGCCGGAAAGACGCACGACGTCGATGCTCAACTGGAACTCGCCGCGGACCTCGTAGATCGTCGGCGTGGCGCGCACCTCGACGTGCAGGCCGTCGCGCAGCGCGAAATCGACGTGCTGCGCGCGCGTGCGGTACAGCACGCAGCGGACCTGCGCCTGCGCGTCCTTCAGGCTGAAGTAGCAGTGTCCGGAAGCCGCACGCGAGAAGCCGCTGATCTCGCCGCTCACCCAGGCGAGCCCGAGCGCGCGCTCGACGGCGAGGCGCGCGTGCGCCACGAGCACCGATACCGTGAGCACGGGCCCCGCGCTGGGCGTCGGCGCGTCGCGCACGGCCGGTCGTGGCGCCGGTCGTGGCGCAAAGAGGTCGCCAGTCATGCCGGATGCGGATTGGGTGGGGTTCGACAAACGCGGTGCAGCATCGTCGATGTCCTGGACGAAAGAGCGGGCCACACGGCGCGGCACCGGGGTCGGGTCCGCGGGGAACGCCTTCCGGGGCTGTCCTCAAGCGGTCTGGGAAGGCCTTTGCAACTGGCTGTTATGACAGGGGAATTTCGCGGCCAGAAATTGGCCAGCGCAATGTTTTCCGTACAGGGCGGCGACTTAGCGAACCAATGTACAGGATATGCACACCGCCATCCACAGTATTTGTGGACAAGGCCGCGGCGGCCGCGCGGCGACCCCCATGGGAAGCCCCGTCGGACGCGGGATGACGGGGATCGGCCGTTGTGCCGATGGACAACGCCATGACGGCAGCGGAGGCGTTTGGTTAGAATCGTCGTTTCGTCTGGATTGTTCATGAGCGACACGATGATCGATGCTGCGGCGCCACATCGAGGCGAGCGCAAGTCGGGCGCGGCGCCGGCCGCAGCACCCGATGCCGCGCCGGCGCCGCACTTCCTGCGCGCGATCGTCGCGGAGGACAACCGCACCGGCAAGTACGGCGGGCGCGTGGTCACCCGCTTTCCGCCCGAACCCAACGGCTACCTGCATTACGGCCACGCGAAATCGATCATCCTCAATTTCGGCCTCGCCGCGGAGAACGGCGGCACCTGCCACCTGCGCTTCGACGACACCAATCCGCTGAAGGAGGACGTCGAGTTCGAGGATGCGATCGCCGCCTCCGTGCGCTGGTTGGGCTACGACTGGGGTCCGTATCGCTATCACGCGTCGGACTATTACGCCGACTTCTATCGCTTCGCCCTGTGGTTCATCGAGGCAGGTCTTGCCTACGTCGACAGCCAGTCGGCCGACGAGGTGCGTGCCACCCGCGGCACGCTCACCGAGCCCGGCATCGACAGCCCGTACCGCACGCGCAGCGTCGCCGAGAATCTCGATCTTTTCCGCCGCATGCGGGAAGGCGAGTTCCCCGACGGCGCGCACGTCCTGCGCCTGAAGATCGACATGGCGAGCCCCAACGTCAATCTGCGCGATCCGGCGATCTACCGCATCCGGCACGCCACGCACCATCGCACCGGCGACGCGTGGTGCATCTATCCGCTCTACGACTACGCGCATTGCATCTCCGATGCGCTGGAGCGCGTCACGCACTCGATCTGCACGCTCGAATTCCAGGATCACCGGCCGTTGTACGACTGGGTGATCGGCAAGCTCGCCGACGGCGGTCTGCTCGAGCGACCGCTGCCGCAGCAATACGAGTTCGCGCGGCTCAACCTCACCTACGTCGTGCTGTCCAAGCGCCGGTTGATCGAACTCGTGGCCAAGGGCCACGTCGACGGCTGGGACGACCCGCGCATGCCGACCCTGGTCGGCGCGCGCCGGCGCGGCTTCACACCCGAAGGCTTTCGCCTGCTCGCCGAGCGCATCGGCGTGTCGAAGACCGACGCGTGGATCGACCTCGGCGTGCTCGAAGCGTGCATGCGCGACGACTTGAATGCGCGCGCGCCGCGCCGCATCGCCGTGCTCGATCCGATCAAGCTCGTGATCGACAACTACCCGGAGGGCGAGAGCGAGGCGTGCTTCGCCCCCAACCATCCGCAGCGACCCGAGCTCGGGCGGCGCGCGCTCACGCTGTCGCGCGAGCTTTGGATCGAGCGCGACGACTATGCCGAGGACCCGCCCAAGGGCTATTTCCGGCTGGCCCCGGGTGCCGAGGTTCGCCTGCGCTACGCGTACGTCGTGCGCTGCACCGGCGCGGTCAAGGATGCGCAGGGTCGCGTCGTCGCGGTGCACTGCACGTACGATCCGGCGACGAAGAGCGGCACGGCCGGCGCCGACGCACGCAAGGTGAAGGGGAACATCCACTGGCTGCCGGTGGCGACCGCGGTGCCTGCCGAGGTGCGCCTGTACGACCGATTGTTCCGCGTCCCGTATCCCGGGACCCGCGCCGCGCACGGCGGCGCGGCGGTGGCAAGCGAAGCGCTGCCGCAACCCGCGCCGGAGGCCGTCGCCGCCGTCGCGGGAGAGGTGGACGAGGCCGCCGACGGCGCCGACCGCAGCTACCTCGACGATCTCAATCCGGCGTCCAAGACCGTGCTGCGCGCCTACGTCGAGCCAGCGCTGGCGGATGCCCCGGCCGAGGAGCGCGTCCAGTTCGAGCGGCACGGTTATTTCGTCGCCGATCTCCACGAGCACGGCCCGGGTCGGCCGGTCTTCAACCGCACGGTCGCGCTCAAGGATTCGTGGAGCCGCGGTTAGGCGTCACCGGCCGCACCCCTTGCAACGCGGGCGGGTGAGCCGCATCTTGGCCCCGCGTGCAATCCGTCCGGACGCGCTAAGATGCGCGCCGGCGTCATCGTCGACCTTTCCTGCCCAAGGCGTGCCATTGCCATGAAACGCATCTTCCTGTTCATCCTCACCAACGTCGCGGTCATCGCGGTCCTGACGGTCGTCCTGAAGATTCTCGGCCTCGACCGTTCCGGCGGGCCCGGCGCGGGTTACGGCGAGCTTCTCGCGTTCTCGGCGGTCGTCGGCTTCACCGGCTCGATCATTTCGCTGCTCATGTCGAAGTCGATGGCCAAGATGTCGACCGGAGCGCACGTCATCACGCAGCCGTCGAACGAGATCGAGCAGTGGCTCGTTGCCACGGTGCAAAGACTCGCGCAGCGCGCCGGCATCGGCATGCCCGAGGTCGCGATCTACGAAGGCGAGCCGAATGCCTTTGCCACGGGCGCGTTCAAGAACTCGGCGCTCGTCGCGGTGTCGACCGGCCTGCTGCAGTCGATGAACAAGGAGGAGGTCGAGGCGGTGCTGGGCCACGAGGTCGCGCACGTCGCCAACGGCGACATGGTCACGCTCACGCTGATCCAGGGGGTCGTGAACACGTTCGTGATCTTCCTTTCGCGCGTCATCGGCTCGATCGTCGACCGCGCGGTGTTCCGCAACGAGCGCGGCACCGGGCCCGGCTATTTCCTGACGGTGATGGTGCTGCAGATCGTGCTGGGGTTTCTCGCCTCGATCATCGTGGCCTGGTTCTCGCGGCGTCGCGAGTTCCGCGCCGACGCGGGATCGGCACAGTTCCTGGGATCGCCGACACCGATGGTCAATGCGCTGCGCCGCCTGGGCGGGGTCGAGCCGGGGACGTTGCCCGAGGCGATGAAGGCCTTTGGCATCACCGATCGCGCGGGCATCATGGCGCTGTTCTCGACGCATCCGCCGATCGCCGACCGGATCGCGGCGCTCCAGCGCAGCGGCCGTTGACCCGGCGCCGACGACCCGCGGTGGTCGGCGCACCGTCGCGTGCGGCCCGGCCAGAAGCGCAGTAGCCCATGCCGATGTTCAAGATCGAATACGAGGACGAGCGTGGCCTCTGGCACGACGTCTTCGATGACGACGGTGCGCTGGTGGTGTTCTCCGACGAGAGCGCGGCGCGCGCGGCGCTCGCCGAGCGCTTCCCGCTGCTCGTGCAGATGGAGCGATACGGGGGCGGCAAGCGCACCCGCGTGATCCGGATCCTCGAAGACGAGGACGATTGGCCGAAGCGCGGCCCGTGACGGCGCGCCGGCGCGGCGCACGGGGACATCGCGCCGCACGTTGGAGCGGTGGCGCGGCACGACCCGGGCTGCCCAAAGAAAACGGCCGGGCGCTTGCGCGCACCGGCCGTTCGCCCTGTCGGGCGGCAGCGTCTTACTTGAGATGATTCGAGACGAGCTTGGTCATCTCGAACATCGAAACCTTCCCCTTGCCACCGAAGACCGCGCGGAGCTTCTCGTCGGCGTTGATGAGGCGCTTGTTGATCGCGTCCTGCAGCTTGTTCTTTTTGATGTAGTCCCAGATCTTCTTGGTGACTTCGGTGCGCGGCATCGGCGTCGCACCGACGACCGCGGCAAGCACCGCGGACGGCGTCATCGCCTTCATGAAGGCGGCATTCGGCTTGCGCTTGGCGGCGGGCTTCTTTGCCGCGGCCTTCTTGGCGGCGGGCTTCTTCACCGCCTTGGCGGCTTTCTTGGCGGCAGGCTTCTTGGCAGCGGTTTTTTTCGCCGCCGCTTTCTTGGCGGCAGGCTTCTTGGCAGCGGTCTTCTTCGCAGCTTTCTTGGCAGTAGCCATGGTTCTCCTTCCTGTCTGTGGATGCGAGCGGGCGTTGGAGCCGTTCGGCCTGAAGCAGCGCCATCCTGTCAAGGGCCCCGCTTCATCGCGGCCGACTATACCGCATTTTCCCTCTGGGCAAGTGCGTTTTGCACTGGGGAAACGCGCAATGGCGCCGGGGTGTTGCGCGAACGTTCGACGGCGCCGTCGCGCGGGCTCAGGACGATGCCAGCCACTGGGCGTACGCCTGCAGCACGAGCGCATTGATGATGTCGACGAAGAAACCGCCGACGAGCGGCACGACGAGGAACGCCCGCGGCGAGGCGCCGTGCGTCTTGACGATCGCCGTCATGATCGCGATCGCCGTTGGCGTGGCGCCCATCGTCAGACCGAAGTATCCGCCCGTGGTGACGGCGGCGTCGTAGGTGCCGCCGAGGAGGCGAAAGACGACGTGCGACAGCAGCCACCACGTCACCAGCGCCTGCACCACGAGCACCACGAGAAGCGGCAACGCGCTGCCGCGCAGGGTCGCGAGATTCATCGTCATGAGCGACATGGCGAGGAAGAGGCCCAGGGCGACCTCGGCGATGAGCCCCATCGCGGCCGAGCCCGCCGGCCACGGCAGGCGCGGCCAAAGGTAGGGAATCGAGTTCGACAGCACGATGCCGACGACGAGCGATGCCACGAAATCCGGCAGCACCACGCCGGCCCGGGCGAGGTGGTCGTTGGCGACGTCGGCAAGCGCCATCGCCACGGCGATGACGAGGAGCGAAGCGAGCACCGCATTGGCGTCGAGCTTCTCGCTGCCCTCCCTGGCGCGCGGCAATCCGACGGCGAGCGCTTGCGCCCGCTGGCCGGACAGGCCGTGGCGGACGATGAGCTTCTCGCCGAGCGGACCGCCGAGCACGCCGCCCACGATGAGGCCGATCGTCGCCGTGGCAGCGCCGATCTCGGCGGCGCCGGTGAGGCCGAAGCGCTGCGTCAGCACCGGTGCCCACGCGGCCACCGTGCCATGTCCGCCGAGGAGTCCCGCCGACCCGGCGAGCAGCCCAAACGCGGGAGGCTCGCCCATCGCACGCATGAGACCCACGCCGATCGCGTTTTGCAACGCGATGTTGACGGCCGCGATGAGCGTCAGCACGACGACGGCCATGCCGCCGGCGACGAGCAGCGGTGCGCGCGCGGACAGGCCGATCGTGGTGAAGAACGCGATCAACAGGACGTCGCGATTGCCGAGGTCGAACGTGATCGCCACGCCGCTGCCGGCGATCGCGGCGGTGAGCACGAGCGAGGCGATGAGTCCGCCGGTGACGGGCTCGGGGATGCTGAAGCGGGTGAGCAGCGCAAAGCGCCGGGTGAGGTAACGGCCGAGGAAGAGGACGATGATCGCGAGGATCAGTGTGTGGCGGCCGTCGACGTGCATGCGGAGGGCGTGCGTGGATGCATCCGAACGGATCGACGCGCGACCCGACGCCGCGCCGAGCGCGTAGAATGGCGCCTGCGTTAGCCGCATGAGCATACCATCCTCGCTTTCCGACCTGCGTGTCGATTACGGACGCGCCGCCCTCGACGAGCACGACGTCGAGCGTGATCCGTACGACCAGTTCGCGCGCTGGTTCGCGGACGCGCAGGCAGCCAGGCTGCCCGAGCCCAATGCGATGACGCTTGCGACGGTCGACGCCGACGGGAGTCCGTCGGCACGCATGGTCCTGCTCAAGGAGGCGGATCGCGCCGGCTTCGTGTTCTACACGAACCACGACAGCCGCAAGGGGCGCGCGCTCGCCGCGCACGCGCAGGCGGCGCTTCTTTTCTTCTGGCCAGAACTCGAGCGGCAGGTTCGCATCGAGGGCGCCGTCGAGACGATGCCCGCCGCGGCCGCCGACGCGTACTGGGCGGTGCGCCCGCGCCTGTCGCGGCTTGGCGCCTGGGCTTCGCCGCAAAGCGCGACGTTGCCCGACCGGGCTGCGCTCGAGGCGCGCTTCGCCGAAGCCGAGCGCCGCTTTCCGGATGATGCGATCCCGCGCCCGCCGCACTGGGGTGGTTATCGCGTCGTGCCCTCGCACGTCGAGTTCTGGCAGGGACGCGCCTCGCGCCTGCACGACCGCGTCGCCTACACGCGGCGCGGCGCTGATTGGCAGATCGCAAGGCTCGCGCCGTGAGACGGCTCACAGCCCGCAATCCCGCGCTCGCTGCCATCGTCGTTCTCGGGATCGTCAATCACGTCGTCCTCGCCGGCACGCGGGTGACGGTCACGCTCGACGCCCTGCGGCAGGGCGCGTCGACCGCGCTCGTCGGCATGCTGCTCGCGCTCTTCGCCTTGCTGCCGGCGCTGTTTGCCGTCGCGGCGGGGCGCCTGTCCGACCGCATCGGCGTGCGCCAGCCGATGATCGTCGGCTCGATCGTGCTCGCGGTGGGCGCCACGCTGCCGCTCGTCTTCCGCGACCTTCCTGGGCTCTTCGTGAGCGCCGCGATCATGGGTGTGGGCTTCATGCTCTTCCAGGTCCCGGCGCAGAACATCACCGGCGAGCTCGGTCCGCCGGCGGCGCGGGCGCACAACTTCAGCACGCTCGCGCTGGGTTACGCGATCTCGGGTCTCTTGGGCCCGCTCGTGGCCGGCTTCGCGATCGATCACGCCGGTTTCGTCGCCACGTTCGCGCTCTTCGCCCTGCTGCCGCTGCTGCCGGCGGTCGTCCTCGCCCGTGGCCGGCCGCGCTTGCCGGCACCGCGGCCGGTCGCGCGCGAAGTGCGCTCGGGCGGCGCGATCGAGCTCCTCACGCACAAGAAGCTCCGCCGCGTGTTCCTCGTGAACGTGCTGCTCGCCATGGCCTGGGACCTCAACACCATCGTCGTCCCGGTGTACGGCGACAGCATCGGGCTTTCCGCCTCCGAGATCGGCGTCATCCTCGCCTGCTTCGGTGCCGCGACCTTCGTCGTGCGGCTCGGCATGCCATGGATCATTCGCCGCATGAGCGAGCACCAGGTGCTCACGGCCGCCTTGCTCGTCTCCGGCAGCGTGTACCTGCTGTTTCCGTTCTCGCACTCGTCGGCGACGCTGATGGCGCTGTGCTTCTGCCTGGGGTTGGGCCTTGGGACCTCGCAACCGATGGTGATGTCGCTGCTGCACACGCACGCCCCACCCGGGCGCATGGGGGAGGCTGCCGGCGTGCGGATGTCGCTCGTGCAGACGATGGCCGTGGGCGTGCCGCTCACCTTCGGCACGCTGGGGGCGACCGTCGGCCTCGCGCCGGTCTTCTGGTCGGTGGGGCTCTTGCTCGCCGGCAGCGGCATCTTCTCGAAGCCGCCGCGCGGCTGATCCGTCTACGCGGGCGCCTTCATCCGGTCGGCGAACTTCTGCCGGAACTTGGCGACCTTCGGCGCCACGACGTACGCGCAGTACGGCTGGTTGCCGTTGTGCGCGAAGTAATCCTGGTGATGCGCTTCGGCCGGATAGAACGGCGCCGCGGGAGCCACCTCGGTCACGATCGGCGGGTCGCCATGGAGCTTCGCGCGCTCGATCCCGGCGATCACCTCCGCGGCGATCGCACGCTGCTCGGCGGTCTGCGCGAAGATCACCGAACGGTACTGCGGGCCCACGTCGTTGCCCTGACGGTCGCGCGTGGTCGGGTCGTGGATCGTGAAGAAGACGTGCAGGAGGTCGCGAAACGACACTTCCTGCGGATCGAACGTGATGCGCACCACCTCGGCGTGACCGGTGCGACCGCTGCACACCGCCTCGTAGGTCGGGTTGGCCACGCTGCCGCCGGCGTAGCCCGCTTCGACGGCGATGACACCGCGCAGGCGGCGGTAGACGGCGTCGAGGCACCAGAAGCAGCCGCCGCCCAGGACGGCGGTCGCGGTGGCGGGCAGTGCAGTGGATGGCATGGCGGTTCCTCGTCGTTGGGCGCGCGACATGGGCGGCGCAGGGTGCGCGCGTCTAGCTTACCCCGAGGCGCGGGGCCGTCTGCGATAATGGCGCGCGGCGGCGCACCCGATGCATCGACCTCCGCGCCCCGTCTTCGTTCAGCCTTTCGCGCCACGTGGCCTTCGTCGGTCCCTTCACGCTCGTCTCCCGGGTGATCCGTCGTCTCGACGGCGTGGGCTGGACGCGTGCCGCCGGCAGCCTCGCCTTCACCTCGCTCCTGGGCCTCGTGCCGATGCTCACCGTGGCCTTCGCGTTCGTCGCGCAGTTCCCGCTGTTCCAGGAGTTCCTCGGCACGCTCGAGAACTACCTCCTGCGCTACACGCTGCCGGAGACGGCATCCACGCTCGTGCGCACGTACATCGTCGGCATGGCGGCGGAAGCGGCGAGCATGAAGGGCATCGGCATCGTCTTCGTGATGATCACCGCGATCCTCGTCGTCGATCTCGTCGAGGCCGAGATCAATGCGATCTGGCGCATCGCGAAGAAGCGTCCGCTCGTGCGCCGCGCGCTCATGTACCTCATCGGCATCACCGCCGGCCCGGTGCTGGTCGGCGCCGGCATCGTGGTGATCCGCTGGGTCATCACCACGTCGATCTCCGCGGCTGCCATCGACGACGCCGACGTCTCGACCGTCGTCCAGATCGCGGCCTACCTCATCTCGGTGCTGGGCTTCACGCTGCTCTACGTGCTCGCTCCCGCGCGCAAGGTGCGTTGGCTGCACGGCTTCATCGGCGGACTCGTCGCTGCCGTCGCCTTCGAGATCACGCGGGTCGGCTTCGCCTACTATGTCGCCCACTCACCGAGCTACGAGGTCCTGTACGGCGCGCTTGCCGCCGTCCCGATCTTCATGCTCTGGGTGTACGTGTTCTGGCTCATCGTCCTCGCCGGTGCCGCGGTGACGGCGGCGCTTGCCGAGTAGGTCGACGCAGCGCGACATCCGGTTGCGACCGCCAACGCTTACACGCTACATTTCATCCGTTTCCGACTCGGGAGTCCTACAACGTGTGGTCCTTAATCGAGGCTGCGGGTTGGCCGATCTGGCCGCTGATCGTGGCGTCCGTCATTGCTGTGGCATTGATCATCGAACGGCTGTGGTCGTTGCGTACGGGGGCGGTCGCGCCTCCCGGCATGGTCGATCGCGTGCTGGCCGACTACCGCAGTACCGGGGCGACGCCGGAGCTCCTCGCCAAGACCGCCGCGCAGGGCCCGCTCGGCCGCATCCTCGCGGCGGGGCTTGCCAATGCAAAGGCGCCGCGCCCGGTGATGAAGGAGGCCATCGAGGAGGTGGGGCGCGTGGTCACGCACGACCTCGATCGCTTCCTCACGACGCTCGGCACGATCGCGGCGATGGCGCCGCTCCTCGGTCTTCTCGGCACGGTGATCGGGATGATCGAGATCTTCGGCTCGCAGACGTCGTCCGGATCCAATCCGATCCAGCTCGCGCACGGCATTTCCATCGCGCTGTACAACACGGCGATGGGCATCATCGTGGCGGTGCCGGCGCTCATCTTCTACCGCCACTTCCGCGCCAAGGTCGACGCGTTCGTCGTCGAGATGGAACAGCAGGCGATCAAGCTCGTCGATCTCGCGCACGGCGAGCGGACCTGAACGGAGTGGCGCGATGAACCTGCGCAGCTCGCGGCAGCGCGAGGATCCGGAGATCAACTTCGTACCGTTGATCGACGTCCTCCTCGTCATCCTCATCTTCCTCATGGTGACCACCACGTATCAGCGCGTGGCCGAATTGCAGATCACGCTGCCCGAGGCGGACGCCGATGCGGCGAAGCAGCGACCGAAGGAGATCAACGTCGGCATCGATGCGCAGGGCCGCTACGTCATCGACCGCAACGTGTTCACCTTCACCACGGTGGGCGCGCTCGCCGACATGCTGAAGCGCAGCGCAGGGGATGCAAAGGAGCCCGTCATCATCATCAACGCCGACGCCAATGCGACGCATCAGTCGGTGATCCACGTGATGGAAGCAGCGCGCCAGGCGGGCCTCGTGTCGATCACCTTCGCCACGCAGTCGCCGGCGAAGTAGCGCGGCGGGCGAGGTCCCGGTCGCGCCCGCGCCGGCTGCACCGACCGCGTCGATTCGCGATGTCGACCGCACCGGCTCACGGCTTCGCGGCGCGCCTCGTCGCCGATTGGTACGCGCCGCGGCTCACACCCCTGACTGCCGCGCTGGTGCCGCTGTCGTGGCTGTTCACCGCGGGTGCGGCGCTGCGCCGTGCGCAGTACCGCCGCGGCTGGCGGCGCGTCGAGCGCCTGCCCGTGCCGGTGATCGTCGTCGGCAACATCACCGTCGGCGGCTCGGGCAAGACGCCTCTTGCCGCGGCGCTCGCGCTGGCGCTGCGCGAGCGGGGCCGGACGGTGGGTCTCGTCAGCCGCGGTTACGGCGGCGACGCCCGGCGGCCCTGCGCGGTGCACGCCGACAGCGATCCGGCCCGGGTCGGCGACGAGCCGCTCATCCTCGCCGCGACAGGCCTGCCGGTCTACGTCGGCCGCGATCGGGCGGCGGCGGGGCGGGCGCTGCTGGCCGCGCATCCCGCGGTGGATGCGCTCGTGTGCGACGACGGCCTGCAGCACTACCGTCTCGCTCGCGACGTCGAGATCGCGGTCGTCGACCAGGCACGCGGCGCCGGGAACGCGCACCTCTTGCCGGCGGGTCCGTTGCGCGAGCCGCCGGCGCGGCTCGATACGGTCGATGCCGTCGTTCGCCTCGTCTCGGGCAACGCGTCGCACGCGCGTGACGGCGATGGACGCAGCACGTTCATGACGCTCGCTCCCCAGCCGTGGCGCAACCTCGTCGACCCGACCCGCACCGCCGATCCTGCGCAGTGGGTCGGCCCGGGCATCCATGCCGTGGCCGGCATCGCGCATCCGCAGCGCTTCTTCGCGTCGCTGCGGGCGCAAGGGATCGTGGCGCGCGAGCATGCGTTCGCCGACCACCACGCGTTCACCGCAGGCGATCTCGCCTTCCCCGATGCGACGGCGATCCTGATGACGCAGAAGGACGCGGTAAAATGTTCCCGCTTCGCCGACGCCCGCTGCTGGTTCCTTCCCGTGCACGCCACCCTGGATCCCGCGCTCGTCGATCTCGTACTGGAGAAGATCGGTGGATCCCAAGCTCCTCGAGTTGCTCGTCTGTCCGGTCACCAAGGGACCGCTCGTGTACGACCGTGAACGGCAGGAGCTCGTGTCGAAATCGGCGCGACTCGCCTATCCGATTCGCGACGGGATCCCGGTGATGCTCGAGGAGGAAGCCCGGCGCCTTGCCCCCGACGAGTACGGCGGATAGGCCCGCATGCCTCGCGCGCGGATCGCCGCCGACACGGTGGCGTTCACCGTCCTCATCCCGGCGCGTTACGCGTCGACCCGACTGCCCGGCAAGCCGCTCGCGGACATCGCCGGCAAGCCGATGGTCGTGCGGGTGGCCGAGCGCGCACGCAAGAGCGGCGCGCAGCGCGTGGTCGTGGCCACCGACGATGCGCGGGTGTGCGCCGCCGCCGCGGCGCATGGCGTCGACGCGATCATGACGCGAGCCGATCACCCGACCGGCACCGATCGCCTGGCCGAAGCGGCGGTCGCCCTGGGGCTGGGCGACGACGCGATCGTCGTCAACGTGCAGGGTGACGAGCCCCTGCTCGATCCCGTCCTCATTCGCCGGATGGCGACGCTCCTCACCGAGCAGCCGACCGCGGCGATCACCACGGCCTGCCACCCGCTCCACGACATCGCCGAGGCGTTCAACCACAACGTGGTGAAGGTCGTGCTCGACGCGCGCGGCTTCGCGCTTTATTTCAGTCGGGCGACGATCCCCTGGGCCCGCGACGATTTCGCGACGTTGCGCACGCGGCTGCCGCGCGGCCTGCCGATCTTTCGTCACTACGGACTTTATGCATACCGCGCGGGTTTCCTGCGCGCATACCCTGGCCTCGCGGTGTCGCCGATCGAAACCTTCGAGGCGCTCGAGCAACTGCGCGCCCTGTGGCACGGCTACCGGATCGCCGTCGAGATCACGCACGGCACGCCGGCCCCCGGGATCGACACGCCGGAGGACCTCGCCCGCGTGCGCGCACTCCACGGCGCGCAGCGCGGCCCGAAGGAGGCGCGTTCGGGTTTGCCATAATGGCGTTCACCCGGCCGCTCGCGGCACCGTGTTGCGCCACTCCGGGTGCCGCCACGACACGAGGATCACCGTCATGCGACTCATCCTCCTGGGCCCGCCCGGTGCAGGCAAGGGCACTCAGGCCAACTTCATCACGGAAGCCTTCGGCATCCCGCAGATCTCCACGGGCGACATGCTGCGCGCGGCGGTGAAGGCGAGGACGCCGATCGGCATCGCCGCCAAGGAGATCATGGATAGCGGTGCGCTCGTGTCCGACGAGATCATCGTGACCCTCGTCAAGGAGCGGCTGCGCGCACCCGATTGCGCCAACGGCTACCTCTTCGACGGCTTCCCGCGCACGATCGTGCAGGCGGAGGCGATGCGGGCAGCGTCCGTTCGCATCGATTACGTGCTGGAGATCGACGTCCCCGATTCGGCGATCATCGAGCGCATGGGCGGACGCCGCGTGCACGTCGCCTCGGGCCGCACGTATCACGTGAAGTTCAATCCCCCCAAGGTCGCGGGCCGCGACGACGTCACCGGCGAGGAGCTGATCCAGCGCGACGACGACCGCGAAGACACCG
Source organism: Burkholderiales bacterium (assembly GCA_020851235.1). Lineage (GTDB taxonomy): Bacteria > Pseudomonadota > Gammaproteobacteria > Burkholderiales > Casimicrobiaceae > VBCG01. The sequence continues at coordinate 22,959 of JADZDD010000039.1, read as the reverse complement.
TGCGCAAGCGCCTTGCCGTGTATCACGCGCAGACCGAGCCGCTCGTGGCCTACTATAAGGCGTGGGGTGCGACCGGCGACGCGGCCGCGCCCCGGTATCGCCGGATCGACGGGTCGGCGCGCGTCGATGCCGTGCGCGACGCGGCGCTGGCCGCGCTGCGCTCGTGATCGCCGGCCGCGCTGGCCACCGGGGGACAACGTCAGCGCACGAGGATCGCCCCTCCTTCTTTCGACCGAGCCCGCCATGCCCAAGCCCAAGCCCCGCAACGCCTTCTACGCGCAATCCGGCGGTGTCACCGCCGTCATCAATGCGAGTGCCGCGGGGGTGATCCAGACCGCGCGCCGGTACCGGACGCGCATCGGCAAGGTCTACGCCGGGCGCAACGGCATCATCGGCGCGCTCACGGAGGACCTGATCGACACCAGTCGCGAATCGGCGCGGGCGATCACCCAGTTGCGGTACACGCCGGCGGGCGCGTTCGGGTCGTGCCGCTACAAGCTGAAGGGACTCGACGAGAATCGCGCCCAGTACGAACGGCTGCTCGAGGTCTTTCGCGCGCACGACATCGGCTACTTCTTCTACAACGGCGGCAACGACTCCGCCGACACCTGCCTCAAGGTCTCGCAGATCGCGGCGACCATGGGCTATCCGCTGCAGGCGGTGCACGTGCCGAAGACGGTCGACAACGATCTCGCCGTCACCGACAACTGTCCGGGCTTCGGGTCGGTCGCGAAGTACGTCGCAACCTCGATGCGCGAGGCGGCGTTCGACGTCGCGTCGATGGCGAAGACGTCGACCAAGGTGTTCGTGCTCGAGGTGATGGGTCGTCACGCGGGCTGGATCACCGCCGCGGTCGGCATGGCCGACAGCGCGGACACGCCGATTCCCATCGTGCTGCTCTTTCCCGAGGTGGCCTTCGACGAGGCGAAGTTCACCGCGCTCGTCGATGCCAAGGTGAAGGAGTGGGGCTATTGCTGCGTCGGCGTCTCGGAAGGGTTGCGCAGCGCCGACGGCAAGCTCATGGCCGAGGCTGGAACGACCGATGCCTTCGGTCACGCGCAGCTGGGCGGCATCGGGCCGCAGATCGCGGCGCTCGTCAAGGCGCAGCTCGGCTACAAGTACCACTGGGCGGTCGCCGATTACCTGCAACGTGCCGCGCGGCATCTCGCGTCGAAGACCGACGTGCTGCAGGCGTACGCCGTCGGCAAGGCCGCGGTGGAGATGGCGCTCGCTGGCCGTAATGCGGTGATGCCGGCGATCACCCGCGTGTCCGACCGGCCGTATCGCTGGAAGATCACCGAGGCGCCGCTCGCCAAGGTCGCCAATGTCGAGAAGAAGCTGCCGCGGGATTTCATCGGCGGCGACGGGTACGGCATCACGGCCAAGGCGCGCGCCTACCTGGGGCCGCTCATGGCCGGCGAGGATCCGCCACCGTTCAAGGACGGCCTGCCGCGCTACGAGCGGCTGAAGAACGTCGCGGTCGCGAAGAAACTCACCGTCCCCTTCGAGGTGTAGGCGCCGATCGCGTTCGCCCGGGCGTCCGGCCGTCGCCCGCGCGAACGGCGCCACGGGCGGTGCCACTCATCGATGGAGAGCCTCACGCCGCACACCCACGTGATCGACTACTACTTTGCGACGATCTCGCCGTGGACCTATCTCGGCCACGCGCGGCTCGTCGATCTCGCGCAACAGCATCGGGCGACGGTGCACGTCAAGCCGATCAACCTGGGCGAGGTCCTGCCGGTGTCCGGCGGCCTGCCGCTGTCCAAGCGTGCGCCGCAGCGCCAGGCGTACCGGCTCGTCGAGCTTGCGCGCTTTTCACGACACCTCGGCATTGCGCTCAACCTGCACCCCAGGTTCTTTCCGGCCAACGGTGACCTCGCGGCGCGCTGGATCATCGCCGCGGGCGACGTGAGCGTCGAGCAGGCGCTGGCGCTCACCGGCGCCGTGGGCCGGGCGCTGTGGCATGAGGAACGCGACATCGCCGACCAGGAGACGCTCGCCATCGTCGCGCACGGCATCGGCCTGGACGCGCAGGGCCTGTCCGATCGGGCGCAAACCCCGGGCATCGCGCAGCGTTACGCCGACAACACCCGGGAGGCGATCGAGCGCGGGGTCTTCGGGGCGCCGACGTACATCGTCGATGGGGAAATGTTCTGGGGACAGGACCGATTGGACTTCGTCGCCCGGAAACTGGCAAAATAGCGCGTTTTCGCCGGTCCCCCGCCGCGGCCGCCTGACGGCACCCGGGGGCCGCAAGGCACGAAATGCGGTAACCGGGGGCGCGTTTTGCCCGGTGCGAGGCGGGGTGCGAGGCCAGCGGGCCGGCGCCTCGCGCGCCGGCAGCGCCCGAGGACGCTCACGCGAAGGCGTCCGCCCCCGCTCACTTTCAAGCCATCTTTCAGGGAGAAACGTCAGCCATGTCCACAGGACTCGTGATCGCGCTGGTGTGCGCCATCGCCGCCATCGTCATCGGTGCCGTCTGGATCAGCTCCATCCTCGCCAAGCCCGCGGGCAATGCGCGCATGCAGGAGATCGCCGCGGCGATCCAGGCCGGTGCCAAGGCGTACTTGAATCGCCAGTACATGACGATCGGCATCGTCGGGGTGATCCTCTTCGTCGTCATCTGGGGGGCATTGGGCAGTCGCACTGCCGTCGGCTTCGTGGTGGGTGCCGTCCTCTCGGGACTCGCCGGCTACATCGGCATGAACGTCTCGGTGCGCTCGAACGTGCGTACCGCCGAAGCGGCGCGCAGCGGCCTGAACGAGGCGCTCGCGGTCGCGTTCCGCGGCGGCGCCATCACCGGCATGCTCGTGGTCGGCCTGGGACTCCTGGGCGTGGCGGGCTTCTACTGGTTCCTCACCGGCGGCAGCCATCTGTCCGGCAGTGATCTCCACCACACGATCCAGCCGCTCGTGGGTCTCGCCTTCGGCGGGTCGCTCATCTCGATCTTCGCGCGGCTGGGCGGCGGCATCTTCACCAAGGGTGCCGACGTCGGCGCCGACCTCGTGGGCAAGGTCGAGGCCGGAATCCCCGAGGACGATCCGCGCAATCCGGCGGTGATCGCCGACAACGTGGGCGACAACGTCGGCGACTGTGCCGGCATGGCGGCCGACCTCTTCGAGACGTACGCGGTGACGATCGTCGCCACGATGCTCCTGGGTGCGCTGCTGCTGCCGCAGGTCGCCGAGGCGGCGGTGCTCTACCCGCTCGTCCTGGGCGGCGCCTCGATCATCGCCTCGATCATCGGCTGCTACTTCGTCAAGGCGACCCCCGGCGGCAAGATCATGAATGCGCTGTACAAGGGTCTTGCCGTCGCCGGCGTGCTCTCCGCGATCGCGTTCTGGTTCATCACCGACCGCATGACGGGTGGCTTCACCGCCGCCGATCCGACGCTGACCTCGGTGCGCCTTTTCGGCGCCGCCATGGTCGGCCTCGTGCTGACGGCGCTCATGGTCTTCATCACCGAGTACTACACGGGAACGGACTTCAAGCCGGTCAAGCACGTGGCGCAGGCGTCGACCACGGGCCACGCCACCAACATCATCGCCGGCATCGGCGTGTCGATGAAGGCGACGGCGTGGCCGGTGCTCGCGGTGTGCGTGGCGATCCTCGTCTCCTACGCATTCGCCGGGCTGTACGGCATCGCCATCGCCGCCACGGCGATGCTGTCGATGACCGGGATCATCGTCGCACTCGACGCCTACGGCCCGATCACGGACAACGCCGGCGGCATCGCCGAGATGAGCGAGCTCCCGGACTCGGTGCGCGCCATCACCGACCCGCTCGACGCTGTCGGCAATACCACCAAGGCGGTGACGAAGGGCTACGCGATCGGCTCGGCAGGGCTTGCCGCGCTCGTGCTCTTCGCCGACTACACGCACGCGCTCGAGACGGCCAACATCGCAACGACGTTCGACCTCTCCAATCACATGGTCATCGTCGGCCTGTTCATCGGCGGTCTCGTTCCGTACCTCTTCGGCGCGATGGCGATGGAAGCGGTCGGCCGCGCGGCGGGGTCGGTCGTGGTCGAAGTGCGGCGCCAGTTCCGCGAGATCAAGGGGATCATGGAAGGCACCGGCAAGCCCGAATACGGCGCGGCGGTGGACATGCTTACCAAGGCGGCGATCAAGGAGATGATCGTGCCGTCGCTTCTGCCGGTACTGGTGCCCGTGGTCGTCGGTCTCGCGCTCGGTCCGCAGGCATTGGGCGGGCTGCTCATGGGGACCATCATCACCGGGCTTTTCGTCGCCATCTCGATGACGACCGGCGGCGGCGCCTGGGACAACGCCAAGAAGTACATCGAGGATGGCAACTTCGGCGGCAAGGGCTCGGACGCGCACAAGGCCGCGGTCACCGGCGACACGGTCGGTGACCCGTACAAGGACACCGCCGGCCCCGCGGTCAATCCGCTCATCAAGATCATCAACATCGTCGCGCTCATGATCGTGCCGCTGCTCGCCACGTGGCACAGCGGTACCGGTGACGCGAAGTCCGCGGCGCCCGCGGCCAAGGTCTCGGCAGCCCCGGCCGCGACGGCGCCTGCGGCGTCGGCGCCGGCCACGCCTGCCGCCGGAGCGGCCGCCCCGGTCCTTGCCATCGGCATCGTCAAGCTCTACTTCGATACCGGCAAGACCGAGTTGCCGGGTGACGCCGCGGGCAAGCTTGCCGCGCTCGTCGACAAGGCCAAGGCGTCGGCGGAGAAGGTGCAAATCTCGGGCTATCACGACGCGACGGGGAACCTCGAGCAGAACCAGGAACTCGCAAAGCAGCGGGCCGCGGCGGTGCGCGACTACCTGAAGGCGCAGGGGTTGGCCGAAGAGCGCATCGAGATGGTGAAGCCGGTCGTCACCGAAGGGTCGGGCAACGACGCCGAAGCGCGGCGCGTGGAGATCGTGCTGGTGCCGTAAGCCGTTTGCACGACATGCTTTACCCGGAAGGGCAGCGCGCACTCGCTGCCCTTCCTGCTTTGGGGGTATCGGCGCACCGCACTGCCGCGCTTCGTGGAATAATCCGCGCGCCGTTGCCGTTGTCACCCCGGCGTCGCGGCTGACCGCGGCCCATCCCGCCATCTCCCAGGAGGACTTCAATGAAGCCCGTCGTACCCGTCGTGACCGCGTTGGCCGTGGCCGGCGCATTCTCCGCCGTCGTTGCAGCGCAGACCCCCGCCGAGCGGGCCATCAAGTACCGTCAGGCCGCGTTGTCGACGATGGGTTTCCACTTCTTCGGCATCCTTGCGCCGATGGCGAAGGGTGAGCGCGCGTACGACGCGCGGGTTGCCGCACGCAGCGCGAAGTTCGTCGCCGAACTCGCCGAAATGCCGTGGCACGACGGCTTCCCCGCGGGCTCGGAAGCCGGCGCGCCGACCAAGGCGAAACCGGAGATCTGGAAGGACAAGGCGAAGTTCGAGAAGCTCGCGCAGGCCATGCAGGCGGAAGCGGCGAAGCTCCCGCAGGCTGCCGGGACCGATCTGGCGACGATGCGCACGCAGGTACAGGCCACCGCCAAGGCCTGCACGAACTGCCACGACGAGTTTCGCGCGCGCTGAGCCGGCGCGCCGCGCAAGCCGCAGGCCGGGTCGACATCCGGCCTGCGTCGTTTCAGCCGGCCATCGGCGTCTTGCGCACGATCCACGCGACGATCGCGACGCACAGGATGAAGAGCGCGATTGCCTTCACCGACGAGGCGCGCGCTGCCTCCGGCGTGCCGACTCCCGCCGGCAGGTGCTTCTTGCCCACGACCATCGGGCGGATCAGGTTCTCGCGGAACGCGACGAGATAGACGAAGACGGCGACGATGTGGGCGACGGCGAGCCCCACGACGACCCACGCGAGGCGCCGGTGCAGCGACGACAGGAGGTCCGACGTCTCCTTGGCCACCGTCTTCGCGAGCGGGCCGTCCCAGAACACGTCGTCGTTGGCAAAAAGCCCGATGCTTGCCTGCACGAGCATCGTAACGAGCAGCGCCACGACCATCCAGCCGCCCACCGGATTGTGCGTGACGTGGATCTCGTGCGGCGGCTTGAGGCGCGAGCGCGCGTAGCGCAGCGCCGCGCGCGGCCCCCTCAGGAAGGCGGTGAAGCGCGCGTTGCCGCTGCCGACGAAGCCCCAGGCGATGCGGAAGAGCACGAGCGCGAGAAGCACCTCGCCCAGCCGCATGTGCCAGGCCATCGCGTCGCCCTTGCGCAGCCCGGTGACGACCAGCCCCGCAAGGCAGATCACCATCGCCCAGTGGACCACGCGCACCGGCCAGTCCCAAACCGGCGTCGCCACCGGGTCGATGGTGCGGAGGCGAGATGCGTTCGACGAATCGCTCATGGGGAATCGCTCCGGGGAACGAGGGCGGCCACCCACCCGATCGCCGCCGGCGCGTCCGAGTATAGCTTCGCGTGGCCGCGTATCGGGTGCGCTGCCGCGTGATTGATGCGTGTGCAGCGCCGCAGCGGACGGGCATCACCCGTGGTGCGGGCGCAGGTCGATGCCGTGACGCCACGACGACGCGGCCGATGTGCGTCCCGGCTATCATTGCGGCGCGCGGCGCGCCCATGGCGCCCGCGCCCGTCCGAGGGATCCCCGCATGACCACGAATCGACATTCCTGCGCCGACATCCTCGCCGGCCGCGCTCCGGCCGATACCGCTGTCACCGTGTGCGGCTGGGTGCGCACGCGCCGCGACTCGAAGGCGGGGTTCTCGTTCGTGCACGTCTCCGACGGCTCGGGCTTTCATCCCGTGCAGGTCGTCGCCCCGCAGGCGCTGCCGAACTACGCGAGCGAGGTATTGCATCTGACCGCCGGCTGTGCGATCGAGGCGACGGGCCGCATCGTGCCGTCGCCCGCCAAGGGGCAGCCCTTCGAGATGCAGGCCGACAGCGTGCGCGTGGTGGGCTGGGTCGACGATCCCGACACCTACCCCATCCAGCCGAAGCCGCACTCGCTCGAATTCCTGCGCGAGGTCGCGCACCTGCGGCCGCGCACCAACGTGATCGGCGCCGTGACGCGCGTGCGGCACACGATCGCCAAGGCGATCCACGCGTTCTTCGATCGCGAGGGATTCGTGTGGGTCAACACCCCGATCATCACGACCTCCGACGCCGAAGGCGCGGGGGCGCTGTTTCGCGTCTCGACGCTCGACGTCGGGAATCTGCCGCGCACGCCGGAGGGCAAGGTCGACTTCGCCCAGGACTTCTTCGGGCGCGAGGCCTACCTCACGGTCTCGGGGCAGCTCAACGTCGAGACCTACTGTCTTGCGCTGTCCAAGGTCTACACCTTCGGCCCCACGTTCCGTGCCGAGAACTCGAATACGAGCCGGCACCTCGCGGAGTTCTGGATGATCGAGCCGGAGATCGCCTTTGCCGACCTCGCGGATGATGCGACGCTGGCCGAGGGACTCCTCAAGCACATCTTTCGTGCCGTGCTCGACGAGCGCGGCGACGACATGGCGTTCTTCGACGAGCGCATCGAGAAAGGCATCGTGCAAAAGCTCGCCGGCATCGTCGAGGGCGAGTTCGTGCGCATGGACTACACCGAGGCCATCGCGATCCTCACGCGCGCGAAGCAGGCGTTCGAATATCCCGTGGCGTGGGGGATCGACCTGCAGTCCGAACACGAGCGCTACCTCACCGAGCAGCACGTCCGCCGCCCCGTGGTCGTGATGAACTATCCGAAGGCGATCAAGGCGTTCTACATGCGGGCCAACGACGACGGGCGCACGGTGGCGGCGATGGACGTGCTGGCGCCGGGCATCGGCGAGATCATCGGCGGCAGCCAGCGCGAGGAACGTCTCGCCGTGCTCGATGCGCGCATGCGCGAGACCGGACTCGATCCGGCGCACTACGCGTGGTACCGCGACCTGCGCCGCTACGGCACGGTGCCGCACGCCGGCTTCGGACTGGGATTCGAACGCACCGTCGCCTACGTCACCGGCCTTGCCAACGTGCGCGACGTGATCCCGTTTCCGCGCACCCCGGGCAACGCGCGCTACTGACATGGCGTGCGGCGCGGACAGCGCGGGTCAGCGCCGGGGTCGCGTGTCGCGGGCTCTTGCACTCGTCGCCTTCGCAGCCGTCGCCGCCGTCACCGCGGCCCAAACGCAGCCGGCGCCGGAAGCAGCCTCGGAGCGCGTCGACAAAGAGGCGGTCACCACGCAGCGCTGGATGGTCGCCGCCGCCAATCCGCTCGCCGCGAAGGCGGGGGACCGCATCCTCGCGGCCGGCGGCAATGCGATCGACGCCGTGGTCGCGGTGCAGATGGTGCTGGGATTGGTCGAGCCGCAGTCGTCAGGCATCGGCGGCGGCGCCTTCCTTCTCGTGCACGATGCGAAGCGCGGCCGGCTCGTCGCCTGGGACGGCCGCGAAACGGCGCCGGCCGCGGCGATGCCCGATCGCTTCCTGCGCGACGGCAAGCCGCTCCCGTTCTTCGACGCGGTGGTGGGCGGCCGGTCGGTCGGCGTGCCCGGTGTGCTGCGCATGCTCGAGGCCGCGCACCGCAAGCATGGGCGACTCGCCTGGTCGCGTCTTTTCGACGACGCGATCGAGCTCGCCGAGCAAGGATTCGCCGTGTCGCCGCGGCTGCACCAGCTCCTCGCGCACGAGCGCCACCTGACGCAGCCGCGCAGTCGCGCCTACTTCCACGACGCCGACGGCCGCCCGCTGCCGGTGGGTGCGATCCTGCGCAATCCGGCGTACGCGCGCACCTTGCGTGCGGTGGCCGCCGGCGGTGCCGACGCGTTCTACACCGGCCCGATCGCGCAGGACATCGTCGACACCGTCGCGCGCGCCGCGCATCCCGGCGACCTGACGCTTGCCGACCTCGCCGGCTACCGTGCCATCGAACGCACGCCGCTGTGCGATCGCTATCGCCGGTATCGCATCTGCGGGATGCCGCTGCCGTCGTCGGGGACGATCACGATCCTGCAGATGCTGAAGATGCTCGAGCCCTACGACGTGGCGGCGATGGGGCCGGCGTCCTTCTGGAGCGTGCACTTCGTGAGCGAGGCCGGTCGCCTCGCCTTCGCCGATCGCGCGGTGTACGCGGCCGATCCGGCGTTCTACCGCGCGCCGACGTGGCTCTTGGACGATGCTTACCTGCGCGAGCGTTCGCGGCTCATCCGCACCGGTTCGAGCCTGGGCAAGGCGCAGCCGGGCGAGCCGCCGCCACCGGCGCTCGACCGCGCGGCGTGGGGGCGCGACAGTGCGCTCGACCTGCCCTCGACGTCCCATGTGAGCATCGTCGATCGTGACGGCAATGCGGTCGCGATGACGACGACCATCGAGAATCAGTTCGGCAGCCGGCTCATGACGGCCGGCGGGTTCCTCCTCAATAACGAGCTCACCGATTTCTCGTTCGTGCCCGAGGACCATGGCAAGCCCGTGGCCAATCGCGTGGAAGGCGGCAAGCGCCCGCGCTCGTCGATGGCCCCCACCATCGCCTACGACTGGCATGGGCGCGTCGCGATCGTCGCCGGTTCCCCGGGCGGCAGCGCCATCATCAACTACGTGGCAAAAACGCTCCTCGCCATCATCGATTGGAAGCTCGACGCGCAGGCCGCGGCGGCGCTGCCCAATTTCGGCAGCCGCAACGGTCCGACCGAGCTCGAGGCGAAGACGGCGGTCGCCGCGCTCGCGCCTCGCCTGCGCGCACTCGGTGCGCCGGTGGACACCCTCGAGATGACGAGTGGCGTGCAGGCGATCGTGCGCACTCCGGCCGGCTGGGTCGGTGGCGCCGACCCGCGGCGCGAGGGCGCCGTCGTCGGGAGATAGTCCATGCACTCCGACGTCTTCTCGGCGACGATCCTGCTCATCCTCGTGCTCGATCCGTTCGGCAACATTCCGCTCGTGGTCTCGGCACTGGCGGGCGTCGCGCCGCACCGACGCGCCCGCGTCGTCCTGCGCGAGTGCGTGTTCGCCTACGCGTTCCTGCTCGTCTTCATGATGGGCGGGCGCACCTTCATGCAGTGGCTGCAACTGTCCGACGTCGCGCTGTCGATCGCCGGCGGCATCATCCTCTTCCTCATCGCGCTGCGCATGATCTTCCCGCGCCCGGAGGGCATCTTCGGCGATATCGAGGGAGGCGAGCCGTTCCTGGTGCCGCTCGCGGTGCCGGCGATCGCCGGACCGTCGGCGCTCGCGACGGTCATGCTCATGAGCTCGAAGGATCCGGCCGATCTGCCGAAATGGATCCTCGCCATCACCCTCGCCATGGCGCTCACCACGGTGGTGCTCCTCGCCTCGTCGCGCCTGCAGGCGGCGCTCGGCGAGCGTGCCGTTTCGGCCTTCGGGCGGCTGATGGGACTCGTCCTCACCGCGCTGGCGGTGCAGATGCTGCTCAACGGCGTGCAGACCTTCGTCGCCACGCTCGGCAAGTAGCCGCAGCGCTCCTGGCCGCCACCCTGGCCGGCGACGCACTTGAAGCGGCCCGTGGCGAGGCGCATCGGCCTGGTCGCACCGGGCAGCGTGAACTCACCGTCGACGGCCGCGGGAGGGTCGCCGTTGAACGTGATCCTGCTCGCCCTGGGGGTGACCTTCGGACACTCGACGACGTTGCAGGAGTCGGCGGCGTGCCGGCGCTCGTCGCAGGTTCGCGGGCGCGATCCTTTCCCGCTGTCGCCGGTGGTGATCGAAGCCGTATCGATCGTGATGTCGAGCGTGCCCGTCGTCGCCGCACGATCGAGCGTCACCTTTCCGGACGACGTTCGCGCCGGCGCAAGCGATTGGGCCGGGGTCGTGGCGACCGCGACTAGCGCGAAGCGGATCAGACCGCGTGCAGGCGGCCGTCTTCCACCCGGACGGCACCGGCGCGCACGAGTTCGGTCACCAGCATCGTCGCCAGTGCCGCAGGGGCAAGGCGCAGGACCGCCGCGTTGAGATCGCGGTACAGGCCCACGCGCTCGAGGTAGGCCGGGAGATCGGCCAGCGCCAATGAGCGCCCGGTGAGGAGCGCGTAGGTCAGATTGACCTTGAGCGCGTGGCGCGCCATGCGCACGTCGTCCGTTTCGAACGCATCGGTACGCCGGTAGGCGCGATCGAGTGCCGCGTTCACGTCGCCGAAGACCGCGCCGTGGCCCGGGATTACGGTCTGCGCGTCGAGGGCTGCGATCATGTCGAGGGTCGCGCGCTGCGCAGCGAGCGCGTGCGGGTCGATCGCGCGTGGCATCACGAAGCCGTAGCCGTTCTCCCACAGCGCGTCACCCGAGATGAGGATCCGATGCTCGTCGTTGAAGTACACGAGGGCACCCATGTCATGGCCGGGAGCGGCGAGCGCGCGCCAGCCGAGGCCACCCCAGGTGTGCGTGCTGCCGGCCTCGATGCGCATGTCGATGGCAAAGCGTGCGATGTCCTGATCGGCGTAGTCGTACAGGAGCGCCTTCGTGTCCCACGCGTCGACCAGCGGCGCTTCCGCGGCGGGGAACGCGATCGGGCACCCATACGTCGCCTGGATCGTCGCATTGCCGCCGACGTGGTCGGAGTGCCCGTGCGTGTTGACGAGGAGGGCGAGCGGCTCCGTGCCGATGCCTGCTTCGGAGCGCAACAGCGACAGCGTCTGTGCGACGCGCGTGACGTAACCCGAATCGACGAGGACGTGACCCTCGCGCCCGCACAGGAGCACGTGATTCGACGACAGCCAGTCGCGTTGAATGAAGCGGATGGGTGCGGGCAGGGTATCGAGGCGGGTCATCGCGGGCGCTTCGCAGGTTGAGGTGCGTCGGGGGTGCCGAGTCGACCCAGGAAATCGCGCACGAGCGCGATGCGCTCGACGAGTCCGGGTGCGCCGTGGTCGATGCGCAAACGATCGGGGCCGGCAAAGCGGAAGCGACCGTCCCTTTGCACGAGATGGATCAACGTTGCGGCATCGAAGGGCGGCTGGCGCACGAACTGGATCGTCGTGCGCTCGGGGCCGGCGTCGACCTTGCGCACACCGAGCGGCTTCGCGAGAAGGCGCAGCCGGTGGCTTGCGAGCAGCGCCTGCGCCTGGTCCGGCGTGGGGCCGAAGCGATCGACGAGTTCCTCCTGGATCGCGGCGATCTCATCCATCGTCTCCGCGCTCGCCAGCCGCTTGTACAGGACGAGGCGCTCGTGCACGTCGGCGCAGTAACGCTCGGGCAACAATGCGGGCGTGTGCAGGTTGATCTCGGTCGTGACGCCGAGCGGTTCGGTCAAGTCGGGCTCGCGCCCCGCTTTCAGCGCTGCCACCGACATGCGCAGCATGTCGTTGTAGAGCTGGAAGCCGACTTCCTGCATCTCGCCCGACTGTTCCTCGCCCAGGACTTCGCCCGCGCCGCGGATCTCGAGATCGTGCATGGCGAGATAGAAGCCCGAGCCCAGGTCCTCCATCATCTGGATCGCCTCCAGTCGCTTCTTCGCCTGCGCCGACAGCGCATCGGCCGGCGGGGTCAGGAGGTACGCGTACGCCTGGTGGTGCGAGCGGCCGACGCGACCGCGCAACTGGTGCAACTGGGCGAGGCCGAAGCGGTCGGCGCGGTCGATGATGATCGTGTTGGCGGTGGGCACGTCGATCCCCGTCTCGATGATCGTCGAGCACAGCAGGAGGTTCACGCGCTGCTGATAGAAGTCGCGCATCACCTGCTCCAGTTCGCGCTCGGCCATCTGGCCGTGGGCGACGGCGATGCGCGCCTCGGGGACGAGCTTCGCAAGCGCTTCGGCGCGGCTCGCGATGGTGTCGACCTCATTGTGCAGGAAGTAGATCTGACCGCCGCGCTTCAATTCGCGCAGCACCGCCTCGCGCACGATGCCCGGCGAATACGACGCGACGAAGGTCTTGATCGCGAGTCGCCGCTCGGGGGCGGTGGCAATCACCGAGAAGTCGCGGATGCCATCGAGCGACATCGCGAGCGTGCGGGGGATCGGCGTCGCGGTGAGCGTCAGCACGTCGACTTCGGCGCGCAATCGCTTCAGGCGCTCCTTCTGCCGCACGCCGAAGCGATGCTCCTCGTCGATGATGACGAGCCCCAGATTCTTGAACTTGACGTCGCCTTGCAGGAGCTTGTGGGTGCCGATGGCGAGGTCGACGCGGCCGCTCGCGAGCCCCTCGATCGCAGCCCGCGTCTCCTTGGCGGTGCGAAACCGCGACAGCTCGGCGATCCGTACCGGAAGGTCCGCGAAACGGTCGGAGAAGGTCTGGAAGTGCTGCTCGGCGAGGAGTGTCGTCGGGACGAGGAGCGCCACCTGCTTGCCGTCGGCGAGCGCGACGAAGGCGGCGCGCAACGCCACTTCGGTCTTGCCGAAGCCGACGTCGCCGCACACGAGACGGTCCATCGCCTTGCCCGAGGTCATGTCGGCGACCACTGCCTCGATCGCCGCGGTCTGATCGGGTGTCTCGTCGAAGCCGAAGCCTTCGGCGAAGGCCTCGTAGTCGTGAGGCTTGAATCCGAACGCGTGCCCCTCGCGCGTTGCGCGTTGCGCGTAGAGGTTCAGGAGCTCGGCGGCGGTGTCGTGCGCCTGCTGCGCCGCCTTCTTCTTGGCCTTCTCCCACTGTCCGCTGCCCAGCTCGTGCAGCGGTGCGTTCTCCGGCGAGGCGCCGCTGTAGCGGCTGATGAGGTGCAGGTTCGACACCGGAACGTAGAGCTTGGCGTCGTTGGCGTAGGCAAGGTGCAGGAACTCGGTGGCGCCATCGCCCAGGTCGAGCGTGACGAGCCCGAGGTAGCGACCGATGCCGTGCTCCTCGTGCACGACCGGATCGCCGATGCGCACCTCGGACAGGTCGCGCACCATGGCGTCGATGTTGCTGCGCTTGCGTGCCTCGCGCGCGGTGCGACGGATCGTTCCCGCGTAGAGCTCGGTTTCGGTGACGAAGGCCATCGCGCATTCGTCCCACGCGAAGCCCGCGACGAGCGGCGCGGTGAGGAGCGCGACCGGCGCGCGTGTTGCGCGAAACGCTGCGAAGTCGTCGACGATGGCCGGGGTGAGGCCGTACTCGGCGAAGTACTGCTGCATCGTCTCGCGCCGTCCTGGGCTCTCGGCGACGATCGCGACCTTGAGCGACGTGGTGTCGAGAAAGCGCTTCAGTGCGGCGAGTGGATCGTCCGCGCGGCGGTCGACGTTGACCGCGGGCAGTGCCGCGGTCGGGCCGCTGCCACTGCCTGCGGCGGCATCCGGGTTCCCGGTTGCGAGCTCGATGCGGCCAAAGGCTTTGACCATCGCGTTGAACGCATCGGGGGCAACGAAGAGGTCGGTCGGCGCAAGCAGCGGCCGCTGGCGGTCGCCGCGCAGCAGGCGATAGCGCGCCTCGGTGTCCTGCCAGAAGCGCTCGATCGTCGCCCGCACGTCGCCATGCAGCACGATGAGCGCGGTCGGCGGCAGGTAGTCGGCGAGGGTGGCCGTCGCCTCGAAGAAGAGCGGCAGGTAGTACTCGATCCCGCCGGGGGCGATGCCGTTGCTGACGTCCTTGTACAGCGCCGACTTCGATGGGTCACCCTCGAAGACTTCGCGGTAGCGACTGCGAAAGCGCGTGCGACCCGCTTCGTCCAGCGGAAACTCGCGGGCGGGCAGGAGGCGGATCTGCGCGACCGGATAGATCGTGCGTTGCGTATCGACGTCGAAGGTCTTGATCGATTCGATGTCGTCGTCGAAGAGATCGATGCGGTACGGCAGCGACGAACCCATCGGAAACAGGTCGATGAGCCCGCCGCGGATGCTGAATTCGCCGGGCGACACCACCTGCGTCACGTTCGAGTAGCCGGCGAGCGCCAGTTGCCCGCGCAGCGCTTCGACATCGAGCTTTTCTCCCTGTTCGAGGAAGAAGGCGAACGCCGCGAGGTACGCCGGGGGTGCGAGGCGGTAGAGCGCCGTCGTCGCGGCGACGACGAGGACGTCGCACTCGCCGCGCGTGACGTGCCAGAGCGCCGCGAGCCGCGCGGAAACGAGATCCTGGTGCGGCGAGAAGTGATCGTAGGGCAACGTCTCCCAGTCCGGGAGCGTCGTCACGCGGATCTCGGGGGCGAACCACGGCGCTTCCGCGGCGAGCCGGCGCATCGTGCGCGCATCGTCGGTGACGACGACGACCGTGCGCTTGTCCTCCCGCGCCCGGCGAGCGAGCAGGGCAAGCGCCAGGGCATCGGCTGATCCGGCCCAGGGCCCCGCGCCACTGCGCCTGCCGGCGGCGGGCAAGTCACCAACGAGATCAGGAAGGGTCCCGGGCGCGGGCGCGTGCACGGCGGCGGACGCCGCGGTGGCGACGCTTGCACCCGACCCCACGGGTAGCGGTGAGGCAGTCTTCAAGCGCTCGATTATAGCGGCTCCCCGACTGCCGATCGGCGGCATATACTGGCCGCGGTGCGCCGCCTCCGGCGGCGGTGGCACGACGCGGGCGGTACGACCAAGCACGGCGAGGACCGAGTGAACGACGACCCATTCGCAGATGCATGCATCGGTGACGCCACGCGCGTGGCGTTGCAGGAGCGCCTGGCCGGTCTGCGTGTCGAGCATCGCGATCTCGACATCGCGATCGAACGCATCCAGCAAGCCGCCGACGCCGATGAGCTCACCGTGCGCCGGATGAAGCGCCGCAAGCTCCTGCTCAAGGACCAGATCGCACGCCTCGTGCGCGAGCTCGATCCCGACGTTCCGGCCTGACCGCTGCGCCGTCGCTCACACCGCGCGGCGGCGCCATGCCGTGACACCGCGTGTGTGGCTCAGCCTGCCACGCGGCCGTAACGATCCTCGAAGCGGACGATGTCGTCCTCGCTGATGAGGTCCCCGCACGCGACCTCGATGATGGCGAGGACGTCGTGGCCGGGATTTTCCAGACGGTGGCGCGTCTCGATCGGAATGAACGTCGACTCGCCGGCAGGAAGGTCGAACACGCGCTCACCCTTCGTCACGCGTGCCGCACCGCGCAGCACCACCCAGTGCTCGCTGCGATGGTGGTGCAGTTGCAGCGACAACTGTCCTCCGGGCTTCACCTCGATGCGCTTGATCTTGAAGCCGGGACCTTCCTCCAGGATCGTGTAGGTCCCCCACGGCCGCGCCACCGTCCGATGCAGCTTGTACGCCTCGTGCCCGCGCGCCTTCAACTCACCCACCACTTCCTTCACGCGCTGCAGGTGATCGCGGTGCGCAACGAGCACCGCGTCGGGCGTGTCGACGATCACGAGGTTCTCGACGCCGATCGTTGCCACCACGCGATCCTGCGCGTGCACGAACGTGCCGCGCGTGGCGATCGCCACGCGTTCGCCGCGGCCGTGATTGCCGTCGGCGTCGGCCGGTGTCAACTCCGACACCGCCTGCCACGAGCCGACGTCGCTCCAGTCGAATTCTCCGCGTACGACCGCGACCTGTCCCTGCGCCGCGGCGTGCTCCATGATCGCGTAGTCGATCGAAACGTCCGGGGCGCTGGCGAAGGTCGCCGCGTCGATCTCGAGCATCGACTCGTCGGCTCGGCTCGAAAGCGGTTGCCAGCTTGCGCGCACCGCCTGCGCGACGGCAGGGGCAAAGCGCTCACAGGCGGCAAGCAATGCGTCCGGCGTGAAGGCGAACATGCCGGAGTTCCAAACGTGCGTCCCGGCCGCGATGAGTTCGCTCGCCCGGGCGAGTGCGGGCTTCTCCACGAAGCCCATCGCACGGAACGCGCGCTCGCCGAGGGACTCGCCACATTCGACGTAGCCGAAGCCCGTTTCCGGATGCGTCGGCGTGATGCCGAACGTCACGAGAAGCCCCTCGCGCGCGAGCGCTGCCGCCCGCGCCACCGCACGGGCGAACGAAGCCTGATCGCGGATCAGATGATCCGCGGCGAGCACCAGCATCACCGCCTCATCGCCGTGGCGCGCCCGCACGAGGTGCGCCGCCAAGGCCACTGCCGGTGCCGTGTTGCGTCCGAACGGCTCGAGCAGATACACGGCGTCGCGCGGCTCGTGCTCGCCGAGCCCCGCGTAGACGTCCTTCGTGTGGAAGTAGTAGTCGCGGTTGGTGACCGTCACGAGGCCACCGACCCCCGCGAGCTGCGTCGCGCGCAACGCCGTCTTGCCGAGCAGCGTCTCGCCATCCGGCAGCGGCATGAAGGGCTTCGGCGCCGCCTCGCGCGACAGCGGCCACAGGCGGGTTCCCGCTCCACCGGAGAGGATGACCGGAACGAGGTGTGTCATGCGCAGGCGCTCATCTGGCGGGCGAAGGCGTCATTTTACGCGGTGACCCCAGGCGCCCGACCGGGGACGCGCGCTCGGGAGACGCGGTCGCGCCGTTGCGCGCGGCAGCGTGCCTCGCGTGGTCGCGCGACGCGTCACCCTCTTGAATCGCCGGTGATCACCCCGAGGTTGGTACAATGCAAATCGCGCGGTCGCCCTGACCGCGCGCTTCGTACGACACCGGGGGTGAACTGGTCTCGACGGGGGCTGTGAAGCAGATTGGGGCATGCCGAGGTGTTGGTCCTCGTAAAACCCTGACACTCGCAAATTTAACTGCGAACGACGAAAACTACGCTCTGGCGGCTTAATCCCGCCGGACCCTGCACCGGGCGGCGCTCAGCCCGGGTAGCGAGGTGGCAACACTAAGCTGCGGCAGGGACATTTCGAGCGATCGCGTCCGCCCGGGTCACTTGGGCGAGGCGTCAAAGCAAGGTGACTGGCCGCACCGCCGTATGTCCGTCAACGGTTGCGTGGCGAGAGCACAATGACGTGACTAAGCATGTAGTCCTGACTGCGGAGCGTCTTCGGACGCGAGTTCGATTCTCGCCACCTCCACCAATCACAAGGGTCTGGATAGTCTCCAGGCCCTTTTTCTTGCCTGAAATCCCCGCGCCACGCGGGGTTGCGGATGATGGGCTTGCGGATGCCATCCTGCCGCTCGGCTCGAAAATCGGCGTTTTCCAGGCGTTTTCCCCGCCCAGAGCGTCTCTGTCTCTGTTTGGCTTGCGGGTAGGCGCAGCCTCAAACCGCCAAATTCAAGCACTTACACGCCCCGGTTTGCCGTCAACTGCGCCCATCGGTCACGCATCGAACCGCGCCACGACGGTGCGGTGCGCTCCATTCTGATGGAAGCGAGCGAATGAGGTACCGTGCGGTGAAAATATCGACGATGACCAACAAGAAGAAAATCGCAGCCGATCTGCAGTCCGCTCTGTCCGGGCAGAATCCATTGAGCATCGACCTGTACGTCGAGGTGCTGGCTGACTATGAAGATGCGCTGAAAGCGTCGCTGGACAAGGACGCGGATGATGCCCTGCTTTGCGTGCTGGCCGATAACGGTGATGTCGCGATGATGGTCATCGACTGGGATGGCAGCATCTACCGGAACGAAAACGCGCTGAAGAAGTTGCAAGCCATGTGGCGACACAGCTTTGACACCAATGTGCAGACCCTCGTGCCCATCCTCAGTGGCCACATCAGCCAGAAAAACCTGGGCGTGGCTGGTATCAAATGGTTGCCAGCATCACCTGGCTGAAACGGGTTGAGGAACGACGTGCCTGTTCACGCATCGAACCGCGCCATCACCGCCCGCTGCGCGGCCCAATCCACTGGCAGCGGGTTGCGCTGGAACCACAGTAGGCTCATGCACCGGGGCTGCTGTCCGGCGTAGATCGCCTTCACAATCTCCGGCTCCGGTAGCGTCAGGCGCAGCAGCTCGTTGACCGTGGAGTGGTGCAAGCCTTCGCGCTTGGCGATCTCACTGCCGGTTTCGACCACGCCGTCGTCGAGCAACCGCTGCCAGTAGAACGCCCGCGACGGCGCCGTCAGCAAGGGTTGGTCGTGGACGGCGGCCGTCTTGGCCTGCACCTGCGCCACCGCAGGCCGCACCACCACGGCCCGCCCACCGCGCTTTCTGATCTTGATCGGGATGAAGGTCGTCAACCGGATTTCGTCGCCCTCGCGCCGCTCACGTCTTTGCGCCAAACCGGTGGCTTCGATTTTGGGCTTGCTCTTCACACATTCTCCGTTTCCAGGTGAGTACGAGCAGTTTGCTGCTCAGCGTCGGGCATTCCTTGAGGCGGAAGGGACCGAGGTCAATGTACGAGCCTTGGAGGCAGCAGCCAAGGCATTACCGAAGCCCGACAAGATAAGGAAGTGAGGGTGCTGGATCGGGATGAACTATCCGGATTGCGAGCCGAGAACGCGCGCCTGATCGCGCTGCTCGAGTCTCACGGAATCGAATGGCGGGTGCCGCCACAGCCAGTTGTTGCCGTGCACGAGCCAGAACTATCCCGGTTATCCACTGCTGAGAAGGTGGCACTGTTCCGGCAGCTATTTCGTGGGCGCACGGATGTTTATCCGGTTCGATGGGAAGGCAAGACCAGCGGCAAGTCTGGCTACGCCCCGGCCTGCGCCAATGAGTGGCGCGCGGGCGTCTGCGAGAAGCCGCGTATCAAGTGTGGCGATTGCGCTCACCGCGTCTTGCAGCCACTGACCGATGCTGTGATCTACGACCATCTGGCCGGTGAGCACACCATCGGCGTCTATCCGCTGCTGGAAGGCGACACCTGCCATTTCCTGGCAGTCGATTTCGATGAGGCCGATTGGTGCGAGGATGCCAAGGCCTTCATCCAGTCCTGCACTGAACTGGGCGTGCCTGCGGCGCTGGAGATTTCCCGCTCCGGCCAGGGCGTACACGCCTGGGTGTTCTTCGCCAGTGCAGTATCGGCGCGCGATGCGCGTCGTCTGGGTGCGGCCATCATCAGCCACGCCTGCACGCGCACCCGCCAACTTCAACTGACGTCCTACGACCGGCTGTTCCCGAATCAGGACACGATGCCCAAGGGCGGTTTCGGCAATCTGATCGCCTTGCCCTTGCAGAAGAAGCCGCGCGAGCGGGGGTTCAGCGTTTTCGTGGATGCCGGTCTACAGCCGTATCCCGACCAGTGGGCATTTCTCGCCTCCGTTGCGCGGATGCCCGCGCGCGACATCGAACCGACCATTCTGCGCGCAACGGGCGGTGCACACCCGCTGGACGTGACCTTCATCGACGACGAGGATCTGGCCACGCCGTGGAAGCGGGAAAGCAAGCCAGCCAAGCTGGCCGGCCCGCTGCCCACATCGCTGACCGTCATCCTGGCCAATCAGATCTATTTCGAGAAGGCGCAACTGCTGCAGGCGCTGGCCAATCGCCTGATCCGCCTGGCGGCCTTCCAAAATCCGGAGTTCTATCGGGCGCAGGCAATGCGGATGTCGGTGTGGGACAAGCCGCGAATCATCGGCTGCGCCGAAAATTTTCCGCAGCACATCGCGCTGCCGCGCGGGTGTTTCGACGCCGCGCGCGACCTGTTGGCGGACAACGGCATTTGCCTCGACCCAGGCGATGAGCACCACGCCGGAACACCTATCGCCGTCGGCTTCAGCGGCACGCTGCGTCCAGACCAGGAAGCTGCCGTGGCGGCGATGCTAGAGCACGATGCCGGTGTGCTGTGCGCACCCACGGCTTTCGGTAAAACGGTGACGGCCGCCGCGATCATCGCCCGGCGTCGCGTCAACACCCTGGTGCTGGTACACCGCACGGAACTGCTCAAGCAGTGGCAGGTGCGCCTTGCCGCATTTCTGGACGCAGGCAAGGATGTGATCGGCGTCATCGGTGGCGGCAAGAATAAGCCCACCGGCCAGATCGATATCGCGGTGATGCAATCGCTTTCGCGTCAAGGCGATGTCGATCCACTGGTGGAAAGCTACGGGCAGGTGATCGTGGACGAATGCCAGCATGTCGGTGCAGCGTCCTTCGATGCCATCCTGCGGCGTGCAAAGGCGAAACACGTGGTCGGCCTGACGGCAACGCCGATTCGCCGCGGCGGGCAACAGCCCATCATTTTCATGCAGTGCGGGCCGATCCGGCACAAGGCGGCACAGCCGCTTGACGCGCCGCACGATCTGGCGGTCACGCCGCAGTTCATCGAGTCGCCGATCGCTCTGCCAGCGGAGGCGGGCATCCAGGATGTGTTCCGGCATCTGGCACAAGACGCGGCCCGCACGGCAGCCATCGCCAGTGCGATCACCGACGCCTTCCGGCAAGGCCGCAAGGTGCTGGCGTTGACCGAACGCACCGAGCACATCGACGCCATTCGCGCCGCGTTGGCGGGTCAGGTGCCGCAGCCGTTCGTGTTGCACGGCCGAATGTCAAAGAAGCAGCGCGCCGCGCTGATCACTGCGCTCGATGCCTTGTCGCCGGACGCGCCGCGCGTGCTGCTGGCCACCGGCAAGCTGGTGGGCGAAGGCTTCGACCATCCGCCACTGGACACCTTGGTGCTGGCGATGCCGGTCTCGTGGAAAGGCACGCTGCAGCAATACGCCGGTCGCCTGCACCGGGACCACGCCAGCAAGACCGACGTGCGCATCATCGACTTCGTGGACACGGGGCATCCGGCCTTGCTGCGGATGTGGGACAAACGCCAGCGCGGCTATCGGGCGATGGGGTATCGCGTCGATTCGGGTGCGCCGGCCGTAGGCAGTTTTGAGTGGTGATGTCGGCTGAGTAGGGCGTCGGAACAGGTGGTAGACAATCTATGCCACTCGGTGG
This sequence comes from Burkholderiales bacterium, assembly GCA_020851235.1. GTDB lineage: Bacteria > Pseudomonadota > Gammaproteobacteria > Burkholderiales > Casimicrobiaceae > VBCG01. The sequence goes on along the minus strand of JADZDD010000039.1, from coordinate 1,517 downwards.
CACAATATATCCGATGACGCGTGTATTCAAAACTCGCCACTTCCAGCGATGGATGCGCAAGACGGAGCTCACCGATGCCGTCCTGAGCAAGGCCGTTCAGGAGATGGCGGCAGGCCTGATCGATGCTGACCTCGGCGGCAGCGTGGTGAAGAAACGCGTCGGGTTGGCGGGGCGCGGCAAGCGTGGCGGCGTGCGCACGCTGGTCGCCACCAACAAGGACAATCGTTGGTTCTTCGTGTTCGGCTTCGAGAAGAACGAGCGGGCGAACGTCAGCGACGAGGAGCTCGAAGGCTTGCAGATCCTCGCCGCCGACCTGCTGGCGCGGACAGGCCAGCAACTGGATGAAGCCGTTGCCGACGGCGCTTTGCAGGAGATTTGCCAATGACCACCAAGACCAAGAGCCGCATCCTCGAGGCCGTTCACGAATCGGCCAGCGATCTGCATCGCCTGGGATTCATCGACAAGCGCAAGATGCAGAAATACGACGCGCTGTGCCTGGAGCCGGTGCAGAACTACGACGCCGAAAAGGTCAAGGCGCTACGCGAGCGATTGCACCTGAGCCAAACCGTTCTGGCCAGTGTTCTGAATACCAGCACGTCCACTGTCCGCAAGTGGGAGGTGGGCGACAAGCGCCCCAGCGGGCCGTCGCAGAAACTGCTGGACATCCTTGATCGCAAGGGACTGGAAGCGATTCTTTGATCCGACCATCCCGCTCACGCCCGCTGCATTGCAATTCAAGTGAGAGAGACGGAATTGAACCGGCCTCCGTCCGCCACCAATCCCTTGGGTCTGGATACTCTCCAGGCCCTTTTTCTTGCCTGAAATCATCACGCCACGCGGGGTTCCGGCCATCCGTGCTGCGGGTGACCACCGGCCGAAACGCCCGGAATCGGCCGCTTTCGTCGCCAGAGTCGTCTCTTTCCTCCGTTTGGCGCGCGGGTAGGCGCAGATGGTGGCCTCGTGAAATAAACAATTTACGAGCGCCGGTTCATCGTCAACCAAGGCCAGCGGTCAAGCATCAAACCTGCCATCTGGCCATCGCAGTGGCGCAATGGGAACATATAAGTTACCATTGTGATCCATGAGCTTTCAGATCAAAGAACTGCTACTGGCCGATGGCGACAGTCCCTTTGCGGAGTGGTTCGGGCCGCTGGAAGCCGTTGCCGCCGCCAAGGTGCGCGTCGCGGTGAGCCGGATGGAACAAGGCAACCTGTCCAACGTGGAATGGTTCCGTGGCATCGGCGAGTACAAGATCGATTGGGGGTCGGGGCTGCGCATTTATCTGGCCAAGGACGGTTTGTAGATCATCATCCTGATCGGCGGCGGCACCAAGAAGCGCCAGCAGCAAGACATCGACCAGGCGGTGGCGTTGTGGGACGACTACAAGCGTCGCAAGGCATCAACCCAGAAAGGAGGGAAGTGAAATGGCACTGACCCGCGATTTCAAAGAAACCGTGGCCGCGCGCGTGCAGAACGATCCGGCCTTCGCTCAAGCCCTGTTGGACGAGGCCATCACT
>JADZDD010000038.1 GCA_020851235.1 Burkholderiales bacterium | reverse complement strand
TTCCGGTTTCATGGCCGAGTGAAGGCGCTCGCGGATGCCGCGCGCGCCGGCGGCCTCAAGTTCTAAGGCACCGAACATGGCCCAGCAACGGCAAGGTGGAAGACAGCAGCAGCAGGACGATCGCAGCGACGGCCTGCGCGAGAAGATGATCGGGATCAACCGCGTCACCAAGGTGGTGAAGGGCGGGCGCATCCTCGGCTTCGCGGCGCTCACGGTGGTGGGCGACGGCGATGGCCGCATCGGCATCGGCAAGGGCAAGGCGAAGGAAGTGCCGGTGGCGGTGCAAAAGGCGATGGACGAGGCACGCCGGCGGATGGTCAAGGTGAGCCTCAAGAAGGGCACGCTGCACCACGCGGTCGAAGGCCGGCACGGTGCCACCAAGGTCTTCATGCAGCCTGCCTCGGACGGTACCGGAGTGATCGCGGGCGGCCCGATGCGTGCCGTGTTCGAGGTCGTCGGCGTCACCAACGTCCTTGCCAAGTGCCACGGCTCGACCAATCCGTACAACCTCGTGCGGGCGACGCTCAACGGGCTCATGAACTGCAGCGCACCGGCGGAGATCGCGGCGAAGCGCGGCAAGACGGTCGAAGAGATCCTGGAGGGCTGACATGGCCGAGGCGAAGAAGATCAAGGTGAAGCTCGCCAGGGGAACGGCCGGCGCGCGCAAGGACCATCGCGCGACCGTTCGTGGCCTGGGGCTCAAGTGGACGAACCATACGGTCGAGGTCGTCGATACGCCGTGCACGCGCGGCATGATCAACAAGGTCGGTTACCTCCTCGAGGTCACCGAGCAGTAGGGGATCGCCATGCGACTCAATACGATCAAGCCCGCCGAGGGCAGCAAGAAGGCGCGCCGCCGCGTTGGCCGCGGGATCGGCTCCGGTCTCGGGAAGACCGCGGGCCGCGGTCACAAGGGGCAGAAGTCGCGTTCGGGCGGCTTCCACAAGGTGGGCTTCGAGGGCGGGCAGATGCCGCTGCAGCGGCGCTTGCCCAAGCGCGGCTTCGTCTCGATGGCGAAGAACGACACGGCCGAGGTGCGCCTCGCGGACCTCGCGAAGCTGCCGGTCGCCGACATCGATCTGCTCGCGCTCAAGGCCGCCGGCCTCGTGCACGCGCAGGCAAAGACCGCCAAGGTGATCAAGACCGGCACGCTCGACAAGCCGGTGAAGCTCATGGGCGTGCTCGCGACCAAGGGTGCCAAGGCGGCGATCGAGGCTGCCGGCGGCAGCGTGGCGTAGCGCTGGATCCGGCGCGCATTCGCGAATCAGCAGGGAACGGAAGAATCCAGTGGCAACCGCCAATCCAGCACTGAAGAGCGGCAGCAAGTACGGCGACCTGAAGCGCCGCTTGTGGTTCCTCCTGGGTGCGATGGTCGTCTACCGGATCGGGACGCATATCCCGGTGCCCGGCATCAACGCGTCCGTCCTCGACGAACTGTTCCGCTCGCAGCAAGGCGGCATCCTGGGACTGTTCAATGTCTTCTCGGGTGGCGCGCTCGCGCGCTTTTCGATCTTCGCGCTCGGAATCATGCCGTACATCTCGGCCGCGATCATCATGCAGTTGTGCACGGCGGTGATGCCGTCGCTCGAGGCGCTCAAGAAGGAAGGCGAGGCGGGACGCCGCAAGATCACGCAGTACACGCGCTACGGCACGCTGGGGCTCGCCTTCTTCCAGGCGCTCGCGATCTCGACCGCGCTCGAGGCGCAGGCCGGGCTCGTGAACACGCCGGGCTTCACGTTCCGCATCGTTTCGGCGGTCACGCTGGTGGCGGGGACGATGTTCCTCATGTGGCTCGGCGAGCAGATCACCGAGCGTGGTCTCGGCAACGGCATCTCGCTCATCATCTTCGCCGGGATCGCGGCGGGGCTGCCCAACGCGATCGGGATGACGCTCGAGCAGGCGCGCACCGGTGCGTACTCGGTGCTGCTCGTGCTCGGAATCGCGGCGCTCGTCGTCGTGGTCACCGCATTCGTGGTGTTCGTCGAGCGCGCGGTGCGCAAGATCCTCGTCAATTACGCGAAGCGGCAGGTGGGCAACAAGGTCTACCAGGGGCAAAGCTCGTTCCTGCCGCTCAAGCTCAACATGGCCGGCGTGATTCCACCGATCTTCGCGTCGTCGATCATCCTGTTCCCGGCGACGATCGTGCAGTGGTTCGGCCAGGGCGAGAACACGATCTGGCTGCGTGACCTCGCGGCGACGCTGTCGCCGGGGCAGCCGATCCACGAGATCCTGTATGCGGCGGCGATCGTGTTCTTCTGCTTCTTCTACACGGCGTTGCAGTACAACCCGAAGGAGACGGCGGACAACCTGAAGAAGAGCGGCGCCTTCATCCCCGGCTATCGGCCCGGCGACCAGACGGCGAAGTACATCGAGAAGATCACGCTGCGGCTCACGCTGCTGGGGTCGATCTACCTCGTGGTCGTGTGCTTCATTCCGAACTTCCTCATCGCCTGGAAGAACGTGCCGTTCTACTTTGGCGGGACGTCGCTGCTCATCATCGTGGTGGTGACGATGGACTTCATGACGCAGGTGCAGGCCTACCTCATGTCGCAGCAATACGAGAGCCTGCTCAAGAAGGCGAACTTCAAGGGCGGGCTGCCGACGCGGTGATGGCGAAGGAAGACACGATCCAGATGCAGGGGGAAGTCGTCGAGATGCTTCCCAATGCAACCTTCCGGGTGAAGCTCGAGAACGGCCACGTCGTCCTGGGGCACATCTCCGGGAAGATGCGGATGCACTACATCAAGATCCTGCCCGGAGACAAGGTGACGGTCGAGGTCTCCCCCTACGACCTGTCGCGGGCGCGGATCACGTTCCGGGCGAAGTGACCGTCGGGTAACAGGGGTCAGGGAGCAGGTAACAGAGGCACCGGCGATTCCGGTGGCGCGGCGAGAGCCGCGATGGGATAGCGGAGAGATGAGATGAAGGTACTCGCATCGGTCAAGAAAATTTGCCGCAACTGCAAGATCATCCGGCGCAACGGCGTCGTGCGCGTGATCTGCAGCGACCCGCGTCACAAGCAGCGCCAGGGTTGATCCCGGCGGCCGCAACCTTATTTCTACAGGCTTAGCTCATGGCACGTATCGCAGGCGTCAACATTCCGAACCACCAGCATGCCGTCATCGCGCTGCAAGCGATCTACGGCATCGGACCCTCGCGCGCGAAGGCGATCCTCGAGTCGGTCGGCGTCGCGCCGGCGACCAAGATCAAGGACCTGTCCGACGGCGAGATGGACAAGATTCGCGAGCAGGTCGGCAAGTTCGCCGTCGAAGGCGACCTCCGCCGCGAAGTCACGATGAACATCAAGCGGCTGATGGACCTCGGTTGTTATCGTGGTTCACGCCATCGCAAGGGCCTTCCGGTGCGTGGCCAGCGCACGCGCACCAATGCGCGCACGCGCAAGGGTCCGAAGAAGGGCCGCACCGTCGCGCTCGCCAAGGGCACGTCGAAGTAAGCAGGACGTCACGAGGAAACACCGAAGATGGCACAGCAATCCTCCCAGAAGGCCGCCGCGGCGCGCGCGCGCAAGAAGGTCAAGAAGAACGTGACCGAGGGCATCGCGCACATCCACGCGTCCTTCAACAACACGATCATCACGATCACCGATCGTCAGGGCAACGCGCTGTCGTGGGCCACGTCCGGCGGTGCCGGGTTCAAGGGCTCGCGCAAGTCGACGCCGTTCGCGGCGCAGGTCGCCGCCGAGGCGGCCGGGCGCGCGGCGCAGGAGTGTGGGGTGAAGAACCTCGAAGTGCGCATCAAGGGCCCGGGTCCTGGCCGCGAGTCGGCGGTTCGCGCGCTCAATGCTCTTGGCATGAAGATCAGCAGCATCACCGACGTGACACCGGTGCCGCACAACGGGTGCCGACCGCCGAAGCGGCGTCGCATCTAGCAGTCTCCAACTTTTTTCCGGAGGTCGCCTGGCAAGGCCAGCGATGTCCGGCGTTTTCAACACCGGTCGAAAGCAGACGTTGACTTTTGGCCGATTCATCATTGGATGGCAAAGTGGCCAGATATATCGGACCCAAGTGCAAGCTGGCGCGACGGGAAGGCACTGACCTTTTCCTGAAAAGCGCGCGTCGATCGCTCGACTCCAAGTGCAAGCTGGATGTGAAGCCCGGCCAACACGGGGTGAAATCCGGCATGCGTCAATCCGACTTCGGCAACCAGCTGCGCGAGAAGCAGAAGCTGCGCCGGATGTACGGGTTGCTCGAGCGGCAGTTCCGCCGTTACTTCCACGAGGCGGCGCGTCGCCAGGGGTCGACCGGCACGAACCTCCTGCAACTGCTCGAGTCGCGCCTCGACAACGTCGTGTACCGGATGGGCTTCGGCTCGACGCGCGCGGAAGCGCGCCAGATCGTCACGCACGGCGCGATCCTCGTCAACGGCAAGGCGTGCAACGTGCCGTCGGCAGGACTCAAGGCCGGCGACACCGTCGCCGTGACCGACAAGGCGAAGAGCCAGCTTCGCATCCAGGACTCGCTGCAGCTCGCCGAGAAGGTGGGCTTCCCGGCGTGGGTCGAAGTCGACGCGAAGAAGATGACCGGCACGTACAAGGGCGCTCCCGAGCGCTCCGAGTTCGGCCAGGACATCAACGAGAGTCTGGTCGTCGAGCTCTACTCGAAGTAATTCGTGGGGCGCGCGTGAGCCCGCGGCCTACGCGAAGTTCTTTGGGTTCTCACTAACCCATAAAGGTATCGCATGCAGAGCAATGTTCTGTTGAAGCCTCGCATCATCGATGTGCAATCGACGTCCCCGTTCCACGCGAAGGTCGTGATGGAGCCGTTCGAGCGCGGGTACGGGCATACGCTCGGCAACGCGCTGCGCCGGGTCCTCCTGTCGTCCATGCCCGGCTACGCCCCCACCGAGGTCAAGATCACCGGCGTTCTCCACGAATACTCGGCGCTCGACGGCGTGCAGGAGGACGTCGTCGACGTGCTCCTCAACCTGAAGGGCGTGGTGCTGAAACTCCACAACCGTGACCACGTGATGCTGCGCCTCGCCAAGTCGGGCGAAGGTGCCGTGACCGCCGCGGACATCGAACCCAACCACGACGTCGAGATCATCAATCCCGACCACGTGATCGCGCACCTCACCGCCGGCGGCAAGCTCGAGATGGAGATCCGGGTCGAGAAGGGGCGTGGCTACCAGCCGGCGACGGCGCGCCTGAAGCCCGACGGCGGGCGCACGATCGGCAGCATCCTGCTCGATGCCTCGTTCTCGCCGGTGCGCCGCGTGAGCTACGCGGTCGAGTCGGCCCGTGTCGAGCAGCGCACCGACCTCGACAAGCTCGTCCTCGACATCGAGACCAACGGCGTGGTCGAGCCCGAGCAGGCGGTTCGCTACGCGGCGTCGGTGCTCGTCGAGCAGCTGTCGGTGTTTGCCGACTTGAAGGGCACGGATACGCCCGCGACCGAGCGCAGCTCGCCGCAGGTCGATCCGATCCTGCTGCGGCCGGTCGACGATCTCGAACTCACGGTGCGCTCGGCGAACTGCCTCAAGGCGGAGAACATCTACTACATCGGCGATCTCATCCAGCGCACCGAGACCGAGCTGCTGAAGACCCCGAACCTCGGCCGGAAGTCGCTCAACGAAATCAAGGAAGTGCTGGCCTCGCGCGGACTGTCGCTCGGCATGAAGCTCGAGAACTGGCCGCCGGCGGGACTGGATCGACCGTAAGCGTCCACGGCTTCCGGCTGCGCCGCCGCCATCGAAAGGAACACGAACCATGCGTCACCGTCACGGACTGCGGAAGTTGAACCGCACCAGCAGCCATCGTCTCGCCATGCTGCGTAACATGGCCAATTCACTATTCACGCACGAGGCGATCCGCACCACGCTGCCGAAGGCGAAGGAGTTGCGTCGCGTCGCCGAGCCGCTCATCACGCTCGCCAAGGTGCCGACCGTCGCCAACCGGCGCGTGGCCTTCAATCGCCTGCGCGATCGCGACGTCGTCACCAAGCTCTTCAACGAGCTCGGGCCACGCTACCAGGCCCGGCCGGGTGGTTACCTGCGCATCCTCAAGTGGGGCTTTCGCCAGGGCGACGCCGCGCCGATGGCGCTCGTCGAACTCGTCGATCGGCCGAATGCGGGCGTGGCCGACGACGCGACCAGCGCGTAGCGGCGAGCGTTCGACGCCGCGCCGCGTGCGCGGCGGCAGGGCGAGGCCGGGCCAGGAGCCCGGCCTTTTCACGTCATCGGGGCGCGCCGAGGTTGCCGGCGCAGCCTGCGCTGGCGGGCACATTTGCCATAATCGGGCATCATGCCAGAGTCCATCCTCGTCACCGGCGGTGCCGGCTACGTCGGCTCGCACGTGGTCGTCGCGCTCGTGCGCGCGGGCTACGCGCCGGTCGTGCTCGACAACTACGCCAACAGCACGCCGGCGGTGCTGCCTCGCCTGCACGCGCTCGCCGGCTACGCCATCCCCGCCGTGCATGTCGACGTGCGCGATGCCGACGCGCTGCGCGGCGTGTTTCGCGACCATCCGATCACGGCAGTGATCCATTGCGCGGGGCTGAAGGCGGTCGGCGAGTCGCAGGCGCGACCGCTCGCCTACTACGATGTCAACGTCGGCGGTGCAATGGCCCTGGCGCAGGTCATGGGCGAGGCCGGCGTCGCCACACTCGTGTTCAGCTCTTCGGCATCGGTGTACGGGGAGCCCGAGGCGCTGCCGATCGATGAGGCCGCGCCGCTGCAACCGCACAGCGTCTACGGGCGCACCAAACGCATCGTCGAGGACTTCCTGTGCGACCTCGCCGGTGCCAACGCCAACTGGCGTATCGCGCTGCTGCGTTATTTCAATCCCGCTGGTGCGCACGTGTCGGGGACGCTGGGCGAGGCGGCGCGGGGCCGACCCAACAATCTCGTGCCGCTCCTGTGCAAGATCGCGGCGGGAGAACTCGCGAACCTGACGGTCTACGGCAACGACTGGCCGACCGCCGACGGGACCGGCGTTCGTGACTACCTGCACGTCGAGGATCTCGCCGAGGGCCACATCGCGGCGCTGCGTCATCTTGCCGGAGTCCGTGGCGCGCTCGCAATCAATCTCGGCGCGGGCCGCGGCCATTCGGTGCTCGAGGTCGTTGCCGCGTTCGAACGCGCGTGCGGGCGGCGGATCGCAAGGACGATCGCGCCGCGCCGACCCGGAGACGTCGCCGCCTCCTACGCCGACGCGACACGCGCCGCACAGTTGCTGCACTGGCGAACGACCCGCGATCTGGATGCCATCTGTGCCGATGCCTGGCGCTGGCAACAGCAGGGCGGCCGATACTGACGGGCGCGACGCGGCATCGCGCAGCGTTCGACGTGACGGCTCAACGAGCGAGTTGATCATCCTGGAAAGGCGCACCATGCACATCGCCGAGATCCACGCGCACGTTCTGGAGGCGCCACTCACGCAGCCCTTCCATTGGTCGTTCAACGGCACGAGCGTGCGCCAGGCGTGCATCGTCGAGATCGTCGCCGACGATGGAACGGTCGGATGGGGCGAGTGCTTCGGTCCGGCCGAGCTCAACGCCGCGGTCGTGCGGGCGTATCGCAATCATCTCGTCGGCCGCGATGCGCTCGCGTCGGAGGCGATCTGGGAGGAGCTCTACGGCGCGTATCGCGACCAGGGGCAGAAGGGGCTGGCGATCAGCGCGCTCTCCGGCGTGGACATCGCGCTGTGGGACTTGAAGGGCAAGCACTTCGGCGCGCCGGTGCATCGGCTCCTGGGAGGGCCGCTGCGAACGTCGGTGCGCGCCTACGCGACCGGCACCTATCGCGTCGAGCAGGGCGACCCGCTCGAGTACATCGTCGACGAGGTCGCGGCGTACGCGGCGCAGGGCTTCCACGCCGCGAAGGTGAAGATCGGCTTCGACGTCGAGGCCGATCTCGCGCTGGTGCGCGCGGTGCGCCGCAAGCTCGGCCCGCGCTTTGGCCTCATGGTCGACGCCAATCACGGTTACGACGTGGTCGACGCGATCGCCTTCGGGCGCGGTGCCGCGGACCTCGGGATCGGGTGGTTCGAAGAGCCCGTGATTCCGGAAGACCTCGACGCCTACGTTGCGGTGCGGCGCGGACAGCCGCTTCCCGTCGCGGGTGGCGAGTGCGAATACACGCGCCTTGGCTTTCGTCGCGTGTTCACGCAGGCGGCCATGGATATCGTGCAGCCCGACACCTGCGCCGCGGGTGGTCTCGGTGAATGCAAGAAGATCGCCGACATGGCGGCAGCCTTCGGCGTGCGCTACGTGCCGCACGTGTGGGGAACGGGCATCGCGCTGGCGGCGGCGCTGCAGCTGCTCGCCGTTCTCCCGCATGTGCCTTTGCGGCGGACCCCGTGGGAGCCCGTTCTCGAATTCGATCGATCCGAGCATCCGTTCCGGCAGGCGGTGCTGAGCGCACCGCTGGAGCACGAGCGCGGCGTGGTGCGCGTCCCGACGGGACCGGGACTCGGGATCGACGTCGATCGCAGCGCACTCGCCGCGTATCGGGCGCCGTCGGCGTGAACGCGCTCCACGAGATCGTGCGCGGCGACGCACCACTCATCGTCGACGTCCCGCATGCCGGCACGTTCGTGCCGCCGGCGCTGCGCGAGCGCTTCACCCCGGTTGCGCAGACGTTGCCCGACACCGATTGGCACGTCGAGCGCCTGTACGGCTTCGTGCCGGCGACCGGGGCAACGCTCGTCTGCGCGACGCATTCGCGCTACGTGATCGACCTCAATCGCGACCCCGCGGGAACCGCGCTGTACCCCGGGATCGACAACACCGAGCTGTGTCCGGTCCGGACGTTTGCCAACGCGCCGATCTATCGCGATGCCGGGCCATCGCCCGACGAGATCGAGGCGCGCACGCGCACGTACTTCGCGCCGTACCACCAGGCACTCGCGGCCGAGATCCATCGCGTGCATGCCCGTCACGGTCACGTCATCCTGCTCGATGCGCACTCGGTGCCCGGCGTGGTGCCGCGTCTGTTCAGCGGACGCTTGCCCGACTTGAACCTCGGGACCGTCGACGGCGCAAGCTGTGCCGGGGCGCTCGCCGCGACGGCGCAAGACGTCCTTGTCGCGGCAGAGGCGTTCACCTCGATCACGAACGGACGCTTCAAGGGCGGGTGGATCACGCGTCGTTACGGCGATCCGCGCGGCGGCGTGCAGGCGTTGCAGCTCGAGATCGTGCAGGCGGCGTACATGGACGAGGCAGCGCCGTTTCGCTGGGACGCGCGCCGTGCCGCTGCGCTCGGCGCGGTGCTCGAGCGTCTGGTCGGGGCACTGCTCGCCTGGGAGCCGACAGGATGATGTGCATCTACGTCGCGCGCCAGCGCTACGACGCCTGGCTCGTCGCGGATCGCCTCAATCAACTCGGCATTCGCGCGCACGTCTTCAATCAGCACGCATCGAGCATCGTCGGCGACGTGCCGCCCGATGTCGCGCAGCCGCAGGTGTGGATCGAGCGGGAGTGCGACGAGGAGCGGGCGCAGCGCGTCATCGCCGACATCGAGGCGGCGGAGCCGGCGGCAGCCGACCTTCAGTGCCCCGCGTGCGGCGAGACATCCCCGGGGACCTTCGACCTGTGCTGGAACTGCGGGAGTTCGTTGGCCGGCAGCGCGCATCCTGCCATCAGCGAATGAATGCCGTGGGTCCGCGACGTGCTCGCGCGTCGCGCTGGCTTGCCATGCTGCCGCTGGCCGCTGCGGTGGTCTTCGGCGGCTGGCTGCGCTGGCAGCAGTGGCCCGACCAGATCCTCATCGACGACGAGTGGCACCTCGTCCATCGTCTCGTCCTGTCGACACCGGGCGAGATGATCCTCGACTACGGCTACGCCGACTACGGCATCCCGCTCGGACTGCTCTACGCGGCACTCGGTCATGTGACGAGCCTGTCGGAGGCGATGCTGCGCTTGCCGGCACTCGTCGCGGGCATGGCAACGCTCGTCGTGCTCCCGGCGCTCGTCGTGCGTCGCGTGGGCCTTGCCACGACGACGATCTTTGCGTGGCTCCTCGCGATCTCGCCGCTGCTCATCGTCTATTCGCGCCTCGCGCGTCCGTACGCGCTCGTGCTGCTCCTCGTGTGGATGCTGACCTTCGCGCTCGGTCGCTGGGCCGATCGCGAACGGGGTGCGCCCTGGCTCGGGGGCACCATCGTCGCCGCGAGCGTGCTCACCGTGTGGCTGCACCTCGCCGCGGCATGCTTCGTCGCCGCCGCGTTCGCCCGGGTGCTCTTCGGGAAACTGCGCCCTCGCGGCCCCCTCGCGCCGCAGGCGTGGCGGCGCAGCGCCGCCCTCACGCTCGTCACCATCGTGCTGGGCGCGGCGCTCATCGTCCCCCCGCTCATCGCGCATCCGCAGGCGCTCGCGCTGAAGAGTGGAGTCGACGCACCCACTGCCGACACGTTCCTCGGCCTGTGGTTCGCGTGGATGGGTACGGCGTCGCCATGGTTGGCAGCCCTGGCGGTCATCCTCGTCGGCATCGGCGCAAGGCCGTTGTTGCGTGCCGTACCGGAGATGCTTGCGCTCGGCGGCGGCGCGCTCCTCGTCGTGCTGCTCGTCTTCGCCACGCGGCCGGCGAGCAGCCACTTCGGCATCGTGCTCGCCCGGTACCTCTTGCCGGCGCTGCCTCTTGCGCTTCTCGCCATCGCAAGCGGGCTCATGGTCGGCGTGCGGTGGGTTGCGCGCCATGCGCCGCGCCTCGCGCCTGCCGTCGCCGGCGTCGGCGGCGCCGTGGCGCTGGCGCTGCTCGTCGCCACGTCGCCGGTACGCGAGTGGTGGGAGCGGCCGAATCGGCAGACGCTGCACATGCAGTATTACTTCGACTTTCGTCCCGGTCACAATCCGTACGGGCCGCACCTCGCCGTCATCCCCGACAGCCCGTACTGGCGCACGCTCGCGCGTGATCCACCGGGTTCGCTGCGGATCGCGGTCGCCCCCTTCCGTTTCGAGAGCTTCGAATGGAACGCTCCGGCCTGGGAGCGCGCGAGCGGCCAGACGGTGGTCCCCGCATACTTGTCGGGCCTGTGCGTGGATTGGCGGTGGGGTGAGGTGCCGTCAGATGCGCGCTTTGCCTTTCGCAATGCCGTGCGCCTTGCCGATGCGCGCGACCTCGCGGCCAAGGCGATCGACGTCGTGGTGTGGCAAAAGCCCTATCGGCGCGGCAACGATCTCCTCGGTGAGGATACGCAGCAGTGCGAGGCGGCGCTGCGCGAGCGCTTCGGTGCACCGACGTACGAGGATGCCGCCATCGCGGTCTTCGCGGTGCATCCGGCGCGCGGGCACTGAGGCGACGGCCGCGATGGCGCCGCGGCCGTGGCGCCGGTCGCGGCCTACGTCCAGAAGTACCGCGTCAGGTGGAAGAAGATCGGCGCCGCGAACACGACCGAGTCGAGCCGGTCGAGCATGCCGCCGTGACCCTCGATGAGCGTGCCCCAGTCCTTGACCCCGCGATCGCGCTTGATCGCCGACATCACGAGTCCGCCGAAGAAGCCCATCGCGTTGATCGCGAACGCCATCAGCGCGGCCTGCCAGGGATTGAACGGCGTGATCCACCACAGCGCGGCGCCGATCGCGGTCGCGCAGGCGACACCGCCGACGAGGCCCTCCCACGTCTTCGACGGGGAGATCGCCGGCGCGAGCAGATGGCGGCCGAGGAGCTTGCCCCACACGTACTGGAGCACGTCGCTCGACTGCACGACGACGACGAGAAACGCGATCAGCAGCAGGTTGCTGTCCTCGTAGTCGGCGATCTCGAGCGTGAGCAGCGCCGGCACGTGCGAGACGCAGAAGACGCAGATGAGCAGGCCCCACTGGATCTTGGCGGCGCGCTCGAGGAAACGCTTGGTGTCGCCGGCAAACGCCTCGAGTATCGGCAGCAGCAGCGAGACGTACACCGGGATGAAGATCGCGTACAGGCCGTACCAGCCCACGTGCACGAGCACGTACTGCGCGGGCAGGACGAAGTAGAACGCGGCCGCGAGTGCCAGGTAGTCGGCGCTTCGGGTGTACGTCAGCGTGAGGTATTCGCGCAGCGCGAAGAACGAGATGAAAGCGAAGAGAAGGATCACGCCGGTCTTGCCGAAGACGAACGCGAATCCGATCGCCAGCACCATCACCCACCACGCCTTGATGCGCGTATTGAGGTTGTCGATCGTCGCGTGCGGCTCGCCCCGCGCCACGGTCGCCTTGAGCACGAGGCCGACGAACGAGGCGATGACGAGCACGGCCCCGATGCCGAAGAAGAGCGAGTACGTCTGCTGCTGCGCGGTCATTCGGGTGGCGGCTTGAGGGCGAGGAGCGCGGCGCGAGTGCGCCCGACGAAGTCGTCGCGCGCTTCCTCCGGACCGAGTGTCAGCGGTGCGCCGACGGTCAGCGTGCACAGCAGCGGCAACGGCAGGAGCTTGCCCTTGGGCATCACCTTCTTCGCATTCTCGATCCACACCGGGACGAACTCGGTGTCGGGGCAGGTGTGCGCGAGATGATAGATCCCGCTCTTGAACGGCAACAGCTCCTCCTCGGTCGTGTTGCGCGTCCCTTCCGGAAAGACGATGAGCGAGTCGCCGCCCGCGACCACCTCGGCCATCTGCGCGATGGGATCGTCGGTACGCGTCTCGCGGTTGCGGTCGATCAGCACGGCGCGGATCACGCGCTGCGCGACGTACGTGCGCAGCCTGCCCTTCAACCAGTAATCGGCGCCGGCCACCGGACGCGTGCGCACGCGCAGATCGTCGGGCAGGCATGCCCAGATCAGCGCAAAGTCGCCGTGGCTATTGTGGTTGGCGAAATAGACCCGCGGGATCGCGGCCGGCGCGCATCCCTGCCAGATCATGCGGGCGCCGGTGAGTGCCTTGGTGAACACGCACAGCGCGTGTGCGCAGAGCGTGTCGAAGGTGGACAAGGGCGGGGTGGGTACGGCGTGGTGTGGGAGGGGCGCGTCGAGGATACGCCAGGCCGCCGCACACGTTGCCGCCGGCTGCAACCAGGCGCCTAGGCCGCCGCGAGGCCCAGCGTCGCGGCGACGATGAAGAGAAGCCCCTGGAGCGTCGTCACGCCAAGCGACACCCGCACGAGCCGCAACGCGTCCCGGCAGCGCGTGTCCCAGTCGCGCCCTTCCTTGCCGGGGCGCAGCATGCCGACACCGCGCAGCGCGCGGTCGAGGTGCTCGGTTCGAAAGCTCGAGCCCTGGACGCTGCCGACGAGGGCGGCGAAGACCGCGGCCTCGAAGCGGATGCGAACCGCCAATGCCTTGGCGACAAGGCCCAGCAGGATCTGCACGGCGAGGACGACGCCGACCGGCAGCAGCAGGGGATGCCACAGCGCCACCCCGGTGCCCGCGATGGCAACGAGCGTCATGCCGGTCGCGAGCGTGTCGATCGCGCCGGCGGCGCGAAGCGCATCGGCGGTCAGGCGCAGCCGCCAGGCGAGCGCGTCGTCGATCGTGTCGGACAGTGTCACGCGGTGGACCTCTGGCCGCGGCGGCGCCGCTTGTGCCCGACCGATCGTCGAGAGGTTCGTCATCGCGGGGCTCGACCGGGCGTGCCGCGCGGCGTGCCCGGGCACGCGCCGCACGCATTGTCGTTGGGTTGATGCGCGGTCCGCATGATGGGCCTTTCTTCGCGTGCGCTCCCTGTCGTGAACGAAGCAAGAGGCGGGCCAAGAGGTGCGCAACGCCGCCGACCCCAAGGGCAGACGGCGCGTCGCCCGCGGCACGGTGGGTCGGGGTGCGAACCGCGGGGCAAGCGCGGCAGCTACGCTGCCCGACCTTCGGCGAGGCCGCGGCGCACGCGGTTGCCGATCGTCACCGCGAGGAAGAAGACGACCGCCCACACGAGCCACCGTGCGAAGCCGGGCAGTGCCGGGGCGAGGCCGATCCACAGGCCGAGCGCGCCAAAGACGAAGGCGCGATCGCTCTTGCCCATCGGCCCGTCGTAGCGGCGCGACGCGCCGACCATGAGGCCCAGCACCCCCGCGTACTCGCTCACGATCGCAAGCACGATGACGGCGCCGATCGACACGGCGTCGAACGGCGCGACGAAGGCAAAGGGCAGATAGAGCGCGGTGTCGGCGACGACGTCGGTGAGTTCGTTCAGGTACGCACCCAGGGGACTCTTCTGGCCGAACTCGCGGGCCAGCATGCCGTCGATGGCATTGAACGCCATGCGCAGGAACATCCACAGCGGCACGAGGAGAAACGGCCAGCGCGCCGGCACCTTCCAGATGACGAAGGCGCCCAGCGCGATCGAGATCGCGCAGGCGGCGAGCGTGACCTGGTTGGCCGTCACGCCCGTGCGGGCGAGCCACGCCGCACCGGGTCGCAGCAACGCCTGGAACCTGGGCTTGAGCGCGTAGATCGAGATCGCCATGCGCCGCGATGAGACGAACGGGGAGCCGCGAGATGGTAGCACCGGCACCCCATGGCGATGCCATGGAACGCGCACGGCGTGGCGCGTCGCGCCGCCTTACGCGCCGCGCGGATCGCTTGAGTCGGGCGGACTGTCGAGGAGCGCGCGAGCCCTGGCGAGCCCGCCATCGGCGTCGGCCGCGGCGTTCGCGCCGGCATCCGCGTTCGGGCCGTCCGGGGCATCGCGGCGCGGACGTCGGCGCGCGATCTGCCACCAGACGACGATGCCGGTGCCAAGGAGCACCAACGGACCGAACCACAGCAGCCACGTCGTGCTCTTCACCGGGGGGCGGTAGAGGACGAAGTCGCCGTAGCGGGCGACCAGGAACTGCTTGATCTCGTCGTCGCTCTTGCCGGCGGCGGCGAGCTCGCGCACCTCGCGGCGCAAGTCCTCGGCGAGCGGAGCATTCGAGTCGGCGAGCGACTGGTTCTGGCAGACGAGACAGCGCAGCTCTTCCTCGAGAAGCTTGAGGCGCGCGTCCAGCGCGGGATCGGCATGCGCCGGCGCGACGACGTGCGCCGCCATCATGACGACGAGCATCGCGCGGCCAAGGGTGGTGGCGAGGCGGCGCATCACGCCTTCTCGAGCTCACGCACGAGCGGCAGGATCGTGCGCTCGAGCGCTTCCCTCGTCACCGGGCCGATCTGCTTGAAGCGGATCACGCCGGCCTTGTCGACGACGAACGTCTCGGGGACACCGTAGACGCCCCAGTCGATGCCGACGCGGCCATCGGCGTCGACCACCGAGATCTGGTACGGATCGCCGTGCTCGGCGAGCCAGGCGATTCCTTCGGCGCGCTTGTCCTTGTAGTTGAGGCCGATCACCGGCACGACGTTGGCGCGCGACAGTTCCATGAGCAGCGGATGCTCGATGCGACACGCAACGCACCACGAGGCCCACACGTTGAGCAGCCACACCCGGCCCTTCATTTCGGAGCTGTCGAACGTCTTGCCGTCGGCGTGCAGCAGCGCCAGCGTGAACGCCGGCGCGGCCTTGCCGATGAGCGGCGACGGCACCTCTCGCGGGTCACGCGACAGGCCCGCCCACAGCAACGCGACGAGAGCGACGAAGACCGCGAGCGGCAGCAGGAGACGCAGGCGCAACGCCTTCATCGCTGCCCTGCGCTCGGGCTCGCGCGCCACGTCGCCGCGCGCGGCGCGGCGCCGCCGAAGGCCGGCGGACGACTGCGGCGCGTCACGCCGGCACTCCGACGAGAGCACCGACGCGGCGCTTCACCGCGATGCGATAGCGTCGATCCATCATCGCGACGAAGCCACCGAGCGCCATCAGGAAGCATCCGCCCCAGATCCAATCGACGAAGGGCTTGATGTACACGCGCAGCACCCATGGACCGGCTTCGCCCTTGTCCGATACGGGTTCGCCGAGCGAGACGTAGCGATCGCCGAAGATCCCCGCGTCGATCGCCGCTTCGGTCATCGGCATGCCGCTCGCGTTGTAGATGCGCTTTTCAGGGCG
This sequence comes from Burkholderiales bacterium, assembly GCA_020851235.1. Lineage (GTDB taxonomy): Bacteria > Pseudomonadota > Gammaproteobacteria > Burkholderiales > Casimicrobiaceae > VBCG01. The sequence goes on along the minus strand of JADZDD010000038.1, from coordinate 147,883 downwards.
CAGCGTTTCGAGCAGTCGACCGTCGCGACGCAATTCGACGGTACCGGTCACGCCCGTGTAGTTGGGGCCGGTCGCAGGAGTCACGCCGCGGAACGTGAAGGCGTAGCCACCGACCTCGACGGTCTGTCCGCGGTCGAGCGTGACGTTCTGCTCGATTCCGTAACCCTTGACGAGCGTCACACCGGCAATGAACACCGCGACGCCCAGGTGCGCGGCCACCATGCCGTACCACGCCGCCGAGTTGGCGCGCAGCTTCGCCACGAGCCCCGACCGCGGCGTGCGCCGCAAGCGGTCGACCACCAGCGTCGAGGTGGCGAGCGCGATCCACGCGGCGAGAAAGATGCCGAGCGCGATCATCGGCGTGATGTGGCCGTGGATGAGCGGCACGACGAGCGCGGCCACGAGCGCGACCAAGAGCGCCCACTTGAGGCGGGTCCAAAGGTCGGGCAGCCGGGCCTTGCGCCAGCTCGCCACCGGCCCCACGCCGATGAGGAAGGCGAGCGGCGCGGTCAGCCCGGCGAACACCGTGTCGAAGTACGGCGGGCCCACCGAGATCTTGCCGAGATTCATCGCGTCGATGACGAGTGGATACAGCGTGCCGAGGAGCACGCTCGCGCAGGCGACGACGAGCAGGATGTTGTTGGCGAGCAGGAGCGACTCGCGCGACACCGGCGCGAAGCCGGCGCCGCCGCCCACCGCCGCGGCGCGCAAGGCGTAGAGGAGGAGCGAGCCGCCGACGACGATGGCGAGAAAGAGCAGGATGAATACCCCGCGCGTGGGGTCGGTGGCGAAGGCATGCACCGACGTCAGCACGCCCGAGCGCACGAGGAAGGTGCCGAGCAGCGAGAGCGAGAACGCGACGATGGCGAGGAGCACCGTCCAGTTCCGGAACGTCCCGCGCTTTTCGGTGACCGCAAGCGAATGCACGAGCGCGGTGCCGACGAGCCACGGCATGAACGACGCGTTCTCGACCGGGTCCCAGAACCACCAGCCACCCCAGCCGAGTTCGTAGTACGCCCACCAGCTGCCGAGCGCGATGCCGATCGTGAGGAACGACCACGCGGCGATCGTCCACGGCCGCGACCAGCGCGCCCACGTCGCGTCGAGCTTGCCGGCGAGCAGCGCCGCGAGCGCAAAGGCGAACGCGACCGAGAAGCCGACGTAACCCATGTAGAGCATCGGCGGGTGCAGCACCATCCCCGGATCCTGCAGCAACGGATTGAGGTCGCGACCCTCGGCAGCGGCCGGCACGAGGCGCAGGAACGGATTGGACGTGAACAGCATGAACAGGAGGAAGCCCACGCCGACGAGTCCCATCACCGCGAGCACGCGGGCGATGAACGGCGCGGGCAGGCTCGCCGAACGCAACGCCACCGCGAAGGCCCAGGCGGTGAGCATCAGCATCCACAGCAGGAGCGAGCCCTCGTGCGAGCCCCACGTGGCAGCGAGCCGGTAGTGCAGCGGCAGTTGCGTATTCGAGTGCTCGGCCACGAGTTCGACCGAGAAGTCGCTCGTCGCAAATGCGTACGCGAGACAGACGAAGGCGAGCGCGACCAGCGCGAACTGGGCACCGGCCGCGTAGCGTGCAAATCCCATCAGCGCCGCGTCGCGACGCTGTGCGCCGACGAGCGGAACGATGGCCTGCGCGAGCGCCACCAGCAGCGCGACGATGAGCGCGAAGTGGCCGAGTTCGGGAATCATGGCGTTTCCTTGAGCGTGGGCATGCTTATCGCCTTGTGCTGATGCGCTGCCTCCATCGCGGCGGCAGCCTCGGGCGGCATGTAGTTCTCGTCGTGCTTGGCGAGCACCTCGGTGGCGTGAAACGTGCCGTCGGTGCGCAGCGTGCCTTGCGCGACCACGCCCTTGCCCTCCTTGAACAGGTCCGGGAGCAGCCCGCTGTAGACGACCGGAACGCGCTTGACCGAGTCGGTGACGACGAACTTCACGTCCACGGTATTGGGAACGCGCACGAGGCTGCCTGTCTCGACCATGCCGCCGATGCGAAACGGCCGACCCTGCGGCGCTTCCTGCGCCACGACCTGCGTCGGCGTGAAGAAGAAGACGAGATTCGACTGGAACGCGTTCAGCACGAGCGCGGCCGCGACGCCGAGCAGCGCGATGCCGGCGCCGATCCAGGCGAAGCGGCGATGGCGGGCCTTCATGGCGCGTCCTCCTCTTCGCCCGCGGCGCGCGCGAGCGCACGCCAGCGCAAGCGGACGCCGATGACCTCGATTGCAATCGCCAGCGCGGTCACGCCGTAAGCGGTCCACACGTAGAACCCGTAGTTGCCCATGTCGAGGAACTGCACCTTCACACTCTCCTTGTGGCGAGCGTCGCGTCGAGCCACGCCGCCCCCCGCTCGCGTTCGAGGATGATCGTCCGCACCCGGACGAGCACGACGGCGATCGTGTACAGCCACGCGGCGAGCGCCATCACGAGCATGCCGACGAGCATCGTCGCCGCCATGCTCGGTGCCGCGGTGAGGCTCACCGAGGCGCCTTGATGCAGCGTGTTCCACCACTGCACCGAAAAATAGATGATCGGGATGTTGACGGCACCGACGATCGTGAATACCGCGCACGCCCGATCGGCGCGGCGCGGATCGTCGATGGCGTTGCGCAGCGCGATGACGCCGAAGTAGAGGAAGAGGAGGATGAGTTCGGAGGTCATCCGCGCGTCCCACGCCCAGTACGTGCCCCAGGTGGGGCGACCCCAGAACGCGCCGGTCCACAGCGCGATGAACGTCATCCACGCCCCGGTCGGGGCGAGTGCCTGCGCCATCATCGCCGACAGCCGCGTGTTGAGCGCGAGCGCGAGAACGCTCCAGAACGCCATGACGAGCCAGATGAACATCGACATCCAGGCGGTGGGCACGTGGATGAAGATGATCCGGTACGCCTGCCCCTGCTGGAAGTCGGTCGGCGCCACCACGAAACCCACGTACAGGCCGACGAGGGCGCACAGAGCCGCCGCCAGCGCGAACCACGGGGCTAAGACTCCGGCGATCGGATAGAACGCGGCGGGAGCGGAGTAACGATAGAGGTTCACGGCACGGGCCCCCGGTCAATCGAGCGCAATGCGCACCGCGGCCGCCGCGGCGAGCGGGGCGCCGACGATCGCGACGAGGAGCCCTGCGGCAAGGAGCGACAGATTGGGTGCCGCCGACAGGCCGCCGCGCAGCGCATCGGCGCTGCCCGCACCGAAGATCAGCACCGGAACGTAGAGCGGGAGCACGAGCAGCGCGAGGAGACTGCCGCCGCCGCGGGTGGCGAGCGTTAGCGCGGCGCCGATGGCTCCGACGAGCGACAGGATCGGCGTGCCGACCAAGAGCGAGAAGGCCACGATGCCGAGCACCTCGGCGTCGAGGGCGTATTGCAATCCGAGCAACGGCGCGAGAAGCACGAGCGGGAGGCCCGTGGCAAGCCAGTGCGCGAGGACCTTGCCGCCGACGAGTGCGGGTAGCGCAAAGGGGGACAGCGCCATTTGCTCCAGCGTGCCGTCGGCAAAGTCGCTCGCAAAAAGGCGCGGCAGCGACAACAACGAGGCGAGCAGCGCCGCGACCCACAACACGCCGGGACCCAACGTTTGCAGGAGGTTGCGCTCGGGCGACGTCGCGAGCGGGAAGAGGCTCACCACGATCACGTAGAAGAGGATCTGCACGCCGAGTTCGGCGCGCGAGCGCACCGCGATGCGCAGGTCGCGCACGAGGCCCCAGCGTAGCGCTGCCAGGACACCCGGCGGCGCGGTGGACGCGTCCGGGGCGCGATCGCTCGTCGCGCCGTCGGCGAGCCCGCGCGCGCCGGGGGGTGGCGCCAGGACGGGCCCGGGGCGCTCGGTCACGCTCATGACAACGTCAGGGTCTGCACGCGATCGGCGGGCAGGTCGAGCCGTTGATGCGTCGCCGCCACGAGCGTCCCTCCGCCGGCCAGGTGGCGTGCGACGAGTGACCCCAAGAGCGCGAGCCCGTCGGCATCGAGCGCGGTCGCCGGCTCGTCGAGCAGCCACAGGCGTTGCCGGCCGATGCTCATCCGGGCGAGCGCGATGCGTCGCCTTTGCCCTTGGGAGAGCGCGCGCGCCGGCAGGTGGCGCCGCGCGTCGAGTCCGACGTCGGCCAGCGCGCGTCGCAGCGCGAGCGGTCCGGTCCGCTCGCCGGCGAGGGTGGCCAGCGCGTGCAGGTTCTCGGTGGCCGTAAGTTCGTCCTTCAGCGCCGGGACGTGGCCGGCAAAGCAGATGTCGGCCCGGACGGATGGATCGTGGCGGGCGACGTCGCGCCCGTGCCACGTCACCCGGCCGGCGGCCGGCCGCGTGACCCCCGCCAGGATGCGTAGCAGCGTCGTCTTGCCGCTGCCGTTGCGGCCGCTCACGACGAGCGCTGTTCCCGGCGGCACCTGCACCGAAATGCCTTCGAAGAGGAGCAGCGAGCCGCGTCGAGCGGCGAGATCGTGCGCTTCGAGCATCGTGGGGACGCGCCCTCGGGCGGTCGGCGGATCGGCGGGGCGCAATGCCCGCGCAACCCTTCGATTCTAACATAAGTCACTGATTATTTTTGCGTTTACGGCAACACCCGATCGATCCTGACGACCACGTCACGAGCCCCTGGCGCCAGTGTGGCGCTGCTTCCGGCGAGGTCTCCGGCGACGGCCTTGGCGTCTCCCGAGCGGCTCACCCGCGCCTCGACCACGATCTTTCCCGCGCGCGAGAGCGTCGCGTTCGGGGTCATCGCCATCGCATCGGTCAATTCGAAGCGGTACGGCAGATCGCGCGCCGGAATCTTCAGCGCCGCGAGCGGTGCACGTGGGCCGTCGGGATCACGCGCAAAGATGAAGACCGTATCGGTGGGTGCGACGTTCCCGGCGAGCTTCGGGTCGAGTTCGACGCGACCGCTCACGCCGGGGGCCGCGCCCGGGGCCGACGGTGCGGCGTCGGGGAGCGTCACCCCGGCACGGGCGAGCGCGGCTTCGATCTGCGCAAATTGCGGGCTGCCCGCGGGCAGGACGCTGCGCAGCTTCGTCCACAGCGTGATCGCCTGCGCCCGGTCGCCGCGCTCCATCGCCGCGGCGCCGGCCAGCGCGAGCGCCTTGGCGCTCGTCGGCTCGAGCGCAAGCGCACGTTCGAGGATTTGCGTCGGCTCGCCAATGAGGCTGCGCCCCTGCGCCTGCGCCATCGCCTCGGCCCAGTCGACGAGGAGGCTCGCGCTGGGGGGCAGGCGCTTGACCGCTTCGGCGTACGCTGCGGTCGCTTCCTTGGGGTGCCCGGTGATGCGGTACGCGCGTCCGAGCATCATCCATCCTTCGCCATCCTCGGGATGCGCCTTGAGGCGGGCGGCAAGCTCGGCGACCATCGTCTCGATCTCGGCGCCGTCGACCGCTGCCGCGGGCGCGGCCTGTGGCACGACCGCGGCCGGGTTGCCGAGTCCGACGTAGAGGATGCCTGCCGCGACGGGCAGCAGCGCGACGAGGACGAGCGCGGCGACGATGCCGCCGCGGCTGCCACCGCGCCGCGCGGGGACGGGGGCCGGTTCGAGTTCGGCGCCGAAGCGCTGCGTCAGTTCAGCCAGCGCGGCCGCGTGCTCGGCGTCGGTGATGGCGCCGCTCGCGCGTTCGGCATCGAGTTGGCGCTTGTGATCGCGGAAGACCGCCGTCGTTGCGTCCTCGTCGGCGGGCGCCGTCTCGGTCCGCCGCTGCCGCAGGAGTGGCAGCAGGAGCAAGACGAGCGTGCTGCCGACGACCGCGAGCGCGAGGATCCAGAAGAGCGGCGAAGAGCTCATGAGCGGGAGGCGGACGCGGCGCCGGATCCGGTGCGGGATCGTAACGCTGCGCAACGAAGCACGCCGGCATGGCACGTTGCTCCGTATACGACGCGGCGTCCGGCCGTGCGGCGCCGCCGAATGGGGCTCGATTATACCGGCGCGAGGGTCACGGCTGAGGAATGCGGCGCCGCCGCGGGCGCAAAGCGAGGCGATGCATTATGATGCCTTTCCCCCTTCCATACGCGCGTGCTCGTTCGCCGTCGCGTCATACGCGCGGCCCCGCCCGATCGCTCATCATGTCCGACAAAGAAATCCGCGAGGCAGCACTCGAGTATCACCGGCAATTGCCACCCGGCAAGATCGCCCTCCAGCCGACGAAGCAGCTCGTCAACCAGCGCGACCTCGCCCTTGCCTACACGCCGGGCGTGGCTGCGGCGTGCGACGAAATCGCACGCGATCCACACGAGGCGTCGCGGCTCACCGCCCGCGCCAACCTCGTCGCCGTGGTGACCAACGGCACGTCGGTCCTGGGCCTGGGTGCGATCGGTCCGCTCGCCGCGAAGCCGGTGATGGAGGGCAAGGCGGTCCTCTTCAAGAAGTTCTCCGGCATCGACTGCTTCGACATCGAGCTCAACGAGCACGATCCGGACAAGCTCGTCGACATCATCTGCGCTCTCGAGCCGACCTTCGGGGGCATCAATCTCGAGGACATCAAGGCGCCCGAGTGTTTCGAGATCGAGCGCCGGTGCCGCGAGCGCATGAAGATTCCGGTGTTCCACGACGACCAGCACGGCACGGCGATCATCGTCGGCGCCGCGATCCTCAATGGCCTGCGCGTCGTCGGCAAGGACATCGGCCGGGTCAAGCTCGTGTGCTCCGGCGCGGGCGCCGCGGCGCTGGCCTGCCTCGACCTGCTGCGGGCGATGGGGATGAAGCGCGAGAACATCTTCGTCTCCGACATCGAAGGCGTCGTCTACGAGGGTCGCACCACACTCATGGACGACCGCAAGGCCGTCTACGCGCAGCCGACCGCGGCGCGGACGATCGCCGAGGTGCTGCCGGGTGCGGACATCTTCCTCGGGCTGTCGGCCGCGGGCGTGCTGAAGCCCGAGTGGCTCGCCACGATGGCGCCGGCGCCGCTCATCATGGCGCTCGCCAATCCGGTGCCCGAGATCATGCCCGACGTCGCGAAGGAGGCGCGGCCCGATGCGGTGATCGCCACCGGGCGGTCCGACTTTCCGAACCAGGTCAACAACGTCCTGTGCTTCCCGTTCATCTTCCGCGGCGCGCTCGACGTCGGCGCCACGACGATCAACGAGGAGATGAAGCTCGCGTGCGTGCACGCGCTCGCGGATCTCGCGATGGCCGAGCACTCGGACATCGTCGCGCACGCCTACAACATCGAGAACCTCTCGTTCGGACCGGATTACCTCATTCCCAAGCCGTTCGATCCGCGCCTTAGCGTGATGATCGCGCCGGCGGTCGCCAAGGCGGCGATGGATTCCGGCGTTGCAACGCGACCGATCGACGATTTCGACGCCTACCGGCAGCGCCTCACGCAGTTCGTGTACCACTCCGGCCTGCTGATGAAGCCGATCTTCGCGGCCGCGAAGAAATCGCCCAAGCGCATCGTCTACGCCGAAGGCGAGGACGAGCGTGTCCTGCGTGCGGTGCAGGTGGTGAGCGACGAGAACCTGGCCAAACCGATCCTCGTCGGCCGCCCGGCGGTGATCGAGCAGCGTCTCAAGCGCTACGGCATGCGCATCAAGCCGGGTGTGCACTTCGAGATCATCAATCCCGAGCAGGACGATCGCTACCGCGAGTTCTGGAGCGCGTACTACGAGCTGACGCAGCGCAAGGGCGTGTCGCAGGCGTACGCCAAGATCGAGATGCGGCGGCGTTTGACGCTGATCGGCGCGATGGCGATCCACCTGGGCGAGGCCGACGGCATGCTCTGCGGCACGTTCGGCACGCACCAGCTCCACCTGCACTACATCGACCAGGTGCTGGGACTGCGGCGCGGCGTGAGCACGTACGCGGCGATGAATGCGATCATCGAATCGAGCCGCGTGATCTTCATCGCCGACACCTATGTCAACGTCGATCCCACCGCGCAGCAGCTGGCCGAGATCACGCTGCTCGCGGCCGACGAGATCCGCCGTTTCGGGCTGACGCCGAAGGTCGCGCTCCTGTCGCATTCGAGCTTCGGGTCATCGACGCAGCCGTCGGCACGCAAGATGCAGGCAACCCTCGCGCTCGTCAACGCGATGGACCCGGACCTCGAGATCGAGGGCGAGATGCACGGCGATGCCGCACTCGACGAGGAGGTGCGCATGGCAGCGTTCCCCAACTCGCGGCTCAAGGGCGAGGCCAATCTCCTCATCATGCCGACGGTCGACGCCGCCAACATTGCCTTCAACCTGCTCAAGGTCTCGTCGGGATTCGGCGTGACGCTCGGGCCCGTCCTCCTCGGTGCGAGCAAGCCGGTGCACATCCTGACGCCGTCGGCCACCGTGCGACGCATCGTCAACATGACCGCGCTGACCGTCGTCGACGCGAGCACCGAACGCGCGGGGGCCGCGTAGCCGATACCGCGCGCTTGCACGCCGGAGTTGCCGTGGCCACGACGCAGGCACGCTCGCTGCTCTTCAGTCCGCTCGAGCTGCGTGACGTCACGCTGCGCAATCGCACCGTGGTGTCGCCCATGTGCCAGTACTCGGCAACCGATGGCGTTGCCAACGACTGGCATCTCGTCCATCTGGGGCAGTTCGCGATGGGCGGCTTCGCCCTGGTGTTCACCGAGGCGACGGCGGTCGTCGCCGAAGGTCGCATCAGTCATGGTGACCTCGGCCTTTGGAGCGATGCGCAGATCGCGCCCCTGGCGCGCATCGCCGACCACGTGCACGCTCGCGGTGCCAGGCTCGGCGTGCAGCTCGCGCACGCCGGGCGCAAGGCGAGCATGCAGCGGCCCTGGTATGGCAACGGTCCGCTCGACGCCGCCGATACCGCGCGCGGCGATCTTGCGTGGCCGATCGTCGGGCCCACCGCAACGCCGCACGGGGAAGGGTGGTTGAGGCCGCAGGCGCTCGATCGCGCGGGCATCGACCGCATCGTCGGCGCCTTCGTCGCCGCGGCGAAGCGTGCGCACGCCGCCGGCGCCGATGTCGTCGAGATTCACGGGGCGCACGGCTACCTGCTGCATTCGTTCCTCTCGCCACTGGCCAACACGCGCAACGACGACTACGGCGGCAGTCTCGCCGGACGCATGCGCGTGCCTCTTGCCGTTGCGCGTGCCGTCCGTGCCGCGTGGCCCGCCGGCAAGCCACTTTTCTTTCGCACCTCGTCCATCGACGGCAACGCGGCCGGATGGTCGCTCGATGACACCGTCGTCCTCGCCCGCGAACTTGCCGCCATCGGCGTCGACGTCGTCGATTGCTCTGCCGGAGGTTTCACCACGTCGCGCCTCGATTTCGGGCCGGGATATCTCCTGCCCAACGCCGCGCGCGTGCGCGCGCAGGCCGGCATGGCGACGCAGGCGGTCGGCTTCATCCTCACGGCGCGGCAGGCCGAGGAGGCACTCCAGCGCGGCGACGCCGATCTCGTCGCGATCGGCCGCGCTGCACTCATGGACCCGCATTGGGCCGGCCGCGCCGCCGTCGAGCTCGAAGGCGACGCCGGCTGGGCGCACTGGCCCGCGCAGTACGGCTGGTGGCTCGAGCGGCACGCCGCGCTGCTGCGCACGTTCTGATCGGCGCCAGCGGACGGTGCGACGCGCCCGCAGTCGCGCCGCGCGCGCGCATACCTCGACGTCGCGGGGGCGACACTTGCCGCCGCGCCGCGACGAGTGCCGATGGTGGGGCGAGGCTTCGGGTAAAATGCGCGTCCGTTCGCGTGCCGCGACCGCCGCGCGGAACGACGACGGTGACGACGCGGTGCTTCGCGCCGGGCAGGACCACCGGAGAGGTGGATGAGCGGTTTAAGTCACACGCCTGGAAAGCGTGCGTGGGTTAATAGCCCACCGCGGGTTCGAATCCCGCCCTCTCCGCCAACATACAGATTCCGATGCCGTCCGGCAAGGTCCAACGGAATCCAAAATCCCCGATACATCAAGCGTTTGTCGCCTTTCTAATAGCAAGTGGGGCATTCCGAATCTGGCCCACCGAGGCCGATGAGGTCTTGCTGCGACTTGCTCAAGGCCGTATGTCAGCCTAGTATGTTTTCACGGGCGCCCGATAGGCGGTATGTTCCGGACGCCTTCTGGGTGGAGGTGGAAAGCGTGCTAACCAACATCGAATGCGACAAGGCGAAGCCCGGCGAGGCGGTCTACCGTCTCAAGGATTCGGCCAATCTGTTTCTCGTGGTGTATCCAAGCGGCCGCCGGTCGTGGGAGTACCGCTACCAGCGCGAGGGGAAGTCGCAGGCGCTCATCCTGGGCGAGTACGGCGAGCGCAAGCCAGCACTGGGACCGAAGGCGGCGCGCACGCGGCGCGACGAGGTGTCAGCCGACCGGGCACGCGGGCTCGATCCGATTGCGGCCAAGAAGCTCGCTGGCGAGCAGCAGCATCAAGCGCTCGTCACGGCGCGGGCGGAGAGGGAGTACCGCCGCAAGGAGAAGGAGCGGGTCCGGCTGGAGTCGGAGCGAGGCGCCATAACGTTCAAAGTGGTGGCTGCGAGGTGGCTCGCCGTGAACCGGGCACACTGGTCGAAGGCGCACGCCGCGCAGAACGAGCAGTCGCTGACCGATCACGTCTATCCGAAGATCGGCAGCAAGCATCCAGAGAAGATCGAGCCAGCGCATGTGCTCGATCTCATCGACGGGATGCTGACCGATGGAAAGGTAGAGACAGCGCGCCGCGTGCGGCAACGCATGGATGCGGTCTTCGAGCACGCTGGGCTGTACTACGGTGTCAAGGTCAATCCCGTGGCGTTGGCGAAACGTGAGCTTTCCAAGCGCTTCAAGGTGGCGACGAAGGCCAACCCCGAAGAGCACTTCGCGTGCGTCTCGCGCAAGGAGGCACCACAACTGCTGCGGGCGATGCGCGAGTACGTGGGCACACCCGTGACGCGGTCGCTCCTCTGGTTCGTGGCGCTCACCGCATGCCGCACCGGTGAAGCCAGAGGGGCTACGTGGGAGGAGTTCGATTTTGAGGAAGCCACGTGGACGATTCCCGCTTCGCGCATGAAGGCGGGGCGTGAGCACGTGGTGTATCTCGATTCAGCCGTCGTGGATTTGCTCGAGGCGCTGCGCTCCCACACGCGCGGGTTGTCATGGGTATTCCCGCATCCCACACGTAAGGACAAGCCGGCCAGTGAGAACGCGGTGCTCTATGCGCTCGCCGCGATCGGCTTCAAGGGCAAGCACTCCGGCCACGGTTTCCGTCGCCTCTTCTCCACGATCGCCAACGAATCGGGCTTGCATCGCCCCGACGTGATCGAGGCGGCGCTTGCGCACAAGGAAGGTAATGAGATTCGCGCGGCCTACAACGCCGCGACGTATGAGGAGGAGCGCCGTCGGCTTGCTAGCTGGTATGCCGACGAACTCGCACGACTCGAGGCGGGGGTGGCGGCGAAGATCGTACCCATAAAGCAACGAGCGTAACGAACGAAGGTGGCACCGAGCCCAAGAACGCCACCGCATTCGCGGTCAGATGCGAAGGTGAGATAGTCATCAAGCGGCTGGTGCGCGAGGACGGCCAGTGGTGGCTCACCACCGACAATCCCGCGCAGGCGCCTCAGCGAACGGTGTACGGCGATGGCGAAGCTCGTCGGCGAGCCCGCCCTCTTGTTCAGCGATCGAATCTGACCCATAGAAAGCACAGAAAGGAATTGACCATGGATGCGAATGTAACAACCAACGTCGCGACGCTGGACCGGATCGAAACGATCCGACAGGCGCTGCTCATCGGGCTCGCTTCGTACGGGGAGGTCGAACGACTCGATGACGAGTACAGCAGGGTGAAAGAGTTCGGCAACGACGTCGACACTCTCAAGCCTACCTACCCTACGCGCGCCCCGGTTGGAGACTCGATTGCACTGTTCGCGGAGGCATTGCGAACGCTGGAGTTCATCCCGACAGCTCGCAGGTAAGGGATGCCTCGAGCGCCGAAGCGGACGGGGGTGTCAACGTGGCCTGTGCCACTTCTGGTTCTCGACGGCCAGACTCGACGCGGATTGTTCGCCAGCATCATGGGCGCCGATATCCCCGAGAAGAAGTTCTCCTCTCTGTGTTCGTGGGCGTGGACGCCAGAGACAGGGAGGTTCTGGTCGAGGGAACAATTCGGTAGGAAGCGATTCTTCGAGGCGATGCCAATCCGCGAAGCAGAGGCATGGCTTTCGTGGTACGTGGAGGACGTGCGTAACGCAGGGCTGCGCAATGCTCCAGCCGCTTCCGAGGATCAACAGCCGGGCAATCAGCGCAACACTGCGCTTCAAGAATTGATCTTCGAACTGCGTCGCGTGTTCTGGCGATACTGCGTCGTGAAGGCACACGATCACAAAAGAATCAGGGGCTCGAAGCTGTCAAACATCGAGGAGCGTGAGCGAGATTTCGTGTGCTGCGCAGTGGGCATGCTCCCACGCGCGGTGAGCGCACTGGTCCATCATGAGGGTGGTGAAAGGGACGACCTCAATGCGCTGGAGAAGCGGGTCGCGAAGGCATTGAGTGAACTCGATGCGGAGGATTTGCGCGAGACCTACTTCGATCGGCCCGGGGCGGCGATGCCGTCGGCCCTCCGGTATGCGACGATGCGGAGCGGCAGGAAGACCGGCAGGATCGCGCCGCTTGGTGCCATGCGGAAGATCACGGCGAAGTCGCGGATGAAAAGGGTCAGAGACCTCTATGACCGCAAGTTCCCCGATGCCATTGCCCGGGTGCCCGCCAGTCCTTCGTGGGACGACCTGTCGGCAACGATCATCGGCGACTACCGACGGCGCAGCGAGCCTGTGCAAGCAGTGGTCCCTTCGCTGGCCTCAATGGAGGGGGCCGGCGGCACCCGTAACTTTGTCGTCGTGCTGCGTGACACCGAAAGGCACATCTTGGCGGTGTACCACTTGAATAGCACCGCCGACCTGCCCGCGGCACTCGCGGATGAAGACGAGCCTCCAACGCCAGCTTCTCCCAATCCCGTGCCGGAGCATGAGTACCTGATCGAGGTCGAGAGGTTTGCCATCTATCTTGTCGTATGGAAGCGCGAGGCTCCTATGGCGCTCGATCAACTTGACGCTCAATGTCGATCCTGCGGCAAGGCGTGGACTGCGGCGGCCTACGAGGGGGGCGAGGGCGCATTCGTTCTCGTGACTTGCCCGTCATGCGCAGAGGCGGAGGTTGTTGAGATCGCGGCGCTCGGGCGGTAGCCTACGGACCTTGGTTTCTCGGTAAGAAGCGGCGCAGCATCGGCACCCGCCAGCACAGAGCGCGGCTACACGCGACGGTGACGACCACTTCGGCCCCGGCTCCACGTCGGGATGTTTCTTAGGCTCGCGGAGCCAACGATGGCCAACGAAGACAAGAACGAGGGTGACGATTCCGGCGGTCTGATCGAAGGTGCGGGCGATCTAAGTTGACGCCGTCACCGAACGTGGCTATGGGATTGTCGGCCCCGTCCGCAAGAACTTCTGGAAGGCGTTCTCCCAGCCAGCTAACAAGAGCCGCCAAGGATCTCCTTCCCCTAATCGAAGTCAGGAATGCCCCGACGCGGCATATCTCGACACGATCGGGTACACGATGGTGCCCGTAGACGTGGGTGGGAGGAGTGCCAATGAAGGTCCTACGCGGCGGCTTCCAGCTTGCTCACCCAAGAGTTGAAGTGCGGGCAATGCTCCCGCAAGGCGCTCAGTCCAATCGTTTTCGCGGCCGCGATGCCCGCGATTGGTTTCTGATACGAAGGACATATTTCAATAATTCTCTTCGACGGCGCTGTAACGATGCCGTCGTTGATCTCCTCGGGACTGCCGAACTGTGCGCGGATGGCCGCGAAGGCGCCCGCTAGCTCGCGGCGTCCTGTCGCCGCTGCGAGTGCATCGCAGGCGCTGAAAAGCAAGCCTTCAAACTCGTGCATCACAACGAACGGAACGAAGCGGGCATCGTCGAAGTCGTCACTCATAGCCGCACGCACGGCTTCGCGTAACGCTTTCTCGACGTGCGGGGCCTTGTTGGCATGCGCTAGCTGCGACGAGTCCAAGCGTCCGGGCCATGCGCGATTGCCGGAAGGTGGCATGCCGTAATAGTCGATCATCGTCGTAACAATGCAGCCGCGATCTTGCTTGAGGTGCCGCACGATGTCCTGCCGAGCCGAATCCCACGACCTGATTCCGCCTCGCCGGTCACGCTGACGCGCATTCCCGAAGATGCGGGCGGCGACGCTCTGGTAGCCCCGTTGAGACAGGTGCCCAGCCAAGACATCCCGCACGAAGGATTCCTCTGTCTCTCCCTCCACGTGGACCAATAGCCGCGCCATGAGTTAGCTGGGCCTCCCGCCAAGCTCGTTCTTCTCCCACAGTTGACCCAGGCTATAGTCGTCGAGCCACTCTTGAAGATGAGCACTATTCAATCGAGACAGCTCGGTTGCTCCCTTGACTCGGTTCGCCACGAGGACCTGCTCCGGCGCGTAGTAATCTAACAGAAGCGGCGACTGTGTTGCGAGGATGACTTGAGTACTGACGGCAGCCTGTTTTGTGAGCGCGGCAAGTTGGGCGATCGCCGCGGGGTGTAGCCCGAGTTCGGGTTCGTCAACGATGATCACACTGGGGCGCATGGGCAGCGGTTGCAAGAACAGCGTAGCAAGCAAAATGAACCGCAACGTTCCATCAGAAAGCGCGGCTGCACCGAAGTAGCGATCGGAGTCTTTGTGGACCCATGCAAGCCGAATCGTATCGATGTTCGAAGGGTCGGGCGTCAGCAAGAAGTCCTGAAAGTAGGGCGCCACTTGCTGTACGCAACTCCGTATCGCCGAGTAAGCATCCGGATGCTTGTTCTTGAGCAACAACAGAAACGCCGGTAGGTTCTCGCCATCCGGCCGAAGAAAGTTGTTGTCTGCGACTTGCGACGTCTTTCGAAGGAGGGATGTCGAGCTCGTGTCATGGACGTGATAGACACGCCAACGCGCGAGTCGAGCTCGTACCCATCCCGGTGTTCTGATGAGGTTCGGTGCACTGATGCCCGCTTCCCTACCATCCTGAGCGGGTCGAAGTGCTTGATCGTAAGGGCGGGCATACCGCTTGTCCCAGAACGAGACAATCTCACTGCTCGCAAAGAGTGAATCATCCGCGGTGGGCTTTAGAACCAAGCGATATTGGTTTGTCTCATCGAGAAACGAAACATGAATCCATATCTCCTTTGTCACGCGTGAACCGAAGTGAAGGAGATTCTCTGCACCCCCCGCACGTCGCACGTAGTCCTGTAGTCGCCCCTCGCGAATAGCATGTAAGAACGCGAAGGACTCAATGAAATTCGACTTGCCGGACCCATTTGCCCCGATGAGCACATTGATCGACGCAAGCCGGACGCGGACGTTGGCCAAGCTCTTGAAGCCGCCTATGGCGATGTAATCGAGCGCTTGTGGGTGCACTTGCGTAGGGCCGGGTTCGCTCATTGGAGCGGTACAGCAACGTAGTATAGAGGACGGTGCGTCGTCGAGTCGGCCGTTCGACTGACCCCCCGAGGGTGGCGAAATCTCGCCGGCACCCATTCCGGAGCCGCGACGCCCGCTTGCCGGCGAGTCGCGCGCGTCCGTTGGTGATGACGGCCATTGCGGCGAGCGGGCAGCGTCAGTAGCCACGTAGCGCACGTTCTCTGTAGCGTTGCGCGTCCTCGACAAGAGACGGCCACCTCTTCGTACCCGACCGTTGGTCGGGATCGCTCGCGCGCGGCGCATACCCCGCGCACCTGCCCAATTGCCCGAGGATGGGCACGTAGTCGCGCGACGCCCCGTACACCGCCGGGCCTTCACCGCGGCGGGCGGCGAGGCAGCGCCCGCCTGGGGTGAGGTTCGCGCACTCCGTGCAAAGCCGCCGATCATCGTCTGGATCGCGCTCGTCAATCGGTAACGTGGTGGCTAGGGTGTAGGTGGGGCGCGGTGCTGGGGGCAAATCCGCGGCCAGGTACCGGTAGCACTCAAGCGCGGCAACGGGATCGGCTAGCGCAGCGGCAAGTGCCTCCGTGGGCTCGTTGTTCGGCCAACCGGCGGACACGCGCGCGACGAGCTCACGAAGTTCGGCCTCCTGCTCGCGGGTCGCGATCGGCCTGCTCGCCTCGGTGTTCGGTGGCGACGCTGCCGCCAGAACCAAGACGGGGGCGGCATCGTTCGCGGCGAGCTCGGCTAGGATCGCGACCTTCTGCTCGCGGATGATCGCGCGCGCGACGTCGGTGAGCGTCCCGATCGCGCGCAACGTGCCGCCCGCACGCGCCTCGAAGGTCACGCCGGTAGCCCGGAAGTGTTCCAACAGGGTGCCCATGTTAGAAGTCCTCCGTGGTCGGAGTCTCGGTCGCATTCCTGCCATGCCCGTCCATTGCTGCCATTTCTGCCACGTTGGAGTGCTTGACAGCATTGGCGGTGATGCTGGCAGGGATGGTGGCGGAGTCAGTGCCCTTGCTGCTCTCGCTGAGCATAGATGCCGTCTTGTCCCAACCTTGGCAGTTGGCAGTATTGGCAGCTATGGCAGGTATGGCAGGTATGGCAGGTATGGCAGGTATGGCCGTTTCAGCCGCCGCGTCGAGAGTCCACACCGACTTGCGCAGCGGTCCGAAGCCGGACGTGTGTGCGCCAGCGCCCGCCCTGCGCCGCGCTCGGTACAACGTGCGCTCGGAGAATCCGGCGCGCTTGCCGGCGGCAAGCACCTCCTTGAGCGACATGCTGCCGCCGGCGTCGGACAGTGTGCCGACCAGCCACGAGCGCGCGTCGTCGGTGGCTTCTCGCTCGTCGACGTCGGTCTCCGTGTCCGCGGCGGCAAGCAGGACCTTGGCTTCTCCATCGACCGGATCCCCCCAGAACACGTGGGACGCGAACACGTCCATAGCGAGCACGCTCGTGACGCGGGACTGCTCGAGGTCGTATTGGAAGCCGCCACCGTCCGGACCCAGGTTCGACTTGGCGCGAGCGAGGAGTCGGGTCGCGCGAGCACCCTCCTCCGACGGTTTCATCTTCACCGCTGCCAGCACTATCCTCGCCAGCGCCCCGAAGGCGATGCTGCCCGTGACGCGCTCCACCGGGTCGTTGCCGGAGGTGCCCTTGCTGAAGTGGGAGATGCCGAGCACCGCGCAGCCCAGCTTCCCGCCGAGGTCCACCAAGGGCTGCAGGGAGCGGCGGACCTCGGCGTTCTTGTGGCTGTCGCCCGCGATCGCGGACACGATCGGATCGACGATCAGTAGCATGGGGGAGCGCTCCATGTGGGTGAGCTTGAGCGCGAGACTGCGTGAGTCGATCGCGGGGTCGAACTCGCGATGCCCGGAAGCATCTTTGACACCCTGGACGAAGTGGACGCGCGTCAGATCGGCACCGCTCGCGGCAAGCCGCGGTGCGAGCGTGTCCGCGATGCCATCCTCGCCGCTCCAGATCACAACGTCCCCGTGCGCCGCCACCGTCCCGTCCGGCCAGCGGCCTCCGGCCGAAACGGTAGCGGCGAGCGCCAGGGCGAGCGTGGTCTTACCGGTACCGGGCGGGCCCGCGAGAATGTGGATCTTCCCGGCCGCAAGCCAGCCATCCCACAGCCACTGCACGGACTCCATCTTCACCGACGCCGCGCTGACGAGTTCGATATCGACGGCGTCGGCAGGGGGGCTTTCGAGGGTTGGTGGCCCTGTGCGCTCGATGGCCGCGCGCACTGCATCCGTCCCCAGGTGCGCCGCGAGGTCGTTGAAATCGGTAGCGCGCTCCGGCCGACCCTCGCCGAACTGCGGCACGGCAAGAGTGCCGCCGACCTCGCGCGCTGCCTCGCGCGCCTTGGTGATGCCTGGGTTGCCGGGCGTCAAGTGGTCGTCGTCGGCACACACAACGATGCGCATATCAGGGTGGCGCTGGCGAAACGTGCGCGCTACCGACAGCAGGTTCCCGGCGCTGAACGCCACGGCCACGGCGTGGCCCGTGGCTTCGTGCACCGTCGCGCCCGTCGCGTAGCCCTCGACAACGCAGATGACCGTCTCGGGTCGACCGATGGCGTGGTACCCCTCGGCTTTGGCGCCGCCGGCCAGCGCTGCCTTGCGGCCGACCTCGTCGATGAACTCCACGCTCGAGATCTCGTCCCCGATGCAGATCGGCACGACCAGCAAATGTCCCTCGAGCAGGTCGTCGGCACGTCGTGGTGAGTAGCCGATGATGGACTCGGCCAGCGTCGAGTCGATCTCTCGGATACCGTGTGCATGAATTGCTTTCCGCAGGAGGTACGGGTGGTCCTCATGAGCTGGCAAGGAGCGCTCCCAGAGCGCCTGGGCCTTGGCCTTCGCTTCTCCGCGCCGACGGGCCTCTGCGTCCACACGCTGGCGCTGCACCTCCTGCATGCGTTTCGCGAACGCCGCACGCTCCTCCGCCGTGAGCTCGCGGCCCGTGGCCGCGCGCCAGGGCTGCTCGATGCCAGCGCGCCAGCAGCCGAACGTGCCGGCCGGCATGTCGCCATCGTGCAGAACGTACCAGCCGGCGGCGTCTCCACGCCTGCCGCTCGACGCGAAGCGATGCAGTACGCCGTCGGCGATGATCTCGTCCGGCGGGGTCAAGCCGGAGGCCGCGATCGCGTTCCGGAACTGCTGTACGGTCGCGGTCATGCGCAATCTCCACCGGTCGCGCCGTCGTAGTGCGAGACGACGCGAGCGTCGCAGCCGACACGCAGCAAGCAGGCAGCGACTGCGTTCGCCTCCTGCAGGCTCGTGTAGCGGTTCCACGGACGCCAACGGCCATCTCGACGCCTGCACCGAACCTCGTGCGGGCGCGCCGCGGCAGCGCTACAATCAAGTTTGGTCTCCCCGTCAGGTTGACCATGGATCATTCCGCGCCCGCTGGCCATGACCCCAGCGGGCGCGTCTAGGTTCGGGGGGCGCATCGGTTACACGTCCCTCGTAGCTGCGCCGTGTTCTGCAGCACGTTTCGCAGCCTGCTCGCGGTCGCGTGCCGCTACCTTGGACGCGATCCAGACGTCTACCTCGCCCTCCACCCAGCCGACCGCGCGCTCGCCAATCTGAACCGGTGCGGGGAAGTCTCCCTTGGCGATCCCTTCGTACATGCGACTCTTGCTCATGCCGGTGCGCGACAGTACCTCGCTGCATCGTATGATTCGCTTGCTCATGTCGTGTCCTGTTCGTAGCCGCCTCGGACAATCCGAGTCAGTGCTGGCAATCGTGGGACGCATATAAGCATCGACAAACCGTCAAAGGTACATGCATGCAGTGTCCAAGAGGGGAGCAGCTAGCCCGACCAGCGCACGGGAGGATCTCGGATGAAGGGATCCAAATCGAGCGGCTCGAGTATCGGGCGGCAGGAGCTAGAAGCCGCTACCGCCGGAGGAACGGGAGAAGGCGAAGGCAGTGATTCTCAAGTTGCTGCGCAGTTCGCGAACCGAGGGCCGCCCGCCGATCGCGAAGACTGCCACCGTGTGCGACGCCGAAAAGGTTGGGGGGTCCACGGATCGAGTCCCGGCTCGACGTCGCTGCCATAGCCCTTTTCGTGGTCGCGAGCGACCTCGTCGCGTACCTTAGGGGCACCGAGCTCCCTGCGCTACCGGACAAGGCATGAGGCTTTTTGACTTCGATCCCGAAGAGATCGCGCTTCGTGCGCGCCTGGTGGGTGAGTTCACCGCCGCGGTGCCGAATGGCCTTCACCACATCCTCGAGGAAGCGCGGGCGAGCTCGGTTAGAGAATCGATAAAAGTTGACCGATGGCCCTGATTCCAACGCCGTACCGCGTCGAGCAGATGATTCGCCAGGCGATGCAGGACAAGGCGCCACAGATGTACGCGACCCTGTCGGCAAGCAACGCACTCGACGCCGAAGTGGAGGATCGTCTGGCGACGTTCGAGTCCCTGATGAGCGACGCGATGAACGACGCACTGAACAAGTCGATGCTGAACCCGGACGCGGAGGAAGCGATACTGGAGATCGACCGGGACCTGCGCGCGGCGACGGAGAACGCGCTGGCGATCGTGCTCGAGTTTCCCGAGGGATAGGACGGCGCCGCCACTCTCGCCGTGAGTTGATCGCTGGTTTGCCGCCCGGGTACCTGAGAATCCGCTGTACAAGAAATGTACGCCCCGCAAATCGGTCGCGGCTAGGCGCCACCGCCAAAGGGAAGGACCACACGGCCATGAATGCCGTAGAAATCGAACAAGCCATCACCGACCTCGCGGAGCAGCCTTTCGACCGTACAGAGTTTCCCTATGCATTCCTTGAAGCCTTCGGTAACAAGGCGACGACACTCAAGCGCCTACGCGCCGGTGCTTCCAACAAGTCCGATCTCGGCGGCGTCCTCCAGACCAACAACATCCACATCCTGACCTGTGAAGCGGGTCGGGTCACGGCCTCGCTCAAGGCCCTGAAGGACAGCCCGGCCACCGCCAAGGCGAAGGCCAAACTCATCCTCGCCACGGACGGGATGGACTTCGAGGCCGAAGACCTGACCAGCGGCGAGACCGTCGCCTGCGCATTCAAGGACTTCCCGGACCACTTCGGCTTCTTCCTGCCACTGGCGGGCATCAGCACTGTCCGCCAGATCAGCGAGAACGCCTTCGACATCCGGGCGACAAGTCGTCTCAATCGTCTGTACGTCGAGCTGCTGAAGGACAACCTAGAATGGGGTACAGCGGAGCGTCGCCACGACATGAACAACCTCATGGCGCGGCTGATTTTCTGCTTCTTCGCCGAGGACACCGACATCTTCATCGGGAAGGGCCGTTTCACCGAAACCGTTGCGCAGATGAGCGCTAAGGACTCGTCCAACACGCACGAGGTCCTCGCCACGCTGTTCCGCACCATGAACACCAAGCGCGAGGACCGGGCCGCTGCCAAGATTCCCCGATGGGCTGAAGATTTCCCCTACGTCAACGGGCAGTTGTTCTCTGGCGGCGACGACGTGCCGCGATTCAGCAAGATCGCACGGTCCTACCTACTGCACGTCGGCGGGTTGGACTGGACCAAGATCAACCCTGACATCTTTGGTTCGATGATCCAGGCCGTCGCCGAGGACGAGGAGCGCGGCGAGCTGGGGATGCACTACACGAGTGTCCCCAACATTCTGAAGGTGCTTAACCCGCTATTCCTCGACGACCTCCGGGCCAAACTGGATGAAGCGGGCGACAACGTCCGCATGTTGCTCAACCTGCGCAGGCGCATGGCGAGGATCAGGGTCTTCGATCCGGCCTGCGGGTCGGGCAACTTCCTGGTCATCGCCTACAAGGAAATGCGCGCCATCGAGGCCGAGATCAACAGGCGGCGCGGCGAACCAGATCGCCCGTCTGACATCCCGCTCACTAACTTTCGCGGCATCGAGCTACGTGACTTCCCTGCGGAAATCGCCCGCCTTGCGTTGGTCATTGCCGAGTATCAGTGTGATGTGCTGTACCGGGGCCAGAAGCTGGCGCTTGCCGAGTTTTTGCCTCTACGCAATGAAAACTGGATTACATGCGGCAACGCGCTGCGCCTCGACTGGCTGAGTATCTGTCCGCCGACCGGCACCGGCGTGAAGTTTCAGGCAGACGACCTTTTTGGTACGCCTATGGACCAGGCTCAGATCGACTTCCAGAACGAGGGCGGCGAGACTTTCATTTGCGGAAATCCGCCATATGTCGGAGACAAGTTCCAGACCGACGAACAGAAGGCCGACTTGAAAAGCGTGATCGGCGGACGAAGCTCTCACAAGGCGATGGACTACATCGCCGGCTGGTTCTGGAAAGCTTCGGAGTACATCACCGGCGAGGGTTCGTTCGCTTTCGTATCCACGAACTCCATCTGTCAAGGGGTGCAGGTTCCTATCATCTGGCCGCCAATACTTTCCAGAGGCCAAGAGATATTCTTCGCTCACAAGGATTTCTACTGGTCCAATAATGCAAGTCGCAATGCAAACGTCATTTGTATAGTCGTTGGCGTCTCAAAGCAGAGTGGAGGACCAAAGTACATCTATGCTGAAAATCAAAAGCAAACCGTAGCCGCGATCAATGCGTATCTGATCGCAGGTAAGAACATCATCGTAGAGAAGCATCCCAGCCCGATCTCTGACTTGCCACCAATGGTTGCTGGCAATATTCCTCGCGACAAGGGTAACTTCATGCTGTCACCAGAGGACAGAGATCGTCTGCTCGAAAGTCATCCAGAGGCGTCCCCGCTCATCAAAAAGATTCTCGGCTCCATGGAGTTCATCAATGGCATTGAGAGGTCGTGCCTGTGGATTGAAGACGATCAAGCGAATCTCGCTCAGTCAATTCCTGCTATCAAAACGCGCCTTGATGCGATTGTCGAATACCGACGTAGCGGCAGTGAACGCGGCAAATTGGGCCTTGCCACTCCTCATCGATTTGAACGAACCATTGTTGGCAATTCGACTCAAATCATTGTACCTCGCGTTTCGTCGGAGCGGCGCCCCTACATACCGGTTGGACTCCTGAGCGGCGACATCATTATTTCGGATGCTGCGCAGGCGATCTACGATGCCCCGATATACGTGCTCTCAGTAATTTGTTCGCAGATTCACCTGGCGTGGGTTTCGATTACCGCAGGACGAATGAAATCCGACTTCAGATACTCCTCGGGGGTTTGCTACAACAGCTTCCCCATTCCGTTGCTGACTGAGAAGAACAAGGCCGACCTGACACGCTGCGCAGAGGATATCTTGCTGGCGCGGGAGCATCACTTTCCTGCGACCATTGCGGACCTTTACGACCCCGAGAACATGCCCGCTGATCTGCGCGCCGCCCATGATCGCAACGACGAAGTGCTGGAGCGCATCTACATCGGTCGCCGCTTCAAGAACGACACCGAGCGGCTGGAGAAGCTGTTTGACCTCTATACCAAGATGACGGCTTCGGCTGCACCGGCCAAGCGCACGAAGCGCAGAGCGGGAGCCAACGCATGAGCGACAAGACTAAGGCCGTACCGTCCGTTTCCGTCACCTACGCCCGAAACGGCGCATCGACAAGGGCCAATGCTCTTGGGATGCGGCCCATGCAGGAGCGGGCCTACGAGAAGCGGGGCGAGCAATACCTGCTTATCAAGTCGCCGCCAGCCTCGGGCAAGAGCCGTGCGCTGATGTTCGTGGCACTCGACAAGCTCAAGAACCAGGGCATCAAGCAGGCCCTCATCGTCGTGCCAGAGAAGACCATCGGTGCCAGCTTCAACGACGAGCCGCTGTCGAAGTACGGCTTCTGGTCCGACTGGCAGGTCGAGCCCAAGTGGAACCTGTGCAACGCACCAGGCAACGACAACGGCGGGAAGGTTAAGTCGCTGGGCGCATTCCTTGAAGGCGACGACAAGGTGCTGGTCTGCACCCATGCGACCTTCCGCTTTGCGGTCGATGCTTACGGCGTGGATGCGTTCGACGACCGCCTGATCGCCGTCGATGAGTTTCATCACGTATCGGCAAACCCCGACAACAAGCTGGGCACGCACCTGGGTCAGTTCATTGCGCGTGGCAAGACGCACATTGTCGCCATGACCGGCTCCTACTTCCGGGGTGACGCCGAGGCCGTTCTCGCGCCACAGGACGAGTCGAAGTTCGATACCGTCACCTACACCTACTACGAACAGCTCAACGGTTACGAGTACCTCAAACAGCTCGACATCGGATATTTCTTCTACGGCGGTCCCTACGTCGATGACATCCTCAGTGTCCTGGATCCTGCCGAGAAGACCATCATCCACATCCCCAACGTCAATTCGCGCGAGAGCACGAAAGACAAGATGAGAGAAGTGGAGCACATCATCGAGGCGCTGGGAGAGTGGCAAGGTATCGACGCCCGCACCGGCTTCCAACTCGTCAAGCGCCCCGATGGCCGGGTACTGCGGATCGCGGATCTCGTCGACGATGACATCGCCAAGCGTGACCGCGTGTCCGCCGCGCTCAAAGACCCGGCACAGAAGGACAACCGGGATCACGTGGACATCATCATTGCGCTGGGCATGGCGAAGGAAGGCTTCGATTGGATCTGGTGCGAACATGCGCTGACCGTGGGCTACCGCGCCAGCCTGACCGAGATCGTGCAGATCATCGGCCGAGCTACCCGCGATGCGCCCGGCAAGACCCGCGCGCGGTTCACCAACCTGATCGCGGAGCCGGATGCAGCCGAGGAAGCGGTCACCGAGGCCGTAAACGATACGTTGAAGGCCATCGCAGCGAGCCTACTGATGGAGCAGGTTCTCGCTCCGCGCTTCGAGTTCAAGCCCAAGCACGCCGACAGTGGCCCGACGCCGGGTGTCAACTATGGCGAAGGTGGCTACGATCCGGCCCGGTGCAATGTCGGTATCAATGAGCAGACAGGGGCGTACCAGATCGAGATCAAGGGCATCGCCGAGCCCAAGAGCAAGGAGGCGGTGCGAATCTGTCAGGAGGACTTGAACGAGGTGATCGCGGCCTTCGTGCAGGACAAGCCCACCATCGAGCGCGGGCTGTTCGATGAGGAGCTGGTGCCCGAGGAGCTGACGCAGGTTCGCATGGGGAAGATCATCAAGGACAAGTATCCCGAGCTTGACTCCGAAGATCAGGAGGCCGTGCGCCAGCACGCCATCGCCGCCCTCAACCTCACGCAGCAGGCCAAGCGGCTTGTCACCGAAGGCGAGAGCGAGGGGTCGCCTAATACCGCCCTGATCGACGGCGTGCGCCGCTTCGCGATGGACGTGAGGGAGTTGGACATCGACCTGATCGACCGCATCAACCCCTTCGGAGAAGCCTACGCCATCCTTGCCAAGACCATGAGCGAGGACAGCTTGAAACAGGTCGCGGCGGCCATCTCAGCCAAGCGCACGAGCCTGACGCCGGACGAGGCCAAGGACCTGGCCGTTCGCGCCGTCCAGTTCAAAAAGGAGCGCAGCCGTATTCCGGCGCTCGATTCCCAGGATCCCTGGGAGCGACGCATGGCCGAAGGGGCGGCCGCCTTCATGCGCTTCAAGGCGGAGGGGCGATATGCATGACTCCGATCTTGACGAGCTCGCCGCAGAGCTTGCCGAGTTCGCGCCGCCCGAGAAAATGGGCGGTCGCCCAGCCAGCGAGGAGCGCGTCATCGCGGGTTTCGAGGAGATCCAGCGCTTCACCGCAAGGCACGGGCGCGCGCCGCAGCACGGTGAGGACCGCGACATCTTCGAACGCCTCTACGCCGTGCGACTCGACCGTTTGCGCGCGCTCCCGGATTGCCGCGCCTTGCTGGAGCCGCTAGACCATCAGGGCTTGCTCGTCGGAGCGCCTGCTGTTGCCGCTTCGGGAGAGGAAGCCATCGACATCGACGACTTGGCCGCCGAGCTGGCCGAAGGTGCCGGCGCGGACGACATTTCCGTCCTGCGCCATGTCCGTACCAGCGCCGACAAGCGCGTTGCCGAGGAGATCGCGGATCGCAAGCCTTGCTCGGACTTCCAGGTCTTCAAGCCCCTCTTCGAGCGTGTAGCCAAGGAAGTCAAGACAGGGTTGCGTCAGTCCCAACCCATCGCCGCGGGTCGCCGTGCGATTGAAGCCGGGGACTTCTTCGTACTCGATGGCATCACGCTCTATGTCGCCGAGGTTGGCGAGCCCCTGAAAACCACCGCCGGAGAGGTGGACAGCCGCCTGCGCCTCATCTTCTCCAACCGCACCGAGAGCAATCTGTTGCTGCGCTCACTCCAGCGCGCTTTCTACAACGACCCGGCCGCCCGGCGACTGGCCTCGCCCGAGAGTGGGCAACTATCCTTCGGCGGCGAGCTTGAGGCCGATGATGTTGAAAGCGGCACGATCTACGTCCTGCGCTCCTTGTCCGATCATCCTTATGTCGCGCAGCACCGCGATCTCATCCACAAGCTAGGCGTGACCGGCGGCAGGGTGGAGACGCGCATCGCGAACGCCGAGCATGACGCCACCTATCTGCTGGCGAAGGTCGAAGTGGTCGCGACCTACAAGCTCGCAGGTATCAACCGCACCCGGATGGAGAACCTGTTCCACAGGTTGTTCGCGTCCGCACGGTTGAACATCACCATAAATGATCGCTTCGGTCACCCCGTGCAGCCCGAGGAATGGTTTCTGGTTCCGCTGTTCGTCATTGACGAGGCAGTGGTGCGTATCAAGGATGGAAGCATCACCGGTTACATCTACGATCCCGAAGCCGCGGCGCTTGTCAAAGTAGGATAGCAAGCAGTCGCCCAGAGCTCACCGCAGTACCCGAGCGGCTGATCGTCGACAACCCCCGTGCGCGATCACCCAAGACATCGGCGCGCGCCTCGCAGGTGCAGCGCTTCGACGCGGAGTGTGCCGAAGGGTACGCCTTCAAGATTGTGCCGATCGCTGACACCAGCCGCGCCCATTGTTCTGCTTACGGTGCCGGATCTCATGTCGCTGACCCCGTCAGCCACGCGGCGCCAACATCAACCGCTTGAGCTCGTCGACGTGCAGTTGATGCATGCGATCCGCAACGGCATCGAATGGCGCGTCCAAGAGCTTGGCGTTTCGCGTGGAGCGATCGGCGAGCTCCCTCGCATGCGCATCTTCCAAGCGGCGCAGGCGGACTTCGGGCTCCAAGGCAACCTCTCGAGGGAAGCGAGCGCGCGCCATCGCTAGCGTCGCCTCAAAGTCGTACGCGGGGACCGGCAGCGGAGCAAGGGCAACGACGTCATGTCCATCGATCGAATGGTAGTGCTCGCGCGCGTTGCTCCGCAATTCGCGTGCGCGCTGGACATCGACATACCCGTCCCGCTCCAAGATGCGCACCGCAAGCTCGCGCGCTGCCATGGCTGCCCGCTTTGCACCATGCTGGCCGAACGTTCCGTCGTCGAGCCACGACCCCGTGGGTGATGTCAAATGCGCGTTGGCGAACTGCTCGTCGTCCACGGCCAGGGCGTGAAGCTGCTCCAAGGTGAGACCATCCACGGCCGGCCCCGCGTAGCCCCCGCAGATCAGCGACAGTTGGCCGAAGAAGACGTCCACGTCGATGGGTCCGTCCCGATCGTCTTCCCGACCTCCCGGCCCAACGCGCGTGGCGAACGCGCCCTCAAGTCGCTTGATTCGGCGCAGCAGCATTCAGATGCTCCTCGAGCGCCGCCACCCGTGCCTCAAGCGTCGCGTCCTTCGAGATCCCCGCCAGAAGTTGCAGTAGGTAGCCTAGCCCCTTGGCCTCATCAAGGGGTAGCTTTCCGGTGCGGGCTGCCCGGTATACCCGGGCGAGCTCGGTCTGCACGTCCGCGAGCGTGCGGAGCGGCCCCACCCTGGGCGGCGCCCCCCTCTTGGGGGGAGGTGTCCGGGCAACGGCTTGATGCGGTGCGGTTTTTTTCTTTCCAGCCATGCGTCTACGACGTTCCTTGATGTCGACCTTGGTGCAACCAGCGGCACGCTGCTAGCTAGCGGGTGAACGCTTCCGCATTGGCAACGAGCGTGGTGAAGATCACTTCATCGCGCTCGTACTCGGCATCGCCAAGCGCGCGACCGAAGGGGTTGAGTCCAGCGCTCGCGTCCGCTTTGGCGAGAGAGAGTGCACGCGAAAGCAAGGTTTGCTGGCGCACAAGGTCGGCACGCGCCGCGCCTGGTTCGTGCGGTCCTCGCGGTCAGCGGCAGCATTGTCCTCGGCGCATCGTCGCCAACACATCGTGGTTCGCGTCGAACGCGCGGATCTCTGCGTCGATGGCTACAAGCCTGGTCTCGCATGCGGCCAATGCATCGCGGCGCGCGGCGAGTCGCGAGCTATCCTCATCGAAACGCCTCTTGATGCTAGCAACCTTTGCTGAAGCCGTGGCGACCTCTGGCTCGCTCGCCACATCCGCCGGAGTCAGGCAATCAAGCGCCTCGCGGACGGCTTTCGGTAGGGCAGCAATGCGCGGCTCCATCACGCGCTCCTCCCGTTGACACGCTGGGCTGCCTCCACGCGCCGGAGATAGTCGGTCGGATGCTCGGTGATGATGCGTCGGCGGCCGAGCCGCACGAACCTTGGAGCCATGTCGGGGCTGCGTGCCCAGAGCGCGTAGATACATTCTCTCGAGAGATCGATGGCCTTCGCGAAGGCGACGACCGAGTAACCCGCTTTGTTGGCCGGGGCGGGCTGATGCGCCACGCGTAGCGGCGGAGGCGTTGCGTGTACGGTGTCCATGTGCTCCCTGGTGTTGGCCGACTTGTGTCGACGATTCAGGAGGCACTTTGACGGTTTGGCGCCACGCGACAAACGATCAAAGGTACACTGGGATATCGACACGACGGCGGCCGTATGTTGTTCGGTATGGTTATCCGATGATCGGTCTCCATGCTACATAACGCATTGAAGTAACGTGGTTCGTGAAGGACGCCCTCTCCGCCAGAATCGAATCCGATAGCTGTTGGCTAAGCCCGGCCCCCGGGCTTTTTCATGGGGGAATCGGAAAGAACATGATCCGGAGCGGCGGGCAGAGGACCGACCGTATCCGGGAGCATCCGGGAGCATCCGGGGGCATGTTTGGGGGCACCTGCCATTGCCGCGAATCGAGGTGCCCCCGTCCTTGCGCGACGGCATGCAAGACCGCAGGCCGCTCCGGTCGATCGCTATCGTCGTCGGGATCTCACCCCTCCGGCGCCGACCTATGCCGCCAGCTCGGCATCGCGCCGAAGAACGGTGTCGGCAGTGATGTCGCCCCCCTTCTTCACGATGCGAAACGTCGGCGCGGCGGATGGTGAAAACGTCAGTCGCAGCACGTACGCATCGTCGCCGGTTCCCGGGAGCGCCTGATACGTGAGGTCGTAGGCGCCGTGGGGAACCGCGACGCGGTGCATGTCGAAGGTCGTGCCGATCGCAAGGACCTCGCTCACGAGAAACGGGACCTGTACGGCCCAAAGTGCCTGTGCCTCCAGGACGTCGTCGCGCGCGAGATCGACGATGATCCGGCACGTGCCGTCGTGATCCGGTATACCGAAGGCGACCTGACCCTGCGACCAGGCAAAGCCCTGCGCGACGTGATCGTCGGTCCACAGGAGCCCGGGAGTCGCGAGGCTCCCGGTGTGGACGATCACCTGCGCATGGTCGACGGTGAGCTCGAAGTCTGCGAGCACGGTTCAGGGTCCCGGTCTCGGTGCACTGGTTTCTCGGGAAGGATCGAGCACGTGGCCCGTGCCGTCGCATCGGGCATAATCCGCGCGACCCTTTCGCGCCCGCACCATGCCCAGGCCCTCGCCGATCGATCGCACCATCACGCTGGTGGTGCTCGCGGCGCTCGTGGTGGGCGTCTTCCTCGTTTTGCACCCGTTCGTGTCGGCGATCGCGTGGGCCGGAGTCCTGGCCGCCGCGACGTGGCCGCTGTTCGCGTGGATCGCGCAGCGCACGGGGCGCCCGACGCTTGCCGCCGGAGTGATGACCTTCGTCATCCTCACCGTGGTCGTCGCGCCCTTCGTGATCGTGGGCGCGACTCTCGCGGAGAATGCGGATCGTCTGGCCGCGCTGGGCAAGCAGTTCGCGGCGAGCGGCCCCCCCGATCCGCCGGCGTGGGTGGCGGGCATTCCCATCATCGGCGAGAGCATCGCGGAATACTGGGCGTCGTTTGCGCACGATAGCGCGGGCCTGCTCGCCGAACTCGTGCGCTTCCTCGATCCGTTGCGAGCCTTCGCCTTCAAGGCGGGGGCCGTCGTCGGTGACGGGTTGCTGCAACTCACGCTGTCGGTGTTCATCGCCTTCTTCTTCTATCGCGATGGCGCAGCGATCATCGTCAGGCTGCGCGCCGCGGTGGGGCGCATCGCGCCGGAGCGCGGTCTGCACATGCTCGAGGTGGCAGGGGCGACGACGCGCGCGGTGGTGTACGGGATTCTCGGCACGGCGCTCGCGCAGGGTGCGCTGATGGCGATCGGCCTTTTCATCGTCGGCGTCAAGGCGGCACCGTTACTCGGCCTTGTCACGTTCTTCCTGTCGCCGATTCCGATCGGCCCGCCGCTGGTGTGGATCCCGATGGGCCTTTGGCTCATCTTCTCGCAGGGTGAGATGGCGTGGGGCATCTTCCTCATCGCCTGGGGCGCGCTCGTCGTGTCATCGGTGGACAACGTGCTGAAGCCGATGATCATCAGCCGGGGCAGCGACTTGCCGTTCATCCTCGTGCTGCTCGGCGTCTTCGGAGGGGTGGTCGCCTTCGGCTTCATCGGCGTGTTCCTGGGTCCCGTGCTTCTGGCCCTTGGCTTTGCGCTGGTGAAGGAGTGGGCGAATCCGGGCGACGCCGCGACGGGTGGGCGCGAGGCCGACCTGTAACGGACCCCGGCACGCGCGCATCGCGACGCGCCGGGGCCGGGATGAGCGCTAGATCGGCGAACAGAACACGACCGCGGCCTGTCCCGCTCCTTCGGCGACCCAGGCGCGGTTGTTCATCCCGCGGCGCACCGACAGGTCGACCGTGTAGCGGTGATTGGCGTCCTGCCGCGCATTGAAGAAGCGATACACGGGCAGCGTGTGCTGCGGGCAGTGGCCGTCGGCATCGGGAGTCTGGATGTAGAACGCGCTCGCGGTTTCGAGCTCCCACACGCCGGGCCAGTTGAGGAGCACCGCGAGGCACTCGTCGAAGTTGGCCGAGTAGTAGTGCGAGTTGATGAGGGTATCGGCGTTCGCGTAGAAGCGGCACACCGGCTGCACGTCGGCCGGCGCATTGGCCGGATCGAGCCACGCGTAGAAGTAGTTCCCGGTGCGCTTGAAGATGTCGCCCAGGTTGGCGTCGATCCACGCGGCTTCGGCGGGATCGGCGGTGATGAAGTAGTGGTCGAGATCGGCGCGATAGTACTCGACGACCGGCGTGGTGCCGGCCGGCGCCGCGCCGCCACCTGGCAGGAGGCTGCCCACCGCGGCAGCGGCGTCGAGCATTCCGGCGCCGCACACGTTCGGGACGAGACAGGGCGAGCCCGCGGGCCAGTCGTGCGCCGTGCCGGTGAGCAGATCGAGCACGCGCCCGCCGGTGACAAGGCTGTCGCGGGCGACGAGCATCGCGGCAACCCCGGAGACCATCGGCGCGGCAAAGCTCGTCCCGGCGGCGTAGCCGTACGAGGGCTCGGTGGGAACCGTCGGGCCGTCATTGGTGAGCCCGAAGATGAGGTCGGGGACCGGTCGATCCCCGCCGGGCGCGGTGAGGTCGACGCGGCGCCCGAAGTTGGAATAGCTCGTGAGCTGACCCAGCGCGCCGTGGGCGCCGACGGTGATGACGCCGCTGCAGTTGGCGGGAGCGACGTCCGCGGCCTCGATCGTGGCGTTGCCGGCCGCCGCCACGATCACCGAGCCCTGCGCGAGTGCCAGGTCGATCGTCTCCTGCATGGCCTGGTCGCAGGCGCCGTAGCCGCCCAGCGAGAGATTGATCACCTTCGCCGGGTGGGCGTTGGGCGGCACGCCGGCGATCGGCACGCCGGCGGCCCAGAGCATGCCTTCGAGCACGTCCTCGAACGTGCCGCCGCACTTGCCGAGCACGCGCACCGGGAGGATCTGCACGCCGCTTGCAATGCCCGCGATGCCGATCCCGTTGTTGGTATTGGCCGCGAGGACGCCGGCGACGAAGAGACCGTGGAAGAAGCTCGAGTACTCGGCGCCGCCACAGTCGCCCGCGCTCCAGTCGCCCTCGTCGCGCGGATTGGGATCACGCGCGTCACCATCACGGGCGCGATCGGGGTTGGAGATGAAGTCGTATCCCGGCAGGACGTGCCCGACGAGATCCGGATGCGGCAGGATGCCGGTGTCGACGACAGCGACGGTCACGTCGTGCAGGTCGGGCTGCAGCGCCCACGCCGTCTCCACGTTGATCCCTGCGAGCGGGCTGTGCAGGCCCCATTGCTGCGGGTAGTACGGGTCGTCGGGTGCGGCAAAGGTCGCGGCGCGGCGCACCGGGTCGGCGTAGCGCACCTCGGGTTGGGTCTGGATGAGGCCGGCCATGGCGCGCAGCGTCCCGATCGACTGCTCGGACCCGGTCTCCAGCACGTACACGTGGGCAATCTGCCGCACGAGGGTGAGCGGGGTGCCGACGAGTGTCGACAGACGGCGAAGCAACGCCGGCCAGTCGGGCGTGGCGCCGTCATTGAGCCGCACGAGGAGTCGCCGACCGGGCTCGCGGTCGGCGTCCACGGCAGGGGCGGACCGGGCGGCGACCTTGGCCACGACCGGCTCGGCCCACAGCACGCCGCGATCCACGCGCAGCTTTTTCACCAGGGCGCCCGCCACCTCGTCGCTGACCGCCTCGGGCAGGTCGAGTTCGAGCGCTCCGGTGCGCGTCGTGCCGGAGAGCGTCAGGGTACGACCGGTGGCGGCTTCGAGCGTCGCCCTTGCCACTGCGGGAAATTCGCCGGGCGCGGCGAGATACGGGTGCAACATGACACGCAGCGTGCTCACGGTCCCGGCGATCGCCGGCAGTGCGGTGACGCACAGGGTGAGGAGGGCGCCAGTCAGCGCGGCACGACGAATCGCGTGTTGCATCGAATCACTCCTGCGTCGGTGGTGGCGACGTTGGGTGCCGGCCGGGGATGGGGTCCCCGCACGGCGACAAGACAGTCGACGGCGAGCAAGCGCAGTGCCAGCCACGCAACTTCATGCCGGAAGCATACGATGCGGGCGCGCCGCTTGGCCAGTGCGTAGCGTCCGCGCCCCGCCTGCCGCGTCAGTGCGCGCGCAACGGGAAGGCGCCCCGGAAGGGCGCGAGTGCCGCGACGATCTGCGCAAAGATCTTCGGATTGGCCGCGATGATCTGGCCCCCGTGGAGGTAGTTGTCGTCGCCGGCGAGGTCGCCGATGAGGCCGCCCGCCTCGAGGATGAGCAGACTGCCGGCCGCCACATCCCACGCATTGAGGCCCACCTCCCAGAACCCGTCGCAGAAGCCGGCGGCGACGTAGGCAAGGTCGAGTGCGGCGGCGCCGGGGCGGCGCAGGCCCGCGCTGTGCGTCATCATCACCTTCGTCATCGCGAGGTACTCGTCGAGCAAGCTGCCGTCGCGGTACGGGAAGCCGGTGCCGATGAGACAGTCGCGCAGGTGCGCCCGCTTCGAGACGCGGATGCGGCGATCGTTGAGAAAGGCACCGCGGCCCCGGGTGGCGGTGAAGAGGTCGTTGCGTACCGGGTCGTAGATCACGCCTTGCTGGACGACGCCCTTGTGCGCCAGCGCGATCGACACGCAGTACTGCGGGAAGCCATGCAGGAAGTTCGTGGTGCCGTCGAGGGGATCGATGATCCACACGTAGTCCGCCTGTGGATTGTCGCCCTTGCGGGTGCCTTCCTCGGCGAGGATGCCGTGGTCGGGGTAGGCGGACAGCAGCGTCTCGACGATCGCCGCCTCGGCACCCTTGTCGATCTCGCTCACGAAATCCTTGGGTCCCTTGGCGGTGACGGTCAGCAAGTCGACGTCGCGTGCTCCCCGATTGATGATGGCGCCGGCGCGGCGAGCCGCCTTCACGGCGGTCGTGAGCATGGGATGCATGGACGTGTCGGCGAGCGTGCCGCGGCGGAACGAATGCGGGTATTTTAGCCGCTTCGACCGGGTGGCCTGTCGCTGCCACGCCGGTCAGTCCCTTCTTCGATGATGAACGACACCGCACACTGCACCCGCGTGCTCGCCCGACTGCGCGTCGTGCTCGTGCACACGACGCACCCTGGCAACATCGGCGCCGCCGCGCGCGCGATGCTCACGATGGGCCTCGAGCAGCTCGTGCTCGTACGCCCCGCGCACTTCCCGCACCCCGATGCGGTGGCGCTCGCGGCGGGTGCGGCACGCGTTCTCGACACGGCGCGCGTGGTGGCCACCCTCGCCGAGGCGCTCGCCGGCTGCGCGCTCGCCGTGGGACTCTCCGGGCGCCCTCGCGCCTTTGCCGGCCGTGTCGTGCCGGTGCGCGCGGCGATGCGGGAGGCGGTCGCGGCCACGACACACGGCGAGGTCGCGCTCGTCTTCGGCACCGAGATGTCGGGGCTGTCCAATGCCGAACTCGCGCAGTGCGCGCTCGCAGCGGCCATCCCCGCGAACCCCGCGTACGCATCGCTCAATCTCGCGGCGGCGGTACAGGTCGCCGCCTACGAGGCGCGACTGGCCGCCGGGGCCGACGCGGTCTGGCAGGCACCGCGCTTTCCCGGCGCAAGCCACGACGAGATCGACGGCTTGCACGCGCACGCGGAACGCACGCTCGCGGCGCTGCGCTTTCTCGATCCCGCGCGACCGCGCCGTCTCATGCCGCGTTTGCGCCGGCTCTTCGCCCGCGCCGGGCTCGAGCACGAGGAGGTGAACATCCTGCGCGGCATCCTCGCCCGCATCGACGAACTCGTCGCTCGCGTCGGGCGCGAGCGCTGACCCGGCGATGGCAAGCGACGCCACACCGCGCGATCGGTCGCCCGCTGCTGCAGCGACCTGCCGCAACTGTGGCGCGCACGCGCCGGGACACTATTGCGGCAACTGCGGACAGGAAACCCGGCTCGCGCTGCCCACCTTCGCGGCGTTCATGCGCGAAGCCGCGGGACGCTACGTTTCGCTCGACGGACGCCTGTGGCGCACGCTTGTCGCCCTTCTGGCGCGGCCGGGCTTTCTCACGCTCGAGTATCTGCGCGGCCGCCGCCGCCACTACATCCGCCCCGGCCGGCTGTTCCTCGTGCTCTACCTCACCCTCTTCGCGGTGATCGGACTCGTGCAATCACCGGCGAAGCTGTCCGACGAGGTGGTGTTCGTCGATTCCGCGGCGGTGGCGCAAGACGCGGCGCGACACGCGGAGGAGGCGACGACGGCCCAGGCGCCCGCCGTCGAGGACCGGGCCTTGCCGTTCGTCGACGTCGACAAGGACCTCAACGTGACGCTGCGTGTGGGCAGTGACGTCGTCCCCCTGCCGCCGTCGGTGCGCAAGCGCTGGGACCAGTTCCGCAAGCTATCCAAGGAGGAGAAGGCCGAACGGATCTACTCCGGCGTCCTGCGCTATGGGCCGTACGCGATGGTGGCGCTGCTGCCGGCCTTTGCGCTCCTGCTCAAGCTTGCGTACCTCGGACGCGGGCGACCCTATCCGCAAAGGCCGCAGCGCTACGCCGAGCATCTCGTGTACAGCGCGCACCTGCACGCCTTTGCCGCGCTCATGCTGCTCGTGCTCGTCGTCGTTCCGTTTCCCGTCGTGCGCGCACCGGTGGGGCTGTGGGTCGTGTATTACGCGATGCGGGCGCGCCACGTCGTCTACGGCGGACGCTGGTGGGCGGGCCTCTTGCGCGCGCTGGTCGTCGGATTCATCTACCTCGTGCTGCTCTCGCTCGCCATGGCCGCGCTGGTCCTCGCGTCCGCGATGCTGCGATAGCGGCGCAACACGCGCCGTTTGCGCCGGAAATACTCGATTAAAATGATCGGATAAGGAGCACGCGACGCCGCCGTCGGTGGCGCCGATCCTCACTCTCGAGCATGTTCGCCCGCCTTCGCGAAGATATCGCCTGCGTTTTCGACCGGGATCCCGCTGCGCGCACGCGCTTCGAGGTGCTCACCTGCTATCCCGGTCTGCACGCGCTCGCCTGGCACCGCGCGGTCACGAGTCGGCTGTGGCGCATCAACCTGCGCTGGCTCGCGCGGTGGCTCGCGCACTGGGCACGCTGGCTGACCGGGATCGAGATCCACCCGGGCGCGACGATCGGCCGCCGGGTTTTCATCGACCATGGGATGGGTGTCGTGATCGGCGAGACGGCGATCATCGGCGACGACTGCACGCTCTATCACGGGGTCACGCTGGGTGGGACGTCGTGGCACAAGGGCAAGCGCCATCCCACGCTTGGCCGCGGCGTGATCGTCGGTGCGGGGGCGAAGATCCTTGGTCCGATCTTGATTGCTGATGACGCCAAGATCGGCTCCAATGCCGTCGTGGTGCGCGATGTTCCTGCAGGTTCCACGGCGGTCGGCATTCCTGCCCGCATCGTCGATGCCGACGACCCGCACCATCGCGCGGCTGCGCGCGAGGTGGGTTTTTCCGCCTACGCGGTGGCCGCCGACATGAACGATCCCCTGGTGCAGGCGGTTCACCAGCTCCTCGACCAGGCGGCAGCGAGTGAGGCGCGTCTGGACCGGCTCGTCGCGCAGCTGACGCAGCACGGCGTCGACTGCACGGCCGCGAAGGCGCCGGCGGGCGGCGGCAGCTTCGACCCCGAGGCGATCAACAAGCTCCTGGACGGAACTCCCGGGCGATTTAGTTGACTAAATCGTTCGGGTATAGGATCATACGTTTGTCTAGGACAAGTTCGGTGGAAGTGGCTCCTTAAGGAGGATGCGGCGGGTACGGCGATGCTGCGCTGCGTCCCGTCATCCACGACCGCCGATCGTGAGAGGAATCGGGTATGCGTCTGACGACCAAGGGGCGGTTTGCCGTCACCGCCATGATCGATGTTGCAATGCACGGGGGATCGGCGCCGGTGGCCCTTGCGGCCGTCTCGAGCCGGCAAAAGATCTCGCTGTCGTATCTCGAGCAGCTCTTCGGCAAGCTGCGCCGCTCGGGACTGGTCGAGAGCGTCCGCGGGCCGGGGGGTGGCTACCACCTCGCGCGACCGCAGCGCGAGGTGTCGGTTGCCGACATCATCCTCGCCGTCGACGAGCCGATCGACGCCACGCAATGCGGCGGCAAGGAGAACTGCCTCGACGACCGCCGTTGCATGACGCACGACCTGTGGATGAGTCTCAATGCGCACATCTTTTCGTTCCTGTCGGCGGTGACGCTGGCTGAACTCGTGCAGCAGCAGCAAGCCGAAGGCGTGGCGGTCTTGCGTGATCACCGACACGCGGCGACGGGTCCGGCGCCTCCGGTGCCCGCCGCCGAGACCCTGTGAAGCGCGTGCCCTCGACCGTTACGGAGCCTGTGATGACCACCCCGATGAAACTGCCGATCTATCTCGACTATTCCGCGACCACGCCGGTCGATCCGCGCGTGACGCAAAAGATGGTCACGTATCTCACCGAGGAGTTCGGCAATCCGGCGTCGCGCTCGCATTCGTTCGGCTGGACCGCCGAGGCAGCGGTCGAGGAGGCGCGCGCCAACGTCGCGGCGCTCGTCGGCTGCGACCCACGCGAGCTCGTCTGGACGTCGGGTGCGACCGAATCGATCAACCTCGCCTTGAAGGGCGCGGCGCATTTCTACAAGGACAAGGGCAAGCACCTCGTCACGGTGAAGACCGAGCACAAGGCGACGCTCGACACGATGCGCGAGCTCGAACGTGACGGCTTCGAGGTCACCTACCTCGACGTGCAGCCCGACGGCCTCGTCGATCTCGAGGTGTTCAAGGCGGCGCTGCGCCCCGACACGATCCTGGTCTCGGTGATGTACGTGAACAACGAGATCGGCGTCATCCAGGACATCCCGGCGATGGGCGAGATCTGCCGCGCGAAGGGGATCATCTTCCACGTCGACGCCGCACAGGCGACGGGCAAGCTCGTGGTCGACCTGGGCAAGCTCAAGGTCGACCTGATGTCGTTCTCGGCGCACAAGACGTACGGCCCGAAGGGGGTCGGTGCGCTCTTCGTGCGACGCAAGCCCCGCGTCCGCATCGAAGCGCAGATGCACGGCGGCGGTCACGAGCGCGGCATGCGTTCGGGCACGCTGCCGACGCACCAGATCGTCGGCATGGGCGAGGCCTTCCGGATCGCGAAGGTCGAAATGGCCACCGAGAACGAGCGCATTCGCATGCTGCGGGACCGGCTGTGGCGTGGCTTGTCGGAGCTCGCGGAGGTCTACGTCAACGGCGACCTCGAGCGGCGGGTGCCACACAACCTCAACGCGAGCTTCAACTACGTCGAGGGCGAGTCGCTCATCATGGCGATCAAGGACATCGCGGTGTCGTCCGGGTCGGCGTGCACGTCGGCGTCGCTCGAGCCCTCGTACGTGCTGCGCGCCCTGGGGCGCAGCGACGAGCTCGCGCACAGCTCGATCCGTTTCACGATCGGCCGCTTCACCACCGAGGCCGAGATCGACTACGCGGTCGATCTCATCAAGCGCAAGGTCGAAAAGCTGCGCGAGCTCTCGCCGCTGTGGGAGATGCATCAGGAAGGGGTCGATCTGTCGAAGGTCGAGTGGGCGGCGCACTAGGAGAACGAAGATGGCATACAGCGACAAGGTCCTTGATCACTACGAGAATCCGCGCAACGTCGGCTCGATGCCGAAGGACGCGGACGATGTCGGTACCGGCATGGTCGGTGCCCCGGCGTGCGGCGACGTGATGAAGCTGCAGATCCGCGTCGGCGCCGACGGCACCATCGAGGACGCCAAGTTCAAGACCTACGGTTGTGGCTCTGCGATCGCGTCGTCGTCGCTCGTCACCGAATGGGTGAAGGGCAAGACGCTCGACGAGGCGATGGGCATTCGCAACACGCAGATCGCGGAGGAGCTCGCGCTGCCGCCGGTGAAGATCCACTGCTCGATCCTCGCCGAGGACGCGATCAAGGCGGCGGTCGCCGACTATCGCAAGAAGCACGCGGATGCCGACGCGCCGGCGAGCGGTGGCGAGCGCGCGACGCTCGCCGCGGACTGAACGACGGAGCCTTGCCATGGCCGTGACGCTGACTTCCGCTGCCGCCAAGCACGTGAGCGCCTTTCTCGCCAAGCGCGGGAAAGGCACGGGATTGCGCCTCGGTGTGCGTACCACGGGCTGCTCGGGGCTCGCCTACAAGCTCGAGTACGTCGACGAGACGCGCCCCGAGGACGTGACGTTCGTGAGCCACGGCATCACGGTCGTGATCGATCCCAAGAGCCTGCCCTACATCGACGGCACCGAACTCGACTTCGCGCGCGAAGGGTTGAACGAGGGCTTCAAGTTCAACAATCCGAATGTCAAGGACGCCTGCGGCTGTGGGGAGAGCTTCAGCGTCTGATCGGCGCGAGCGTACGGCATCACGCAGTCCCCGGTTGCACCGTCCCCGGCTGTCATGGCACGGGTCCACGGCGTTGCCATCACGCGCTCCGGTTTCACGATGATCGACTTCACCCACAACCACTTCGCGCTCTTCGGCCTGCCCGAGCGCTTCGCGATCGACGCCGCGGCGCTCGACGCGGCGTACCGGCGCCTGCAATCGGAGGTCCATCCGGACCGCCATGCGGGGGCGAGCGCGGCGGAGCAGCGCGTGGCCTCGCAGTCGTCGGCGCGGTTGAACGAGGCGTATGCCGCCCTGCGCACGCCGCTCGCGCGTGCGCAGTACCTCTTGCAGCTGCACGCCGTCGACGCGATCGACGAGCGTGACACGCAGCTCGACGTCGACTTTCTCGAGCGCCAGCTCGCGCGCCGCGAAGCCGCCGACGTCGCGAGTGTGGCGGGCGACGTTGCCGCGCTCGAGGCGTTGCACGCCGCGGCGCTCGCCGAAGTCGCCGACCTCGAGACGGCGCTCGCCCGCGACCTCGATCGCGCCGGTGCGGATTTTTCCGGCGCGAAGCCGCGCGTGCGCGAGCTCGCCTTCCTCGTCAGGCTCGCCGACAGTCTCGACGCGATGATCGCGGCGCTCGACTAGCATGGCGCTCCTGCAGATCGCCGAACCGGATGCCTCGCCGGCGCCGCACGCGCGCAAGCGCGCGATCGGCATCGACCTGGGGACCACCAATTCGCTGGTGGCAACGGTGCGTCATGGCCTTGCGGTCGTCCTGCCCGATGCCGAAGGCCGTCCGCTCGTCCCCTCGATCGTGCGCTACGGTGAGAACGGCGTGGTGACCGGCTACGCGGCGATGGCGAAGCAGGCGAGCGATCCGCACAACACGATCGTATCGGCCAAGCGCCTCATGGGGCGTGGGCTCGCCGACCTCGACGGGGATCGTCGCTTTCCGTATCGCTTCGTCGATACCCCGGGCATGGTTCGCATCGGGACGCGCGCCGGCGTGAAGTCTCCGGTCGAGGTGTCCTCGGACCTCCTGCGCGCATTGCGCGAGCGCGCCGAGGCGTCGCTCGGTGGCGCCATCGACGGCGCGGTCGTCACCGTCCCGGCGTACTTCGACGAAGCGCAGCGCCAGGCGACCAAGGATGCCGCGCGCCTTGCGGGCCTGCCGGTGCTGCGCCTGCTGAACGAACCCACGGCCGCGGCGATCGCCTATGGACTCGACAATGCCGCCGAGGGCATATACGCCGTCTACGACCTGGGCGGCGGCACGTTCGACATTTCGATCCTGCGGCTCGCCAAGGGCGTGTTCGAGGTGCTCGCCACCAACGGCGACACGGCGCTCGGCGGCGACGACTTCGACCATCGCGTGTTCTGCTGGATCATCGAGGCGGCGCACCTGCCGCCACCGTCGGCGTCTGACGCACGCCTGCTGCTCGTGAAGGCGCGCACCGCCAAGGAGCAGCTCACGCTCCACGACGAGACGGCCATCGTCGCCTCGCTCAGCGACGGCACGCCGGTGGATCTCGTGCTCACGCGCACGACCCTCACCGGGATCACCGCGAACCTCGTCGCCAAGACGCTGCAGCCGATCAAGCGCGCGCTGCGCGATGCGAAGCTCGCCGCGACGGACGTGAAGGGCGTGGTGCTCGTCGGCGGGGCGACGCGCATGCCCCAGGTGCGCCGCGCGGTGGCCGAGCTCTTCGGGCAGCCGCCGCTCACCAATCTCGATCCGGACGAGGTCGTGGCGTTGGGCGCCGCGATCCAGGCCAACAAGCTCGTGGGCAATCGCGACGACGAGGATTGGCTGCTCCTCGACGTCACGCCGCTCTCGCTCGGTCTCGAGACGATGGGCGGGCTCGTCGAGAAGGTCGTGCCGCGCAATTCGACGATCCCCGTCGCCCGCGCCCAGGAATTCACCACGTTCAAGGACGGCCAGTCGGCGATGGCGATCCACGTCGTGCAAGGCGAGCGCGAGAAGGTCGCGGATTGCCGCTCGCTCGCGCGCTTCGAGCTCCGCGGCATTCCGCCGATGGCGGCGGGCGCGGCGCGCATCCGGGTGACGTTCGCGGTCGACGCCGACGGCTTGCTCGACGTGAGCGCGCGCGAGGAGACCTCCGGGGTCGCCGCGCACGTCAGCGTCAAGCCGTCGTATGGTCTCACCGACGGCGAGATCGCGCGGATGCTGCAGGAGTCGTTTGCGCACGCTGCCGACGACATGCGCGCGCGGGCCCTCGCCGAGGAGCAGGTCGAGGCCGACCGCATCGTCGAGGCGACGCGTAGCGCGCTCGCCGCGGATGGCGATCTCGTCGACGCCGACGAACGCGCGCGCATCGACGCGGCGCTGGCCGAAGTGGCGCGCCTGCGCGCCGGCGACGATCACACGGCGCTGCGCGCGGCCAACGCGCAGCTGAATCGTGCGACCGAGCCGTTGGCCGCGCGCCGCATGGATCGCGGCGTGCAGCGCGCGCTCACCGGCCGCCGCGTCGACGCGCTCTCCGACTGATTCCGATCACGCATCCGATGTCCAAGATCGTCGTCTTGCCGCATCCCGAACTGTGCCCCGAGGGCAAGACCTTCGAGGCCACACCCGGAATGTCGCTCCTGGACAACCTCCTCGCCCAGGGCATCGAGGTCGAGCACGCATGCGAGAAGGCGTGCGCGTGCACCACGTGTCACGTGATCGTGCGGGAGGGCTTCGATTCGCTCTCGCCGTCGTCGGACGACGAGGACGATCTGCTCGATCGCGCCTGGGGCCTCACGTCGGTGTCGCGGCTGTCGTGCCAGGCCAAGGTTGCCGACACCGATCTCGTGGTCGAGATTCCGAAGTACACGATCAACTACGCCAAGGAGCGCTGACGATGAAGTGGATCGATGTCACCGACATCGCGCTTGCCCTCGTCGACGCGCACCCCGACGTGGACCCGCGCACGATCCGCTTCACGGATCTGCACCGCTGGGTCATGGCGCTGCCCGGATTCGACGACGATCCCGGACACAGCGGCGAGAAGATCCTCGAAGCCATCCAGGCTGCCTGGATCGACGAGATCTGACCCGCGTCGCGCGGGTTTTGCGACGCGCTACGCGAACCAGTTGACCGCAGCGCCCAGGTCGCAGACGTCGATCGCGCACGTCGCTGCCGCGCGCACGACGGGCTTCGCGTGGTACGCGATCGATACGTCGGCGGCGGCGAACATCGGCAGGTCGTTGGCGCCGTCGCCGATCGCGACGACGAGGCCGTCGGCACCGCGGTGGCGTGCGGCAAGCTCGCGCAGCGCGTGCGCCTTGGCGTTGGCATCGACGATGGCGCCGTCGATCCGTCCGGTGAGGCGACCATCGCGCGTCTCGAAGACGTTGGCGAGCGCGACGTCGAGGTGCAACTGCGCCTTGAGCCGGTCGGTGAAGAACGTGAAGCCGCCGGAGAGGAGCGCCGTCACGGCGCCGGCGGCGCGAAACGTCGCGAGCATGCGCGCCGCCCCGGGCGAGATCCGCACGCGCTCGTCGTAGACGCGGGCAAGATCGGCCACCGGCAGCCCGGCGAGCAGCGCGACACGCCGGGTCAGGCTCTCGGCGAAATCGATCTCGCCACGCATCGCGCTGCCGGTGATCGCCGCAATCTCGGGCTTGATGCCCTTCATGTCGGCGATCTCGTCGATGCACTCGATCGTGATGAGCGTCGAATCCATGTCGAGCGCGACCACCCGCACGCGTTCGAAGCGCCGCGCGTTAGGAACGCATGCAGCATCGCAGCCGGCGCTGCGCGCCGCTGCGACGTGCGCCGGATCGTCGCCGACCCCGGGCAGGCGATACGCCATCGGTGCACCGTGACCGATCGGGACGATGGCGCGCGCGGCGAGCGTCCCGGCCAGCCGGTCGAGCGTGTCGCGTGGGATGGCCGGCGCCTGGATGACGAGCGAGGAGGCGGTCATGCGGCCATCCGAGGCGGGTTGACGACGAGCACTATCGATAGAAGCAACGGTTCCAGCCACGCGCTGGCACGCCGATATTATAGGGACTCGATCGCGTCGGCTTCAGGCGCGACCTCAATCACAGGAGAACTCGATGCAGCTTCGAATCGGCGACGACGCCCCCAATTTCACCGCGCACACGACGCACGGGACGATCGACTTCCACCAGTGGATCGGCGACCACTGGGCGATCCTCTTCTCGCATCCGAAGGACTTCACCCCCGTGTGCACGACCGAGTTGGGCTACCTCGCGCGCATCAAGCCCGAGTTCGACCGCCGCAACACCAGGATCCTCGGACTCTCGATCGATCCGGTCGACGATCACGAGCGGTGGGCCAAGGACATCGAGGAGACGCAAGGCACGGCGCCCAACTATCCGATCATCGGCGACGCCGACCTCAAGGTCGCGAAGCTCTACGACATGATTCACCCCAATGCGAGCGGCGCCCAGCCGCGGACCGCCGTGGACAACGCGACGATCCGCTCGGTATTCGTGATCGGCCCGGACAAGAAGGTCAAGCTGATCCTCACGTATCCGATGTCCACCGGCCGCAACTTCGACGAGGTGTTGCGCGTGCTCGATTCGCTGCAGCTCACCGCCCGGCACAAGGTCGCGACGCCGGCGCAATGGGAGCCGGGCGACGACGTGATCATCGCGCCGTCGATCGGGGACGACGAGGCGAAGAAGCGCTATCCCGACGGCTGGAAGACGGTGAAACCGTACCTGCGCTACGTCGCGCAGCCGGCATAGCGCGCGTCGGCGATGTGCAATGGGGTCGTCCGCTAGTCGCGGCGCCCCTTGCCCTGACGCGCCGGCTTGCGCTTCGCGTCACCTGCAGCGAGCGGCTCGGCGAACACCGGGCGCGCCGGAGATCCCCCACCGGCCGTGGCGGTGGGGGTGCTGCTCGCCACGACGCGATCGGCGAGCACGAAGTCGATCTTCGCCTGCTCCATGTCCACGCGCGCGACCTTCACGCGCAGGCGCCCGGCGAGCTGGTACGTGACACCGCTGTGCTCGCCGACGAGAGCGTGACGCACGGCATCGAAGTGGAAGTAGTCGCGGCCGAGCTCGGTGACGTGGACGAGACCGTCGATGGCGAGCTCGTCGAGCGTGACGAAGACGCCAAAGCTCGTGACTCCACTCACCGTGCCGTCGAACTCCTCACCGATGCGCTCGTGCATGTAGTGGCACTTGAGCCAGTTCACCACGTCGCGTGTCGCCTCATCGGCGCGGCGCTCGGTCATCGACGTGTGCACGCCGAGCTGCGACCACGTCATCCCCGTCGGCGTGTAACGGGTGCCGGCGAGCGCCGCCTTGATGCCGCGATGGACGAGGAGGTCGGGGTAGCGGCGAATGGGCGACGTGAAGTGCGCATACGCGTCGTAGCCCAAGCCGAAGTGGCCGGCGTTGTCCGGCTGGTAGCGCGCCTGCGCGAGCGAGCGCAGCAGCACCGTCTCCATGAGGTCGCGGTCGCTGCGCGCACCCACGACGGCCAGGAGCTTCGCATAGTCGGCGGCGGTCGGCTTCTCGCCGCCGCCCAGGTGCAGCGCCGACAGCGCGAGGAACTCACGCAGCGCGGCGAGCTTGTCGGGAGGTGGCGGCTCGTGCACGCGAAAAAGCGCGCCCTGCTTCTCGCGCAGGAGGTAGTGCGCCGCGCACACGTTGGCGGCGAGCATGCATTCCTCGATGAGCTTGTGCGCGTCGTTGCGGGGTGCTGGCACGATGCGCGCGATCTTGCCGTTGTCGTCGAACTCGATCGCGGGCTCCTCGGTGTCGAAGTCGATCGCGCCGCGCTGCCGGCGCGCACGCGCGAAGGCCGCGTACAGGGCGTGCAGGTTGCGCAAGTGCGGCAGCAACGCCTTCGCCTGTGGTGTCGTCGCCTT
This sequence comes from Burkholderiales bacterium, assembly GCA_020851235.1. Classification (GTDB taxonomy): domain Bacteria; phylum Pseudomonadota; class Gammaproteobacteria; order Burkholderiales; family Casimicrobiaceae; genus VBCG01. The sequence continues at coordinate 103,398 of JADZDD010000038.1, read as the reverse complement.
TCCCGCTTCGTCGAGCCACGACGCCACCTGCGTGTAGGTGAGCCGCGCGTGCGAGTGGATCACCGCGGGATAGAACGCGTAGGCTTCGATGCCGCCTTGTGCGGACACGTCGATGTCGCAGGCCATGCACACCCGGTCGACACCGGGCTTGAGCGAGCACAGCTCGTCGGAGAGCGAGGCCGGGAGCATCGGAATCACGCGCCGCGGAAAGTACACCGACGTGCCGCGCTCGCGTGCATCGCGGTCGATCGCGTCGCCGTCGCGGACGTAGTGCGCGACATCGGCGATGGCGACGACGAGGCGCCAGCCGCGGCCCTTGCGCTCGCAGTAGACGGCGTCGTCGAAGTCGCGCGCGGTCTCGCCGTCGATGGTCACGAGCGGCAATGTCGTGAGGTCGCGACGTCCCTTCCGGTCGGCAGGGCGCACCTCGACCGGCAGTCGCTTCGCCTGGCGCTGCGCCTCGGCGCTGAAGGTGAACGGCAGCGCGTGCTTGCGTAGCGCGATCTCGATCTCGATGCCAGGATCGGTGGCCGCGCCCAGGACCTCGGTGACGCGGGCGACCGCCTCGCGCTCGCCGGTCGGCTGCTCGACGATGGTCGCAACGACGATCGCACCGACGTCCGCGCTCGCGAGGCCATCGGCCGGCACCAGGAAGTCCTGGCTGATGTGCCGGTTCAGCGCCTCGATGAAGTGCACGCCGCGTTCGACGTGCAGGCGACCCACGACGGTCGTGTTCGCGCGCGCCAGCACCTCGACGATCTCGCCTTCGCGGCGTCCCTTGCGATCGAAGCCGACGACGCGGACCATCGCGCGGTCGCCGTGCAGCACGCGGTGCATTTCGCGCGGCGACAGGAAGACGTCATCACCGCCGTCCTCGGGCACGAGGAAGCCGAACCCGTCGGGATGACCTTCGATGATGCCGATGATGAGGCCGAGCCGCGCGACGATGCCGAGCTCACCCTTGCGGTTGGTGAGGATCTGGCCGTCGCGCTCCATCGCCGCCAGCCGTCCGGCCAGCGCGTCGTGCACGATCGGCGGCGCCTGCAGGGCCGCGATGAGGTCAGCTCGCGGCAGCGGCGTTCCCGCAGCGGCGAGCGCTTGCAGGATCGCGTCGCGTGACGGAAGGAGGGCGGGGTCGAAGTCGTCGCGGCGGCGCGGCGGCGCGGGTTCGCGCGTCGGCGGCCGCGACGAGGTGCGACGCGCGCGGGGGAGCGGGGTTCGCTTGTCGGACAAGGAATCGGTATAATCGTTGATTGTGGTTTTTTGCGCGGTGCGGTCTCGCCCAGGTGGCGGAATTGGTAGACGCACTAGGTTCAGGTCCTAGCGGTGGCAACACTGTGGGGGTTCGAGTCCCTTCCTGGGCACCACGACTTTAGCACCGCCGCGGAAATCCCGTTGCTTCGCGACAGCGCCCGCCACGAGCGGGCGTTTTCGCGTCGGCACCCGCGTCAGGCGCCGGCGAGCCGGGCGGCGAGCGCTTCGGGGCGCAGATTGTCGTAGACCTCGAACGGCTGGCAGATCCAGGGGCTGTCGGGCAGGTACTCGACCGCGTAATCGGGCGCGAACACCGAGCACGCCTTCCACCACAGCACCGCCGTCTTCAAGGCGGTGATGTGTGGAAAGCGCTCCGGCAGGGCCTTGTGGACGGCCCCCAGCGTGTGTCCGGAATCGACCATGTCGTCCACCAGGAGCACGCGCCCGCCGAGTCGGGGCTTGGTCATCGTCATGTGTTCGGCGATCACGAGTTCGCCGCGCAGCGTGCCGCCTTCGGCGGTGTACGAATGCGTCGAGAGGATGGCGAGTGGCTGGTCGAAAATGCGCGACAGGACGTCGCCGACGCGCAGGCCACCGCGGGCGATGCAGATGATCTGGTCGAAATCGAAGCCCGACGCGTACACCGCCAGCGCGAGGCGCTCCACGAGCGTGTTGTACTCGTCCCAGCTGACCTTGATGCTCATTGCCACCCTTCTCCCCCTGCCTTTCGGTGGCGCCGCTCGCCCGCAATCACCGGCGCCGTCCGCGATCGGGCCATGATTCTAATTCGTCGACGGGTCGCGGGCTCGCATGCGTCGATCAGCCGAAGGGGTGGTGCACGAGGATCGTCTCGTCGCGGTCGGGTCCGGTCGACACCATGGCGATCGGCACTCCGGTGAGCGTTTCGACATGGCGCAGGTACGCGCGCGCGGGTTCGGGCAGCGCCGCGAAGGAGCGGGCACCGACCGTCGACCCGGTCCAACCGGGCAGCGTCTCGTAGACGGGTTCGCATCGCGCGACGGCTTCCGCGCCGGTCGGGATGAGATCGACCGCGCGGCCATCGAGGCGATACCCCGTGCACACCTTGATCTCGGACATGCCGTCGAGCACGTCGAGCTTGGTGATGCAAAGCCCGTCGACGCCGTTCAACTGCAGCGAACGCTTGAGCGCCGGGATGTCGAGCCAGCCACAGCGGCGCGGACGCCCCGTGACCGAACCGAACTCGTTGCCGCGTTTCGCGAGTCCCGCGCCGATGTCGTCGGTCAGTTCGGTGGGGAAGGGGCCGGTGCCCACGCGGGTCGTATAGGCCTTCACGATGCCGAGCACGTAGTCGAGCATCTGCGGCCCGACGCCGCTGCCTGGCGCCGCGGCACCGGCCAGGCAATTGCTTGAAGTGACGTACGGGTACGTGCCGTGATCGATGTCGAGCAGCGCGCCCTGGGCGCCTTCGAAGAGGAGCGAATCGCCGCGCGCACGCGCCTCGTGCAGCAGGCCCGCGACGTCGGCGACCATCGGCCGCAGTTCGAGCGCGTGCGCGAGCGCCTCGTCGCGCGTCGGCTCGAAGGGAACGGGATCGCGCCGATAGAAGTTGACGAGCATGAAGTTGTGCAGCTCGAGCAGGGCAGCGAGCTTCACCGCGAAGCGATCGGGATCGAGCAGATCCTGCACGCGCACCGCGCGGCGCGCGATCTTGTCCTCGTACGCGGGGCCGATGCCGCGGCCGGTGGTGCCGATCTTCTCGTTGCCCATGGCGCTCTCGCGCGCCTGGTCGAGCGCCACGTGAATGGGCAGCACGAGCGGGCAGGCCGGCGAGATCTTGAGCCGCGAGCGCACCTCGACTCCCGCGGCTTCGAGTTCGCCGATTTCCTGCAGGAGGGCGGCCGGCGAGAGAACGACGCCGTTGCCGACGAAGATCCCGACGTTGGGACGCAGCACGCCCGACGGGATGAGCCGCAGGACGGTCTTGTGGCCGCCGATGACGAGCGTGTGACCCGCGTTGTGGCCGCCGTGATAGCGCACCACGCCGGTCGCGCTTTCGGTCAGCCAGTCGACGATCTTGCCCTTTCCCTCATCACCCCACTGCGTGCCGATGACGACGACGTTCTTCCCCATGTCACACCCCTTGTGCGCGATTCCGATCGGTCCTTGCCGGCGGCGGCGCGCTGCCTGCCGCCATCACGTGACCTTCCACCGTGCGCCGTCACGCACGAGGCGGCGGGCCCCGGCGCGGCTTTCCCCGGGAAGGGCCACGATCACTCGCTCGCCGCGCGCGCGCAATGCCGCGATCGCGCTCGCCAGCGCAGGATCGGCGTCGTCGGGCGCGAAGATGACGCCCGGCTCGCTCTCGCCCGGCGCCAGCGACGCGAGGTGGCGCAGGTCCATCGAGAAGCCGGTGGCGGGACGCGCCCGGCCGAACGCGCGGCCGACGCCGTCGTAGCGACCGCCGCGGCCGCAGTCGGCGACGGCACCGCTGGCATCCTGCACGAAAACGCTGAACGTCGCACCGGTGTAGTAGTGGTAGCCGCGCAGGTCGGCGAGATCGACGTGGACCTCCGCGACGTCGCCGGCGACCGCCGCACCCAGCGCAACGAGCGCATCGAGTGCGCTCGCGACGTCGGGTAGCGCCGGCAGCGCCTGCCGCGCGGCCGTGAGCGTGGCTGCGGCCGGTCCGTAGAGCGTTGCCAGCGCCCGCAGCGCGCCGCGTGCAGGATCGGGCAGCGGCGCCGTGAGCGCCTCCACCGCAGGCCCATCCTTGTCACGCAGGGCGCGGAACAGATCGGCGTCGTCGCCTTCACCGCTGCCGTCGAGGCCGGCGGCGCGGGCGAGAGCGCGATAGAGTCCGACGTGCCCGAGGTCGAGGTGGAGTCCGTGCATGCCGGCGGCGCCGAGCCCCGAGACGAGCAGGCGCAGCGTCTCGCAGTCCGCGGCGATGTCGCCGTGGCCGTAGAGTTCGGCGCCGATCTGGATCACCTGCCGCGCGTCACCAGGTGCCGCCGCGGTGCGCAGCACGCTTCCCGCATAGCACAGGCGCGTCACGCCGGCTTCGTTGAGGAGGTGCGCGTCGATGCGTGCGACCTGCGGCGTCGTGTCCGCGCGCAGGCCGAGCATGCGTCCCGAAAGCGGATCGACGGTCTTGAACGTGAGCAGATCGAGGTCGCGACCCGTGCCGGTGAGCAGCGAATCGAGGTGCTCGACCAGCGGCGGCTGGACGAGGCGGTAGCCGCGCGTCTTGAAGTGATCGAGCAGCGTGCGGCGCAGCGTCTCGACGCGCGTCGCCTCGGCGGGGAGGACGTCGGCGATCGCTTCGGGGAGGACCCAGTTACGCATGGCGCAAGAGCACGAGGCCGATGAGGCCGACGATGATCGAGGCGAGTCCCATGAAGCGGATCTGACCGTCGGAGAGCTCACCAATGCGCCGGAAGGCATCGCGCCACAACTTCGGCGCGGCGAACGGCAACAACCCTTCGAGGATCAGCAGCATGGCCAGGGCGACCCAGAGCGAGTCCACGTCAGTCGACCACGATCACGACGACAGGCGGCAACGGGCGGTGGCAGCGAAGCCGTGCGGTCCCGCGGGCGGGCCGACGCCTATTTCGCCGGCGCGCGCGGTGCTGCACCGCGGCCCGAGCCCGACTGGCGGAAGTAGTTGAAGAACTCTCCCGACGGCTCGAGCACCATGACGTCGTTACGCCGGAACGATGACTTGTACGCTTCGAGGCTGCGGTAGAAGGCAAAGAACTCGGGACTCTGCCCATACGCCGCGGCGTAGATCGCCGAGGCGCGACCGTCGCCTTCACCCTTGATCTTCTGCGCCTGGCGATAGGCATCGGCGAGGATCACCTGCCGTTGCCGATCGGCGTCGGCGCGAATCTTCTCCGATTCGGCGGCGCCGAGCGAGCGCAACTCGTTGGCCACGCGGCGACGTTCCGACTCCATCCGCGCGTAGACCGGGCCGGTGACGTCGGCGGGCAAGGCCAGGCGCCGCAAGCGGACGTCGACGACCTCGACGCCGATGTTGCGCGCATCCTGATCCGCCTTCTGCCGGGTTTCGGTCATGATGCGCTCGCGCCCGGTGGAGATCGCCTCGTGCATCGTCGACTTGTTGAACTCCTCGGCGAGGTTGCTGCGCACCGTTTGCGACAGGCGCGCACGGGCGGCGTCCTCGTTGCCCTGGACGGCCACGTAGTACTGCTTCACGTCGGTGATGCGCCACAGGACGACGAAATCGACCTCGAGCGGTGTCTTCTCCGAGGTCACGACGCGATCGACGTCGCTGTTCTCGAGGAGGAGGTTGCGCCGATCGAAGAAGCGCACGTTCTGCACGAGCGGCAGCTTGAAGTACAGGCCGGCGTGGTCGTTGATGTCGACGATTTCGCCCAACTGGAAGCGAATCGCGTACTTCGTCTGGTCGACGGTGTACACCGCCTGCGAGGCGACGAGCAGGAGCGCCACGACGAGCGCGATGAGCGGCATGGTGAGTCGCATGGCGGCTGGGTCCTAACGCTCGCGATTGCGCAGGCCGTCGCGCGTGCGCGCGGCGTCCGGGCTCGCGGCGGTCGCGGGCTCGGGCACCGGCGGCACCGGGGGGCGCGCCGCGGCGGCATCGGCATCCGTTGCGGGCAGGCTGTGCTGCATGAGCTTGTCGAGCGGCAAGTAGAGGAGATTGCTGCCCTGCTTCTGATCGACGATGACCTTGCTCGTATTGCCGAGCACCGACTGCATCATGTCGAGATACATGCGGTCGCGCGTGACGCCGGGGGCCTTGGCATACTCGCCGGCGATTAGGCGGAAGCGCGCCGCATCACCCTCGGCGCGCTGCGTGACTTCGGTGCTGTAGCCGTTGGCCTCCTCGATCAGGCGTGAGGCGAGACCGCGGGCGCGCGGCACGACCCCGTTGGCGTAGGCCTGGCCTTCGTTGACGAGACGCACCCGATCCTGCTGCGCCTTCACCGCATCGTCGAATGCCGCCTGCACCTTCTCGGGCGGTTGCACGCTTTGCAGCGTGACCTTTTGCACTGACACCCCCGTCTTCAGGTGGTCGAGCGAGCGCTGCATGAGATCGCGTGTCTGCTGCGCGATTTGCTCGCGGCCCTCGTAGAGCGCGAAATCCATCTTCGCCCTGCCGACGACCTCGCGGATCGCCGACTCGGCGACGACCTTGACGATCTCCTCCGGACGGCGGTTGTTGAAGACGAAGTTCTCCGCCGACACGAGGTTGTATTGCACCGCGAACTGGATGTCGATGATGTTCTCGTCCTCGGTGAGCATCGTCGCTTCCTTGGCGTTGCGATTCGCCGTCGTGTTGCGATAGCCGAGTTCGACCGTGCGCACCTGCGAGAAGTCGACGAGCTCGACCGCCTCGATCGGCGCCGGCAGGTGCCAGCGCGGGCCGGGGAGCGTCGTCTCGGTGTACTTGCCGAAGCGGGTGACGACCCCGCGGCGTCCCTCGTCGACGATGTAGAAGCCGCTTGCGAACCACACCACGATCACGAGCCCGATGATGAGGCCCACGCCGCCGGCGGCCAGACCCCGCCGGGGCGGTCCACCGTCGCCGCCGCCGGTGTCGCCGCCGCCACGGCGATTGAACAGCTCGCCCATGCGGCGATTGACGTTGCGCCAGATCTCGTCGAGGTCCGGTGGCCCGCCGCCACCGCCCCCGCCGCCGGTCCCGCGCTTGCCCCATTGGGGATCGTTGAGCGACATCGGTCGTGGATATCGTGAATGGTTACGTCGGGGCTACCGACGCTGGATGGACGATTGGAAGTCGACGCTGGCGCACCGCGGCTTACGCCGAACGCACCGCCGCATCGTCGATCGAAGCCTCGGGTAGTGGCGGCACCTCGCATGCACCGCCCGGAAAGCGCTCGGCGAGTGCGGTCACGAGACCGTCGCACCCGATACCGCTCATGGCGCTTACGCGAACCGTCGTGATGGTACCACAGGCATCGCGCTCGATTCCGGGGGTGATCCCGGTCAGATCGATCTTGTTGACGACGGTGAGCCGCGGCACGTCGGTGGCACCGATCGTCGCCAGCACGTCCTCGACCGCGGCTTCCTTGAGTTCGCGTTCGGTCGCGCTGCCGTCGACCACGTGCACGATGAGATCGGCGTCGGCGGCTTCGGCGAGCGTGGCACGGAACGCAGCCACGAGATCGTGCGGCAGGTCGCGGATGAAGCCGACGGTGTCCGACAGGACGATCGGTTGCGCGCCGGGGACGTGGACCTTGCGCAGCGTGGTGTCGAGCGTCGCGAAGAGCTGGTCGGCGGCGACCGTTTGCGCGCGGGTGAGGCGATTGAAGAGCGTCGACTTGCCGGCGTTCGTGTAACCGACGAGGGCGACCGTGCGCACCGCGTGGCGACGCCGTGTCCGGCTTTGCACGGCGCGGCTCCTCGCCACGCGACCGATGCGCTCGCGCAGGACCTTCACCCGGTTGCCGATCAGGCGCCGGTCGGTCTCGAGCTGCGTCTCGCCTGGCCCGCGCAGGCCGATGCCGCCCTTTTGTCGCTCGAGGTGCGTCCAGCCGCCGGCCAGACGCGTGGCGAGGTGCCCCAGTTGCGCGAGCTCGACCTGGAGCTTGCCTTCCGCGCTGCGCGCGCGCAGCGCGAAGATATCGAGGATGAGGCTCGTCCGGTCCACGACGCGACACTGCAGTCGCTCTTCGAGGTTGCGCTGCTGCACCCCGGTGAGCGTGTGATCGAAGATGACGAGATCGCTGCCGGTGGCGCGGCGCTGGGCATCGATCTCGTCGACCTTGCCGCGGCCGGCGAAGAACGCGGCATCGGGACGTGCGCGCTTGCCGGTGACCGTTCCGGTCACCACGGCGCCGGCGGCGGCGGCGAGTTCCGCGATCTCCTGACGGCGGTAGGAAGGATCGTCGCTACCCAGGTCGAGCGCGACCAGGAGCGCGCGGTTGCCGCGCGTTGGACGGTCGAACATCAGCGTCGCGCCCTCAGCGATCGGGCCGCATCGAAGGCGTGACGCCGCCCCCCGACACGCCGACAGCGACCGCGGGCGGTCCTCCGGGGCCCGCTGAAAACGTCAGTTGTCCCCGCTGTGGCCAGGGGCATGCTGCGGCATCGCGACCGGGCGCGCCGGTACGACCGTCGAGATCGCGTGCTTGTAGACCATCTGCGTGACCGTGTTCTTGAGCAGGACGACGTACTGGTCGAACGACTCGATCTGCCCCTGCAGCTTGATGCCGTTGACGAGGTAGATCGAGACCTGAATGTGCTCCTTGCGCAGCATGTTCAGGAATGGGTCTTGTAGCATTTGCCCTTTGTTGCTCATGGTCGCGAGCTCCGCTTTATTGTTCGACGCGGCACCGCGGGTCAACCGGATCAGCGACGCCGGGGCGCGGATTCCACGTACGGATTGGAACCGGCCTTGAATTGTATCCTAAGGGGGGTTCCGCGCAGTTTGAACGCCTCGGCGAGGAAACGTTCCAGGTAGCGACGATACGCGTCCGGCACGTGCCGCAAGGCCGTCCCGTGGATCACCACGAGCGGTGGATTGACCCCGCCCTGGTGCGCGTAGCGCAGCTTGGGGCGGACGAGCCCGGCGCGCGGCGGCTGCTGGCGCTCGACGGCGAGCTGCAGTGTTCGTGTCAGCCGCGGCGTCGGCAGCTTGACCATCGCGGCAGCAAAGGCCTCGCGCACCGACTTCAACACGGCCGTGACTCCGGCGCCGTCGCGCGCGCAGATGAAGTGACACGCTGCGAACGACAGGAAGGCGAGCTTGCGGTCGTAGTCGCGCTTGGCGTCGGCGCGAACCTCGGCGGAGGCCGCGTCCCACTTGTTGATCGCCACGACGAGCGCGCGGCCGGCGTCGAGGATGTGCCCGGCAAGATGCGCATCCTGCTCGGTGATCGACTGCAGCGCATCGAGCACGAGGACCACGACGTGCGCATCCTCGATCGCCTGCAGCGTCTTGATGACCGAGAACTTCTCGATCGCCTCGAAAACCTTGCCCCGACGACGGATGCCGGCGGTGTCGACCAGCGTGTACTTCTGGCCGCCGCGCTCGAAGTCGACGTCGATGGCATCGCGCGTGGTGCCGGGCTCATCGAAGGCGATGACCCGTTCCTCGCCGAGGATCGTGTTGACGAGCGTCGACTTGCCGACGTTGGGGCGCCCGACGACGGCGACGCGGATCGTGTCGGGACGCTCGCGATCGGCCGGGGCGCCGGCTGGCGTGTCGTCGGCATTGCCTGGGCTGTGCGCGGCGGCGAGTTCGAGGGCGTGTTCGACGAGCGCGTTGACGTTCTCCCCGTGCGCGGCGGAAATCGCCACCGGAATGCCCAATGCCAGTTCGTGGAACTCCGCCACCGCGCGCTCCGACGGCCGGCCCTCGGCCTTGTTCACGGCGACGACGAGCGGTCGGCCGGCCTTGCGCAGGAGGTCGGCGATGACCTTGTCCTGCGCTGTGATTCCGTCGCGGGCATCGACGAGGAAGACGACGACGTCGGCCTCGGCGATCGCCTGCCGCGTCTGTCGCGCCATGGCATGCAGGATCCCGCTCGTCGCCTTCGGCTCGAAGCCCCCGGTGTCGACCACGAAATACGTCTGCTCGCCGAGGCGGGCCCGGCCGTACTGGCGGTCGCGGGTGAGGCCGGGAACGTCGGCGACGAGCGCCGCACGGCTCTTCGTCAGGCGGTTGAAGAGCGTGGACTTGCCGACGTTGGGGCGACCGACGAGCGCGACGGTGGGCAGCATGACGGTCGATCGGCCGGGTGGCGGGCGGACGGGGCGAAGCGCTTGCGCGCGGGCCTTGCGCCGCTTACTTCGCGGTCACCGCGTAGACGTTGCCGCCGGCCGACTGCCACAGGATGCTCGACAGGAAGGAGGCGGGTTGCCCGGTGGCCGGGGTGCCGTCGGTCTGCAGTCGACCGACGTAGGCGCCATTGATCGTCGAGAGCAGGTGCACGTAGCCTTCGACGTCGATGACCGCCACGAAATCGCCCACGACCTGCGGGCCGCCGATCTTGCGTGCCGCGAGGCGATCCTGTTTCCACAGCGACGCGCCGTTCGCCGTATCGAGGGCCTGCACCGCACCCTTGTCATCGGTGACGAAGAGGCTCTTGCCGTCGCTCGCGATGCCGCTCAGGCTGCTGATGTCGCGCGACCAGTTGAGCGACCCGCGGGTGATCTCGAAACAGGCGACGCGACCCTGGTAGGCCACCGCGCACACCTGATTGCCGACGACGAGCGGCAGCGACGTCACATCGGCGATGCGCTCGAGCTCGGTGGCTCCCTTGGGATTGGCGACCGTCGCGTCCCAGCCGACGATGCCGGTCGCGAGGTCGAGCGCAAGCAGGCGCCCGCCGGCGGTACCGACGAACAGACCACCGCGGGTCGACGTGCCGCCGGCGTAGTTGCGCACCGTGAGCGGCGGCATGTTGCGCTGGAGCACCCATTTCTTGCCGCCATCGTTGGCGGCAAAGGCGTGAATCGAACCGTCGCCGACGAAGACCGCGACGATGCCGTCGGCAACGCGCGGCGGCGCCATGATCTCGGTGGGCACGCGTGCGGTCCACTTCGGCTTGCCGGCGGCGTCGAAGGCGAGCACCTCGCCCTTGTCGGTGCCGACGACGATCGTGTCCGCGTCGGCACCGGGCCCCGCGGAAAGCGTCTTGCCGGCCGACACGCGCCAGAGCGCACGTCCCGTGGCCGGATCGAGGCGGGTGAGTCCGCCGTCGATCGCAGCGACGTAGATCGCGTCGGACAGCACCGCCGGTGCAAAGCCGGGGACGGCCTTGCCCACGTTCGCCTGCCACGACACGCTGGCCGTGGCCGAGGGCGTGAGCTCCGGCAGCGGGCCGGGCTTCTTGCTGTCCCACAGCCAGCGCAGCGAGAACGCCGGTGGCACCGGGAGATAGTCGTAGATCGAGAAATTCGACGTGGCGCAACCACTTGCCAAAAGCAGCACCGCGAGAGCGCCGGCGATGACGCGACCCGGCCGCGCCGCGCCAAGGCGCGCCGGAGACGACGCCCGGTTGACGCGTGCCGCCGCGGTGCGACGCGGTGCGCTCATGGCTTGGCCGGCGTCGCCGGAGACGACGCGGGCGCCTTCGCCGCGGGTGTCGCGCCGCTGCCACCGCCGGCGGCCGTCGCCGTCGCGGCGGCACCGGGCGGCGTGCCGCCGAGCGACTCGAGCTTGACCTCGACGTAGCGCCGGTACTGCGACTTGGCGTCGAGCTTGGCGAGCGCGGTCTCGTACGCTGCCCTCGCTTCGGCCGACTTGCCGGCGGCCGCGAGCGCATCGCCGCGCAGGTCCGCATACAGCCCGGCAAACGGCTCGCCGTGCTTGGCGTCGAGCACCTTGATCGCGTCGTCGTAGTGCTTCTCGTCGAGGAGGATCTCCGCCAGACGATAGCGTGCGATCTCCTTCAACTCGGTCTCGTCGGCGTGGTCGATCACCCAGGTGAGCTGGGTCTTGGCGCCCGCGGCGTCCCCGCCGTCGAAGAGAAGCTTGGCGAGGAGCAGCGCACCCCGCGGCGCGTAGCCCGTGCCGGCGAAGCGGTCCGCCAGTTGCGCCGTCGTGTCCTTGGCGCGCGGGACGTCGTTGTTGCGCACGGCCACGCTCAGTGCGGAGTAGAGGGCACCGGCCTCGTCGGCCTGGTGCGTCGTGTACCAGCGCCACCCCTGCACGCCGATGGCCACGGCGCTTGCGATGAGCGCGATCGTCGTGACGATGTTCCCCCAGCGCGCCCACCACGCCTTGAGATCGTCGAGTTGCTCCTGCTCGTGCGAATCGTAGACTGCCATGCCTTCCTCTCGTCGTTGCTTGCTGCCGTCGCCGGAGCGGTCAGCGCGTCAGCGCCGCGAGGCGCGCGGCCGCGTCGTTCACCGGCACGGCGAACTGTTCGCCACCGCCCCGCAGCGGCTTGATGGCCACCGCCGCGGCATGCACCTCGTCGTCGCCGATGATGAGCGCGTACGCGGCGCCACTTGCGTCCGCCCGTTTCATCTGCGCCTTCATGCTGCCGCCGCCGGCGTTCACGACGAGTGCCATGCCGGCATCGCGTGCCTGCTCGGCCACCGCCCGCGCGAGCACGCCGGCAGCGTCGCCCGTGTGCACGACGTAGGCGACGGGGGCCGGTGCTGCTCGCACTCCGACCGCAGCGAGGAGCAGGATCATGCGCTCGATCCCGATCGCGAAGCCACACGCGAACGAGGGCTTGCCGCCGAGGATCTCGAACAGCGCGTCGTAGCGCCCGCCGCCGGCGACGGTGCCTTGCGCGCCCAGCGCACCGCTGTCGTCGATCCACTCGAAGACGGTGCGGTTGTAGTAATCGAGGCCGCGCACGAGTCGCGCATCGATCGTGAAGTCGAGACCGGCGTCGACGAGATGGCGCTGCAGGGCCTCGAAGTGCGCGCGCGAGTCGTCCTCGATGAAGTCGATGAGCTTCGGCGCCGCGGCGAGCATCGACTGCAGCGCCGGGTTCTTGCTGTCGAGGATGCGCAGCGGATTGGCGTGCAGGCGCCGGCGCGCGTCGGCGTCGAGGAGGTCGGCGTGACGCTCGAAGTACGCGACGAGCGCGCGGCGATGTGCGGCGCGCTCGCCGGCGTTGCCGATCGAATTGATGCGCAGGCCGATGCCGGTCAGGCCGAGGACCCGCCACAGCCGTGCCAGCATCACGATCTGCTCGGCGTCGACGTCGGGGCCGGCGTAACCCAGTGCCTCGGCGTCCATCTGGTGGAACTGCCGATAGCGCCCTTTCTGTGGCCGTTCGTGGCGGAACATGGGTCCGGTCGTCCACACGCGTTGCGGCCGTTGGTAGAGGAGGTCGTGCTCGAGCGCCGCGCGCACGATGCCCGACGTGGCCTCCGGGCGCAGCGTGAGCGATTCGCCGTTGAGCTTGTCCTCGAAGCTGTACATCTCCTTCTCGACGACGTCGGTGTATTCGCCGATGCCGCGCACGAACAGCGCGGTGGGCTCGACGATCGGGACGCGGATGTTGCGGTAGCCGTACTGCGCGAAGACGCTGCGGGCGGTGTCCTCGAAGTACTCCCACAGCGGGGCGTCGTCGGGCAGGACGTCGTTCATGCCGCGCACGGCCTGCAGGCGCGACGCCTTGCCGGGACTGGCGCCGGATGCGCTGGCCGCGGATGTCGTCGGGTGCTCGTTCATCGTCGCATCACCACGGCCGCGTGTCGGTCCCGACGAGGTCAAGGCGAAGGGAGGTGCGCATCGTCACTTCACCTGGAACTTGGCGACGTTCTGCTTGCTGTACGGCGTGAGGTCGAACGCCTCGCCTCGGACCTGGACCTGCACGGCCTCGGCATTGCCGATGACGACGTCGAGCGGCAACGTGCCGCCGACCGCGTGCGTGGCGCCGGGGTAGCCCATCGTCGACAGCAGCACGTTGCCCCGCGCATCCTTCACCTCGGCCCACGATGTGCCACGGAAGACGAGGACGAGCGGCGCGTCGCCCGTCGCGGTCGTGGCCGCGGCCGGCGCCTCGCTCGCGGCCGCTGCGGCGGGCGCTGCGGACGCAGCCGGTGCCGTCTCGGTTCCTGCCGCCGCGGCGGGTGCGGGGGTGCCCGTGGCGCTCGGCGCAGGCGTCGCGCTGGGCGGCACCGCACCAGGCAGCATTGGCACGACGGGCTCGCCGGCGACGCCGCCGTCGCGCGCATGTTCAACCGCCGGTCGCCACAGGTAGACCGCAGCAAGCGCGACGACGACGATGAATGCGAGCGCGACGATCCACCGTGCCGCGCCGGCGCGCGCGGGCGTGTCGGCGGGCAGTTCACCCATCACGCGTGCGGTGGGCCCCAGCGTCGGACGATCGAGCGATGCGCTCGCACCTTCCGGCAGCGTCGCCAGGAGCGCGTCGCCGTCGAGGCCGAGCAGGCGCGCGTAGTTGCGCAGGAAGCCGCGCACGAAGGTGCGTCCGGGCAGCTGCGCGTAGTCGCCGGCCTCCAGCGCCTGGACCTGGCGCGGAGCGAGTTTCAACTGGCGCGCCACGTCGTCGATGGAAAGGCCCGCGGTCTCGCGCGCATGGCGCACGAGGGCTCCCGTCGAAGGCGAATCCGCCGGAACGGGAATGGCGGCCGAGGCGTCGTTGGACTCGCTCACCCGGCCACGCCTATTCGCATTTGCCTGGCGGGATGGCCCGGGCCTCCGGCGAATCCGGATAGCGATTGCGCAGTTGCGCGACGTACGACGCCTCGGCAGCGCGGTCGCCCAGGCTGCGCACGATGCACATGCCGAGGTAGAGCGCCTCCGGCGGAGCCGACGTCGGCTGCGTGACGCGCCGGATCAGCACGCGCGCTTCCTCGTAGCGCGCTTCACGGAACTTGAGCAGGGCGAGGTTGTACGCCGCCTGCATGCTGCCGGGGTTGATCGCGAGCGCGCGCCGGAAGTACTCGTCGGCGCGGCGCGTCTCGCCGATCTCCACCGAGCACTTGCCGGCGTTGACGAGTGCGACGTCCGGCGTGCGGTACAGCGGATTGCGCACCGCATGCTCGAACTCCGCGATCGATTCGCGCGGCTTGCCGTGCGAGCACAGGTACCAGCCCCAGTTCTGGCGAATCTCGGAATCGTTCGGCGCGAGTGCCAGCGCGCTCTGGAAGTTGGCCGCCGCCTTCGCCTCCTCGCCGAGCATCGCGTAGACGAGTCCGTAGATGTTGTAGATGTTCGCGTTCTTGGGGTCGAGCTTCACCGCGGCGTCGAGCTCTTGCAGCGCGATGTCCATCTGGCCGCGCTCGTAATAGCCGGCGGCGATCTCCGCGTGCAGTTGCGCCCGCACCGGCGCCGGCGCTTCCTGGACCGGCGGGGGCTGCGGCGGCGGTGGCGGCTGCTGGACCTGCGACTTGCTGCTCGACGTCGATTCGCACCCCGCGAGCGCAAAGACACCGGCGCACAGCAGTGCGGCGAGGAGGCCATCCGACAGGGGACGCAGGCGGGCGAGCATCACGTGGGGGCCACCGTGGGGCGTGCAGGCACCGGCACGATTCGCGTGCCGAGACGGCGCTTGACGCGATTGTGCACCTGGCCCGCGAGCTGCCCGCAGGCGGCGGCGATGTCGTCGCCGCGCGTCTTGCGGACCGTGGCGACGATCCCGGCGGCAGCAAGGCGCGCCTGAAAGGCCTGAATGCGCGCGCGCGGGCTCGTGCGAAACTCGGTGCCGGGGAACGGATTGAACGGAATCAGGTTGAGCTTGCACGGCACGTCGCGCACGAGGTGCACGAGTTCGGCGGCGTGCGTGTCCTGGTCGTTCACCCCGTCGAGCATCACGTACTCGAACGTGATGAAGTCGCGCGGGGCCGCCGGCAGGTAACGCTGGCAGGCCGCCATGAGTTCGGCGAGCGGGTGCTTGCGATTGATCGGGACGAGGCGATCGCGCAGCGCATCGTTGGGGGCATGCAGCGAGACTGCGAGCGCGACCGGGCAGGCTTCGCGCAGGCGATCGATCGCCGGCACGATGCCGGACGTCGACAGCGTGACGCGGCGGCGCGACAGCCCGTACGCGTTGTCGTCGAGCATGAGCTGCAGCGCGGCGACGACGGCGTCGAAGTTGGCCAGCGGCTCGCCCATGCCCATCAGCACGACGTTGGTGATCGGCGCGCGCCCGGCCTCGACCCACGGTCGCCGCGCGGGGGCGTCACGATCCGGCGCTTCGGCAGCGCCCGGCAGCACGTCGCCCTGCAGCACGCGGTTGGCGTGCCAGAGCTGACCGATGATCTCGCCCGATGTCAGATTGCGGGCGAAGCCCTGTCTCCCGGTCGAGCAGAACGCGCAGTCGAGCGCGCAACCGGCCTGCGACGAGATGCAAAGCGTCCCCCGATCGTCCTCGGGGATGTAGACCGTCTCCACGGCGTTGCCGTGGCCTGCGGCGAGCAGCCACTTGCGGGTGCCGTCGGCGGCGACGGTGTCGCCGATGACGGTGGGCCCGACGATGGTCGCGTCGGCCGCCAGCGCGGCGCGTGATGTCTTGGCGAGATCGGTCATCGCCGCGATGTCGGTGACGAACCGCTGATGCAGCCAGCGCAGCACCTGCCGCGCCCGGAACGGCTTCTCGCCGCGCGCGGCAAGCCAGTCCGCGAGTGCGGCGGGAGACAGGTCCAGGAGGTTCGTCGTCATCGCGAACGTGGCGCCCGACGCGGCGGGGCGACCGGTCCTAGCGCGAGTAGATGGCGAGCGCCGGGAAGAAGTACGCGATTTCGGTGCGCGCCGTCTCCGGCGCGTCCGAGCCGTGCACCGCGTTGGCGTCGATCGACTGCGCGAAATCCGCGCGGATCGTGCCGGCAGCGGCCTTCCTGGGGTCGGTCGCGCCCATGAGCTCGCGGTTGCGCGCTATCGCGTTCTCGCCCTCGAGCACCTGGATCATCACCGGCCCCGACGTCATGAACGTGACGAGATCGCGAAAGAACGGACGCTCCTTGTGCACGGCGTAAAACCCCTCGGCCTCGGCCTTCGACAGCCACGCCATGCGCGCCGCGACGATCTTGAGGCCGGCGGCTTCGAAGCGGCCGAGGATGGCGCCGATCGCATCCTTGGCGACCGCGTCGGGTTTGATGATGGAAAGCGTGCGTTCGACCGCCATGCGTGGCTCCGGGTGAAAATGACCAGAAAAATGAACCCGTCATTTTAGCACCGCACCCCGACGCGCGGCATACGGACAAGGCGCGTCGCGCCGTCATGCGGGCGCGAGCGCTGCGGTATCGTGCGACCGTCCCGCGCCGCGTCACGGCGGCGTGGCGACCCAGTGCGTCAACGCGTAGGGGTGCCACTGCACGCGCACGCCATCGACGTCGGCGGGTGTCGCGTACGCGGGATCCACACCGAGTCCGGGCACCGCGACGAGCGCGTCGCCGGCGACGATGAGCGGGACGCTCGCGCGCTCCCATGCGGGCCAGCCCGCGTCGCGCAGGATCGCCTTGAGCGCGCGACGGGGGCGATCGGGCGCGAGGCGAAAGCGCTCGCCACCGCGCCGGGGGCGCGCGCCCAGCGGCCCCGACAGCCGCGACAGGTCGATGCCGCCGGGCGCTCGCGCGAAGGTGAGCGTGCCGTGCGGAAGGACGAGCGTGCCCTCACCCCGCCATGTGACCTCGTACGGTGGCGGCGGTGGCGCGTGCGCGTGCACCTCACCGCGATGCACGCCGATGACGACACCGGCGTGGCCGATCGCCACGCGCGCGTCGCCGGCGGCGGTCGAAAGCTGCGCGAGCATCGTGGCAAGCCGTGCCGTCGGCGGCGCCGGGAGCCCCCAGCGGCGGAGCTGGAAGCGCAAGAGGTTGCGCGCGCGGTGGGGCGCGAGTCCTGCCAGCGTCGCGCAGGCGAGCGTGGTCGCACCGCCGGCGTCGAGTCGCGCGAGGTCGTCGGCGAGTCGTGCGACCTCGGCCTGGTGCTGCGCGGCGCGGGCGATGGCGGTGTCGGCGCGGGGTGCGATCGCGCGCAGTACGGGCATGACGCGGTGGCGCACCGCATTGCGCCGATGCTGCGCGCGCGCGTTGCTCTCGTCGTCGACGAAAGCGAGCGCGTGGTCGTGAACGAAAGCATCGATCTCGCTGCGACCCACCGCAAGCAGCGGCCGCCACCAGCTCACGCCGCGGGCATCGTCGCGACAAGCCGGCATCGCCGCCAGCCCGCGCGGCCCCGCACCGCGCAGCAGTTGCAGGAGCACCGTCTCCGCCTGGTCGTCGCGATGGTGTGCGAGGGCCACGTGGCGGGCGCCGACGCGGGTCGCGAGTTCGACCAGGGCCGCGTAACGTGCGCGGCGCGCGGCGGCTTCGAGACTCGTGCCGGCGCTGCGATCCACCGTGACCTGCGCGGCGACAAGGGGCACGTCCCAGCGCGCGCACAGGTCGGCACAGAACGCGCGCCACGCGCCTGCGGCCGGGGAAAGCCCATGATCGACGTGCGCGGCGCTCAGCGTGTGGCCGCGCGCGGGTGCGACCACGCGCAACGCGGCGAGCAGCGCCACCGAGTCGCGCCCCCCCGAGAGGGCGACCACGATCGGCGTTGCGGGTGCGATGTCGCGGGCGAGGGCGGCGGCGACGAGGCGCGGCAGCCCGGCCTCGATCTCGGGAGTGTCGGCCATGGGTCGCGGCGACGTGCCAACGCACGCCGGTTGGCGCGGCGCGTGCGGCCGCGGCCTAGCCCGGCGCGATCTCCTTGTACTTGCCGTAGCCCAGGAGGCGTTCCTGCCGCTGCTCGAGCAGGGTGTCGAGCGGCAGGTCGGCAAGGTGGCGCAACGCTTCGGTGAGCGCCTTCTTCAGGGTGACCATCATCGCCGCGTGATCCCGGTGTGCGCCGCCCAGCGGCTCGTTCACCACCTTGTCGATGAGACCGAGCTGCTTCAGTCGCGGCGCCGTGATGCCGAGGATCTCGGCTGCCTCGGCGGCGTGCTCGGCCGACTTCCACAGGATCGACGCACAACCCTCCGGCGAGATCACCGAGTACGTCGCGTACTGCAGCATGAGCGTGACGTCGCCCACGGCGATGGCGAGCGCGCCGCCCGAGCCGCCCTCGCCGACGATCGTCACGATCACCGGGATGCGCAGTCCCGCCATCGCGTAGAGGTTGCGACCGATCGCCTCGGATTGTCCGCGCTCCTCCGCGCCGATGCCCGGATACGCGCCGGGCGTGTCGATGAAGGTGAAAAGCGGCAAGCCGAACCGCTCGGCGAGTTGCATGAGACGCAGCGCCTTGCGGTAACCCTCGGGGCGGGGCATGCCGAAGTTGCGATGGATCTTCTCCTTCGTGTCGCGCCCCTTCTGGTGCCCGATCACCATGCACGGCGCACCGTTGAAGCGTGCAAGACCACCGACGATGGCCGGGTCGTCGGCGTACGCGCGATCGCCGTGCAGTTCGCGGAAGTCGGCGAACATGCCCGCGATGTAGTCGAGCGTGTAGGGCCGCTGCGGGTGGCGGGCGACCTGCGCGATCTGCCACGACGAGAGCTTCGCGTAGATCTCCTTGGTGAGCTGCTGGCTCTTCTTGGCCAGGCGCGAGATCTCGTCGGAGATGTCGACCGCCGAATCCTCGTGCACGAAGCGCAGTTCGTCGATCTTCTGCTGCAGCTCGGCGATGGGTTGCTCGAAGTCGAGGAAATTCTGTTTCATGGTCGTTCCCGTGGCGGCGCCGCGGCGGGCGTCGCAGGTGGCGCGCATGATAGCGCGGCGCGCGCTCGGCGCCTATCGCACGCAACGCGACCCGCCCCGGTGCCCGGCTAGTGCGTGAACGCGTCGTAGACGAGCTTGACGCCGGTGGCGAAGATGAGTGCGTACGTGATCTGCATGAAGGCCGCCTGCGAAATGCGCCGATGCAGCCACACGCCGAGCCATACCGCGAGCGGGACGAGCGGCGCCATGACGAGGGCGGTGGTGAGGTTGTTGCTGTTGAGCTGGCCCAGGAAGTAGTACGGGATGAGCTTGATGTAGTTCACCGCGAAGAAGAACACCGACGACGTCGCGACGAAGACGGTCTTGTCGACGCGGCGGCCCAGCATGTAGATCGCGTACGGCGGTCCGCCCGCGTGTGCGAGCGTGCTCGTGAAGCCGGACAGCCCGCCCCAGACCGCGGCCGCCACCCGTCCCGGCGGGCGGTTGCCGCGGGCGAGGTAGCGCGCGATCGTCTCGGTGAAGCGAAACCACGCATTGAGCGCGAAGACCACCGAGATCGTGCCGATGGCAAGACGCACCGCGTTGGGGGAGAGGGTGCCGAAGGCGATGCCACCCAGCGTGATGCCGACGATCGCGCCGGGCAGGAGCGCCTTGATCTCGGCGCGCGACCAGGTCCGCTTGTAGGCGTGGACGCCAAAGACGTCCATGAGGCAAAGCAGCGGCAGCATGATCCCCGCCGCTTCGGCGGGGGCGATGAACATCGCGAGCAGCGGCACGGCGAGCCCCGCGGTACCCTGGCCGAACGCTCCCTTGCCGACGCCGCCGACGACGATGACGAAAGCGAGTGCGGCGAGGAAGCCCGCCGGATACGTGGGGAGCGTCATGACGCGCGCCCGCGGGCGTCGGCCGGCGCCTGCGGCGTCGCCGAGGCGTCGACGGGTCCCGTCGCAGTGGCGGCGCCGTCACCCAGCGCGAGCGCCACGTCGGGGCCGCGCTGGCGCCACGCGACCAGGACCTGGTTGGCGACCACCGCCGACAGCACGAGCATCCCGCCGGCGAGCGCGTACGGACCCGGATGCTCGCCGAGCAGGATCCAGACCCAGATCGGACCCAGGATCGGCTCGAGCAATCCCAGGAGACCGAGTTCAGTCGCCGGGAGTGTGCGCGACGCGGCGGTGGCGAGCAGGCAGCCCGTGCCGAGCTGGATGCAGCCCATGAAGGCCAGGATCGCGAGGTCGCGCGGCGTCGCGGTGAAGGGGCCCGCGAGAACGTACGCAGGGACGAGCGTGATGAGACCCGCGAGCATCACCATCGGCAGCATGTCCACCGTCGCGTGGAACTTGCGCAGGACGGTGAGCTGCGCGGCAAAGCACACTGACACGCCCAGCGCCATCAGGTTGCCGACGAGCTGGCCGCGGCCGATGCCGCCACCGACCATGAGGACGATGCCCGCGAAGGCGATCGTCATCGCGATCCAGGTGCCCGCCCGGACCGCCTCGCCGAGCACGAGCCGCGCCGCGATCGCGGCGAGGAAGGGCGACACGCTCATGAGGACGAACGTGTTGGCCACCGTGGTGCGCGTGAGCGAGCCGATGAAGAGGAAGAACGTGCCGGCGAGGAAAGTCCCGGCGAGGAGTCCTGGCGAGCCGACGCTGCGCACGGCCTGCACCACGCGCGCGCGGTGGATGACGATGAGGACGCCGGCGACGAAGAGCGCCATGAACGTCGAGCGCCAGAAGACGATTTCCCAGGGATTGGTGATCGACTGCAGGCGAACGAGGAGTCCTCCCGTCGACCAGCAGAGCGCAGCGATGACCATCATCAGCACCGCGCGACGGCGCGCGATGGTGGCGACAGCAGCAACGGCAGGGGGGCGATCCATGGCGGAAGCAACGCGGGCGGGGCCGCCGGCGTGCCGGGGGGTTACGCTACGCGCGGGACGGCCAAAGGTATCATGCTGCCCCGCGGCGTTCGTTCCGGCGCGCCACGGGATGATGCGCGCAGGCGCCGCCGGCCGGGCGAGTTTGCGTAGACTATCGGGCGCCAACGACGACAAGAGGAGCGGCAATTCATGGCAGCGCACCGGATCGCGGTCATGCCGGGGGACGGCATCGGCAAGGAAGTCATTCCCGAGGGTTTGCGGGTCGTCGAGGCCGCCGCTCGCAAGTTCGGCATCGAGCTCGCGTGCACGTCGTTCGACTGGAGCTGCGACCGCTACGCGAAGCACGGCGCGATGATGCCCGACGACTGGAAGGCGCAGTTGCAGCCGTTTGCGGCGATCTACTTCGGCGCCATCGGCTGGCCTGCGCTCGTCGCCGACCACGTCGCACTGTGGGGTTCGCTGTTTCGCTTCCGGCGCGAGTTCGACCAGTACGTGAACCTGCGCCCCTGCAAGCTCATGCCCGGCGTCCCGTCGCCGCTCGCGGGCCGTGCCCCCGGGGACATCGACTTCGTCGTCCTGCGCGAGAACACCGAGGGCGAGTATTCGTCGGTGGGCGGGCGCATGTATCCGGACACCGAGCGCGAGATCGTGTTCCAGCAATCCTGCTTCTCGCGCAAGGGCGTGGATCGGATCCTGCGCTTCGCGTTCGAGCTCGGCCGCACGCGCGCAGCCAGGCACGTCACGTCGGCGACGAAGTCGAACGGGATCTCGATCACGATGCCGTACTGGGACGAGCGCTTCCATGCGATGGCGGCGGCGTATCCGGACATCCGCACCGATCAGTTCCACATCGACATCCTCGCGGCGCACTTCGTGCAGCGCCCGCAGTTCTTCGACGTCGTCGTCGCCTCGAATCTGTTCGGCGACATCCTGTCCGATCTCGGTCCCGCGGTCTGCGGCACGATCGGCATCGCGCCGTCGGCGAACCTCAATCCCGAGCGGGAGTTTCCGTCGCTCTTCGAGCCGGTCCACGGCTCGGCCCCGGACATCGCGGGCAAGGGGGTCGCGAATCCGATCGGTCAGATCTGGTCGGGTGCGCTGATGCTCGATTTCCTGGGGCATCGCGACGCCGCGGCGGCGATCGTGACGGCGATCGAGCGCATCCTCGCCGACCGTGGCTCGCCGCGCACGCCCGACCTGGGCGGCAAGGCGACGACGACCGACCTGGGCAAGGCGATCGCTGCCGCGCTGTGACACGAATCTGGCCGGCGGTGGCGGCCGCGCGCCGTCGCGCGGCCGTGCGGCACGCTTCACGCACCATTGAAATGAAGGAGAACACGAATCCATGGCGCTGGTGATCGGAGTGCCCCGGGAGGTCTTCCCGGGCGAGAGGCGGGTGGCAACGGTGCCCGAGGTGGTCACGAAACTCGTCAAGCAGGGCTTTCGCGTCGTCGTCGAGCAGGGCGCGGGGCAGGCGGCGCAGATCGGCGACGAGGGGTACCGCAGCGCGGGTGCGCAGATCGTCGCCGACCGGGCGAGCCTGTGGGCGCAGGCCGACCTCGTCTTCAAGGTGCGCGCCCCCGATGCGACCGAGATCGCGCTCCTGCGCGAGGGTGGCGCGCTGGTGAGCTTCATCTGGCCCGCGCAGAACCCGGAGCTCCTGCAACAACTCGCGGCGCGCAAGGCAACGGTCATCGCGATGGACAGCGTGCCGCGCATCTCGCGCGCGCAAAAGCTCGACGCGCTCTCGTCGATGGCCAACATCGGCGGCTACCGCGCGGTCATCGAGGCGGCGCATGCCTTCGGCCGCTTCTTCACCGGCTCGATCACGGCGGCGGGCAAGGTGCCGCCGGCGCGGGTGTTCGTCATCGGCGCCGGGGTCGCGGGGCTCGCCGCGATCGGCGCGGCGTCGGGGTTGGGCGCGGTGGTGCGCGCCAACGATACGCGCCCGGAAGTGGCCGACCAGATCAAGTCGCTCGGCGGCGAGTTCGTCCCCGTCGACTACGTCGAGGAAGGCAGCGGCGTGGGCGGCTACGCCAAGGTGATGAGCGAAGGCTTCCAGAAGGCGCAACGCGAGGTCTTCGCCCGCGAAGCGGCCGGCGCCGACATCATCATCACGACCGCGCTCATTCCAGGCAAGCCCGCGCCCAAGCTCATCACCGAGGCGATGGTGCAGTCGATGAAGGAGGGCAGCGTCATCGTCGACATGGCCGCCGAGCAGGGCGGCAACTGCGAGCTGACGGTTCCGGGCGAGAGCGTCGTGCGCCACGGCGTCACGATCATCGGCTACACCGACCTGCCGAGCCGCCTCGCCAAGCAGGCGTCCACCCTCTACGCGACGAATCTCCTGCGCCTGGTCGAGGACCTGGTCAAGACCAAGAGCATCGACGGCGACGCGCTGCGCATCGACATGAATGACGAGGTCCTGCGTGGCGCCACCGTCATCGACCGCGGGAGCGTGACCTGGCCGCCACCGGCGCCCAAGCTGTCGGCAGCGCCGCCGGCGGCCGCGAAGGCGGCTGCACCCCCACCTCCCCCCAAGGCGCACGGCGCGCCATCGGGCCCGATGGCGGGAACGCGCGCCGCCGTGATCTTCGGCATCGGCGCGCTGCTCTTCCTCATCATCGGACGCTACGCGCCGCCGTCGTTCCTCGCGCACTTCACCGTCTTCGTCCTCGGCTGCTTCGTGGGCTACATGGTGGTGTGGAACGTGAAGCCGGCGCTGCACACGCCGCTCATGAGCGTGACCAACGCGGTGTCGTCGATCATCGCGATCGGCGCGCTGGTGCAACTCGCGCCCGACCTCACGAAGATCTCGACCGATCTCGCCCGGCCCAACGAGTGGATCCGCTGGCTCTCGGTGGCGGCGATCGCGCTCGTCGCGATCAACATGTTCGGCGGCTTCGCCGTGACGCAGCGCATGCTGCAGATGTTCCGCAAGTGAGGAGCGACCGATCATGACGGCAAGTTTCGTGACGGTCGCCTATCTCGGCGCGACCATCCTCTTCATCCTCTGTCTCGGCGGGCTGTCCAACCAGGAGACCTCGCGACGCGGCAACCTGTACGGCATCGTCGGCATGACGATCGCCGTGCTGGCGACGGTCTTCGGGCCGCAGGTCATGACGGCCGGGCTTCCCTACATCATCGGGGCGATGCTCGTCGGCGCGGTGATCGGCATGTACGCCGCGCGCGTCGTGCAGATGACGCAGATGCCCGAGCTCGTGGCGCTGATGCACAGCCTGGTCGGACTCGCCGCGGTGCTCGTGGGCTACGCCAACTTCATCGATCCGGCGGTGACGGTGGGGCTCACCCCGGCCGAGAACACGATCCACGAGATCGAGATGTACGTCGGCGTGCTGATCGGCGCGATCACGTTCTCCGGCTCGCTCATCGCGTTCGGCAAGCTCGCGGGCAAGATCGGCGGCAAGCCGATGCTGCTGCCGGCGCGGCACTGGCTCAACCTCGCCGGCCTCATCGCCGTCATCTGGTTCGGCTATCGCTTCGTCGCCGCGCACGGCGTTGCCGAGGCGATGCTGCCGATGCTCGTGATGACGGTGATTGCGCTCCTCTTCGGCGTGCACATGGTGATGGCCATCGGCGGCGCCGACATGCCGGTCGTGGTGTCGATGCTCAACAGCTACTCGGGCTGGGCGGCGGCCGCGACCGGATTCATGCTCTCCAACGACCTGCTCATCGTCGTCGGCGCGCTCGTCGGCAGCAGCGGCGCGATCCTCTCGTACATCATGTGCAACGCGATGAACCGCAACTTCGTGAGCGTCATCGCCGGCGGCTTCGGCAGCGACGGCGGCGCCCCCAAGGCGGCCGGCGGCAGCGCGGCGCCCGAGGGCGAGGTGACGCCGATCTCGGCGGTCGAGACCGCCGAGATGCTGAAGGAGGCGAAGGAGGTGATCATCGTGCCCGGGTACGGCATGGCCGTGGCGCAGGCGCAGCACACGGTGCACGACATCACGCAGGCATTGCGCGAGCGCGGCGTCAACGTGCGCTTCGGCATCCATCCGGTCGCCGGTCGCATGCCGGGTCACATGAACGTGCTTCTTGCCGAAGCCAAGGTGCCCTACGACATCGTCTTCGAGATGGACGAGTTGAACGAGGACTTCCCCAATGCCGACGTCGCGATGGTGATCGGCGCCAACGACATCGTGAATCCGGCCGCGCAGGAGGATCCCACGAGCCCGATCGCGGGCATGCCGGTGCTCGAGGTCTGGAAGGCGAAGCACTCGATCGTCATGAAGCGCAGCATGGCGTCGGGCTACGCGGGGGTCGACAATCCGCTCTTCTACAAGGACAACAACCGCATGCTCTTCGGTGATGCGAAGAAGATGCTGGACGAGGTCCTCGTCGCGCTGAAGGCCTGATGCGCGGCGCCACCGTGGCAGCACGGGCTCGCGCGGACGGCGCGAGGCCGCGGCGGCGAGGCCACGATGCCCGTCGCGGCGGCGCTCGGTTCGGCCCGTGAAGGCGATGGGTGACTGAGACGCTGCACGGCGCGACGCCGTGCGACCGCCGGCCGCTCGCCTGGGTCGCCTTCGCCGTCCTGTCGCTCGTCTGCCTTGGCATTGCCTGGCGGCTCTTTCCGCAGGCGATGCCGATCGTCCATCTGGACATCAGCATGACGCGCGACGCGGCGCTCGCCCGGGCCGGCGAGATCGCGACAGCGCAGCGGCTCGTGCTGCCCGGCGCGCGGCAGGCGGCGGTGTTCAACCAGGACACGCAGGCGCAAAGCTACGTCGAGCTCGAAGGCGGTGGCAGGGACGCGTTTGCGGGGCTGGTGCGCGGGACGCTCTACGCGCCGTACTGGTGGGAGGTGCGCCTGTTTCACCCCGGGGTGGTCGAGGAGGCGTCGCTCGCCTTTCGTCCGGACGGCGCCTTCAACGGCTTCGCCCGGCGCGTGCCCGATACCTACGTGCGCGATGCGAAGACGATGGCGCTGACGCCGGACGCCGCCCTCGCCCTGGCGAAGGAGCGCGCCGCACGCGACTTTCACGTCGATCTCAGCGCGTACACGCTGCTCGACCAGGCCCAGGTGTCGCGACCTTCCGGGCGCGTCGACCACCGCTTCGTGTTCGAACGCCCCGAGCGCATCGGCGAGGCGCGCATTCGCCTCGAGCTCAGCGTCGCCGGCGACGAACTCACCGGCATCGATCCCATCTTCCACGTGCCGGAGTCGTTCGGTCGCCGCTACCGGGAGATGCGCAGCGCCAACGACACCATCGCTCAGGTGGCGACGCTGGTCGCCGGGGTCGGTTACGGACTCTTCGGCTGCATCGTGGGCGCACTGTGGCTCGTGCGCCGACGCGCGCTCGTCGTGCGCCCCGCGCTCGTTGCCGGGTTCGTCGTCTCCAGCTTGGGCGCGGCGGCGACGCTGGCGCAGATTCCGGTGGCGTGGTTCGGCTTCAATACGGCGCTCGACACGTCGAACTTCTGGGTCGAGCAGCTCGGCATGGCGGTGCTCACGTTCGTCGCCGGTGGGCTCGCGCTCGGCCTCGTCTTCATGGCCGCCGAAGGCCTCACCCGTCACGCCTTCGGCACGCATCCGCAGTTGTGGCGCGTGTGGGGGCGCGACGCCGCCGGCACGCGCGCGATCGCCGGGCGCACGGTGGCCGGTTATCTCCTGGTGCCCATCGAGCTCGCCTTCGTCGCCACGTTCTACTACGCGACCAATCGCTGGCTCGGCTGGTGGCAGCCCTCCGAGCAGTTGACCGACCCCAACGTCCTTGCATCGTATTTTCCGGCGTTGGGGCCGATTGCGCAGGCGGCGCAGGCCGGAATGATGGAGGAGTGCCTCTTCCGCGCGATACCGCTCGCGCTGGGTGCCCTCATCGGCGCACGCTTCGGCCACCGCACTGCCGGCATCGCCGTTGCTGTCGTGCTGCAGGCGATCGTCTTCGGTGCGGCGCACGCCAACTATCCGGGATTTCCGGCGTATTCGCGGCTCGTCGAGCTCATCGTGCCCTCGCTCGTGTGGGCGGCGATCTTCCTGCGCTACGGCCTCGTGCCGACGATGATCCTGCATGCGATCTTCGACCTCGCCCTGATGTCGATTCCGCTCTTCCTCATCGATGCACCCCGCGCCGATCTCGAGCGTGCCGTGGTGATCGGCGCCGGTCTCGTGCCGCTGGTCATCGTTCTCGCGCGCCGGGCGCGGCTGGCGAGCTGGGGCGAGCTTCCCGCGGCCTTGCGTAACGCGGGCTGGAGCGCCACGGCGGCGGCGCCGGTCGTGCCGCCTTCGGCGCGCACCGCGGCCGCGCCCGACGCGTTCCGGCGCCCGGCGGCGGTCCTGCAGCGCGCGCTGCCCGTGCTCGGCGTCGCCGGCCTCGCGGCGTGGGTGCTCGCAACGCCGCTGCGTGCCGACGCGCCGCCGCTCGCGGCGACCCGGGCCGAGGCGATCGCGGCGGCCGAAGCGGCGCTGGCCGCGCGGGGCGTGACGCTCGGCCCCGAATGGCAGCGGCTCGCCGTTCCCCGCGCGGCGCTCGACGGTGGCGCGCAGCGGGGCTGGCACACGTTCGTCTGGCGCGAGGCGGGTCCCGAGGCGTATCGGGCGCTCATCGGAACCGTGCTCGCTCCGCCGCTGTGGGAGGTGCGTTTCGCACGCTTCGAGGGCGACGTTGTAACGCGGGCGGAGGAGTGGCGCGTGGCCGTCGTCGCGCAAGGCGAGATTCGCCAGGTGGTGCATCGCCTGCCCGAGGACAGCGCCGGGGTGAAGCTCGATCAGGCGGCCGCGCAGGCCATCGTCGATCGCACGCTGGCGCAGGAGTTTGGCGCTGCCGCAAAGCGTTTCGTCTTCCGCGGCGCCGACCAGGCCGAGTTGCCGCGGCGTCGCGACTGGGTCTTCGCGTACGCCGATCCAGGGGTGAACGTCGGCAAGGGGGGCGAGGCGCGGGTGCAGGTCGCGCTCGCCGGGGACGAGGTGGCGTCGGCCGGCCGCTCGCTGTACCTCCCGCAGGCGTGGGTGCGAGGCGAGGAGGAGAAGGAAGGGACGCGGCAGTGGGTGCGACTCGTCGCCGGCGGCTTCGGGGCGGCACTCGCGGTCGTCATCCTCGTCCATGCCGGTGTGGCGTGGAGTCGCCGCCGCTATTACGCACGCGCCTTTCGCGGCATGGCGGTGCTCGCGTTCGTCGCCGTGCTCGTGAGCGCGGCCAATGCGTATCCGGGACGGATGTTCGGACTGTCCACGGCCGAGCCGCTCGTCAATCAGGTGCTCACCGCCTTGCTTGGCGTTGCTGCGGCGGGGCTCATCGTCGCGCTGCTCCTGGGCCTTGCCGCGGCGATCGGCGTGCAGGAGGCGCGGACCACCCCGCGGCTGCCGCTCGCCGGCCGCGCGCCGCCGTGGGCCTTGGGGATCCTCGCCGCGCTCGCCACGGCGGGGATCGGCGCCGCACTCGCGGCCATGGCCGCGCCGCGGCTTCCGGTCTGGCCCGACGTCAGCGCCGCGGCTGCCGCGTGGCCGTGGTTCGCCGCGGTGCTGGAGGCGCTCGCCGTCGTTCCCGCGAGTGCGCTCACGCTCTTCTTCCTCGCCCTCGTCGCGCAGGTCACGTCCGGGTGGACGCGACGGCTCACGCTCGTGTGCGCGGTGCTCGTCGTCGCGAGCGCAGTGCCGGGGATGGTCGCCGGCGCGGATCTGGTGCAGGCGCTCGCCAAGGGAGCGATCGAAGGCGCGTCGACGTTCGCCTTCGGCTGGCTCGTGTTGCGCTACGACCTGCGCACCGTCCCCGCCTTCGTGGCCACCGGGATCGCGCTCGCGGCCGTGCACGACGCAGTGCTCGCTCCGGTGCGCGGCAACGTCATCCTGCTCGCGATCGAACTCGCGGTGCTGGTCGTCGCCACCGTGTGGGCGACGCGCTACGTGGGGCGCCTTGCGCCGGCGCAGGGCGCGAGCGTCGTGACGTCCGGCTGATGCCGAACCACTCACGCGGCGGTCGTGGCGCGCCGGCCGCCGGGACCCCGGGCCCGGCCGTCTCCGCCCGGGCGCTCGTCGCGCGCCTGCCGGAGGCGATGCTGGCCGATGCGACCCGGCTCGCGCGGCGGATCGAGCGGGCCCGTGCCCAGCACGCGCCGGCGACCGAATGGCAACGCATCGCGGCCGACCTCGACCGATCGATCGCACGCTGTGCCGCACGGGCCGCGGCGCGGCCGCCCGTCACGTATCCGCCGGAGTTGCCGGTGGCGCAGCGCGCCGTCGAGATCGAGCGCGCGATCCGCGAGCATCAGGTGGTGATCGTTTCCGGCGAGACGGGTTCCGGGAAGACGACACAACTGCCCAAGATCTGCCTCGCCGCGGGTCGTGGCGTGCGCGGCATGATCGGACACACGCAGCCGCGGCGGATCGCCGCGCGCGCGGTGGCGACGCGCATCGCGCAGGAGCTGGGCGATGCGGTGGGCAAGGCGGTCGGCTACAAGGTTCGCTTCACCGACCAGACGAGCCCGCAGGCGTACGTCAAGCTCATGACCGACGGCATCCTGCTCGCGGAGACCCAGGGCGATCGCGACCTCACCGCCTACGACACGATCATCGTCGACGAAGCGCACGAGCGCAGCCTCAACATCGACTTCCTCCTGGGCTACCTGCATCGCCTGCGCGAGCGCCGTCCCGACCTCAAGGTGATCGTGACGTCCGCGACGATCGACGCGGCGCGCTTCGCGCAGCACTTCGCGGTCGCGGGCACACCGGCGCCGGTGATCGAGGTGTCGGGGCGCGTCTATCCCGTGGCCATTCGCTATCGGCCGCCTCGCGGCGAGGCGTCCGTCGACGCCGCAGCAGGCGAGGGCGCGGCCGACGACGAGGAGGATCTGGAGGCCGCGATCGTCGATGCGGCCGAGGAGGTCTGGCGCGAGGGGCCGGGTGACATCCTGGTCTTTCTGCCCGGCGAGCGCGAGATCCGCGA
Organism: Burkholderiales bacterium; assembly: GCA_020851235.1. Classification (GTDB taxonomy): domain Bacteria; phylum Pseudomonadota; class Gammaproteobacteria; order Burkholderiales; family Casimicrobiaceae; genus VBCG01. The sequence continues at coordinate 73,290 of JADZDD010000038.1, read as the reverse complement.
GACCGGCGACCTGCTGCGCACCCGGCTCGCGCGGCGCCCTTACGCCCACGCGGTCGAGATCCTCCCGCTGTACGCGCGGCTGTCGGTGGCCGAGCAGCAGCGCGTGTTCGCGCCGAGCGCGGGACGACGGATCGTGCTTGCGACCAACGTCGCGGAGACGTCGCTCACGGTCCCCGGCATCCGCTACGTCATCGACACGGGTCTCGCACGCGTCAAGCGCTACAGCGTGCGCAACAAGACGACGCTCCTCCTGATCGAGAAGGTGTCGCAGGCGGCCGCGCAGCAGCGTGCCGGCCGCAGCGGTCGCGTCCAGGACGGCGTGTGCGTGCGCCTGTACACTCTCGAGGACTTCGACCGGCGCCCGCGCTTCACCGACCCCGAGATCCTGCGCTCGTCGCTCGCCGCGGTGATCCTGCGCATGGCCGCGCTCGACCTGGGCGAGGTCGCGGCATTCCCCTTCGTCGAGGCGCCCACGCCACGCGCGATCGCCGATGGCTACCAGCTCTTGCACGAGCTCGGCGCCGTCACCGCCTCGCGCGCCTTGACGCCACTCGGCCGCGAACTCGCGCGGCTGCCGCTCGATCCGCGCATCGGGCGCATCGTCCTCGCCGCACGCGACCGCGGCTGCCTTCCCGAGGCGTTGGTGATCGCGAGCGCGCTCGCCGTCCCCGACCCCCGCGAACGGCCGCTCGACAAGCAGCAGGCCGCCGACCAGGCGCACTTTCGCTTTCGCGACGAACGTTCCGACTTCCTGTCGCTCGTCGCGCTCTGGGAATTCTTTGCCGACCTCGGCGCGCAAAGGCTCACGCACCGTCGCCAGGTCGACGCGTGCCGGACGCAGTACGTCTCGTTCCTGCGACTCGTCGAGTGGCGCGATGTCCACCGCCAGCTCGTGGCGACGCTCGAGGAGGCGGGGTGGACCTGGAGCAAGGCGCTGCCGGTGGCGTTCGATGCCGACCGCTACGCGGCGCTGCACCAGGCGATCCTCGCCGGACTGCTCGGCAACGTCGGCGTGAAGGCCGACGCCGATGAGGGTTATCAGGGCGCGCGCGGCATTCGCTTCCATCTGCACCCCGGATCCGGACTCGCGCGCAAGCGCGTCCGATGGGTGCTCGCCGCCGAGCTCACCGAGACCTCGCGCCTGTACGCGCGCTGCGCGGCGAGGATCGAGCCGGAGTGGATCGAGGCGGTCGCTGGCGAGCGTGTCACGCGCGAGTACTTCGAGCCGCACTGGGAGGACAAGCGCGGTGAGGTGGTCGCGAGCGAGCGCGTCCTGCTGTACGGGTTGACGCTGGTCGCCCGCCGACCGGTGTCGTACGGGCGCATCGACCCGGCGACCGCGCGCATGGTGTTCATCCGCGAGGCCCTCGTGCCCGGAACGCTGCGCACCCGCGGTGCGTTCCTTGCGCACAACCGCGCGCTCGTCGCCGACGTCCAGGAACTCGAGCACAAGGCGCGCCGGCAGGACGTGCTGGTCGACGAGGAGACGATCGTCGCGTTCTACGCGCAGCGCATCCCGGAAGACGTGCATTCGCTCGCCACGTTCGAACGCTGGCGCGCCACGGCCGAGCGCGCCGCGCCGCGGGTCCTCTTCCTGGCGCGCGACGACCTCATGCGTCACGGGGCCGAAGCGGTCACTGCCGAACTGTTTCCCGAGGTGTTGCACCTCGCCAGCGTCACGCTCCCGCTCAAGTACCGCTTCGCGCCGGGGCATCCGCTCGATGGCCTGACGCTCACCGTCCCGCTCGGTCTGCTCAACCAGCTCCCCGAGGCGCGCCTGTCGTGGCTCGTCCCGGGCCTCGTGCGTGAGAAGGTGACGCATCTCATCAAGGCGCTGCCGAAGGCATTGCGCCAGCGCGTGATCCCGGTGCCCGACACGGTGACCGCATTTCTCGGCGCGGTGAGCGACGAGACGGTCGCGTTGCCCGATGCGCTGCGCGCCTTCCTCGAGGCGCGGCTTGCCACCGGCATCGAGCCTGCGCTCTTGCGCGAAGTCGAATTGCCCGCGCACCTCAGGGTGAACGTCGCCGTCGTCGATGACGCGGGCAAGGAGCTGGCGTCCGGGCGTGACCTCGCCGACCTGCGGGCGCGACTGGGCGAGGCGGCCGCGCTGTCGTTTGCGAGCGCCGATCCGGGGTTCGAGCGCAAGGGGCTCAAGCGCTGGGACGTCGGTGACCTGCCGGCGTCGATCGCCGTCGTGCGCAACGGCGCGCGGGTCACGGGCTATCCGGCGCTCGTCGACGAGGGGGACTCGGTCGCGCTCGCCCTCCTCGATACCGAAGCCGCGGCGCAGGCCGCCACGCGCGCCGGGGTCGTGCGCCTCGTCGGGCTCGCGCTGCGCGACGTCGTTGCCGGGTACGTGAAGCCGGGTCCCGCATTCAACGAGGCAGCGCTCAGGTTGAAGGCGACGATCCCGACCGAGCGCCTGCACGCCGACGTGCTCGACGCCGCCTGCACCCGAGCCTTTCTCGCCGACGACGCGTTGCCGCGCACCGAACGCGAGTTCAGCGCGCTCGTGCAGCGCGCGCGGGCCCGCCTGCCCGCGGTCATGGAAGGTGCGCATCGCCTGCTCGCCACGATCGCCGAACGCCACCACGCACTGGGGCAGCGACTGGCGACGGCGCCGAAGGGTGCGGCGCGCCTTGGCGCCGAGGTTCGCGCGATCCGCGACGCGCTCGTCTATCCTGGCTTCTTTGGCGCCACCCCCTGGGCCCAGTTGGCCGAGATTCCCCGCTACCTCACGGCGCTCGACCGGCGCATCGCGAAGTACCCCGAGCGCCCGGACCGGGATGCCCGCCACGCCGAGCAGGTGGCGCTCTGGTGGCGCCGTTACCTCGAACGCCGCGATGCCGACCGCGCTGCGGGTCGCACCGATCCCAGGCTCGAGGCGTTTCGCTGGCTCCTGGAGGAGCTGCGCGTGTCGCTCTTCGCGCAGGAACTCAAGACGCCCTACCCGGTGAGCTTCAAGCGGGTCGAGCGCGCGTTCGCCGAGCTTGCGCGCTGAAAGGGGGCGCCGGGGGCGCGCGGCCGCCAGCGCCGCCGGGGCTGTCGGCCCACGGACGCGGCGGGAGCACCGGCCGCGCGTGGGCGCGAATGCTACAGCGCCGTTCCAGCGGTCGCCATTCCCGACGAGGGGCGCCCGATCGGCGGGTGGTCGTGCTACAGTAACTTCGCCATATTGCCACCTAAGACATTGATGGGTCAGGTGGGCATCCTTCGATCGACGACGTGAACGCCACGACCTCCGAGGCCGTTGCCAAGCGGCAGACCACGCACGAGCTCGCGCGCATCCTCAACGAGTGCCGCGACATGGCGGTGGCGCGCCTGAGCGCGTCGTTTGCGCAGATTCTCGATCACGTGTGCGACCAGCTCATGGATCGTGCCAGCCGGACCGACGTGCGTGACGAGCAACAGCTCTTCCTCGATGCGCGCGGCACGCTCAAGGGCGAGCGCGCGACGCTCCTGGCCGAGTTCGAGCGGCAGTTGCGCGAACTCATCGACGATCGCGTCGCCGGGCGCAGCGAGCCCAAGGTCGAGTTTCGCAAGATCGATACCTCGAATCTCACGCTCGTCGAGACGCAGTCGATGGACGAGGCGGTGCTCACCGGCAACATCACGCGGGTGGTCGAGAACCTGTGCCACGACGAGCTCGCAACGCTCAATCGCGGCGTGGGCTATCTCCTGGGCAAGGCCGATCTCGCCACCGAGGCGAACCCGCTCGGTCCGGCGACGATCGTCGGCGCGTTCTCCAACGCGGTCGCGACGCTCAAGACCGACCGGCGCACCAAGTTCCAGATCATGAAGGATCTGAACCAGGCGCCGCTCGGGGAGATCAATGCGATCTACAGCCACCTCAACGAGCATCTCGGCCACCTCAACATGATCCCGGCCATCGGCCGCGCCGGCATCGTCAATCGTGGCGGTCCGGCGGATCGGGCGGCGGCCAAGCGCGACACCGCGCCTGCACCCGCGGCCGAGGTCGACGTGATGGCGATGTTCCGGCGCATGTACGGCAGCAGCGTCGCGCCGATGGCGGCACCGGCGGTGACGCCGGTGGCACACGCGCCCGGGCGCGACGGCGACCTGCCCGTCATCAGCATGCCGGGTGCGTCCGCTGCGGCGACGTTTGCACCGATGCCGCCGACGCCATCGGGTTACGTCCCCGGTGCACCGATCATCACGACGCATGACCTGCACGAGGGCCTGACGCGGCTGCAGCAGGGGCAGTCCGATTTCGCCGTTTCCGGCGCCCACATCGGCTTCTCCGGCATCCCCGAGGGGCTGCACAACGTCCTGCGCGACCTCCAGGAGTCCGCACTCGGCACGCGCGCGAACCAGCTCGAATCGATGACGATCGAGATGGTCGCGCTGCTGTTCGACTTCATCTTCGAGACGCGAGACCTGCCCGACGGCATCAAGGCGCTGCTCGCGCGCCTGCAGATTCCGGTGCTGAAGGCGGCGCTCCTCGACGGTGCCTTCTTTGCCAAGAAGACGCATCCGGCGCGCCTGCTCGTGAACGATCTCGCGCGTGCCGGGCTGGGCTGGGCGCCGGCCATGGGCCCGACCGATCCCCTGTACCGGAAGATCGAGGCGATCGTCCACGCCATCCTCGACGGCTTTTCCGACGACCTTGCCATCTTCGACGAGCAGCGTGCGCTGCTGCAGACGTTCCTCGACGAGGAAGAGGCGGCGGCCGAGCAGAACATCGTCTCCGGTGCCGAGGAGGTCGAGCAGCGCGATCGCCAGCAGATCGCCGCCGTCGTGGCGAAGGCGGAGATCGAGAAGCGGATCGACGCCTCGCCGGTGCCGAATTTCCTCGCGCAGTTCCTGCGCCAGAAGTGGCAGCCTGCGCTCGAGCGGATCTACCTCGCGCAAGGCGAGGAGAGCGAAGGCTGGGGCTCGGGGGTCAGCACGGTCGAGGAACTCGTGTGGAGCGTGCAACCGAAGCGCTCGTCCGGCGATCGCCGGCATCTCGTCGCGCTCTTGCCGTCGCTCCTGAAGCGCCTCGGTGCCGGGATGCACGGCGGCGTTTGGGCCACTGACGAGCGCGAGACGTTCATGGCGCACCTCGTCGAGGCCCACGCTGCGGCGGTCAAGCCGTCGCTGGCCGCGGCACCGTCGCCGACCGCGGTGGTCGCCGAGCAGGCACGCGCACAGGCGGAACTGGCGAAGGCGGCGGGTGACGATGCCGGTGCCGCCAAGGCCGAAGCGCTTGCCGATGCGATGGCGCAAGCCGAGCCCGAGCCACCCGCGCCGGCGCCCGAGGTCATCGCCGACGACTACCTGGAGATCGCGCGTGGGCTCGAGCGCGGCATGTGGATCGAGTTCGAGTCCGACGAGGGCCAGCTCGCTTTCGCCAAGCTCGCCTGGGTGAGTCCGTTGCGGGGCACGTACCTCTTCACCAATCGCCAGGGCCAGAAGGCGCTGTCGATGACCGCGGAAGAACTCGCCGAACGCTTCCGTGCCGATCGCGCCCGCCTGGTCGAGGCGGCGCCGCTCATCGATCGCGCGTTCACCGACATGATGGCCAAGATCGAGCAGGAACTGCCCCAGGCCGCCACCGTCGACTGAAACGCAGTGTCCGGCATGGCCATCGGCATCCTCATCGTCGGCGACGAGATCCTGTCCGGCAAGCGGCAGGACAAGCACTTCGCGCACGTGATCGCGACCCTCGCCGCACGCGGCTTGAGCCTCGCCTACGCGACGTACCTCGGCGACGATCGCGAGCGGCTGACCGCCATGCTGCGGCAGACGTTTGCAAGTCGCGACATCGTTTTCTCGTTCGGCGGCGTGGGGGCCACCCCCGACGACCAGACGCGTGAGGCCGCCGCGGCAGCGCTCGGCGTTCCGCTCGAACGGCATCCGGAGGCGGTGGCGCAGATCGAGGCGAAGTTCGGCGCGCAAGCGTACCCGCACCGCATCCGGATGGCCGAGTTTCCCCGGGGCAGCCGCATCGTCCCCAATCCCGTCAATCGTGTCGCATCGTTCTCGTACGGCGATCATCATTTCTTTCCGGGCTTTCCGGAAATGGCGTGGCCGATGCTCGACTGGGTGCTGGCGACGCACTATCCGTCGCTCGTGCACACGGCGCCGGTCGAGCGCTCGATCGCGGTCTACGATGCCGGTGAGAGCGATCTCGTGCCCCTCATGGAAGACAACGTCGCGCGTTTTCCGATGCTGAAGCTGTTCAGCCTGCCGAAGTTCGTCGCAGCCGGCGCGCGCCGCATCGAGCTCGGCGTGCGCGGCGATCCGGCGTTTGCCGATGCCGGGCTCGCGCACCTCGTCGCCGGCGTCAGCGCCGCGGGCTTTCGCTGGGAGCGGCTCGAGGACCGGCCATGACGCCGCGCGGGCGCTGGTTCGACGAGCTCGTCGTGGGCGAGACGTTCGACTCCGCAGTGACGATCACCGATGCGCACCTCATGCTCGGCGCGGGATACGTCGCCGACGTCAATCCGCTGCACGTCGACGAGGAATTCGCGAAGCGATCACGCTTCGGTGGGCGCATCCTGCATGGGATGCTGACGAGCGCGCTGATGGGCGGTCCCGTCGGCATGCACTTTCACGGCACCGCGATCGCCTACCTCGAGCACAACGCGCGCTTCCTCGCCCCCGTGCGCCCCGGCGATACGCTCACGCTCGCCTGGCGGATCACGGGTCTCGTGCCCAAGCCGCGGCACGCCGGCGGCGTGGTCGAACTCGCGGGAACCGCGACCAACCAGAACGCCGAGGTCGCGGCCACCGCCACCGCCAAGATCATGGTGTACGCGAAGCCGCCGGCGTGACCGCGGCCAGCGCCCGCGCGCATTCGGCGACGAGCCCAGGACCGCGGTAGATGAGTCCGGTGTAGATCTGCACCAGCGCGGCGCCGGCGTCGAGCTTGGCACGTGCCCGGGCGCCGCTGTCGATGCCGCCGACACCGATGATCGGCGCGGCACCGTCGAGCGCGGCCGCGAGCACGCGCACGACGGCGGTGGCGCGATCGAAGAGCGGCGCGCCGGACAGGCCCCCGGCTTCGGCGGCGTGCGGCATGCCTTGTACGGCGTCGCGCGCGAGCGTCGTATTGGTGGCGATCACGGCATCGATGCCGTGCTGCGCGACGACGTGCGCGATGTCGCGCACCGCGTCGTCGTCAAGGTCGGGTGCGATCTTGATCGCCAGCGGAACGTAGCGGCCATGGCGCTGCGCGAGTCCGGCCTGCGCCTCCTTCAGGCTGCGCAGGAGCGCGGCGAGGGCGTCGTGCGCCTGCAGGTCACGCAGGCCCTTGGTGTTGGGTGAGGAGACGTTGACCGTGACGTAGCTCGCGCGCAGATACACCGCGCGCAGCGCCGCGACGTAGTCGTCGGCCGCGCGCTCGATCGGGGTATCGGCGTTCTTGCCGATGTTGATGCCGAGGACGCCGCGATACTGCGTGCGCTCGAGGTTGGCGAGGAGCGCGGTCACGCCGCCGTTGTTGAAGCCCATGCGGTTGACGAGCGCACCCGCCCGCGGGATGCGAAACAGGCGCGGACGCGGATTGCCCGGTTGCGGTCGCGGCGTGACGGTGCCGACCTCGATGAAGCCGAAGCCGAAACTCGCCAGCCCATCGACGTGCGCGGCGTCCTTGTCGAGCCCCGCGGCAAGTCCCACCCGGTTGGGGAACTCGAGACCCATCACCTTCACCGTCGCCGCGGGCAGGCGCGGTGCGAGGTGCGGCGCAAGGCCGAGACGCGTCGCGCGGTCGAGGCCGGCGAGCGCGAGCGTGTGCGCGGTCTCGGCGTCGAGCGTGAAGAGAAACGATCGGGCGAAAGGATAGAGGGCGTGCATCGCGACGCTTCGCGAAACGGCGCGATGGTACCATTCGCGCGGTCATCGCTTCGTGCCTGTCGTGCCTGTCAAGCTCCTCGTTGCCGTCTGCCTTGCCGTCGCTGCATCGATGGTTGCGGTCGTCGCAACGGCAGGTGAGTCGACGGCGCCGACGAAGGCGAAGCCCGCTGCGCGCGGCAAGACCACCGCGGCCAAGGCGAAGCCGAAGCGTGCCGGTGCGACGAGGCCGTCCACCGCGACGGCGAGTGCCGCGCCCGCGTACGCCGACCGCGACGACGTGCGCGCCTTCATCGCCGAGCTCGTGCGCGACACCGACCTTGCGCAGCGGGACGTCGAGCGCTGGCTTGCGGCGGCGAAGTTCCAGCCCAGGATCGTGGCTCTCATGGACCGGCCGTTGCTCGAGCCGCCCAAGTGGTACGTCTACGCGCCACCGTTCCTGTCGGCGGCGCGCATCGACGCCGGCGTGCGCTTCTGGCGCGACAACGCGCAGGCCCTCGCGCGCGCCGAAGAGGTCTACGGCGTCCCGCCCGAGATCGTCGTCGCGATCATCGGCGTGGAGACGTTCTACGGACGCAATACCGGGAGCCACCGCGTCATCGATGCCCTGGCGACGCTCGCCTTCGACTATCCACGACGCGCGCCGTTCTTCCGCGGCGAGTTGAAGGAGTTCCTCCTGCTCGCGCAGGAGCAGGACTTCTCGCCGCTGGTGCCGCGAGGGTCGTACGCCGGCGCGATGGGCCTGCCGCAGTTCATGCCGGGGAGCTATCGGCGCTTCGCGGTCGACTTCGACGGCGACGGGCACGCCGACCTGTGGCGCGATCCCACCGACGTCATCGGCAGCGTTGCGCATTACCTCGCGCGTCACGACTGGCAGCGCGGGCAGCCCGTGCTCGCTCCCGCCGCGGTGACGAGCGACGGACAGGCGAGCGCGCTGCGGCGCCTGGACGGCGGCATCAGCGAGCGGCGTCCGCTCGCGGCGTGGCAGGCCGACGGCGTGGGCCTGCGCGAGGCGGCAGGGCCGGGCACCACGGAAGACGAACCCGTTGGCCTGCTTCTGCTCGAGGAGGGGTCCGACGGCGCCATGAGCCTTTGGATCGCGTATCCCAACTTCTACGTCATCACGCGCTACAACAAGAGCCGGCTGTACGCGGCCGCGGTGTGGGCACTCGCGCAGCGCCTGCGTGCGCAGTACCTCGCCGGGCGCTGAAACGGCGCGACAATACGCGGACCATGCCTGACGACTCGGCCGATCTCGACCTTCGACTGCGCGACGACACGCGCCTTCTCGGCCGCTATCTGGGCGACGTCGTTCGCCTGTGTGCCGGCGAGGACGCGTACGCGCGCGTCGAGGCGATCCGCCAGACGGCGGTGCGCTTCCGGCGCGCCGACGCCGCGAGTGCCCCTGGCATCCGCGACGAACTCTCCGCGCTGCTGAACGACCTCAGCATCGCGTCGACGCTGCACGTCGTGCGCTCGTTTTCCTATTTCTCGCATCTTGCGAACCTCGCCGAGGATGTCGACCAGAATCGGCGCCAGCGCGAGCGCGCACGTGTGCGCGCGGCACCGGAGGCCGGCAGCCTCGCCGGCGCGATCGCCGCCGTGGCCGGCGCCGGGGTCACGGCCGACGCCGTGGCAGCCTGGGTCGCCGATGCGCTGGTGTCGCCGGTGCTCACCGCGCACCCGACCGAGGTGCAACGCAAGAGCATCCTCGATTGCGAGCGCGAGATCGTGCGGCTTCTGACGCTGCGCGATCGTACGGCATTCATCGCCGACGAGATCGCCGCGTGGGAGGTCGACCTGTACCGGCAGGTGCTCGCCCTTTGGCAGACGGCGATGCTGCGCCTGTCCAAGCTCACGGTGCGCGACGAGATCGACAACGGCCTCGCGTACTACCGCTACACGTTCCTCACCGAAGTGCCGCGCGTGTCGACGACGCTCGCGCAGGGGCTCGCCGCGGCGTACGGGCGCGCTTTCACGGTGCCGCCCGTGCTGCGCATGGGATCGTGGATCGGCGGCGATCGCGATGGCAATCCGTTCGTGACCGCACCCACGCTCGCCTACGCGGTGCGGGCCCAGGCGGCCGTCGCCTTCGAGCATTACCTCGATTCGGTCCACGCGCTCGGCGCCGAGCTTTCGCTGTCGACACGGCTCGTCACGCCGACCGCCGAACTCACCGCCCTCGCGGCGACCGCGCACGATCCCAATCCACATCGCGCCGACGAGCCGTACCGGCAAGCGCTCACCGGCGTCTACGCGCGCCTGACGGCGACCTCGCTTGCGCTGTCGGGGTACGAGCCGGAGCGCAAGCGGGTCGTGGACCTGCCAGCGTACGAGACGCCGGCGGAGTTCATCGCCGACCTCGCGATCATCCGCGACTCGTTGGCCACGCATGGCGCGACGCCGCTCGCCGAGCGGCGTCTCGTCCCGCTCATCGGTGCCGTCGAGACGTTCGGCTTCCATCTCGCGTCGCTCGACTTGCGACAGAACGCCGACGTCCACGAGGCGGTCATCGCCGACCTCGTCGCCTGCGCGGGTGTGGCCCCCGACTACCTCGCGCTCGACGAGGATGCGCGCGTGGCGCTGCTCGAGGCCGAGATCGCGTCACCGCGCCCGCTCGTCTCGCCGTACCTCGATTACCAGGCACGCACGCGCACCGAGCTTGCCATCGTGCAGCAGGCGATGGACGTGCACCAGCGCTACGGGGCGGCGGCGCTACCCAACTACGTCATCAGCAAGTGCCAGTCGGTGTCCGACCTGCTCGAGGTCGCCGTGCTGCTGAAGGAGGCCGGCCTGCTGCGCGGCGAGCGGCTCGCGGTGAACATCGTGCCGCTGTTCGAGACCATCGATGATCTCACCCGCTGCGGCGCGACGATGCGCGCGGCCTTCGCCTTGCCGCTGTACCGGCGGCTCGTCGCCTCGCGCGGCGACTGGCAGGAGGTGATGCTGGGCTATTCGGACAGCAACAAGGACGGCGGCTACCTCACCGCCAACTGGGCGCTGTACCGCGCCGAGATGCAGCTCGTCGCGGCGTTCGCCGCGGATGGTGTCAAGCTTCGCCTCTTCCACGGACGCGGCGGGACGGTGGGTCGCGGCGGCGGACCCGCACACGAGGCGATCCTCGCGCAACCGGCGGGCAGCGTGACGGGCGGGCTGCGCGTCACCGAACAAGGCGAGATCATCGCGAGCAAGTATTCGGATCCCGAGCTTGGTCGTGGCAACCTCGAAGCGCTCGTGGCGGCAACGCTCGAGGCGAGCCTCGCCGACGTCGAGCGGCTGGGGGAGCGCGGCAGCGAATATCACGCGACGATGGATGCGTTGGCGGGCATCGCGTATCGCGCGTATCGCGAACTGGTCTACGACACCGAGGGCTTCGTCGCGTATTTCCGTGCCGCGACGCCGATCGCCGAGATCGCCGAGCTCAACATCGGCAGCCGGCCCGCGTCGCGCACGGCATCCACCCGCATCGAGGACCTGCGCGCGATCCCGTGGGTGTTCTCCTGGGGGCAGTGCCGGCTCATGCTTCCCGGCTGGTACGGAGTGGGCGCCGCGGTCGAGGCGTGGGTCGCCGGCGACATGCAGCGCCTGTCGCTGCTGCGCGAGATGTACGACAACTGGCCGTTCTTTCGCAGCGTCATCGCCAACATGGCGATGGTGCTCGTCAAGTCCGATCTCGCGGTGGCTTCGCGTTACGCCGAGCTCGTGCCCGACGCCGCGTTGCGCGACGCGATCTTCCCGCGGATCGTCGCCGAGCACGAGCGCACGACGCGGGCGTATCGCGCGATCACCGGCCGCGCGCAGCTCCTCGAGGACAGCCCCGCGCTTGCGCGCAGCATCCGCAATCGCTTTGCCTACCTCGATCCGCTGAACCACGTGCAGGTCGAACTCCTGCGCCGGTACCGCGCCGGGCAGGACGACGAACGGACGAAGCGCGCGATCCACCTCACGATCAACGGACTCGCCGCCGGCCTGCGCAACAGCGGCTGATGCGAAAGCGCGCAGGCGCGACGTTATAATCGGCCGTCGTCGTCTCGCACCTTGCGCGCGACGGGTCGACGGTCCGCGATGCGCATCCTCATATCGAACGACGACGGCTATTTTGCGCCGGGTATCGAGCAGCTTGCCGCTGCGCTGCGCGCGCACGCCCAGGTCACGGTGGTCGCGCCTGAGCGCGATCGCTCCGGCGCGTCCAACTCGCTCACCCTCGATCGTCCGCTCCAGGTGCGCCGCGCGCCCAACGGCTTCCTCTTCGTCAACGGGACACCCACCGACTGCGTGCACCTCGCGGTGACCGGACTGCTGGACGAGTTGCCCGACATGGTCGTGTCGGGCATCAATCTGGGCGCCAACATGGGCGACGACACGCTCTACTCGGGAACCGTTGCCGCGGCGACCGAAGGCTATCTCCTCGGCATTCCGTCGGTGGCGATCTCGCTCGCCTCGAAGACCGCCGCCCACCTGGCGACGGCCGCGCAAGTCGCCGTCGCCATCGTCGAGCGCCACACCCGCACGCCGGCCGGTGGGTGGCTCCTCAACGTGAACGTGCCCGACATCGCGGCCGGGGAGCTGCGTGGCACGCGCGTCACCCGGCTCGGGCGCCGGCACAAGGCCGAGGGCGCGGTGGCCGCGAAGAATCCGCGCGGCGAGACGGTGTACTGGGTGGGCTCCGCGGGGGCCGCTGCCGATGCCGGCGAGGGCACCGATTTCCACGCCGTCGCCCATGGCTACGTCTCGGTGACGCCGCTACAGTTCGACCTCACGGACCGCGAGCTCATGGGTGGTGTGGCGAACTGGCTCGTGGGCTGACGCGCGGGGCGCACGCAGCCACGGCACGACGGCGCACGGCGAAGCGGGGGAGGGGTGATGGCAGCGCTCGGGGGCGGCGACAGGGAGCGGCAGCGCAACGGCATCGGGATGACGTCGGCACGCACGCGCACGCGCATGGTCGACCGGCTGCGCGCCGCCGGCATCAAGGACGAGCTCGTCCTCGCCGCGATGAACGCGGTGCCGCGGCATCTCTTCGTCGATGAAGCGCTCGCGATCCGCGCCTACGACGACGTGCCGCTGCCGATCGGCCACGGCCAGACGATCTCGCAGCCGTGGGTGGTCGCGCGCATGACCGAGCTCGCCCGCAACGGACGCACGCTGGGCGACGTGCTCGAGATCGGCACCGGCTGCGGCTATCAGACGGCGATCCTCGCGCACATCGCGCGCCACGTCTGGAGCGTCGAGCGCATCGGCGCGCTGGTTGCCAAGGCCAAGCGCATCCTGACCTCGCTCAAGCTCGTGAACGTGTCGCTCAAGCACGGCGACGGCAGCCACGAACTCAAGGAAGACCTTGCCGTCGATGCGATCGTCGTCACCGCGGGGGCGACGCTCGTTCCAACCGCGCTCTTGCCGCATCTCAAGCCGGGGGGGCGCATGGTGCTGCCGCTGGCGCAACCCGGCGACGAGCACGGCGTGCAGCGGCTCACGGTGCTCGATCTCACGCCCGCCGGCATCAAGGAGCAAACGCTCGATGCGGTAAGATTCGTCCCTCTCCTGTCCGGACTCGCGTGAACGATCGCGCGCCGTCCCTGTCGATCGTTCGATGCCTGTCCCGTTGACATCGCAACCCGTGACGATGCCCTGGTCGCGCTGCGCGTGGCGCGCGCTGGCGCTCGTCGGCGCGTTGCTCGTGGTCGCGGGCTGCGCGACGCAGCGGCGCGCACCGGTCGAAGATCGCGCCCTGCGACCGCCCCCGCCGGCGGCGGCCCCGGCGCCGGGCGTTGCGGCACCGGCAGACGGCGGTCCAACCTACGTCGTCAAGCGTGGCGATACGCTGTTTCAGATCGCGCTCGACACCGGACTCGATTACCGCGAGCTCGCGGCGTGGAACAACATCGACAACGTGAACCTGATCCGCGCCGGACAGGTGCTGCGTCTGACTGCACCCGGCACACCGGCTGCGGCCGCTGCGAGCACGGGCGTCGTGACCGCACCGCTGCGCACGGCGCCGCCGGTCGTCGCATCGCCCCCGGGCACCGCACCCGGCGTTGCCGCGGCCACGCCCGGCGCACCGGCGGCAGGGGCACCGCCGCCTGTTGCCGTGGCGACACCGCGCAACACCGAGTCGCTCAAGGTCCAGCCGAAGGCGTTCAAGGAGGCGTATTCCGAGCAGGCGCTCGCCGATGCGGCGCGGTCCCCACCGGTTGCCGCGAGCGAAACCACGGTGGCCGCCGCGGTGCCGACGCTCACGACACCCGCAGCCGGTACGAGCGCTGCTGCATCCACACCGGGCGCCGTGGCCCCCGCGAAGGCTGAAGCGCCGCCCGCGGTCGGCGACGATGACGACGACAAGCTCGACTGGGTGTGGCCGGCCAAGGGCAAGATCGTCGGCACGTTCTCGGAGACGGCGAACCTCAAGGGCATCGACATTGCCGGTACCGCCGGGCAGCCGGTGCTCGCGAGCGCAGGGGGCACCGTCGTCTACGCCGGGACGGGACTGCGCGGCTATGGCAAGCTCATCATCGTCAAGCACAACAAGACCTACCTGTCCGCCTACGCGCACAATCGTGAGATCCTCGTCAAGGAGGGCGAAAAAGTGAGCAAGGGCCAGAAGATCGCCGAGATGGGGAACACCGACGCGAGCGAAGTGAAGCTGCACTTCGAGATCCGGCGCATGGGCAAGCCCATGGACCCCGTGCGTTACCTGCCGCCTGCGTGAACTTCGCGGTGCAGGCGATCGTGCGAGCCTGACGTGACACGCGGCGCGCCGCTGCCCGAGGAGCTGCCGGCCGACGATGCGGGCCCCGAGCCCGATCGCTTCTCCGCCGACCTGCCGCTCGAGGAGCCCGCGGCCGGCATCTCCGGCGACTTCGTCACCGACGTCACGCAGCTCTACCTCAACGACGTCGGCCAGCACGCGCTCCTGACCGCTTCCGAAGAACTCGCGCACGCCCGTGCCGCGCGCGCGGGGAGCTTCGAATCGCGGCAGATCATGATCGAGCGCAATCTGCGCCTGGTCGTCAGCATCGCCCGTCACTACACCAATCGCGGTGTGGCGCTGCCCGACCTCATCGAGGAGGGCAACCTCGGCCTCATCCACGCGCTCGAGAAATTCGATCCCGAGCGCGGCTTTCGCTTCACGACGTACGCGACGTGGTGGATCCGCCAGTCGATCGAGCGCGCGATCATGAACCAGTCGCGCACGATCCGCCTGCCGGCGCACGTCGTGAAGGAGCTCAACATCGTGCTGCGCGCGCTGCGCCATCTCGAGACGCACGCGCCACCCGGCGGTCGCGACCCCTCGCTCGAGGATGTCGCGCACCTCCTCGGACGGCCGGTCGCCGACATCGAGCGGCTCCTGCGCCACCAGGAGCAGATGCTCTCGCTCGACGCGCCCGTCGATCGCGAGTCGGGACTGACGATCGCCGACGGCATCGCCGACGATGACGCGCGCGCACCCGAGCTCCTCCTGCACGACAGCGCGATCGAGGCGTCGGTCGCGCGCTGGCTCGGGGAACTCAATCCGCGGCAGCGTCTCGTGATCGAGCGCCGCTACGGCCTCAACGGCTGCGAAGTGACGACCCTCGAGGACCTCGCCGCCGAGGTCGGCGTCACCCGCGAGCGCGTGCGACAGATCCAGGCCGAGGCGCTCGAGAAGCTGAAGCAAAAGCTCGAGCGGCGCGGCTTCACGAAGGAGGCGTTGTTCTAGCCCTCGGCGGATAGAGGTCGATGGCGCGTCGTTCGTGAGGGTCGCGGCGGTGCAGTACAGCGGTGCCGACGGAAACTTCCTTGCCGCGGCGCGAGTCACAACCCCCAGGGGAACCTCAATAACCTCACAGGAGGAAGCAATGAACATTCCCGCATGGGTTGGGCCCGGTGCCTGGGGCGTGGTCGGTGGTGCGGCGGCAGCGATGATCGTTGGCTTCGCCTGGGGCGGGTGGGTAACGGGGGCCACGGCCGAGGGGATGGCCGCGAGTCGCGCCAAGGCCGCCGTGGTGACGGTCTATACCCCCGTCTGCGTCGAGAACGCAAAGGAGGCTGGCGCGAGCCAGCTCGCGCTCCTGAAGGCCGAAAACAGTTGGGCGCGTGGTGATTTCATCGTCAAGGCCGGCTGGGTCAACGGCATCGACGAGAAGTATCGCGGCGCGGTCGCCGAGGCCTGCGCCGCCAAGGCGGTCGACACCATGGGCGGCAGCGCGTCGTCGAGCTGAGTCGGCCGCTTGCGCGGGCTGCGCCCCGCGCGGGGCGCGCAGCGCGTCGCGGCGCGCCCTTGTGTCGTCGGATCGGAAGAAGGCGCGAGCGTGGCGTCATGACGCGCCGCGCAGCGTCCCGGGCGGCGGCAGCACTTCGATCGCGCGTTTGAGTGTGGCGAGGAGCGCCTCGCGCTCGCGCGGCGCGGGCACGTCACCGTAGCGCAGCGCCGCAAATGATTCACCGATCGCGGTGAAGGCGATCGCGAACTGGGGCCAACGCGCCGCGGCACGATGGGCAAACGCGATCGGACCCTCGTACGGGTGGCGTGGCAGGCCGGCGCGGGCAAGGCGACGATTGAGGCCGTCCCACAAGACGAGCGCGCGCTCCTGCTTGCGTCGCTTCCACATGAGCCCACCGACGACGAGCGCCGCCCACGTGCCGGCGAGCCCCGCGACGAGCAGCACGATCTGCCAGGGCGCGTACGGGTCGAGCTTCCAGTCGTTCCACAACGTGCGCTGGCGCTCGCGGTTGAAGCCGATGACGTTGCGCCGCCAGTCGTAATTGAACGCGTCCCACGCGAGTTGCACCCGGGTGAGCCAGGTGCCGTCGAGACGGGCGAGGAACGGCAGCGGCTCGCCGGCGCGCAACGCGCCGCCCAGGCCGATTTCGACACGCGAAGGCGCGACCGCAGCGGTCGGGTCGAAGCGCGTCCAGCGACCGTCGAGGAGCGCCTCGGTCCACGCATGGGCATCGGACTGGCGCACGATCATGTAGTCGCGGTTCGTCGCGCCGCCTTGATAGCCGGTGACCACGCGCGCCGGGATGCCGGCCGCGCGCAGCATGAGCGCGAAAGCGCTCGCATAGTGCTCGCAGAAGCCGCGACGCTCCTCGAAGACGAAAAGATCGACCGGATCGCGGTCGTAGAACGGCGGTGTCAGCGTGTACACGAAATTCTCGTCGCGGAACTTCGAAAGGATCGCGGCGATGAAAGCGTGGTCGTCGGGCACCTCGCGGCGCAGGGCGCGGGCGAAGGCGATCGTGCGCGGATTGCCTTCGCCCAGGCCGAGAAGGAGGCGGCCCTCGTTCGGCGAGGCCGCCGGGTACGACGCCGCGAGGTGCGATCGCTGCGTGTAGCGCAAGGCCTGCGTGACCGGCGTGCTCAACAGCACCTGCCGGTCGCGGGTGATGATCGCCTTCACGTCGCGCCCGGATGCGGATCCGGACTGCAGCACCGGTGGCGCCGCCGGCAACTCCAGTGCGAAGAGCGAGCGACGCTCGTTGGGCTCGAGCGTGACCGTGTAGCTGACGATCGCGCCGTCGCTCGGCGTGCTCCTGTCCGGAACGCCGAACGGCATGCCCGACCACGTGCGGCCGTCGAAGCGCGCGAAGACGGGGCCGCGCCAGTAGCGATCACGCGCGCTTGGCACCGCGCCGTCGAACTCGACGCGAAACGCCACCTCGTCGGAGAGCGAGAGCTCGCTGATCTGTCCCGGCGACATCGAATCCGACAGTCCGGAGCGGGCGATCCAGTCGGTCGGCAAACCCCACAACGGTTGGGCGAGACGCGGGAAGAA
Source organism: Burkholderiales bacterium (assembly GCA_020851235.1). Classification (GTDB taxonomy): domain Bacteria; phylum Pseudomonadota; class Gammaproteobacteria; order Burkholderiales; family Casimicrobiaceae; genus VBCG01. The sequence continues at coordinate 55,735 of JADZDD010000038.1, read as the reverse complement.
GACGAAGAGGAGGAAGGCGAGCGGCAGACCCTGCAGCATCAGCACGGCGCTACGTCGCAGCGCGACGCCAGGCTGGAACGTGCGGGTCGCGATCGACTGCGCATGGGCGAGGACGTCGAGCGCGACGCCGATCAGCACGACTGCCGGCAGCGCGGCCAGTGCGGCCACGAGCGACTGGCTGTAGAAGAACGGCGTCATGAGCAGGAAGCACGCGAGGCACACGAGGAGCGTGGCGTCGCGAGCGGTCCGCGTTTCGAGATACTTGATGGCCACGAGGATGTAGAGGAACGCCACCGAGGGATCGCGGCCGACGAAATAGCCGAAGGTCTGCCGCACCGCAATGGCGGCGGCGATCGCGAACACCGCGAGCGTCCACGACGGTATCCGCGCCGGGGGCGCCTGCGGCCGCCACGGGTCGGTGCGCAGGATCGCGACGCGCACGAGGACGAGCGCGAGCCCCGCGACCGCGACCCAGATCGGCAGGTGCGGCGCCTGCGGCAATTGCGCCGCAACGAGGAGCACGCCGAGCCAACGCAACTCGCGCGTTCCGAGCGTCCGCGTCGAAGGTGCGGTTCGCCCCGCCCATCGGCTGCGGCGGGCGAGCACGTGCGCGTTCAGGGCGCGTTCCTCCCCCGGGAGACGCGCCGCGATGCCTTGCGGGCCGGCGGTGCGTCGGGTTGGGCCGGGTAGAGTGCCAGCGCGGTCAGCGCCGCGATGCGCTGTTCGCGACCTTGTGCGGCGGGAAGCGACGTGCCCGGCAGGCGCAAGGCGAAGCGGCGCGCGGCGCGCTCGGCCGCGAGCGTCCACGCGGTCAGTCGCGCGAGTCTTGCTTCCACCGGAAGTGCCGCCGGCAGCCGCTCCCACGCGAGCGTCACCGTACCCCCGCCGCCGGTCGCGTCGAACTCCTTGCTGAACCAGCCGGCGCCACGGGCGACCGCCTTCCAGGCCACGCGCTGCGGCGGATCGCCACGCTGGAACGTGCGCAGTCCGACGAGGTCGGTCTCGTCGCTCGCACCACGGGTGAGTCCATCGTGGCCGCCTTCCCCGGCAGGCAGTGGCGGGGGATTCATCTCCGCCGCCGGAAAGACGAGGCCCGCGAGCGGAAAGTGAACGTACGACCATGCGCGCCACAAACCGAGCGGGAACGCGGAGGAAAGTGTGACGCGGCCCAGGGCAACGCGCCCGCGTCTCGGGACCGGGACCTCGAGCGTCGTCGTGAGCACGGTGCCGGCTTCGACGTTGCCACCCGCACGGGCCGTGGCGCTCGCGACGCTGATGTCGTGCCGCGCCGCGGTGCCGGCGTGCAGGGCGAGGGTGAAGGCGAGCGTGCCGCCGGCGAAGGCCTCGCCCGCCGCGAGCGGGGCGACCGTGAGGCCGGCGAGGTTACGAAAGGCGTGGAGCTGGGTGGCGGCGACGAGCCCGGCGAGCACGAAGGTGACGCCAAGGCCCAGCGCGAGCGAGTAGTTGAGCGAGCCGACGAGCATCATCGCCAGCGTGCCGATGATCGCCCACCCACGCCGCGTCGGCAGCAGATAGATGCGGGAGTGGCGCAGAACGATGGGACCGACGTCGTTGGGCGCCTCGCGCAGCGCGCGCTCCCGCCAGCGCGCGAACCACGAGGCGCGCGCTGCGGTTGAGCGGGCAGCGGGCATCGCCGATGCGGTGGCTCGCACCTACGGCAGCGCTACGGCGCGCAGCAGCGCCTGCGCCTGCGCGGCGCCGGCGCGCGTGCCGCCGGCAAGACGGTGTCCCGCCACCGCCGGAAACACGGCCTGCACGTCCTCGGGCAGCGCCATCGGCCGCGCTGCGATGAGCGCGTGCGCGCGCGCCGCGTTGAGCAGCATGAGTCCGGCGCGCGGCGACAGGCCACGGCGGGTTCCCGACTCGCCGAAGCTCGCGTCGCCGCCGTCGCTGCCGTGCCCGCGCGAGGCCGCGAGCAACGCCTGCACGTAGTCGAGCAGCGCCGGCGCGACGTGGATCTCGGTGACCTCGCGCTGCCAGTCGGCGAGCGTGGCGGCGTCGGCGAGCGGTGGCAATTCGCCAAGGTGCGCCCGCCGGTCACCACCGACGAGGAGTTCGCGCTCGGCGGCCGGGTCGGGGTAGCCCAACTCGATCGCCATCAGGAAGCGATCGAGCTGCGATTCGGGCAGCGGATACGCTCCGATCTGCTCGATGGGGTTTTGCGTGGCGATGACGAAGAAGGGATCGGGCAGCCGGCGCGTTTGCCCGTCGAGCGAAACCTGCCGCTCCTCCATCGCTTCGAGCAGCGCGCTTTGCGTCTTTGGCGGCGCCCGGTTGATCTCGTCGGCGAGCACCACGGCACTGAAGATCGGCCCGGGATGGAAGCGAAACGCCTGGTTGCGCTCGTCGTAGATCGATACGCCGAGCACGTCGGCCGGGAGGAGGTCGCTCGTGAACTGGATGCGCGAATACTTGAGACCCAACGTCGCGGCGAGCGCCTGGGCGAGCGTCGACTTCCCCACGCCCGGAATGTCCTCGATGAGCAGATGCCCGCGCGCGAGCAGGCAAGCCAGCGCGAGGCGCAACGGTGCGTCCTTGCCGACGACGATGCGGGCGAGTTGCGCCTGGACCTGCGCCAGGCGGATCGCGGTGGGGGGGCGGGGCTCGGAAGCGGGGCGCAGCGTCATGGCAGCAGAAGGCGTGAGGAAGGTCCGAAGCTTGGCAGCGCGCAGCGGCGTCGGCCGGAGCGCGACCGCGGGCCGCGACAAGGGTGCGACGACCGGTCGCGGCATGGGGCAAGCAAGAATCTCGCCGTCACTGTAGCGCGTGTGGGCCGCATCGTCCGCGCCGCCGGCAGCGCGGTACACTGCGCTCATCGGAAAGACGTCGAAAAGCTGCGCTTGCCATGCCCGTCGCCTATATCACCCATCCGTCCTGCGCGCTCCACGAGATGGGGGATTACCACCCCGAGTGCCCCGAGCGCATCGCGGCCGTCAACGATCGCCTGATCGCGGCCGGGCTCGACGCGTACCTCGTGCATCGCACCGCCACGGCGGCGACCCGCGCGCAGATCGCGCGCGTGCACGGTGAAGCGTACATCGACGCGATCGAGGCGGCGAGTCCGCAGCAGGGTCTGCACTACCTCGACCCCGATACGGCGATGAATCCGCATTCCCTCGACGCCGCGCTGCACGCTGCCGGTGCCGTCGTGCTGGGCGTGGACCTCGTGATGGCGGGCGAATGCACGACCGCCTTTTGCAACGTGCGTCCGCCCGGGCACCACGCCGAGCGGCGGCGGGCGATGGGCTTTTGCCTGTTCAACAGCGTGGCGGTCGGTGCCGCGCACGCGCTCGCGCACCACGGGCTCTCGCGCGTGGCCGTCGTCGACTTCGACGTGCATCACGGCAACGGGACCGAGGACATCTTCGAGGGCGATCCGCGCGTGCTCATGGTCGGCTCGTTCCAGCATCCGCTGTACCCGTACAGCGGCTTCGAGGATCCCGCCCCCAACATGATCAACGTGCCGTTGCCGGCCGGGGCGGGCAGCGACGCCTTCCGCGGCGCGGTGACCACGCGCTGGCTGCCGGCGCTCGAATCGTTCCAGCCCGAACTCATCGTGATCTCGGCCGGATTCGATGCGCACCGTGAGGATCCGCTGGCCGGTCTCAAGTTCACCGAGGCCGACTACGCATGGGTGACGCGCGAGCTGATGCAGGTGGCCGGGCGCCACGCGCAAGGCCGCATCGTCTCCTCGCTCGAGGGCGGCTACGCGTTGTCGGCGCTCGGCCGCAGCGTTGCCGAGCACGTGCGGGTATTGATCGAGGGCTGACGCGGCGAGGGCACGCCGGCGCGGCACGCGCGCGCTTGCAACCCCGTTTCCGGAGCGGCGGCGCCGTCGTCGCGCTACGCTGTCACCGGGTCGCGGCGGACGATGATCGCGGCGGCGACGCGTCGATCTTCGGCGACGAGAATGTTGAACGTGCGGCACGCCGCGCGCGTATCCATCGTCTCCACGCCGATGCGTGCCGCCGTGAGCGCGCGGATGAGCCGCGGGTGGAAGAAGTGCTGGCGTTCGCCGGTGCCGAGCAGGACGAGTTCCGGCGCGTGCTCGAGAAGACGCGTGAAATCGGCCTCGGCAAGCCCCTCGATCCCGGTCGGCGCCCACCCGGGAACGACGTCGTCGGGCAAGAGCACGACGTTGTCGCGATATTCGGTCACGCCCACGCGCACCCACCCCGGGCCGGTTCCGGTCACGACGTGGAGCGACGGGGCTTGCAGGTGGAATTTCACGTGGGGCCGGGGCAATCGCGTCGGGGTTGGCCGCGCGCCCCGCGGATGCAGCGCGCGGTTTACCAATGTACACGATACGCGGTGCGCCCCCGCGCCCGGAAGCAAACCCTGACGGGGTGGAATCGCGACCGCGCGCGGCGCAGGCGGTGCGCGCCCTTCTGCTAGAATGCGCAGCGGTCGCGTCAGGCGACCACTTACGTCGCTCGGACGGTTCCGGGCGCTGACGCTAAGGATCCTTCCGATGTCCTCCCCTCCGGTCACCTCGTTCGCTCGCATCGAGCGCCTGCCGCCGTACGTCTTTTCGATCACTTCCGAGCTCAAGATGGCGGCGCGGCGCCGCGGCGAGGACATCATCGACTTCGGGATGGGCAACCCCGACGGGCCGACGCCGCGGCACATCGTCGACAAGCTGGTCGAGACCGTGCAACGTCCCGACACGCACGGCTACTCGGTGAGCAAGGGCATCCCACGGCTGCGGCGCGCGATCTGCCACTGGTATGCGCGCCGCTTCGCCGTCGACTTCGATCCCGAGACCGAAGCGATCGTGACGATCGGCAGCAAGGAGGGCATCGCGCATCTCGCCTTGGCCACGCTCGGTCGCGGCGACACCGTGCTGGTGCCGAATCCGAGCTATCCGATCCACATCTACGGACCGGTGATCGCCGGTGCCGACATCATTCACGTGCAGTTGACGCCGGACGTCGATTTCTTCGCCGAGCTCGAACGCACGATCCGCATGTGCTACCCGAAGCCCAAGATGCTGATCGTGAATTTCCCGGCGAATCCGACCGCGCAGTGCGTCGAGCTGCCGTTCTTCGAGAAGCTCGTGGCGCTCGCCCGCGAGTACGGCATCTGGATCGTGCACGACCTGGCCTACGCCGACATCACCTTCGACGGCTGGCGGGCGCCGTCGATCATGCAGGTGCCGGGCGCGCGCGACGTCGCGGTCGAGTTCTTCACGATGTCGAAGAGCTACAACATGGCGGGATGGCGCATCGGCTTCATGGTCGGCAACCGCGAACTCGTGGCGGCGCTGGGTCGCATCAAGGGCTACCACGACTACGGCACCTTCACGCCGCTGCAGGTGGCGGCCATCGCCGCGCTCGAGGGCCCGCAGGACTGCGTGCGCGAGATCGCCGCGCACTATCAGGCGCGCCGCGACGTGCTGGTCAAGGGGCTGCACGAGGCGGGGTGGCTGGTCGACGTGCCGCACGCGTCGATGTACGTGTGGGCGCGCATCCCCGAGCCCTATCGCGCGCTCGGCTCGCTCGAGTTTGCGAAGCTCCTGCTCGCGCAGGCGAAGGTCTCGGTGTCGCCCGGGGTGGGGTTCGGCGAGTACGGCGATGGCTACGTGCGCTTCGCGCTCATCGAGAACGAGCACCGCATCCGGCAGGCAGTGCGTGGCATCCGCGAGATGCTGCGTCGCGGCGACCTGCCCCGCCCGTCGTGACGACCATGCACAAGGCCATCCGCAAGTCCGCCAAGCTCGCGAATGTCTGCTACGACATCCGCGGTCCGGTGCTCGAGCGCGCGCGCCTGCTCGAGGAGGAGGGGCATCGCATCATCAAGCTCAACATCGGCAACCTCGCGCCGTTCGGCTTCGACACGCCCGACGAGATGCGCCGCGACGTGATCGTCAATCTGCCGCAGGCGTCGGGCTACTCGGATTCGAAGGGACTCTTCTCGGCGCGCAAGGCGATCATGCACTACACGCAGGAGAAGCGCATCCCTGCGGTGGAGCTCGACGACATCATCATCGGCAACGGCGTGTCCGAGCTCATCGTGATGTCGATGCAGGGCCTGCTCGACAACGGCGACGAGGTGCTCGTGCCCGCGCCGGACTATCCGCTGTGGACCGCTGCCGTGAGCCTGGCCGGCGGGCGGGCCGTGCACTACCTGTGCGACGAGGGTGCCGGCTGGCTCCCGGACGTCGCCGACGTCCGGCGCAAGATCACGCCGGCGACGCGCGCCATCGTGGTCATCAATCCGAACAATCCGACCGGTGCGGTGTATCCGGTCGAAGTCCTGCGCGAGATCTGCGAGGTGGCGCGCGAGCACGATCTCGTCGTGTTCGCCGACGAGATCTACGATCGCATGCTCTACGACGGCGAGCGGCACGTGTCGATCGCGTCCCTGGCCGACGATCTCCTCTTCGTGACGTTCAACGGGTTGTCGAAGAACTACCGCGCCTGCGGCTATCGCAGCGGCTGGATGGTCGTCTCCGGCGACAAGCGTCACGCCCGCGACTACCTCGAGGGCATCAACATCCTGGCATCGATGCGGCTTTGCGCCAACGTCCCCGGCCAGCTCGCGATCCAGACGGCGCTTCACGGCTATCAGAGCATCGACGACCTCGTGCAGCCCGGGGGACGGCTTGCACGCCAGCGCGACCTTGCCTACAGCCTCGTCACCGCGCTGCCCGGCGTGACCTGCGTCAAGCCGAAGGCCGCGCTCTACCTCTTCCCGCGGCTCGATCCGCGCGTGTATCCGATCGCCGACGACCAGGCGTTCATCCTCGAACTGCTCGAGGCGCAGCGCGTGCTTGTGGTGCAGGGGACGGGCTTCAACTGGCCGCATCCGGATCACCTGCGCCTCGTTTTCCTGCCCAACGGTGACGATCTCACCGATGCGATGGCGCGCATCGGGCACTTCCTCCACGACTACCACCGCCGGAACACACGATGATGAAGCCTCTCCACGTTGGCCTCCTGGGCTTCGGCACGGTGGGGCGCGGCGTCTGGGACGTCCTGCACCGCAATCAGGAGGAGATCACGCGCCGTGCCGGGCGGCCGATCCGCATCACGGCCGTGGGCACGCGCACGCCGGAGCGCGCGCGGGAGACGCTCGCGGCGCGGCCCGGTGCCGCGCTGTCCGCCGATCTCGCGGCGGTCGTGCGGCGCGACGACGTCGACATCGTGTGCGAGCTCATCGGCGGCGTCGGCGACGCCCGCACGCTCGTGCTCGATGCGATCGCGCACGGCAAGCACGTGGTGACCGCGAACAAGGCGCTGCTGGCGTTGCACGGCAACGAGATCTTCGCCGCCGCGTCGGCCAAGGGCGTCATGGTCGCCTTCGAGGCGGCGGTCGCCGGGGGCGTTCCGATCATCAAGGCGTTGCGCGAGGGGCTCACCGCCAACCGCATCGAATGGCTCGCCGGAATCATCAACGGCACGTCGAACTTCATCCTCTCCGAGATGCGTGCCAGCGGCCGCAGCTTCGCCGACGTTCTCGCCGAGGCGCAGGCCCGCGGCTACGCCGAGGCCGATCCCACGTTCGACGTCGAGGGGATCGATGCCGCGCACAAGCTCACCATCATGTCGGCGATCGCCTTTGGCGTGCCGATGCAGTTCGATCGTGCCTACGCCGAGGGCATCAGCCGACTCACCCGCGAGGATCTGCGCTACGCGGAGGAGCTGGGCTATCGCATCAAGCTCCTGGGCATCACGCGTCGCACCCGCGTCAACGGCCACGAGGGGATCGAGCTTCGCGTCCATCCCACGCTCATTCCGGCGACGCGCCTCATCGCCAACGTCGAAGGCGCCATGAATGCCGTGCTGGTCAAGGGCGATGCGGTGGGCGCGACGCTGTATTACGGCGCCGGCGCCGGCGCGGAGCCGACCGCCAGTGCCGTCATCGCCGACCTGGTCGACGTGACGCGCATGCACACCGCGGACCCCGGGCACCGCGTGCCGCATCTCGCGTTCCAGCCCGACCAGCTCACCGACGTTCCCATCCTGCCGATCGGCGACGTCGTGACGAGCTACTACCTGCGTCTGCGCGTCGACGACAGGCCCGGCGTGCTCGCCGACATCACCCGCATCCTCGCCGACCGCGAGATCTCGATCGACGCGATGATCCAGAAGGAGCCGCCGGAGGGCGAGCATGAGACCGACATCATCCTGCTCACGCATCGCACCGTCGAGCGCAACATCGACGATGCGATCGCGAAGATCGAGGCGCTGCCGACGGTGCGCGGCAAGGTCGTGCGCATCCGCCTCGAAGAGCTCAACTGACCGGGAATCGCGATGCGCTATGTGAGCACCCGTGGCGCATGGAGCGCCGCACCGCAGCCGTTCTGCGCGGTCCTGCTCGAAGGGCTCGCCCCCGATGGCGGCCTCGCCGTGCCGGAGACGTATCCGCGCTTTGCACCGGCCGAGCTCGCGGCACTGCGATCGGCGAGTTACGTCGATCTGGCGCTCGCGGTCTGCGAGCGCTTCTGCGACGACATCCCCCGCGCCGAGCTCGCGCGCCTCCTGCGCGCGACGTACACGACCGGGACCTTCGGATCCGCCGCGATCACGCCGCTCACCGTGCTCGAGCCGGGGCTCGCCCTCCTGCACGTGTCCAACGGCCCGACGCTCGCCTTCAAGGACATCGCGCTGCAGCTCCTCGGCAACCTGTTCGAGTACGTTCTGGCCCGCGAGGGGCGCACGGTCAACATCGTCGGCGCCACGTCGGGAGATACCGGCAGCGCCGCGGAGCATGCGCTCAAGGGCCGGCAGGGCGTCGCGGTGTTCATGCTCTCGCCCCATGGCCGGATGAGCGCCTTCCAGCGCGCGCAGATGTACGCGCTCACCGACGCCAACATCCACAACCTCGCCATCGAGGGCACCTTCGACGACTGCCAGGATGTCGTGAAGGCGATCAACGCCGATGCCGCGTTCAAGGCCCGCTACGCGATCGGTGCCGTCAATTCGATCAACTGGGGGCGCATCGTCGCCCAGGTCGTGTACTACTTCTCGGGATACTTTGCGGCCACGCGCAGCAACGACGAGGTGGTCGACTTCGCCGTGCCTTCGGGCAATTTCGGCAACATCCTGTCCGCCTACGTGGCACGCGCGTTGGGCCTGCCGATCCGGCGCCTCATCCTCGCCACGAACGAGAACGACGTCCTCGACGAGTTCTTCCGCACCGGCCGCTATCGCCCGCGCCGTGCGGCCGAAACCCACGTCACGTCGTCGCCGTCGATGGACATCGCCAAGGCGTCGAACTTCGAGCGCTTCATCTTCGACGTCGTCGGTCGCGATCCCGCCGTCGTCCGTGCGCTGTGGGACGAGTTGGCCCGCGACGGCGGCTTCGACCTCGCCGCCACGCGCCACTGGGCCGCCGTGCAGGCCGCAGGGTTCGTGTCGCAGCGGAGCACGCACGCCGATCGGCTGGCGGCGATCCGCACCGTGCACGAGCGCTACGGCGTGACGATCGATCCGCACACCGCCGACGGCGTGCACGCCGCGCTCGCGCGGCGCGATCCCGCCGTCACCACCGTGTGCGTCGAGACGGCGCTCCCGGCGAAATTCGGCGCGACGATCCTCGAGGCGCTGGGCTGCGAACCGGCGCGACCCGATGCCTTCATCGGGCTCGAGGCGCGGCCGCAGCGCTATACCGTGCTGCCGGCCGACGTGGCGCGGGTGAAGGCGTACATCGAGGAGCACGCGGCGCTCGCCTGATTCGAGGGACGCGCCGCGCACGTCGATGGGCCCAGCGCTTGGCAACCTGCTGCGCAACCTGCGCGCCGGGGCGCGGCTCGCCGCCTTCTTGCGGGTGCGTCAAGCCGATTTCCGGATCGACCTTGCACAGGCGATCCTGCTCTTCATCGTCTCCGCGCTGATCGACGTCGGCGGCGACTACCTGCGCACGTCGCCGCCGCGCGAATTCGTCGTTTTCGGTGCCGGCGCCGAGCTCCATTCGGCGGCGCTCCTCGTGTTCGGCGCCGCGCTCGTCGCGATCTGGGTTCGACAGCGCGAAGCCGCGCTTGCCATCGTCGTGCTCGTGTTCGCGGCGTTGCCGCTCGTTCAGGTGCTGCATTACGCGGCGCTGATCGCCGGCGCCCGCATCGAGGCGGTCGACGTGGGCAGTGCCGTCGAGTACCTCTTCCTCGTGTGGGTCGTGCTGCTCCTCGTGCGGTGCGTCGCGGTCGCGCTGTCGCCGCCGCCGTCGTACCTTTGGTTGCGCGCGATCCTGGGGGGCGCCTTGCTGTCCACACCGATCTGGCTCGGCGATGCCCTCTACGAGAGCGAGCCGTGGTGGCGCGTTGCGGGCGACGACGCGGCCCAGGTGCGAAGCGGCGACCTCGACGCCGGGTCCGAAGCCGTGCTCGCCGCGCAGTCGTACCTTCTCGACGACGCGCTCGCCAACCTCGCCGACGAGCGCTCCAGCGAGTCCGACCTGTACTTCGTCGGCTTCGCGCCCGATGCGACCGACGACGCGTATCGGGAAAGTGTCGAGGCGGCGCAGCGGGCGATGGACGGACGCTGGGGCACGCGCGAGCGCTCGCTCGTGCTCGTGAACAGCCCGCGCACCCTCGTCACCACGCCGTTTGCCACCGTCACCCACCTTCGCGAGGCGCTCGACGAGATCGGCGCCATCATCGATCCCGAGACCGATGTGGTGATGCTCTATCTCGCCGCCCCCGCCGTGCGCGATGGCGGGCTCGAGGCCGTGCAGCCGCCGCTCACGCTCGTCGATCTCGGACCCAGCGGCCTGAAGCAACTCCTCGACGACGCCGGCATCAAGTGGCGCATCATCGTCGTCTCCGCGTGCCGGTCGGGCCAGTTCGTCGAGCCGCTCGCCGATGAATTCACTCTGGTGATCGCCGATGCCGCGCCGGATCGTCCCACCTTCGGGTGCGAGGGGCGGGAGCCGGCCGGGTTCTTCGGCGACGCGTTCTTTACGCAAGGGCTTGGGCGGCTCAATTCGTTCGCCGCCGCCTTCGACGTTGCAAAGGACGCCGTGGCCAAGCGTGAAGCGGCCGCGGGCTACGCGCCGCCGTCCGCGCCGCAGTGGTCGATGGGCAGCGAGATGGCGCACAAGATCAAGTCGCTGCGCGGCCGTCTTGCCGGCGGTGCCACCGCCCGGCTCGACACGCGCCGGCGCGTGCGCCCCGCGGCGGCGTGACCGCGCACGGCGCGCCGCAGCACCACTCCCGTCCCCATCGAGGGCACGAGCATCGTGGCCGGAGCACTTTCGCGACGCGGGCGACGACGATTCGTGATACTATTCGCGCGCGGGGTGGAGCAGTCTGGCAGCTCGTCGGGCTCATAACCCGAAGGTCGCAAGTTCAAATCTTGCCCCCGCAACCAATTCAAGCAACGGCCTGCCCTCGCGCAGGCCGTTGGCGTTTTTGGCGTGTGGGGATGGTCTCGGCCGCAGGACGCGCCAGATTGCCGACAGCCATCCTCACGCCGGTGTGGCGAGCAACACGTCGAGCACCAGTTGGGCCGCGCGCTCGATGGCTGCCGCGCGATGCGCGATGCCGAGCGGTCGCCACAGTGCAGGTCGCAGCGGCAGGATCGTGATGCGGGGGTCGGCGCGTACGGGGGTCGCTTCGTAGGACAGCAGCGTCGCGCCATAGCCGGCCGCCACCAGACTCTTGATCGCCTCGTTGTAGTTGTGTTCGATCCTGGCTTTCGGATGGCGACCCGCAGCGGCGAACCACTCGGTCGTCAGCCGCGACAGCCGGGTGCGATTGTCGTTGAGGATCAGCGGCTGGCCGGCGAGCCAGGCCGGCGTCGCCCGCAGGGGGTGTTTCCAGCTGGAAGGGATGAGCGCCACCACCGGATCACGGCGCCACGGGATGACACGGATTTCGGTTGTCTCGGGCTGCGGCAGCGCGACGATGCCGATATCGACCGCGCCTTCACCGACGCGCGCGAGCGATTGCTCCGACGTGCACACGGACAGTTCCACCTCGATGCCGGGGTGGTCCTTGGCGATGCGGCGAAGCACGTCGGGCAAGAGGTTGGCGATGACAGGCGTCGACGAGCTGATCCGGACTCGACCGTGCTTGCCTTGCAGTTGCAGGCGAGCGTCCTCCACCATCGCGTCGGCCTGATTCAGCAGCAGCCGCGCGCGCTCGATCAGCGTCTGCCCGATGCTGGTCGGCGTCACACGCGTGCGATCACGGAACAGCAGGGGTGCGCCAAGTCGCGCCTCGAGTTCCGATACATGCAGGCTGACGGTGGGTGGCGCGAGATGCAATGCGCGGGCGGCGGCGGCGAACGACCCAAGATCGACGATGCAGACGAGGGTCCGGAGGCGATCGAGGCTCAGGGCGCGCATGATCTTCAGGATTCCTGAATGGATGGGTTGCAGGATTCAACTTTACGAATGTTACGCCAGCGCCGAAGATCAAGACCTGGACCCCAGAGGAGGCAGGCCACGTGACCACCGCGACCCCAGTCAGTCATTCCGCCTATCGCCGATTCGGCACGCTGGCGAGCGCGGATGTCCAGGTTGCCGCGAGCGGATTGGCAAGTCTCGTCGGTGCCGATCACGTGCTGACCGGCGAAGCCGCACGTCGGCGCTACCCCGGGGATCAAAGCTGGCTGACGGCCATCCACGCCCATTTCGGCCAGCCGCTGAACCAGCCCGACCTTGCGGTGGCCGCGGGCTCGACCCGCGAGGTGAGCGGAGTCATGGCACTGGCGAGCCGGATGCAAATTCCCGTCACCCCGCTTGGCGGGGCGTCGGGTGTGCAGGGCGCGGCCAATGCAAACTGCGGCGGGATCCTGCTCGACTTGACGCGGATGAACCGGATCCGCGAGATCGATACGACGTCGCTGACCTGCACGGTCGAGGCCGGCATGAACGTCAAGGCCTTCGAGGCGGAGTTGAACCGTCAGGGCCTGAGTTTCACGCACTACCCGGCATCCGCCGAATGGGCGAGTGTGGGCGGTTCGGTGGCGGCGCGTGGATCGGGCGTGCTCTCGACGAAATACGGCAACATCCAGGATCACGTCCTGTCGCTGGAGGTGGTGCTGCCCGACGGCGGCGTGGTTGCCCTGCCGCCCGTGCCGAAGCATGGAGTGGGCCCGGAAATGGCTCAACTCTTCGTCGGCGCCGAAGGTACGCTGGGCGTGATCACCGCAGTGCGGGTGAAACTGCGCCGGCCGCCCGTCACGCGGGCGTTCAGCGCATTTCGCTTTCCGACGCTTGCCGATGGCATCGCGGCCGGCAGGGAGATCATGACGACGGGCCTGCGTCCGCCGGTGATGCGGCTCTACGACGCCCAGGCGGCCACCCAGAGTCTCGAGAAGGCGGTGAACGCCGGTCTCGATGGCGAAACGATGATCCTGATGGTCGACGGGGATCACGAACGACTGGTCGCCCAGGAGGCGGCGCTGTGCGACGAGATCTGCATGGCGCATGGTGCCCGCGGGCTGCCCGCGACGATCGGCGCCACCTGGTGGGAGCGGCGTTACGACTTCTACCATCCGCCGCACGCACCGCAACTGCCGCAGATCTGGTGCACGATGGACGCCGTGGCGGACTTCAAGCATATCCAGGCTCTGTACGATGAAGTCACCCGGTCGATGCGCGATGCCGTCGATCCGAAATGGGGCATGACGCTCAAGACGCACCTGTCGCACTGGTACGACTGGGGCGCCATGATCTATCCGCGCTTCATCGTTCCGCGGGGTCCGGACGATCTCGACGCGGCACTGGCGCTGCACGATCGCATCATCACGGCTGCTGCCGACGCCGCGCTGCGCGCGGGTGGCGTCATCAACGATCACCATGGTGTCGGCATGCGGCTCGCGCCGCACCTCGCGGCACAGTTCGGCAGCGAGGGGATGAAACTGCTGCGCGGCATCAAGAATGGCATCGATCCGGCGCACATCCTCTGCCCGGGCAAGCTTGCGATGCGTTGATCGGGGGTTGGAACAGGCCTTCCAGGAGACACGGAAGGTACGGTAGCGAAGCTGGCAGGCAGACGGAGCAGGGCATGGATCTCGGACTGGCAGGCCGCGTTGCAATCGTGACCGGTGCCGCGCACGGCATCGGCTACGCGCACGCGCGCATGCTCGGCGCCGAGGGCGCAACGGTCGTACTGAATGACGTCGACGCGCCGGCACTTGCCGCCGCCGCGCAGGCCCTCGCCGGTGAAGGCCTGTCGGTCGCCACCCTGCCCGGCGACGCGACGGATGAGACGCTGGTGCGCTCCGCTGTGGCGGGTCTCAACGAACGATTCGGCCGTATCGACATCCTGGTCAACAACGCCGGCATCGGCGTCAAGCCTGCTGCCGCAGTCGCCGAATTGCCCCTCGCCGACTGGCAGCGGATGCTGCGTGTCCATCTCGACAGCACGTTCCTGTGGTCGCGCGAGGTCGTCGGCCCGATGCGTGCCGGCGGCTTCGGGCGCATCGTCAATACCTCGTCGATGAACTTCACCGGTGGTGGCCGGCCCGGAGTCGCCCACTATTCAGCCGCCAAGGCGGGGATCGTCGGGTTGACGCAAACCATGGCGAAGGAGGTCGGTGCGTACGGCATCACCGTCAACGCCATCGCACCGGGTTATGTCGCCACCGAACTCATCAGCACGTTCTCCGATGACATGATGGCGCGGCTCGCGAACCAGAATCCGGTCGGACGTCTTTGTCAGCCCGCCGAAGTCGCAGCCCTCGTCGCGTGGCTGTGTTCGATGCACGCGGGGTTCGTGAACGGCGAATGCATCTGCATGGATGGCGGCAGGCGCGATTTCTTCTGGGGGTAGCGAAGTCACTGCGATGGACAGCCAGCCGATGGACACTCCATACCTGATGGGCATCGATATCGGTGCCGGCAGTCTGAAGACGATGATCGTCACCGCCCAGGGTCGCGTCGCCGGCTCGGCAAGTGTCGATCTGGTGACGCGAACGCCGCATCCGGGCTGGAGCGAACAGGATCCGCACGATTGGTGGCACGCCGTCTGTGCGACGGTACCGCCTGCGCTGGCCGAAGCCGGCATCGGCGCGGAGCGGATTGTGGCCGTGGCATTCAGCGCCGGCGCGCATACGCCGGTGCTCGAGGATCGGGACGGTCGGGTGATCCGCCCCGCGATCCTGTGGAGTGATAGCCGCAGCGCGGCCGAGGCGGGTGAGCTGCAGCAGCGGCACGGCGAGGAGATCCTCGCCATCGCCTGCAATCGTGCCGCACCGACGTGGACCCAGCCGCAACTGCTCTGGCTCGCCCGGCACGAGCCCGCGGCCTTCCGGCGCATCCATCGTCTGTACGTCGCCAAGGATTGGTTGCGCAGTCGCCTGACCGGCACCTGGGAGACGGATGCCACCGAAGCGGTGGGCACGCTGCTCTACGACGGTCGTGCGGATGCGTGGTCCGAGCGGTTGTGCGCGATGATCGGACTCGATCCCGGCGTTCTTCCACCGATCGTCAAGCCGACCTCCGTCGTCGGTCGGGTGACGACCGCTGCGGCGGCGGCGTGCGGTCTTGCCCCCGGCACCCCCGTGGTCTGCGGCAGTTCGGACACGTCGGTCGAGGCCTTCGGTGCCGGCGCGAGTGACGTTGGCCTCGGCACGGTGAAATTGGCGACGGCGGCGGCGATCAGCATCGTGGCCGCGAAGCCCAGTCCGTCGGCCACGGTCATCAACTACCCTTTTTGCGTCCCTGACCTGTGGTACACGATCGGTGCGACCAATTCCTGCGCGTCGGCACATCGTTGGCTGCGCGATACCTTCTTCACGCCGGAGTCGCCCGGTACCGGTGACGATGCGCGTGCGGCCGCGGAGGGCGCGGCACGCTTTGGCCGGATGGATGCGGCGGCCGCCGCTGCCGAGCCCGGCGCCCGCGGCCTCATCTTTCATCCGTATCTGCAGGGAGAGCGAACGCCGTACTGGGACCCGAAACTGCGGGCGAGCTTCGTCGGCCTGACCTTCGCGCATCAGCCTGCCCATCTCGTCCGCGCCTTCTATGAAGGTGTTGCCTGTTCGCTGCGCGATGTGCTCGAGGCATTGCGTGCGCAGGGCCTCGACATGCGCGAGGCGCGGATCATCGGCGGCGGCGCGCGCAGCGCGACGTGGCGGCAAATCGTCGCCGATGTACTCGACATCGGGATCGTGATGCCCGAGGTGACCGATGCATCGTTTGGTGCGGCACTGATTGCCGGCGTCGGTGTCGGTGTCTTTTCCGATGAACGTCGTGCCGCGCAGGCGACCGTCCGGATCGTCGATCGCCACGAACCCGCGCCAACCCGTCGCGGCGTCTACGACGACTTGTACGGCATCTATCGCGACGCCGCCCGGCAGTTGGTCGACGTTCATCACCGCCTCGGCGCCCTGGCGAGCGCCGCAAGCTCGCTTGCATCGCCATCGCCGCCCGCGCCCGGGGGCGCGCGGTGAGTTCGCCGAACCGGGAGACTTCGAATCGCCATGAATCCGATCGCGCCCACCTCACCCGCTGACTTGCGCCCCGCGACTGCGCGCGAGCCGGCGCCCCGCTTGCGTGCGTTCGGTTCGCCACAGCGCTATTTGCAGGGGCCCTCCGCTCTGCGCGAGCTGGGCGGCATCGTCGCGACCTTCGGCGCCCGTCGCCCGTTCGTCGTCGCCGACGCGGTGGTGCAGGCGCTGCTGCGCGGCGATCTCCAAGGGGCGCTTGGACCGGACGCACATTTCGCCGTGTTCGGTGGTGAATGCTCTGCCGCCGAGATCGATCGCCTCACCGTCCAAGCGCGCACCGCCGGCGCCGACATGATCGTCGGCGTGGGCGGCGGCAAGGCGATCGATGCCGCCAAGGGCGTGCGAATCTCGCAGCCGATGCCGCTCGTCGTGGTGCCGAGCATCGCGTCCAACGATTCTCCGACGAGCCGGATCGTGGTCGTCTATACCGACGATCACCGCTTGCTCGAGGTGCGACGGATGCCGACCAATCCGGATGTCGTGCTGGTCGACACCGCGATCATCGCTGCCGCCCCGCCGCGCTTTTTCGTGTCCGGCATCGGCGACGCGCTGTCCAAGAAGTTCGAGGCTGCACAGTGCGCCGGTAGTGGCGGCAACAATTTCTACGCGGGGCGGCCTCCCGCCATCGCGCAAGCGATCGCCAATGCGTGTTATGACATCATCCGCGAGCACGCCGAACCGGCGCTTGCGGCCGTGCGCCGCAAGCAACCGGACCCGCACGTCGAGGAGACGGTCGAAGCCACCATCCTGCTCTCCGGTCTCGCCTTCGAGAATGGTGGGCTGTCGATTGCCCACTCTCTGACCCGGGGTTTGTCGATCGTGCCCGGTGTGGCCGACGCGCTGCACGGCGAGCAGGTCGCGTGGGGCCTGCTGGTGCAGTGGGTGCTCGAGGGTCGTCCGGATCACTTCATCGCGGACCAACTCGCCTTCTACGCTCGGATCGGGTTGCCGCGGAGCCTGCGGGAACTGGGGCTCGCGGGCGATCCGGACGAAGCGGCGGCGACCATCGCCCAGGACACCTGGACGCGCGCGCCGTATGTGCAAGCACTGACCACGCCGATCGATCGCAGCCGGCTCGAGGCGGCGATTCGTGCGACCCGGGATTTCGGCTCGACCGCGCCGGGCCCGTCCTGATTTGCGTCACACTGAAGCGATGTTTTGAGCCGCAGTCCACCACGGAGACCATCATGAAGACACGATTGATTACCTGGATCGCCGGGATAGCGCTGTCATTGGCAGCCGGCGCCGCCGTTGCGCAGACGCAGGTCCGGATCGGGAGCATCCAGTCCGAGTCCTTCTACATGAACAAGTACATCGACAAGTTCCAGGAACTGGTCAATCAGAAGACCAACAACGCGTATCGCTTCAAGGTCTTCTACAACAGCACGCTCGGCAACGAGTCGGAGATGTTCGAGCAGATGCAGGCCGGCTTGCTCGAGATGCAGTTCGGCTATTCGGCCATCCTGCCGAACTACGTCCGCGAAACCGAGGTCATCGGCCTGCCCGGCGTGCTGTCGAACTTCGATGAGGTCCACAAGATCATGAACGGACCGATCGGCGAAGACCTTGCACAGAAGGTTCTCGACAAGACCGGCGTTCGTATCCTGTGGTGGGTCGACCAGGCGCACCGCAACGTGTGGCTCAAGGACAAGGAAGTGAAGTCGCTGGCCGACTTCAAGGGCATCAAGCTGCGCTCGCCCAATTCGCCGCTCTACCTGCGTGTGCTGAAAACCATGGGTCTCAACCCGACCCCGATGGGCTTCAACGAGATCTACACCGCGGTCAAGACGGGCGTGGTCGATGGCCATGAGCAGGAGGATCCGGGCGTGATCGCCATGAAGTTCTACGAGGTCGAGAATCGCGGCGTCGTGACCCGTCACATGTACCAATCGGCCGTCTTCGAGATCAGCGAGAAGTTCTTCCAGAAGCTGCCCAAGGAACATCAGCAGATCTTCAAGGATGCAGCCCGCGAAGCCGGCATCTGGTTCCGGCCGCACACCGGGTTGGAGGCGGAGCTCGCGGCGCGCAAGCAACTCCAGGAGAAGTACGGCATGAAGGTGACCGAAATCGACCCCAAGGAACTGGCGGCGGTCTTTGGTCCGATGGTCGATGAGTACTCGAAGGAGCGGGGCATCTACGACTACGTGCAGAAGGTCCGCAAGGAGCTCGGCAAGTAGGCCGCGATGCGCACCGGGCCGCACGTTCGGCTTGCCGAATGGGTCGTGATCGTCACCTTCGTGGTGATGGTCGTGGTCACGGTCGCGCAGGTGGCGGGTCGCTACGTGTTCTCGTACTCGCTGCCCTGGGCCGACGAGCTTGCACGCTACTGCCTTGTCTGGATGGTCTTCATCGGCATGGTGGTCGCGTTCGCCCGGGGCGCGCACATCACCGCCGATCTGCTGCGTGAGCGTTATCACGGGCGGATCGGCCTCGTGATGCTGACGGTGATCGACGTCGCGAACGCCGCGCTGTTCATTGCGCTGCTGTACGGCGGCATGCTGCTGGTCCAGATCGCCGCGACCCAGATGACGCCGGGTCTCGGCATCTCGAAATCGTGGATCTATGCGGCGTTGCCGCTCGGCGCGGTGCTGATGCTGTGGGAGCTCGTCCGGCAGATCATCGCGCGCTTTCGCAATCCAGGCTTGCCTGACGTGACCGGCCCCTCCGAAGCGCCACCCCCGGCGCTTTGAAGGGTTGCACCGGTCGCTCCTGCGCCGCCCGACAGGAGGAGGGTCGATGGAAGCTGTGGTGATGGTGGGCCTGCTGTTCGTGCTGTTGACGATCGGCATTCCGATCGCCTTCAGTATCGGTCTTTCGGTGCTCTGCGTGATTGCGATCACCGATGTGCCGCTGACCATCTTCACGCAGCGCGTGGCCAATGCCGCCGACAGCTTTGCGCTGCTGGCGATCCCGTTTTTCGTACTCGCGGGCGAACTGATGAACCGCGGGGGAATGACGCACCGGCTGGTCGGCTTTGCGCAATCGTTGATCGGCCACTTTCGCGGCGGGCTTGGGCAGTCCAGCGTGCTGTCGAGCCTGATTTTCGCCAACGTCTCGGGGTCGGCGATTGCCGACACGACGGCCATCGGTTCCGTTTTGATCCCGGCGATGAAGCGCAAGGGCTATCGGCCGACTTTCGTCGCGTCGCTCCAGGCGAGCGCCGGCATCCTCGCCCCAATCGTGCCTCCGAGCATCCTGCTCATCCTCTACGGCTCGATGGTCAACGTCTCGATTGGCGGCCTGTTCCTCGGTGCGGTGGTGCCCGGCTACCTCATGGCTGCGGCCATGATGGTCATCGTCTATCTGCTGACGAGCCCCCGGCGCCAGCCCGGAATCGAGAGGGAGCGCTTTGCGGGGTTCAAGGCGGTGCGCAGTGCGACGCGCGAGGCACTGCCTGCCCTCGGCATGCCGGTTCTCATCATTGCCGGGATTGCCGGAGGCCTGTTCACCGCGACGGAGGCCGGCGCCGTTGCCGTGGCCTACGCCTTCGTGATCGGCAAGTTCCTGTATCGACAGTTCACCTGGCGCGAGCTTCCGGAGATCCTGTTGCAGTCGGCGACGGTGACGGTGATGGTGATGGCCATCATCGTGTTCGCCGCGGTGTTCGGCTGGCTGCTGGCCTGGCAAGGCGTGCCCGACGTCATCGCCGGCTGGATCACCGGTTTCACCAAGAACACCTACGTCTTCCTCGCCATCGTCATCGCATTCATCCTGGTGCTCGGTACCGTGATGGAAACGCTGGCGATGGCGACGATCTTCGGTCCGCTCCTGCATACGCTCGCCGGCGGCTTCGGCCTGGATCCGATCTTCTTCGGCGTCATCCTCGCGATCATCATGCAACTCGGCAGCATCACGCCACCGGTTGGTATCCTTCTAAGCATTACCTGCGGAATGGCCGACGTGAAGATGGGGGAATGTGTCGGCTACATCTCGTTGTTCATCGTTGCCGTTCTCGCCATCGTGCTGCTCACCATCATCTTCCCGCCGCTCATCACGTTCCTGCCGAGTCGTCTACTATAGGGGGTTGCCGGGTCGGCGGCTGCCTGCCGCAGGCAGCCATCGACCGACGCGACGTTGCCCCGACCCTTGACCCTGCGCCACGCGCTCTACGCGCTCGTTCCCACGCTCGTCGTCGTGGTGCTGGCCGGCATCGCCGCCGAGGTCTACCTGCGCTGGGACCGGGCACAGGTGCGGGTGGCGATCGAGCGCAAGGTCGCCGGACGCGAGCGATGCACGCAGGCGTCGTTCGATCCGGTACGGATCTACGAAGGCATCCCCGGCAAGTGCGGCAACAACGCGCTCGGCTTTCGCGATCGCGACCACGCGCTCGTCAAGTCGCCCGGGACGTTTCGCGTCGCCCTCATCGGTGACAGCATCGCGCTGGGGCAGGGGGTGCGCGCCGACGAAGCGTTTGCACGCGTGCTCGAGGCGCGATCGCGGGGTTCGGGGATCGACGCGGAGGTCGTGCTCTTCGCCGTCACCGGATACTCGACCGCGCAGGAGTTCTCGCTGCTCGATCTCGCCTTCGGGTATCGGCCGGATCTCATCGTCTGGGCCTACGCGCTCAACGACCCGGCCGATCCCGTCTTCGACAACGCCAACGGCGAGCTCGGCGTGTACTTCGATCGGCCGGCGAGCTACCTCGTCGAATACCTGCGCGGGCTCGTGCACCGGGCGCGCTTTCGCATCCGTGCGCGGGACTGTCCGGCCGAGTGGCACGCGCGGATGCATTGCGGCTACCGCGACGAGATCGACCGCCAGTTCGCGGCGCTGGCGGCGGCTGCAAAGGCACACGCGACACCGATCGTGCTCGCCCTGCTGCCGGTGATTCCGCAAAGCGGCTCGTTCGACGACTATCCGCTGCGGCCGATCCACGCCGACCTCGCGGAGCTCGCGCGTCGGCATGGGCTGCCGGTGGTCGATGCGCTCGCGGCGTGGGCGGGGATCGATGCTGCGGCGGTGCAGATCACGGCAGCCGACGGCTCGCACGACCCCTGGCATCCCAACGCCCGCGGCCACGCCCTCATCGGCGACTATCTCGCGAGAGAACTCGCGCCCGGAATCGAGGCCGCGCAGCGCTCGGCGAAGTGATCGCGAAGGGGTGAGGGTCTCGCGCCGGACGTGCCGCTCGACGCCGCGCGATCAGCGCCGGAATCCCCCACCGCGAAAGCCGCCGCCACCGAAACGCCCGCCGAAGCCGCCGCCACCGCCGAAGGAGCGGTCGAAGCCGCCGCCGCCAAAGGAGCGGTCGAAGCCGCCGCCGCCGAAGGAGCGATCGAAGCCGCCACCGCCGAAGGAGCGGTCGAAGCCCCCACCGCCGAAGGAGCGGTCGAATCCGCCACCTCCGCCGAAGCCTCCGGCGGCGTGGCCGCCATCGAAGCCGTCTCGCGCCTGCGCCTCGCGATCGGCCCACGACGTGTCGCCGCTCATGCCACCCCAACCCGACGACGAGTGCTGTTGCCACCCGCTGCCGGTATTGCGATAGACGTTGCCGTTGACGTCGGCGTAGTGATCGTTGCCGAGCGACGCCGTGTTCCACGTGTTCGTCTTCCCGGTATGCGCGTTGTACGTCGAGCCCTCGCCGGCATGCGCGTAACCCTCGGGACCCGCCGTGGTGGCGCCGCTGCGCTGGAAGCTGCTGCCACCCGCACCGGTGCCGGAAGCGCTGTTGGCCATCGAGCGCTGGCCGGTGAACGTGTTGACGTTGCTTGCCCGCGCCACGTTACCCGATCCGCCGTAAGCGCCGTTCACCGTGCGGTCGTAGCCACGCGTGGCGTTGCCCGTCCAGGCGTTGTACTGGCGTCCGGCGTTGTAGTTTCCCGAGGTTCCGGTGCGCGCGTTGGCGTAGCTCCCGCTTGCCGTGGTGCCGGCCACACCGCCACCGGCGTACCACGATCGCGTCCCCGAGTAGGTGGCGGCACCCCAGTGTCCGTAGACGTTGGCGCTCGCCGAGGCGCAGCATGGATAGGCACCCCAGTAGCCGGGGTGGTAGTACGCGCCGCCCCAGTATGGCTCGGTCCAGGCGGCGGTGGCGAGCCCTGCCGCGAAGCCGAAGGTGAAGCCGACGTAGGGGTTGTACACCGGTGTCGCCGCGACCGAGTACGTGTACGGCGGCGGATACCAGACGCTGCCGACCCACGGTGTGTAGGCATAGCCAGTGCCGTACACGACGGTGCCATCCGGCGTGACGACGGTGCCCAGGTACCCCGGCGTGTAACCGACGTAGACGTAGCCCGGCGTGGTGCCGTAGATGCGCACGTACGTCACGTAGTGGATCGGCGACGCGGGTGGGATCGCGTAGATCGCGGTGGGAATCGCGGTGGCGACCGTCCATGGGCCGGTCACGTTGGTGGCGGTGAACCATACCCCCGCGGTCACCGCGTAGTACGAACCCGGCGCGACTTCGATGATCGGCACGTCGGAATTGACGGCGTAGGTGAGCGCGGTGCCGGTGACGGGGACGAATTTCGGCGCGCCGTCGAAAGTCGGCGTGAAGGTCGGACCGCCCTTGAGCGGTACCGTTGCCGTCTGCGGAATCGAGTTTTCGATGACGGCGGCCCGTGCCTGCGGCGTGCCGGCGACCGTGGGCAGGATCGCCCCGGCGAGCGAGTGCGCGGGAATCTTCGCGAAGTCGGCGGGCAGCGCATTGCTCGCGACGAAGCTCCACGGACCCGTCATCCCCGGGCCGCGGAACCAGCGCCCGGCGAGGAGCACGTAGTACGCGTTCGTCGTCGTGTCGATGAGGACATCGCTCGTGGTGTTGGACGCCCAAAGGAGGCCGGTGCCGACGATCGGCACGAAATCGGGCTGTCCCTTGAAGACGATGAGTTCCGACGGCACCGTGGGGGTGAAGACCGTCGGCACGCCATTGGCGAGCGATGGCTTGGGCGTGGCCTTCGGGCCGCCATCGAGGAGGTCGACGGTTCCCGCCTTGGCGAGGCCTTGCGCGACGCGATCGGCGCTGGCACGTTCGAGCGGACCCATCGCGGCTTGTGTCCACGGGCCGGCGAGCGAGTTCGCGGTCAGCCAGCCGTCGTAGACGTGCAGGTAGTAGTTGTCGCCGAGGCCGCCTTGCAGCAACAACGCGCGCGTGTTCACCACGCGCTGGAAGCGCTGCGTCCCCGCGACCGGGCGCAGGACGGGTTGCCCGTCGATGGGGACGAGGATCGCCGGCGAATCGCTGACGAGCACCTGCGGAGGGTCGTTGCGTACCTGTACCGCGGGCGGTTTGACCCCGGCCAGCGCGAGGGAGGCCTCCAGGTGATCGAGCGACGTCGTGCGCACGCCGGCCGCCATCTCCTTGCCGAGTTCCGCGACGTAGCGGGCGCCACGATCGGAGAGCGTGGGGAAGTCGGCCCTGGTGATCTGGAGGGCCTCGAAGACGACGGTGCGCGCCACCTTGTCGACCTGCGTGCGGGCGCTCGCGAAGACGACGCCGAACGTCTCCTCCTTGCTCCCCGTCGGCTTGATCGCCGCCGCGACGCGGAACTCGATCCGATTGTCCTTCCACTGCGTCACCTGCGGCTGGTAGATGAGTACGGCCGCGTCGGCGATGCTCACGTCGCGCGGCCAGGGGTCGCGCGGAATCGTTTGCGCGCGGGCGACCCCGGCGGCCAGGAGAAGACAGGCAAGGGCGAGACGAAATTTCGATGACATGGATGTTCTCCGCCTGGATGACGCGTGCAGGACGAGGCGCCGTCGCTCGTGTGTCCGTGGTAGCGCATGGCCGATTCGCACGGCACGCGTCGCGGGACTGCAACCGCCGGGAGTCGCCGGCGTTGCGGTGTGCAATGTTCGCTTACGTCGCCGTCGGTTCGCTCTTGCGCAGGAAAAGGGTGACCGGGCGCGCGTCGGACACGCCCGGCCCAAGACCCTCGTGGATGACGTCGGCTTGTCCATCAGGAGGGGGATGGAGGGCCGATCTTGGGCGAGGAAGCCGCCAATGCAGGCACGACCGGGTCTCTTGCGGCCGCTGGCGACCACGCATGCGGTGAGGGCGAGGATCGGTCACGCGCGGACGTTAGCGGTTCGGCGCAGGGGCGCGCCATCGGACCTTGGTCCTACCCCACGCGAGCCTCGCGTGATCTCCTGCGCCACGCCGAAGAGCGCGGCGCCGCTTGCGTCCGCGTCTATACTGCGGCGCCACCTCACGGCGCCCCACCATGGTCCCCGTTCCCATCGCTCCGGCTGCGACGCCCCGCGACGAGTTGCAGCGCTTCGAGCAGGTCCTCACCGAGGTCGCGACGGGCTTCATCAATATCCCCGCGGGCGAGGTCGATGCGGCGATCACCCGGGCGCTGGCGCGCATTGCCGACGCGGTGCAGGCCGAGCGCATCACGCTCCTGCGCACCGGCGAGGGCGGGGTCGTCCACGTCAGCCATTCGGCATCGGCGGAGGGGGTGGTGCCGCTGGCGATCAGCCTCGAGCCGCAGTGTCCGTGGACATTGAGCGAGCTCCGTCAGGGGCGCACGACGTCGTTTTCGCACGTCGATGAGCTGCCACCGGAGGCCGTCGTCGACCGTGCCCACTGGGCGCGGATCGCCGTGGCGTCCAATGCCACGGTGCCGATCTTCGTGGGCGGCGCCTTTCGTGGCGCGCTTGCCTTCGCGACCTTTCGCTACCACCGCCGGTGGTCGCCCGAGATCATCGCGCGGATGCAACTACTCGCCACCATGCTCGGCAATGCGCTCGAGCACGAGCGCGCGCAGCGCGAGCTCGTCACCGCGATGGCCTTCGAGCGGCTCATCTCGCAGACGCTCGCATCGTTGCTGCGCGCGTCGCCGGGCGAGAGCGACGCGTTGATCGAGCACGGATTGGGCGCGATGGCACAGCTGCTCGACGCCGATGGGGTGGCGCTCTGGCGAACCGGCAGCGTTCGCGGCGAATTCCTCTGCACGCACCGTTGCCAGCGCGAGGGGATCCATCCTGCGCCCGACAAGGTGGATGGTTCGATGTTCCCGTGGATGATCGGCGAGATCCTGGCCGATCGCGCCGTGTCGCGGTCGGTCGCAGCGTTCCCGGCGGCGGCCGCGATCGACGGCGCGACGCTGCGCGCCATGGGGGGATTGTCGATCGTGGTCGTGCCGCTGTCGATCGGACCTCGTGTCACCGGCGCGCTCTCCTTTGCAAGCGAACGCGAGGAGCAGGGCTGGCCCGAGTCGCTGCTGCCGCGCGTGCGACTCTTCGGCGAGATGATCGCGAGCGTCGTCGCGCGCAATCACGCCGAAGCGGCGGAGCGCGATGCGCGGGCCGAGGCCGCGCACGCCGCCCGCTTGGGCACGATGGGGGTCGTGGCCGCCTCGCTCGCGCACGAGCTGACCCAGCCGCTGGCTGCCATCCTGACCAACGTCCAGATGGCGCAGGTCCTGGTCGAGGACCCCGACGCGGACCGCACCGAGCTTCGCGCGACACTCGACGACATCCTCGCCGACGACCTGCGCGCGGGAAAGCTCATTCAGCAGCTTCGCCGGTTCCTGCGTCGCGACGAACTCGAGCGCTCGCACCTGGCGCTGTCGCCGCTCGTCGACGAAGTGCTCTCACTCGTGCGCGGCGAAGTCGTCGGCAAGGGGGTCGACCTGCGGCTTTCGAACCACGCGCCGGGTGCGGCGGTGGTTGCCAACGCGGCGCAGATCCAGCAGGTCCTGCTCAATCTCCTCCTCAACGCCTTCGATGCCCTCGCCACCAACGCCCCCGGAACGCGGCACGTCGTCGTGTCGGTGCATGAAGAGGCGCCGCAGGTGATCATCGAGGTGAGCGACAACGGCATCGGCATGGACGATGCCGCGCAGGCGCGCGCGTTCGTCCCGTTCTACACGACGAAGCCGAAGGGGATGGGCTTGGGACTGGTCATCAGCCGCTCGATCGCCGAGGAGCATGGCGGACAGTTGACGCTGTGCTCGACTCGCGGTGTCGGCACCCGGTTTCGCCTGGCACTCCCGACGGCGAGCAACGCATGCCCATGACGCCGCCCGCGCGCGAACGCGTCGTCGTGCTCATCGACGACGACGATTCGGTGCGCCGCGCGCTCGCCCGCCGGCTCCGCGCGGCAGGGCACGTCGTCGAGGCCTTCGCCACACCCGTCGCGTTTCTCGAGCGCACGGAAGAGCTCGACGTCGGCGCGATCATCACCGACCTGCAGATGCCCGGGATGACCGGGCTCGAGCTGCAGGGGGCCTTGCAGTCCGCCGGAAGCGAGGTTCCGATCATCTTCATCAGTGCGCACGGCGACGTCGATACGGGCGTGGCCGCCATGCGCGCCGGCGCGGTTCATTTCCTGTCGAAGCCTTTCGCCGACACGGCGCTCCTCGCCACCCTCGACGAGGCGCTGACGCTTGCCGTCGATCGGGCCGAGGCGCGGCGCACGCGGCTCGCGGCCGCGCGCGCCTACGCGGCGCTGACCGCGCGTGAGAAGGACGTCTTCTGGCTGGTCACCGACGGCCTCATGAACAAGGTCGTCGCCGAGCGCCTCGGCATCGCCGAGAAGACGGTCAAGATCCACCGCGCACGCGTGATGGAAAAGATGCACGCGCCTCGCCTCGCCGATCTCGTGCGCATCGCGCAGGCGCTCGATCGTGGGGAACGGCCCGCGCGCGCCGCGCCCACCTCGCGCCCGCCTCGATAGTCCCAAGGTCCTATAGTCCGTCGCGGTCGCGCGCGCCACACTGGCATTGACGCTGCGCTGCACGCGCCACACCCCTCGATGTCGACCTTGCCCGGCAGAAAGATCCTCCTCGTCGACGACGACGCGTCGCTGCGTCGCGCGCTCGCCCGCGCGTTGCGGCTCGCAGGCCACACCGTCGAGACGTTCGGCACCGCGGACGAGCTCATCCGCTCCGGCGTCGACGGCGCCGCCGCGTGCCTCGTCCTCGACATCAACTTGCCGGGGACGAGCGGCGTCGACCTCCGTCTCGCGCTTGCCGTGGCGGGGCGGGAGCCACCCACGATCTTCATCACCGCCCTGGATCGCGACGATGCCGACGCGGCGCTCGCCAGGATCGAGGCACCCGTCGTCCTCTTCAAGCCCTTCGGCAATGCGGAGTTCCTCGCTGCGGTGGCCGGTGCCTTGCGCGTCGATGCCGCGCTGCCGGCGGCACCGTGCGCGCCGTAAGGCGTAGGATTCGCCCCCATCATCCATGACTGGCAGCACACAGGAGATTCGCATGAAGTCACGCCGCACCGCTCCCGCCACCGTCGCCCTGGCCTTGGCCAGTGCCGTCGCCACGACGGCGCTTCCTGCCCCGGCGGCGGCGCAGTCGCTTGCCGATGGCTGGAAGTTTCGCGCCATCGCCTACGGCTACTTCCCGGACATTGGCGGGTCGAGCACCTTCCCCGCGCCCACGGGCGGTGGCAGCACGCAGGTCGACGCCAGCAAGATCCTCGACAACCTGCAGTCCGCCTTCATGGGCACCTTCGAGGCGCACAAGGGTCGCTTCGGGTTCCTCGTCGACGTCCTGTACATGGACGTGCACGGCGCGAAGACGAACACGCGCGACGTGTCGATCGACGGCCACGAACTGCCGATCGGAGTGATGGCCAACACCGACCTCGCCCTGCGCGGCACCGTGCTCGAACTCGCGGCCTCGTACGCCGCGGTGACCGACCCACGGGCGAGCCTCGATGTCGTCGGCGGCGCACGCATGCTCGACATCAGGCAGACGCTGACACTCGAACTGTCTGCGGCGGTGGGCCCCGACACCGGGCCCGGCCGCTCGCGCGAGACCACGGTGCATCCGACTTACTGGGATGCCATCGTCGGCGCACGCGGGCAGTTCCGCTTCGGGGATCGGCAGGAGTGGTTCGTGCCGTGGTATGCCGACGTCGGGGCGGGCGAGTCGCGGCTCACGTACCAGTTGATCGGCGGCCTGGGCTACGCCTTTTCCTGGGGACAACTGATCGGTGCCTGGCGCTATCTCGACTACGACTTCAAGTCGGGCTCCGCGTTGCAGTCGATGGACTTCAGCGGGCCGATGCTGGGCGTGGCGTTCGCCTGGTAGCCGGCACGCCCGGCGCGACGCGCGCGGTCGCGCCCTCGACGTCTGCAGCCCCGACGGCAGGGGGGACATCGGGCGTTGCGCGTGGCGGCAGGTCAGGTGAGGCGCGGCCTCGGGGTCCGGGGGTGCGACAATGCGGCTTGCGCACCCGCGTGTCGGCGCGACCTTCGACCCACGACCATGGACCTGCCCGTCAATCACTTCAAGCGCGCGCTTGCCGCGCGGCAACCCCAACTCGGTCTTTGGTGCACGCTGCCGGGTGCCTACGCGGTGGAAATCGCGGCAGGCGCCGGCTTCGACTGGTTGCTGCTCGACACCGAGCATTCGCCGGGTGATCCCATCACCGTGCTGCCGCAACTGCAGGCGATCGCGCCGTACTCCACCTCGGCGGTCGTGCGACCCGCCAGCAACGACCCGGTGTTGATCAAGCGCTTCCTCGACGTCGGGGTGCAGTCGTTGCTCGTTCCCTACGTGCAGACGGTCGAGGAGGCGCAGCGCGCGGTCCTCGCCACGCGCTATCCCCCGCACGGCGTGCGCGGCGTGTCGGCGGCGACGCGGGCGACGCGCTTCGGCCGCGTGCCGCGTTACGGGCAGCGCGCGCACGAGGAGCTATGCGTGCTCGTGCAGGTGGAAACCGAAGAAGCGCTCGGCCGCCTGGAGGACATCGCGAGCGTCGAGGGCGTCGACGGCGTCTTCATCGGACCGGGTGACCTCGCGGCGACGATGGGCGTGGTGGGCGAACTCGATCATCCGCGCGTCGTGGCGGCCATCGAGGACGCCCTGCAACGGCTCGCGGCGCTCGGCAAGCCGAGCGGGATCCTGACCGCGAACGCGACGTTTGCCGCACGCTGCCTGACCCTCGGGACGGCGTTTACCGCGGTCGGCGTCGATACCGCCTTGCTCGCGCGCAGCGCCGATGCGCTCGCGCAGCAGTTTCGCGCGACGATCGCCACGCTTCCCGCGCGGTGAGCGGCGCATGGCGGCCACCGATCCCGAACGTTTTGTCGTCGTCTATCGGGTCGCCGCGTCGGCGGCGACGATCGAGCACCGCGCGTTGGCGATCGCGGTCGAGCAGAGCGTCGAGATGCCGGTTGCGGCCATCGGCGATCCGCGCATTCGCGAGGATATCGTCGGCCGCGTGGTGGCCATCGACGCCGACGGCCCCGACCACTTCCGCGTGAGCATCGCGCTCGCCAGTGCGACCACCGGCGGCGAGCCCGGGCAGTTCCTCAACATGGCGTTCGGCAACACGTCGCTGCAACCGGATGTCGAACTCGTCGACGTCAGCCTGCCGGAGGCGCTCGTCAGTGCCTTCCCGGGTCCGCGCTTCGGAATTGCGGGCGTGCGCGCGGCAACCGGTGCCCGTGACCGCGCGCTGACGGCGACGGCGTTGAAGCCGCAAGGACAGCCACCCGCGGCGCTCGCAAAGCTTGCCGCAACCTTCGCGCGGGCGGGCATCGACGTCATCAAGGACGATCACGGCATCGCCGACCAGGCCTACGCACCGTTTGCCGAGCGCGTCGTCGCCGTGCAGCGCGCGGTGGATGAGGCCAATGCCGCGACCGGTGGACACGCGGTGTACGCGCCGACGCTGTCCGGAGGACCCGCCGCACTCGCCGCCCAGGCCGAACTCGCGCGCGCGTCAGGCGTGCGCATGGTCCTCGCGGCACCGATGCTCTGCGGCCTGCCCACGTTTGCCGAACTCGTGCGCGACCACCTCGCGATGCCGGTGCTCGCGCATCCGGCATTTGCCGGCGCGCTGCGCATCGCGCCACCGCTCCTGCTCGGTACCTGGTTTCGCCTCTTCGGCGCCGACGCGACGATCTTCCCCAATCACGGCGGGCGCTTCAGCTACGACGCCGCCACCTGCCGCGACCTCGCGCAGCGGGCGCGCGCGCCGTTCGCTCGCCTGGCGCCCGCGCTGCCGGTGCCGGCGGGGGGCATGTCGGTGGCGCGCGTCGACGAGATGGTGGACTTCTACGGTCGTGACGTGATGCTGCTCGTCGGCGGTGCCTTGCTCGAGGCGGGCGCCGATCTTCCGGCGGCGGCCGCCGCGTTCGTTGCCCGCGTGCATGCGGCATCGGAGCGGGTCGCATGATCGGCGCGCTCGATGCGCCGCGAGCGTCGCGCCGGGCCGCCCCATGGAGGAAATTTCGATGAGCGAGTCGATCGTGCGTCACCATCGCGGTGACTTCCTGTGGGACGACGTCGCGCTGCTGCGCTACAAGGAGGACGGCGCGGCGCCGTTTCGCGATGTGACCCGGCAGGTGCTCTTTGCCGGTGACGAGATCCCGGCGCAATGGCGCTATTTCGAGGTGGCGCGCGGGGGCTTCACGACGCTCGAGCGGCACGAGCACGTGCACAACGTGATGGTGCTGCATGGGCGTGGCGAATGTCGTGTCGGTGACGGCGTCTGGCCGCTCGCGCCGTACGATCTCGTGCGTGTGCCGCCGCTCACGTGGCATCAGTTCCGCGCGGCAGAAGATTCGGCGCTCGGCTTTCTCTGCCTCGTGCCGACGCAGCGCGACCGGCCGCAGCTGCCGACGACCGAAGAGCGCGAAGCGCTCGGCGCCGGCACGCGGCGCGCCGCCGGATAGCAAACGCGCCGCGAAGCGGCGCCAGCCCCGAGTCAGCGGGCGGATGACTGCGTACGAAGCGCAGCGCAGATCGCGGCAAAGCGGCCGTCGTCGAGCCAGTCCTCGAGATCGCGCGTCACCTTGCGGCGCCAGTTGGGCTGCATGTCCTCGGTCGTTGCCGGCAGGTTGACCTGCTCGGTCTCGCCGAACACGTCCTCGAGCTGGAAGGTCAACAGCGCGCACGGCGTGCGCGCGACGTAGGCGTGGACCGCGGCGCGCACTTCGGCGTCGAGCGTGGGTGCCGCAGGGTCCGGTGCGGCGAGTCCCTCGCGGGCGAGCGCGCGCGGCAGGCGCTCGCGGTCGGCGCTGCGATCGGCGTACACGCGCGCGCGCATCTCGGGTGAGGGAAACAGCGCGAGGGCGTCGCGTGCCGCGAGGTCGGTGCCCTGCCAGTAGCCTTCGAGCGTGGGCAGGTCGTGCGTGCTGATCGTGACGAGCGCTTGCGCGGGGTACGCCGCCGGCGGCAGGAACTCGCCATCGTGCGTTCGCTCGAAATACAGCACGCGATACGACAGGATGCCCGCGGCAGCGGTGACGCTGCGAAAGTCATCGGGGACCGTGCCCAGATCCTCGCCGACCACGAGCGCACCGTGGCGGCGGCTTTCCAAGGCAAGCACGCCCAGCATCTCGCGCAGCGGATAGCGCACGTACGCGCCGTGCGCGGCGCTCGCCCCTTCCGGAATCCAGTACAGGCGCGAAAGCCCCATCACGTGATCGATGCGCAGCCCGCCGGCGTGGCGCATGTTCGCGGCGACGAGTTCACGAAACGCACGAAAGCCATCGGTCGCAAGCCGATGCGGAATCCACGGCGGCAGCCCCCAGTCCTGACCCGCCTGGTTGAACTCGTCCGGCGGGGCGCCGACGTGCACGCCGGCGGCAAAGCGTCGCGGATCGTGCCACGTCTCCGCACCACCGGGATTGGCGCCCACCGCGAGGTCGCGATACACGCCGATGGCCATGCCCACATCGCGCGCGACCTGCGCGACCCGCGCGAGCTGCACGTCGGCCTGCCACTGCAGGTAGAGGTGATAGTCGACGTCGACGGCAAGCTCGGCGGCGAGGACTTCGACGCGATCGTGCGCTCGGTCGCGATAATCGTCCGGCCACGCCGGCCACCCCCATGCCCCCGTCGTCCGCGCGAAGTGCATTTGCAATGCATCGAAGCGGGCGGCGCTCGCGAGATCGTCGCGGTGGCTTGCGACGAAAGCGTGGAAGGCGCGCGCGCGCGCGGTATCGCGGGCGAGGTGCTCGCGACGGA
Source organism: Burkholderiales bacterium (assembly GCA_020851235.1). GTDB lineage: Bacteria > Pseudomonadota > Gammaproteobacteria > Burkholderiales > Casimicrobiaceae > VBCG01. The sequence continues at coordinate 23,430 of JADZDD010000038.1, read as the reverse complement.
ATGCGGCGTAGAGGAGGGCGAGCACCTCGTGCTTCGCTGCCGCGACGCCGTGATAGTCGACCAGGGGTGCCGCTCGCAGCGCCGCGAGCCGCGCGCCGAAGGCGGGGCTTGCCACCAGCGCTTGCGCCGCCGGCGCCGTCGCGTAATCGTCCACCGCCAGGACGTCGAGGTAGAGCGGATTGACGGCCAGTCGGCTCGAGGGGCTATAGGGACTTGCCACCTGCGGCCGATCGGCAAAGAGCTCGTGCAGCGGATTGACGCCGACGAAGCTTCCTCCCTGCGCCGCGACGAGGCGCGCCACGTGGGCGAGATCGGTGAAATCGCCGATGCCCCAGTTGCGGCGCGAGCGCAGCGCGTAGAGTTGGAGCGCCGGACCGAAGTGGCGCCCGTGCGCGGGCTCCGGAACGGGAGTGCAGCGGCGCGGACAGGCGATGAAGGCGACCGCGTGCGCGGTGCGCGCGTCGGCGACGGTCAACGTGTGATAGCCGAACGGCAGGTCGGTCGCAAGTCCCGCGCAGCGCAGCCACGACGCACCGGCACGGTCGATGCCTTCGCCGTCCCCGTGGCGCGCGCCCCCGTCTTCCAACGCGAGCGTCCAGCGTAGCGGCGGCACGCACGCTTCCGCGGGCCACGCGATCTCGGGGTCGGGATCGCCTTCGATGTGGACGAGCGTCGGAGTCGGCGCCGCGGCGGCCGGCGCCGAGGCGTCGGCGTGCACACCCATCGCGACGAGGAGTGCGCGCTTGGTCGCCTCGGGCGTGGCGTGCTCGTGAAACCAGATGTCGCGATACGACAGCGCGATGCCGAAGCGCTCGCACAGGGCATCGAGGTCGGCGGTGGCAATGTCGGAGGCGTTCATGGTGACCTGCAGCTTACGTCGTGCGCGCGCGGCACAGGAGCGCGAGCGAGCGGCCCTGCAGCGGATACTCGGTGCCTGCCGCCTGCGCGGCCGGATGCCCGTCGCCGTTGTCGTACGCGGTGTCGACGAGGACGTCCCACGCGGCACCCTCCGCCGTCCCGAGGCGAAAGCCGACCGCCTCGTGATGCGCATTGAGCAGGAGCATGAGATCGTCGTCCTCGACCGGCACGCCGCGCTCGTCGCGCTCGGACAGGCCGCGTCCGGACAGGTGCGCGCCCAGGCATCGCGCATGACCCTGGCTCCATTCGACGTCGTCCATCTCACGTCCGGAAGGGTGCAGCCAGGTGATGTCCTTCTCGCGGTCATCGTGCACGGCGCGGCCACGAAAGAACGTGAGCCGGCGAAACAGCGGGTGGCGATTGCGCAGTGCGATCACCCGGCGCGTGAAGGCCAAGAGGCTGCGTGCCTCGTCGTCGCGCTCCCAATCGATCCACGAGATTTCGTTGTCCTGGCAGTACGCGTTGTTGTTGCCTTGCTGCGTGCGGCCGATCTCGTCGCCGGCGGTGAGCATCGGCACGCCCTGCGAGAAGAAGAGCGTGGCGAGGAAATTGCGCATCTGGCGCAGTCGCAGCGCGCGAATCGCCGCGTCGTCGGTCGGCCCTTCGACGCCGCAGTTCCAGCTGCGGTTGTGCGCTTCGCCGTCGCGGTTGTCCTCGCCATTGGCCGCGTTGTGCTTGTCGTTGTACGAGACGAGATCGCGCAGCGTGAAGCCATCGTGCGCGGTGATGAAGTTGATCGACGCCGTCGGGCTGCGCCCGCCCGCGGCGAAGAGATCGCTCGATCCCGACAGGCGGCTCGCGAGCTCGCCGATCGTGCCGCCGTCGCCCTTCCAGTACGAGCGGATCGCGTCGCGGTAGCGGCCGTTCCAGTCCGACCACCCGGGGGGAAAGTTGCCGACCTGGTACCCACCGTCGCCCAGGTCCCACGGCTCGGCGATGAGCTTCACCTGCGACAACACGGGATCCTGCCGGGCGATGTCGAGGAACGAGCCGAACGGATCGAACGCCTGCGCCTCGCGGCCGAGCGTGGTGGCGAGGTCGAAGCGGAAGCCGTCGACGTGCATCTCGGTGACCCAGTAGCGCAGGCTGTCGAAGATGAGCCTCAACACCATCGGGTGGAGGGTCGACAGCGTGTTCCCGGTGCCCGTGTAGTCGAAGTAGTAGCGGCGGTCGTCCTCGCGCAGGCGGTAGTACACCGCGTTGTCGATGCCTCGAAACGACAGCGTGGGTCCCAGGTGATTGCCCTCGGCCGTGTGGTTGTAGACGACGTCGAGGATCACCTCGAGTCCGGCCTCGTGCAGGCGCTTGACCATCGTCTTGAACTCGGACAGTGCATCGCCCGCGGCGTAGCGCGCCTCCGGCGCGAAGTAGCCGACCGTGTTGTAACCCCAGTAGTTGCGCAACCCGAGCTCGACCAGGCGCTTGTCATCGAGGAACGTGTGGATGGGCAGCAGTTCGACTGCGGTGACGCCGAGGCGCTTCAGGTGACCGACGATCGCCGGCGCGGCAAGCCCCGCGTACGTCCCGCGCAGCGCCGGCGGCACGTCCGGGTGCAGTCGGGTCAAGCCCTTGACGTGCGCCTCGTAGAGGACGGTGTCCTTCCATGGCGTGCGGGGTGGCCGGTCGTCGCCCCAGGTGAACGCGCAATCGACCACGCGCGCCTTGAACGCTCCCGACGCGTTGTCGCGCGGGTCCGGGACGAGATCCTCACGACGCGCGCCGATGCGATAGCCGAAATGCGCATCGGACCAGCGGAAGGGTCCGTCGATCATCTTCGCGTAGGGGTCGAGCAGGAGCTTGCAGGCATTGAACCGGTGCCCCGCCTCGGGTGCGTAGGGCCCGTGCACGCGATAGCCGTAATGCAGTCCGGGATACGCTTCGGGGAGATAGCAGTGCCAGACGAAGTCCGTCCGGTAGGGGACGTCGATGCGCGCGATCTCGCGGCGCCCGCTGGCATCGAAGAGGCAGAGCTCGACGCGCTCGGCATGCTCGGAGTACAGCGCGAAGTTGACGCCGGCGCCGTCCCACGTGGCGCCGAGCGGCGCGGGCACACCGCGCCAGACGGCGAGCGGAGTGCGCGGCCCACGTGGTGTGCGCACCGGCCGTGCCGTGGCGCTGCGCGCTTCCGACGCGGTCGCCGGGGATGCTCCTGCGCCGGCCTCGACGGGCTCGCCGCTCATGCCTCGGGCTCTCCGGACGTGTCGAGCACGACGTGCGCGATCGTCGCGAGCGAGACCTCGACCCATTCCGGGCGATGCTGCAACTCGAAGCGCAGGTCGTGCAGCGCACCTTCGAGCACGAAGGCATCGAGGAGCGCTTGCGCGATCGGCGGCGTCGGCATCGACACGACGCCGTGCATGCGCTCGCGGTAGGCGCCGAGGAACGCCGCCGCGGTCTCCTCGCGCCACTGCGCGAGCGGTGCGCGGACGCGCTCCCGGTCGGCGTCGGTGTGAGCGGGTCCGTGCTGCATCGCGTAATGCGCGGCGTAGGCGAACGAACGCAGCATGCCGGCGACGTCGCGCAGCGGGCTGTGCTTCGCGCGTCGCTCCGCCAGCGGACGCGCCGGATCGCCCTCGAAGCCGACGATCGCGAAGTCGTGGCGTGTCATGAGCACCTGCGCCAGGTGATAGTCACCGTGGTAGCGCGTGCGCTGCGCGTCGATGCTGTCCGGAACGAGGGCGCTTGCGCGCTTGCGCAGCGTGTCGCGGACCGCAAGCAAGCGCTCGGCGCGGGCGGCGGCGGTCGCGCCGAGTTCCGCCCGCCGCGCGGTCACGGCGTCGAGCGCGGCATCGAGTTCGGCGACGAGACTCGCGCGTAGCGCCTGCACGTCCTCGGAGGTGAAGGGCTCGGGGTCGAAGGCAGGGTCCCCGCTTTCGAGCGCGAGCGCCGCGTGCAGTTCGGCCGTGCGCTGGCCGAGCGTCGCCATGAGGGCGAGAAAGCCTTCGCGCAACAGCCCGACTTCACCGGGGGCGGCGGCGAGGTCGGTCGCGCTGCCGCCGTCGCCGTCGGACGCGCTGCCGCGCGCGAGCGCATCCTCGCCGAGCCGGCGCAGATGCGCCTGCACGTAGTCCCAGCCGTTGCCCTCGTTGCCCACGTAACCGAAGAGCGCGGCGAGTGCCGTGCGCTCGCCGTCGACCGCGACGTGCTCGAGGCTCCCCAGCAGCGGCGCGCCATACGCGAAGGGCGACACCTCGGTGAGGAAGCGCCCCATCTCGATCTCGGGATTGACGCCGCTGCGTAGCCGGCGGTAGCCCTTGAGCAGCAGCGACTCTCCGAACAGCACGAGCGTGTTCACCTGCTCGAAGGGGGGATGGCGAATCGGCTCGGCCAGCGCGGTCACGAAGCCATCCTTGAGCGCGCCGATGTGTCGCGTGTGCGCGTACTGGAGCTCGCCGCCGTCGACCGCCGTGCGTTCGGCGCGCGCCATCGCCGTGGCGACGGCACGCACGAAGTTGTCGTCCCAGAAGGCGTCGTAGACGATCCCCACGCGAGCCCGCTGTCGTACCCGTGCGAACGTGCAATGGGCGAGCGGGGCGAGCGTGTCGTCGTCCCCGGCCTCCCAGGCGAGCGCGAGCGGCAGCGAGTACGTGTGCGTCGCGCCATCGGCCAGTGCCACGTCGGCGATCGCGAGGAGCCAGGCGCTGCCGGGTCCGGTCCACTCGCCGCGCTCGCGCAGCGTCACCGCGGTCACCGCGTGCTCCTTGTCGGTGAACCAGCGCTGGACCGGCAGCGCGCGTGGCAGCACGTCACGCTCGAGCTGCTCGCGCACCCGACGGGCGAGCAGTGCGGCAGGACCGTGCGCGTCCTCGCGTACCGACAGCGCGGCGAGGAGACCGTGCGGGATGACGAGGATGGGCAAGTCCTCGGGGGCGGGTCGCTCGACGTGCCAGGTCGGCGCCGCCGCCTCGGATTCGAGCCGGAACCAGTAGAAGCCGTACGGCGGCAGTGTGATGAAGTACGGCAAGTCGCCCACCGGCGGGAACGGTGTATTGCCGAGGATTTCGACCGGCGTGCGCCCCTTCCACGCCGCGAGATCGAGCTCGACCGGCTGGCTCGTGCGCGCGAGGTTGGCCACGCACAGGATCGTCTCGCCGTCGAGCGCGCGCACGTAGGCGAGCACCTTGCGGTTGCCCGGGCGCACGAAGCGCAGCGTTCCGCGCGACAGCGCCCGGTGCCCGCGTCGCGCGGCGATGATGCGCTTCATCCAGTTGAGCAGCGACGCCGCGCTGCGCTGTTGCGCCTCGACGTTGACCGCGGCGTAGCCGAACACCTCGTCCATGATCGGGGGCAGAAACAATCGCTGCGGGTCGGCGCGCGAGAACCCGGCATTGCGATCGGCGCTCCACTGCATCGGCGTGCGCACGCCGTTGCGGTCGCCGAGATAGATGTTGTCGCCCATGCCGATCTCGTCGCCGTAGTAGAGCACCGGCGAGCCGATGAGCGACAGGAGGAGGCTGTTGAGGAGCTCGATCTTGCGCCGGTCGTTGTCCATGAGCGGCGCGAGGCGCCGGCGGATCCCCAGGTTGATGCGCATCTGGCGGTCCGCGGCGTAGGTGCGATATAGGTAGTCGCGCTCGCGCTCGGTGACCATCTCGAGCGTCAACTCGTCGTGGTTGCGCAGGAAGATGGCCCACTGGCAGTTGTCGGGAATCTCCGGCGTTTGCCCCATGATGTCGGTGATCGCGTGCCGATCCTCCTCGGCGATCGCCATGTACATGCGTGGCATCAGCGGAAAATGGAACGCCATGTGGCACTCGTCGCCATCGCCGAAATACGGCCGCACGTCCTCGGGCCACTGGTTCACCTCGGCCAGGAAGAAGCGGTCGTCGTAGCTGCGGTCGAGTTCGGCGCGCATGTGCTTGAGCACCGCGTGCGTTGCCGGCAGGTTCTCGTTGATCGTGTCGTCGCGCTCGCACAGGTACGGAATCGCGTCGAGCCGCATGCCGTCCACGCCCATGTCGAGCCAGTAGCGCATCACGCGCACGACGGCACGGACGACGTTGGGATTGTCGAAATTGAGGTCGGGCTGGTGCGAGAAGAAGCGATGCCAGTAGTACTGCTGCGCCACCGGGTCGAACGTCCAGTTCGACTTCTCGGTATCGGTGAAGATGATGCGCGTCTGTGGCCAGCGCGTGTCGTCGTCGTTCCACACGTAGTAGTTGCGCTTGGCCGAGCCCTTCGGCGCGCGCCGCGCGGCCTGGAACCACGGATGCTGGTCCGACGTGTGGTTGATGACGAGTTCGGTGATGACGCGCAGGCCGAGCGCGTGCGCCTCCTTGAGGAAGAGCCGGAAGTCGGCGAGCGTGCCGTACTGCGGATGCACGCCGTGGTAGTCGGCGATGTCGTAGCCGTCGTCGCGCAGCGGCGAGGGGTAGAACGGCATCACCCACACCGTGTCGACGCCGAGGTCCTTGATGTAGGGAAGCCCTTGCGTCAACCCGACGAAGTCACCCACCCCGTCGTTGTTGCTGTCGCGAAACGCCTTGACGTGCACCTGGTAGATGACCGCGTCCTTGTACCAGAGCGGGTCGGCGGCGCTGACCGCAGGCGTCACCACGCGGCCGGAGGTCAGTCGGTGCAGGCGGCGGAGCGTCACGGCATGGGCACGAGGAAGAGACAGGCGAGCGGCGGTACGGCAAGCGACAGCGACTGGGCGTGACCGTGCGCGGCGACGGCCTCGGCGGTGACGCCGCCCAGGTTGCCGCGGCCGCTGCCCCCGTAGGTGCCGGCGTCGCTGTTGAGGATCTCGTGCCAGCGGCCGCCTTGCGGGACACCGACACGATAGCCGTCACGTGGCACGGGTGTCATGTTGCACACGACGAGCACCGGCGGGCTGCCTTGCGGGTCGTGGCGCAGGAACGACAGCACGCTTTGCGCGGCGTCGTCGTGGCGGACCCAGGAGAAGCCGGCCGACGTGAAGTCGTCCGCGTGCAGCGCCGGGTGCGCGGCGAGGGTGCCATTGAGGTCGCGCACCCAGGCCTGCACGCCGGCATGGCGCGGCAGTTTCGCGAGGTGCCAGTCGAGGCTCTCCTCGTGATTCCATTCCCGGACCTGCGCGAACTCGCCACCCATGAACAGGAGCTTCTTGCCCGGGTGCGCCCACATGTAGCCCAGGAGGACGCGCAGGTTGGCAAAGCGCTGCCAGGCGTCGCCCGGCATCTTGCCGATGAGCGATCCCTTGCCGTGCACGACCTCGTCGTGCGACAGCGGCAGCACGAAGTTCTCGTTGAAGGCGTACCAGAGGCTGAAGCGGATCTGGTCGTGATGGTAGCGGCGATGGACGGGGTCGCGATGGAAGTAGGCGAGCGTGTCGTTCATCCAGCCCATGTTCCACTTGAGGGCGAAGCCGAGCCCGCCCTGCGCGGTCGGCCGCGACACCTGCGGCCACGCCGTCGATTCCTCGGCGATGGTGCACACGGCGGGAAAGCTCGCCGCGACGGCGTCGTTGAGTTCGCGCAAGAACGCGACCGCGTCGAGATTCTCGCGTCCGCCGTGCGCGTTGGGGATCCATTCGCCGGGGCGGCGGGCGTAGTCGAGGTAGAGCATCGACGCCACGGCATCGACGCGCAGGCCGTCGACGTGGTAGCGGTCGAGCCAGAACATCGCGCTCGACACGAGGAAGGCCCGCACCTCGTTGCGCCCGTAGTTGAAGATGCAACTCTTCCACTCGGGATGGAAACCCTGCCGCGGATCGACGTGCTCGTACAGGTGCGTCCCGTCGAACTGGGCGAGGCCGTGCTCGTCGTTGGGAAAGTGCGACGGCACCCAGTCGAGGATCACGCCGATGTCGTGCGCGTGCAACGTGTCCACGAGCGCCATGAAGTCCTGCGGCGCACCGTAGCGTGCGGTCGGCGCGAAGTACGCGGTGGTCTGGTAACCCCACGAACCGTAGAACGGATGCTCGGTCACGGGCAGGAGCTCGACATGCGTGAAGCCCATGTCCCCTGCGTACGCGGCGAGCGCGGGTGCGATCTCGCCGTAGGAGAGCTGGCGCGTCGGGTCCGCGGGATCGCGACGCCACGAGCCCAGGTGGACCTCGTAGATCGTCATCGGCGCCGCTTTCGCCTGCCGCGCCGTGCGCCGCGCCATCCAGTCGTCGTCACGCCAGCGGTAGTCGACGTGGGCGAGCACCGACGCGGTCCGCGGCGGGAGTTCGGTGGCGAAGGCGAAAGGGTCGGCCTTGTCGACGTGCCTTCCGCTGCCGTCGACGATGCGGAACTTGTAGCGCTGCCCTGCCTGCGCGCCGTCGACCCGTCCCTCCCACACGCCCGTGTCATCGCTGCGTGAATGCAGCCGGTGCGTGGTGCCGTTCCAGCCGTTGAAGTCCCCGACCACCGCGACCTGCCGGGCGTTGGGCGCCCACACGGCAAAGCGCCAGCCGGTCCCGTCCGGGTGCGCGCCCAGGTTCTCGTACAGGCGCCGATGCGTCCCCTGGCGAAAGAGATAGCCGTCGAAATCGGTGAACGCGGTCATCGAGGGGCGAAGGGAGTGGGCCTGGGCCAGGTGAACACCAGGGCGCAATCTACCCTACGCCGACCGCCGGCCGGCATCGGCGGTTGTCCTACCGTGCGCGCGGCAGGAACGGCGCCGGCTTCGCGCTCGACCCCATCCTGCGCCACGTTCCCGTCGGGGCGTCGCCACAGCCGGTCGACAACGACGGCAGCGGCGGCGATCTGTACGTCGTCAACCGCGTCTCCAATTCGGTGTCGATCATCGACCTGCGCACGGAGAAGGTCACCGGCCCCGACGTCGTCGCGGCGTGCGGGCCGAGCCTGCGGGGCGACGAGTTGTAGGGCGAGACGGCGGGACCTGCGAGCATGCGGGTCCCGCCGTCGGCTGCGGGACTGCGGGGCGCGGCCTTCCGCGGCCCGCCACGGCCGGCCGGCGCGAGCTCCGCGGTGTCAAGCACCGGGGGTGGTGCTCGGGCGCACGGGCTACCATGTCCGCTTCGCGCCTGGCGCTACCCCGCGGCCATGACCTCTTCGTTCTTTGCGTTGCATCGGCAAGGCTTCGTTCGCGTCGCGGCGTGCACGCCACGCATCGCGGTCGCCGATCCGGCGCGCAACGCGCGCTCGACCCTCGAGCTCATGCGCGCCGCCGCGGATCGCAACGCCGACCTCGTGGTCTTCCCGGAACTCGGAATCTCCGCGTACGCGATCGACGACCTTCTCCTGCAGGACGCGCTGCTCACGGCAGTCGACGCCGAGCTGGCGAGCCTCGTCGCCGCCTCGCGCGATCTTCCTTCCGCATTCGTCGTCGGCGCACCGGTGCGGCGTCAGCAGCGCCTGTACAACTGCGCCGTCGTCTTCTGTCGCGGCCGGGTCGCCGGGGTGGTGCCGAAATCGTTCCTGCCCAACTACCGGGAGTATTACGAGCATCGCTGGTTCGCGCCCGGGGCGGGCCTTGCCGGACTCGAGATCGAGCTCGCCGGGCAGCGCGTTCCGTTCGGCGTCGACCTCGTCTTCGCGGCGTCGGAATGGGCCGATTTCACCTTCCACGTCGAGATCTGCGAGGACCTGTGGGCGGCGACGCCACCGTCCACGCAGGGCGCGCTCGCGGGGGCGACGATCCTGTGCAACCTGTCGGCATCCAACGCGGTGATCGGCAAGGCGGCCGAGCGCGCCCTCCTGTGCGCCGCGCAGTCGCTACGCTGCCAGGCAGCGTACGTCTACGCCGCGGCCGGGCCGGGCGAGAGCACGACCGATCTTGCCTGGGATGGCCAGGCGACGATCCACGAGCTGGGCGTGGCGCTCGCGCAGACCGAGCGCTTTCCCACCGCGAGCCAGATGGCCATCACCGACGTCGACGTCGAGCGCCTGCGCGCCGAGCGCATGCGCACGCCGACCTTCGACGCGGCTGCGCGCGCGGCCGGACACCCGGAGCGCGCATTCCGGCGCATCGCGATCGGGCACACGCCAAACGACGCCGACGTCGGCCTCATCCGTCCGATCGATCGCTTCCCGTTCGTTCCCGACGATCCGGACCGGCTCGATCGCGATTGCTTCGAGGCGTTCAACATCCAGGTGCAGGGATTGCGCCAGCGCCTGCAGGCGACCGGCTTGCAGCACGTCGTGATCGGCGTGTCCGGCGGCCTCGATTCGAGCCACGCGCTGCTCGTCGCCGCGCGCACCTTCGACAGTCTCGGCCTGCCGCGCGGCAACATCCTGGGCTTCACCCTGCCGGGCTTCGCGACCTCGGAGGCGACCAGGGCCAACGCCTGGGCGCTGATGCGCGCGCTCGGCGTCACCGCGGCCGAGATCGACATCCGGCCGGCGGCGCAACAGATGCTCGCCGACCTCGAGCATCCGTTCGCGCGCGGCGAGGCGCACTACGACGTCACGTTCGAGAACGTGCAGGCGGGGTTGCGCACCGATTACCTGTTCCGTCTGGCCAACCAGCGCCGCGCGCTCGTGCTCGGCACCGGTGACCTGTCCGAACTCGCCCTGGGCTGGTGCACGTACGGGGTCGGCGACCACATGAGCCATTACAACGTGAACGGCTCGCTCGCCAAGACGCTCATCCAGTACCTGATGCGCTGGGTCGCCGCGCGCGGTGAGGTCGACGCCGCGACCCGCGACGTGATCCTTGCGATCGTCGCCACCGAGATCTCGCCCGAGCTGGTGCCCGCCGGTGCGGGGGGTGCGCTCCAGAGCACGCAGGACGTGGTCGGTCCGTACGAGCTGCAGGACTTCCACCTCTTCTACATCACGCGCTACGGGATGCGCCCGTCGAAGGTGGCGTTTCTCGCCTGGCACGCGTGGCGCGACGCCGCGCGCGAGCCCTGGCCGCCCGGCTTCCCGGCCGCGTCGCGGCGCGCCTACGACCTCGCCACGATCCGCCGCTGGCTCGCCGTGTTCCTGCGCCGCTTCTTTGCCGAGAGCCAGTTCAAGCGCTCGGCGCTGCCCAACGGTCCCAAGGTGGTGGCCGGGGGCAGCCTTTCGCCGCGCGGCGACTGGCGCGCGCCGGCGGACGGCAACGCCAATGCGTGGCTGGCCGAACTCGAGGCCAACGTGCCGGCCGAATGAGACGCTGACGCGAAGCGCGGCGCACCATCGCTGCGGTCCCGGGTGCGCGACCGGCCGCGGCGCAGGCCCGCCGCGCGGTGACCGCCGCCGGCGGCTAGAATACGGTGTTGCGCCGCCACATGCGGCGCGCTCCCCGTCGTCGCCGTGGCCGCCCCTGACCCCCATTCGAATTCGCCGACGACCGCGCCGCCTGCCGGCGGCGCGCCTTCGCTCGCCGACTGGCAGCGCGCCGCGATGAAGGCGGCACCGGGCGGCGATCTCGAAGCGCTCGCCTGGCACACGCCGGACGGCATCGTCGTGAAACCGTTGTACACGGCGCAGGACAGCGCCGGGTTGCCCGATGCCGACACGCTGCCGGGATTCCCGCCGTACCTGCGCGGTCCGCAGGCGACGATGTACGCCGGGCGGCCCTGGACGATTCGCCAGTACGCGGGCTTTTCCACCGCCGAGGAGTCCAACGCGTTCTATCGCCAGGCGCTCGCCGGCGGCGGGCAGGGCGTCTCGGTCGCCTTCGACCTTGCCACGCACCGGGGCTACGACTCCGATCACCCGCGCGTGGTGGGCGACGTCGGGAAGGCGGGCGTCGCGGTCGATTCGGTCGAGGACATGAAGGTTCTCTTCGACGGCATCCCGCTCGATCGCGTCTCGGTGTCGATGACGATGAACGGTGCGGTGCTGCCGGTGCTCGCGGGCTACATCGTCGCGGGCGAGGAGCAAGGCGTGGCGCCGGAGCTCCTTTCAGGAACGATCCAGAACGACATCCTGAAAGAGTTCATGGTGCGCAATACCTACATCTACCCGCCCGCACCGTCGATGCGCATCGTCGCCGACATCATCGAGTACACGGCGCAGCACATGCCGAAGTTCAACTCGATCTCGATCTCGGGCTATCACATCCAGGAGGCGGGCGCGAATCAGGCGCTGGAGCTCGCCTTCACGCTCGCCGACGGCCGCGAGTACGTGCGGCTCGCCCTCGAGCGCGGGATGGACGTCGACGCGTTCGCGGGGCGGCTGTCGTTCTTCTTCGGCATCGGGATGAACTTCTATCTCGAGATCGCGAAGCTGCGCGCCGCGCGGCTGCTCTGGTATCGCATCATGCAGGCGTTCTCGCCGCGCCATCCCAAGTCGTCGATGCTGCGGACGCACTGCCAGACGTCGGGCTGGTCGCTCACCGAGCAGGACCCGTACAACAACATCGTGCGCACGACGATCGAGGCGATGGCGGCGGTCTTCGGCGGCACGCAGTCGCTGCACACCAACAGCTTCGACGAGGCCGTCGCGCTGCCCACCGACTTCTCGGCCCGCATCGCGCGCAACACGCAGGTGCTCCTGCAGGAGGAGACGCACATCACGAGCGTGGTCGACCCCTGGGGCGGGTCGTACATGATGGAGCGCCTCACGCAGGACATGGCGGACAAGGCGTGGTCGATCCTGACCGAGATCGAGGCGATGGGCGGCATGACCCGCGCGGTCGAATCGGGGTGGGCCAAGCTCAGGATCGAGGCTGCCGCAGCCGAGAAGCAGGCGCGCATCGACAGCGGTCGCGATGTCATCGTCGGGGTGAACAAGTTCAAGCTCGCGAAGGAGGACGTGATTCCCGTGCGCGAGATCGACAACACCGCGGTGCGCGAGGCGCAGGTGCGACGCCTGGCGGCGCTGCGCGCGGCTCGCGATGGCGCCGCCGTCGCTCGGGCGCTCGCCGATCTCGAGGCGGCCGCGCGCGGGGGCACGGGCAATCTGCTCGAACTCGCGGTGAGCGCGACGCGCGCGCGCGCCACCGTCGGCGAGATCTCGGCGGCGCTCGAGAAGGTGTGGGGCCGCCATCGCGCCGACACGCAGCGCGTCTCCGGCGTGTACGGCGCGCAGTTCGCGGAGGACGGCATGTGGGAGAAGCTCGGCGCGGAGATCACCGCCTTCGCGCAGGCGCAGGGGCGCCGGCCGCGCATCATGGTGGCGAAGCTCGGGCAGGACGGTCACGATCGCGGCGCCAAAGTCGTCGCGAGCGCGTTTGCCGACCTGGGCTTCGACGTCGACATCGGTCCCCTCTTCCAGACGCCGGAGGAGGCGGCGCGCCAGGCGATCGAGAACGACGTCCACGCGGTGGGCGTGTCGACGCTGGCCGCCGGCCACAAGACGCTGGTGCCGGCGCTCGTTGCCGCCCTGCGCGCGCAGGGTGCCGGCGACATCGTGGTTTTCGTCGGTGGCGTGGTGCCGCCGCAGGACTACGCGATGCTCACGGCGGCGGGTGTGGCCGGGATCTATGGTCCGGGCACCGCCATCGCGGTGTGCGCCGCGGACGTCCTCGCCAAGATCCGCGCCGCGCAGGCGGTCGCGTCCGAGCCGGGTTGAGCGTCGAGCCGCAAGCCGTGGCGGAGGCCGCCGGCGAGTGCGCGCGCCTTGCCGCCGGAATCGTCGCCGGCGATCGTCGCCTGCTGGCGAAGGCGATCACGCTCGCCGAATCGACCCGCGGCGACCACCAGGCGCTCGCCGCCGCCGTGATGGCAACGCTCCTGCCACGGACGGGCAAGGCGCTGCGCCTTGGCCTCACCGGCACCCCGGGCGTGGGCAAGTCGACGCTGATCGAAGCGCTCGGCTTGCATCTCGTCGCGCAGGGAAGGCGTGTGGCGGTGCTTGCGGTCGATCCGTCGAGCAGCGTCTCCGGCGGCTCGGTCTTGGGCGACAAGACGCGCATGGAAGCGCTGTCGCGACACCCGGAAGCATTCATCCGCCCGTCACCCTCGTCCGGCGCGCTCGGAGGCGTCGCAGCGCACACCCGCGAGGCGATGCTCTTCGTCGAGGCGGCCGGCTTCGATGTGGTGATCGTCGAGACGGTGGGCGTGGGCCAAAGCGAGATCGACGTCGCGAATCTCGCCGACGTCTTCGTACTCATGCAGCTGCCGCAGGCGGGTGACGACCTGCAGGCGATGAAGAAGGGGGTCGTCGAGCTGGCCGACGTGATCGTCTACAACAAGGCCGACCTCGACCCGGATGCGGCACGCCGCGCGATGATGCAGATGAAAGGCGTGCTCTCGCTCTTGCGAGCGCCTTCGCCATCCTGGCAGCCCGTGGTCCTGCGCACGAGTGCCGCGACCGGCGAGGGCATCGCGTCCTTGTGGGATGCGATCGTCGCCTGCCGCGATGCGCTCGCGGCCAGTGGCGAGCTTGCCGCCAAGCGGCGCCGACAGGCGCTCGCCTGGATGTGGCATCTCATCGATACCGGCCTGCGCGAGCACTTTCGCGCCGATGCCCGGGTGGCGGGCCTCCTGCCCGGAGTGCTCGCCCGGGTCGGCGACGGTACGCTGACACCCACCGCGGCGGCGGCGCAACTCCTGCGCGACCATGCGGCCGCGGGCGCATGCAACGACAGCAAAGGCAAGGGGTAGACCACCGTGCACGACATCATTCGCCAACTCGACACGATGCGCGCGCAGGCGCGGCTGGGCGGCGGCGAGCGGCGCATCGCCGCGCAGCATGCCAAGGGCAAGCTCACGGCGCGCGAGCGGCTCGAACTCCTGCTCGACCGCGGCTCGTTCGAGGAATGGGACATGTTCGTCGAACATCGCAGCCACGACTTCGGCATGGACCGCGATCGCGTCCCCGGCGACGGCGTCGTCACCGGCTACGGGATGATCAACGGTCGCCTCGTCTTCGTCTTCTCGCAGGACTTCACCGTGTTCGGCGGCTCGCTCTCCGAAGCGCACGCGGAGAAGATCTGCAAGATCATGGACCAGGCGCTGAAGGTCGGCGCGCCCGTCATCGGGCTGAACGATTCCGGCGGGGCGCGCATCCAGGAGGGTGTTGCATCCCTTGGCGGCTACGCCGAAGTGTTCCAGCGCAACGTGGTCGCCTCCGGCGTGATTCCGCAGATCTCGCTCATCATGGGTCCGTGCGCCGGCGGCGCGGTGTATTCGCCGGCGATGACCGACTTCATCTTCATGGTCAAGGACTCGTCGTACATGTTCGTGACCGGTCCGGAGGTGGTGAAGACGGTCACGCACGAGGAGGTCACGGCGGAGGAGCTCGGCGGCGCGGTCACGCACACGACGCGCTCGGGGGTGGCTGACCTTGCCTTCGACAGCGACGTCGAGGCGATCCTCATGGTCCGGCGCCTCTTCAACTACCTCCCGCTGTCCAATCGCGAGCGTCCCCCGCTGCGTCCCAGCAACGACCCGGCGGATCGGCTCGAGCGCTCGCTCGACACGCTGGTGCCGGCGAATCCGAACCAGCCGTACGACATGAAGGAACTCATCACGAAGGCCGTCGACGACGGCGAGTTCTACGAGCTCGCTCCGGACAGCGCGCGCAACATCGTGATCGGCTTCGCCCGCATGGAGGGGGCGCCGGTGGGGATCGTCGCCAATCAGCCGCTCGTGCTCGCGGGCTGTCTCGACATCAAGAGCTCGATCAAGGCGGCACGCTTCGTGCGTTTCTGCGACGCCTTCGGCATCCCCATCGTGACCTTCGTCGACGTTCCCGGCTTCATGCCGGGAACGGCGCAGGAGTACGGCGGCATCATCAAGCACGGCGCCAAGCTCCTGTACGCGTATGCGGAGTGCACGGTCCCCAAGGTCACCGTCATCACGCGCAAGGCGTACGGCGGCGCGTACGACGTGATGAGCAGCAAGCATCTGCGCGGCGACGTCAACTTCGCCTGGCCCTCCGCCGAGATCGCGGTGATGGGGCCGAAGGGTGCGGTCGAGATCATCTTCCGCGACGAGAAGAACGACCCCGCCAAGATCAGCGCGCGCGAAGCCGAGTACCGCGAGAAGTTCGCCAATCCGTTCATCGCCGGGCGGCGTGGCTACATCGACGACGTCATCATGCCGCACGAGACGCGCAAGCGGATCTGCCGCAGCCTTGCGATGCTGCGCGACAAGAAGGTCGACAATCCGTGGCGCAAGCACGGCAACATCCCGCTGTGACGCCCACGCGCTACCGCGATATTTCCCGACGATCCTGCACCGACGGCACTTGCATGTTCACGAAAATCCTCATTGCCAACCGGGGCGAGATCGCCTGCCGGGTGATCAAGACGGCGCGCCGGATGGGCATCAAGACCGTTGCCGTGTATTCGGAGGCCGACCGCACCGCGCGTCACGTCGGGCTCGCGGACGAGGCGGTCAACATCGGTGCGGCGCCGTCGCGCGAGTCGTATCTGCGCGCCGATCGCATCATCGATGCTTGCCGGGCGACGGGAGCGCAGGCCGTCCATCCGGGATACGGCTTCCTCTCGGAGAACGAGGCGTTCGCGCGCGACCTCGAGGCCGCGGGGATCGTCTTCATCGGCCCCAAGCACGCGTCGATCGCGGCGATGGGCGACAAGATCGCGAGCAAGAAGCTTGCGGTGCAAGCCAAGGTCAGCACGATTCCGGGTTACACCGACGTGATCGAGGATGCCGACCACGCCGTGCGCGTCGCGCGCGAGATCGGCTATCCGGTGATGATCAAGGCCTCGGCCGGAGGCGGCGGCAAGGGCCTGCGCGTCGCGTACGACGACCGCGAGGCCCGCGAAGGGCTCCTCGCCTGCCGCGCCGAGGCTGCGGCGAGTTTCGGCGACGATCGTGTCTTCATCGAGAAGTTCATCGAGGAGCCGCGCCACATCGAGATCCAGGTGCTGGGCGACGCACACGGCAACCTCGTCTACCTGGGCGAGCGCGAGTGCTCGATCCAGCGTCGGCACCAGAAGGTGATCGAGGAGGCGCCGTCCCCGTTTCTCGACGATGCCACGCGGCAGGCGATGGGCGAGGAGGCGGTGGCGCTCGCGCGCGCCGTGAACTACCAGTCGGCCGGCACCGTCGAGTTCGTCGTCGGCGCCGATCGCAAGTTCTACTTCCTCGAGATGAATACGCGATTGCAGGTCGAGCATCCGGTCACCGAGATGACCACGGGGCTCGACCTCGTCGAGCTCATGATTCGCGTGGCGGCCGGCGAAGCGCTGCCGTTTGGGCAAGCGGACGTGCGCCGTAGCGGTTGGGCCATCGAATGCCGGATCAATGCGGAGGACCCGCTCCGCGGCTTCCTGCCCTCGGTCGGGCGGCTCGTGCGCTACCGGGCGCCAGCCGAGATCCCCGGCTGCGTGCGCGTCGACACGGGGGTCGTCGAGGGCGGCGAGATCCCGCTGTACTACGACTCGATGATCGCCAAGCTCATCGTGCACGGCGCGACGCGCAACGAGGCGATCGAGCGCATGGCGGACGCACTCGATGCGTTCGTGATCCGCGGCGTGGCGAGCAATCTGCTCTTCCAGTCGGCGCTCGTGCGGCATCCGCGTTTTCGCGCCGGCCGCCTCACGACCGCCTTCATCGCGGAGGAGTACCCGCACGGCTTTCGCCTCGACGACATGCCGGCGGGCGACGCCGATTTCCTCGCGGCCATCGCCGCCGCGGTGCATCGCGCGTACCGCGATCGTGCCGCCGGTATCGAAGGGCAGGTTCCCGGTCGTGGGGTGCACATCGACGACGAATACGTGGTGATCGGGGCGGACCACGAGATCCCCGTGCGCGTGGCGCGCGCGGCCGGCGGCTACGACGTGCGCGTCGGTCACGCGGAGTATGCGATTCGCGACGACTGGCGCTTCGGCGAGATCCTGCTCACGGGGACGGTCAACGGTGCGCCGTTCGTCGTGCAGGTCGAGCGCCAGGGGCTGCGCTATCGACTGTCGCATCGTGGAACGCAGGCCGACCTGCGTGTGCTCCCCTTGCGAGCTGCCGAACTCCTGCGCCTGATGCCGCACAAGGCGCCGCCGGACACGTCGCGCTGGCTGCTCTCACCGATGCCAGGCCTTCTCGCCGAAGTCGCGGTCAAGCCCGGGCAGGAGGTGAAGGCCGGGGAGCGACTCGTGGTCATCGAGGCGATGAAGATGCAGAATGTGATCACCGCCGAGCGCGACGCCGTCGTGGCCGAGCTTCTCGCCAAGGAAGGCGAGAGCCTGACCGTGGACCAGCCGGTGCTTCGCTTCGAATCGGCGTCGAACCCATCATGACGAACCCGGCGCGCCCCTTTCGCATCCTCGGCGTGCAACAGATCGCCGTCGGCAGCACGAGCAAGGCACGGCTGCACGCGCTGTGGGTCGACTGTCTCGGCGTGACGGTCGAGAGCACGTTTCGCAGCGAGCGCGAGAACGTCGACGAGGACATCGCGGTCGTTGGCACCGGAGCGGCGCGCGTCGAGGTCGACCTCATGGAGCCGCTCGACCCGGCGAAAAAACCCGCCGTCCACGAGCCGCCGCTCAATCACATCGGCCTGTGGGTCGACGATCTGCCGCGCGCGGTCGAGTGGCTCACGGCGCGTGGCGTGCGCTTTGCCCCCGGGGGCATTCGCAGGGGGGCTGCCGGGCATGACATCGCTTTCATCCATCCCAAGGGCAACGAGGCGTTTCCCATCGGCGGCGAGGGTGTGCTGATCGAGCTCGTCCAGGCGCCGCCCGAGCGCATCGCCGCGGCCTCGAATTGATGCGCTTCTTCCTCAAGATCCTGACCCGCATTCCGTTGCCTGTCCTGTACGGGTTCGCAACGCTGCTTTATTTCGCCGTCTACCACGTCGCCCGCTGGCGGCGTGACTACGCCGAGGCCGATGTCGCGCGCGCCTTTCCCGAGAAGTCGCCGGAGGAACGCGCCGCCATCGTGCGCGGCTGCTACCGCAACCTGGCCGACGTGATGGCCGAGGCCTGCTGGTCCTTCGGCGCCAGCGCGGAGGCGATCAAGGCGCGCGTCCGCTTTGCCGATCGCGAGCTCATCGAACGCGCCATCGCGCGCAAGCAGACGATCCTGTTGCTTGCGGCGCATCAGGGTAACTGGGAATGGTTGCTCCTGGGCGCGGTCGTCAGCTTTCCGATTCCGATCGACGTCGTCTATCAGCCGCAGCGGTTCGCCCCGCTCGACGAGTTCCTGCGCGAAGTGCGCTGCCGTTTCGGTGGGCGCCTCATCCCGCGCAAGGAGTTCGTCTACGAGGTCGTGACCCACGGCGGCACGCCGCGTGCGTACGCGATCATTGCCGACCAGACGCCGCGCAAGAGCGACCCGAAGCAGTGGACGCGCTTTCTCGGGCAGGACAGCGCCTTCTTCGTCGGCGCGGGGAAGCTCGCGCGGTTCCTCGAGTCGCCGGTGTACTTCGTCTCGATGGAGCGCGAGCGCCGTGGCCACTACACGGTCCACCTCGACGTGTTGGGCGAGCCGCCGTACGAGGACATGGACGACGCCGTCGTCGTGGAGCGCTACGCGCGCAGCCTCGAGCGCGCGATCGTCGACAGTCCGAGCGACTGGTTGTGGCTGCAAAAGAAGTGGAAGTACGCGAAGCCTGCCACGAATGAGGCGCAGGAGCCGTACCGCGAGGCGGTGCCGGCGCGCGCGCGATCGTAGCGTGCCGCCCGCGCCGCTCGCCTCAAGGTCCCGTCCACAAGGCGGCGGTGGCGAGGAAGCCGTCGCCGACGTCGATGCCGTGGAGGCGCCAGTGCGCCGGAACGTACGGCGCGGGCCCGGCCACGAGTGCGAAGGGCTCGTCGGTCGCGACGTCGAGTTCGCGAAACGGCGCCGCGAGGGCGTCGCCCGTCGCCTTGCTCATCGCCTCCTTGCACGTCCACAACAGCAGCAGGCGGCGCCGACGCGCGTCGTCGCCGAGTGCGCGCAGCGTCGCCTGCTCGCGCGGGGTCATGAACTTGCGGGCGACGCCGTCGACATTGAGGCGACGTTCGGAGTGCTCGATGTCCACGCCGATGCGTCGGCCGTACGTGACGGCGAAGATCGCGGTGGCGCGCGTGTGCGACACGTTGAAGTCGAGATCGGTCGCGTGTCTGGGTGCAAGTTCGGGGCGGCCGCGGCGGCCGCGTACGATCGCGACCTCCTCCGGCGCGAGGTCGAGGCAGGTCCCGAGGATGGTGCGCAGCGTCGCGCGCCCCACGATGTAGCGAAGACGCAGATCGGGGCGACCGTAGCGCTCGGCGCGCGCCCGCTCTTCCGGAGCGAGCAGGGCGACGAGGGAGGGGACTTGCGCGGCGTCGCCCGCAAGGCTGCAGCGCCACGCCTGCACACCTGGCGCCGGCGCGGCCAGGGGCGATGCGGGGACGAGTCGCAGCGTCGTCACAGGGGGTCGCCGGAGCGCACGTTCACGCTTCGCACCGGGTGGCCCTGCACGGCATGTGACAGGCGGGCAGCGCAGTCGTGAGCGCGCAGGCGTCGCATCCATCGCCCGATCTGTTGGATCGCATCCTCTCCCGCCTGTCGCGCTGCCCGCGACGCGTGCTCGACGGCGTCGGATACGGCGCGTACTTCGTCACGTACCATCTTCTGCGCTGGCGGCGGCGGCTGTCGCTCACCAACGTCGCCAATGCCTTCCCCGAGAAGACGCCCGCCGAGCAGCGGGCGATCGTTCGGCAATCGTATCGCAATCTCGGTTGCTTCATCGCCGAGGCGCTGTGGGGATGG
This sequence comes from Burkholderiales bacterium, assembly GCA_020851235.1. GTDB lineage: Bacteria > Pseudomonadota > Gammaproteobacteria > Burkholderiales > Casimicrobiaceae > VBCG01. The sequence continues at coordinate 3,068 of JADZDD010000038.1, read as the reverse complement.
AGCGCGAGCGCGCCGGAGCTTGCCGAGCGCGTGCGCATCGTCAACCCGGAACTCGTCACGCGCCACACCACGCAGGGCCGCTCGGTCGTGCTGCTCGCCGCGCACTTCTGCAACTGGGAGTGGCTGCTGCTCGCGGCCGGCATCGAGCTCGACGTGCCGATCGACGCCGTTTACAAGCCGCAGCGGGTGCGCGGCATCGACACGTTCCTGAAGCGGCAACGCGCGCGCTTCGGCGGCAACCCCATTGCGCATCGCAGTTTCGTCTTCGAGGTGATGAAACGTCGTGGCGAGGCCCGCGTCTACGCGCTCGTGGCCGATCAGACGCCCAGGCACGACGAGGAGAAGCACTGGACGACGTTCCTCGAGCAGGACACGGCGTTCCACGTCGGCGCGGACAAGATCGCGCGGATCGCGAAGGCTCCGGTGCTCTACGTCGCGATGCGGCGCGAGGGGCCCGGGCGCTACAGCGTCGAACTGTCGCCTCTCGCCGAGCCTCCGTACGAGCGTGATACGGGCCCGCAGATCGTCGAGCGCTACGCGCGCAAGCTCGAGGACGAGATCCGGCGCAGTCCCGCCGACTGGCTGTGGCTCAATCGCAAGTGGAAGTATCGCAAGCCGTTGTATGCATGAGGTGGGCGCGCCACCGGCGTCCGGGCCCTGTCGCTCCGGCGTGTCGCCTGGCGGGGGCTCGGCGCGGTCACGCCACGCGTGGGCGACGCGGCGCTACGGATTCGTCGCAGCGAGCTTGCCCGCGAGGAACGTCGCCATCGCGCGCACCGTCGGATACTCGAAGAAGTCGGCCACGTCGAGCTGGCCGGGGTACGCGCCGTCGACCTTCTCGTAGATCTGCGCCAGCGTGAGCGATCCGGTACCGAGTTCGAAGAGGTTGTCGTCGGCGTCGACGTGCCGGTCGGGGATCGCCGCGCGGCAAATCGCGAGGAGCGTGTGCTCGAGTGCCGTTGTCGCACTGGTCTCGTGCGCGCCCGGGGTCGTCTCGAAGCGCGCGAGCGCCGCGAGCACGTCGGCAAATCGGCCGTCCTCGTACTCGCGGGCGAGCGCGAAACGCTGCACCTTGCCGCTCGTGGTCTTGGGGAACTGCCGCACGGGAACGACGGCAGCCACGGCAAGGCCCATGCGCTCGCTCACCACGCGCCGGACCTCGCGCACCGACCGTGCAAAGGGCTCGAGGTCGTCGCTCTTGTGCAGGAGAAACACGAGGATGTCGTCGGTCATCGCGCCCGGGCGCCGAAGACCGGCGGCCGTGGCGCGGCCAAGCTCGATGCCGGCGTGCTGGGCGAGCACCTGATCGATGTCCTGTGGGTAGTGGTTCTGCCCACCGACGAACAGGATGTCCTTGACGCGTCCGGTGACGGCGAGTTCGCCGTCGCGCAGCGTGCCGAGGTCGCCGGTATCGAAGAAGCCGTCCGCCGAGCGGGCCGCGGCGGTGAGCGCGGGATCGTCGTGGTAGCCGGGGGTCACGTTGTCGCCACGAATCAGGATCCGGCCGACCGTTCCTTCGGGAACGGCGGCACCGTCGGCATCGGCGATGCGCAACTCGCAGCCCGCGACCGGCGTGCCCAGGCGCACGAGTTCGATCGCGTCCTCGGCGTCGGGGGCGACCGGGCGCACCGTGTCCCCGGGCCCAAGCGCATGCCGCGAGAGCGTTTCCACGGCAAGCGGCGCCCCGGGCTCGGGGAACGTCACCGCAAGGCTCGCCTCGGCCAGGCCGTAGACCGGGAACATCACGTTCGACGCGAGCCGCGCCGGCGCGAGGGCGCTGAGGAATTCGCGGCAAAGGTCGGCCGCGATCGGCTCCGCGCCGTTGAAGATGATGCGCACCGACGACAGGTCGAGCTCTCCCGCGCGCGCGCGATCGAAGGTCTTGAGGTAGTGCAGGTAGCCGAAGTTGGGGGAGCACGTGACCGATACGCGGTGCTCGGCGACCTTCGCCAGCCACAGGCCCGGACGCCGCACGAACAGCGCGGTCGGCAGGAGCCACTGCTCGGCGCCCTGGAAGAGCGGGGTGAGGTGGAAGCCGATGAGGCCCATGTCGTGCGTGAGTGGCATCCACGACAGGCTCGTGTCGTTGCCGTCGGCACGCATACCGCGCGCGATGGCGCCGATGTTGGTGACGAGATTTCGATGCGTGAGGACGACACCCTTGGGCTCGCTCGTCGACCCGGACGAGAACTGGATGAAGGCCACGTCGTCGGGCGTGGGGCGCTGCTCGATCCCCGGCGTTGCGATGTCGGCGATCTCGTCGAGGAACACGGTGTGTCGAGCCAGGCGCTCGACAGCGTCGACGAGGCCGTGCTGGAGCGCGTACGCCTTGAGGCGATCGAAGACCTTGCGCTCGGTCGCGAGCGTCGGCGATTCCAGGCGGGCGAGCACGCGAAAGAACTTGGCCTTGTGCGCGTCGGTGTTGCCTGGCGCGAGCGGCACGGCGACGATGCGGCCGAGCATGCACGCCCAGAACACGTCGACGAACGGGGCGAGCCCGTCGGTCAGGATCACGGCATGCGTCGTGGCGCGGGCGCCGGCACGCTGCAGGTGATGCAGGATGCCGAGGGCGCGCGAGTGCAGTTGCGCGTAGGGAACGATCCGCTCGTCGGTCTCGCCGCCGACGAAATGGATCCCGCTGGAGCGCTGCGAGAGCGGGTCGAGGGCAGCGGCGACAGTGGCGAAGGCAGGCATCGTGAACTCGGCACCCGGCGGGCGCCTTGGCAAGGTGGCCGGTCGCCACCGGCGCCGGCGGCGCGCGTCGTCGTTATTGCAAGGAATCGGAAGCTCGATTATAATTTCTGCTCTTCGCTGCTTTGAAAACTTCCCCCCGGCAAGTGCAGGACAAGGGGGACGATCGCGCCGACGGCGCGAAACGGTAGCGTGGCGCCGCCGCGGGGTGTCAGTCCCGCCGGAACGTCGCCGCGAGACCACGATCGAAGCGCGACGCGTTCTTTAACAATTTGCAACCGATAGGTGTGGGTGCTTGTTGGTGGGGTCTGGTGGTGGCGAATAGCTGCTGCTGGATTTATTCCAAGGCAAGAAGTGCTCACACTGCAGATGGTCTT
>JADZDD010000037.1 GCA_020851235.1 Burkholderiales bacterium | reverse complement strand
CGAGATCCAAGCCAACGGTAGTAACCTTATCCATGACTTCCCCTCCGGTTTCAGATTGAACATCGACACTTCAATCTTGGCACCTCGATGCCGTGACCGTGACGGGGAAGTCCCTATTATTCGTTAGCCTTCACGAAGGCGGCGGCGTATCATTCGCGCATGGGCCGGGAACTCATTGCGGTTGATCCACAGATTCAGGGGGGCACGCCAGTGTTCGCGCAAACGCGCGTGCCCGTGAAGAACCTCTTCGACTATCTCGAGGCAGGTGAGTCTCTGGATCAGTTCCTGAGCGACTTTCCCAGTGTTGCCCGTGAAGTCGCCGTTGCCGTCTTGGAGCAAGCGCGTGAAGCGGTGATACCGCATGCGCATACTTCTTGACGAGTCGTTGCCCCGTCGCCTGCGAGGTGCGTTCTCTGGTCACGATGTTGTCACGGTGGTCGAGGCAGGCTGGTCCGGTCTCAAGAACGGTGAATTGCTTCGGGTGGCAGCGGAGCAGTTCGACGTCTTTGTCACTGCCGACCAGAACCTGCAGTACCAGCAGAATCTTGGCGCCTTGCCACTGGCTATCGCTGTCCTGGTGGCACGAGACAATCGATTTCAGTCGCTGCTTGCACCGGCCCAAGAACTCGTCGGTCGCCTCGATGGACTTGAGCCGAAGACACTTCTGCGCTGTGAAGGCTAACCCTGCGGTCAACGCGGACGCACCCCGGCGAGGCTTCGCCCGCCTCGCGCGCGCCGGCCACCTTTCGCGCTAGGCCTCAAGGACCGCGCATGGTCACGTTCAGGCTCAGCAACCACGACAGCCACCCGGACCAAGAATCGCGCGCCGTTGATCTCGGCCTGGGTCAGTTCAACGACCGCGCTGCACCCTTGCACGAAGTACGGCTCCTCTCGTGCTTCGCGCACGACGACTGCGGCCAGCTGCTCGGGGGTGCCATCGGTCGCTGGTGGGGTAGCAACTACGAGCTGCAGCAACTCTGGGTCGCAGAGGCGCATCGGGGGCAAGGCCTCGGCGCGGCGTTGATCACCGAGTTCGAGATCAGCGCGCGGCGCCATGGCTGCACTTCCTGCTACTTGGAGACGTTCAGCTTTCAAGCTCCGCAGCTCTACGAGCGGCTTGGCTACCGCGCTGAGTACGTCCGTCGCGGGCTTCCGCACGGCATCGTCAAGTACCACATGGTCAAGCAACTCGGCGCGGCAAGGGCTGAGGCCTAACATGTCGTTCAACCGGACGCACTACGGCAGCCAGCCATGCCGGGACGGCGCATAGGTCCATGATGTTCCGCGCGGGCATGACCGTCCGCCCTCGCGCGCTGGCCACCTCGTACGTTAGACGTCAACGAGACCAAGCCTTCGGCACTACAATGATGCATGCCTGAACTGAGCCGCTTCCTCGGTATTGTCATTGCCATGTGTTACCGCGATCACAGACCTGCGCATTTCCACGCGATTTACGGCGACTTCGAGATCACAGTGGAGATCGAGTCGGTCGAGTGAATGGCGACTTTCCGCAACGCGCGTTGTCTCACGTGCTCGAGTGGAAGGATTTGCATCGGATCGAACTTCTTCAAGCTTGGCCATTGGCACGTGCCAGCCGGCCGTTGCCGCGCATTGAACCACTGGAGTGACCTCCATGTTGCCGCATGTCATTGAAGCTCGGCATGTCTCCGGCCACACTATCTGGCTGCGTTTCACTGATGGAGCCGAGGGTGAGCTGGACCTTTCCGACGAATTGCATGGCCCCATACTTGAACCGTTGCGAAGCGTTGAGGCATTTCGGCAATTCGTACTTCATCCGGAGTTGCGTACGTTGGTGTGGCCGAATGGCGCCGACTTCGCCCCTGGGTTTCTACGCTCGGCTCTTCAAGTTGCCGCCTGACCTCGGGTTCGAGCGGACGCGCCGACGCGCGGCTTCTTGCTCGTCACTTCGGTGGTGGCGCGCCGCTCACGCTGAACGTTACGCGGCACAATCCACGTCAGCGCATCCATGCAGGTAGACAGCAAGTCCGTCGTCCGCGCCTTCGTTGAGGCGATCAATGCGAAAGACTGGGCTCGCCTCCACGCTGTTCTTGCTCCCGAGTTCAGGCGTCACAGCGTCGCCGCCGGCGAACCGGGTGTTCGTTCGGCTGAGGATCTTGTTGCTTTCCTGGTGGCGGAGTACGCAACGTTTCCCGACGCCCACGAAACTCTGCTCGACCTCGTGGCGGAGGGAGACAAGGTTGCCGCACGCCATCTGTTTCGTGGCACACAGCTTGGTCCCATGGGTCAGTTCCCGCCGTCGGAAAAGGTGCTTGAAGCCACCTATCTCGCGATCTACCGTCTCGAGAACGGGCGCATCGTTGAGGCATGGGCCGAGTGGGACAACCTTGCTGGGCTCAAGCAGCTTGGCCACAGTGCAGTCTAACTGTTCGTCGCGGCCGTCCGCCTACGGGGTCGGCTGAACTCGGGGTCAGGTCCTTCGCAGAAACCGCTTTATCTGGCCCATGCTTTTTCCAACGGCATTCAGTTTCTCGGGCGTTGTTCAGCGCCTGGTTTGTCGTCTCTACGGGCTTCTGACCTATCAGCCGCCTCCCTCAGTCCAGAAACAACCGCTTGACACTTCAGAGCTAGTCAGCCCACGTGCTGGTGCAAGAAGGCGAGCGTGCGCTCGCGCGCGAGCGTCGCCGACGCGGCGTGATACGAGGCGCGCTGGTCGCAGTTGAAACCGTGGTCGGCGTCGTAGAAGTGCACCGTCAGCGCGGGGTGCGCTTTGGCGAGTGCTTCGATCCCGGCCACCGGGATCATCGCGTCCTTGCGCCCGAAGTGTCCCAAGACCGGCACCTTCGGCGTTTCGGCGACCGCCTCGTGCATGCCGCCGCCGTAGTAGGCGATCGCGCACGTGAAGCCGGGAAGGCGCGCCGCCGCGAGCCAGGCGAGATAGCCGCCCCAGCAGTAGCCGACGATGCCGACCTTGCCTGCTTCCGCCGCCACGTCACGCGCCGCCGCGAGGTCAGCCAACGCCGCATCGACGTCACTGCGACTGCGCAAGCCGCGGGCCTTCGCGATGTCTGATGCGGTGTACCCGAGTTCGATGCCGGATTCGATGCGGTCGAAGAGCGCCGGCGCGACCGCGAGGTAGCCCTCGGCGGCGTAGCCATCGCACACGGCGCGGATGTGCGAATTGACGCCGAAGATCTCCTGCACCACGACGAGACCGCCACGCGGCTTGCCGGCGGGATCGGCCCGGTACGCACCGATCCGAACGGCACCCGCGGATTGCAAAGCGATGGACTTGCCCATGACACGACTCCAACGTACCCCGCGAAGGCCCATTCTACGACGCACCACGAGCGCGCCCGCGAATGCGAGCCGCGAGGTCATCGTCGCGTTCGGGCCACGGCCGTCGCGCAGCGTCGCGAAGAGCCAAAAAAAAGCCCGCCGGGAGGAAATGTAGCGGGCAAGGGGGATTCCGATGACCGGAGCATTGGCCCACTCCGCGGGACCCGGACCTTGCGCCGTCCGGTGGCGTCTTGCGAAATTCAGCGAACGCTTGCGACTAGCGCACGAGACGCGCCGCCTGCACGCGCTCGGCGAGATCTTCGAGGGCCGCCTCCTCGCTTGCCTCGTCGACCGCCGCCTTCGACTCGACCGGCGCCGCCGCGTCCTCCGCGTGATCGGCGAGCCAGTGCCTGGCGAATTCCGGAGCGAGCATGTCCATCGGGGCGTCCTGAGTTTGGCAGCGCGTCAGCGCAGGGAGACATCCAAGGCATAGCAAGTGCCATGCCATCCGACGACCAACGAGAGCGAACGAGTCCGTCTACATAGGGAGCCGCCCGCGTTCGCTGCGCAAAGCTGCGCCGCCCGTGGCACGCACGTCGCGGGCCGGCTGTCGCAGAACGCCGACGCCAATCATGACAAAAGCATTAAGCTGATGATTACGCGACGAAATGGCTGTCGTCGCGGGACGACAACCATCTTCGGCAGGTTGCGCGGGCCGGCAGACGCCGGGCGCCCGCCTCGCGCGCGGATGCGGCGCGCGCCCTACGTCTTCGGTTCCTTGAACATCGCGGGCTCCAGCCGGTGCCGCTGCAAGAGCTTGTAGAACTCGGTGCGATTGCGCTTGGCGAGCTGCGCCGCCTGGGTGACGTTGCCGCCGGTGATCTTGAGGAGCCGCACGAGATAGTCGCGCTCGAACGACTTGCGCGCCTCCTCGAAGGGGACGAGCGCGGCCGCGTCCTCCTTGAGCGCGCTTTGGACGAGCGCGGCCGAGATCACCGACGTCGTCGTCAGCGCGAGCGCCTGCTCGAGCAGGTTCAAGAGCTGGCGCACGTTCCCGGGCCAGGGCGCGGCGACGAGCAGCGCCATCGCATCCGGCGCGAGCGTGGTGGTCGGCTTGCGGTAGCGCTCGCCGAGCTTGCGCAGGAAGTGCGCGGCAAGCACCGGAATGTCCTCGCGGCGCTCGGCAAGCGACGGGAGCTTGAGCGACACGACGTTGAGCCGGTAGTAGAGGTCTTCGCGAAACTGCCCGGACGCCTTGTGCGCATCGAGGTCACGATGCGTCGCCGAGATCACGCGCACGTCGACGGGGATCGCCTGCGTCGCGCCGACCGGGCGCACCTCGCCCTCCTGCAGCACGCGCAGGAGCTTCACCTGCAAGGGAAGCGGCATATCGCCGATCTCGTCGAGGAGGAGCGTGCCGCCGTCGGCTGCCTGAAACAGTCCCTTGTGCGCCTGCACCGCACCGGTGAACGCGCCGCGCGCGTGGCCGAAGAGCTCGGACTCCAGGAGCTCGGCCGGAATCGCGCCGCAGTTCACCGCGACGAAGGGCTTGTCGCGACGCGGACTCGCCCGGTGCACCGCGCGTGCGAGGAGCTCCTTGCCGGTTCCCGATTCGCCGTAGATGAGGATGCTCGCGTCGGATTCGGCGACGAGCTTCGCCTGGCGCAGGAGGTCCTCCATCACCGCGCTGCGCGTGATGATCCCTTCGCGCCATTCGCCCGGCGCGCCGTCGCCGCGGCCGGCGTCGTCACCGGCGAGCTTGAGCGCCGAGGCGACCTTTTGCAGCAACTCCTGACTGTCGAACGGCTTTGTGAGAAAGCCGAACACGCCGCGCTGCGTCGCTGCCACGGCATCGGGGATCGTGCCGTGCGCGGTCAGGATGAGCACCGGCAGACCGGCGTGCTGGCGGTTGATGGCGTCGAAGAGCTGCAGGCCGTCGATCCCCGGCATGCGCAAGTCGGTGACGACGACCGCCGGGCGACGCACGGCGATGGCCGCAAGCGCCGTCTCGGCGCTCTCCGCGGTGCGCACGCGGTAACCGGCGGACGTCAGGCGCAGGCTGATGAGCCGTAGCAGATCGGGATCGTCGTCGACGAGAAGGATGTCGCTGGACATGCGTGTCGTTCCTCTATGGAGCTGTCGTCAACCTTGGGCGACCGGAACGCAGCCGCGGGCGTGGAAAAAGCCGATGCGATGCCTTACCCACCTCCACCCCCACCGCCACCGCCGCTGCCACCCCCGCTGCCGCCGCCGCTGCCGCCACCGCCGCTGCGGACGCGGTCGCGGATGAGGCTGCGTTCCATCTCGCGCAGCGCCTCGAGCTTCTGGAGCGCGGCGTCCGCCTTTTGTTGCTCGTCGCGCACCGCGCGCTGCCGGCTCGTGATCTGCACGTGCAGCACCATGGCGAGCTCCTTGATGCCCGCGTTGGCGCCGTTGCCCTTGACCACGTTGTCGAGGAGCAGGATCGCCCGCTGGTCGTCCTGCGGGTTGCCGCGCGACAGCGAATACAGCACGGCGAGGCGGATCCGGTTGGAATCGCTGCGGTGACGGGCGAGCGCGTTCGTTGCGTTCGTCAACTCGCGCCGCACGTCGTCGCTGCCGAGACTGCCGTAGCGTTGCAAGTCCGACAGCAGCGCGAGGAGCTCCTGATCCTGCGGTGGCGGTGGCGGCGGCGCTGGACTTGGCGGTGCGGCGCGCGCCGGAGTCGGGATGGCCGCGGCGATCGGCGCGGGCGCGGCCGAAAATGTCGCCGGCGGCGCCTCGGCCGGCACCGGCGTCACGCTGGAGGCGGCCGCCGGGTCGGGTAGCGGCTCCGGCGCGGCACCGCCTGCCGGCGAAGCGGCACCGCCTGCCGGCGAAGCGGCGCTGACCGTTGGCGGCGGCGCGGGTGGCGGCTCGACTTCCGCCATGTCGAGCGGCGGCTCGACGGGTTCGACCGGCGGATAGTCGACGAGCGGGGACGGCACCTGCACCTCTTCGGGGGCTTGCTCCTCGATCGGCGTCATGACGACGACGCTTCCCGGTGCCGCACAACCCGCGAGCCACAGGCACGCCGCCATCGCGACGAGCGCGCGCGCCGCACGTTGGCTCACGAGCGATCTCCGACCGTGACCGGATCGCGCGCGACCGCGTGGCCGTCGGCGGCGCGGGCGGCACCGAGCGAAAGCGGCAGCAAGAGGCGAAAGCGCACGCCCTGCGCGCCGTCGACGCGATCGAGCACCTCGAGCCGCCCGGACTGCGCGAGCGCGTACTCGCGGGCGATGGCAAGGCCGAGCCCCGACCCCTTGACCTTGCCGTCAGGCGGCGGCTTGCCCGCATAGAAGGAATCGAACACGCGCGTGCGCTCGGCGGCCGTGATGCCCGGCCCATGATCGGAAACGTCGAGTACCGCAAATCCCTCCTGCGCCGTCAGCACGATCTCGATCACGCCCGAGCGTGGCGAATACTTGATCGCATTCGACAGCAGGTTGTCGACGATGGTGCGGATGCGCTCCAGGTCGCCCGCGACGACGATGGGTGCCAGTGTCGTCTCGACGTCGATGGCGCGGGCCGAGGCAGCGAGCTTCTGCTCGCGCAGCACGCGCCGCACGAGTTCGGCCAGCGCCACCGGCGCGATGGTCGCCGATTCGAGAGCGCGCGACTGGTGATACGTGAGCAGATCCTCGATGAGCTTTTGCAGCGACAGCGTGTTCTCGCGCACGATACGCACGATCTCCTGCTGCTCGGCGGTAAGGCGGCCACCGACGTTGTCGCGCAGGAGCTCGGCGCCTTCGCGTACCGCGGTGAGCGGCGTCTTGAGCTCGTGCGAGACGTGGCGCAGGAAGCGCGTCTGCTGCTGCTCGAGCTCGTGCAGCCGCGCGCGCAGCCATTCGAGACGCTGTCCCAGGTAGCGCAGGTCCTGCGGCCCGCCCACCTCGATCGCGTGCTTGAAGTCGGCGGTGCCCAGTTGTCGCACTGCGTGGTCGAGCTGGCGGATCGGGCGTGCGATCAGCAGCGCAAACGTCAGCGCGAGGACGAGCGCGATCGCCACCGAGGCGAGCGCGAGCCACAGCCACTTCTCGCGCCCTTCGGACGCCGTCTCCTGCAAGCGCTCGATCGCGCCCTGCGTGAGCTGCGTGGTCGCGCTCAGCATCCCCTGCGTCTCCTCGACCAGCGTCGCGTAACCCCCGGTCAGGCGGCGTGCGAGGTCGGGCGTGCGCTGTCCATCGCGCAGCAGCGCAAAAAGCGCGCCTTCGCGCTCGCGCATGCGGTCGAGGTTCTCCCGCTGTGCCGGCTCGAGCGGCAGCAGCGCGAGTTGCTCGGTCGTCCGCGCGAACTCCTGGCGCAAGCGCCCGTAATCCTCGATGAGTGCAGGATCTTCGAGAATGATCTCCTGACGCGCGATGCGCTCGAGCGTCGTGACCTGCTCGAACAGCAGGCGCGACGAGCGCGCCGCCTGCGATGCCTGCAACACCTCGGCACGGCTTTGCGTGGCGAGCCGGTCGAGCGAGAGCAGGAGCTCGGCGAGCGCGTACACGAGCGGCAGGCTCACGAGCAGGAACCCCAACAGGATGAACTTGAGGAAGGAGCGCGGGTAATACACGCGAGATGCCCTCTTATAATGGCGCGCATTATGGCATCGCCCCCGCCCGGCGGCGCAGCGCGACCCGCCGCGCTCGCGATCATCGCCGCCATCGCCCGCAATGGGGTGATCGGTGCCGGCAACGCATTGCCGTGGCGCCTGCCGGCCGATCTCGCGCACTTCCGTGCGCTCACGACCGGACACGCGGTCGTGATGGGACGGCGGACATGGCAGTCGCTGCGCGGCCCCTTGCCGCATCGCGAGAACATCGTCGTCACGCGCGACCCGAACTTCGTCGCACCCGGCGCGATCGTCGCCGGCTCGCTGCACGATGCATTGCAACGCGCCACGCACCCGCTGCCGCACTTTTGCATCGGCGGGGCGCAGTTGTACGCGGCCGCGCTGCCGCACGCCGACGTCCTCCACCTGACCGAGATCGACCGCGATTTCCCGGGTGACGTTCGCTTTCCCGCGTGGGAGCGCACCGCCTTCGTCGAGATCGCACGCGACGCGCGCTTGACCGACGATGGCCTGCCGTACGCGTTCGTGACCTATGCGCGAGCGCCGTGACGTGCGGCGGCGGCGCGCCGCCGTGCAGTTTGCGATAATGCGCACTCGCCACGCCGGTGATCGACGCGTGGCGCGTGGGACCCGTGCCGGGATGACGGAACTGGTAGACGTAGCGGACTCAAAATCCGCCGGTGGCAACACCGTGGGGGTTCGATTCCCCCTCCCGGCACCACGCAAGCTGCGCCGCGCACCCGCGCCCGTACAGCAACGCCGTTGCGCCTGACCGACTTCGACTACGACCTCCCGCGCGAACTGATCGCGCAGGAACCGCCGGCCGCGCGCGCCGCGGCGCGGCTGCTGCACGTCGACGACGAACGCCTGGTCGATCGCGAGTTCACCGCGCTGCCGGACCTCGTGCGCCCGGGTGACCTCATCGTCATGAACGACACGCGCGTGCTCGCCGCGCGGGTGCACGCGCGCAAGCCGAGCGGCGGGCGCGTCGAACTCCTCGTCGAGCGCATCGTCGGTGAACGGGAAGCCTGGGTGCAGGTGCGCGCGAGCCACGCCCTGCGTGAGGGCGCGACGATCGACCTGCCGGGCGGGGCGAGCGCGCGCATGCTGGCGCGCAACGAGCGCTTCTTCCACCTCGTCTTCGACATCGACACGCCGCTCGACGCGTGGCTCGCGCAGCACGGTGAGATGCCGCTCCCGCCGTACGTGCAGCGCGCCGCGACCGCGACCGATCGCGAGCGCTACCAGACGATCTACGCGCGCGCACCCGGTGCGGTCGCAGCGCCGACGGCGGGGCTGCATTTCGACGCAGCAACCCTTGCGGCACTCGCGCAGCGCGGCGTGCAGCACGCGTTCGTGACGCTGCACGTCGGCGCTGGAACGTTCCTTCCCGTGCGCGACGACGACATCACCCGGCATCGCATGCACGAGGAGCGCTACGAACTGCCGGCGGCGACCGTCGATGCCCTCGCCGCGGCGCGGGCGCGGGGTGCGAAGGTGATCGCCGTGGGCACGACGACGCTGCGGGCTCTCGAGGCGGCGGCGCAGGCGCCCGAGGGGCCCACGGCGGGATGGGCGGCAACGTCGCTGTTCATCACGCCGGGATTCCGCTTCCGGATCGTCGATCGGCTCGTCACCAACTTTCACCTGCCCCGCTCGACGCTGCTCATGCTGGTCAGCGCCTTCGCCGGCACGGCGCGCACTCGCGCCGCGTACGCGCACGCCGTGGCGGCGCGCTACCGCTTCTTCAGTTACGGCGATGCGATGCTGCTCGACCGGGCCCGGCCCTGCGACGCGGTGCAGGATTGACGTCGCTGCCCGACAGTCAATTGCGCGAGCGTCGTCACATCACGACAAACGAGGGCCAAACCCTGCCAATGCACAACAATAGTCGCCGCGCAGCGCCTCCGTGACGGGATTTCGATTGGCAGGAGACGGCCGACGCGCTAATCTGACGGCAACTGAATTCTTGGCGAAATCCACCACCGATGCTTGCGTGATTGGATTTTGCGCATTCCATGAAGCCTCCTCTGTTGCGGGCGGCGCTGGGCGGCATGCTCGCCCCGTTCCTCGTCCTCGCCTTTCTGACCGCGCCTGCCGAAGCTGCGCGCGTCGGGGTCCTCACCAATCGCTATGCGACGCAGACCGCCGCCGACTTCGGCAACCGGATTCGCTCGCACACGTTCACCGGGGTCGACACGGCCGTGGTGTCGCCGACCTTGCCGACGCTGCTTGCTGCCTACGACGTGCTCCTGATCTTCGAGGACATGACGTATCCGAACGCGCCGGCCGTCGGCAACGTGGCCGCGGCGTTCGCCAACACCGGACGCCCGGTCGTGATCGGCGCGTTCTACGAGCAGGATCGCTCGGACGGCTTGCCGAACAATTCCCCGCACGGCTGGGGCGACCTCGAAAAGCTCGATCCCAACACCACCGACGGCGTCGGCACGCCGTATGCGCCGCGCTCGCTCGACCCCGCGAGCATCAGGGCGCATCCGCTGACGGCCGGCGTCACGGCGCTGACCAGTTCCAAGTTCGCCGGCGGCAACAACGCGAAGGACGGGACGATCGTCCTCGCCAACTGGAACGTGCCCAACGCGCTCGGCAAGCCTGACCCCGCGATCGCGTTCCGCCTCACGGGTGCAGCGTGCGTGATCCACATCGCGATCGCGCCGAATTACCCGCTGCTTGGCGCCACCGGTACCGACTACGGCGGCGATTTCACCCGGGTCTGGCAAAACGCGTTCGACTTCGGTGCAGCCGGGTGCAAGCCACCGTTCGGCCTGGCGCCGGGCGGCAATCCGGCGAACGTGCCGACGCTGTCGCAATGGGGACTCATCCTGACGTTCCTCCTCGTCGCCGGCGCGGGCGCCTGGACGCTGCGTCGGCGCGAGCCGCGTCGCGTGCTGCGCGAGCGACGCTGATCCGCGGCGCTGCGCTGCGCGCCCCGACCGGGCGCTGCCGTTCATGTCCTTCGAAGTTCTCGCCACCTCGGGTGCCGCGCGCCGCGGCGTCCTCACACTCGCGCACGGCACGGTCGACACGCCCGTCTTCATGCCGGTGGGCACTTATGGCACGGTCAAGGCGATGGCGCCGGCCGAACTGGTCGACCTCGGCGCGCGGATCGTCCTCGGCAACACGTTCCACCTGTGGCTGCGACCCGGTATCGAGGTCATCGCCGCGCACGGCGGCCTGCACCGCTTCATGGGATGGAGTGGGCCGATCCTCACCGACTCGGGGGGTTTCCAGGTCTTCAGCCTGGGCCCCCTGCGCCGGATCAGCGAGGAAGGCGTCGCCTTCGCCTCACCGGTCAACGGCGACAAGCTCTTCCTCTCCCCGGAAACCTCGTTGCAGATCCAGAAGGTCCTCGACTCGGACGTGGCGATGGTGTTCGACGAGTGCACGCCGTACCCCGCCAACCGTGACGAAGCCGCCGCGTCGATGGAACTGTCGCTGCGCTGGGCCCGCCGCTCGCACGCCGAGCACGCCCGGCTCGGCAATGCCAACGCGCTCTTCGGCATCGTGCAGGGCGGGATGTTCGAGGACCTGCGCGACGCGTCGCTTGCGGGGCTCGTCGACATCGGCTTCCCGGGCTACGCGATCGGCGGCCTGTCGGTGGGTGAGCCCAAGGAGGAGATGCGTCGCATCCTCACGCATGTCGCGCCGCGCATGCCGCCCGATCGCCCGCGCTACCTCATGGGCGTTGGCACCCCCGAGGATCTCGTGGCCGGGGTCGAAGCCGGGGTGGACATGTTCGACTGCGTCATGCCGACGCGCAATGCGCGCAACGGATGGCTGTTCACACGCTTCGGCGATCTCAGGATCCGCAACGCCCGCTACCGGACCGATACTGCGCCGCTCGACGCCACCTGCGCCTGCCCGACGTGCCGCGGTTTCTCGCGCGCGTACCTCCATCACCTGCAGCGGGTGAACGAGATCCTCGGCGCGCGCCTGGCCACGATCCACAACCTCTTCTACTACCAGACGCTCATGGCGGAGCTGCGCCACGCGGTGGCCACCGATGCGCTGCCCGCCTACGTCCAGCGCTTCCACCAGGAGCGGGGTCGCATGCTAGAATAACCAGTTGTTCGCAAAGAGGATTCGTCGCGAGCACCCGGCGTTTCCCGACCGTCCGCACGAAACCCCTCGACCGCGGCCGCAAGCTCCGGTGCAGCGGCGGTTCCTGCCCCGGCGAACGCCGTACCGCCGCGCCGCGCCCACGACCCTTTGGAGGAATGCTTCCGTGATCAGTCCCGCCTACGCGCAGGCCGCCGCTCCCGCCGGTGGCGACCTCATGTCGTTCCTGCCCATCATCGCGATCTTCATCGTCTTCTACTTCCTGCTCATCCGGCCGCAGCAAAAGCGCGCGAAGGAAACGAAGGCCATGCTCGCCGCCCTCCAGAAGGGTGACGAGGTGGTGACCGCAGGTGGGGTCGTCGGCAAGATCTCGAAGCTCGACGCCCAGTACGCCGTGGTCGAGGTCGCGCCGAACGTCGAGATCACGGTCCAGCGCGGCGCCGTCGCGCAACTCCTGCCCAAGGGCACGATCAAAGCGCTGTAGCGCACCCCCCACCGCTGCCGCCGGGGTCGCCGCTCGTTCGTCCCGCCCTGCCGCCAAAGGCGAAACGCCGCCATGAATCGCTATCCCGCCTGGAAATACGTCGTCATCGTCGTCGCGCTCCTGTTGGGCGCGCTGTACACGCTGCCCAATTTCTTCCCTGACGTCCCGGCGGTGCAGGTGTCGTCGACGAAGGCCAAGATCGATACGGCAACGCTCGGCACGATCGAGGAAGCGCTCAAGGCAGCCAACGTGGCGTTCCGCGGCGCGGCGCTCGATGCCACCGGCATCAAGGTCCGGTTCAACGATCCGGACACGCAGTTGAAGGCACGCGACGTCCTGCAGACGAAGCTCGGCGACAACTACATCGTCGCGCTCAACCTCCTCTCCTCGTCGCCGCAGTGGCTGGCGGCGATCGGCGCGCTGCCGATGTACCTCGGCCTCGACCTGCGCGGCGGCGTGCACTTCCTCCTCCAGGTCGACATGAAGGCGGCGCTCGACAAGGCGGCCGACCGCTACACCGCGGACCTGCGCTCGCTGCTGCGCAAGGAGAAGATCCAGTACGGTGGCATCTCGCGTGAGGGAGGCAACGTCGTGATGCGCTTCCGCGACGATGCCGAGCGCAACAAGGCACGCGCGGTCATCATGCAGAACTTCCCGGACCTCGCCTTCCGTGAGGCCGACGGTACCGGCGACCTGCGCCTGATCGCGACGTTGAAGCCCGAGGCGCAAAAGCGGATCCAGGACGGCGCCGTGGCGCAGAACATCCAGATCCTGCGCAATCGCGTGAACGAACTCGGCGTGGCCGAGCCCATCATCCAGCAGCAGGGCGCCGAACGCGTCGTCGTGCAGTTGCCCGGCGTGCAGGACACGGCGCGCGCCAAGGACATCCTGGGCCGCACCGCGACGCTCGAGATCCGCATGGTCAACGACGATCCGGGTGTGCTCGAGGCGGCACTCGCGGGACACGTGCCGATCGGCAGCGACCTGTTCACCGAGCGCGGCGGGCAGCCGCTCGTCGTGCGACGCCAGGTCGTGCTGACCGGCGATCGCATCAACGACGCGCAACCAGGGTTCGATCAACGCACCAACGAGCCGGCGGTCCACATCAATCTCGACGGCGCCGGTGCCAACATCTTCAAGGAAGTCACGCGCGAGAACGTCGGCAAGCGCATGGCGATCGTGCTGGTCGAGAAAGGCAAGGCCGAGGTCATCACCGCCCCCGTCATCCGCGAGGAGATCGGCGGCGGGCGCGTGCAGATCAGCGGGCGCATGACGACGCGCGAGGCCAACGACACCGCCCTCCTGATGCGCGCCGGCGCGCTGGCCGCGCCGATGGAGATCGTCGAGGAGCGCACCGTCGGCCCGTCGCTCGGCGCGGAGAACATCACCAAGGGCTTCGACTCGGTGATGTACGGGTTCATCGTGCTCGCGATCTTCATGTGCGTGTACTACCAGCTCATGGGCGTCATCTCGACGTTCGCGCTCAGCGTCAACCTGATGCTCCTCGTCGCGCTGCTGTCGATGCTGCAGGCGACGCTGACGCTGCCGGGCATCGCCGCGATCGCGCTCACGCTCGGCATGGCGATCGACGCCAACGTGCTCATCAACGAGCGCATCCGGGAGGAGTTGCGCTGGGGGGCCACGCCCCACGCCGCGCTTACGGCCGGCTACGAGCATGCATGGCGCACGATCGTCGACTCGAACGTGACGACGCTCATCGCCGGCCTCGCGCTGCTCATCTTCGGCTCCGGCCCGGTCCGCGGCTTCGCCGTCGTCCACTGCCTCGGCATCCTGACCTCGCTCTTCTCGGCGGTATTCGTCTCGCGCGGCGTCGTCGCCATGATCTACGGCGGCCGCAAGAAGCTCGAGCGCATCTCGATCGGGCAGGTGTGGAAGCCCGGCGTCGCCGCGGCCGCGCCGACGAAGGCATAGACGACCGCCCGGAACGACGACGCGGCAACCGACCCCGAGGCATCGACACGACTTCGCGGTGACCGCCGCGCCCCGTAGCGGCGCCGGCACCGGAACGACAAGGGCGACACGATGGAATTTTTCCGCATCAAGCGCGACATCCCGTTCATGCGGCACGCGCTGCTGTTCAACGTGATCTCGGTGGTGACCTTCGTGCTCGCCGTGATCTTCCTTGCGACCCGCGGCCTCAATTTCGGCGTCGACTTCCGCGGCGGGACGGTCATCGAGGTGCAATACGCGCACGCCGTCGATTTCAATCGCGTACGCACCGCGATCGACAAGCTCCAGCTCGGTGAATTCTCGGTGCAGGCATTCGGGCGGTCGGATACCGCGCTCATCCGCCTGCCGCTCAAGGAAGGCGTGTCGAGCGCGCAGCTTTCCGAACGGGTGATGGGCGCGCTCAAGGCCGACGATCCGTCGGTGACGCAGCAGCGCGTCGAATTCGTCGGCCCGCAGGTCGGCAAGGAGCTCTACGAGAACGGCGCACTCGCATTGCTGCTCGTGTGCTTCGGCATCGTCGCGTACCTCGCGCTGCGTTTCGAGTGGCGCTTCGCGGTCGCAACGATCGCCGCCAACCTGCACGACGTCGTGATCATCCTGGGGTTCTTCGCGCTCTTCCAGTGGGAGTTCTCGCTGCCGGTGCTCGCCGCGGTCCTCGCCGTCCTCGGCTATTCGGTGAACGAATCGGTGGTGATCGCCGACCGGATCCGCGAGAACTTCCGCAAGATGCGCAAGGCGAGCGTGACGACGGTCATCAACAACGGCATCACGAGCACCATCTCGCGCACGATCATCACGCACGGCAGCACGCTGCTGATGGTCATGTCGATCTACTTCTTCGGCGGGGAGACGCTGCACCACTTCGCCCTCGCCCTGGCGATCGGCATCTGCTTCGGGATCTACTCCTCGGCGCTCGTCATGGCGGCACTCGTCATGTGGATGGGCGTGTCGCGCGAGGACCTCGTGAAGCCGGAGCGCAGGACGAGCAGCGCCGACAAGATCCTGCCGTAGGCTTCACGGCGCGAAGGCGCGCGCATGTTCACGACGTTCTTCTACGCGGTCCTCTCGCTCGACCAGACGCTCGCCACGATCGCCGTGGAGCACGGACCGTGGCTGTACGCGCTCCTCTTCGCGATCATTTTCGCCGAGACCGGGCTCGTCGTCTTTCCGTTCCTGCCGGGCGACTCGATCCTCTTCATCGCCGGCACGGTGGTCGCCGTCGCGGGGCTCAACGTCCACCTCCTGGTGCTCATCCTCATCGCCGCGGCGATCCTGGGCGACTCGGTGAACTACGGTATCGGCCATTACATCGGCCCGCGCGTCTTCGATCGCCCGGACTCGCGCTGGTTCAAGCAGGCGCACCTGCGCCGCACGCAGGCGTTCTACGACAAGTACGGCGGCGTCACGATCATCATCGGCCGGTTCGTCCCCATCGTGCGCACGTTCGCGCCGTTCCTCGCGGGCGTGGCCGGGATGTCGTACCACCGCTTCCTCGCCTTCAACATCGTGGGCGGCATCCTCTGGATCGCGACGCTCGTGTACGCGGGCTACGTCTTCGGCAACGTGCCGCTCGTCAGGGAGAACCTCTCCTTCATCGTCATCGGGATCGTGGTGGCCTCGCTCCTGCCCGCGCTGCTCACCTTCTGGCAGGAGCGCGCCGCGAGCCGGCGCGCGGCCGCCGCGAGCGCGGAGCGACCCGGTCGGGCCGGCGGCTAGATACGCCGTGCGAGCGCGGCGGCGCGGCCCGTGTAGTGGCCCGGCGTGAGCGCGAGGAGCCGCGCCTTCGCCTCGGCGGGAATGGCGAGACCCGCGATGAAAGCGTGGAGTGACTCGCGCGTCATGCCGGTCTTGCCGCGCGTGAGCGCCTTCAGCTGCTCGTACGGGTTGGGCACGCCGTAGCGGCGCATCACCGTCTGGATCGGCTCGGCGAGGACCTCCCAGTTGGCGTCGAGGTCGGCGGCGATCCGTGTCGCATCGACGGTGAGCTTGGCAAGGCCCTGCCGCAGCGAGGTCCAGCCCAGGAGCGCGTAGCCCAGCGCCACCCCCACGTTGCGCAGCACCGTCGAATCGGTGAGGTCGCGCTGGAACCGGGAGATCGGGAGCTTGGCCGCAAGGTGCTGCAGCAACGCATTGGCGAGCCCGAGATTGCCCTCCGAATTCTCGAAATCGATGGGATTGACCTTGTGCGGCATCGTCGACGAGCCCACCTCGCCGTCTCGCATCTTCTGGCGAAAGTAGCCGAGCGAGACGTAGCCCCACACGTCGCGGTCGAAATCGATGAGGACCGTATTCGCGCGCGCGACCGAGTC
This sequence comes from Burkholderiales bacterium, assembly GCA_020851235.1. Classification (GTDB taxonomy): domain Bacteria; phylum Pseudomonadota; class Gammaproteobacteria; order Burkholderiales; family Casimicrobiaceae; genus VBCG01. Next base: position 43,095 of record JADZDD010000037.1, on the reverse strand, counting down.
GAAGTACTCGGCCATGTAGTCGTGCGGCTCGATCTGCGTCGTGTACGGATTGGGCGTGAGTCCGAGACTCACGACGACGCGCGCCGCGAGGCGTTCCCAGTCGACATCGGGGTACGCGACGCTGTGCGCGTTGTAATTGCCGACCGCGCCGTTGAGCTTGCCCTTGATCGGGACGTGGGCGAGGGATGCGATCTGCCGCTCGAGCCTCGCGACGACGTTGGCGATCTCCTTGCCGAGCGTGGTCGGTGTCGCCGCCTGGCCATGCGTGCGCGACAGCATGGCGATGTCGGCGTTGGCATGCGCGAGCTCACGCAGGTCCGCCGCGATCGCGCGCAGTGCCGGCAGCAGGATCTCGTCGCGCGCGTGGGCGAGCGCGAGGCCGTAAGCGAGATTGTTGATGTCCTCCGACGTGCACGCGAAGTGGATGAACTCGGACGACGCGGCCACTTCGGGGAGGTCGGCGAAGCGCTCCTTCAGCCAGTACTCGACGGCCTTGACGTCGTGATTGGTGGCACGCTCGATCTCCTTCACGCGCGCGGCGTCGCCAGGCGAGAACGCCGCGATGACGGCGTCGATCGCACCGCGCGTGGCCGCGCCGAAGGGCGCGAGTTCGACGACGCCCGGCTCGTCGGCAAGCGCGACGAGCCACGCGAGTTCGGCGCGAATGCGGTGCCGGATGAGTCCAAACTCGGAAAAGTGCGGCGCCAGCGCCTCGACCTTGGCGGCGTAGCGCCCGTCGAGCGGTGACAGCGCCGTCAGTGCGGCGTGCGCGAGACTCATGTCGGTATCCCGTACGAGGGCGGCGCCGCAACCGCGACGCCGCCCCACCGGCTCTAGCTCACGTGCTTCAATTGCTCGAGGATCGCCGGGTTCTCGAGCGTCGACGTGTCTTGCGTGATGACCTCGCCCTTGGCGAGCGAGCGCAGCAGGCGGCGCATGATCTTGCCGGAGCGCGTCTTCGGCAGGTTCTCGCCGAAGCGAATCTCCCTGGGCTTGGCGATCGGCCCGATCTCCTTGCCGACCCAGTCGCGCAATTCCTTGGCGATCCGTTCGGCATCGGCGGCGGAGGGACGCGTCTGCTTCAGGACGACGAAGGCGCAGATGGCCTCGCCGGTCAACTCGTCCGGCCGGCCGACGACCGCGGCCTCGGCGACGAGCGGATTGGCGACGAGCGCCGATTCGACCTCCATCGTGCCGAGACGGTGGCCCGAGACGTTCAGGACGTCGTCGATGCGACCCATGATGCGGATGTAGCCTTCGGTATCCCGCGACGCGCCGTCACCGGCGAGGTAGTACTTGCCGTGGAAATCCTCCGGGAAATACGTCTTGCGGAATCGCTCCGGATCGCCCCAGATCGTGCGGATCATCGAAGGCCACGGCCGCTTCATGACGAGCATGCCGCCCTTGCCGAACTCCACCGTGCGCCCTGTCTCGTCGACGATGTCGGCGATGATTCCCGGCAGCGGGAACGTGCACGAACCGGGCTTGAGCGGCGTGGCGCCGGGCAGCGGATTGATCATGTGTCCGCCGGTCTCGGTCTGCCACCACGTATCGACGATCGGGCAGCGTGAGCGGCCGACGGTCTCGTAATACCACATCCACGCTTCCGGGTTGATCGGCTCGCCCACCGAGCCCAGGATGCGCAGCGACGACAGGTCGTACTTCTTCGGCAAGTCGCCGCCCGCCTTGATGAGCGAGCGGATCGCGGTGGGGGCGGTGTAGAACACCGTGACGCGGTGGTCCTGGATCATCTTCCAGAAGCGCCCCGCATCGGGGTAAGTCGGCACGCCTTCGAACATGATCTCGGTCGCTCCGCACGCGAGCGGTCCGTAGACGATGTACGTGTGGCCGGTGACCCAGCCCACGTCGGCGGTGCACCAGAAGATGTCGGTGGGCTTGTAGTCGAACGTCCACTTCATCGTGAGCTGCGCAAGCAGCAGGTAGCCGCCGGTGGAGTGCTGCACACCCTTGGGCTTGCCCGTCGACCCGGACGTGTAGAGGAGGAACAGCGGATGCTCGGCGCCCACCCACGTCGGCTCGCAGGTGTCGGCCTGCCCCTTGACCGCATCGCTCCACCACATGTCGCGCCCGGCCTTCATCGCCACCGGCGAACCGGTGCGCTTGTAGACGATGACGTTCTTCACGCCATCGCAGTCGCCCATCGCAAAGGCCTCGTCGACGACGGGCTTCAGCGGGATCTCGCGCCCACCGCGGTACTGTCCGTCGGCGGTGATGACCGCGATGGCACCGGCATCGATGATCCGCTCGTGGATCGACTTCGCGGAGAACCCCCCGAACACCACCGAGTGCGTCGCCCCGATCCGCGCGCACGCCTGCATCGCGACGGCCGCCTCGATCGACATCGGCATGTAGATGAGGACGCGGTCGCCGCTCTTGATCCCCTTGCCCTTGAGCGCGTTCGCGAAGCGACACACATCGTGGTAGAGCGCCTTGTAGGTGATCGTCGTGACCTTGCCGTCATCAGCCTCGAAGATGATCGCCGTCTTGTCCGGCTGTGTCGCGAGGTGCCGGTCGAGGCAGTTGTACGACGCGTTGAGCTCGCCGTCATGGAACCAGCGATAGAACGGGGCGTTGGACTCGTCCAGCGTCTTCGTGAACGGCTTGTGCCACGCGAGTTCGGAGCGCGCGTAGCGTGCCCAGAAGCCTTCGAGGTCGGCCTCCGCCTCCGCGCACAGCGCGCGGTACGCGTCCATCCCCGAGATGTTCGCCTGGCGCACCATCTCCGCGCTCGGCGGGAAAACGCGATTCTCAATCAGGACGGAATCGATGGTCGACGACATGGCACTTCTCCTCCTCGAACGGGGTGTGGACTGGGCGCGGGAAGTCTACCGAATCGCTTTGCGGCATCGCAACGCACCCTGGGACGCCGCTGCAACGGTGAACAGGAACCGCAATGACCGTGATCGGCCGGCGACGCCACATCGAACATGCGGTTCGAGCGGCCCGATTCAGTTCGCATTATCACCCGGCCGGGTGCCCCCGGGCGCTTGTCGCCCCCGCGCCGGCGCGAGGTTGCGCCGCGCGCGCCGGCTGGACGCCCACGGCCGCCCGACACGCCGCGAGGGACCGGGTGCGCCAAGGAGGGGACGGCGCACGCTCGCCGCGGCAAGCTGCATGGCACGGACCATGCTACGTTGTCGGGTCGCCCCGGATGATCGTGTGACCCTTGCCTGCCGCCTCGATCCTCGCCCGCCGCCGCCGCCTCGCCACCGCGAGCCTCCTCGCCGCGACCGTGACCTCGGCGCTCGCGACGCATGCCCCGGTGCCCGACGAGCGGGCGCTCCTGGGTGACGTTCCCAGCGTCTTTGCCGCCTCGAAGTACGACCAGCCGCTCGCCGATGCACCCGCCGACGTGACCGTCGTCACGCGTGCCGAGATCCAGCGCTACGGCTGGCGCACGCTCGCCGACGTGCTGCGCGGCGTGCGCGGCTTCCTCGTCACCGACGACCGCAACTACAGCTACGCCGGCATGCGTGGCTTCGCGCGCACTGGAGACTACAACGCGCGCATCCTGGTTCTCGTCGATGGGCACCGGACCAACGACACGACCTACGACCAGGCCCTGCTCGGGACCGAGGGCCCGGTCGACCTCGACCTCGTCGAACGCATCGAGATCGTCCGCGGGGCGAGCTCGTCCTTGTACGGAAGCAATGCCTTCCTCGGCGTCATCGACCTCATCACGCGCCGCGGCCGCGACGTCGCGGGAGTGGAAGTCGCCGGCCTCGGGGGAACGCGCGAAACCTACGGGGGGCGCTTGACGACCGGCCGGCGCATCACGAGCGGGACCGAATACCTCGCCTCGATCACGCTGGGGCGCACCGCGGGCGAGCGCGACTTCCCGATCCCCGGCCTCGCGGGCGGCGATCGCGTCGCCCACGACAGCGACGCCGACCGCTGGGTGCAGGCGTTCGGGCGGCTGCGCATCGACGATTTCACCGTCACCGGCGTCGTGAGCGAACGGAAGAAGGAAATCCCGACCGCCCCGTTCAACTCGATCGTCGATGCACCGGGCAACGAGACCACCGACACGCGCTGGTGGGTCGAGGGCAAGTACGACGGTGCCGTCGGTCACGGCAACCTGCGCGTGCGATTCGCGGTCGACGACTATCGCTACCAGGGCGATCTTTTGTACGGCGTCGAGCCACGCGTCGTGAACCAGGACCGTTCGCACGCGCGATGGTGGTCCGGCGAGGCCGCGTACACGCAGGCACTGCGCGACGACCTCACGCTCATCGTCGGCGCCGAAGTGCAATCGGACATCCGCAACCGCCAGGAGAACGGCGATCGCACGCTCGACGGCAATGCCGATCTCGAGTACACACGTCTCTTCCTCGACACGAACACCACGCGCTACTGGGCGCTCTTCGCGCAGGCGCAGTGGCAGTTCGCGCCGCGCTCGAGTGCAACTCTCGGCGTGCGCCACGATCAGTACAGCACGTTCGGTGGGGTGACCGATCCGCGTCTGGCGATCACGGTCCGGCCGACCGACACGCTCACCGTGAAGGCGCTGTACGGGCAGGCGTTTCGCGCACCCAACGACTACGAGCTCTACTACAACGACGGCGGGACCTCGATCCAGGCGAGCCCCAACCTCGTCCCCGAGCGCATCCGCACCTCCGAGATCCTCGTCGAGTGGCAGCCGGCACCGCAGTGGCGCACCGTCGGTGCGTTCTATTTCAATCGCATCACCGATCTCATCACGACGCTCGCCGACCCGGCCACGGGGCTCCTCACCAACGTCAATGCGCAATCGCAGATCGGCCGCGGCGTCGAAGCGGAAATCGAAGGCCGTACGCCGTTCGGCCTCGACGTGTTCGCCGCAGTGACGACACAGCTGGGTGAGGTCGCCGTCGCGATCCCGCGCACGCAGCTGAAGGCGAGGCTCGCGCAATCGTTCCTCGCCGATCGCGCGAGCGTCGCACTCGAGACGGTCTACCAGACGAGCCGGCGCACGCTCTTCGACACGACGATCCCGGCGCAGGCCTCGACCAATCTCGTCGGCACGCTGGCGCACGTTGCGGGCGGCCTGCGCCTCACCGCGGCCGTGACGAACCTCTTCGACGTGACACTGGCCGATGTCAGCCGTCCGGAGCATGCGATGGATCGCATCGCGCAGCCGGGACGTGGGTTCTGGCTCAAGGTCGAGTACACATTCCGGTGAGGCAAACGGTCGATCCTTTCTGGTTCGCGTGCGGCGTGTGCCTCACGCTCGGCATCCTCGCAGCGCCGATCGCGAGCGCGCAACGCCTGATCGTCGTCGCTTCGGCGCCGAGCGAGCCCTACCAGCGTGCGGCCGAAGGGATGACGCAACTCGGCGTGCCGGTCGAGCGCTTTCTGCTCGCCCCCGACCAGGAGCGTGCGGTCATGGCGGCGATCAGGCGCAACGGCCGCGACACCGCGATCGTCGCCCTCGGTGCCGCTGCCGCGGAGACGGTCGCGCACGCGAAGTCCGCGCCGAACGGAAGTCCCATCGTGAACTGCATGGTGCTCGATGACACCCCGGCGACCACGGGCACCGTCGATGTTCCGCTCACGATTCCGGCGCAGGTGGCAGCGACGTGGATCCGTCGCCTCCTCCCGCAGACGCACACGGTGGGCATCCTCTACGATCCGGTGCGCAGCGAAGCGCGCGCCGCCGACAGTGCCGCCGCCATGGCGAGCGCCGGGCTCGACACGGTGCGCGAGGCGGTGCCGAATCCGGCCACGCTGCCGGTCGCGCTGCAACGCATGCAAGACCACGCGGACGCGCTCTTCGCGCTGCCCGATCCGACGATCTATACGCAGGAACATGCTCGCGCGCTGCTCCTCTTCTCGTTTCGGCACCGCATCCCGCTCGTTGGCCCGACCGAGTCGTGGGTGAAGGCGGGCGCCCTGTTCGCGGTCGACTGGGACTACACCGACCTCGGGCGCTACTGCGGCGCGCTCGCCCTGCGCAAGCTCGCCGGCGCGACGACCACGCCGCGCCCCGCGCGCACGCGCGTCACCGCGAATCGGCGCACGGCCGAACAACTGAGCATCCACTGGGACGCCGAGCAGTTGCGGCTCATCGACAAGCTGTACCCGTAGACCCATGGGCACCCACACCGACCTCGCATCCGCAGCGCGCGCCAAGGGAGCGTTCCGGCGCCCCGTCGGGGCCCGCAGGAGCCGCTGGTGAGCCGGCTGCGCTGGACGTGGCGCAGGCACCTGTCGCCGCTGACCGGCGACACGGCGTCGATGCTCGACCTGCCGCCGGTGCGAATCGGGCTCATGAGCAAGCTCAACGTGCTCACGATCGGGCTCATCATCCTCACCGCGCTGGCAATCACGCTCTTCTACGCGCAGCAGCGCTGGCGCGCCGACGAGGCGCAGCTCGAGCGCCAGGGAGCGGCGCTCGCGGGCGTCATGACCGAGCTTGCCGAATACGCGCTGTACACGTCGGACAACGCATCGCTCGAACAACTGCTCAACGGCATCGCCACCGATCCTGCGGTCGCCTTCGTGGCGGTGGTCGATGGCGAGTTGAAGCCGCTCGTCGAGCGGCTCTATCCCCCCGCGCGCGGCGAGACGCAGTTGCCGCCGCTGCCGCCGGATCTCGCGCTGCCGGGTGAGCGTGGGCACGTCACGGTCGATCATTCGCTGCCCGGGGGAAGCGTGCTGGAAGTCATCGTTCCGGTGACGCGCCCGGGCCACCACCGCAACGCCACGAGCGGCGGCGCGCGGGCTGCCGCCGCTTCGACGCCCACCGTCGTGGGCTACATCCGCCTCGGACTGTCGCTCGAGATGCAGCACGAGCAGTTTCGCCGGCAGATGGCCGGCGCCGGCGCCGTCGTCGGCTTCCTCGTGATCGTCGCCGTGCTCACGACGCTGCTCGTCACGCGACGGCTCGTCGCGCCGATGCGCCACCTGATGCGCGCCGCACGCGCGGTCGGCGCCGGCCGGCTCGACGTGTACGTGCCGGCGGGTTCGCGTGACGAACTCGGGCTCCTCACGCATACGTTCAACCACATGACGCAACGGCTCGCCGAATCGCAATCGCAGGTGACGAGCTACCAGCGCACGCTCGAGGACAAGGTGGCGCAGCGCACCCGCGAGCTCGAGCTCGCCACAGCCCAGGCGTACAAGCTCGCGCAGCACGACATCCTCACCGGCCTGCCCAACCGGTCGCTGCTCAACCAGCGACTGCGGCAGATCCTCGCCCAGGCACAGCGCGACGGAACGCAGGTCGCATGCCTCTTCCTCGACTTCGATCACTTCAAGCGCATCAACGACACGCTCGGCCACGACGCCGGCGACCACCTGCTCCAGGCGATCGCGCAGCGCCTCACCGGCGCGGTCCGCGAATCCGACACGGTTGCGCGCTTGGGCGGCGACGAGTTCGTCGTCATCCTGCCGGGGATCGACCCCGCGCACGACGGCTACGAGGTGATGGCGGTCCTCGCCCGCGTGCGCCAGGCTTTCGACGCGCCGTTCCGGCTCGCCGATCAGACCCCCACGCTCACCTGCTCGATCGGGGTGGCGATCTTCCCCACCGACGCGCCGGACGCGGTGACCCTCATCAAGCAGGCAGACACCGCGATGTATGCCGCGAAGGACGCCGGCCGCAACTCGTATCGCTTCTTCACCGCTGACATGAATGCCAAGGTGCAGCTGCGCCTGCAACTGGAAACCGACTTGCGGCGCGGGCTCATCGACGACGAGTTCTTCCTCGTCTACCAGCCGCAGATCGAGCTGCGGACGGGTCGCGCACGCGGCGTCGAGGCGCTGCTGCGCTGGCGCGATCCGGTACGCGGCGTGATCGGCCCCGACGAGTTCATCTCGGTCGCCGAGGAGTCGGGCATGATCCAGGCGCTGGGCGCGCGCGTGCTGCGCGACGCCTGCCGCCAGATGGTGCAGTGGCACGGCATGGACATGCCGCTGCGCCTGTCAGTCAACCTGTCGGTCCAGCAGTTGCAGCACGAGAACTGGCTCGCGGTGGTCGAGGATGCGCTGCGCGGCAGCGGCCTTGCCGCCCGCCATCTCGAACTCGAGATCACCGAGAGCGTGATCATCACGCACCCGGACAAGGTCGTCGCCACCCTCATGAAGCTCAAGGAGATGGGCGTGTCGATCACCATCGACGACTTCGGAACGGGATACTCGAGCCTGTCATACCTCGCGCGCCTGCCGATCCAGGGCGTGAAGATCGACCAGCGCTTCGTGCACGGGCTGCATCGCAACCGCAGCGATGAGGCGATCACGCAGGCAATCGTCGCGCTGTCGCACTCCCTCGGGCTGCGCTGCATCGCCGAAGGCGTGGAGAGCCCTGCCCAGTTTCAATTCCTGCGCGATCACGGCTGCGACGAGGCGCAAGGATTCCTCATCGCGCGACCGCTCGCTGCCGCCGACGTGCAATCCTGGTGGCGCAAGCAGGAAACGCTGCCGGATGCGATCGTCGCTCAGGGCGAGTTGTGGCAGCGCTCGAACCGTGGGTGACGGGTGCGAGGCGGGCACGCCTTACCGTCGCTGGCTGCCGGCGCTCACAGCCAGCGACGCACCCGCGCCGCGTAGGCGTCGAACTGCGCGAAGCGGGCGCGCAGGATGCGCTCCTCCGGAACGATCTGGAAGTGGGTGATGTAGCCGACGAAGGCCACCGGTCCCGGCAGCGCCCAGGGCGAGCCGAGGTACGCCGCCCACGCCAGCAACGCGAAGGCGAGCCCCACGTACATCGGATTGCGCGTGATGCGATACACGCCACCGGTGACCAGCGCCGACGCCCGCTCCGGATGCAATGGATTGATCGTCGTCGACGCACGGCGGAAGGCGACGAGTCCGGCGACGTCGAACGCCGCACCCACGGCGGCCAGCGCCACCGCGATCCCCACTCGCGCCGCCGCCGGCAAGGCGAAGAGCGGCGGCCACGACGCCACGAGCGCCATCAGCGCGGCGACGAGCAGCGCGACGAGCGGCGGTGGAATCTTGAGTTCGAGCCTGGCCATCCCGGGTATCGCGGCAAGACCGCCCGGGGCCTGCCGAGCGAAGCGTACGCCACCGCAGGCGCGGCGCGGGGGGTCAGCGACGCGCGACGACGCGCGTGAGCCACGCGGCGAGGGGCGCGACGTCGACGCGATCGAGCAGGTTACGCATGGCAAGGCTCGCCTCGGTGTCGCCTTCGAGCATCAGCCGACGGGCGAAGAAGAGCGTGTCCGGATCCTCGCGCCGCGTCGCGAGCGCCACGAAGTCGGCAAGCGAGGCGGCGATCGTCGCGGTCGGCGTGACACCGCGAGTTCCCGGGGTGAACTTGCCGCGCACGCAGCGCACGGTGATCGTGACACCGGCGTCGGTCACGCTCACGCGCACCGCCTTGCCCTCGAGGGGGGCGAGCGATTCGGCGTCGGCGTAGCGCGCGGCGACCCGGTTCAGCGCCGCGGCGGCCAGTGCCGAGGGTGGCAGCGTCGGCAGGCGCGCGAGCACGGCGGCCACGGGTGCCGGCACCCGCCAGGTCGGCGTCGCAACCCCGGGATTCATGACCGGGCGCGGCCTCGCCCGCATCGACGCCGCACGTCGCGAGGCTGCACGCCCGCGTTCATGCACGCGCCTCGGTGCGTGGTCCCATCCCTGCGGCGCCACGCCAGTAACCGGGTCGCGTCGCGCCGGTGAGCGCCTCGAGCGTGCGCGCCGCCTCTTCCGGCGTGACGCGGCCGTCGATCCCGTCGCGGAAACTGCGCACGATCTCGGCGGTGTGCTGCGATTGCGGCATGACGCGCAGCACCGACACGCCGAGTGCTGCCGCCTCGTCGATGACGCTGGCGAGGCTCGACGGACGCGCCGACTGCGTCTGGATGCCGTTCAAGACGAACAGCGACTCGCGGTCGAGCGTGGCGAGTGCAAGGCCGTCGGGGTCGTCGCGGCAGGTGAAGCCGCAGTCGTCCTTGGCGCGATCGCGTGCGCGCGCGGTGAAGCAACGTGCCGACCACGCGAGCGGAAGCCGGCCGAAGGCGAAGACCTCGACCGGCAAGGGCAGCGGCGCCATCGCGCGGAGCGCGTCGGCGCCCAGATCGATCGGCATCACCCAGCGCAGCGCGCCGGCATCGCGCAGCAACCCGAGCGTGGCGAGGTTGTAGGCATTGACATGCGGACCGGCGACGAACGGCACGTGCGCCTCGGCGGCGAGCCGCACCATGCCCATGTCGTTCGCCTCGACAACGAAGGCGCCGTTGCCGACGACGCGACGCAAGATGCGAAGGTCGGTCTCCGACTCGGGGAGCGCGAGACCCGACAACACGACCTCCTTGCCCGCCGCCTCGAGCGCGCGAGCGATCGCCATCCAATCGGCAAAGCCGACCTCGTGGCGCTTGCCGCACACCACCTCGCCCAGGTAGACGACGTCGACCGCGAATCCGGCGACCGCCTCGTAGAAGGCGTGGACCTGCGCCCGCGGCCAGTAGTACGCAAGGGGGCCCAACGCGAGGCGCAAGCGCGCCTGTTGCGCATCGCTGCCGCGGCTGACCGACGTCGCGGCTCCGTCCATCCCCGACACGTTCATCGCCAACTCCGGTGATACACGCCGAGCGTGACCTGGCGCCCCTCGGCGAGCCGGGCAAGACGAGCATCCCAGGCGGCGTCGACCTCGAAATGCTCGGGGTCGCAGATGCAGGCGTCGATGGCGGCACGCCACACCGCGGTCACCTCGGCGACGTACGCGACGCTGCGCTGGCGCCCCTCGATCTTCACGGCACGCACGCCCATCGCGCACAGCTTGGGCAGGAGCGAGAGCGTATTGAGGCTGACCGGCTCCTCGATCGCGTATCCCGTCGCCCCTTCGACCTCATAGCGTCCCTTGCACAGCGTCGGATACCCGGCGTTCTCCCCGGGGGCGAAGCGATCGACCAGCACGCCGGCGAGCCGCACTTCGCGACCGGCCGCGGTTTCGGTCCAACGCACCGCGGATGCCGGTGAGCAGACACCGTTGAGATTGGGCCCTTGCCCCGTCACGTACGACGACAGCTGGCAGCGCCCCTCGACCATCACGCACAGGCTGCCGAAGGCGAACACCTCGATCTCCGTGCGCGCATGCGCCACCACGCTCGCCACCTGGCCCAGCGTGAGCACGCGCGGCAGCACGGCACGCTTGATGCCGAAGCGATCGGCGTAGAAGTTGATCGCCTCGTACGTCGTCGCCGATCCTTGCACCGAAAGGTGCAGCGCGAGGTTCGGGTGACGCTTCGCCGCGTACGCCATGAGCCCGGCGTCGGCGACGATGATCGCGTGCGCGCCCACCGCCGCGGCACGATCGACCGCCGCGCACCAGGCCGCGTAGTTCTGCGCCTGCGGATACGTGTTGAGCGCGATCAGCACCCGCACGCCGCGATCGCGCGCGTAACGCACGCCGATCTCGAGATCGGCGAGGGAGAAATTCAAGCCCGCGAAGTTGCGGGCATTGGTCGCGTCACGAAAGCCCGTATAGACGCACGTGGCGCCGTGGTCGACCGCCGCCTTGAGTGCGGGGAGGCTGCCCGCCGGGCAGACGAGATCGGGCGCGCGACACGCCACCGACCCGCGCGCCGCCGGGTGGGAATCGGCCACGACGGCATCCATCACGACGCGCTCCCGACCCGAAACACGCGGCGCGACCCCGGCCCGCGGTGCAATGAAGGAATCCGGCACGACGCGGGGCCGGCACGGCGGTCACGACGACGCTCCCCGACAGACGAGCGAGGAGCAAGAAAGACGTCCATGGATCGATAGGCAACGAGGACGACCGCAAAGGGTCGGTGCTGCACGTTACGACCCCGGGTGCACGTGCGTCTTGATATCGCTCAAGGGCCACCGTCGGGCCCGACACCGGCAGACGCCGCGCGTTGCACGTCCACTGGAAAGATCGTCACGGGGGACGCCGAAGATCCTCGACACGATCGACATCGCCCAGGACGCCGGGATCGTCGACATTCACGAGCCGCACCGCGTCCTTGCGCTCGCGCAGGATCGAGCGCGCGCCCTCGTCACCGCCCAGAGCGGTCAACGCCGCACCGCAACTCGCCGCAAAGCCCACCGGATGCCCGCGTTGGCCGCGATACCACGGTGCCACGACTTCGCCTCCCGCGCGCAGCGCGGCGGCAACGGCGTCCACTGTTGCAGGTGCGATCCACGGCATGTCACCCAGCGCGACGACCCAACCGTCGGCGTCACGCGCGGCGGCGACACCGCAGGCGAGACTTGCTCCCATGCCTTCGTCGGCCCGAGCGCAGGCGACGACGCGGGCTCCCGCCGCGGCGAGGCCTGTCGCAAGCGTGCTGTCCTCCGGCCGCACGACGGCGACGACCTCGGGCAGTGCCGCGAGCAGATGATGCGCGCTCGCAAGCCCCACCGGCGTACCGGCAGCGACCCCGTGCGAGGCCTGCGGCAGTGCCGCGGCGAGCTTGCCGCCGCCGAAGCGCACGCCGCGCCCCGCCGCCAGCAGCACGCCGACGATGCGCATCACTCCGGCAGCAGGCGGAACTTTCCGTCCTTGACCGTCACGAGCACGCGCGCGCGCTCGTCCATCCCGTTGTGATTGGAGGGCGACATGTTGAACACGCCCTGCGTGCCGACGACATCGCGCTCCTTTTCGAGCGCGTCGCGCAGCGCGACGCGGAACGCCTCGGTGCCGGGCTTGCCGGCCTTGAGCGCGGCGGGCACCGCGCGCTGGAGGAGGATGCCGCCGTCCCAGGTATTGGCGCCGAACGTCGCAGGCTTGCTGCCGAAGCGCTTCTCGTACGCCGCGATGTACTCCTGCGCCACCTTCTTCGTCGGATTCGAATCGGGGATCTCGTCGATCACGAGCATCGGCCCGGCCGCGAGCACCGTCCCTTCGACCTTCTCCTTGCCGAGCTTGATGTAGTCGTCGGTGGCGACCGCGTGCGTCTGGTAGATCCTGCCCTTGTAACCCTGATCGTGGAGTGTCGCCTGCGGCAAGACGGCGGGACCGCCGACCGCGGCGATGAGGATCGCATCGGGCTTGGCCGCGATGAGCTTCAGGGTCTGCCCCGTGACGCTCTGGTCGGTGCGGGCGTAGCGCTCGTTGGCGATGATCCTGATCCCCGCCTTCTCGGCGAGCGGCCCGAACACCTTGTACCAGTTCTCGCCATACGGATCGTTGAAGCCGATGAAGCCGACGGTCTTCACGCCGCTCTTCACCATGTGCTTGATGAGCGCGGCGGCGATGAGGTCGTCGTTTTGCGTCGTCTTGAACACCCAGCGCTTCTTGGCGTCGAGCGGCTCGACGACCGCCGAGGTCCCGACCGTCGCCATCACCGGCACCTTGGCCTCCGCGATGATGTCGAGGATCGCAAACGCGTTCGGCGTCGTCGACGGCCCGATCATCGCGTCGATGTTGTTCTCCTGGATGAGCTTCTTGATGTTCTGCACGGCGCGCGTCGTGTCGCCGCCGTCGTCGAGCTGGATGTACTCGACGCTCGCGTCGCCGATCTTGCGTGGCAGGAGGTCGCCGGTATTCTTTTGCGGAATGCCGATCGCGGTGGTGGGGCCGGTCGCCGAGACCATGAGGCCGATCTTGATCTGGGCCGACGCGACCGAGGCCGCAAGGAGCAGCGAAACTGTCAGGAGGAGACGGGCAGGCACGGTGAGCGATCCGGAAATGAGATGGGACGTAATGCTAACCCAGGGTCCCGCCCGGAGGTGGCGCCGATCACCTCAATCGCTGGCCGGCGTGGCGTCGCGCGCGCGTCGATCCGCGCGCAGCACGTGGATGCCGGCGCCGATCACGAGGGCGATGCCGATCCAGGCGAGGACGTTGGGGATGTCGCCCCACACGAGGTAGCCGGCAACCGCCGCGAACAGCAGCGCCGAGTAGCGAAACGGGACGATGATCGCGAGGTCCCCGTGGCGCGTGCTGCGCACGGTCAGCACGTAGGCTGCGGCCACCGCGAGCGCGGCCCCGGCGAGCACGGCGAGGAGCGCGGCATCGAGCGGCGCCCAGCCCTCGGCCAGCGACAGCATTCCGGCGATCGCCGTGACCGTGAGCGTGGCCGAGAGCGTCACGACGATCGACGGCACGCCGGCGTGCACGCGACGCGTCAGCACGTCGCGCAGCGCCAGCATGACCGCGGAGCCGAGGCAGAGGAGAGCGTAGGCATTAAGACCGTCCGCCCGCGGCTGCACGATGAGCAGGACGCCGAGGAAGCCGATCGCGGTCACGACCCACAGTGCGCCGCGCATGCGCGACCCCGCGAGCCACGCCGCCAGCGGGGTGATCATCAGCGGCGACGTCGAATTGATCGCCACCGCGGTGCTGATCGGCAGCTGGAAGAGCGCAAAGAGGTAGAGAAAGGTCGTCGCGACATCGAGGATCGAGCGCGTCGCAACCCAGCGCTGGGCCACGGCGTGAACGTGACGGATCTGCCCGGTGCCGACGGCAATCGCGCCCAGGAGCGCCGTGGCAAGTGCGCTGCGCACGAAGATGAGCTGTCCGGCCGGCAGGCTCTCGCTGGCGTACTTCACCAGCGCATCGTTGACGACGAAACACGCCATCGCGGTCGTCATCATGACGACCCCGCGACGATTCTCGTGCGTCCGCGCGGGATCGCTCACGGCAGGTCCGCGTGCATGCACGCTGCGGACGTGGGCACGCGCGGCGCCGTCAGGAGGCACGGCCGCGACACGAGGACCGGGTGCGTGACGGCGGCCACGACCACGCGTGCGCCGTCAATCGCCAAAGAATTCCTTGACCTTCTCGAACCAGCCCTTGGCCTTGGGATTGTGCTTCCCCGGATCTTCCTGGTTGATCGACTCGAACTCGCGCAGCAACTCCTTCTGCCGCGCGGTGAGCTTGATCGGCGTCTCGACCGAGACGTGGCAATAGAGGTCGCCTGCCGCCGAGCCGCGCACGGGGCGGATGCCCTTGTTGCGCAGGCGAAACGTCTGTCCGGTCTGCGTCTCGGCGGGAATCGTGATCGTCGCGTGGCCGTCGAGCGTGGGGATCTCGAGCTCGCCCCCCAATGCGGCGGTCGCGAAGCTGATCGGCATCTCGCAGTGCAGGTCGGCGCCGTCGCGCTGGAACACCGGGTGCTGCTTCAGGTTGACGACGACGTACAGGTCACCGTGCGGCCCGCCGTTGAGCCCCGCCTCGCCTTCGCCGGTGAGGCGAATGCGATCGTCCTGATCGACGCCAGGAGGGATCTTCACCGACAGCGTCTTCGACTTCTTCAGGCGCCCCTGACCGTGGCACGTGCCGCACGGCTCGGCGACGACCTTGCCCTTGCCGTGACACGTCGGGCAGGTCTGCTGGATCGAGAAGAAGCCCTGCGAGACGCGGACCTCGCCGCGGCCGTGACAGGTCCCGCACTGCTTGGGTTGGGTGCCGGGCTTGGCGCCGGTGCCGTGGCAGGTCTCGCATTCCTCGAGGGTGGGGATGCGGATCTTCACCTCGGCGCCACGTGCGGCGTCCTCGAGCGAGAGTTCGAGGTTGTAGCGCAGGTCGGCGCCGCGATAGACGCCGTTGGCGCGGCTGCCGCGGCCCTGCTGGCCGAAGATCTCGCCGAAGATGTCGCCGAAGGCGTCGGCGAAGCCGCCGAAACCCTCAGGCCCGGCGCGCCCGCCGCCGAGCGACGGATCGACGCCGGCGTGACCGAACTGGTCGTACGCCGCACGCTTGCGCGCGTCGGTCAGGACCTCGTAGGCCTCCTTGGCTTCCTTGAACTTGTGTTCGGCCTCCTTGTCTCCCGCGTTGCGGTCCGGGTGATGCTTCATGGCGAGCTTGCGATACGCCTTCTTGAGCTCGTCCTCCGAAGCGCCGCGTTCGACGCCCAGTACCGTGTAGTAGTCGCGTTTCGACATGGATACCGCTCGATCCTGCGTTGATTCCCGGGCACCGGACTCCCGGTGCCCCTCCCTTCGCGAGCATCAGCGCCACCGGTCGTGATCGCGCGATCGCGGACCGGCCTCGTCTGGCAACGGAAAAAGCCGGAACGCCCGGTACCTTCGCGGCACCTGACGCGTTCCGGCGCATTCTCCGCTGCGGCGCCCTGGGCCAGGCTGCGCCCGGCCGTGGCGCCCTGCCACGTTCGTTACTTGTCGCTCTTCACCTCGGTGAACTCGGCGTCCACCACCTTCTCGTCCTGCGCGCCGCCACCGGCTTGCGCGCCGCCTTGCGCCCCTGCTCCGGCACCGGCGGCGCCGGCTCCGGCCGCCTGCTGCTGGGCATACATCGCCTCGCCGAGCTTCTGCGCCGCCTTGCCCAACTCCTCTGCCTTGGCCTCGAGCGCTTCCTTCGACGCATCCTTCTCCTTCAGGAGCGCCTCGGCGCTCTTCAGCGCGGCCTCGATCTTCCCCTTCTCGTCGCCGACCTTGTCGCCGTACTCGGCGAGCGACTTCTGCACGCTGTGCACGAGGCCGTCGAGCTGGTTGCGCGCCTGGACCGTCTCCATGAGCTTGCGATCCTCGGCCGCGTGCGACTCGGCATCCTTCACCATCCGCTGGATCTCGTCTTCGGACAGGCCCGAGTTCGCCTTGATCGTGATCTTGTTCTCCTTGCCGGTCGCCTTGTCGCGCGCCGACACGTGGAGGATGCCGTTGGCGTCGATGTCGAAGGTCACCTCGATCTGCGGCATGCCGCGCGGTGCCGGCGGGATGCCTTCGAGGTTGAACTGGCCCAGACTCTTGTTGCCCGAGGCCATGTCGCGCTCGCCCTGCAGCACGTGGATCGTCACCGCACCCTGATTGTCGTCGGCGGTCGAGAACACCTGCTGCGCCTTGGTCGGGATCGTCGTGTTCTTCTGGATGAGCTTGGTCATCACGCCGCCCAGCGTCTCGATACCGAGGGACAGTGGCGTCACGTCGAGGAGCAGCACGTCCTTGACGTCGCCCTTGAGAACGCCGCCCTGGATCGCCGCACCCACCGCCACCGCCTCGTCCGGATTGACGTCGCGGCGAGGCTCCTTGCCGAAGAATTCCTTGACCTTGTCCTGCACCTTCGGCATCCGCGTCTGGCCGCCGACGAGGATCACGTCGGAGATGTCGCTGACCGTCTCCTTGGCATCCTTGAGCGCGACGCGACACGGCTCGATCGACCGGTCGACGAGGGACTCGACGAGCGACTCGAGCTTCGCACGCGTGATCTTCTGCGACAGGTGCTTCGGGCCCGACTGGTCGGCCGTGATGTACGGCAGGTTGATCTCGGTCTGCTGCGAGGACGAGAGCTCGATCTTCGCCTTTTCCGCCGCGTCCTTGAGGCGCTGCAGAGCGAGCACGTCGTTCTTGAGATCGACGCCCGATTCCTTCTTGTACTCGGTGACGATGTAGTCGATCAGGCGCTGGTCGAAGTCCTCCCCGCCCAGGAACGTGTCACCGTTGGTCGAGAGCACCTCGAACTGGTGCTCGCCGTCGACGTTGGCGATCTCGATCATCGAGATGTCGAACGTGCCGCCACCCAGGTCGTAGACCGCGATCTTGCGGTCGCCTTCCTTCTTGTCGAGACCGAAGGCGAGCGCGCCCGCCGTCGGCTCGTTGATGATGCGCTTGACGTCGAGGCCGGCGATGCGACCGGCGTCCTTCGTGGCCTGGCGCTGCGAGTCGTTGAAGTACGCGGGCACGGTGATGACGGCTTCGGTGACTTCCTCGCCCAGGTAGTCCTCGGCGGTCTTCTTCATCTTGCGCAGGATCTCGGCCGAGACCTGCTGCGGCGAGATCTTCTTGCCGCGCACCTCGACCCACGCGTCACCGTTGTCGGCCTTGACGATGCTGAAAGGCGACAGCTGCCGCGCCTTCTGCACCTCGGCGTCGTCGAACTTGCGGCCGATGAGCCGCTTCACCGCGTAGATCGTGTTCTTCGCGTTGGTCACCGCCTGGCGCTTGGCCGGCGCCCCGACGAGGATCTCGCCATCCTCCATGTACGCGACGATCGAAGGCGTGGTCCGCGCCCCTTCGGAATTCTCGATGACCTTGGGCTTGCCGCCTTCCATGATGGCGACGCAGGAGTTGGTGGTGCCAAGGTCGATGCCGATGATCTTGCTCATGATTTGTCGTTCTCCGTGATGCTCGAAAAGTAATCCTGACCGTCAGATGGGGATTTTTCGGCCGCCGATCAACTGCTGCCGCCTGCGGCATTGCCGTTGGCAACGGTCACCAGCGCGGGCCGCAACACCCGGTCGCTGATGAGATAGCCTTTCTGGTACACGTCGACGACGGTATTCGCCGGCTGCGCCGACGCCACCATCTGCATCGCCTCGTGCTGGTGCGGATCGAACTTGTCGCCGACCGGATTGACTTCGACGATGTTGGCGCGGGCGAAGGCGTTGTCCAGCGCCTTCAGCGTCAACTCGGTCCCGGCCTTGATGTCGTCCACCGTCTGCACCTGGGTGGCGAGCGCCTTCTCCAGCGCGTCCTTCACCGGCAGCAGGTCCTCGGCAAATTTCTCGATGCCGAACTTGTGCGCCTTCGCCACGTCCTCGCGGGCGATGCGGCGCACGTTCTCGGTCTCGGCCTTCGCGCGCAGCCAGGCGTCCTTGTACTCGGCCGCCTCGGCTTGCGCCTTGGCGAGGGGATCGTCGGCGGGGGCCGGGGTGGCGTTGGCAGCGCCGGCGACGGTCTCGTCGGTCACGGCGGGATCGGTTTCCGGATTCATTGCTCGCTTCGTCTTGGATGGAGGAACGGACTAACCGCTCGCACGTTGGGGTCATGCGCGACATTTCAAGCGGGTGGCTCGCCGGCACCGCCGGCTGCGCCGCGAAGGTCCGCCAGCGACCGGAACGACCGTTCGGCGACGACTACAGCTTCGCTCCCATGGCGCGCGCCCGCGCCTGCGTCTGCTGACGGGCGTCGATGTCGGGTGGCGCCTCCAACCAGCCGGCGAGATTGCGATAGGCGAGATCGGCCAAGGCGGCGATCCACGCCGGATGCTCGTTCAGGCACGGGATGAGATGAAAGGCCGCCCCGCCGGCGGCACGGTAGCGCGCCTGCCCGTCGATGGCGATCTCCTCGAGCGTTTCCAGGCAATCGGCGACGAAGCCGGGGCAGAAGACGTCGACGCGTCCGGTCTTCGCGGCGCCGAGTTCGCGCAGCACGTCGGCCGTGTACGGCGTGAGCCACTTCGCGCGGCCGAAGCGCGACTGGAAGCTGAGGATCCACTGCGTCGCTTCGAGGCCGAGCTCGCGGGCAAGCAGGCGCGCCGTGACGTGGCAGTAGCAATGGTACGGGTCGCCCGCGTCCAGCGTGCGCCGCGGCACCCCGTGAAACGACAGCACGAGCTTGTCCGGATGCCCGTTTTGCATCCAGTAATCGTTGACGTTGCGCGCGAGCGCCTTGATGTAGCCCGCATCGGCGTGGAAGGTCTCGACGAAGCGCAGCGCCGGAACGCGTCGCACGTGCGCGAAATGCGCGGCAACCGCGTCGAACGCGGACGCGGTCGTGCTTGCCGCGTACTGCGGATACAGCGGCAGCACGAGGATCTTCTCGCATTGTGCCGCGGCGAGCTTGTCGAGCGCGGACGCGATCGACGGCGACCCATAGCGCATCCCGACCTCGACCGGGCACGCGTCTGCCGCGAGCCCTGCCCGCTTCAGGCGCTGCCCGAGGTAGCCCAGGAGCAGCGTGCGCTGGCGCAGGCTGTGCACGAGCAGCGGCGAGCCGTCCTGCGTCCAGATCGCGGCGTAGCGCTGCGCCGAGCGCGCCGGACGCACGTTGAGGACCACGCCGTGGAGGAGCGGCTGCCACAGTGCCCGCGGCAGCTCGACCACGCGCGGATCGGAGAGGAATTGCGCAAGGTAACGGCGTACGACCCGGGACGTGGGGGCCGCGGGGGTACCGAGGTTGACGAGCAACACGCCCGCGCGCGGCGTGCGGTCGTGGGCAAACGGCGGTGCGGGTGCGTGCTGCGCCAAGACTGCGTCGATCGGGCGGGACTATTCGTCGGCGAGCTGCTGGCTCATCGCCTGCGACAGGAGCTTCGCCGTGAGGTCGACGATCGGCACGACGCGCTCGTACGCCATGCGGGTCGGACCGATCACGCCCAGCGTCCCGACGACCTGCCCCTTCACGCCGTATGGCGCCGTGACGACGCTGCATTCGTCGAGCGGCACGAGACCCGATTCGGTGCCGATGTAGATCGACACGCCCTGCGCGTGCTGCGACAGGTCGAGCAGGTGCAGGATCGACGTCTTCTGCTCGAAGAGCTCGAAGAGCCGGCGCAAACGTTCCATGTCCGAGCCGATGTCCGCGGCGTGCAGCAGATTGCGCTCCCCGGTGACGACGAGCTCCTCGCCTTCGGCGAGCGCACCCTCGCCCGCGTCGACCGCGGCGGCCATGAGCTTCGCCACGTCCTCCTGCAGCCGGCGCAGTTCCTCGCTGATGCGCGCGCGGATGGCGGCGAACGGCAGGCCGGTGAAGTTCTGGTTGAAGAAGTTGGCGGCCTCGACGAGTTGCGACTGCGTGTATGGACGGTCGGTGTGCAGGATGCGATTCTGGACGTCGCCTTGCGCC
Source organism: Burkholderiales bacterium (assembly GCA_020851235.1). Lineage (GTDB taxonomy): Bacteria > Pseudomonadota > Gammaproteobacteria > Burkholderiales > Casimicrobiaceae > VBCG01. Next base: position 22,644 of record JADZDD010000037.1, on the reverse strand, counting down.
GTGACCAGGATCAGGAGCACGCGCCGCTCGCCCAGGCGCAGGAACTCGATGTGGCGAAACGCGGCGTCGTGCCGCCGCGGCGTCATGACGACGCCGGCAAACTGCGTGAGCTGCGAGAGCAGCCCCGCAGCCGCATTGACGAGCTCGCGCGGGCGATCGGCGACGAGCTCGCCCTCCAGGCGGTGGATCTCGTCTTGCGCCAGCGCCTTGGCCACCATGAGCGTATCGACGAAGAAGCGATACCCCTTGGCGGTGGGAACCCGCCCGGCCGACGTATGCGGACTCGCGATGAAGCCCATCTCCTCCAGATCCGCCATCACGTTGCGGATCGTGGCCGGCGACAGGTCGAGGCCGGAATGTCGTGACAGCGCGCGGGAGCCCACCGGCTGGCCTTCGCTCACGTAGCGTTCGATGAGCGTCTTGAGCAGGTGCTGGGCGCGGGGCTCGAGCATGCCCTCATTCTAGCGCTACCGGCGTGCGTCGTCCCTGCGGATGCCGCACGCGGCGCGCCGCTCGACCATGCGGTCGAGGCGGCCCGAAGCAGGGCTGTGGTTTAATCGGCCATGCCCCATGCGCGCGTTTCCGCCGCGGCCTCCGGCCACCGCTTCCCGCGGATCGCGCTCGTCGGTCGGCAGGCCACGCCAGGCATCGCCGCGCCGCTCGCTGAACTCGCCGCGTTCCTTGCCGCTCGCGGGCATCACGTCGTGGTCGATGCCAGCACCGCGCAGTACGCGCCGCTGCCAGGATATGCGACCGCCGCGCCCGCGGACTTCGCACCGATGGTCGACCTCGCGGTGGTGCTGGGTGGCGACGGGACGATGCTCGCGCTCGCCCGCCAGCTCGCCCCCTTCGACGTGCCGCTCGTCGGCGTCAATCAGGGGCGACTCGGCTTTCTCACCGACATCCCGCTGCGCGAGATGACGGCGACGCTGGCGGCGATGCTCGACGGCCGCCACGTCGAGCAACAGCGCACGATGCTCAAGATCGCCGTCGAGCGCGCCGACGAGCGCAGCGACCGCGGGCTCGCGCTCAACGACGTGGTCGTCAACCGGGGCTCGATCGGCAGCATGATCGAAATCGCCGTGGTCATCGATGGCCGCTTCGGCTACGCGATGCGCGCCGACGGCATCATCGTCGCCACCCCCACCGGATCGACCGCCTACGCGCTCTCGGCGGGCGGGCCGATCCTCGCCCCCGAGCTCGCCTCGCTGCTGCTCGTGCCGGTCGCCCCGCACGCGCTGACGCACCGGCCCATCGTCATCGATGACGATGCATCCATCGCGATCACGGTGATCAACGGCCGCGACGCCGGCGTGCACTGTGACGGACAGGGCCATTTCGCGCTTGCCGCGGGTGACCGCGTCGTCGTCGAGCGCGCGCACTGCCGGGCCCGCTTGCTCTACCCCGAAGGCCACGACGATTTCGCGACGCTGCGCGAGAAGCTCCACTGGACGGCGACGCCCGAGGAGTTGCGCCAGGGCGGCGCCTGATCGAGCCCGCGGCACCCTGCCCCATGCTGCGCTCGCTCACGATCCGCGATTTCGTCACGGTATCGGCGCTCGACGTCGACTTTGCCGCCGGGTTCACCGTGCTCACCGGCGAGACCGGTGCCGGCAAGTCGATCCTCCTCGATGCGCTGGGCCTCCTCCTCGGTGATCGCTTCGACGTCGGCCAGTTGCGCGCCGGCGCCGAACGCGCCGAGCTTGCCGCAACCTTCGACGTCGGCGACGTGCCGACCGCGGCCGTCTGGCTCACCGACCAGGCGCTCGCCGCCGACGGCACCGACGTCCTCCTGCGCCGCGTCCTCGACGCCCAAGGGCGCAGTCGTGCGTGGATCAACGGCCGCCCTGCCACGCTCGCGCAACTCAAGACGCTGGGCGAAATGCTCGTCGCGCTGCACGGGCAGCATGCGCACCAGACGCTGGGGCAGTCCGAGACGCAGCGGGCGCTGCTCGACGCCTTCGGCGGCTTCACCACCCTCACCGCCGAGGTCAACGCGCGCTGGCGTGCGTGGCGCAGCGCGGTGGAACGGCGCGATGCCGCGCAGTCGGCAGCGGTGGCGACGGCGAGCGAGCGTGAATTCCTGGAGGAGCGACGCCGCGAGCTCGCCGCCCTCGCCGTCACCGAAGCCGAATGGCGCGACCTCGCGACGGCGCAGTCGCGTCTCGCCCACGCCGCGGAGTTGATCGGCCTTGCCACCGAAGCGGCGGGCGCCCTCGTCGACGCCGACGACTCGCTCGCGACCCGCCTCGCGCAGCTCCTCGCGCGCTTGCGTGCCGCGGTCGCGCACGACGCGGCACTCGGTGCCGTCGTCGCCCTGCTCGAGCCTGCGCACATCGAGCTCGCGGAAGCAGCGCGCGCGCTGCGCGACTACCAACGCCATCTCGACCTCGACCCCGGCGAGCTCGCGCGCGTCGAGACCCGGCTCGCCGCGCTGCACGAGGTCGCGCGCAAGCATCGGGTCAAGCCCGAGGCGCTGCCCACGCTGCTCGCCGAAACCGAAGCGCGGCTTGCGGCGCTGTCCGAGTCGGCCGATGCGACGGCGCTCGCCGAGCGCGCGGAAAAGGCGGAGCGCGACTACCGCGACGCCGCCACGCAACTGTCGAAGAAGCGCCGCTTCCACGGCAACGAACTCGCGCACCGCGTGACGGCCGCGCTGCAGGCGCTGGCGATGACGGGCGGGCGCTTCGAGGTCAGCCTCGCACCCCTCGGCAATCCGGCGAGCCACGGGATGGACGACGTCGAGTTCCGGGTCACCGCGCATCCGAAGCAGCCCGTGGGCCCGCTCGCCCGGGTGGCGTCGGGGGGCGAGCTGTCACGCATCGCGCTCGCGCTCTCGGTCGTGGCCAGCGAGGCGGGCTCGGTCCCGACGCTCGTCTTCGACGAGGTCGACAGCGGCATCGGCGGCGGGGTCGCCGCGACGGTGGGACAACTCCTGCAAGCGCTGGGCGCCACGCGCCAGGTGCTGTGCGTGACGCATCTGCCGCAGGTCGCCGCGTTCGCCGACGCGCACTACCGCGTGGCGAAGGCCGGCACCGCGGACGGCGTAACGAGCGAGGTCGTGCCGCTCGCAGCCGCCGACCGGATCGAGGAACTGGCGCGCATGCTCGGGGGCGCCGCGATCACCGCCAAGACGCGGGCGCACGCCGGAGAGCTCTTTGCGCAGCACCGGCGCGGGGTCGCGCCGCCGTAGGGGACATCCTTGCCGCCCCGGCGGGCGGCCCGATCAGCGCCGCGATGAGCGCTTGCGAACGCCCTTGGCCCGCGACTTCGCCTTCGCCTTGCCGCCGCTCGTCGCGCGTGACTTCTGCGCGACGGTGCGAAACATCGTCGCGGGAGCCGCCTCACCGGTCTCCAGCCAATACTTGACGCGCTGCGCATCGTTCACGCGTGCGAGCTTGCCGATCGAATCCAGGAGCACGATCACCATCGGACGGCTCGCGATGTTCGCGAGCATGACGACGCAGCGCCCCGCCTCGCGGATATAGCCGGTCTTCTGGAGCTGGATGTCCCAGGCGTCGTTTTTTACGAGCGCGTTGGAGTTCTTGTAGCCGAGCGTCTCGCCGGTCGGCGCCACCTCGACCTCATGCGCGAGCGTGGTCGAAAACTCGCGGATCCTGGGATACGAGGCTGCAGCGCGCACGAGCTTGGCGAGGTCGTTCGCCGTCGACACGTTCTTGGGCGACAGGCCGGTCGCGTCGTCGTAGTGCGTGTTCGTCATGCCGAGCGCGCGCGCCTTCTCGTTCATCGCCGCGACGAATGCCAACTGCCCTCCCGGGTAATGCCGGCCGAGCGACGATGCCGCGCGGTTCTCCGAGGCCATGAGCGCCAGGCGCAGCATCTGCTCGCGCGAGAGCGTCGCGCCCATGTGCAGGCGGGAGCGACTCCCCTTGATGTAGTCGAAGTCGTCCATGTCGACCTCGAGCTCCTCGTCCATCGGCTGGTTCGCGTCGAGCACCACCATCGCGGTCATGAGCTTGGTGACCGAGGCGATCGGCGTGACCTCGTCGGCGGCCTTGCTGTAGACCGCGTCACCGTTCGTGGCGTCGACGACGATGGCGTTGGCGGAGGCAAGTTTGAGCTTGGAGCCGTCAAGAGCGGGTGCTGCCAGCACCGGCGCCGCAAGGAAACCAGCAAAAACAAGAGGAAAGAGACGATTCATGACACCGCGTCGAGCAAAAATGCACTGGGCGGTTATCGCACGGTTCGACCGGTGCGGTCAATCCCATCGTTCCAGCTCGGGTTCTCCCCTGTGCCCCGGCCGGGAACGGGGCGAGGCCCGCGGCCACGGTTCGGCGGTGCCCCGGCCGGGGGCAGGGCGAGGCCCGCGGCCCCGCTTCGGCGAACTTCGGGTCGGTGCGCGGCCCGGTGCCGGGTCGCCGGAGGTAAACGTGGCGCACCGTGGGCCTGCGCGCCGGCCCGCCCCGGGGCATGTTCAGCGTCGCCGCCGGGCGAACCACTCGGCGCCGCCGTAACCGACGAGAAGCATCAACCCGCGCACGCAGCCGTAGGCCATCCACGTCAAGACCTTCACCACGCGGCTGCGACCGCTCCACTGCTCGTGCTCGACGTGACGCGTCCCGGTGGCGAGCAGCGCCATCAACTCGACGCGAAGCTCGTCGGCAAAGCGCGCATCGCGCACGAAGACGTTGGCCTCGCGCGCCATCAGGAGTGAATACGGATCGATGTTCGACGAGCCGACGGTGGCCCAGCGCTCGTCGATCACCGCCACCTTCGCGTGCAGGAACGAGCGGTGATATTCGGCGATGGCGACACCGGCCGCGAGAAGTTGGCCGTAGAGCGCCCGCGAGGCGTAGTGCAAGAGGCGGTACTCGACGCGCGCCTGCAAGAGCAGCGTCACCTTCACCCCGCGGCCCGCGGCCGCGATGAGCGCGTGGCGAAAGCGCACGCCAGGGAAGAAGTAGGCGTTGGCGATGATGATCTCGCGCTTCGCGGTGCGGATCGCCGCGAGGTACGCGCGCTCGATGTCGCGGCGATGGCGCAGATTGTCGCGGGTCACGAGTTTGGCGGTCTGCATGCCGACGCGCGGCACCGCAGGAACGTCGGGAAACAACGGCACGTCGCTCGTCTCGAACTGCAGGAGCTCGACGAGCGCCCAGAGCCGCTCGGTCGCGTAGATGATCTGGCCCACGACCGGGCCGCGCACACGCACCGCGAAATCGAGCCGCGGCGGCGTGTGCCCTGGCGTGTTCATGTCGTCGATGATGTTGATGCCGCCGACGAACGCGACCGCGCGATCCACGCGACAGACCTTGCGGTGCATGCGCCGCAGCCGATGCGAGCGGAACTGCCACAGCGCGACTTCGGGACGGTACTTGAGGAGCTTGACGCCGCCGTCGCGCAACCGACGCTCGAGCGCGTCCGTGAGGTAATGCCGCGCGCCCCAGCCGTCGACCAGCACGCGCACCGTCACGCCACGGTTCGCCGCGCGCACGAGCGCGTCGGCGATCAGGTTGCCGGTCGGGTCGTCGGCGTAGATGTACGTCTCGAGCCAGACCTCGCCCTGCGCGGCATCGATGGCGGCAACCAGCGCCGGAAAGAGCTCCCGGCCGCTGCGCAACAGTTCGACAGCGTTCCCCGGCGTGAAGCGGAACACGAACGACGCGACCTCCCCCTGGGCCGTCGTCGCGCCTCCTATCGTGTCGGTGGCAGGATCTCGAACGTCGCGGCCAGCGCGGCGTGGTCCGACATGCGCGACGACGGGAACGCGTAGTGTACGCGGGCGTCGACGACGGCGAGCCCGCGCACGTAGATCCGGTCGAGACGAAAGACCGGAAGGACGCTTGGAAACGTGCGCGCCGGGCGCCCCCTCACCTCGTCGAAGACCTCGACCACACCGAGCGCATCGGTGAGCGTGCGATCGCCCTTGCGTCGCCAGTCGTTGAAGTCGCCGGCGATCACCATCGGCGCGTCGCGTGGCACCGTCTCGTTGATCCGGTCGACCAGCGCCTGGATCTGAAAGCGGCGTCCGCGCTCGAAAAGACCGAGATGGACATTGAGGCAGTGCAGGACCGGCGCCCCTGCGCCGAGATCGATCTCGCAGTGCAGGAGACCGCGGCTTTCGAAGGCGTGCGCCGAGATGTCGGAGTTCTCCTGCGCAACGATGGGAAAGCGCGACAGCATCGCATTGCCGTGGTGGCCGTGACGATGCACGACGTTGCGCCCGTAGGCCACCTCACGCCACATCGAGTCGGCGATGAACTCGTGCTGCGGCTTGCCGGGCCAGTCACGGTGCCGCGCCGCGTGACGGTGGTGCATGCCCTGCACTTCCTGCAGGAAGAGAACGTCGGCGGACATCACGTGGAGCTTCTCCTTGAGCTCGTGGATGACCATCCGGCGCGTGAGATGCGAGAACCCCTTGTGGATGTTGTAGGTGACGACGCTGAACTGCATCGGTGCGGCGGAGGGCTCGGGGGATGCGGGGCGCCATGGTAACGGCGAATCGGCCTTGGCCCGCGCTGCGACACGACGGGCGGTGCCGGGTGCGCTCGCATGGGCGGCGGGCAGCGTGCGCGCCCGGGTGCCCGTTCGCCAGCGCCGCCCGCGCAGCCGCGCGACGACGCTGCCGATCGCCGCGTCAGTCTTGCTTCCCATCATCGTCCTTTCGCTTCGCCTTCCGCCCCTTGCCCGCCTTGCCCATTTTCCCCGCCTTGCGCGTCTTGCCTGCCTTGTCCCCGGTGCCGCTCGCGTCCGCTCGATCCGCCGCCTTCCGCTGACGCCCGGCGTGCCGGCCGCCTTCGTCCTCGGCATCGAGGATCGCCTTGGCTTCGACCAGTTCGGCGCGCTGGTGCGCGTCGATCACCGGATAGTCGACGCCGAGCGAGGCGAGCGCGTCGACGACGGCGGCGCCAACCACCAGACGCGTGTACCACTTGTTGTCGGCCGGCACCACGTACCAAGGGCACTGCGGCGTGGACGTCTCGCGGATCATCGTCTCGTAGGCGTCCATGTACGCATCCCAATGCGAGCGCTCGTGCGCGTCGGCGGCCGAGAACTTCCAGTTCTTGTCGGGCTCCTCGATGCGCTCGAGAAAGCGCCGCTTCTGCTGCTCGCGCGACACGTTGAGGAAGAACTTGCGCACCACGGTGCCGTTGCGGCTCAGGTAGCGCTCGAAGCCGCGAATGTCCTCGTAGCGCTCCGCCCAGATCCGCTTGGTCACGAGTTGTGGCGGCAGCCGCTGCCCGGCGAGGATCGCCGCGTGCACCTTCACCACGAGCACTTCCTCGTAATAGCTGCGGTTGAAGATGCCGATGCGACCGCGCTCGGGCAGGCTCTTCGCGCAACGCCACAGGTAGTCGTGGTCGAGCTCCTCGACCGTCGGCGCCTTGAAGGCAAAGACCTGACAACCCTGCGGATTGATTCCCGACATCACGTGCTTGATCGCGCTGTCCTTGCCGGCCGCGTCCATCGCCTGGAAGACGAGGAGGAGCGACCAGCGGTTCTGGGCATACAGCCGGTCCTGCATCTCGGCCAGGGCCGACCGGCTGACGACAAGCATCTCCTGTGCCGCCGGGCGGTCCTCGGCGTCGAGGTGCCCGGTGTCGCGGGGGTCATGGTCCCGGAGGCGGAACTTCCCGGGTCGATCGATGCGATACGGCGCCGCCGTGTCGCGCGCCATCCGGGCGATCTGCCGCAGTTCCTTCCTGAAATCGACCATGCTCCCTCCCGAGTGACGTGTGCCGGCACTATAGAGCAGGCACCGGCGCGCGACGCGAGTAACATGTGCCCATGGCTGCCGCAATTCAACTGCGCTACGGACGGACCGGGCTCGCGGTGCGCCTGCCGGACGGCGCGCGCCCCACGGTCATCGGCAAGCGCCCGCTCGCCAAACTGACCGACCCGCGCGGTGCGGTCGCCGCCGCGCTCGCCGCGCCGGTGCAGGCGCGACCGTACGCCGAGCTCATCCGGGGGCGGCAAAGCGCCTGCATCCTCGTGTGCGACATCACGCGGCCGGTGCCCAACCACCTCTTCTTGCGCCCGCTCATCGAGCCGCTGCTCGCGGCGGGCGTGCCGGGCGAGCGGATCAGCGTGCTCGTGGCCACCGGCTTGCACCGTCCCAACGAGGGCGCCGAGCTCGCCGAGGTGATCGGCGACCCGTGGGTCTTCGCGCATGCGCGCGTCGAGAATCATTTCGCCCGCGACGAGGCGGCGCACGTCGACCTCGGCACGACCCCAGGCCGCAACACCCCGGTCAAGCTCGATCGCCGTTTCGTCGAGGCGGACCTGCGCATCGCAACGGGCCTCGTCGAACCGCACTTCATGGCGGGCTACTCGGGCGGACGCAAGGTCATCGCGCCGGGGGTCGCGCACGAGGACACGATCCGCACCTTCCACAGCGCACGCTTCATGGAGGACCCGCTCGCGATCCAGTGCAACCTCGCGGGCAACCCGCTGCACGACGAGCAGCTCGCCATCGTGCGCATGCTGGGCGAGGTGTACGCGCTCAACACCGTGATCGACGACGATCGCGACCTCATCCACGTCAATTTCGGGGAAGTCATCGCAAGCCACCTCGCGGCCGTCGACTTCGTCGCCGCGTCGACGCGGGTACCCGTCGGCCGGCGCTTCCACACCGTCGTCACTTCCGCAGCCGGACATCCGCTCGACAAGACGTACTACCAGACGATCAAGGGCATGGTCACCCCCCTCGACATCCTGGCGCCCGGAGGCCGTCTCATCGTCGCCTCCGCCTGCTCGGAAGGCTTTGGCTCGGCGGAGTTCCGCGATGCGCAGGCACGGCTCAACCGCCTCGGACCCGATGCCTTCCTCGACACGCTGCTCGCCAAGCGCTTCGCCGACATCGACGAATGGCAGACCGAAATGCAGCTCAAGCCGATGCGCGCGGGCCGCGTGCAGCTTTACACGACGGGGCTCGATCACGAGGAACGCGCGCTGACCGGCGTGGAGACGATCGCGGCGGTCGACACGGCGATCGCCGATGCACTGGTGAGCGCCGCCGATGACGACGTCGCGGTGATCCCCGAAGGGCCGTACGTCGTGCCCGTGGTGGCGTGAGCGCTGCCGGTGACGCCCTCCACGGGGAGGGCCTCGCCATCCATCTCGATCTCGTCGGCGGCCTCGCCGGCGACATGTTCGTCGCCGCACTGGTCGATGCCTTGCCCGCGCTCGAGCCGCCGGTGCTCGCCGCAGTCGAGGCGCTGCGGCCGGCGGACAGCGCGCGGCCGGCCTTCACGACGCACGACAGCGCGGGGCTGCGCGCCCGCCGCTTCGGACTCGCGACGGGCTACCGGCACGCGACCCGCCGCCCGGCGATGCCGCCCGGGCAGGACACCGCCCACGGCACGTCGAGTGCCGCGATCCGCGCGCGCATCGCGGCGGCGCCACTGCCGCCGGCCACGCGCGACCACGCGCTCGCGCTCCTCACGCTGCTCGCCGAAGCCGAAGCGGGCGTCCACGGCGTGGCGCCCGATGCCGTGCACTTCCACGAGCTCGCCGATTGGGATTCGCTCATGGACCTCGCGGCCGCGGGGTGCATCGCAGCCGAACTCGCCGGCGCGCGCTGGTCGGCGTCGGCGCCGCCGCTCGGCAACGGCCAGGTGCGAACGGCGCACGGGCTGCTGCCGGTGCCCACCCCCGCGACCGCCGCGCTCCTCACGGGTTATGCCTGGCACGACGACGGCGTCGGCGGCGAGCGAGTGACGCCCACGGGGGCGGCCATCCTGCGCCACCTCGTGCCGCCACCACGCTGCGGCGGCGCGCGCGCCGCCGGTCGCCTCGTCGGTGTCGGCACCGGGGCGGGAACCCGCGCCTTGCCGGGGCTGCCCAACGTCACCCGCGCGCTCGTCTTCGCGACGAGCGCGCCGCTGCCCCTGGACGAGGCCGAGACCGACAGCGTTGCCGTGCTCGAATTCGACATCGACGACATGACGGGCGAAGAGATCGCGCTTGCCGCCGAGCGCCTGCGTGCGCTCGCCGGCGTCCTCGACGTGTCGCTCGCGAATCGCAGCGGCAAGAAGGGGCGCCCGGTCACCGAGATGCGCCTGCTGAGCGCACCCGCCGCCGCCACCGCGGTCGCGCAGGCGTGCTTTCGCGAGACCTCGACGCTCGGCCTGCGCCTGCGCGAGGAGAGGCGCCAGATCCTGCGGCGTAGCGACGTGCGCCTGCAACTCGACGAGCGCGCGGTGACGGTGAAACTCGCGCAGCGGCCCGACGGCGAGACGAGCGGCAAGGCCGCGCACGACGACACCGCCGACGGCGCCTCGCTCGCGGCGCGGCGGCAGAGGCGCGAACGCGCCGTGGCCGCGGCGCTGTCGGGTGACGCGTCACCGCCACCTCCGCCGGAGGAGCGATGAACGCGCGCGCCGCCGGGCCATCCGCGCTCGCCGCCGTCGTCGCGGCGCTCGAGCGTCATCCGCGCCTTGCCATCGCCGTGAGCGGCGGCGTCGACTCGCTCACGCTCGCGCACATTGCGGCGCGGCACGCGCGCACCGAGGCGACGATGTACCACGCGGCAAGCCCGGCGGTGCCCGTCGCGGCGCGGGCGCGCGTCGAGGCGCACGCCGCCGCGCACGGCTGGCGCCTCGTCGTCGTCGATGCGCAGGAACTCGCCGACCCCAACTACCGCGCCAATCCGATCGACCGCTGCTACTACTGCAAGACGAATCTGTACGCGCGCATCGCGGCGATGACGACCGACCCCATCGCGTCGGGCACCAATCGCGACGACCTGGGTGATTTTCGTCCGGGGCTGCGCGCTGCGGCCGAGCGTGCGGTCGTCCACCCGTACGTCGAGGCCAACGTCGGCAAGGACGAGATCTACGCGCTCGCCCACGACTTCGGGCTCGCCGACCTCGAGCGACTGCCGGCGCAGCCGTGCCTCGCGAGCCGGGTCGAGACGGGCATTGCGATCGACCCCGGCGATCTCGCGTTCATCGATGCGATGGAGCGCGCGCTCGCCGCCCGGCTCGGGAGCGAAGCGACGCTGCGCTGTCGCGTGACGCACGACGGCATCGTCGTCGAATTGGGCGCCGCCGACTTCGCCGGGAGCGCGTCGCTCGCCCGCGCGATCGCGAGCGCGGAATGCGCGCGTGCCGGACGGCGTCTTTCCGGCGTGCGACCCTACGTGCGCGGTGCCGCATTCCTGCACGAGCACTGACGTGGCCGCGGACTTCCGTCTCGACTGGGATCGCCTCGCGCGCACCGGCACGAGCGAGGCGCTCCTGTGCGACGGCAAGAGCGCCGCGCAGATCGATGCAATCGTGCAGCACGTGGTGGCCGGCGCCGGGCGACTCCTCCTCACGCGACTTGCCGCCGACAAGCTCGCGCAGTTGTCGTCGAGCGCGCGCGCCGTGCTCGATTACGACGCGGTCTCGCGCACCGCCGTCCTGGGTCCGCTGCCGCCGCTGCGTGCGCGGCCACGGGTGGCGATCGTTTGCGGCGGCACGTCGGATGTGCCGGTCGCGGGCGAGGCCGAGCGCACGCTGCGCTTTGCCGGTGAGGCCGCGTCGCGTTACGTCGACGTCGGGGTGGCGGGACTGTGGCGCCTCATGGAGCATCTGGACGACATCCGCGCGCATCGCGTCGTGCTGTGCATCGCCGGCATGGAGGGCGCGCTCTTCAGCGTCCTCACCGGCCTCGTGGCGAGCGCGGTGATCGCGGTGCCGACCTCGGTGGGCTACGGGGTCGCGGCCGGCGGGCACGCCGCACTCAACGCCGCACTCGCGAGCTGCGCGTCGGGGCTCGCGGTCGTCAACATCGACAATGGCTTCGGCGCGGCGCACGTCGCGCTGCGCATCCTGGGCGCAACGGCGACGACGGGTGACGCGACGACGGCCGCCGCAAGCGACGCCAGAACCTGACGGAGATCGATCGATGCGTACCCTGCTTGCCCTCCTCGTCGCCGGCGCCTTCGCCGCACTCGCCACCACCGCGAGCGGCGCGCCGCTGCCGTCGCCTGCCGTCGACCTGCCGCGCGCGACGGCCCCGGGCACGCAGACGGCAGTCTTTGCCGGCGGTTGCTTCTGGGGGGTGGAGGCGGTCTTCCGCCACATGAAGGGCGTGCACAGCGCCGTGTCCGGGTACGCCGGCGGCCGCACCAAGAATCCCACCTACGAGGACGTGAGCACCGGCATGACCGGCCATGCCGAAGCGGTCGAGGTGAAGTTCGATCCGTCGCAGGTGACGTACGGCGAGCTGCTGCGCGTCTTCATGTCGGCCGCGCACGATCCCACCGAGCTCAACCGGCAAGGGCCCGACGTCGGCACCCAATATCGCTCGGCGCTGTATTTCGTGAACGACGAGCAGCAGCGCATTGCGCGCGCGTACATCGCGCAGCTCGACGGCGCCAAGGCGTATCCCGCGAAGATCGTCACCGAACTCGCGCCGCTGACCGCGTTCTATCGTGCCGAGGCGTATCACCAGGACTACCTCGCGCGTCACCCCACGCAGCCGTACATCGTCTACAACGACCTGCCCAAGCTCGAGGCGCTCAAGCGCGACTATCCGTCGCTCGTGCGTGCGGCGCCGCTACGCGGCGCGCCCTGAAGCCGGCGGAACGAGAAGGCGGCCGCGACGAGGCCGCGCGGCGCAGGTCACAGCGCGGCGACCACCGGTCGTGACGACGCGCGCAAGCACCGCTTGCTGCTCGCCGGCTACGGCGTGCGTGCCACGTCCACCGGCATCACTCCCGGTGCCGCATTGCCCCACGCCTGCCGGATGTAGCTCAGGAGCGCCGCGGCCTGCACGTCGTCGAGGTCGGCGGGTGGCATGCCATACGGGCGCGGGACGGCGCGGGTGGTCGGCCCAAACGTGCCGTGGCGCAGGATCTGCACGAGGTTGTCGGCGTTGGACGCCTGCACCGTGGGGTTGCCGGCGAGCGGCGGATACGCGCCCGCGGCACCGCGGCCGTCCCGACCGTGGCAGTCGGCGCAGCGCTCGACGTAGACACGCTCGCCTTGCGCGATGACGTCGTTGGCCACGGTGGAAGGCGCCGCGCCTGCCTTCGCCGCCGGCGCGAGGCTCGCAAGATAATCCGCGGCAGCGCGCAGATCGGCGTCGGTCCAGAACTGCGTGCTCTCGCGCACGACGTTGGCCATCGGCCCCGTGACGCTGCCGTGCGCATTGCGCCCGGTCCGAAGCAGCGCCACCGTATCCTCCACGCGCGAACCCGATGCCGCGGGGTGCAGTGAAGGCGCGTACCAGCCCTGCCCCGGAATGACCCCGCCGGTGAGCGCGTCGGCGGGCGCACCCCAGCGATTGCGCGGCGCGTGGCACGCATCGCAATGCCCCAACCCACGAACCAGGTACTCGCCGCGGTCGAGGGGCGCCGCGCGCGGTGCCTGCGGCGTGAAGAAGAGCCACTGCCACGCGGCGAGCGCCGCCTGCGTGCCGAACGGGAAGCGCAGCGCCTGCGGTCGCGGTGCCTGCACCACGGCCGGGAGGCTGCGCAGATAGGCGTAGATCGCGTCGGCATCGTCGCGCGTGACGCGCGTGTACGACGTGTAGGGAAAGGCCGGAATGAGCCGCCGCCCGTCGGGCGCCCTGCCCTCGTGCAGCGCGCGCCAGAAATCGTCGCGCGTCCAGCGCCCGATGCCGGTCGCGTCGTCCGGCGTGAGGTTGCCCGCGTACGCGGTTCCAAACGGCGTGCGAACGCCGCGCCCGCCGGCATAGCGCGCCCCACCCGGCGCGGTGTGACAGCCGGCACAGTTGCCGATGCGCGCGAGATACGCGCCGCGCGTGACGATGTCGGCCGTGCCGGCCGCGGCTTGTGTGACTTGGTCGGATGGCGCGGGCGCTTCCGGGGTCAATGCCCCGCATTGCAGCGGCCATTGCGACGGCGGCACCGTCGCCGGCGCCGACACGACGGGGACCGGTTGCGCCGCGAGCCACTGACTGAGGCTTGCGATGTCGGCGGGTGCCAGCCGATGCGCGATCGTTGCCATGCAGTCGGGTCGTCGTGCGCGTCGCGCACCCTGCCGCCACGCCCCCAGTTGCGCGACGAGGTAGTCGCGTGGCAGGCCGACGAGGCCCGGCACGTACGGGGCGATCCCCGTGAGCCGCTCGCCGTGACAGGCGCTGCACGCGGGCACGTCGAGCGCCGCATCGCCCTTGCGCACCAGCGTCTCGGCGCGCCGCGCGGCGTCGGCGGCGGGCAGCGCGACGGCCGGCTTCGGATACGGCACGTCCTGCGCCGCGAAGTAGGTCGCGAGTTCGTGCAACATCGCGTCGTCCAGGTTCTCCAACTGACGCGCCATCGTGACGTGCGTGCGCCGCCCGTCCCGAAAATTCTGCATCTGCACGAGGAGATAGCCCGCCGGCTTGCCGGCCAGGCGCGGCACGTAGCCGTCCGGCCGCGCCTGTCCTTGCGGCCCATGGCAACCGGTGCACGCCTTGGCCCGGACTTCGCTGGTGTCGGGAACCGCGTGCGCCGCGCTGCACACGATGGCGAACAGCGCCGCCACGAGCCTGCGCCAGCACCTTGGTGTCGATGGCCACGCGCGCGAGCGCGGCGGTGCCGCGCTACCGGGTGCCCGCATCGAGGCCCCGGCACCCGCGCGTCGGGGCAAGACAAGCTGGAACGAAGGAAGACATGGCAGCGACGGTCGCAACAGTGCCGATCGTACCGCATGTGCGCAAGGCGTCTGTCCCTCGCGCTCTCGGCTACCATGGCGACGAGGGCGATGCCGTACCGCGCGCGGCCAGCGCCGCACACGCGAACGGCCACGACCACCGATCGTCGACAAGGGACTCCCAATGCCATCCGACCCCGGGCCGCGCCGCGGCCTCGCCACACTTTGCATCCACGGCGGTGAAGCGATGGATGCGCAAGGCGCGCTCCACACGCCGCTGTACAACCATTCGACGTTCGGCTTTCCTTCGACGCAGGCGTTGCTCGACGTGGTCGAAGGACGCACCGAAGGCAACCTCTACACGCGCTACGGCCTCAATCCGACGCTGCGCGCGGTGGAACGCAAACTGGCGCTGATCGAAGGCGGCGAAGAGGCGCTCGTCTTCGGCTCCGGGATGGCCGCGGCATCGGCCCTCTTTCTTGCGCAGTGCGCGAGCGGCGATCATCTCGTTTGCATCGGTGACGTCTACGGCGGCACGTTCGAACTCCTGGCCCGCAACCTGCCCAAGTTCGGGATCACCACGACGTTCCTCGTCGGTGACGAGATCGCGCAGCTCGGTGCCGCGCTCACCGCACGCACGCGCCTCGTGTTCTTCGAGACGCCGACCAATCCCAACCTGGAGGTGATCGACATCGCCGCGATCGCGGCGGTCGCCCGTGCCGGCGGCGCGCTCACGGTGGTCGACAACACCTTCGCCTCGCCGGTCAACCAGTCGCCCCTCGCGCTGGGCGCCGATCTCGTCATGCACAGTGCGACGAAGTACCTGGGCGGGCACAGTGATCTCACCGGCGGGGTGGTGATCGGCGCGCAGCCGCTCGTGCGTACACTCGTGCCGTGGCGCAAGAACCTCGGCCAGGCGATGGCACCGGAGGTGGCCTTCCTCCTCCTGCGCAGCCTGCGCACGCTCACCGTGCGCGTGCGCCAGCAAAACGAGAATGCGCAGGCGGTGGCCGAATTCCTCGCGACGCACCCCAGGGTGCGCAAGGTCAACTATCCGGGCCTTGCGAGCGCACCCGGACACGCGCTCGCCGCACGGCAGATGCGCGGCTTCGGCGGGATGATGAGCTTCGTCTACGACGGCGACGCCGCCGCGACCGCCGCGGTGATCGACCGCCTGCGGCTCATCGCCATCGCACCGAGCCTGGGCGGGGTCGAGACACTCGCCACGCAGCCGATCACGACGACGCACCACGACCTCGAACCGGCGGAGCGCCAGCGGCGCGGCATCGTCGATGGTCTCGTGCGCCTGTCGATCGGGCTCGAGGATGCGCGCGATCTCATTGCCGACCTCGCGCAGGCGCTGCGTTAGCCGGGCGTCGCGCGTCGCCGCGGATCGCACCGGGCGGCAAGGCTCCGGTGCACGACGCCGCGCGGCGGTCGCGTCGACCTGCGGCCGGCGGCTGCGGGGCGGCGATCAGGCCGCCGCCGGCGGTACGCTCGACGGTGTCGACGCCGCCGGCGCCGCCATCGCTGCGGCCCGACTCGCGAGATAGCGCTCGGTCCCGTCGCGCGCCATCGCCACCGAGCCGATCGCCTTGCCGGTTTTCGCGTCCACCGCGACGCCGAAGCTCATCTCCACGTAGAGCCGGCGCCCATCCTTGTGCAGGCCTCGCGTCACGCGCACCTCGGCCCCGCCCTTCGTCTTCCCCGTTTCCATCGCGCGATCGAACCCCGCCCAGTGGGCCGCGCGCAGGCGCTCGGGAATGATGAGGTCGAGATTCTGACCTAGCGCCTCCGCCGCGCTGAAGCCGAAGACCGCCGCCGCGCCGTCGTTCCACACGCGGATCGTCCCCTCACGGTCGGCGTAGATGACCGCGTCGGGCGTGCCCGCGACGAGTTCTTCCCACGGCACGTTGTACGAGGGATCGGCGATATTGCTCATGAGGGGCCTCCGGGAGTCACGGGTCAAGGGTAGGACGGGTGTGCGCGCAGGGACATGACTTCGGTCATGGTGCCACGGGTCGTCACCGGCCCCGACTACGTGGTGCGCGAGGCGCACCGGCGCGCCCTTCGACCTTGCCGCCTGCCGGATCCGCTGCCACAATCCGTCGCCTGCGAGTGAGGACTAGAAATTTTCGGTGCGCTAGTCACGTCGGCGTGGGGGCTGCCCACGTTTTGATGGATGGAGGGACCGCCGGCCTCCCACTCGCAGACCTCGACCCTTGCCTGCCCCGATCCCCGTGGAGTGTCGCCGGGTTACGCCCGGTGCCGGCTGCGATGCCCGGGCCTGCCGCGCAGGCGAGCGCGGGCACCATCACCGGTTCGTGACGCATGAGTAAACGAAAGCGCGCCCCGCGCGAGCCCGTGCGCCCGGCACCGCCGGCCGCCGCGGCGCCGCACATGCCGAGCCGACGACGCTGGCCGTGGCTCGTGGCGGCAGCGGCGAGCGTCGCGGTTGCGGCATTTGCCCTCGTCGCATACCTCGGCCATGAACGGCCGGCCAGCCCACGTGTCGCGAAGCCCGCAGCGGCGCCACCGGCGGCGACGTTCGTCGGCACCGCGACCTGCAGCGGATGCCACGCGAGCGAAGGCGGCGCCTGGCGCGGTTCCGATCACGACCTCGCGATGCAGCGCGCCGACGCGACCTCGGTCCTGGGCGACTTCGCCAACGCGCATTTCACGGGCGCCGGCACGACGACGACCTTCCTCACGCGCGACGGCAAGTACTTCGTCGACACCGAGGGCCCGGACGGCAAGCGCGGCGAGTTCGAGGTGAAGTACACGTTCGGCGTGCGACCGTTGCAGCAGTACCTCATCGAAATGCCCGGCGGCCGGCTCCAGGCGTTCGGTGTGGCCTGGGATTCGCGGCCCAAGGCGAGCGGTGGCCAGCGCTGGTTCCACCTGTATCCCGGGCGCAAGCTCGCCCCCGGTGATCCACTGCATTGGACCGGCATCGACCAGAACTGGAACTTCCAATGCGCGGAATGCCATTCGACCGATCTGCGCAAGAACTTCGACGCCGCCCAGGGCGTGTTCCACACGACCTGGGCGGAGATCAACGTCGGCTGCGAGGCGTGTCACGGTCCGGGATCGAATCACGTTGCATGGGCGCGCGCGCCCGACCGCAGCGCGACCGATGCCCGCAAGGGCCTCCCTGTCGCGCTCGACGAGCGCAAGGGCGTGACCTGGCAGCGCGCACCGGATGCCACCACCGCGCGGCGCAGCGTCCCGCGCACGACGACGCGCGAAATCGACGTCTGCGGCCGCTGCCACGCCCGTGCCGGGCGCTTTGCCGACGACGACGCCAGCACCGCGTCGTTCGCCGATACGCATCGTCGCGCGACGCTCACCGACGAGCTGTATTACCCGGATGGGCAGATGCGCGACGAGGTCTACAACTGGGGTTCGTTCCTGCAAAGCCGCATGTACGCGCAAGGCGTGACCTGCTCGGATTGTCACGAGCCGCATTCGCTCAAGCTGCGCGCGGCGGGCAACGCCGTGTGCGCGCAGTGCCATCTCGCCTCGGCGTTCGACCGGTCGACGCACACGCGCCACGCGCCGGGAAGCGCGGGAGGGCAGTGCGTTTCCTGCCACATGCCGACGACGACGTACATGGTCGTCGATCCGCGGCACGATCACTCGCTGCGCATCCCCCGGCCCGACCTCACGGTGACGCTCGGTGTACCCAACGCCTGCAATGCCTGTCACCGCGACAAGTCGCCGCAATGGGCGGCGCAGGCAGCGCTACGGCTATGGGGGGAGCGCGCACGGGAGGGCTACCAGAGCTTCGCGGCGGCCTTTGCCGGAGCGGCCGCGGGCGCGCCGGGCACGCGCGGCAAGCTCCTCGCGCTGGTCGACGATCGCAGCCAGCCGGCGCTCGTGCGCGCGAGCGCGCTCGAGCGACTCGTGGCGTGGATGACGCCGACCACGTCCGAAGCCGCGGTGCGCGCGCTCGACGATCCCGACCCGGTGGTGCGCACGGCAGCGGTCACGGCGCTTGCCGGTGCCGACGCCGCGGTGCGCGAGCGCGCCCTGCCGCGCATGCTGCGTGATCCGGCACGGGTCGTACGCATGGAGGCTGCGAACGTCCTCGCCGGGCCGGATGAATCCGCGCTGACCCCGCAGGCGCGTCGCGACTTCGCCAAGGCGCTCGACGAATACATCGCGGCGCAGATCTACAATGCGGACCGCCCGGAGAGTCGCGTCAACCTGGGCAACCTACAGGCGCGACGCGGCGAGGCCGAACGCGCGATCGTCGAGTACCGCAAGGCCATCGCCGTCGATCCCACCTTCGTTCCGGCGTACGCGAACCTCGCCGACCTCCAGCGCTCGCGCGGCATGGATAACGCCGCGGAGGTCGTCCTGCGCGAAGGCATCGCACGCAATCCTGCTGCCGCGGCGCTGCACTACGGCCTTGGGCTCACGCTGGTGCGCAGCAAGCGCGCGAAGGAGGCGCTCGCCGAATTCGCGCTGGCGACACGGCTCGCTCCCGCCGACGCGCGCTTCGCCTATGTCCAGGCGATCGCGCTCAACGATACGGGCGAGCCGGCCAAGGCGCTGGCCGCGCTCGAAACCGCGCACCGCTTGCACCCCTACGACCGCGACGTCCTCGAAGCCCTCGCCACCTACGCCGCACGGGATCGCCGGACCGCGGCGGCGATCGAGTACGCGAAGACGCTGCGCGATCTCGATCCGGAGAACCCTCGCTACGCGCAGCTCCTGCGCCAGGTGTCGGCGCCGCGCTTGCACAAATGACGCCGGATCTCCTATGCTCGGCCGATCCCGGCTTCCCGAACGAGACTC
Source organism: Burkholderiales bacterium (assembly GCA_020851235.1). Taxonomy (GTDB): domain Bacteria; phylum Pseudomonadota; class Gammaproteobacteria; order Burkholderiales; family Casimicrobiaceae; genus VBCG01. The sequence goes on along the minus strand of JADZDD010000037.1, from coordinate 3,292 downwards.
GCCATGTCCAAGACCCGAATCGAAGGCTCCTTCGTCGCGCTCATCACCCCTTTCAACAAGGACGGCAGCGTCGATTTCGAAGGCTTCCGCACGCTCCTGCGCTTCCAGGAGGACCACGGCACCGCCGCGGTCCTGATCATGGGTTCGACCGGCGAGGTCTCGATGCTGTCGCCCGCCGAACGGCAGCAGATCATCGTCGAGACCGCGCGGATGAAGTCCGGCAAGATGCGCTTTTTCTACGGCTGCACCGGCAACAACACGGCGGCCACCATCGAGTACCTCAAGTTCGCGCGTGGCAACGGCGCCGACGGCGCGATCCTGGCCGCCCCCGCGTATATCTGCGGGTCGGAGGCCGACATCGAGGATTACTTCCTCGAAGTGGCGGATGCGACCGATCTGCCGCTTGGCATCTACAACAACCCGCCGCGCGTGAAGACCGATCTGCACTGGGACAATCTGCTGCGCATCTTCAAGCACCCGAACTACGTCGTGCACAAGGAATCGACGACCCGCGTCGGCCAGGTCGCGCAGGTGCTGCGCGCGCGGCCCGACGTCGCCGTGATGTGCTGCGATTCGCCGAATCTCGGCCTCGTGGTCCCCACCATGAGCCTCGGCGGCCACGGCACGGCGAACATGACGGGCAACATCGCGCCCGCGGAAATGACGTGGATCTCGCGGCCATGGGTCGAGCCGGAAGTCTCGGTGGGCTTCCGTGAAGAGTACCTGCGCATGCTGCCGATGCTGCATTACTCGTACTCAGCGATCAATCCCGTGGCGATCAAGTCGCTGCTGCGTGCGGTCGGCATGCCCGCCGGCGAACTGCGCAAGCCGCTGAAGGCACTCGAAGGCGCACCGCTGCAAAACGGCCTGCGCATCGTGCGCGAACTCGGGCTCGACCGGAAGTACGGCTGGAGCTCGCACGCGCTCAAAGCCGCCTGATCGCCCCGCCCATCCTCCCGACCCGAAGGAATCGCATGAACCGTCCACTCCATCGTCGCCGTCTACTGGGCGGCATCGTTGCCGGCGTGAGCATCGCCGTGTGCGCCGGACCGAGCCTCGCCCAGGACACGTATCCGACCAAGTCCATCGTTCTCGTGGTACCGCACGCCGCGGGGGGTCCGGTCGACGCGGTCGGCCGCCTCCTCGCCGAGAAGCTGGGGGCCGAACTCGGACAGCACGTCGTCGTCGAGAATCGCGCCGGTGCATCGAGCATGATCGGCGCCGCCCAGGTCGCCGCGGCCGCACCCGACGGCTACACGCTCTACATCAACGCGTCGATCCATTCGATCAACCCGTTGCTGTACAAGAAGACGATGAAGTACGACGCGGTCAAGGACTTCACGCCGATCAGCATGCTGGCGCAAGGGCCCTTGCTCTTCGTGGTCGGCCCGCAGGTTTCCGCGACCAACGCCAAGGACTTCGCGGCGATGATCCAGGCCGATCCGTCGAAGTTCACCTTCGCGACGGGCGGCTTCGGCGCCGCCGACCATCTCGCTTCGGCGTACTTCCTCCACGAGATCAAGCAGACGGGCATTCCGATCGCGCTCTACAAGGGGGGCGCACCCGCGCTGTCCGACCTCATGGGCGGCCAGGTCTCGGCCAAGATGGACGCGATCCTCACCTCGATGCCGCTCGTGAAGGGCAACAAGCTGCGGGCGCTCGCGATCACCGGCCGCGAGCGCAGCCCGCTCCTGCCGGATGTCCCGACGATGCGAGAGTCCGGCTTCAAGGACTTCGAGTTCTACACCTGGTACGGGCTGTGGGCCCCGGCGAACCTGCCGGCGCCGATTCGCCAGAAGCTCGAGACGACCGTGCAACGCATCGTCGCCACCCCCGCGTGGAAGGAGCGCATGGCCGCGCAGGGCTTTGAAGCCGTGTATCGCAATTCCGCGGACTTCGCCAAGTTCATCGATAGCGAGGTGGCGCGCTACCAGACGATCGTCACGGCGGCCAACATCAAGGCGGACTGATCGGGCGGCAAGTCGCTCGACTCGGCCTTCAACCACCGCGCGCCCTCGAGCAACGGATGCCATCCATAGACGAGTGAGATCATGAAGCCGGGTTGTGTCCCAGGACGTGGTGTAGGAAGTCGGTGAGCTCGTCGTCGGTCCTTCCGCTCGGATTGCTTCCCTACATCGAGCCAGCGCCGCGTCGAGCGTCCTTCGGCCGAATCTGATAGCATGGCCGCCGCGAGTTTGCCTGGGCGACTGCCCCCCGTTCATGCATCGACCCGACGGAGCGCGCGTTTCAGCAGTCAAGCCTCGCGGTCCTGTGCGGCCGGGAATGCGCGGTTGCGCCGCGCTGCTGGCGCTGGTTGCATACCTGTTCCTTTTTGCAGCCAACACCGCCTACGGCGTGACGCGGGAGGCTCCCAGCGTCGCCAAGGGCGATCGGTACGAGCGCGGCATGTTGCTGTGGAACGATAGCGAATTGGACGAAGGGGACGTGTTTTATTCCTGGGTCTTCGTCCTACTGCACACGGGGCTCGGAGAAGCGTGGCACATCGATCCCAGTTCACCTAACCCGGTCCAAAGTCCCCCGGCATTGGAGCCGCGTGACGAGCCGGCGGATGGTTCGCCCATCCCGGTGCCGGTCGCCTTTCCCAAAGCCTGCTCCCCGCAGAGGTTCGCCGCGGTCCATCCGAGCCAGCGCCTGATCTACATCGCGACCTCCGGGGGACCGCAAGGATTCATCTGTGCGTTCCGCTTCGACCCGGTCGCGCTGACGCTGACGCCGGCGCCGGGCTCGCCGTTCGCCACCGGCGGCGAACCGGTGCGCTCATTCGCCATCGATCCCTCCGGCACATTTCTCTATGCCGTCGGCAACGACAACAGCGCGGCAGTCGCATTCACGATCGATCCGACCACCGGTGCACTGACCAAGCTCGCCGGCTCGCCGTACCCGACTGCGGCCAACCCGATGTCGCTCGCAGTCGATCCATCCGGACGCTTCGTCTACGTTGCCACGTCGGCCAACAAGACCTTCGCCAGCACCATCTCCGCCTACGCGATAGACGCCGCCACGGGAGCGCTCACCCCGTTGCCCGGGTCGCCCTACAAGGTGCCGGACTCCGCCTACGCGCTGGCCATGGACCCGCTGGGGCGCTACGTCTACCTGAGCGCGAGCGGCACTTTGCAGGCGTATGCCATCAACGCGGCGACCGGGGCGCTTGCGCCAATCGGGACACCGGTCGTCGGGGAAGGGAGAATCGCCGTCGATCCGGCGGGGCGATTCGTCTACGTCGAGGCATCCGAGTACATCGCGCCCAGGACCGTCGAAGGAGTTCGCGCCT
>JADZDD010000036.1 GCA_020851235.1 Burkholderiales bacterium | reverse complement strand
ATCATCGCCGCCGTATAGACCCAAATGGGTCTATTCTGAATACCCAACGAAGTGAGCACTAACAGCTAAGTGCCTGATTCGTTGGCTCCCCGACCTGGGCTCGAACCAGGGACCTGCGGATTAACAGTCCGTCGCTCTACCGACTGAGCTATCGGGGAATCGAAGGGAAGGCCTCGCGGCAACCACGAACGGGCGGCCGAAAGGCAATCGCAATCAGCCCGTGAGTATAGCGTGCGCGGCGCCTGCCGGTCAAAGGCGTTTTCGTCGCCGACGGACAGTCCGCCGCCCGGCGCGGCGGCTGCGCATCGGCCTGCGCGTGCCGGGCCCTACTCGTCGAGGAGGCCGCCCTTGTAGAAGCTCCACGCCGTGCCGTCATGAAGGTAGAAGTAACCGTCGGCGCAGAAGTCCTTGCCCGGGAAGTACTCGCGATAGCGCTTCGGCACGAGACGCTCGAGTTGCGCGTCGGTGAGGAGGTCGAACTCGTCGGGAGTGATCGCGCGGCCGGCGCGCAGTTTGCGAAGCTCCATGCGGGCGTGTGAATGTCTTGGTCGGCTTGCGGCTGGGCGGTCCCGCCATTGAGGAACGGCGTCGGCGCGACGGTGCCCATGGGCGCGGTCGCTGACGGCAGCGGCGCAGCGGCGTTGCGACGACTGATCCGAAGCGCCGCACAATCGCGTAACATCGCACCGTATCATGGAATCATTACACCGCGAACCGACGATCGTCGAGCAGGCGTACCGGTCGATTCTCGACGCGATCTGCGACGGCCAACTCGAGCCGGGCGAGCGGGTCACGCAGGAGGACCTCGCCGCGAAGCTCGCGGTCTCGCGCCAGCCGATCGGCCAGGCGCTGCTCCTGCTCAAGCAGCAGAAATTCCTGATCGACGCCGGGCGGCGCGGGCTCATGGTGGCTCCCCTCGACCACGAGTTCATGCGTTGGATCTACGAGCTTCGGCTCGGCATCGAGCCGATGGCAGCGTCGCTCGCAGCGCAGCGCGCCACACCGGAGGCGATGCGCGAATTCTCGGCGATCATCGCCGAAGGGCGTTCGGCCGCACAGCGCAACGCCATTCCCGATCTCATCCGCGCCGACATGCGCTTTCACACGTACCTCTACGAGTTGTCCGGCAATGGACTGTTCGTCGACGTGATGAGCGGATTGTGGAATCACCTGCGCCGCGCGATGCGCGAGGTTCTGGCGCGCCGCGAGTATCGCAAGGCGATCTGGCAGGAACACGAGCAGATCGTGCGCGCCCTCGGTGCGCACGACGCCAAGGCGGCGGCCGCGCTGGTGCGCGCGCACCTCACGCACGCGGCGATCAGCGTGCAGGTGGCGCTGCCCGCACCGGTTCCCGAGGACGTCTGACCGGACCACCGCAAGTCGCGGCGATCGTTCGGTCGTCATCGTCGGCGCGCCGGCGCGCCCGATCGTCCGCGGGTCCGGCGCTCAACGGCCGACCCCGGCCAGCACGTTCGCCTTCAGGAACCGCTCGACGACGAGCATGAACGCGATCGAGGGCACGAGCAGCAACAGTGCGGTGATCGACGCGATCTGGTAGTTGCCACCCATGCTCGCATTGAACATGAGCAGCGGCAGCGTCGTCACGTCGGGCACGCCGACGAAGTACGTGCCGGTGAACTCGTCGACCGACTCGAGGAACACGAAGATCGCGCTCGCGATGAGTCCGGGCCCGGCGAGCGGCAGCGTCACGGTGCGAAAGCAGGTCCACGGTGATGCCCCCATGTTGCGCGCTGCCTCCTCGAGCGAGGCGTCGACCGCGGCGAAGGCGGCGGAGGCGATCCACACCGCGAGCACGAGGCCGTGCGACGCGTGCACGAGCACGACGCCGAGCACGGTGCCGTTGAGGCCGATCTCGTAGAAGACGCGGGCGATGTTGACGTAGACCGGCAGGTTGGGGACCGCTTGCGGCAGCAGGAAGGCGAGCAGGATCAAGCCGCGCCAGCGCAGCTTGAGTCGCGCCAGCGCGTAGCCGGCGGGAATGGCCACCGCGAGGCTCAGCACCACCGTGAGGACCGCGATCCACACGCTGGTTCCGAGCGAGGCCACCGCTCCGCCGCGCGGGCTGAAGACGCGGCCCCAGAACGAGTGGCCCCATTCCTGCGGGAACCGGTTCGGGAAGTACCACTTCTCGGCGAAAGCCCAGAGGAAGAGATTGGCGATCGGCCCGAAGACCGCGAAGGCGAGGAAGCCCAGCAACACCGCAAGCGCCAGGCGCTGCGACCAGCGACGCGCACGGACGGCGGCCGTCATGCGCCGGACTCCGTCTTCGCTGCGCCAGGCGTGGGCATGCGGCTCATCCCCCGCTCGCCTGTGCGGCCGCGGCATGCCGCAGGTAGAGCCACGCGGCGCCAGCCGCCACCACGAGCGACATGAGGCACAGGGCATTGGCCACGTGGTAGTCGGACAGCGTGCTGATGCGATACGCGATGTCGACGGTGATCATCGTCGGCGAATTCGGGTTGATCATCATCGGCACCGAGAGCACCGAGAGCATCGTCACGAACGACAGGACGAGACCGACGAGGAGCGTGCCGCGCACTTGCGGCAAGACGATGTCCCAGAGCACCCGCAGCCGCCGCGCGCCCAGGTTGCGCGCGGCCTCGATGTGCTGTGTCTCCAGCGAGGCCATCGCACCGGCGACGAGCAGCGTCACGAACGGCACCTGTTTCCAGACGAACGCGATCACGATCCCGCGCCAGTCGAGGAGGCTTTGCGCCTGCAAGGGTTCGATCACGCCAACGCCGATCAGCGCGTGATTGAGCATGCCGTTCTTCGCGAGGAAGGTGCGCATGACCTGCCCCGTCACGATGAACGGAATGAACAGCGGCCAGCGGTAGAGCCAGCGCAGGATCGCCACTGCGCGCGGCTGCTCGCCCAACGTGAGATAGCCGGCGATCGCTATCGCCACGACGCCGATCACGAGCGTCGACAGCGCGACGATGCCCACGGTGAAGATGAGGTCGGTCCGATAAAGGTCCCACGCCTTGATGAAATGGTCGAACGTGAAGCCCCCGCCGGTGGCACGGAAGGCGAGGATCGCCGAGAGCGCGAGCGGAAAGACGAAGAACGCGGCGATGACGATGAGCGCCGGCGCGATGAGCGCGTAGGCGCGCCAGCGTCCCGTGCGGGCGGCGGCGATCATCGCGCGAGCCGTTGCCCCGGGAGCGCCGGGCGCGGGCGCGCGTGGGCCGGCGCGGCGGGGAACGGACGAGGGATGCGGGGCCGCACGCGTCCGGGCGGCACCGCGCGACCGCAACGATCCACCGCTACTTCAGGACCACGCGCTCGTAGCCTTCGACGATGTCGGTGAAGTAGCTCGACAGCGGGAACGGACGGCCATACTTCGCAAGTTCATCCGGCGTGACGTCGGCAAAGAGCTTGTTCCACTCGGCCGGCGTGAGCTTCGCCTGCACGTGCTGCGGGTCGATGCCGGGGTACCAGTTGAACTGCTTGACGATGCCGTCGGCCTGCACCTGCGGGCTCTCGGCGAAGTCGATGAACTTCTTGGCGAGGGCGGCGTTCGCGGCCTTGGCCGGGATCACGTAGTACATCGGCTGGCCGGGGAGGCCCGGCGAGGGCAGCAGGAGCTTGGTCTTCGGGTTGAGCTTGCCGTCGGCGACCCAGGTGTAGAACATGTCGACCCACACCGGACCCATCGCGATCTCGCCGCGATTGAGCATGTCGAGGGTGCCGGCGTTACCGGGGGTGAGCGTCACGTCCTTGTTGAAATCCTTGAGGCCGGCGAGCGCCTTGTCGATCGCCGCCTTGTCGGTCGCCGAATACGGACCCTTCTCGAGCTTGTCGGCAAGACCGCTCTTCGCCTCGACCCAGCCCATCACGAAGCCGACACCCGACATCCCGCCCTTGACGCCGTTGTAGCCGAACTGCTTGGGATTCTTCTTCACCCATTCGGTCAGCTCGGCAAACGACTTCGGCGGATTCTTGACGAGATCCGGGTTGTACGCGAGCGCGATCTGGCTGTGGAACATCGGCAGCACGTAGCCGTCGACATTCGCGCCGAGCGCATTCCTTGCGGTGTCGCGCGTGACGAGCTTGCCTGCGGCAATGTCGTTGCGATACGGCAGCAGGAGCTTGTCGCCGACCATCGTCGCGGCGCCGCGCTGATGCACGACGGCGACGTCGGTGTCCCACGTCGCCGCCCCGGCCTTCTGTTGCGCCGAGAGCTTCTCGTAGATTTTCTGCGAGCCGGCGTCCCCCGGCCCGGTGCCGACCGCCCGCACCTTGACCCCGGGGTTTTGCGCCTCGAACTTGGGTCCCAGATAGTTGTTGACGTAGTCGACCATGTTCTGGTCGCCTGCCGTCACGACGTTGAGGGTGGTCTGCGCACCGGTGGGACCGGCCGCGGCAAATACGACCGCCGCGGCAGTCATCGTCAACAAGCTGCGTACGTGCATGACTTGCCTCCTTCAGGAAATGCGGGTTCGGGAATCATCGGATGGAAACAGCAGCAGCGCCGCACGCGGCACGACGACCTTCGTCGCTGTCCCTTCCGCGAGATGCTCGGGCGCCTCGACCCAGACGTCGGCGGTGCCGGTGGAAACGCGGTAGCGGTAGCCGTGCCCCACGTAGAACGACTGGACGACGGTTCCGGGCAGGACGAGCGCGTCGTGCGCGACGTCGTTGACCTCGTGCGCGAGGTGCGCCTCGTTGCTGCGAAAATGCGCACGCAAGCGCGCGGCCTGCGGGGTGCCGGCCACGGCGGGGGCAAGGTCCGCCCCGCTGCCGCGCATGAGATCGAGCGCGTTGTCCGCACCCATGAACCCGGCGACGAAGGCGGAGTGCGGGCGATGGAAGACATCCTCCGGCGCGCCGAGCTGCGCGATGCGTCCGGCATCCATCACCGCGATGCGGTCGGCGAGCGTGAGCGCCTCCTCGCGATCGTGCGTGACGTAGACCGCGGTGATGCCGATGCGCTTTTGCAGCGCGCGCAACTCGTGCCGCAGCTCGATGCGAACCTTGTAATCGAGGTTGCTCATGGGCTCGTCGAGGAGCAGGAGGTGCGGATCGATCGCGAGGGCGCGGCCAAGGGCCACGCGCTGTCGCTGGCCACCCGACAGTTGCGTGACCGGTCGCGCCGCGAAGCCCTCGAGCTGGAGCAGCGTCAGCATCTCATCGACGCGCCGGGCGATCGCCGCCGCCTTCCACCCGCGCATGCGCAGCCCGTAGCCGATGTTGCCGGCCACGCTCATGTGCGGCCACAGCGCGTAGGACTGGAACATCATCGCCGTTTCGCGCTTCTCGGGCGGCAGGTGCGTGATGTCGCGGCCGTCGACGCGAATCGTGCCCTCCTGCGGCAGCACGAATCCGGCGATCGAGCGCAGGAGCGTGGTCTTGCCGCAACCCGAGCTACCGAGCAGCGCCACCATCTCCCCCCGCTCGACGCCGATGCTCACGTGGTCGAGCACCCGGGTGCCGCCGTAAGACACGCAAAGGTCTTCGATGGCGAGATAGGGCATGGCGACGGGGGATCGGCGAAGGCGCGGCGCGACCGGCCGCAGTGCGCCCGGCAGTGTGCTCCGAAACGCATGACCTTGCATGCTGCGGCGCGGCAAGCGCGCCCATCGACTACTCGCGTCGCTTCGCGGTCGAATCGCCCATCGCCTCACCGCGCAGATGCGGCGCCGCGAGTCGCAGGTAGTGGAACATCGACCACAGCGTGAGGATCGCCGCGACCCACAGCGCGATCGTGCCGAGAAGCGGCGTCGACACGCCCGGAATGACCGGCTCCCAGAGCAGCAAGGCGACGATGGCGGTCATCTGCGCCGCGGTCTTGACCTTGCCCACGAAGGCGACGGCGACGTTCTTGCGACGTCCGAGCCCCGCCATCCACTCGCGCAGCGCCGAGATCGCGATCTCGCGACCGATGATGATGATCGCGAGGTACGCCTCGGCACGCCCGAGCTGCACGAGCAGGATGAGCGCCGCGGCGACCATGAGCTTGTCGGCGACGGGATCGAGAAAGGCCCCGAAGGCGCTCGTCTCGCCCATGCGGCGGGCGAGGAAGCCGTCGAGCCAATCCGTGATCGCGGCCACCGCAAAGATCGTCATCGCGGTCCAGTTCTTCATCTCGGGGCGCAGCCACGCATCGGGCAGGTAGTACACCGCCACGAAGACCGGGATCAGGATGATCCGCAGCCAGGTCAGCGCAATGGGAAGATTGAAGGGCATCGGCGGTGCCGGCAGGACGACCCCCGCACGTGAGGTCCACGTCGGCGTTCGCGACGGGATTCTACCGCGAGGCGGCGCAGGGCCCGGTGCCGGCCGCGGCGTGCCCGCCGCGTCAATGCAACTCGGAAAAGATCCGCTCGGCGAGCGCCCGCGAAATCCCCGGCACCCGGGCGATGTCCTCGATGCTTGCCGCCTGCACCCCCTTCACCCCGCCGAAATGCACGAGCAGCGCCTTGCGGCGCGTGGCGCCGATGCCGGCGATCTCCTGCAGCGCACTCGTCGTGCGCGCCTTCGCCCGGCGGGCGCGATGCCCCTGGATCGCGAAGCGGTGCGCCTCGTCGCGCACCTGTTGCAGGAGGTGCAAACCCGGGTGATCCGCCGGCAGGTTGAGCACCGCGTCGCGGTCCGGGAACACGATGTCCTCGAGCCCGGCCTTGCGCTCGGGGCCCTTGGCGATGCCGATCAGGGGGACCCCGTGCAGCCCCTGCTCCTCGAGGACGGCCGCGGCAATGGCCACCTGACCCTTGCCGCCGTCGATCACCAGCAGATCGGGCGCCGGGTACTCGCCGGCGACGATGCGCGCGCACCGGCGCGTCAGCGCTTCGCGCATCGCCGCATAGTCGTCGCCGCCGTGCGCGGGCGTGACATTGAACCGACGATACTCCGACGACTGCATCGCGAGCCGATCGAAGATCACGCACGAGGCGACCGCCGCCTCGCCCATCGTGTGCGAGACGTCGAAGCACTCGAGACGCTGCGCGCTCGCCGGCAGGCCCAGCGCCTCCTGCAACGCGGCCAGCCGATCCTCCTGCGTGGCCTTCTGCGCGAGCTTCTGGCCGATCGCCAGGATCACGTTCTGCTGCGCCATCGCGAGCCAGACCCGCCGCTCGCCGCCGGGGTTGCCGACGATCTCGACCTTCTGCCCGGCCTGCGCCGACAGGATCTCCGCGAGCGCCGCGTGATCGTCCACGTCCGGAACGACGATCGTCGGCGGTACCGGTCGCTCGACGTAGTGCTGCGCGAGGAACGCCGCGACAATGACGCTCGCCACCTCGACGGGTGCGGCGTCGACGTGTCGCGGAAAGAACGTGCGGTCGCCGACGTGCCGCCCGCCGCGCACCATGACGACGTTCACGGCAAACAGCCCGCGATCGCTCGCGGCGGCGACGACGTCGATGTCGCCGGCGGTCGTGCTCTCGACGAACTGCCGCGCCTGCAGGCTTTGCAGCCGCGCGATCTTGTCGCGCAGGTGCGCCGCGCGCTCGAATTCGAGCCGGGCGGCCGCCTCGCCCATCTGCGCTTGCAGGCGCGCCAGGACCTCCTGTCCCTTGCCGCGCAGGAAGAGCACGGCGCCCTCGACGTCCTCGCGGTACTCCGCCTCGCCGATGCGCCCGACGCACGGCGCGGTGCAGCGTCCGATCTGATGCAGCATGCAGGGGCGGGACCGATTCGCGAACACCGTGTTCTCGCAGGTGCGCAGGAGGAAGACCTTCTGCAGCGTCGCGATGCCCTCGCGTACCGCGCTGGCGCTGGGAAATGGTCCGAAGTAGCGGCTCTTGCGGTCGAGCGCGCCGCGGTGGAAGCGAAGCTGCGGAAACGGATCCCCCGAGATACACACGTACGGATAGCTCTTGTCGTCGCGGAAGAGGATGTTGTAGCGCGGCTCGTGCGCCTTGATGAGATTGTTCTCGAGCAGCAGCGCCTCGGCCTCCGAGCGCGTGACCGTCGTCTCGACGCGGGCGACGTGCGACACCATGGCGGCGATGCGGTGCTCGTGCCCGGTCTTCTGGAAGTAGCTCGAGACGCGCTTCTTGAGGTCGCGCGCCTTGCCGACGTACAGGACGCTTCCCTGCGCATCGAACATGCGGTACACGCCGGGCAGATGCGGCAGCGAGCGCAGCAGCTCGGAGGCGTCGAACGTGCGCTCCGGCGCGGCGCCCTCCGCCGGAGGGGTCGTGACCTGGGACAGCCGCGGGGTCTTGCTCATGGGGATCGGGGCGCGAGGTGCACGCCGGGTCGCGCCGCTTGCAACGGGAGGACGGTGACCGAGTCTACGCCCGCGCGTGCACGTCGCGCCGCAAGTCGCGATAGAATCGCGCCTCGCCATGGCAAGCGCCCCGCCGCGCGCAAGCTGCCCGACGCGCCACGGCGTCGCCCGATGCTCTCGCCCCGACCGCCTTTCCCGCCCCGCAGCATCTTGGCTGGCACACGACGTGCAGTGTCACGCGGCATCTGCTGATTCCTGACGCCTCGATGCTCGAACTCCGGTCGCGCCAGCCCGGCCGCGCCACCCGCAAGCCGCCGCTGCTCTTCGTGCACGGCGGCTACTGCGACGCCTGGTGCTGGGACCACTTCTTCCTGCCCTGGTTCGCCGCGCACGGCTATCCGTCGTACGCGCTCTCGCTGCGCGGTCACGGGACGAGCAGCGGCGCGGAAACGCTCTTCCTTGCCAGCCTCGACGACTACGTCGCCGATGTCGAGAGCATCGCGGTCGACTTGCCCACTCCGCCGGTCCTCATCGGCCACTCGATGGGTGCCGCCGTGATCGAGCGGATGATGGCAAGGCGTCCGGTGCGCGCTGCCGGACTGCTCGCTCCAGTCCCGCCGTCGGGCCTCGTGCCGGTGGCGGCGCGCTTGGCCACATCCTCACCGGCGTTCAATCCGCAGCTCCTGGGCCTCGACCCCACGCGTCTGCCCGTCGATGTCCTGACGGCGCTGCGGCCTTTCTATTTCAGCGATGGCGTCGATCCCGACGTGCTCGTCCAGGCGGTGCACCACCTCAACGGGGAGTCGGCGCGCGTGCTCTTCGATCTGTCGCTGCGCTTGCACTGGACCGAGCCACAGGCCAACGCGCCGACGCTCGTGCTCGGCGCCCAGGGGGATCGGATCGCGACGCCCGACGACGTGCGCGCGAGCGCACGCCACCATCGCGTCGAAGCGGTGATCGTCCCGGGCATGGCGCACATGCTGATGCTCGAGCCGGAGTGGGAGGTCGCGGCTGGACGCGTCGCCGACTGGATCGCGAGCCTCGCGTAGGGAGCCTGGCCGGGCGCCGTCGCGACGCCGCCGGCGCGCGCCTAGACCCGATGCGCGCGCACGAACGCGCCAAAGGCGGTGACCGGTAGCGCTTCGCTTGCGAAGTAGCCCTGGAAATAGTCGCAGCCGCACGCGGCGAGGAACTCGAGCTGGGCGTGCGTGCCCACGCCTTCGGCGACCACCTGCAGGTCGAGACCCCCGGCGAGACTGATGATCGCCTTGGTGATCGCCGCGTCCTGCGGATCGGTTTCGAGATCGGCGATGAACGAGATGTCGATCTTGAGCGTATCGATCGGAAATCGCTTCAAGTGCGTGAGCGACGAATAGCCGGTGCCGAAATCGTCGATCGCGACGCCGAAGCCCTCGTCGCGCAGCTGCCGGAGCACCTTCTCGATGGCGTCGAGGTCGTGCAACAGGCTTGTCTCGGTGACCTCGAGCTTGAGCCACGACGGCTCGCACGCCTCCTCCCGCACGATCTCCCGGATGCGCACGGCGAGGTCGTCGCGATAGAACTGGCGCGCCGACAGATTGACCGAGACGGTGAGCTCCAAGCCGTCGCGACGCCACTCGACGCACTGTCGCGCCGCGCTGCGCAACACCCACTCGCCCAAGGCGTGGATGAGCCCCGACTCCTCCGCCAGCGGAATGAACATGTTGGGCGGCACGCCCCCATGCGTCGGATCGCTCCAGCGCAGCAATGCCTCGGCGCCGACCACCGCCCCGTCGGCGATGCGCAGTACCGGCTGGTAGTGCAGCGACAGCGCCTCCTCGGCGAGTGCGGCGCGCAGCGCCGTCTCCAGCGAATGCTGGCGGCGCCGATCCTCGGCGAGATGCTCGTCGATGTACTGGTACGTGTTGCCGCTCAAATCCTTCGAGCGGTACATCGCGACGTCCGCGTGCTTCATGAGCTCCTCGGGATCGTCGGCATCGTCCGGATACGCGGCGATACCGATCGACGCGGTGACGAAGATCTCGTGGCCCTCGACCTCGAACGGCTGCGTGATCGCGCCCTGGAGCTTCTCGGCGACACGGCCGAGCGCCGAGCGCTGCTCGAAGTCCTCGACGATCACCATGAACTCGTCGCCACCCAGACGCGCGAGGAGGTCGCTCGCGCGCAGCGCGGCGGACAGCGACGCCGTCACCTTCTTCAGCAGTTCATCGCCGATGCGGTGACCGAGCGTGTCGTTCACGTTCTTGAAGCGATCGAGATCGATGAACAGCACGCCGACACGATGCGCATGGCGCTTGGCGTGCGCGATCGCTGCCGCCAGGCGCTCCTGCAGGAGCAGCCGGTTGGGCAGGCCGGTGAGCGCGTCGCGCGTGGCGAGGTACTGCAGGCGCTCCTCGGCCTCGACGCGGGAGGACACGTCCTGGACGAACGAGAGAATCGACACCGGATCGCCGTCGTGGTCGAGCAGCGCCGAGTGATACCACTCGCACCAGATCGTCTTGCCGTCACGACGCTGGTTGCGGGTGACGCCGGTGGCGCGCGGCTCGTGCTGCTCGATGAGCCGCGAGACCTGGGTGGTGAACTCGCTGCGGTCGGCGTCGTGAACGATCGGACTCGCCGTGAGCGGAACGCCGAGGACCTCGTCGCTGCGCCACCCGAAGATGTTCTCCGCCTGCGGTGACCAGCGCACCAGGCGCAGGTCGCGATCCCATTCCAGAACCGCGAGCGGCGTGTTGTTGATGTGGCTCGACAGCATCCAGTTGACGCGCCGGAGCTCTTCCTCGTTGCGCTTCTGGTCGTGGATGTCGGCGTGCATGGCATAGATGCCGACCACGTTCCCTTCCGCGTCGCGGTGCGGTGCGTAGTGGATCGATTCCCAGCGCAGCTGGCCGTCGGGCTGCGTGAGCTCGCGCTCGGTGGTGACCGTTTCGCCTTCGAGCACGCGCTCGAGGACGGGTTCCAGTTGCCCGGCGCGCTCGCTGCCGAGGACCTCGGTGAACGTGCGGCCCGTGAGCGCGTGCCGGCCCTCGCCCAGCCACTCCTCGTTGTGCCGATTGAAGAAGCGGTAGCGATAGTCGCGATCGATGTACGACACGCGGGCCGGCACGTTGTCCATGATGAGCCGCATCTGCGCCTCGGAGTCGCGCAACGCCTCCTGCGCCTGCTTGAGGCCGTGGATGTCGTTCATCAGGACGAAGGCGCCGTACACCTCGCCACCCGGCGAGGCATCGGGCACCACGCGAATCGTCATCCACCGCCGCACGCCGTGGGCGCCGGTCACCAAGCGGTCGAAGGCCGTCGACTCGCCCTCCATCGCCCGGGTGAGCATCGCCTGCGCGCTCTGGTAGATGCCGTGTCCGACGACCTCGCGCAGCCGCAGCACCGCGACCTGCTCGGGCGTCAGCCCGAAGAACAGCAGGAACGAGCGATTGACGTACTGGCAGCGCTCGTCGCGATCGATGTACGCCACGGGCGCCGGAACGCCATCCATGATCGCGCGCAACTGGCCCTCACGCGCCGCGAGAGCGTCTTGCGCCTGCTTGAGATCGGTGATGTCGTGACCGACGATGTACTCGCCCTTGACGGTACCGTCGAAGTGGAGGTCGGGAACGCAATGCGCGCGGATCCAGCGCTCGTGGCCCGAGGCATCGCGAACGGCGCGCTCGTAGGTGATCGACTCCGCGGGAAAGGCGCGGTTACGCGCCGGCTCCAGCATGCCTGCCACCTGCGGGGCCACGACCTCGTCGGCCGCCTTGCCGATCACGTCGTCGCGGGTGAGCCCGGCCAGACGCAGGAAGGCGTCGTTGACGAACTGGTAGCGATGATCCGCCGACAGGTAGACGATGGGCTCGGGAATGTTGTCGTTGAACAGCCGCAGCTGCTCCTCGCGCGCCGCCAGCGCCTGCTCCGCGAGCTTGAGGTCGTGGATGTCGTACTCGGTGCAGTACAGGCCCCGCACCGATCGCGCGTCGTCGAAGTCGGGGACCACACGCCCGTGCAGCCAACGCCGGACTCCCTGCGCCGGCGTGCCCACCCGCTCGTACTCGACCTGCTCGCCCGCCATGGCGCGCTCGAGGATCGAGCGCAGGAACGTGGCGACGTCCGGGGGCATCACGTCGACCGGACGCCGCCCATAGATCGCGTCCTGCGCCTTGTTCACCGAGTTGGCGAAAGCCTGGTTGACGAAGGTGTAGCGCAGATTGCGGTCGAGGTAGGCGACCGGCCCCGGAATGTTGTCCGCGAACAGGCGCATTTGCGCGCCCTGCGCCTTCAAGGCGTCGCGAATGCGGATGTCCTCCTCGATGTCGGTCATCACGACGAAGACGCCGCTCACGCGACTGCCGGCTTCGCGATCCGGGAAGAGCGTGATCCGGGTCCAGCGCGGATCGCCGACACGGCGCAACTCACGGCGCTCGTAGGTGACGCTCGCCCCCGCCAGCGCGCGCGCGGTGTACGGCTCCATCTCGGCAAATGCGCTACCGGGGAGGACTTCGCGCAAGCCGTGCCCAAGCACGTCGTCCGCGGGCAGCCCGAGCCAGTGGCCGAACGGCTTGTTCGCGAAACGGACCTTCAGTTGGCGATCGAAGTACAGGATCGGCAGCCCGACACTGTCGGTGACGACGCGCAGGCGATGCTCGCGCTGCCCCGCCTCGAGCTCCAGCCGCTTGACGTGGTCGATGTCGAGGTAGGTGACGAGATAGCCACGGACGTGCCCTTGCGTCGTGCGGTCGGGGTAGTAGTCGACGCGGACCCACATCGGGGGCCGGCCCGACGTGACGAGCTGGCGCTCGTATCCGGTGCGTTCTCCCGCGAGCGCGGCCTCGACGTATGCGCGGTAGATCTGGAAGAGGTCGCGGCCGACGACCTCGACGACCTCGCGACCGACGACCTCGTCCTCGCGCCGATCGAGCCACTCGAGAAACGCCCGGTTGGCGAAGCGGTAACGCTGATGGCGATCGACGTACGCAATCGGCAGGCCGAGCGCGTTGAGCTTGCGCTGCGACAGCGCGAGCAGCGAGCCGCGTCCGCCGTGGTGGCCGACGGTCGGTGCCGACTCGGGCTGATGGACGGGGGGCGCGAAGGCCATGGCTGGGGGAGGATAAGTCACGCCGACGCCCGGCGCATCGGATTCCGGATCGAAGGCACGTGGGCCGCGATCCGATCGCACAAGCAAGAAGCAGGCCGATCACGCTCACGAATGGCCACGCCGCCGCCGCCGGCGCGAACGCACGTGCATCGGCCGCAGCACGGGTCGGCCGTGATACTTTTCGGCTTCCCGCACCTTCGGTGCCCATGGCACGCATCCACCCATGAAGCGACTCGCGCTCTTCACGCTCTTCTGGCTGTACGCGCTGGCCGTTCCGGCACAGGAACTCACCCTGTTTTCCGGCGACAACTTCGGCGGGGCGCGCTTCGACACCGGCTCCACCGTGGACGACCTCGCCCGCGTCGGCTTCAACGATCGCGCCCGATCGGTGCTCGTGCGAAGTGGGGTCTGGCAGCTTTGCGCGGATTCGATGTTCCGCGGTGCCTGCGTCACCCTCCAGCCCGGCCAGTACCCCTCGCTCGGCGCCATGGGCATGGCCGATACGGTCTCGTCGGTTCGCGACATGGGCGGTGGGGGCGGGTCCTGGGGCGGAGGCGGGTCCTGGGGCGGGCAGCGACCCGGTGGGGGCGAGTCGGTGGTCCTCTTCGAGTCGCCCGGCCTCACCGGCCGCTCGTTCGCGGTCGATGGCCCGATAGCCGACCTGGGCGGCACCGGCTTCAACGACCGCGCGCGCTCGGCGCTCATCAATCGCGGCACGTGGCAGTTCTGCGCGGACGCCAATTTCATGAGCAGCTGCGAAGTGCTGCCGCCGGGACGGCACGACGACCTGGGAGGGGTCACCGGGCGCGTGAGTTCGCTTCGTCCCTTCAACCCCAATGCCGGCGGCGCCGGCCGGCCGCCCGGGAACGACGGCTGGGGCTGGGGCAGCGGTGGCGGTGGTGGTGGCGGCGGCCGCGCGGTCCTCTACGAACGCGACAATTTCCGTGGCCGCAATTTCACGATGGATTCGGACGTCGTCGCCAATTTCGCGGACGTGGGCTTCAACGACCGCGCCGCCTCGCTGCGAATCCTGCGCGGCCAGTGGCTGTTTTGCACCGACGCCAACTTCCAGGGCGAGTGTCGCTCGTTCGGGCCGGGCGATTATCCGCAGCTCGGATGGTTCGCCAATCAGATCTCGTCGGGCCGGCGCCTCGACAACGATCGCGGCAACCACCCCGGCTGGCGCTAGACGCGCGACCATGCCCCTCGTCGACGACATCGTCGGACTGCGGCGCATCCTTGCCCAGTCCCGGAGCATCGCCGTCGTGGGGTTGTCCGCGCACTGGTATCGCCCGAGTTATTTCGCTGCGCAGTACATGCAAGGCAAGGGCTATCGTGTCATTCCGGTGAATCCGGGACAGGCCATGATCCTGGGTGAGCGCTGCCATCCTTCGCTTGCCGCGATCGGGCAGGCTGTGGACATCGTGGACTGCTTTCGCAAGCCGCAGGACATCGTGCCCATCGCGCACGAGGCGGTGGCGATCGGCGCCAAGGTGCTGTGGATGCAGCTCGGCATCCGCAACGAGGAGGCGGCGCAGATCGCGCTGGCCGGCGGTCTCGACGTCGTGATGGATCGCTGCGTCAAGATCGAGCACGCGCGCATCCTGGGCGGTCTGAACTGGGCGGGTGTCAATACCGGCGTCATCTCGGCGCGGCGACCCGAGGCCGTGGCGACCCGCGCCGTCCGCGATTAGCGCAGAAGCCCGTCACCATGCCCGACCACCGCTACGGCTTCGATACGCTGTGCCTGCACGCGGGCCAGATCCCCGATGCCGCCACCGGATCGCGCGCGCTGCCGATCTACCAGACGACCTCGTACGTCTTCGACAGCGCCGAGCACGCGGCGAACCTCTTCAATCTCGCGACGTTCGGCAACGTCTACTCGCGCATCTCCAACCCGACCGTGGCCGCGCTCGAGGAACGCGTCGCCGCGCTCGAGGGAGGTCGCGCGGCGCTCGCCACGGCCACCGGGATGGCGGCGCAGATGGTGGCCCTGCTCACCCTGTGCCAGAAGGGCGATCACATCGTCGCGAGCCGCACGCTCTACGGCGGGACGTACACGCAGCTCGCGGTGACCTTCGCCCAGTTCGGCATCGACGCCACGTTCGTCGACAGCGACGACCCCTCGCAGTTCGCGGCAGCGATCCGTGACACGACCAAGGCCGTGTACGTCGAAACGCTCGGCAATCCGCAGCTCAACGTCGCCGACTTGAGCGCCATCGGCGCGATCGCCCGCGCGGCAGGCGTGCCGCTCGTCGTCGACAACACGCTCGCCTCGCCTTACCTGTGCCGCCCGTTCGAGCACGGCGCCGACATCGTGATCCACTCGCTCACCAAGTACCTCGGCGGACACGGCACGACGATGGGAGGCGTGGTCGTCGAATCGGGCCGGTTTCCGTGGAACAACGGGCGCTTTCCACAGATGACCGAGCCGTCGCGTGGCTATCACGGCGTCATCTTCTACGAGACGTTCGGCGACTTCGGCTTCACGATGAAGGCGCGCATGGAAGTCATGCGCACGCTCGGCCCCACGCTCTCACCGCACTCGGCGTTCCTGCTCCTCCAGGGCATCGAAACGCTGCACCTGCGCATGCCGCGCCACAGCGAATCGGCGCTGTCCGTGGCGCGGCACCTCGCCGCGCATCCGAGGGTGGAGTGGGTCCAGTATCCGGGCTTGCCCGGCAATCGCTACCACGCCCTCGCGCAGCGCTATCTCCCGCGCGGTGCCGGCGGCATCCTCACCTTCGGCGTCCGCGGCGGCGCACGAGCCGGCGAGAAGTTCATCGAGAACGTGCAGTTCCTGTCGCACCTCGCCAACATCGGCGACGCCAAGTCCCTCGTGATCCATCCCGCATCGACGACGCACCGTCAGCTCTCGGAAGAAGAGCAGATCGCCGCCGGCGTCGCCCCGTCGCTGATTCGCCTGTCGATCGGGCTCGAGTCGCTGGACGATATCATCTGGGATCTGGATCAGGCGCTCGCCCGCTCGCAGTAGCGGTGCGGCGACCCCGTCCGCCCCGTCGCCTCGATACACCCATGCCTTACACCGCCATCGCCTGGCCGCTCGTCACCCTCCTGGTCGCAGTCATTTTCGTCGCGCAGGACCTCGTCTTCCAGATCCTCGACGTCGCGAACCTGGTCGGCCCGATCGCCTACCGCATCACCGCGTGGACCGTGGCGACGAGCGCGATCGTGCTCCTGCTCCTGCCGCCCCGGCGCCTCGCCTACGCGGTGGGCTTTGTCGTCTGCGGCGGCCTCATCGCCTGGGCGCTCTACCTGCAGTACGGACGCGACATCTATCCCTGTCCGCTGTGCATCTTCCAGCGCGTTGCCGTCATCGCCACCGGGGTCGTCTTTCTCGCGGCGGCGGTCCACGGCCCGGGGCGCAGCGGCGCGATCGTCTATGCGGTGCTCACGTTCATCACCGCCGGCACCGGTGCCGGACTCGCCGCGTGGCAGGTATGGATCCAGGCGCAGCCCAAGGGCAGCGTCGCCGCCTGCGGCATGGGGCTCGACTACATGCTGGAGACGCTGCCGCTCACCGACGTCGTCGCCCGCGTGCTGCAAGGCAGCGGTGAATGCGCCGACCAGGGCTGGGTGCTCCTGGGTCTCGCGATCGCGGCGTGGACGTTCGTGTTCTTCGTCGCGATGATCGTTGCCGCGATCGCGCTCGTCCGGCGCGACTGAACCGCGGCCGCGGCGCCGCCGGCCTATTTCGGCGCCATCCGGATCGCGCCGTCCAGGCGAATCACCTCGCCGTTGAGCATCGCATTGCGCACGATCTCGCCGACGAGCGAGGCGAACTCCGGCGGGCGACCGAGGCGCGGCGGAAACGGCACCATCTTGCCCAGCGATTCCTGCGCCTCCTTCGACAGCGACGCCACCATCGGCGTCTCGAACACGCCCGGCGCGATCGACACGATGCGAATGCCGTTGCGCGCGAGGTCACGGGCGATCGGCAACGTCATCCCCGCGACGGCCGCCTTCGATGCGGCGTACGCCGCCTGACCGATCTGTCCGTCGTACGCCGCGATCGACGCCGTCGTCACGATCACGCCGCGCTCACCGTCGGCATTGGGCGTTCCCGCCGCCATCGCCTGCGCGGCGAGACGGACCATGTTGAACATGCCGACGAGGTTGATCGTGATCGTGCGGGCGAAACTCGCGAGCCCGTGCGGACCGTCCTTGCCCAGCACCCGCTCGCCGTGGACGATCCCGGCGCAACCGATGAGTCCGTGCAAGGCGCCGAACGTCGCGACGGCAAGGTCCACCGCGGCGCGTCCGCTCGCCTCGTCGGCGACGTCGGTGCGCGCGAAACGCGCGGCGGCGCCGAGTTCGCCCGCAAGCGCCGCACCTTCGGCGTCCTTGACGTCGGCGATCACGACCTTGCCGCCGCGCGCGACGAGGTAACGCGCCGTCGCCGCCCCCAGCCCGGATGCCCCACCCGTCACGATGAAACTGCCACCGTCGATTTCCATGCTCCCTCCGATCCTGATGATGTCCGGCCGATGCGCTCGCGCCGGCGTGTTGCGCTCGGCAGCGCGCTGCAGCCCCGCGCCGACCCGATCGCCTCCCGCGAACCTACCGCGACGGCGGCGTCTGTACGACCTTCATCGCCGTCGCGATCATTCCCGCCACGTCGGCGACGTTGGCCGGCATGATGAGCGTGTTGTTGGTGCGCGCGAGTTGCGCGAACGCATTGATGTAGAACTCGGCGACGCGCAGGTTCACGGCCTCGAGCCCGCCCGGGCCCTGGATCGCCTCGGCGACGAGGCGAATCGCCTTCGCATTGGCGTCGGCGTTGACGAGCGTCGCCTGTGCGGCGCCCTGCGCCACGTTGATCTCGCTCTGCTTCTCGCCCTCGGACTTGGCGATCGCCGCCTCGCGCGCGCCGATCGCCATGTTGATCTGCTCCTGGCGCTTGCCTTCCGACGTCGCGATGACCGCGCGCTTCTCGCGCTCGGCGGTGATCTGCGCCTGCATCGCGCGCAGGATCTCGGCCGGCGGAGTGAGGTCCTTGATCTCGTAACGCAGCACCTTCACGCCCCACGCCGCCGCCGCCTCGTCCAATGCGGACACGACGAGCGCGTTGATCTGGTCGCGCTCCTCGAACGTCTTGTCGAGTTCCATGCGGCCGATGATGCTGCGCAGCGTCGTCTGCGCAAGCTGGGTGATCGCGAGCACGTAATTCGACGATCCGTACGAGGCGAGCTTGGGATCCGTGACCTGGAAGTACAGGATGCCGTCGACCTGCAACTGCGTGTTGTCACGCGTGATGCAGATCTGGCTCGGCACGTCGAGCGGGATCTCGCGCAAGTCGTGGCGAAAGGCGATGCGATCGACGAACGGAATCACGAAGTTGAGGCCCGGCTCGAGCACGGCGTAGAAACGGCCCAGGCGCTCGACGACCCACGCGTGCTGCTGCGGAACCACGCGGATCGCCTTGACGACGACGATCAGCGCGACGATGAACAGTGCTGCGGTTGCAACCGCCGAACCCATCCACATGACGTTGGTCTCCTCCGAAGGCGAGGTCAGGCGCGACGATCGGCAAGAAGCAACGTGGAGCCGCGCGTACCCACGATGTACATCGTCTCCGCGCGCGCGGCACCCGGCGCGAGCTCGGCGTCCCACTGCGTGCCCCGATAGCTCACCCGGGCGACCCCGTCGCCGCTCCAGTCGAGCACGCGCACCGCCTGCCCGAGGTCGAGCGAGGGATCGCCAGGTGTTGTCCGCGCGAGGCGCCAGCGATGCGCGAGCATCGTCAGCACGACGGCAAGCACGCCGGCGACCGTCAACTGGACAGGGAGTGTCGCCCCGAAGAGGGCGGCGAACCCGCCGATCGCAAACGCGGCGCCGACGGCGAGGAGGTAGTACGTCCCCGCCATCAGTTCGATGGCGATGGTCACCGCCGCGAAGATCCACCAGAGCCAGTAAGCGTCCATTGCGAAGCTGCGCGTCGCCGATGATTCACCCGCCGGAAGGATACGGCAGTTTCCCCCGACCCGGCGTGCGGCCGCGCGCGGAACCGCCCTGCGGCGGTGGCGCGCCACCGGCGCGCAACGAGGCACGGCGCGACCCGACCCAAGGTCAGCGAAGACTTCGTGCAGCGGCTATAATGGCGAGTTATTTGTCTTTTCGAATCAGCGCGTTGGGCCGTGCACTCGCGACCGTAGACGCGCCCCACCTCGCTCCCGCTCGAACCATGCCGATCTACGAATACCGCTGCACGCACTGCGAGCACAAGCTCGAAGCACTGCAAAAATTCAGCGACGCGCCGCTGACCACCTGCCCGTCCTGCGGCAGGGAAACCCTGACCAAGCTCGTCACCGCCGCCGGCTTCCAGTTGAAGGGAAGCGGCTGGTACCAGACCGACTTCCGCGGCGGCGCGACGCCGAAGCCGTCAACCGACGATACGGCAGGCAAGGATGCGGCCAAGGCGCCGAATGGCAGCGCCGCCGAGTCGGGTGGCGCGGCAGATGCATCCGCGACGAGCGCACCGAAGACCCGCAGCGGCGACAGCGCCGGCTCGACGGCAGCCACATCGGGTGGATCGGCGTCTGGCTCGGCGGCATCTTGAGTGTCGTGAAGCGCTACCTCGTCGCCGGGCTCCTCGTCTGGGTGCCCCTGGGCATCACGATCTGGGTCCTGCACTTCCTGGTGACGACGCTCGATCAAACGCTCCTGCTCTTCCCCGATCGCGCGCAGCCGGACCGGCTCCTCGGCGTGCACATCCCGGGGTTGGGCGTCGTCCTGAGCTTCGCGATCCTGCTCGTTACGGGGATGGTCGCCGCCAATTTCCTCGGTGCCCGCCTCATTCGCCTGTGGGAGGCGCTCCTCGGCCGCATCCCGTTTGTGAAGTCGATCTACTCTTCGGTCAAGCAGGTGAGCGATACGCTGCTCTCCGATTCGGGCGCCGCGTTCCGCAAGGCGCTCCTCGTGCAATGGCCGCACGCGGATTCATGGACGATCGCCTTCCTGACCGGCACGCCGGCACCTGCGGTGCGCGCCCACGTCGGTGACGAGTACGTTGCGGTGTACGTGCCGACCACGCCGAATCCGACCGGCGGCTACCTCGTCATCGTTCCGCGCGCCAAGGTACGCGAACTCGACATGACGGTCGACGACGCGCTCAAGTACGTGATCTCGATGGGCGTCGTGGCGCCTCGACGCGATCCACCGAACCGCGCACCGAACGGCGGCGCCTTACCCGAGAAAACGGAGAGCAGCACGTGACACGAACCGAATACTGCGGCCGCATCGACCGCCGCTTCCTCGACCAGACCGTCACGCTGACGGGCTGGGTGCATCGCCGGCGCGATCACGGCGGTGTCATCTTCATCGACCTGCGTGACCGTGAGGGGCTCGTGCAGGTCGTCTGCGATCCGGACCGGGCTGCGACCTTCACGACCGCGGAGTCGCTGCGCAACGAATACTGCATCGAGGTGACCGGGCGGGTGCGCCCGCGCCCGGCCGGCACCGTCAACACCGCGCTCGTCTCCGGCGAGATCGAGGTGCTCGCGCACGAGCTCGTCGTCCTCAATGCCTCGGCAACGCCGCCGTTCCAGCTCGACGACGAGAACCTCTCGGAGACCGTGCGTCTCTCGCATCGGGTGATCGACCTGCGCCGGCCGCAGATGCAGAAGAACCTCCGCCTGCGCTACCGCACGGCGATGGCAGCACGTCGCTATCTCGATGCGCACGGCTTCATCGACATCGAAACGCCGATGCTCTACAAGAGCACACCCGAGGGTGCACGCGAATTCCTCGTGCCGTCGCGCGTGCACCACGGACAGTTCTACGCGCTGCCGCAATCGCCCCAGCTCTTCAAGCAGATGCTGATGGTGGCAGGCTTCGACCGCTACTACCAGATCACGAAGTGCTTTCGTGACGAGGACCTGCGCGCCGACCGCCAGCCCGAATTCACGCAGATCGACATCGAGACCTCCTTCCTCGGGGAGGTCGAGATCCGCGCGCTCATGGAAGGCCTGGTGCGCACGATGTGGAAGGAGGCAATGGATGTCGACCTGCCCGACCCCTTCCCGATCGCGACCTACGCCGAGGTCATGCGCAAGTACGGCTCCGACAAGCCCGATCTGCGGATCGCACTCGAGCTGACCGAACTCACCGATCTCATGCGCACGGTCGACTTCAAGGTCTTTCGTGCTGCCGCCGACCTGCCCAACGGACGTGTCGCCGCGCTGCGCGTGCCAGGAGGCGGCGCGCTCAGCCGCAAGGAGCTCGACGACTACGCAGCATTCGTGAAGATCTACGGCGCCGGCGGGCTCGCCTACATCAAGGTGAACGACGCCGCGAAGCCCAACGAGGAAGGCTTGCAGTCGCCGGTCGTGAAATTCCTCCCCGAGCCGGTGCTGCGCGAGATCCTCGTGCGCACGGGAGCGGCCAACGGTGACGTGATCTTCTTCGGCGCCGACCGCGACAAGATCGTCAACGATGCGCTGGGCGCGCTGCGCACGAAGGTCGGCCACGATCGTGGGCTTGCCACCGCGGGCTGGAAGCCGCTTTGGGTCGTCGACTTCCCGATGTTCGAATACGACGACGACCGGAAGGCGTGGGCCGCGCGCCACCATCCGTTCACCGCGCCCAAGGACGGCCACGAGGATCGCTTCGCATCGGATCCTGCCAACGCGCTCGCCAAGGCGTACGACGTCGTGATGAACGGCTGGGAGATCGGCGGCGGATCCGTGCGCATCCACCGCTCCGAGGTGCAGCAGAAGGTGTTTGCCGCGCTCGGCATCGCCCCGGACGATCAGCGCCGAAAGTTCGGCTTCCTGCTCGATGCGCTCCAGTATGGTGCGCCACCGCACGGCGGCATCGCCTTCGGGCTCGATCGCATCGTGACGCTGATGTGCGGCGCCGAATCGATCCGCGACGTCATCGCGTTCCCCAAGACGCAGCGTGGCCAGGATCTCCTCGTCGACGCCCCGACCACGGTCACCGAGCAGCAACTGCGCGACCTGCACATTCGCGTGCGCGCTTCGGATTCGGTGAAGGCCGGATAGCGCACGGCGGCGGGCCGCGCTGTCGCGGTAGCGTTGCAGTACACTGCAACGCATGTGGTGGCGATCAACCCTGCCCGCGCCCGCTGCGTGGCTCCTCGCAGCGCTGCTGTTCGCGCCCGCACCGGCCCGCGCCTTCGCCGACAGCGAGATCCACGTCGATGCGCTGCCGAAGGAGGCGCGCAGCGTCCTCGTTCGCATCCGCAGCGGCGGTCCGTTCCCGTACGAGCGCGATGGCGTCGTGTTCGGCAACCGCGAGCGCCTGCTTCCCGCCAAGGCGCGCGGCTACTATCACGAGTACACGGTCCCCACGCCGGGCGTGCGGCACCGCGGCGCGCGCCGCATCGTGTGCGGCGGCCCCAAGCACGCGCCGGTCGCGTGCTGGTACACGGACGACCATTACCAGTCCTTTGCGAGGATCCGCGAATGAAGGCTCCCGACCTCGCCAACGTCGAAGCGGCCGCGGTGCGTTCGTGGCGTGGCGCCGTCGAGCCGCTGCGCGCCGCAAGCGAGCGCGCTCACCTCACGTTCACGACGTGCGATCTCGGTCAGGCGAAGGACCGCGCCGCCGTTTTCGCCGAGCTCGACCGCAAGCTGCACCTGCCGGAGCACTTCGGTCACAACTGGGATGCGCTGGCCGACGTGCTCGAGGATCGCGACTGGCTCGGCAAGTCGGGCCGGGTGATCGTCCTCGCTGGTGTCGCAACCTATCGCAAGGACCATCCCAACGACTGGTCGACGCTCGAGGACATTCTTGCCGAGGCCGTGGAATTCTGGAAGGAATTGCACGTCCCGTTCTGGGTGTTCACCACCTGACGGCGTCGGCGCTCCCGTCGCATAACCCCGAGTCGTCGCGTCGTGCGTTACAAGATTCCGATCTCGATCCTGGCACTCGTCTACACGAACGACCTCGAAGTCCTCCTCCTCGAGCGTGCCGACTATCCCGGGTACTGGCAGTCGGTGACGGGCAGCCAGGAAGAAGGCGAGACGCTCGTCGAGACGGCGCGCCGCGAGCTTGCGGAGGAGACCGGAATCGACGCGCTGCGCTATGGCGACGTCATCGACTGGAAGATGCAGAACGACTTCGAAATCTACCGCCGCTGGGCGTACCGTTACCCGCCGGGGACGACGCACAACACGGAGCACGTGTTCGCGCTCGCCGTCCCGGGCCACGTGCCGGTACGGCTCGCGCCAAGGGAGCATCTGCACTATCTCTGGCTACCATGGCGCGAAGCCGCGGCGCGCTGCTTCTCCTGGACCAACCGCGCGGCGATCGAAGCGCTTCCCGCCCACGTCACGACACCCCCGAGGAATCCCGAATGAACCCCTGCGTGCGACTCGCCGCCGCTGTTGCAACCCTCACCACCTTCGCCTGTCCACTGCACGCCGCCGACGGCACGCCGCCCGCCGTGCCGATCGTCACGGTCAGCGCGTCGGCGACCGCGAGCATCGCCAATGACCGCATGTCCGCGGTGCTGCGCGCGGAAGCCGACCACGTCGACCCGGCGAAGGCGGCGGCCGATGTCAACGCTCGCATCGGCAAGGCGCTGGCGCGCGCCAAGGCGATCGCAGGTGTGGACGTGAAGACCTCGGGCTACTCGTCTTACCAGATCGCCGAGAAGAACCAGCCCTCGCGCTGGCGCGTCGCGCAAGCGATCACCGTCGAAGGCGCCGATTTCGCGAGCATCGCAGCCTTGCTGACCCGGCTCCAGGCCGACGACGGTCTCGTGCTCTCGGGGATGAGCTTCCACGTCAGCCGTGAGGCCCGCCGCATCGCCGAGGACGCGCTGGCCGACCAGGCGATCAAGTCCTGGCAAGCGCGGGCGACCCACGCCGCCCGTGCGCTGGGCTACGACGCCTGGCGCACCGGCCGCATCAATGTGCTGACGAGCGAGCCGATGCGGCCGCAACCGATGATGCGCGCGGCGGCGGCGCCGATGTCGGCCTCGGCCGCACCCGTCAACGTCGAGGGCGGCAATTCCGACGTCAGCGTGACGGTCTCGGGTGAAGCGGTGCTGGAGGGTGCGCGCAGCCGCTGACCTTGCAGCGTCGCCGCGATCCGGCCGCATGGGGCCGGATCGGCGCGCGTCGCCTGCGCGCGGCCCGCGAATCGCGCCGGACTCGCCTAGCGGCGACGCAACGGCGCGGGGGCTGCCGCCGCGCGCGTCTCGATGTGGCGGAACGTGATGCGACCCTTGGTGAGGTCGTAGGGAGACACTTCGAGCGAGACCTTGTCGCCCTGGATGATGCGAATGTGGTGCTTGCGCATCTTGCCGGCGCTGTACGCGACGAGAGCGTGTCCATTGTCGAGCGCAACCCGATACCGCGCGTCGGGCAGGACCTCGACCACGACACCATTCATTTCGAGCACTTCTTCCTTCGCCATGACGACCTTTTTCCTGGGAGGATCGAAGCGCAGCGCCGGCCGATGGCCGGGCGCTGCGCGGATTAGTCGCTGCAGCGCCGCGTGCCCTCGCACGCGGGCAAACGATGCAGCGACGGCAACAGCGTCACTTCGTCTTGCGTCCCGGTGCTGGCGTCGGGATGTAGCCGGCGACGCGGCACTGGATGGCTTCGATGCGCCGTCCGGCTTCGAAGCGCGTGAGATTGCAAGTGATGACCGACCCGGCCGCGGCGAGCGCGGTCAGGTCACTGTGCACGGTGGCAAGCGGCAATCCCGTCTCGTGCGCGATCTCGAGATCCAGGCGTTGTCCGTACTTGCGCAAGCATTCCAGAACGACTTCCATCTTCAACCTCCTGATTCGAAGTGATGGGTCGAATGAAGGAGCAACATGCAGTGCACCCCGCGGCAGGCGCCGCGAGGTTGCCCTTCAAGCGGGTGGCGCAGCCGCCCGAGCGGCGCCGCGCGACGCGTCACTCGGCAATGCCGATCGACGGTGTCTCGGTGCTGGTTTCCGGCCGCGTGGCAGGAGTGCGACCGTTGGTTGCATCTTCCTCGGCGGCCGCCTTCATCGACAGGCGCACGCGGCCCTTTTCATCGGCCTCGATCACCTTGACGCGCACGATCTGCCCTTCCTTGACGTAGTCGGACACCTGATTGACCCGCTCCTTGGCGATCTGCGAGATGTGCAGCAGGCCGTCCTTCCCCGGCAGGAGCTGGACGATGGCGCCGAAGTCGAGCAGCCGCAATACCGGGCCCTCGTAGATCTTGCCGACTTCGACTTCGGCAGTGATGTCCTCGATGCGCTTGCGTGCGACATCGCACGCCTCGGCATTGACCGAGGCAATCGTCACCGTGCCATCGTCCTTGATGTCGATCGTGCATCCGGTCTCCTCGGTGAGCGCGCGGATCACCGCACCGCCCTTGCCGATGACGTCCCGGATCTTCTCGGGATTGATCTTGAACGTGAACATCCGCGGCGCGTGCGCCGAGATCTCGGTGCGGGCATGCGGCAGCGCCTGCTGCATGATGCCCAGGATGTGCAGGCGGCCCTCGCGCGCCTGCGCCAGCGCCACCGCCATGATCTCCTTCGTGATGCCCTGGATCTTGATGTCCATCTGCAGCGCCGTGATCCCACGGTCGGTGCCGGCGACCTTGAAATCCATGTCGCCCAGATGATCCTCGTCTCCCAGGATATCGGTCAGCACCGCGAAGCGGTTGCCTTCCTTGATGAGCCCCATCGCGATGCCCGCGACGTGTGCCTTGGTCGGCACACCGGCGTCCATGAGTGACAGCGAAGCACCGCACACCGATGCCATCGACGAGCTGCCGTTGCTCTCGGTGATCTCGGATACGACACGCATCGAATACGCGAATTCCTCGCCGGTCGGGAGCACGGCGATCACCGCACGCTTGGCAAGCCGCCCATGGCCGATTTCGCGGCGCTTCGGGCTGCCGACGCGCCCCGTCTCACCGGTCGCATACGGCGGCATGTTGTAGTGGAACATGAAGCGGTCGCGGTACTCGCCCTGCAACGCATCGATGATCTGTTCGTCCCGGGCGGTGCCCAGGGTCGCGACGACGAGCGCCTGCGTCTCGCCGCGCGTGAACAACGCCGAGCCGTGCGTGCGCGGGAGCACACCGGTGCGAATGCTGATCGGGCGCACGGTCCGCGTGTCGCGGCCGTCGATGCGCGGCTCGCCAGCGAGGATCTGCTGGCGAACGACCTTCGCCTCCAGGTCGAAGACGTGATTGTCGACGGCGCGCGCGTAGTCGGCGGTCGCGTCCGCGGCGACGCATTCGGCGCGCGCCTTGGCGTACACCTCCTTGAGGCGCTGCTGGCGGGCCTGCTTCTGGCGAATCTCGTACGCACCGCGCACGTCGCTTTCGACCGCCGCCGTGACCGCGGCGATCATCGCCTCGTCCTTCGCGGGTGGCTGCCAGTCCCACTCCGGCTTGCCACCCTCCTCGACCAGCGCGTGGATGAGGTCGATGACCGCCTGCTGCTGCTGGTGGCCGAAGACGACGGCACCGAGCATCACTTCCTCGGACAACTCGTGCGCTTCGGACTCGACCATCAGCACGGCGGCTTCGGTGCCCGCGACGACGAGGTCGAGCTGCGACGTCGCAAGCTCGGTCTTGCTCGGATTGAGGATGTACTGGCCGTTGAGATAGCCCACCCGCGCCGCGCCGATCGGGCCGGCGAACGGGATCCCCGCAAGCGTTACGGCCGCCGACGCGCCGATCATCGCGGGAATGTCCGGATCGATCTCGGGGTCGATCGACATCACCGTGGCGACGATCTGCACGTCGTTGTAGAAGCCGTCGGGGAACAGCGGCCGCAACGGCCGGTCGATGAGCCGGGAGGTCAGCGTCTCCTTCTCCGAGGGGCGCCCCTCGCGCTTGAAGAAACCGCCGGGAATCTTGCCGGCGGCGTACGTCTTCTCCTGGTAGTCGACGGTCAGCGGGAAGAAATCCTGTCCGGCCTTGGGCGACTTGGCCGCGACGCAGGTCACGAGCACGACCGAGTCGCCGAGACTTGCGAGCACCGCGCCTCCGGCCTGGCGAGCGATCTCGCCGGTTTCGAGCGTCAGCGTGTGCGCGCCGTATTGGACGGATTTCTTGATGGCATTAGGCATGTTGGGATCCCATGAACGGCGAAGGCCGCGCTCCGTTGCGAAGCGCGGCCCTCGCGGGAGAAACGGTCGAAAGCGACATCGCTCCGCGCACGGTGCGGGCGATGGCGGGGGACTACTTGCGCAGGCCGAGCTTGTCGATCAGCGTGCGATAGCTGTCGGCATTGCGCGACTTCAGATAGTCGAGAAGCTTGCGCCGCCGCGACACCATGCGCAGCAGGCCGCGCCGCGAGTGGTGGTCCTTCACGTTGGTCTTGAAGTGATCGGCGAGCCCGTTGATGCGCGCCGTGAGCAGCGCAACCTGGACTTCGGGCGAACCGGTGTCGCCCTTGCCGCGCTGATGGTCGGCGATCACTCTCGCCTTGTCGGTAGCCGTCACGGCCATGGTCGTTCCTCGTCTCTCGGCAATCGGGTTGCGATTTCGCAAAGTCTTAAATTATAAGCGGAAAAGGGGCTCTCAAGCAAGATCCGTATCGAGCGCCAAGTGCGCGCCGGGAAGGACGCGCGTCGGTTGCGCCACGCCGGCCGCCACCTGCGCGAGGCCCAGGAGCCGCGTGCCGGCGTAGACCGCGTGCTCACCGCTCGACGTGCCGCCGGCCGCGACCGCTTGGCCTTGGAGAAAGCCTCGGGCCCTTGCAGCGTCGACGACGAGGCGCGGCAGATCGGCGACAAGCGTGGCCGTCGGCAACAGGCAGGCCGCGCGTGCAGCGTCGTCCATGGCCTCCAGCGCGACAAGCGTGTGCGCCCCTTCGATCCCGAACGCTCCGGTCGCGACGCGTCGCAACGCGGTAAGATGGGCTCCGGCGCCCAGCGCGCGGCCGATGTCCTCGGCGAGGACCCGGACGTAGGTTCCCTTGCTGCAGGTGACCGCGACTTCCGCCACGGGATCGTCCCAGGTGATGCAGTCGAGCGCGTGAACGACGATGCGCCGAGGTGCGCGCTCGACCTCGACGCCTTCGCGGGCGAGTCGATACAGCGGCTTGCCGTCGACCTTGAGCGCGGAGTACATCGGCGGGACCTGCGTCTGCTCGCCGACGAAACCCGCGAGCGTCGTGTCGAGCGCGGCGCGTCCGAACGCGACCGGGTGCATCGCCACGATCGCGCCTTCGGCGTCGCCGGTCGTGGTGGTGATCCCAAAGCGCAGCGTGGCGAGGTAGCGCTTCGGAGCATCGAGAAGGCGCTGTGCAAACCGCGTCGCCTCGCCGAAGCAAAGCGGCAGCAGCCCCGAGGCCAGCGGGTCGAGCGTTCCCGTGTGCCCGGCGCGCTTCGCCTGCAGCAGCCATTTCGCCCGCTGCAACGCGGCGTTCGACGTCATCCCCGAAGGCTTGTCGAGGAGCAGGACGCCGTCGACGTCACGACGCACGATCCGTACCGGGGGCGTACGCATGCCGGATCGAAGGACTGATGAGGGCCGGCGGACCCGCCGCCCGCGTGGGGCGTGCGCCGCCGCTACTCGGCCAGCTTGCGGTCAGCCGCAACCGCGTCGTCGATGAGCTGCGACAGCCTCATTCCCGCCTCGATCGAATCGTCGTAGGCGAAGTGGAGTTGTGGCACCGAATACAGGCCGAGGCGATGCGCGAGCTGGCTGCGCAGGAAACCCGCGGTTCGCTGCAGCGCGTGCGTCGCCTCGGCGCCATGCTCGCCGCCGGCAAGGTCGGTGAAATGCACCGTCGCATGCGCGAGGTCCGCGGAGACGTCCACCCGAGTCACCGTCACCCGCCCCACACGCGGATCCTTCACCTCGTTGCGCAGGAGGTCGGCGAGCTCCTTCTGGATCTCGTCGCCGACGCGCTGCGCCCGTTGCGAGTGTCTCTTCATCAGGATGTGGTTACAGCGTGCGCGATACCTCGACGACCTCGAAGACCTCGATCTGGTCGCCCTTCTGGATGTCGTTGTAGTTCTTGAGCGACAAGCCGCACTCGAAGCCGGCCTTCACCTCACGCACGTCGTCCTTGAAGCGCTTGAGCGAATCGAGCTCGCCCTCGTGGACCACGACGTGGTCGCGCAGCAGGCGCACCTTGGCGCCGCGTCGCACGAGCCCCTCGAGTACGTAGCATCCGGCGACCGTCCCGACCTTGGAAATGCGATACACCTCGCGCACATCGACCAGCCCGAGCTGGTTCTCCTTGCGCTCGGGGGCGAGCATTCCGGACAGCGCCGCCTTCACCTCGTCGACCGCGTCGTAGATGATGTTGTAGTAGCGGATCTGCACGCCGCTCGTCTCAGCGAGCTTGCGCGCCTGCGCATCGGCCCGGGTGTTGAACCCGACGATCACGGCCTTCGACGCGAGGGCGAGATTGATGTCGGACTCGGTGATGCCACCGACGCCGGCGTGCACGATGTTGACCTTCACCTCGTCGGTGGACAGCTTCGTGAGCGCCTGCGACAGACCCTCGTAGCTGCCCTGGACGTCGGCCTTGATGATGAGCGCGAGTGTCTTCGCCTCGTTTTCGCCCACTTCACCGAAGATGTTCTCGAGCTTCGTCGCCTGCTGCTTCGCGAGCTTCACATCGCGGAACTTGCCCTGGCGGAAGAGCGCGATCTCGCGTGCCTTGCGCTCGTCACCCAGCGCCATCACGTCCTCGCCGGCGAGTGGCACATCCGACAGGCCCTGGATCTCCACCGGGATCGCCGGGCCGGCCTCGTTCACGGCTTTGCCGTTCTCGTCGTTCATCGCTCGCACGCGACCGAAGACGGCGCCGGCGAGCACGATGTCACCGCGCTTGAGCGTCCCGGATTGCACGAGGACCGTCGCCACCGGGCCACGCCCCTTGTCGAGTCGCGCCTCGATCACGATGCCCTTCGCCGGCGCTTCCTTCGGCGCCTTCAGTTCGAGGACCTCGGCTTGCAGCAGGAGACCGTCGAGCAGACGATCGATGCCTTCGCCCGTACGCGCCGACACCGGGATGAACTGCACGTCGCCGCCGTATTCCTCGGGCAATACGCTCTCGGCCACGAGCTCCTGCTTGACGCGCTCGGGGTTGGCTTCCGGCTTGTCGATCTTGTTGATCGCGACGACGAGCGGGACGTTGGCCGCCTTGGCGTGAGCGATCGCCTCTTTCGTCTGCGGCATCACACCGTCGTCGGCCGCGACCACGAGCACCACCATGTCGGTCACCTTGGCGCCGCGCGCGCGCATCGCCGTGAACGCCTCGTGACCCGGCGTGTCGAGGAAGGTGATGACGCCCTTCGCGGTCTCGACGTGGTACGCGCCGATGTGTTGCGTGATGCCGCCGGCCTCGCCACTTGCCACACGCGTGCGCCGGATCGCATCGAGGAGCGAGGTCTTGCCGTGATCGACGTGGCCCATGACCGTGACGACCGGCGGACGCGGCAAGAGCTCGGCCTGATGCTCGCCATGCGCCTCGGCAAGAAGCGCATCGGGATCGTCGAGCTTGGCCGCCATCGCCTTGTGGCCCATCTCCTCGACGACGATCATCGCCGTCTCCTGGTCGAGCATCTGGTTGATCGTGACCATGCTGCCGAGCTTCATCATCGCCTTGATGACCTCGGTGGCCTTGACCGACATCTTGTGCGCGAGCTCGGCAACCGTGATCGTCTCCGGAACCGTCACTTCGCGCACGACGGGACCGGCGATGCTCGCGCCGTCCCCGGTGTCATCGTCGCGATGCCGCCCACCCATCTTCGGGCCACGCCAGCCGGGTGCGCTCGACGCACCACCGACGTCGCCGCGCAGCTTGAGCGCGCGTCGCCGTGCCGCCTCTTCCTGAAAGACCTGGCCGGGGGCCTTCTTGGTCGTCCGGTCGGTGCGTTTCTCCCCGGGCTTGGCCGCTGGACGGTGCAACGTGCCGAGCTTCTTGGCCGGTGCGGCACCTGGCGCGGCCTTCGCCTCGGCGGCTTTCGCGGCGGCCTCGGCTGCGGCCTTCGCTGCCGCTTCCTCGGCTTCCTTGCGGCTGCGGCGCGCGGCCTCACGCTCCTGCTTTTCGCGCAGTTCCTGTTCCTGGCGCTGGAACAACGCATGCGTCTTGCGCTGCTCCTCTTCGCGCGCGGCAATCTCCTGCGGCGTCAGGTGTGACGGAATCGCCGGTGCGGCTTCCGCGACAGGCGGCGCAGCCACCGCCTCGACCGCGGCGGCGACCTCGGGTACGGGCGTGGGCTCCGGGGTCGGTGCAGCCTCGACCATCGGCTCGGGCGCCGACTCCGGGGCGGGAGCCGGTGCAGGCTCGACCACCGGCTCGGGCGCGACGCTCACCTCGGGCTCGGGTGCGGGAAGCACAACCTCCTCGGGCGCCGGCGCCGCGGCGTCATCCTCGCGCCGGACGAGCACCCGCTTCTTGCGCACCTCGACCTGGATCGTGCGCGACTTGCCCGAGGCATCGGCGGCCCGGATCTCCGAGGTCTGCTTGCGCGTGAGCGTGATGCGTCGCTTCGGCTCGCTCGCACCGCCGTGCTGGCGGCGCAGGTAATCGAGCAGGCGGGACTTGTCCTGCTCGGTGAGCGAGTCGCCGGCTTTCTTGGCTGCGACCCCTGCCGCCGCGAGCTGCTCGATGAGCGCCCCCGCGGGCATCTTGAGCTCGGTTGCGAATTGTTCGATCGTCGTTTGCGGCATGCGTTTCGTCTCCTGCCGGGTGCTGCCGGCGCGTTGCTGTGGGCGCCGTTATTTCGTCGTGACGGCCGGGGTGGCCGCCACGGTCTCGGCCACGACCGCCGGTTCGGTCTCGAACCAGTGCGCACGCGCCTTCATGATGAGGTCGACGGCGCGCTCGTCGGGCAAGCCCGTCATCTCGGTGAGCTCGTCGGTGGCAAGGTCGGCGAGCGCGTCGCGCGTGGTGATGCCGTGCGCGGCGAGCTTGCTCGCGACTTCGGTATCCATGCCGTCGAGCGCGAGAAGTGCCTCCTCCACGGTGCTCACCGACTCCTCGCGCACGATGGCCTCGGTGAGCAGCGCGTTGCGGGCGCGGCTGCGCAATTCGTTCACGGTGTCCTCGTCGAAGGACTCGATCTCGAGCATCTCATTGATCGGCACGTACGCCACTTCTTCCAGCGAAGTGAAGCCCTCCGCGATGAGGATCTCCGCCACCTCCTCGTCGACGTCGAGCCGCTCCATGAAGAGTTCGCGCAAGCGTCCCGTCTCGCTCTCCTGCTTCTCTTGCGATTCCTCGACGCTCATGAGGTTCAACTGCCACCCGGTGAGCTCGGAGGCGAGTCGCACGTTCTGTCCGCTGCGCCCGATCGCAATGGCGAGATTCTCCTCGTCGACGACGACGTCCATCGCATGCTTGTCCTCGTCGACCAGGATGCTTTGCACCTCGGCCGGCGCCAGCGCATTGATGACGAACTTCGCCGGATCGTCGGAATAGAGGATGATGTCGACGCGCTCGCCGGCGAGCTCGTTGGTCACCGCCGTCACGCGTGACCCGCGCATTCCGATGCACGTTCCTTGCGGGTCGAGCCTGGGATCGTTCGACTTGACCGCGATCTTGGCGCGGATCCCCGGATCGCGCGCCGCCGCCCGGATCTCGATCAAACCCTCTTCGATCTCGGGGACTTCGAGCTCGAACAGGCGCACGAGGAAGTCGGGCGACACGCGCGAGAGGATGAGCTGCGGCCCTTTGGCGGTGCGGTCGATCTTCATGACGTAGGCGCGCACGCGGTCCCCGACGCGCAGCATCTCCTTCTGGATGAGCTGGTCTCGCGGTATCACTCCCTCGATGCGACCCGACTCGACGATCACGTTGCCGCGCTCCATGCGCTTCACCGTGCCGGTGAGGAGGTTGTCGTCGCGCTCGAGGAAGTCGTTCAGGATCTGCTCCCGCTCGGCATCGCGGATCTTCTGCAGGATCACCTGCTTTGCCGCCTGCGCCCCGATACGCCCGAATTCGATCGGCTCCAGGGGCTCTTCGACGACGTCGCCGAGCTTGAGATTGGGATCCCGCTCGATCGCGTCGGTGATCGCGAGCTGGTGCGCGGGCTCCTCGTGCTCCTCGTCGGGCACGACGGTCCAACGGCGGAACGACTCGTAATCGCCGGTCGTGCGATCGATCGCGACGCGCGCGTCGATCTCCTGGTTCGGAAAGCGCTTCTTGGTCGCCGACGCGAGCGCCGACTCCAGCGCGACGAAGACGATCTCCTTGGGCACGTTCTTCTCACGCGCCAACGCGTCGACCAGGAGCAAAAGTTCGCGGTTCATTTGGTCTTTCTCCACTCGATCCGGGGCACGAGACGCGCCTTGTCGATTCCTGCAAAGGGGATCTCCTGCACTCCCTTGGCAGTCTCGACGAGCACGCGGTCGCCGCCCGGTCCGTCTTGTGTGCCTCGCAGCACGCCCTTCACACGGCGTGCGCCTTCCATCATCTCGTGCAACGTGAGCTGCACTTCCTCACCGGCGAATCGATCGTAGTCGGCGCGCTTGCGAAGCGGCCGATCGAGACCAGGCGAGCTCACCTCGAGCCGCTCGTAGGCGACGTCCTCGGCGTTGAAGAGGTGCGTCAACTGATGGCTCACGCGCGCGCAGTCCTCGACGTCGACGCCTTTCGGTGCGTCGATGAAGACACGCACGAGCCCGGCCCGCGGCTGCAGCTCCCAATCGACGAGCTCGTACCCCATCGGAGGGACGGTCCTGGTCAGCAATTCACCCAGCAATGTACGGCGATCCGCCATCTCGTCATTCGCACCAACAACCGATTACGCAGGCACGGGTACGCTCGCGGCAGCGGCGAAAATCCCCGCAGAAATGAAAAATGGGCCGGAAAAGCCCATTTCTTATGACTGCCCCGTGGTGTGGTCCGGAGCTTGCCTGCCGCCCCTTGAAGCGCCTCCGCGAGCGCACGTCGCGCCTGCCGGAAACGTCACTGCCGCCGCTGCCGCGGGCCGCGCATCACGTATCCCACGAAAGCCTCTCATCATAGCAGATCCTGGCGCCGAGCAGAACACTTGCGCATGCCACGCAGCGGCGCCCGGCGCGCGGCCCGGTGGGTTTGCGCATCGCGCCGGCGGTGGCGTGCCGGCTGCGCAGGCTACACTTGCACGTCCTCACGCTCCTTCGACGCGCCATGCCCGATCCCATGCCGATCGCCATCCACGGCGACATCACCTGCTCCCTCCTGCCCGGGCTCACCAACCGCCACGGTCTCATCACCGGCGCCACGGGAACCGGCAAGACCGTGACGCTGCAAGTGATTTCGGAGCGGCTTTCCGCGCTCGGCGTCCCGGTGTTCATGGCCGACGTCAAGGGCGACCTCGCCGGCCTGTCGCAGCCCGGGAAGGACTCGCCCAAGCTCGACGAGCGCCTCAAGACGATCGGGGCCGAGAAACCGGCCTTTGCCGGCTTCCCGGTCACGTTTTGGGACGTCTTCGGCGAGCAGGGACATCCCGTGCGGGCAACGGTCTCGGACCTGGGGCCGCTCCTTCTCGCCCGCATCCTGAATCTCAACGAGACGCAGGCGGGCGTGCTCACGCTGGCCTTCAAGATCGCCGACGACGGTGGGCTCCTGCTCCTCGACCTGAAAGACCTGCGCGCGCTGCTGCAGCACATCGGCGACAACGCAGCCCAGTTCCAGACGACCTACGGCAACGTGTCCGCCGCGTCGATCGGCGCGATCCAGCGCGGGCTCCTCGCGCTCGAGCAGCAAGGCGGTGACAAGTTCCTGGGCGAGCCCATGCTCAACGTCGACGACCTGCTGCAGACCGTCGACGGGCGTGGCAGCGTCAACATCCTGGCGGCGGACAAGCTCATGCAGTCGCCCAAGCTCTATTCGACGCTGCTGCTGTGGCTCCTCTCGGACCTGTACGAGCGGTTGCCGGAAATCGGCGATCCCGATCGGCCGAAACTCGTCTTCTTCTTCGACGAGGCGCACCTGCTCTTCAACGACGCGCCGCGCATCCTTCTCGACAAGATCGAGCAGGTCGTGCGCCTCATTCGCAGCAAGGGCGTCGGCGTGTTCTTCGTCACGCAGAATCCCCTCGATGTCCCCGACACCGTGCTGGGGCAACTCGGCAACCGCGTCCAGCATGCGTTGCGCGCCTTCACGCCGCGCGACCAGAAGGCCGTGAAGTCCGCGGCCGAAACGATGCGCGCCAATCCCAAGTTCAACACCGAGGCGGCGATCACCGAACTCGGCGTCGGCGAAGCGCTGGTGTCGTTTCTCGACGAGAAGGGGCGGCCGTCCATCACCGAACGCGTCTTCGTGCTTCCCCCTGCGAGTCGCATCGGTCCGATCACGCCGGACGAGCGCAAGGCAATCCTCGCGCAGTCCGCAGTCGCCGGGGTCTACGAGAAAGCGCTCGATCGCGAGTCGGCGTTCGAGATGCTCAAGGCGCGCGTCACTTCTGCGCCGGCACCGGCCGGCGGCGCGTCAGCCGAACCCGCGAGCAGCGATGGCGGTGGCGTGCTGGGTGGCTTGAAGGACCTCCTGCTGGGATCCACGGGTCCGCGCGGCGGCCGCCACGAAGGCGTTCTCGATGCCATGGCGAAGACCGCGGGCCGCACGGCGAGCAGTGCAATCACGCGCGAGCTCGTGCGCGGCGTGCTGGGATCACTGCTCGGCGGCAAGCGCCGTTGACGAGCCTTGGCGCCGTGCGCGGGCGCCAACGGCGAAAGCTCAGGGCAGCGCGGCGCGGAAGACGACGCCGGGGTACGACAGCCCCCAGTTGTCGCTTGCCAGACGCGCATTCGAGACGTGCTCGAAATAGAGCCCGACGTCGTACTCGTGGCGCGGCCCGAAGACGATCCCCGCACCGACGATCGTGCCGAACTGGAAAGCAATGCCGAACTTCCGACTATTGTTGATGCGCGTCGCCGTGAGCGCGTGCGGGCCGATGCCGCCCTCGACGTAGTACTGCATCCCGCCGCGTGCCGGCCAGGTGCGACGCACGAGCGGCGTCAGGCCGAAGTCCCACAGGTGGCCGTACGGCGTCGGTCGCCCCATGCCGCGCCAATAGGCGGCGGTGAGATCGAGGCGCAATTCGAGTTGATTCGCCGCGAAGAAATCCGCGCGCGGCGTGAGATTCCACCGTGCCCCTGCGCCATAGATGTCGACGTCATTGCCGAAGCCGATCTTGGCCGACCATGCGACGGGGGTCCACGATCCGTCGGCGGCCATCGCCTGCGCCGGAACCCCGGCGACGAACATCGTGAGAAGTGAAGCAATCGTCCAACGACGCAACGGCATGCGACATTTTATCGCGCGCGGGGTGCATGAAGCACGACGCCCAGCCGGAGGTGGGCTGGGCGTGGTGTGGGGTAGGTGCCTGACGATGACCTACTTTCGCACGGGAGCTCCGTACTATCATCGGCGTGCTGCCGTTTCACGGTCCTGT
>JADZDD010000035.1 GCA_020851235.1 Burkholderiales bacterium | reverse complement strand
GCCGGAGTACATGACCGCGACGTCGTCGGCGACCTCGGCGATGACGCCGAGGTCGTGCGTGATGAGGATGATCGCGGTGCCGGTCTCCTCGCGCAGCGTGCGCATGAGATCGAGGATCTGCGCCTGGATCGTCACGTCGAGCGCGGTCGTCGGTTCGTCGGCGATGAGCAGCCGCGGCTCGCAGGCGAGCGCCATCGCGATCATCACGCGCTGGCGCATCCCCCCGGAGAGCCGGTGCGGATAGTCGTCGTAGCGCGTCTCGGGCGACGGAATGCGCACGCGGCGCAGCATCTCGGTCGCCAGCGCGCGCGCTTCGGACTTCGATACCGGGCGGTGGCGCAGGATGCCCTCGGCGATCTGATCGCCGACCGTGTACGCGGGGTTGAGCGACGTCATCGGCTCCTGGAAGATCATCGCGATGCGGTCGCCGCGCAGCTCGCGCAGCGCGGCGGGGTCGAGTCGCAGCAGATCGACGCCATCGAAGCGGATCTCGCCGCCGACGATGCGACCCGGCGGCTGCGGCACGAGACCCATGATCGACATCGCGGTGACGCTCTTGCCGCAACCCGACTCGCCGACGATGCCGAGCGTGTGCCCTGCCTCGACGCTCAGGCTCACGCCGTCGACTGCGGTGAATTCGCCGACGTCGGTGGTGAAGCGTGTGACGAGATCGCGGATCTCGAGTAGCGGCGGCGCGTCCGCGCGCGGTGCGGGAGGATCGCCCATCACTCCGCGTGGCCCGCCCGCGCCGCGTGGAAGCGCTCGATCTCGGCTTCGATGAGCGCGCGATCGGTGATGCCTGCCGGCCGGGCCTTCGTCGCGAGGCACGAGAGGAACGGGACGAAGCGTTCGAGACTCTTCTCGTACAGGCGTCGCAGTTCGAGGAACGGCTCCTCGTGATCGTCGACGCGCAGCGTGAGCGCGGGATAGTCCTCGGTCGTGACGACGAGGAGCGCCGCGGCCTGCTTGCCCCGCTTGTCGCCCCCGGCGGCGTTGCCCGCTTCGAGAGCGCCCACGAGCCGCTCGGCGAAGGGGCGGCCGTCGAGGCGATCGTAGGCCTCGCCGGTCGCTTCGAGCACCTGCGCTCCGGCGAGCATGTTGCCTGCGATCGACCAGCCGGGGCCGGCGAGATGCCCGCACCAGTCGATGCACGCCGCGCCGGTGTGCGCGCCAATGCGTCCCTGCGCGTCGATCGCGTGCACCTGGCGGTGGTCGCGTCCCGCATCGGGGGCGACGAGCGTGCGCACGACGTCGGGTGCGGGCATGCCCGACGCGAGCAGTGCGAGGCCGGGCTTCGCGTACAGCGGGTTCATGAGCGCCTGCGTCGACAGCGCGCCGACGCCACTTTGCGCGTGCGGGCACATCGCGCCGACCGCGAAGAAGCGGCTTGCGATCGCGATGCCGAAGGCTCCGGAGGCATCACGCGCGAGAATGGACCAGGTCATGACGTCGACGATGCAGTGCGGCGGGCAGGAACGCTAGCTCGGTTCGAGGAGCTTCAGGCGCTGCACCTTGCCCGACGGTCCGCGAGGAAGCTCGGCGACGAAACGGATCTCGCGCGGCGTCTTGAAGGGACCGAGATGCTTCGTGCAGAACGCGCGCAGTTCCTCGCGCAGCGCATCGGCATCATACGCAGTCGCCACCTGCCTGTCGTCGCGGGCGATGACGCAGGCGAGGATTTCCTGTCCGTAGTGCCGGTCGGGCATGCCCACGGCAGCGGCGTCGGCCACGGCCGGATGGCGCAGGAGCACCTCGTCGATCTCGCGTGGCGCGATGTTCTCACCGCCCTTGATGATGAGCTCCTTCATGCGCCCGGTGACGTGGAAGTAGCCATCGGCATCACGCCGGCCGATGTCGCCGGTGCGCAGCCACCCGTCGATGAATGCCGCCGCCGTCGCTTCCGGGTTGTGGAAGTATCCGGGCGTGACCTGCGGACCGCGGATCAGGATCTCGCCGGCCTCGCCGTCGGGCAGCGTCATGCCGTGCTCGTCGGCGATGCGCGCCTCGCAGCCGGAGGGCAGACCGACCGAGCCGATCCGCCGTCGCGCCGGATCGAGCGGATTGCTGAATGCGGGCGCCACGGTTTCGGTGAGGCCCATCGTCTCGACGATGCCGATGCCGAACTTCGCCTCGAAAGCGCGATGATGTTCGGGCGGAAGCGCCGCCGACGCCGAACGGCAGAAGCGGATCTGCGACAACCGCTCGCGGGGCGGCGTCTCGCCTTCGAGGAGGTAGCTGATGATCGTCGGCACCACGTTGATCCAGGTGCAGTGATGCAGGGCGACCATCTCCCAGAAGCGTCCCGCGGAAAAGCGCGGCGCGATCGCGAGGCTGCCGCCGTGCGCGAGCGGTGCTGCCATCGTCACGGCAAAGGCATTGATGTGGTAGAGCGGCAACACCGCGGCAACGCGATCCGTGGGCCCGAGGTCGTGCTCGACGCTGATCGCATGGGCGTTGGCGGCGATATTGCCGTGCGTGAGCATCACCCCCTTGGGCTTGCCCGTGGTGCCCGACGTGTACATCAATAGCGCGAGCGCTTCGGGCGCGATCGGCGGCGCAGCTGACGCTGCCGCGCCGGCTGTCGCGTCGGCGTCGCGCTCGCCGCGGACGGTGTCGGCCTCGGGTGCAACCTCGATGATGCGCGGCGGTGCTTCCCTGCTCACGAGCATCTCGCGCAGGCGCGGCACCCAATCGGGGGACGCGAAGACGAGCCGGCATTCGCAATGGTCGAGCACGTAGCGCATCTGCTCGGACTGCGAGAGGAGATTCACGGGAACGACGACGCGGCCGGAGTACATGACGCCCAGGAGCAGTCGCACCGTCGCCGCGCCATTGGGCATGACGATGGCGACGTTCTCGCCGCGGGCGATGCCGAGCCGGTCCAGGACCCCGCCGATCCTCTCGCTCGACGCGCGCAGCGCGGCGAAGCCGAGCGTGCGGCCGGTCTCGGTGGACACGAGGTACGTCGCGTCGGCGCGGTCGAGCGCGCGCGCATCGATGAGCGCCGCGATGGTGCGCGGGGCGCCGGGAGGCTGGGAGTCTCGAATCATCGTTGGCGGGAAATCAGCGCCCGTGTTTGGCGAAGAAGGTTCCGAGGAACTCCTCGAGCGCCGGGACGCGCTCGGGGATCGGGCGTGCGATGCGCGTCACGTTGAGGTAATGGCGCACGTTCATGTTGTCGCTGAAGTTGTTCCGCCCCCACGTGCCGCATCCCATCGACAGCGAGAACGGCAG
Source organism: Burkholderiales bacterium (assembly GCA_020851235.1). Taxonomy (GTDB): domain Bacteria; phylum Pseudomonadota; class Gammaproteobacteria; order Burkholderiales; family Casimicrobiaceae; genus VBCG01. Next base: position 680,394 of record JADZDD010000035.1, on the reverse strand, counting down.
GCCGTTGTCGAAGCTGCCCCCGGTCGCGATGCAGTGCGCCTGGTTGACGATCACCCGCGCCACCGGCAGATGCAAGCCGAGTTCGAGCGCGCGCTCGTCGTTCGCGCTGTGCAGGCCGACCGAGTGGCCGGCGCCCATGTAGCCGTAGATGCCCGCGACGATGCGCTGCGCGTCGGCGAAGTCCGGCGCGGTGTAGAGCGCGAGCACCGGTGAGAGCTTCTCGCCCGAGTACGGGTGCGCGGGGCCCCAGTCCGTCTCCTCGACCATCAGCACGCGCAGGTCCTGCCGCTGCGCCAGGTCGGCGAAGCCTGCCACCGCCGCGATCTCGCGGGCGGACTTCCCGATCACGCCTGCCGCGAGCTTGCCGCCGCGCCACATGACCTGCGCGAGCGCGGCCTTGCGCGCCGCATCGAGGAGGACGACCCCGCGCGCCGCGAGTGCCGCGACCAGGCGGTCGCGGATCGCGCGCACGACGACGACGCTGTTCTCCGACGAGCAGCTCGTCGCGTTGTCGAAGGTCTTGGACACGACGATGCGTGCCGCGGCCGCGTCGGCGTCGGCGGTCTCGTCGACGATGGCGGCGACGTTCCCGGCGCCGACGCCAAAGGCCGGAGTCCCGCTCGCATACGCGGCGCGCACGTTGCTCTGCGAGCCGGTGGCGACGACGAGATCGGCCTCGCGCATGAGCGCGGCGGTCGCTTCCTTGCCGATCGGCGAGGGTAGCATCTGGACGAGATCTCGCGGCGCGTCCACGCGGTCGAGCTGGGCGTGAATGAACTCGAGCAGGCGGGCGCAGGTGCCGTAGCCCTTCGGGCTCGGCGCCACGACGATCGCATCGCGCGCCTTCAGCGCATTGAGGATCTTGTTCGCCGGCGTGGCCCCCGGGTTGGTCGACGGCGTGATCGCGGCGACGACGCCGACCGGCCGGGCGATCTCGACCAGCCCCCGTTCGGGATACTCGGCGATGACGCCGACGGTCTTCGTGCCGTGCAGGTCGCGCAGGAGACCGAGCGTCTTGCGCTCGTTCTTGCGCAGCTTGTCCGCGACGTTGCCCACGCCCGTGTCGGTGACCGCCCGTTCGGCGAGTTCGCGATTGCGCCCGGGCTCGAGGATCGCCCACGCCGCGGCGGCGACGACCTCGTCGACGCGCTCCTGCGACCAGCCATCGGCGATGGCCTGCGCAATGCGGGCGCGGCGCACGATCTCGCGCACCACGTCGGCAACGGTTTGCATGTCGGTCGTGCTCATGGGCGTCACCTCGTGCGCTCGGCGTGCATCCGGGTCGCGCGCAGGTGCCGCAGCGCGCCGCGCACGACCGGCCAGAACAGTCCGGCGAGCGCGAGGACCATGATCACGGCGCTGATCGGACGGCGGAAGAGCACCGTCCAGTCGTTGTCGAAGCTCACCATCATCGTCATGAAATTGGTCTCGGCGAGCGGCCCGAGGATGGTGCCCAGCACCAGCGGGGCGATCGGGAAACGGAAGCGTTCGGCAAGGTAGCCGATGAGGCCGAACACCGAGATGACATAAAGGTCGGACAGGCTGTTGCGGGCGGCGAAGGCGCCGACGAAGCAGAACACGACGACGAACGCCGAGACGATCGCCTCGGGCGCGTCGAGCACCTTGCACAGCGGCTTGATCGCGAAGTAGCCCAGGATGCACATGCCGATGATCGACAGGAACACCGCCGCGAATACCGTGTACACGAGGCCCGTGCTGGTGACGAATACCTGCGGGCCCGGCTGGATGCCATGGAGCAGGAATGCCGCGAGGATGATCGCGGTGGCGCCGCTGCCCGGAATGCCCATCGCGAGCAGCGGGACGAGCGCGCCGCCCACCGATGCGGTCGCCGCCGACTTCGCGACGGCGATGCCCTCGGGCGCGCCGGTGCCGAGGTTCTTTCGATTGGCGCCGTACTGGCTTTCGAGTCCATACGCGACGAAGGCCGACACGGTCGCTCCGGCACCGGGAATGATGCCGACGACGACGCCGGTTAGCGTCCCCCGCAGCAGCGTGTATTTCATCCGCACGATCTCCACCCAGCGCGGGAGCGCGGTACGAAACCGCGCCTGGCCGTCGCCAGCACTCGCGGTGGACGCGAAGCCGGTGCCGAGTCGCGTGAGCACTTCGCCGATGCCGTACGCGCCCACCATGACGAGCAGGAACTCGATGCCGTCGAGAAGAAACGGCTGGCCGAAGGCGAAGCGCTCCGAGCCGTAGATCGAATCGACCCCCACCGAGGCGATCAGAAGCCCGAGGCACAGGCTCACGAGCGCATTGACCACCGAATCGCCCGACAGCGCGACCACGCTGATGAGGCCGAAGAAGAGGACCGCGAAGAACTCCGGCGACGAGAAGCTGAGCGCGATCCGCGCGACCGGCTCGGCCATCGCGACCATCATCACGGCCGAGACGATGCCGCCGATGAACGAGGCGGCGAGCGACCACCCGAGCGCGCGGGCGGCCTGCCCCTTGCGCGTCATCTCGTAGCCGTCCCACAGCAGCGGCACGTCCATCGGCTCGCCGGGGATCCGGAACAGGATCGACGTGATCGCGCCCGCGTACGTCCCCGAGGCGTACATCGCGGTGAGCAGGATCAGCGCGGGCCCCACACCCATCTTGTAGGTGAACGGCAGCGCCAGCACGACGCCCATGACGAGCGTCAATCCCGGCAGCACCGCGACCAGCATGCCGAGCACGAGGCCGATGGCGAGCACCATGAAGTTGACCGGCGAGAGCACGGTCAAGACGCCGCCCAATAGATGCGTCAGCACTTCCATCGTCGCTCCCTCCTCCTCAGCTCACGCCCAGCAAACGCAGCAACGCAAGGGAGAGTTCGCGAAACGGGCCGGCGCCGAGCGGCAGCGAGATGTACGCGACGCGCATGAAGATGACGATCAGCACGAAGCTGCCCGCGACCCCGATCAGCGTCGCGAGCCACGGGCGACGCAGCCCGCCGATCAGCATGAACGTCGTGAGGAAGAGCGCGGTGGCCACGAAGAAGCCGAGCCAGTCCACGCCGAGCGCGAAGGCGCCGATGAGCACGATGCCGGCGACGAGACGCCACCGCTGCTCCGGCGGGGCAGGCACGACGACGTCGGCCGCCGGCGGCGCATCGGCAGCCGTCGCGTCGCGCGCCTCGGCGTCGGCCGGATTGCGGGTGAGATCGCCGGTGAGCCCGGGGGCGGTGAACGTCGTCTTGACGACGAGGCGCTTGACGATCTCGTAGGCGCAAAGCACACCCATGATCACGAGCACCGCCTTGGGCCAGAAGTCCGGGCCGATGCGGTGCCCCTCACCTGCCGCGCTGGTGTCGATCTGCGTCGCTTCCCAGTACAGGAGCACCGTGATCACCAGCAGCACGAGATGCGGCAACACCCGCCGGACCCGTTCGGACATCGCGATCGTCCCCGCCGTGCGCCGCGCTCAAGACTTCGCCGGCTGATTGCTCTCGATGCGCTCGAGCTCTCCCTTCAAGAAGGCGCCCGCCTTGTCCGCCGGGATGAAGCTGTCGGCGAAGGCGAGTTCGTCGGTGAGGTACTGCTTGAAATCGCTGCTGCCGGCGACCTTCTCGATCGCCGCGGCGAGCGTGGCGACATGCTTGGGATCGGTGCCCGAACGCACGACGATCGCGCGAAACTGGCTGATGACGATGGGAAAGCCCGAGTCCTTCGCGAGCGGAATGTCGGTGTAACCCGTTTGCGGCTGGTCGGCGAAGAAGACGACGGGGCGCATCTGCTTGTTCCCGAGGAACGCGCGCACGTCGCCCGCCTGCTCGATCACGATGTCGGCGTGGCCACCCAGGACCGACATGTAGCGCTCACCCGGTGCCGCGAACGGTACGACGCGGAACTTGTAGCCCTTGGCATTCATCTGGTTGACGAGGATCTCGTCGACGCTGCCGAGGCCGGTGACGCCGACCTTCATCTCATGGGTACGGGCGTCGGCCAGCAACTCCGCAAAGTTCTTCCACTTCGCATCGGTCTTGATGAAGAGTCCGCTCGGCTGCCGGATCATGATCCCGAGCGGCGTGATCTCGGAGAGCTTGTAGCGGCCCTTGCCGCCGGCGAGCGACGCGAGCGTGTCACCGATGAAGATTGCCATCGTGTAGCCGTCGGCGGGCGCGGCGAGGAGCTTCGCCATGCCGGTGTTGCCGGTGGCTCCGGTCACGTTGATGACCGGTATCGACACCTTGAGGTCGGCTTCGAGGAGTTTCGCGGTGCGGCGCGCGAGCTGATCGGCACCGCCGCCGGCGCCCCAGGGCACGATCATCTCGATCGGTCGTGACGGGAACTTGTCCTGCGCGCGGGCAAGGCCCGGCGCGAGCGCCAGTGCACCGGCGCCCATGAGAAGCGCACGGCGCGACGGATCGGGTTGCAGGGCAGGGTCGGACTTGTGGCGCGCAGGCATCGTCGTCTCCTCGTCGGTGCGGCGTTCGTGGTCGGGTATCCCGCCCTGTGAGGCCACCTGGCGATTCGTCGGGCCTTCCATCAGCACGAGATCAGCATCATGCTATCGCCATCTGCGGTGCAACAATGTCCCGATTAGCGTACTTTCGGATGCAACGGGGCGAGGAGGTCGTCGATGCAGAGCAATCAGGCGAATGCCGCGGCCGTGCGCGCGTTTCGCGTGATCGAGGTCGTGTCCGGTCGGGTGGATGGCTGCACGCTCGCGCAGATCGTCGAGGCCATCGAGTTGCCGAAACAGACGGTGCATCGGCTCGTCGGCCAGTTGCAGCAGGCGGGTTTGCTCGTTCGCGAGCCCGTGCGGCGCCGGCTGCAACTCGGTGCGCGGATCGAGCGCATGGCGGTCGACGCGTTGATGAACGGCCCGGTGCGCGCCGAGCGCAAGGCGATCCTGCAGCGACTCGTCGACGCCATCGGCGAGACCTGCAATCTCACCACGCTCGTCGGCACCGACGTGGTCTATCTCGAGCGCGTCGAGACCTCGTGGCCCTTGCGCATGACGCTCGCCCCGGGTTCAAGGGTTCCGGCGCACGCGACGTCGAGCGGCAAGCTGCTGTTGAGCCTGCTGCCGAAGGAGCAGCGCGAGCGCCTGATCGCACAACTTTCGCTGCGCGGCTACACCAGCACGACGATCGTCGACCGCGAAGGGCTCGAGCGCGAGCTCGTCGTGACACGACGGCGTCGCATCGGCATCAATCGTGCGGAGCACCTGCGCGGGCTGCACGCGATCGCGGTCCCGGTGATGCGCGACCGGCAGCGTGCCTGTGCGGCGGTGGCCGTGCAGGCGCCGGAAGGTCGGATGACGCTCGACGAGCTCCTCGCGCACGTGCCGCGGCTGCGCGAGGCGGCCGAGGCGATCCGGGCCACGTTCGTGTAGCGCGACGCGGCGTACTCGCGGCGCTCGCGTGCACCGCGACGTGCAGCCGCATCAACTCCGGTACGCCGATTCGCCGTGCGTCGTGACGTCGAGCCCTTCGCGCTCCTGCTCCTCGGGCACGCGCAGGCCGACGGTGCGATCGACGAGCCGATAGCACAGGTACGCGACCACCGCCGACCACGCGATCGTCACGCCGACCGCCTTGGCCTGGGCGAGCACCTGCGTGAGGATCCCGGGAAAGCCGGTGGTCCCGGTGACCCAGTCGACGACCACTCCCGGTCCGCCGAGCGCGGGGTCCGCGAACACGCCCGTGAGCAGCGCGCCCACGATGCCACCCACCGCGTGCACGCCGAAGACGTCGAGCGTGTCGTCGACGCCGAGTGCGTGCTTGAGCCCGTTCACGCCCCACAGGCACACGAGGCCACCGACGATGCCGATGACGAACGCGCCGGGAATGCCGACGTTGCCCGCCGCCGGGGTGATCGCGACGAGGCCCGCGACCGCACCCGAGGCGGCACCGAGGAGCGACGGCTGGCCCTTGAAGATCCACTCGCCAAGGGTCCACGCGAGGACGGCGCAAGCCGTCGCGAGGTACGTGTTGAGGAACGCGAGAGACGCCGAGTTGCCGGCTTCGAGTGCCGATCCCGCGTTGAAGCCGAACCAGCCCATCCACAGCAACGATGCGCCCATCATCGTCATCGGCAGGTTGCCCGGCGCCATCACTTCCCGGCCGAGCCCGACACGCTTGCCGATCACGTACGCGCCGACGATGCCCGCGACCCCCGCGTTGATGTGCACCACGGTGCCGCCGGCGAAGTCGAGCGCACCCCACTGCCAGATGAGGCCGGCCTTGGCATCGTTGGCCGCGATCGACGTGCCCGCGATGTACGCATCCGGGCCTGCCCAGAACCACACCATGTGCGCGATCGGCAGGTACGAGAACGTGAACCACAGCACGGCAAAGGCGAGCACCGCTGCAAACCGCGCGCGCTCGGCGAACGCGCCGACGATGAGGCACACCGTGATCGCGGCGAAGGTGCACTGGAAGGCGACGAACGCGATCTCCGGAATGACCACGCCCTTGGAGAAGGTGGCTGCCGTCGCGAATTCGCCCTTGGCTGCATCGACGACGCCGGACAGGAACAACCGGCCAAGACCACCCACGTAGGCATTGCCTTCGGTGAAAGCGATGCTGTAGCCGTACACGCACCACAGCACCGAGACGAGCGAGAACACGACGAACACCTGCATCAGGACCGAGAGCACGTTCTTGCTGCGCACCATCCCGCCATAGAAGAGCGCAAGGCCAGGCACGCTCATCATGAGCACGAGCGCGGTGCAGATGAGGATCCAGACCACGTCTGCCTTGGTGGGCACGGGCACGGGCGTCGCGGCCGGCGCCGCGGTCGTGGCTGCGGCGACACTCGCCGTCGCCGGTGCCGCGGCGGATACCGCGGGCGCCACGGGGTCGCTTGCGATCGCCACGGACGCCGTCAAGCCGAGCGCGACGAGGCCGGTGAGGAAGAGGCGCAGCGTCCAGGACGCGAGCGCTTCGCGCAGGCGCGCGCCGAAGGGGAGAGGGGTGCGGTTCATGTGGCGAGACGATTGCACGGCGCGTGCCACGCACGAAATCCTTTGTGGATCAACGATTTCCGTCGCATGCCCGGATGCGGTCCGCATCGCGGCACGCGCCGGCGCACGCGACCGGTGCATTCGCGTTGCCGCCATGCACGATCGCGGTGCACGCGTGCTTGCTAGACTCCCGCGCACTGGAGGTCGTCATGTTCAACTTTCCCGGCAAGGCGCTCGACGAGCTCGCCGCGCGCATCGGCGAGGCGGTGGCTGCGAGCCCCGCCAAGGACATCGAGAAGAACGTGAAGGCGATGCTGCACAGCAGCCTCGCACGCCTGGACGTCGTCTCGCGCGAGGAATTCGACACGCAGACGGCGGTCCTCGCGAAGACGCGCGAGAAGCTCGAGGCCCTCGAGGCGCGGGTCGCGCAGATGGAAGCGCAGCGCGACGCGGGCGAGGTCTCGCCCGCGCCTTAGCGGGCATCGGCGCGGGTACCCATCCGGCGCAGGCCTTGGCCGTTCGGCCGAGGGCGCGCACGCGCGCGGCGCGCTAGGCTCGTCGCTGGCTTTCGCCCAGACCTTCCGCAAGGCGTGCTGCCGCGTGCCGGCGTCGATCGCGGGGTCGCCTGCGGTGCAAGCGGCGAAAGCGCGGCGGGGAGGAGATGCCTCGATGGCCGTTGCCGTGATCCACACGAGGGCACTCGCCGGCGTCCACGCGCCGGGGGTCACCGTCGAGGTGCACGTGGCGGGCGGCCTGCCCGGAATCCACGTCGTCGGCCTTCCCGACACCGAGGTGCGCGAGTCGCGCGATCGCGTGCGCGCCGCGCTGCAGAACGCCAGGTTCGACGTGCCGCCGCGCAAGGTCACGGTGAATCTCGCGCCGGCGGACCTGCCGAAGGAATCCGGACGCTACGACCTGCCGATCGCGCTCGGCATCCTGGCTGCGACCGGACAGATCCCGGCACACGAACTCGACCGCTACGAGTTCGCCGGCGAGCTCGCGCTGACCGGCGAGCTGCGTGCGGTGCGCGGTGCGCTCGCCATGGCGCTGTCGGTCCATCGCGACGGGCGCGCGTTCGTCCTGCCGCAGCCATCCGCGCTCGAGGCGGCGCTTGCGCACGACGCGACCGTTTACGGTGCGCGCAGCCTCGTCGACGTGTGCGAGCACCTCGCCGCCCGCGAGCCGCTGCCCGTCGCGCGCCGTGCGGCGCCACGTGCCGCGAGCGCCGATCTCGACCTCGCGGAGGTGCGCGGCCAGGCGCAGGCCAAGCGTGCACTCGAGGTCGCGGCAGCCGGTGGGCACTCGCTGCTCCTCTCGGGGCCGCCCGGTTCGGGAAAGTCGATGCTCGCGCAGCGGCTGCCCGGACTGTTGCCGCCGCTTGCCGACGACGAATCGCTGGAGGTCGCCGCGATCGCCTCGGTCGCCGGCCACTTCACCGCGGAGCACTGGGGCCGGCGGCCCTTTCGCCATCCGCACCACAGCGCGAGCGCAGCGGCGCTCGTCGGCGGCGGCGGTGATCCGCGCCCGGGCGAGGTCTCGCTCGCGCACCGCGGCGTCCTCTTTCTCGACGAGCTCCCCGAGTGGGATCGACGCGTGCTGGAGGGCCTGCGCGAGCCGCTCGAATCGGGCGTCATCCACATCGCACGGGCGACGCGCCACGCGACGTTCCCGGCGCAGTTCCAGCTGGTCGCGGCGATGAATCCGTGTCCTTGCGGGTGGCACGGTGATGCGAGCGCGCGCTGCGCGTGCACCGGCGACCAGGTGCGGCGCTATCGCAGTCGCGTCTCCGGGCCGCTGCTCGATCGCATCGACCTGCGCCTCGACGTGCGCGCCGTGGCGATCGCCGATCTCACCGCCGCCGCGGCCGCGCCCTCGGCCGAGGGCTCCGCTGCGGTCCGCGAGCGCGTGGCGCGTGCGCGCGGCGCGCAGCAGGCGCGCCAGGGCAAGCCCAACGCGCAGCTCGGCGCAGCGGAGGTCGTGCTCCATTGCGGCGCCGACGCCGCGGCGCGGGCACTCCTTGCCAAGGCGATGGCGCGGCTCGCCTTCACCGCGCGCGGCTACCATCGCGTGCTCAAGGTCGCGCGCACGATCGCCGATCTCGACGGCGCGCCCGCGATCGGCGCGCAGCACGTTGCCGAGGCGCTGGGCTATCGCGGGATCGATCCGCGGCGCGACTGACCCCGCGGCCCGGCGATCACGCCGGCGCCTGCCGCGCGCGCCGGGCGGTCACGGGCCGTAGACGTCGATCGGCTGCGTATTGACCGCACACAGCCAGCAGCCGCCGGCGGCGGCGATCCCCTGGATCACGGAGTAGGTATTGAGATGCGGCACGGCATCGTCGGCGGCAGCGAAGCTCGCGCTGCCGTCGGGCTGCGTGCGCAGCGTGAAGGCGCGCACCGGCGCCTTCGGCAGCGCGCTGAAGTTCACCCAGTTGGGGTCGTTGGTGAAAAAGCGCATCGTTCCGGCCGGACTGACGATGTCCGGCGACTCGATGAAGATGCCCTGGAACGACTGTCCGTCGCCGGTCCAGCCCTGGTTGAGCAGGATGCCGTTGACGTCGAGCGTGCCGGTGGCCCTCAGCACGATCGCTCCGGGAAAGACGAAATCGCCCGTGCCCCCGTCGGCGAGCGTCAGCGCACCGGTCGCCTGCACGATCATGCTGCCGCCACCGTACGCGGGCTCGGGCACGCCGGGCGGGCGGATCGCGTCGGGGGCGAGCGGGTTGTTGTTGCGCGGCAGGGTCGAGCCCGCGGGCCACGTCGACGGCATCCACACGCTCGCGTCGCCGTTGATCGTCACGTTGAGGACCTGCGGTGCGGCACCGTAGGCGTTGAGCGTGACGGCGACGTCATGGCCCGTGCCCGGAAAGAGCTGCAGCCCGTTGGCAAGGTAGTCGCTGCCGTGCACCGGATTGTTCGCGTTGCCGTGCGTGGTCAGGCGCACCGCGTCCCCCTTGAACGCGCCGCTGCCATGAATGCCGGCAGCAGCCACGACGAGTGTGGTTCCACCGTCGATCGTGCCGTCGTTCACGACGGACCCGCCGGTGAGCGGTTGGGTGCCGAGCGTGTCGACTTCGAGGCCGGCACGCGCTTGCACGACACCCGTTACTGCGACCGTGATCCCGTTGGGATTGGCGACGCGCAAGGGCAGCGCGGTGCCGTCCGCCGCGAGCGCGCGCAGCGTGCCGTCGATCCGCGTACCCCCCGTGCCGACGTGACGCAGGACGACCGCCTGGCCGGGGGCACCGGCACGGATCGTGAGCGTGGCGCCGGCGCCGAGATTGAGCCGATCGAAATCGATCTCGGCAAATGAACCCGGGGTACCGGGAACACTGCCCAGCGTGATCACCGCATCGGTGCCGAAGTCCGTCAGCGTGACCCCGGTGAGCGTGGCGCCGGCGACGCTCGGCGGGCCATAGGGATTGGCGATGATCGTCGCGCTCGTCGGGACCGCGGTGGCGATCGCGAAGTTGGTCTTCGAGACGTTGAAGAAGGGACTCGTGCTGCACGCGACCATGATGCGGGCCGATGCGGTGCCGTTGGGCGGTACCGTGATGGGCTCCGCACCGTCGTTGGGCGTGGCCGACGCGAGGAGCGTGGGGAACGTCAAGCCGCCGTCCGTCGACAGCAGGATGTCGACGTTGGGGCAATTGACGGGCGCTCGCGCCGTGTTGGCGACGTTCCAGGCGACGGTTTGCGTGCTCGCTCCCGGCCAGGTCACGGGCGTCGCGGGCGCGGTCACGAGAAACGGCCCGGCGAGGCTGGTCACGAGGAGGTTGACCTGCGCGCGATCCACGCCGCCCCGGCCGTCGCGTGCCGTCAGACGAAAGCGCACCGGGCGCGTCGCGTTCGGGAGGACCTCACCGGGCGCGAGCGTCCCGGCGAGAAGATCGGACAGGCGCGGGAAGATGCGCACCGGTCCGGTCGACGCGGGCCACGAACGGAAGAACGGTGCCGCGGCGGCGACCCCGGGCGGCCCGCCCGGGGTCGCGCCCGCGTCGTACTCCTCCCAGTTGTACGTGAGCGTATCGCCGTCGGCATCGCTTCCCGATCCCATGAGCGCGAACGGCGTGCGCGACGGGAGGGTGGCACCACTGGCCGGGACGGTGACGCTGGGCGGGTGATTGCCCGTCGGGGTCACGGTGCCGCAACTCGCGCCGTCGTCGTCGGTCGTGTACGCGACGATCTCGTCGAAGCTCGCGGTGTGGAAGTACGCGTCGCTGTGCGCCTGCAGGTCTTGCGCAAGGCAGATGCCCGCGTACGCCATGATCGTCGATCCGCTGCCCGGCTCGAAGGCCGTCGCCGGATTGCGATTGCCACCGCCGCACGAGCCGGCGTTGCCGTTGAACGTGTGATTGGCGCCGAGCTGGTGCCCCATCTCGTGCGCCACGTAGTCGACGTGGAAGGCATCGCCCACGGGCGCGGGACTGCCGGTCACGCCCCAGGCCTTGCGGCTCGGCGAGCACGCGACACCGAGCCCGGCGATGCCGCCCCCGCCGGTCGAGAACACGTGGCCGATGTCGTAGTTGGCCGCGCCGATCACCGCGTTGAGGTTGGCCTGGTTTTGCGCCAGCATGGCTGCGCCGTCGTTGTTGGTGTACGGCCCGCCGCTCGTGTAGATGACGCGATCGTTGTCGGCGACGAGCTCCAGCCGGATCGCGATCTCCTGCGCGTAGATCCCGTCGATCCGGTTGACGGCCGTGACGACGGCGGCGAGCCCGGCGCTCACCGTGCCGCCGAAGAACGCGGTGTACTCGGGCGTGGTCGCGACGGCGAGGCGGTACGTGCGCGTCTGCGTGCCAGACGCCTTGGGCGCCGCTTCGCGCGCGGCGATCCGTTGCTCGAGGCGCGCGCGGGTCGCGCCGCCGGGGTCGACGGGCGGCAGGGGCTGCATGCGCATCGCGTCCGGTACCGCGCGGTCGCGCGCGTAGTAGACGAGGTAGCTTTGCGTGTCGCCGACCTTCGCCGGATCGACGAAGATCCGGCCGCGCGTCGGCGAGAGCAGCATCGCGTGGAAGCCCAGCGGCGTCCAGTCGAGGCGGATCGTCGTCGATGGGTCGGCGATGTCCTCTCCCATCCAGGTGACGATCTCCGGATACCTGGCGGCAAGCGCGGGCGCCATCACCGCGGCGCGCACGATGCGAAAGCGGGCGACGCCGCCGTCGGGCAGTGGCACCGGCACGATCACCTCGCTCGCACGGACGGGGATGTCGGCTTCGGCGCGGGCGTGCGCCGAAAGGGCGTGGAAGCGCGCGGCATCCAACGTCGCCATGCGAAAACGGGCGGGGAGGATCGCGCGGGCGGCAAGTCCCGGCGCGGTGACGCTCGTCTCGCTCCACAGTCCCGCGGTGGCCTCGGCGAGCGCGTCCGCGGCGAGGCTTTGCACGGGCAGGCCAAGCGCGCCCAACATCATCAGGACGAGGGCCGCTCGCCACAGCGAGCACCGGCAGCGGGTCAGGCAAGGCATCGACGATCCAAGGGGTCGGGCGCGCCGCGATGGCGGGGTCCGCGTGGCGAGCGCGGGCGCGACGCCCTGGCATCCGCCGTGCACGTGTCTTGCAACCGGATCAGGACTTGCGTCCCGCGTACTTCTCGCCGGCAGCGACGTCGCCCTTCAGCCAGTTCTGCGGCGGCGGCAGCGGGCACGTGGTGAACGCCGAGAACGCGCACGGCGGGTTGTATGCCTTGTTGAAATCGACGACCCAGGAGGCGCCGTCCTTGGGCTTCGCCACGGCGAGGAAGCGGCCCGGCGGGTATGTCGTCGCCTCGCTCGTGCCGTCGCGGAAGATGATGAAGAGGTCCCCGTCGTCGTCGAGCGCGTCGAGCGTCATCTTCTTGCCGTTGACCGTGAACTCGACGGTGCCGGCGACCTTCTCGTAGCTGATCTCGCCGCGGACGTTGGCGATCGGGATCGTCGTGCCGTTGGCGACAGGAATGAACTTCGCGGGCACCTTGTACGCCGTATCGGGCTCGTACCACGAACGTCCGGCAAAGGTCTTGCGACGCGGAGAGTCGCGATCGGCCGCGCGCACGACGATCTTGCCGTCCTCGCGCTTGACGAACTGCAGCGACAGGCGGCCCTGCGTCGCCCATTCGAGGCGCGTCGCCCCCGCGACCATGTCGCGCGCGGTGAATTCGTCGGGGGTCGTCGTCTTGTCGCTTGCAACCATCGTCATCTTCTGGCCGGGGGCGAGCGTGAAGCGCGCCTTGCCGCCGCCCACGACGATCGTCCCGAGGTGCGCGGGGCCAAGACCCTTCGGCAGGACGACCTCGTTGTCGGCCGCGGTGCCGATCCGGTACGTGCCCGCGGTGAGCTCGTCGCGCGACACGATGGAAAGCCAGCCGCGCTCGCGCTTCAGGCTCTCGGTGGCGCGGTCGCGCCACGTGCGCAGCTCGTCGAGGTAGGCCGTGTCGGCCGCGGTCCCGGCAACCACCCCAGGCGACGCGGTGGCGAACACCGCGACGAGCGAGCACGCGCAAAGTGCGAGGCGGGCAGTCATGGAACGCTCCGGCACGAATGACGAGGGAAGCGATTCTAGCGCGCCCGGGGCCCCTGTTGCGCTGCGGTAAACTTCGCGGCTCGCATGAGTACGGTCGTCGACTCCCTGGCGGAAGAGGACAGCGCGCACGCCGCGCCGAGGCTGCGCGAGATCCCGTACAACTACACGTCGTTCTCCGATCGCGAGATCGTCATTCGCCTCCTCGGCGAGCCGATGTGGGCGCTGCTCACGCAGTTGCGCGACGAGCGCCGCACCGGACGCTCCGCGCGCATGCTCTTCGAGGTCCTGGGCGACATCTGGGTCGTCGATCGCAACCCGTACCTGCAAGACGACCTCCTCGACGATCCCAGGCGGCAGGCGCTGCTGGTCGATGCGATGCGCCACCGCATTCGCGAGATCGACAAGCGCCGCGCGTCGGCGCCGGCCGATCGCGAGCGCGACGCCAAGGTCGAGCGTCTCGTCGCCGCCGCGAGCGCCGCGATCGATCGCTTCGCCGCATCGTTTGCCGAGGTCGCCGAGCTACGTCGCCGCACGCGGCGCGTCCTTGCGCGCCACACCGCCAAGGACAACATCGCCTTCGACGGCCTCGCGCGCGTGTCGCACGTGACCGATGCCACCGACTGGCGCGTCGAGTACCCGTTCGTCGTCCTGTACCCGGACACGGAGGGCGAGGTGCGCGGCCTCGTCGAGGGCTGCATCGAGTTGGGCCTCACGATCATCCCGCGCGGCGGCGGGACCGGGTACACCGGAGGGGCCATACCGCTCGATGCGCGCTCGGCGGTGATCAACACCGAGAAGCTCGAGCGGCTGGGTGCGGTCGAGTCGATCGTGCTGCCAGGGCATTCGACTCCGACGCCGACGATCGACTGCGGCGCAGGGGTCGTGACCCGGCGCGTGATGGACGCGGCGGAGGCCGCGGACCTCGTGTTCGCCTGCGACCCGACGTCGGCCGACGCGTCGTGCATCGGCGGCAACGTCGCCATGAACGCGGGCGGCAAGAAGGCGGTGCTGTGGGGCACGGCCCTCGACAACCTGGTGTCGTGGCGCATGGTCACCCCCGACGCCGAGTGGCTCGAGGTCACGCGCCTCGACCACAACCTCGGCAAGATCCACGACGCGGCGCAGGCGACGTTCGACTGCGTGCACTACGGCAAGGACGGCACGACGCCCGTTCGCCGCGCGACGCTCACGATCCCGGGCGCGACGTTTCGCAAGGTTGGACTCGGCAAGGACGTGACCGACAAGTTCCTCGCCGGCTTGCCGGGCATCCAGAAGGAAGGCTGCGACGGCATCATCACGAGCGCGCGCTTCGTCCTGCACCGGATGCCGCCGGCGATCCGAACGGTGTGTCTCGAGTTCTTCGGTCCGGCGCACGAGGCCACACCGGCGATCGTCGAGATCAAGGACCATCTCGATGGCCTGCCGAAGACGCCGGGTGCGCGCGTGCTCCTGGCCGGCCTCGAGCACCTCGACGAGAAGTACGTGAAGGCCGTGGGCTACGCCACGAAGGCCAAGCGGCATGGCCGGCCGCGCATGGTGCTCCTGGGCGACATCGTCGGCGACGACGAGGATGCGGTGGCAAGGGCGGCCTCGGAGGTCGTGCGGCGCGCGAGCCTGCGCGGCGCCGAGGGCTTCGTCGCGGTGGCCGCCGACGCGCGCAAGAAGTTCTGGCTCGATCGTGCCCGCACCGCGGCCATCGCCCGCCATACGAATGCGTTCAAGATCAACGAGGACGTGGTGATCCCGTTGCCGCGGCTCGCCGACTACACCGATGGCGTCGAGCGCATCAACATCGAACTCTCGCTTGCCAACAAGATCCGCATCGCCGACGAGATCGGCGCGTTCCTCGCGAGCGCGGCACTGCCGCAGGTCTGGTCGCCACAAAGCGAAACGCGCCCGCCGCAGGAGATCCTCGACTCGAAGCTCGACGCGGGTCGTGCGCTCGTCGCACGGATGCGCGGCGTCTGGGCCGATCTCCTCGAGCGGCTCGACGAGACGTTCCGTGACCTGCAAAGTCACGCCGTGGTCGCGTCGTGGAAGCGCGAGCTGAAGGCTCCGCTCGGCGAGATCTTCACCGGCCTCGCCTTCGCGCCGGTGATGCGGCGCATCGACGAGATCCACGACCGCGTGCTGCGCAGCCGGATCTTCGTGGCGCTCCACATGCACGCCGGCGACGGCAACGTGCACACCAACATCCCGGTCAACTCCGACGACTACGCGATGCTGCACGAAGCCAACGCCGTGGTCGCGCGCATCATGCGGCTCGCGCGCAGTCTGGGCGGCGTGATCTCGGGCGAGCACGGCATCGGCATCACCAAGCTCGAGTACCTCACCGACGAGGAGCTCGCCCCCTTCGTCGCGTACAAGCGCGAGAAGGACCCCGAAGGCCGCTTCAACCGCGGCAAGCTCCTGCGCGATCCGGCGCGACCGGCGGACCTGTCGTCGGCGTATACGCCGAGCTTCTCGCTCATCGGTCACGAGAGCCTGATCCTCGAGCAGAGCATGATCGGCGAGGTCGCCGCGTCGATCAAGGATTGCCTGCGCTGCGGCAAGTGCAAGCCGGTGTGCGCGACGCACGTGCCGCGCGCCAACCTCCTCTACAGCCCGCGCAACAAGATCCTCGCCACGTCGCTTCTCATCGAGGCGTTCCTCTACGAGGAACAAACGCGCCGCGGCATCTCGCTCAAGCACTTCCACGCCTTCGGCGACGTGGCCGACCACTGCACGGTGTGCCACAAGTGCAAGAATCCGTGTCCGGTCGACATCGACTTCGGCGACGTGTCGATCGCGATGCGCAACCTCCTGCGGCGCATGGGCACGCGCAACTTCAATCCCGGGACCGCGGCGTCGATGTTCTTCCTCAACGCGACGAACCCGGCAACGATCAAGGCCACGCGCAAGGCGATGATCGAATGGGGCTACAAGCTCCAGCGCGTCGCGTACCGCTTCGCCCGGACCACGCGCCTCGCGCAGCGGCAGACGCGCCATCCGCCGCCGACCACGGGCAAGCGCCCGGTCAAGGCGCAGGTCGTGCACTTTTTCAACAAGCCCATGCCCGGGAACCTGCCGAAGCGCACGTCGCGGGCACTGCTCGACATCGAGGATCCGGCGATCGTGCCGGTGATCCGCGACCCCAGGCGCACGGCCGACGACGCGGAGGCGGTGTTCTATTTTCCCGGTTGCGGCTCCGAGCGGCTCTTCTCGCAGGTGGGGCTCGCCACGCAGGCGATGCTCTACCACGTCGGTGCGCAAACGGTCCTGCCGCCCGGATATCTGTGCTGCGGGTATCCGCAGACGGCCACCGGCAACCACGACGAGGGCCAGAAGATCACGACGAGCAATCGCGTGCTCTTCCACCGCGTGGCGACGACGCTCAACTATCTCGACATCAAGACGGTCATCGTCTCCTGCGGGACGTGCATGGACCAGTTGCTGAAGTACGAGTTCGACAAGATCTTCCCGGGATGCCGGCTGCTCGACATCCACGAATACCTCATGGAGAAGGGCGTCGCTCTCGAGGGGGTGCAGGGCGTGCGCTACATGTACCACGACCCCTGCCACAATCCGATGAAGCAGTACGCCTCCCTCGGCGTGGTCAACCACCTCCTCGGCACGAAGGTGGCGCCGAGTGAACGCTGCTGCGGCGAGTCGGGCACGCTCGCCGTGTCGCGTCCCGACATCGCCACGCAGGTGCGCTTTCGCAAGGAGGAGGAGATGCGCAAGGTCGCGGGGCAATTGCGCGCCGACGGCTTCGACGGCCCCGTGAAGGTGCTGACCTCGTGCCCGTCGTGCCTGCAGGGACTCGCGCGCTTCGAGGACGACGCGGGAACCGAGGCGGATTACGTCGTGATCGAGATCGCGCGGCACGTCCTGGGCGCGAACTGGCTCGCGGATTACGTGGCGAAGGCGAACGCAGGCGGCATCGAGCGCGTGCTGGTGTAGGCGTTCGGCGGGCCTCCGCTCGGGCGCGACGACGCGACCGGAGGACTTCGCCGGCGGCGTGGCGGTCGTTGCTTGCGACCGGCAGGCCGCCTTGCGGCGCCTTCGATCGGCGGTCCGGCCCGCGGCGGTGTTGGGGAATATGCCAATGTGCTATAAGGCCAGCATCTCCCCGTGGTGTCGTCGCGCCCACCGATGCACGATCCCGCTACGCCTGACGATTCGGCGAGTACGAACTCCACGTCTGCCGTTCCCGCTGCGGATGCGGTGCCGCCGCTCGCGTTCACCGATGCCGACAGCGCCGCGCGCTGGGTCAAGTCGCTTCTCATCACCTCGGTCACCCCGCTGTACGACGCCGTGCGCGGGCAACTGCGCGCGGTGACCGCCGCGGAGTTCACGCCGCGCGAGCGCGCGACGATCGCCGAAGTGCTGCGCGAGCAGGTCGCACACCTCCACACCGAGCTTGCGCGTCGCTACGCCGGCAAGCCGCAGCCGGCGGCCGACCGCGAGATCGACGCTGCCGAACAGGCGATCTCGCTGTGGCACGGGCTGTGGGAACAGTACTCGGCGTGCCTCAAGCCCTTGCTCGAAGGCGACGCCGAGCTGCAGGGCGTGAAGGCCAAGCTCCTGCAGCGCGGGCTGTACGTGGGCAAGCAGCTCGTGATCGTCTACGGCCTCGCCCGGCGCGTGCCGCCGCCGACACTGTGGCAGGAGCTTCACGCGTACTACCGCCTGGCCGAGCTCCTCGATTGCGCGGTCACCGCGGTATCGGACGACCTCATGCCGCACGCCGTCGGCATCTCCTGCTATTCGACCTACGCGCACGCGATCCTCATGGGGATGGCCGATCCGTGCGGCATGTCGGTGCGCCAGATCGAGCTCGTCGATCGCTGGCTCGGGCAGTGGGCGCGCAAGGTCTTTCCGTACGCGCAACAGCGCGAGACCGAGGGCCCGATCCTCGTCATCGACCTCGACGCCGCGATCCCCGGCTGGCTCGCCGCGTCGCCGCCGGCCGGCGTCACGCCCGCGATGCGCTTCGGCTATCCGGGCAAGCTCGCGACGTCGGTGCGCGGGCGCTTGAAGCGGCTTGCGAGCGGCGCGACGCCCGCCGAGCTGCAACTCGGACACGATACGTCGGTGGAGACGTCGCAGGCGCTGCTCACCCGGCTCGACGAGCATTGGTACCAGCCGCCGCCGCGCGCTGCCGATGCGGTGCACGACACGCGACAGCTTTGCGCCGGCGGCGTGCAGGCCGCGTACTTCCGCGTCGGGGGGCGCACCTTCGATCGGCAGGATCCGCTCGGTCGCCTGTCGTTCCAGGGCGCGCAGCACCTGCAGACGCTGGGCGCGCTGACCGATTACGACCGCTACAAGGAAGACGCCGAGAAGAACTGGCCGTGGGAAGCCTGGCAAGGCGAGTGCAGCGCGCGCGGTGCGCGCCTCGTCCGCCGCGAGGCAACGCACTATCGCTGGTTTCTCGACCAGATCGTGGTGCTTCGTGACCAGGAGCGCACGCGCGTGGGTTACGTCACGCGCGTGGCACTCGGCGCACCCGCCGAGGTCGCGCTGTCGATCGCGGCGTGGCCGGGTGCGCCACGCTCGCTCGCCGTGCGTCCGTCGTCGGTGGCGTTCAGCGAGGAGTTGCCGCTGCCGGCGATCCTGCTCGCCGGCGGCGACGGTGATCCGGCATCGCTCGTCGTGCCACCGCGAACGTTCAATCCCGGACGCGTGCTGCGGTCGATGGAGGCCGGTCCCGAGCGCAAGCTGCGGCTGACCCGGCTCCTGCAGCGCGGGGGTGACTTCGAGCGCGTGGCGTTCGAGGAGTCCTGACGCCCGCCCGATCCGGTCGTGGCGTCGACGGCGCGGAGCACGAGGCGTGGGCAGGCCGCCGCGCGGCCTACAATGCGACGCATGTCCAACCGTCTCGCCGGGGCCACGAGCCCGTATCTCCAGCAGCACGCGAGCAATCCCGTCGACTGGTATCCGTGGGGTGAGGAGGCGCTCACCCGTGCCCGCGCCGAGGACAAGCCGATCCTCCTGTCGATCGGCTATTCGGCGTGTCACTGGTGTCACGTGATGGCGCACGAGTCGTTCGAGGATCCGGCGGTGGCGGCGCGGATGAACGAGCTCTTCGTCAACGTCAAGGTCGATCGCGAGGAGCGCCCCGACCTGGACCAGATCTACCAGACTGCGCACGCCCTCCTCACGCGCCGCAACGGCGGCTGGCCGCTCACCCTGTTCCTGACCCCCGCCGGTGAGCCGTTCTACGGCGGGACGTATTTCCCGAAGGAGGCGCGCTACGGCCTGCCCGGATTTGCCGACCTCTTGCCGAAGGTCGCCGCGGCCTACCACGAGCAGCGCGACCGGCTCGGCGCGCAGCATCGGCGTCTCGTCGAGGCGATGCAGTCACTCGAACCCGAGGTTGCGGCCGCGCCACCGCTGGCATCGGCCGCGGCGGCCGCCATGGCCGAGTTGAAGCGCAGCTTCGATCCCGAGCATGGCGGCTTCGGTACCGCACCCAAGTTTGCGCACCCTTTCGATCTCGATTTCTGCCTGCGCGCGCATCTTCGGCACGACGACGCGCAGGCGCTGGCGATCGTGCGCACGACGCTCGAGCGCATGGCCGACGGCGGCATCCACGATCAGGTGGGCGGCGGGTTCTGCCGCTATGCGGTCGACGCGACGTGGACGATCCCGCACTTCGAGAAGATGCTCTACGACAACGCGCTGCTCCTCGGGCTTTTCGCCGACCTCGCGCGCGTGACCGGCGATGCGCGGTATCGCGATGTCGCGCGCGACATCGTCGGCTGGCTCGAGCGCGAGATGCGCGCCCCCGACGGCGCGTTCTGGTCGAGCCTCGACGCCGACAGCGAGGGGCACGAAGGCAAGTTCTACGTGTGGACGCGCGACGAGGCGCGTGCCGCGATGGCGCCCGAGGAATGGGTCGTTGCCGAGCCCTGTTTGGGCTTCGACGGACCGCCCAACTTCGAGGGGCGGTGGTGGAATCCGCGCGTGGCGGCGTCGCTTGCCGAGGTCGCGCGCGAGCGCGGCCTTTCGGGGCCCGACGCCGCGACCCGGCTTGCGGGAGCGCGGGCGGCGCTGTTTGCCGCGCGCGAGCGTCGCGTGCGTCCGGGTCGCGACGAGAAGATCCTGACCGCGTGGAACGCGCTTGCCATCGGCGCGCTCGCGCGGGCGTCGATCGCCCTCGACCTGCCACGGTGGGGCGAGATGGCGATGACGGCCGCCGACGCGATCCGGCGTACCGCGTGGCGCGACGGCCGACTCCTCGCCACGCGCCGCGGCGAACAGGTGGCGCTCAACGCGTATCTCGACGACTACGCCTTCCTGCTGGCGGCGCTCGTCGAGCTCATGCAACTGCGCTTTCGTTCCGAGGACTACAGCTGGGCGCGCGCGCTCGCCGAGGCGCTCCTCGACCGCTTCGAGGATCGCGCCGGCGGTGGCTTCTACTTCACGAGCCACGATCACGAGAAGCTCTTCCACCGCCCGAAGCCCGGGCACGACAACGCCACGCCGTCGGGCAACGGCGTGGCGGCCCGCGCGCTCGCGCTCTTCGGGCATCTCACCGGCGAGCTTCGCTACGTCGATGCCGCGCAGCGCACGGTCGCGCTCTTCGCCGGCGCCATGGCGGCGGCGCCGCAGGGTCATGCGACGCTCTTCGAGGCGGCAGCGGTACTGGCCTCCCCGCCTTCCATCGTCCACCTCTACGGGGATACGGCGACGTGCGATGCGTGGCGGCGCTCGCTCGCGCGGACGTGCCGCCCCGACACGCTCGTCCTCGATCTCGCCGGGGTCGCGGACTTGCCGCCGGCGCTCGTCAAGGGCGCGGTACCGACGGCGGGCGCGACGGCGTACGTCTGCCGCGCTGCCACCTGTCTGCCGGCCATCGACACCCTGGCTGGAATCGAGCGCGCGCTCTGCTAGAATCGCCGCGAGCGTCGTTGCTCGACCCTGGAGCCGTCTCATGAAAGCCGCATCGGTTGTCTTCGCATCCACCGCCTTCGCCGCACTTCTGGTCGCCGCCCCCGCGCACGCGGTGCTCGACGAGGCCGCCGCCGAGAAGTTGATGAAGAAGGACAACTGCGCGTCCTGCCACTCGATCAAGAAGAAGCTGATCGGCCCGGCGTACGTCGACGTTGCCGCCAAGTACAAGAACGACAAGGACGCCGTCGCCAAGCTCACCAAGAGCGTGAAGGATGGCAGCACGGGCGTGTGGGGCCCGATCCCGATGCCGCCCAACACCAACGCGTCCGCGGAGGACGTCAAAGAGCTCGTCACCTGGATCCTGACGCTCAAGAAGTAACGGGTCGGACACCGGCGCCGCGCGGCGCCGGTGTGGTTTTGCGCTAGAATCGGCAGCGTTCGTGCAGGAGAGTGCGTCGCGGCGGCAACACGGCCCGGCGCCGCCGAAGGCGTAATCCCGAAACCGCTCAGGCACCGAGGACTGCACGTAACGCAACCGCACTCTGGAGAGCGGTCGCGCGACGGGGTTCGGATCGAGCCCGTTGCAGGCGACTCACCGAAGGGGCAAGCGACGCGGCGCAACGTCACGCGGCGCAATCTCTCAGGTAAAAGGACAGACGGGGCGAGGCTCGATCGAGCCTCGCCCTTTCGCTTTTCGGGAGGTTGCGATGCAAAAGCGCACGCCGCTCAACGAGGTCCACCGTGCCGCCGGTGCGCGCATGGTCGACTTCGGCGGCTACGACATGCCGGTCCACTACGGCTCGCAGATCGACGAGCACCACGCGGTGCGCCGCGACGCCGGGATGTTCGACGTGTCGCACATGCGCGTCGTGGACATCGCCGGTCGCGGCGCGCGTGACTTCCTGCGCTTCGCGCTCGCCAACAACGTCGACAAGCTCACGGTGCCGGGCAAGGCGTTGTATTCGTGCCTGCTGCGCGACGACGGTGGCGTGCTCGACGACCTCCTCGTGTATTTCCTGCGCGAGGATCTGTTCCGTCTCGTGGTCAATGCGGGGACGGCCGACAAGGACGTCGCGTGGCTGCGCGCGCTCGCCGTCACGCGCGCGCCGCAACTCACGCTCACCGCCCGCGACGATCTTGCGATGATCGCCGTGCAGGGCCCGCAGGCGCGCGCGAAGTTGTGGCAGGCCCTGCCCGGAACCGAGGCGGCGAGCGCGGCGCTCAAACCGTTCAACGGCGTGGACGCCGACAGTCCGCTCGGGACGATCTTCATCGCGCGCACCGGATACACGGGGGAAGACGGCTTCGAGATCGTGCTCCCGGCCGAAAAGGCCGTGGCGGCCTGGGAGGCGCTGCGCGCCGCCGGCGTCCGGCCGGCGGGCCTCGGCGCGCGCGACACGCTGCGCCTCGAGGCGGGTCTCGACCTGTACGGCCAGGACATGGACGAAACGGTCTCGCCGTTCGCGGCCGGACTCGGCTGGACGGTCGACCTCGCAAGTCCTCGCGACTTCGTCGGCAAGGCGGCGCTCGTCGAGGATCCACGCGCCGTCGGGTTCGTCGGACTCATCCTCACCGATACCGGCGGCGTGCTGCGCGCCCACCAGAAGGTCGTCACGGCGCACGGCGAGGGCGAGACCACGAGCGGCAGCTTCAGTCCGACGCTCGGCAAGTCGATCGCGCTCGCGCGGGTGCCGGCCGAAGTGGCCGCGGGCGACACCGTGACCGTGCTGATTCGCGACAAGCCCCTTGCCGCGCGCGTCGTCAAGCCGCCGTTCGTGCGGCACGGCAAGGTGCTCGTGACCTGACCGCGCCCTCGCCATCGCAGCCCGTCTCGCCCCGTCCCCGTCTCACTCACCGGAGCCCACGCCCATGAACGTTCCTGCGCAATTGAAGTACGTCGACACCCACGAATGGCTGCGCGCGGAAGCCGACGGCACGATCACCGTCGGCATCACCGATCACGCGCAGGAAGCGCTGGGCGATCTCGTCTTCGTCGAACTGCCTGCGGTCGGACGCAAGCTCGCCGTGGGTGAGGCCTGCGCGATCGTCGAGTCGGTCAAGGCGGCGAGCGACGTGTACGCGCCGATCGCGGGCGAGGTCGTCGCGGTGAACGAGGCGGTGCCGGCGGCGCCCGAATCGCTCAACACGAAACCCTACGAGGCGTGGCTCTTCCGCGTGCGCCCGGCCGACCCCAAGGCGCTCGACGGCCTTCTCGACGCCGCCGCGTATGAAAAGCTCATCGGCTGACCTCATGACGCGCGACGCCATGTCGTCCACGCCCCTGGACGCGCTCGAGGACAGCGGCGACTTCTGGCACCGGCACATCGGCACCACCGCTTCCGATCAGGCGGCGATGCTCGCGCGCATCGGCTACCCGTCGCGCGCGGCGTTGATCGACGCCGTCGTGCCGAGCTCGATCCGCTCGCGCACGCCGCTCGCGCTGCCCGGGCCCGTGGGTGAAGTCGCGGCCCTGGCGCGCCTTGCCGCGCTCGCCGCGCGCAATCGCGTCTGCCGATCGTTCATCGGTCAGGGTTACTACGGCACGCACACGCCCGGCGTCATCCTGCGCAACGTCCTCGAGAATCCCGCCTGGTACACGGCGTACACGCCGTATCAGCCCGAGATCTCGCAGGGTCGTCTCGAGGCGCTCATCAACTACCAGACGATGATCTGCGACCTGACCGGCATGGCGATCGCCAACGCGTCGATGCTCGACGAGGCGACCGCGGCGGCGGAAGCGATGGCGCTCGCGCTGCGCGCGACGAAGCACGCCTCACGCACGTTCTTCGTCGCCGACGACGTGTTCGCACAGACGCTCGCCGTCGTGCGCACGCGCGCCGAGCCGCTCGGGATCCGCGTGGTGAGCGGACCGGCGACCGACGCGGCCACGGCGGATGCCTTCGGCGTGCTGCTGCAATACCCCGGTGCCCTCGGCGACGTGCGCGACGGCCGCGCACTCGTCGCGGCGGTGAAGGCGCGTGGCGCGCTCGTCGTCGTCGCGGCGGACCTGCTCGCGCTGACGCTGCTGACCCCGCCCGGTGAATGGGGAGCCGACGCGGTCGTCGGCTGCGCGCAGCGCTTCGGGGTGCCGATGGGCTACGGGGGTCCGCACGCGGGCTACATGGCGACGCGCGACGAATTCAAGCGCTCGCTGCCAGGACGCCTCGTGGGCGTCACCGTCGATGCCCGCGGCGCACCCGCGTACCGCCTCGCGCTGCAAACGCGCGAGCAGCACATCCGGCGCGAGAAGGCCACGTCCAACATCTGCACGGCGCAGGTGCTGCTGGCGGTGATGTCGGGCATGTACGCGGTCTACCACGGTCCCGAGGGACTCACGCGCATCGCGCGCCGCGTGCATCGGCTGACCGCGATCGCGAAGTCCGGCCTCGCGCGACTGGGCTTTGCGAGCGTGAATGCCACCTTCTTCGATACGCTCACCCTCGCCACCGGCGACCAGACGCCAGCGATCATTGCCCGGGGGCTCGCCGACGGCGTGAACTTCCGCCGTATCGACGTCGGCCACCTTGGCCTCTCGCTGGACGAAACCACCACGCGGGACGACGTCGCCGCGATCTGGCGCATCTTCGGCGGCGCACCGCCGCCTTTTTCCGTCGCCGACATCGACGCTGCAATGGGTGAGGTGCCGCTGCCCGGGGTGCCCCGCAGCTCCGCCTTCCTCACGCATCCCGTCTTCCACCGCTACCACTCGGAAACCGAGATGCTGCGCTACCTGCGGCGGCTCGCGGACCGCGACCTCGCGCTCGATCGCGCGATGATCCCGTTGGGCTCGTGCACGATGAAGCTCAACGCCACCGCCGAGATGATTCCGGTGACGTGGCCCGCGTTCGCGCACCTGCATCCCTTCGCGCCCGCCGACCAGGCCGAGGGCTACCGCCAGCTCGTCGACGAACTCTGCGCGATGCTGTGCGCGGTGACCGGCTACGATGCGGTATCGCTGCAACCCAATGCGGGCTCGCAGGGCGAATACGCGGGGCTGCTCGCGATTCGCGCCTACCACGCGAGCCGCAACGAGCGCGGGCGCGACATCTGTCTCATTCCATCGTCGGCGCACGGAACCAACCCCGCGTCGGCGCAGATGGCGGGCATGCGGGTGGTGGTGGTGGCCTGCGACGACGCCGGCAACGTCGACCTCGCCGATCTTGCGGCCAAGGCGAAGGCACACGCCGACGAGCTTGCCGCGATCATGGTCACGTACCCGTCCACGCACGGTGTCTTCGAGTCCGGCATCAAGCGCATCTGCGACATCGTGCACGCGCACGGCGGCCAGGTATACGTCGATGGCGCGAACCTCAATGCGCTCGTCGGACTCGCCGCACCCGGGCACTTTGGCGCCGACGTGTCACACCTCAATCTGCACAAGACCTTCTGCATCCCGCACGGCGGCGGCGGACCCGGCGTCGGTCCCGTCGCGGTCAAGGCGCATCTCGCGGCCTTCCTGCCCGGCCATTTCGCCCTGCCGGGTCCCGCCGCCGGGCGGCCGCCCGTGGCCGCGGCACCCTACGGCAGCGCCTCGATCCTGCCGATCTCGTGGATGTACGTCACGATGATGGGCGGCGCGGGCCTCACCGCGGCAACCGAGAGCGCGATCCTCGCCGCCAATTACATCGCCGCGTCGCTCGCGCCGCACTATCCGGTGCTCTACGCGGGGCCGGGCGGACTCGTGGCGCACGAATGCATCCTCGACCTGCGGCCGCTGAAGGCGACCTCCGGCGTCGAGGCGGAGGATGTGGCGAAGCGTCTCGTCGACTACGGCTTCCACGCGCCGACCATGAGCTTTCCCGTGCCGGGAACGCTCATGGTCGAGCCGACGGAGTCGGAGAGCAAGGCCGAGCTCGATCGCTTCATCGACGCGATGATCGCGATCCGCGCCGAGATCCGCGCGATCGAGGAAGGCGACCTCGATGCGAGCGACAACCCGCTCAAGAACGCGCCGCACACGGCGGCCGCGGTGGCCGACGATGCCTGGCCCCATCCGTACGCGCGCGCGCTCGCCGCATATCCGGCGCCAGGGCAGCACGCGACGAAGTACTGGCCACCGGTCGCCCGCGTCGACAACGTCTACGGCGATCGCAATCTCTTCTGCAGTTGCATCCCGGTGGACGAGATCGCCGTCACGGAGGGAGCCGGTGGCGCATAGCCGCCAAACCCGAGCCCGGCGCGCACCATGAAGGTCATCGTCCTGGGCGCGGGCGTCGTGGGCGTGACCGCCGCGTGGTATCTCGCGCAGGATGGTCACGAGGTGACCGTGCTCGATCGCCACGAGGGCCCGGCGCTCGAGACTTCGTTTGCCAATGGCGGCCAGATCTCGGCGTCGTACGCCGAACCGTGGGCCAATCCCGACGCGCCGGCGAAAATCGTCAAGTGGCTGGGCCGCGAGGATGCGCCGCTCCTCTTTCGCCTGCGCCTCGATCCCCGGCAGTGGCGCTGGGGTCTGCAGTTCCTCATCGAGTGCATGCCACGCAACACGCGGCGCAACACGGTCCAGTGCCTCAACCTCGCGCTGTACTCGCGCGACTGCCTGCGCGCCCTGCGCGCGGACACGGGCCTTCGCTACGACCACCTGGAGCGCGGCATCCTCTCGTTCTATACCGATCGCGCCGAGTTCGAGCACGGGGTGAAGGCGGCCGCGCTCATGCGCGAGTTCGGCTGCGACCGCGACGTGAAGACGGTCGACGAGTGCGTGGCGATCGAGCCCGCGCTCGCCTCGTGCCGGGAGCGTCTCGCCGGCGGGATCTTCACCGCGAGCGACGAGTCCGGAGACGCGCAACGCTTCACGCAGGAGCTTGCGCGCCTGGCCACGCAGCGCGGCGTCGATTTCCGCTGGAACGTCGAGATCGAGCGGCTCATCGCCGAAGGCGGCAGGATCGACTGCGTGCGCTGCCTCAACGCGGAGCATCGCAAGGAGGTGCTGCGCGCTGACGCCTACGTGGTGGCGCTCGGCAGCTACAGTCCGTTCGTGTTGCAGCCGCTGCGGGTTCCCTGCCTCATCTACCCCGCCAAGGGCTATTCCGCGACGCTCGCGATCGGCGACCATCGCGGCGCACCCGTCGTCTCGCTCACCGACCTCGCGTGGAAGATCGTCTTCACGCGACTGGGCGATCGACTGCGCATCGCGGGCACGGCCGAGATCTCGGGTTACGGCATGGCGCTCAACCTCGTGCGCTGCGAGGCGCTCGTGCAGCGCACGTTCGAGCTCTTCCCCGACGCGGGCGAGCGCGACAGCGCACAATTCTGGACGGGGTTGCGGCCCGCCACGCCGTCGAACGTTCCGCTCGTCGGCGCGACGCGTTATCCGAACCTCTTCCTCGATACCGGGCACGGCACGCTCGGCTGGACGATGGCGTGCGGTTCGGCGCGCGCGCTCGCCGACGTGATCGCCGGGCGCAAGCCTGGCGTGGAATTTGCGTTTACGGGCAGAGGCTGACACGCCGCCCCGCCGCGGCCTGGAAACGGGCATCGCGCGCGCGGTCGTGTCGCAATCGTCACGCACCGTCCTCCTGCATCCACCTGCGCGTCGTGTTCACCGTCCGCTCACTGTCCCGCTGGCAGGCGTTCGTCATCCACCTGGGCCTCTCGATCGTGATCGCCACCGTGGTGATCGGCCTCGTCGTGTTCGTCTGGTACCCGCCGCCCTACTTCCGGGCGATGGGCGGCGGGCTGCTCCTGCGGCTCATCATCGGCGTCGACGTCGTCGTCGGGCCCATCATCACGCTCATCATCTTCGATCCGCGCAAGCCGCGTCTGGGCGTCGATCTCGCGATCGTCGCGACGTTGCAGCTCGCGGCCCTCGCCTACGGTACATTCGTGATGTTCGAGGCACGCCCCGCCTGGACCGTCTTCGTGAAGGACCGCTTCGAGGTCACCGCGGCCAACGCGATCGACGCGGCGTCGCAGGCGCGTGCCGCCGAAGCATTTCGCCGCGCGCCGCTCACCGGGCCTCGTCTCGCGGCCGGCGTTCCTCCGAGCGATCCGTCGCAGGCGTTGGCGCTGTCGCTCGCGACGATGGCCGGCGGCCCCGACATCGCGGCGCAGCCGCACCTCTTCGTGCCGTACGAGCAGCTGGCGGCGGCGGTCGGCCGTGCCGCGCGGCCGCTGCAGGCCCTCTCGCGGCAGGGGCAACGCCAGGCCGAGCTCGTGAATGCGTTCGTGGCCGAGCACGGGGCCGGCCATGACCTGGGTTACGTCCCGGTGCGAGCACGCAATCAGGACTTCACCGCAGTCGTCGACCGGCGCAGCGGCGAGGTCGTCGGATATCTGCCGCTCAACCCCTGGTAGCACCGATGCGCGCCGTATAATCGGTCGCTTTGGCGCGGCGCCGGCAGCGGGTCGCGCTGTTCGTGGCCATGCCGAAGCTCCCATCGTCGTACCTGCGCGCGGCGCGCGTCGTCGCCGCACTCGCCGTCGCCGCGACCCTTGCGGTACCCGCGAGCCTCGTCGCCGCACCCGCGGCGTCGGCCTCCCTTGCCACCAGTGCGGCCCCGCCGCCGCCGCCCGGGATCCCCGCACCTGGCGTCGCCGCGGCCGCGCATCTGCTCGTCGACGTCACGAGCGGGCAGACGCTCACGTCGGCGCATGCGGACGAGCGGCGCGACCCCGCCTCGCTCACCAAGCTCATGACGGCGTACATCGTGTTCGAGGCGCTGCGCGCGAAGACGATCGTGCCGTCGCAGATGGTCAACGTCTCGCAGCGCGCGTGGAAGGCCGAGGGCTCGCGCATGTTCATCGAGCCGCGGCGCGCGGTCTCGGTCGACG
This sequence comes from Burkholderiales bacterium, assembly GCA_020851235.1. Taxonomy (GTDB): domain Bacteria; phylum Pseudomonadota; class Gammaproteobacteria; order Burkholderiales; family Casimicrobiaceae; genus VBCG01. Next base: position 651,326 of record JADZDD010000035.1, on the reverse strand, counting down.
AGCTGGTCAAGGGGATGATCGTGCAGTCGGGCAACGACGCGTCGATCGCGCTCGCCGAACTCGTCGCGGGGAGCGAGGAAGCGTTCGTCGCCAAGATGAATGCCGAGGCGGCGCGCCTCGGGATGACCGAGACGCACTACACGAATGCGACGGGCCTGTCCGACCCGCAGCACTACACGACCGCGGCCGACCTGGCCAGGATCGCGATCGCCGTGATCCGCGACTTTCCCGAGTACTATCCCGTCTACTCGCAGAAGGAATTCCGCTACAACAACATCACGCAGCCCAATCGCAACCGGCTGCTGTGGACCGATCCGTACGTCGACGGCATGAAGACGGGGCACACCGAGGCCGCCGGCTGGTGCCTGATCGCAACGGCCAAGCGCGGCGATCGCCGCGTGCTCGCGGTGATCCTGGGCGCTGCATCCGACGCGGCGCGCACCGCCGAGGCGCAGAAGATCCTCAACTGGGGCTTCCAGGCGTTCGATACGGTGCAGCTCTACGCATCCGGCAAGCAGGTGACCACGATCAAGGTCTGGAAGGGCGCGCTGGCGGAGGTGCCCGCGGGTTTCCTCGTCGATCGCTATCTCACGCTGCCCAAGGGCAAGAACGACAAGCTCGCCGTGACGATGCAGGCGGACGAGCCGCTCATGGCGCCCGTCGCGCGCGGACAACGCGTGGGTACGGTCAAGATCGCCCTCGAGGGCACGCCGATGGCGGAGTTTCCGCTGATCGCGCTCGACGAGGTGCCGCTCGCGAGCTTCCTCGGCCGGGCGTGGGATACGGTGCGCTTGTGGTTCAAGCGCTGATCGACCAGGAGAGTCGCATGTTCGATGTCGACCAGGTAGTCCACCTCAACGGCCGCCTCGTCGCATTGGGCGAGGCGAGCGTACCGGTCCTCGACCGCGGCTTCATCTATGGGGACGGCGTCTACGAGGTCGTCCCCGTCTACGTGCGCGAGCCGTTCCGCCTGCCGCAGCACCTCGCGCGTCTCGCGCACTCGCTGGCCGGCGTGCGCATGGACAATCCGCACAGCGACGCCCAGTGGGAAGCGATCATCCGCGAGCTCATCTCCCGGCAGCCCTTCGCCGATCAGGCCGTGTACCTCCAGATCACCCGGGGCGTGGCCAGGCGCGATCACTCGTTTCCCAAGGGTGTCGCACCGACCGTGTTCATGATGGCGAATCCGCTGCCGCTGCCGCCGCGCGAGCAGGTCGAGCACGGCGTGGCGGTGGTCACCGCGGTCGACAACCGTTGGCATCGCTGCGATCTGAAGACGACCTCGCTCGTCGGCAACGTGCTCCTGCGTCAACTTGCCACCGACGCCGGGGCGGCCGAGACGATGCTCTTCCGCGACGGTTACCTGACCGAGGCGTCCGCATCGAACGTGCTGGTCGTTCGCGGCGGGACCGTCGTGGTCCCGCCCAAGGATCACCACATCCTGCCCGGCATCACCTACGATGCCACCATCGAATTCGCACGCGCGGTCGGCGTTCCCGTGGTGACGCGGCCGGTTCCGCAGGCCGAGGCGCTGGCTGCCGACGAGCTGTGGCTCTCCTCGTCGACGAAGGAGGTCCTTGCGATCACCCGTGTCGACGGCAAGGCCTTTGGCGGCGGGACGCCGGGTCCCGTCTTCCGCAAGGTCTGGGCGTCGTTCCAGCGCCACAAGCCGCAGGCGCGTTGACGCACCGGTCGCGCGCGATTCGGGTCGCGCGGCTATTCGGGGAGCGGCGCCTGCACGCCGAAGCGGCCGTGCTGGAACACGAGGCCTTGTCCCGGCGCGCGCTCGCAGGTGACGACTTCGCCGACGAAGATCACGTGGTCGCCGGCCACGAGGCGCGTGTGGTGCCGACACTCGAACCAGGCGACGCAGCCGTCCAGGAGTGGCGCATCGGCGTAGCCCAGGCGATATGCGATGTGCGCGAAGCGGTCGACATGGGGTCGCGAGAAGCGCCGGGCGAGGTCCGCCTGGCGCGTCGACAGGACATTCACGACGTAGCGCTCGGCGCCTTCGAAGACGGCAAGGCTCGCCGAGGTGCGGGCGAGTGACCACAGCACGAGCGGTGGGTCGAGCGACACCGAATTGAACGAGTTGGCGGTGAAGCCGACGAAGCGTGTCTCGCTCGCCCGTGCGCAGATGATCGTCACGCCGGTCGCGAACTGCGCGAGCGCGTCGCGGAACTGGCGACTGTCGAACGTCGGTGGAGGGTGGACGTTACCCGAGGGCATCATGCGAGGGTCGTGGCGGACAGCGCGGCGCGAAGGCGCGTGGCAACTCCTCGGCGCCGGCAGCGAACATGAAGGCGGGCAAGGATGCCACAACGCGCCGTGGCGGGGCGTTGCCGGATTGTACGGGTCCGCCGCCCCCGGCCATTCCTGCGGGGAGGATTGGCCGCCAAAGGGGGCTTGCTACACTTTCGCCTGTTCGATCGTTTCCCGGTGTTGCCTTCTCCCGGTCCCATGTCAGCGATCCAGCGCATCATCACCGACCGCTACGCCGGTCGCAACGTACCCATCACTCTCGTCCTCCCCGACGGTGCGCGCGTGCCGTTGTCCCCGACCCCCGCGGTCGACGTGTTCGCGCGCACGCACAAGGGGCTGCGCCTGCTCTCGAAGCCCGCGCTCGGCAATCTCGCCCGCGCGTACGTGCACGGCGACGTCGACTTCACCGGCAGTGCCCGCACCATCCTGGGCATCGCCGAATCGCTGGTGGGCGCCGTCGAGCACGGCCCGGAGGGTGTGACCGCGCGGTGGAAGCAGTTCGTGCACCAGCGGCGCAGCAACCGGCGCAACATCGCGTATCACTACGACGTGTCCAATGCGTTCTACCGGCTGTGGCTCGACGAGCGCCTCGTGTACTCGTGCGCCTACTTCAAGTCGCCGACCGACACGCTCGATGCGGCGCAGGTCAACAAGATCGACCACATCTGCCGCAAGCTCGATCTCGCGCCTGGCGAGGCATTCCTCGACATCGGTTGCGGATGGGGTGCGCTCATCCTGCACGCCGCGCAGCACTATGGCGTGCAGGCGCATGGCATCACCCTGTCGAAGAACCAGTTCGAGCACGTGTCGCGCGAGATCGCGGCGCGTGGCCTCGGCGCGCGGGTGAAGGTCGAGCTGCGCGACTACCTCGACCTCCCCGACGACGTGCTCTACGACAAGGTGGCGAGCGTGGGCATGTTCGAGCACGTGGGCGTGGCGCGCTTTCCCAAGTACTTCGGCAAGATCTACCGGGTACTGAAGCCGGGCGGCCTCGTCCTCAATCACGGCATCACGCACAACGCGCTCGGCGCGACCGGCCTCGGCAGCGGCATCGGCGAGTTCGTCGAGGACTACGTGTTTCCGGGCGGCGAGCTCACCCACGTGTCGAAGGTCGTCGAAGGGATGGCCAGCGCCGGTCTGGAGGCGATCGACGCCGAGGCGCTGCGCGAGCACTACGCGCGGACGCTGTGGTGCTGGGTCGACCGGCTCGAAGCGCACAGCGAGGAGGCGATTCGCGAGGTCGGCGACGAACGCTTCCGCGTCTGGCGCATCTACATGGCGGGCTCGGCGCACGCCTTCGACCGCGGCTGGCTGTCGCTGTGGCAGATCCTGGCCGGCAAGCCGCTGCCCGACGGGTCGCTGCCGCATCCGCTGACGCGCGAGTACATGTACGCCGCACGCTGACGGCGTCCCGTCCCGGGTTGCAGACGGCGGGCGTCGCCCGCACCTGCGCAGGAGCGAAGGAGACAACGCATGGACAAGCAACCCAACAGCGCCACGGCCCTCGACGGCCTGCACGTCGAGGAGAAGGACTCGCCGCTCAAGTTCCCCTGCGTGTTCCCCATCAAGGTGTTGGGACGCACGCGCGATGGCTTCGCGCAGGCGGTCAGCGACGTCGTGGTGCGGCACGCCCCCGATTTCGACCCGGCCGCCCTCGAGATGCGCTCGTCGAAGGAGGGCAACTGGCTGTCGGTGACGGCGACGATCAATGCGAACTCGCGGGCGCAACTCGACGCCCTGTATCGCGAGCTCGTGGCGCATCCCATGGTGAAGATGGTCCTGTAGCGAGATGGCCGGTCGCACCTGCGCCGTGCGTTCCGGGTTGACGTGTTTCCTGTTCCATGGAAACATCTATCGCATCGAGTTTCCATGGAAAACAGACGGGCATGACCCGCGCGCGCCTTCACCCGGTTTCGGCGTCGCCGGCGCCGGACCCCGCGGGAGTGCTGTCGAAGGCGGTCGTGCGCGCGGCACGACGGCTCGATTTCACGCAGCGCGACCTCGCGGTCACGCTCGGCATGTCAGCGGCGACCGCCTCGCGGTTCTTCGCCGGCAAGTACCTCCTCGATCCGGCGCGGGCCAAGGAGTGGGAGCTCGCCTTGCTCTTCGTGCGGCTTTATCGCTCGCTCGATGCGCTGTGGGGTCACGAGGAAACGGCGCGGCGGTGGCTCGCGAGCGACAACGTCGCGCTCGGTGCCGCACCCCGCGAACTGGTGCGCGGTGTGGAAGGCCTCGTCCGTGTCGTCGCCTACCTGGACGCCGCGCGCAGTCGCGTCTAGCGCCGCGCCCGCGCGGCTTGCGCTGTGGCGCGCGGTGGACGCGCAGCACGTCGTGGCCACGATGGCGCTCGTCGACACGCTGGACGAGCAGCTCGTCCTCGAGCGGCTCCTCGATGCGAGCAAGCCGCCGCCCCCCGCCGGGGCGACGCGGCTCCATGACCTCCTCTTCACGCCGTTTCGCGATGCGCCGCCGCCCGGTGGGTCGCGCTGTCGCGGTTGCGTCGATCCGGGCGTGTTCTACGGTGCCGACGCCGTGCGCACGGCGTGCGCGGAACTCGGCTACTGGCGGTGGCGACATCTGCTCGACAGCCCCGCCATGACAACCATGCCGGCACGACCGCAGGCCGTGTTCCGCGTCGCGGTGGCGAGCACCACGGTCGACCTGCGCGCACCGCCGTTCGTGCGCGATCGCGCGGCCTGGACGAGTCCGGTGGACTACGGTCCCTGCCAGCGTTTTGCCGCCGCCGCGCGCGCCGCCGCGGTCGGCGTGATCCGCTACGAGTCGGTCCGTGACCCCGAGCATGGAGGCTGCGCCGCGGTGCTCGACTGGCGCGCGTTGTCGAGGAGCGCACCCACCGGCGCGCAGACGTGGCTCCTGTCGGTGACGCGCGAACGCGTGGTCTGGCAACGCGCCGATGCGCGGCGACACGAAGCCTTCGAGTTTTCCGCGCAGGCGTTCGGCCATGGCTGACGGTGACGCACGTTCATCCGCGATCGTCGTGCGTCGCCTGGGCCGCACGGACTATCGCGACACGTGGGAGGCGATGCGGCGATTCACCGATGCGCGCGATCCCGCGACCGACGACGAGATCTGGCTCACCGAGCATCCCGCGATCTACACGTTGGGTCTTGCCGGGCGCAGCGAGCATCTGTTGCGTGCGAACGGTATCGAAACCCTCAAGGTCGATCGCGGCGGGCAGGTCACCTACCACGGGCCGGGGCAGGTGGTGGCGTACGTCCTCCTCGATCTGCGTCGCGCACGCCTCGGCGTGCGGCAGGTCGTGCGCCGGCTCGAAGCGGCGGTGATCGGCTGGCTCGCGACGTACGGCGTCACCGCGTACGGCAAGCCGCACGCCCCCGGCGTGTACGTGCACGGCACCGCCGAGGCGCCACCGGGTGCGGAGGGCGAAGCCAAGATCGCCGCGCTGGGGCTCAAGGTGCGCAATCACTGCACGTACCATGGCCTCGCCGTGAACGTGGCGATGGACCTCGGGCCGTTTGCCGACATCGATCCTTGCGGCTACCCGGGCCTTGCGGTGACCGACCTCGCGCGCCTTGGCGTGCGGCGCACGACCGCGCAGGCGGGCGATGAACTCGTGGCACATCTCGTTCGCGTGCTCGCGGCCCCCTGAGCGCAGGCGAGGCGATGCGCACCCCGATGCTAGAATCCATCGTCCACGGACCGTGAATGGGTGGACAGCTTGGGTATGGACCTTCCTTCGAACAGCGCCGGCGTCAAGCACAAGGGCGACGCCAAGACCGCGCGCATCCCCGTCAAGATCGTCCCGGCGGAAACGCTCAAGAAGCCGCCGTGGATCCGGGTGCGGGCCGCGACGTCGCCGCGATTCCTCGAAATCAAGAAGATCCTGCGCGAGAACAACCTCCACACGGTGTGCGAGGAGGCGTCGTGCCCGAACATCGGCGAGTGCTTCGGCCGTGGCACCGCGACGTTCATGATCATGGGCGACATCTGCACGCGGCGCTGCCCGTTCTGCGACGTCGGCCACGGCCGGCCGCGCGCTCTCGACCGCGAGGAGCCGGTCAACCTCGCGAAGACGATCGCGGCGATGCGACTGTCGTATGCGGTGATCACGAGCGTGGATCGTGACGACCTGCGCGATGGCGGCGCACAGCATTTCGTCGACTGCATTCGCGCCGTGCGCGAGCACTCACCGCGCACGCGGATCGAGGTGCTGGTGCCCGATTTTCGCGGCCGGCTCGAGCGTGCGCTCGCGATCCTCGAGGCCGCACCCCCCGACGTCATGAACCACAACCTCGAGACGGTGCCGCGCCTGTATCGGCAGGCGCGTCCGGGTGGCGACTACGCGCACTCGCTGAAGCTCCTCGAGGAGTTCAAGGCACGCGTTCCCGGGGTCCCGACCAAGTCCGGGCTGATGGTGGGCCTGGGCGAGACCGACGAGGAGATCGTCGCGGTGATGCGCGACATGCGCGCGCACGGGATCGAGATGCTCACCATCGGCCAGTATCTGCAGCCGTCGAAGGATCACCTGCCCGTGCTGCGCTACGTGCACCCGGACACCTTCGCCGAACTCGAACGCGAGGCCTACGCGCTGGGCTTTCGGCATGCGGCCGTGGGCGCGCTCGTGCGCTCGTCGTATCACGCCGACCAACAGGCGCACGACGTCCTGGCGCCGTAGGGGAATATCCGTCGCGGCGGCGCGGGTCACCGCGGCAGCGCCGCGCCCTTGGGCCAAAGGATCCACAGGCGGCCCGCCTGCTTCATGCGACCGGCTTCGTGCCCGGCCGCGTCGCCGAAGCCCCAGAAGAAGTCGGCACGCACCGGGCCGCGAATCGCCCCACCGGTATCCTGCGCGAGGGTGAGCCGCTCGAGCGGCTCGCTCGACAGCGGTCGTGTCGTCGCAAGCCACACGGGTGTGCCGAGCGGGATGAAGCGGGGGTCGACGGCGATCGTGCGTTTGGCGAGGAGCGGAACACCGAGCGCACCGTGCGGACCATCGATCGCGGCGTCGAGCGATCCCGGAGTCGGCGCCGGCACTTCGCGGAAGAACACGTAGCTCGGATTGGCATCGAGGAGCGCACGCCTTTGATCCGGGTGCGCCTCGACCCACGCACGGATCGCCTGCATCGACGCCTGCTCGCGCGTGAGTTCGCCGCGCTCGATCAGCACGGCAGCCACCGAACGGTACGGGCGCCCGTTCTGGTCGGCGTACCCGACGCGCATCACGCTGCCGTCGGCCAGCGCGATCCGTCCCGACCCCTGGATCTCGAGGAAGAACGCTTCGACCGGATCGCGCACGTACGCGAGCACCGGCGCCGGCACGGCGGCGGGGTCGGCCTCGATCTCGGCGCGCGTTGGGTACGGAACGACGCGGCGGCCGGCGAGGCGACCCCGCACGCGCTTGCCCTTGAGGTCGGGGTACACGGAGGCGAGGTCGACCACGAGCAGATCGTCCGGAACACCGTAGAGGGGAACCGTGTACGCGTCGCTTCGCGTGCGCGCGCCGGCGAGGAGCGGTTCGTAGTAGCCGGTGACGAGTCCCACGTCGCTGCCGCCGGCGACCGCGACACGGTACGGGCTAAAATGCGTCATGAAAAAGGCACGGACCGCGGCTTCGTCGCCGCCGTCGATCGTCTCGGCGGCGACGCATGACGCCTTCCATGTCGCCTCGTACGTCGAGCGTCGCGCGAGCGCGCGGCAGCCCACCATGAACGCGGGCCAGGCGCCTGCAAGATCGTCGCTCGCGAAGCCCGGCAGGTCGTGCCACGCCACGGGCGCGTACGACGCGTGCTCGGCGGCGGGCGTCGGCGGTGTGGGCGGCGCAGGCGGCGGCGTCTGGCACGCCGCGAGCGCGATGGCAGCGGCACATGCCGCAACGGCACGGGCATAACGCATGGGCTGGATCTTTCTCGAAGTGCTGGTCGCGCTCGTCATCCTGATCGCGATCGTGGGGTGGACCATGGCGGGACGGCGCAAGCCGCCGCCGGATCGCGACGGACGTCAGTGAAGCGTGCGGGGAATCGACAGCGTGAACGGAGGGATCGGCGCCTCGAACGTGGTGCCGTCGTCGGCGCGCAACCGGTAGGTCCCGCGCATCGTGCCCACCGCCGTCGTGAGCGAGGCGCCGCTCGTGTACTCGAAGCTCTCCCCGGGCTTGAGCTCGGGCTGCTGCCCCACCACGCCGAGGCCATCGACCTCGCGGACCTTGTGATCGGCGTCGGTGATGATCCAGTGCCGACCGACGAGCGTGACGCCGACGTCGCCCGCGTTGGTGATCTTGATCGTGTACGAGAAGACGTACTTGTCCTGCGCGGGGTCGGACTCGTCGGCCAAGTACGCCGCCTTGGGTTCGACCGCGATCGCGTAGCGTTTGTCCTGCGTCATGCCATGGTGCGCCCTGTCTGCGGGCGTCGATTATAGAGGGTTTGACCCCATGACCACCCCCTACCGCATCGCGGCGTCGATCCTGGCGGCCGACTGCGCGCGGCTGGGCGACGAGGTGCGCAACGTCGTCGCCGCCGGTGCCGACGCGATCCACTTCGACGTGATGGACAACCATTACGTGCCGAACCTGACGCTCGGTCCGTTCGTCTGCGAGGCGCTGCGCACGCACACCACCGTCCCGATGGACGTGCACCTCATGGTCAAGCCGGTGGATCGGATCGTGCCGGACTTCGCCAAGGCCGGTGCGAACCACGTGAGCTTTCACCCCGAAGCCTCCGAACACGTCGACCGCACGATCGGACTCATCCGCGAGCACGGCTGCACGGCGGGGCTCGTGTTCAATCCGGCCACGCCGCTCGACTGGCTGATGCACACCATCGACCAGCTCGATCTCGTGCTCATCATGTCGGTGAATCCGGGGTTTGGCGGACAGTCGTTCATCCCGCACGCGCTGCACAAGCTCAAGGCGGCGCGCAAGATCGTCGACGGCGCGATGCAGCGCACCGGCCGCCTGATCCATCTCGAAGTCGACGGCGGCGTCAAGGTGAGCAACATCCGGGCGATCGCCGAGGCTGGCGCCGACACCTTCGTTGCCGGCAGCGCGATCTTCGCGTCCCCCGACTACCGCGCGACGATCGGCGCGATGCGCGCCGAACTCGCTGCGGTGTCGCCGCCGCCGTCGTAGCGCACCGCGCCGCGGCAGTGGTATAGTCGGCGGCGTCCGCCAGTGCATGGCGGGCGCAAGCGACGATGCAATCCGACCTCATCCTCGATCCGACGCACGCCACCGCGGCGTGGCGACGTGCAGGCGAGTGGCGCTGGCGGCGCCCACTCTAGCCCCGCACGCACATCGCGTCGCACCCGAAGCCGGCAGCGACGCCCCCGAGAGTTCGAAGTCGTCCAGGCCGTCCGAGGCCTTCGAGAGGTTGCCGCAATGATCACCGAATCCAGATTCCAGGCGCTCGCCGCGCAGGGCTTCAACCGCATCCCGCTCGTCGACGAGTCGTTCGCCGATCTCGATACACCCCTGTCGTTGTATCTCAAGCTCGCCAACGCCCGCTATTCGTACCTCCTCGAATCGGTCGTCGGCGGCGAGCGTTTCGGGCGCTATTCGTTCATCGGGCTGCCGGCGCGCGTGCGGATCCGCGCCTGCGGCCGGCGCAGCGAAGTCTTCGACGACGACGGCGTCGTCGAGACGCACGACGGCGATCCGCTCGCGTTCGTCGAGGCCTTTCGCCAGCGCTTCAAGGCGGCGCCGTCGAGCGACCTGCCGCGTTTTTGTGGCGGGCTCGCCGGCATCTTCGGCTACGACGTGGTGCGTCACATCGAGACGAAGCTCGCGCACACGGGCAAGCCCCCCGCGCCGGGGCTCGCCGACGTTCCCGACCTGCTGTTGCTGTTGACCGAAGAACTCGCCGTGGTCGACAACCTCAAGGGCCGGATCTCGCTCATCGTCTACGCCGATCCCGCGCAACCCGACGCCTACGCGGCGGCGCGCGCGCGCCTGGCCGAGCTGCGCGGCAGGCTGCGCGCTCCCGTATCGATCCCGCACGCGCGCGGGACGGCGAGAACCGAGCCGCACAGCCAGTTCGGCGAAGACAATTTCAAGGCGGCGGTGACGCGGGCCAAGGAGTACATCGCTGCCGGCGACATCATGCAGGTCGTTCTCTCGCAGCGGATGGCGATGCCTTTCAGCGCGCCTCCGCTGTCCCTGTACCGCGCGCTGCGCTCGCTCAATCCGTCGCCGTACATGTTCTATTACGACTTCGGCGACTTCCACGTGGTCGGCGCTTCCCCCGAGATCCTGGTGCGCAAGGAGGGCAGCACGGTCACGCTGCGGCCGATCGCCGGGACGCGGCCGCGCGGCGCCACGCGGGAGGCGGACGAGGCGCTCGCCGTCGAGCTCGCCAACGATCCGAAGGAGATTGCCGAGCACGTGATGCTCCTCGACCTCGGTCGCAACGACGTTGGCCGCGTGGCGCAAACCGGCACCGTGCGCGTCGCCGATCGGATGATCATCGAGCGCTACTCGCACGTCATGCACATCGTGAGCAACGTCGAGGGCACGCTGCAGCCCGGGCTCACGTCGATCGACGTGCTGCGCGCGGCGTTTCCCGCGGGCACCGTGAGCGGTGCGCCGAAGGTGCGCGCGATGGAAATCATCGACGAGCTCGAACCCGTCAAGCGCGGCATCTACTCGGGCGCGGCCGGCTACCTGAGCTTCCAGGACGACATGGACACCGCGATCATCCTGCGCACGGCGGTGGTGAAGGACGGCATGCTCTACGCGCAGGCGGGTGGCGGCATCGTGCACGACAGCTCGCCCGACGGCGAATGGCAGGAGACGCTCAACAAGCTGCGCGCGGTGCTGCGCGCCGCCGAGATGGTGCAGCAGGGCCTCGACGGGGAGGCGCCGTGAAGCTCCTGATGATCGACAACTACGACAGCTTCACCTACAACCTCGTGCAGTACCTGGCGGAGCTGGGCGCCGAGGTCGAGGTCCACCGCAACGATGCGATCACGCTCGACGCGATCCTCGCGCGCAAGCCGGAGCGCATCGTCGTGTCTCCGGGTCCGTGCACCCCGGCCGAGGCGGGCATTTCCGTGCCGCTCATCGAGCGCTTCGCGGGCGAGATCCCGATCCTCGGCGTGTGCCTCGGGCACCAGGCGATCGGTCAGGCCTTCGGGGCGCGGATCGTGCGCGCGCAGCGCGTGATGCACGGCAAGCTCTCGCCGGTGACCCACGACGGCCGCGGCGTCTTCGCCGGCCTGCCGTCGCCGTTCACCGCGACGCGCTACCACTCGCTTGCCATCGACCGCGACGCGCTCCCCGCCGACCTCCTGGTCACCGCGCGGGCCGACGATGGCGAGATCATGGGCGTGCGGCATCGGCACTTCGCGGTCGAAGGCGTACAGTTCCACCCCGAGGCCATCCTCACCGAGCACGGCATGCGACTGCTCGGCAACTTCCTCGAGGGCAGACGATGAAGATCATGGCGGCGATCCTCACTTCGGGTACGCTGGTGGCGAGTCTGGCGAGCGCCGGCGTCCTCGACGAGTGCAAGCTTCGCGGCGATCGGGCGACGGTCGAGCAGTGCTTGCTCGCGGCCGACCGCGACGCCCGCGAGCAGCTCAACAAGGTCGAGGGCGAGACCGCGCGCCTCGCGCGCGAGCTCGACGCGGCAACCGGCCGGGGGCTCGCGGCGCCGGCGCTCGCGCGGGCGATGCGCGCCTTCGGCGACTATCGCAAGGCGCACTGCGAATTCGAGCGGACGATGTACGCGGACCCCACGCGTGCGGACCAGGCGCAGCTCGCCTGCATGGTCGATGTCACGCGGCGCCGCGTGCGCGATCTCCAGAACTGACGACGAAGAGAAGACCATGACCATCTCCCCCCAGGAGGCGCTCCAGCGCACGATCGAGCATCGCGAGATCTTCCACGACGAGATGCTGCAGCTCATGCGCCAGATCATGAACGGCGAGGTGTCGCCGGTGATGATCGCCGCGCTCACCGTGGGATTGCGCGTGAAGAAGGAGACGATCGGCGAGATCGCCGCGGCGGCGCAGGTGATGCGCGAGCTTTCGACCAAGGTCGACGTCGCCGAACGCCACAACCTCCTCGACATCGTCGGTACCGGCGGGGACGCCGCGCACACGTTCAACATTTCGACCGCCGCGATGTTCGTCGCCGCCGCTGCCGGGGCGCGGGTCGCGAAGCACGGAAACCGGTCGGTGTCGTCGAAGTCGGGCAGCGCCGACGTCCTCGAGGCGCTCGGCGCCAACATCCAGCTGTCCCCGGGCGCCGTCGCGGAGTGCATCGCCGAGACCGGAATCGGCTTCATGTTCGCGCCCAATCACCACGCGGCGATGAAGCACGCGGCGCCGGTGCGACGCGAGCTCGGCGTGCGCACGATCTTCAACATCCTGGGCCCTCTCACCAATCCGGCCGGGGCCCCCAATCACCTCATCGGCGTCTTCCATCCCGATCTCGTCGGCATTCACGTGCGCGTCCTGGAGCGCCTGGGATCGCAGCATGCGCTCGTCGTCTACGGCAAGGACGGCATGGACGAGATCTCGCTCGGAGCATCGACGATGATCGGCGAGCTGCGCAACGGCGAGGTTCGCGAGTACGAGATCCACCCCGAGGACTTCGGCCTGTCGATGAAATCGAATCGGGGGCTCAAGGTCGCCGGTGCGGCCGAGTCGAAGGAGATGGTGCTGGAGGCGCTTGCCAACGTCGAAGGAACGCCGCGTGAGATCGTGACGCTCAATGCCGGCACGGCGCTGTACGCCGCCGACGTGGCGGCATCGATCGCCGAGGGCATCGAGCGGGCACGCACGGCGATCGCGAGCGGCGCGGCGAAGCGCAAGCTCGACGCCTTCGTGGCGACGACGCGCAAGCTCGCGCCCAAGGCGGCGTGAAGCCGATGGCCGGCAGCGACATCCTCGATCGCATTGTCGCGGTGAAGGCGGAGGAGGTGATCGCCGCGCAGGTGGCGCATCCGTACGCCGACGTGGTGGCCCGGGCGCGGGCCGCGCCGCCCGCGCGCGGTTTCGAGCGGGCGCTGCGCGCGAAGGTTGCCGACGGCAAGCCCGCGGTGATCGCCGAGATCAAGAAGGCGAGTCCGAGCAAGGGCGTGCTGCGTGCCAACTTCGAGCCCTCCGCGATTGCCGCGGCGTACGAACGCGCCGGTGCGGCGTGCCTGTCGGTCCTGACCGACAAGCCGTTCTTCCAGGGTGCGGCCGAGTACCTCGTCGCGGCGCGTGCGGCGTGCGCGCTCCCGGCGCTGCGCAAGGAATTCATCGTCGATCCGTATCAGGTCGCCGAGTCGCGCGCGCTCGGTGCGGATGCCATCCTGCTCATCGTGGCGGCGCTCGACGATGCGCAGCTCGCCAGTCTCGAAGCGGCGGCGCGCGACTTCGGGATGGACGTGCTGGTCGAGGTCCACGACGGCCGCGAACTCGAGCGCGCGCTGCGTCTTGCCACTCCGCTCATCGGCATCAACAACCGGAACCTGCGCACCTTCAGCGTCACCCTCGACACGACGTTCAACCTGCTCGCCCGCGTCCCGCCCGATCGGCTCGTCGTCACCGAGAGCGGCATCGCGAGCCGCCGCGACGTGGCGGCGATGCGGGCCAGGGGCGTGCACTCCTTCCTCGTCGGCGAGACGTTCATGCGCGCCCCCGATCCGGGCCAGGCGCTGTCCGCGCTTTTCGACTAGGTCCTCCGCCCGCCGCGTACGGCGGTGCGCGTCGTGCGTTTGCTATCATGCATTGCCTTGCGGCACGACGTCGCTGGCGACCCCCATCCGAGGAAGGCGCAGGCCCGTGGCGACGATCGCGGTCGAGAACGTGAGCAAGCACTGGACGACTGCCGAAGGGCAGGTCCGCGCGGTCGACAACGTCTCGTTCACGCTCGCCGAGGGCACCTTCAACGTCCTGCTCGGACCGTCGGGCTGCGGCAAGTCGACCACGCTGCGTCTCATCGCCGGCCTCGAGGTCGCCACGAGCGGACGCATCACGATCGGCGACCGCGACGTCACCGGACTTGCTCCGGCGCAGCGCAACATCTCGATGGTGTTCCAGAGCTACGCGCTCTTTCCGCACCTGTCGGTGCGCGAGAACATCCTCTTCGGCCTGCGTGTGCGCCGGGTCCCGCCGGCAGAGCGCGACACGCGGCTTGCCCGTGTCGCCGACCTGCTCGGATTGAGCGCGCTCCTCGCCCGCAAGCCGTCTCAGCTTTCCGGGGGGCAACAGCAGCGCGTGGCGCTCGGGCGCGCGATCATCGCGCAGGCGCCGGTGTGTCTCATGGACGAGCCGCTGTCGAACCTGGATGCGCAATTGCGCGCCGAGATGCGCCAGGAGATCCGCGCATTGCAGCGCAAGCTGGGGATCACGATGGTGTACGTCACGCACGATCAGGTCGAGGCGATGTCGATGGCCGACCGCGTGATCCTGATGGACAGCGGACGCATCGCCCAGAACGGCGCGCCCACCGAGCTCTACGAGAGTCCGGCGTCGACCTTCGTTGCGCGCTTCATCGGCACGCCGCCGATGAATCTCGTCGCGCTCGTGGCGGGCCCGGGTGGCGCGGTGATTCGCGGGACGCAGGGCCCGGCGGTCTATCCTGCCGACTGCGCGGGGGGTTCGCTCGGCGTTCGTCCCGAGCACATCGCACTTTCCACCGAGCGCGGCGTGCCCGCATCCGTCGAGAGCGTCGAGTACCTGGGTGGCGACTCGTTGCTCGCGATGACGGTGGGGGGGCAGCGCATCGCGGTGCGCGTGGCGGGCAGCGTCGGCCTGCGCACCGGGGACGGCGCTTCGGTCGTCTGGGCGCCCGGCGCCCAGCATTTCTTCACGGCCGATGGGCGGCGTCGCGAGGCGAGCGCGCCATCGGTTCCGGCAACGCTCACGGCGTGAGGACTCGCCGTTTCTTCGAGGGAGGAGGAGGCAGATGCGCAACTTCAGATGGCAACGACTGGCCGTCGCGATCGCGGCGGCAGGAACGCTGCTCGTGGCAGGGGGTGCCGCGGCGCAGACCGAGGTGTCGTTCTACTACCCCGTGGCGGTGGGCGGGCCGATCACCAAGATCATCGACGGCTTCGCCGCCGATTTCGAGAAGGACAATCCCGGCATCAAGCTGAAGCCGATCTATTCCGGCAGCTATCAGGAATCGATCACCAAGGCGCTCACCGCGGTGAAGAGCGGCGAGCCGCCCGTCATGTCGATCCTGCTTTCCACCGACATGTTCACGCTGATCGACGAGGACGCGATCATCCCCTTCGACACGCTCCTCAAGACGGCCGACGACCAGGCGTGGCTGAAGTCGTTCTACCCCGCCTTCATGGAGAACAGCCAGACCGGCGGCAAGACGTGGGGCATCCCCTTCCAGCGCTCGACGGTCGTCCTCTACTACAACAAGGAGATGTTCAAGGAGGCAGGACTCGATCCCAACAAGCCGCCGGCAACGTGGAACGAAATGACGCAGTACGCCGAAAAGCTCACCAAGCGCGATGCTTCCGGCAAGGTCACGCAGTGGGGCGTGCAGATTCCATCGTCGGGCTTTCCGTACTGGCTCTTCCAGGGGCTCGCCATCCAGGCCGGCACCAACCTCATGAACTCGGCGGGGACCGAGGTGTATTACGACAGGCCGGAGGTCGTGCGCGCGCTGAGTTACTGGGTCGACCTCGTCAAGAAGTACAAGGTGCATCCCGAGGGCATCGTCGAATGGGGCACGACGCCGAAGGACTTCTTCGAGCGCAAGGTCGCGATGATGTGGACCACGACCGGCAACCTGACCAACGTGAAGAACAACGCGAAGTTCGACTTCGGCGTCGCGATGCTGCCTGCCGACAAGCAGCGCGGCAGCCCCACCGGAGGCGGCAACTTCTACATCTTCGCGAAGTCCACGCCGGCGCAGCGTGATGCCGCGATGAAGTTCATCCGCTGGGTGACGACCCCCGAGCGCGCGGCGCAGTGGGGCATCGACACCGGGTACGTCGCGGTTCGCGCCGACGCGTGGAACACGCCGGCAATGAAGCAGTACGTCGCCGGCTTCCCGGCGGCGGCGGTGGCCCGTGACCAGCTGCCGTACGCCAAGGCCGAACTGTCGACGCACGACAACCAGCGCGTGACGAAGGCGCTCAACGACGCGTTGCAGGCAGCGCTGACCGGCACCAAGACGCCGGAGGCGGCGTTGAAGGACGCGCAGCGCGAGGCCGATCGCCTGTTGCGGCCATTCCGGAAGTAGACGCAGCTTCGCTGCCCGGTGCCGCACCGGGCAGCGAAGATCGCCGCGATCCATGCCGATGAGCCCCCGCACCGCTTCCTGCCAGCCGCAAGGTTGCTAGAAGCCTCCGGCAGCGCGCCCCCATGACCCGCACCGCGCACTGGATCCACGCCTGGCTGCTCCTGCTGCCGTCGCTGGTGCTCCTGGCGCTCTTCACGCACTATCCCGCGGTGGCAACGCTGTGGCAGAGCTTCTTCTCGACCGCCAAGGGCAGCCGTCCGTCGGTGTTCGTCGGACTCGACAACTACGAGCAACTCGTCGAGGACCCGATCTTCTGGCAGGCGCTGTCGAACAACTTCTGGTACGCGTTCTGGACGATCCCGATCTCGATCGCGCTCGCGATCCTGATGGCGGTCTGGGTCAACCGGAAGATCGCGGGGCGCGGCTTCCTGCGGCTCGCGTACTTCACGCCGACGATCCTGCCGATGATCGCGGTCGCCAACATCTGGCTCTTCTTCTACACGCCCGAGTACGGGCTTCTCGCCAAGCTCCTCGAGCCCTTCGGCGCCGGCAGCCAGAACTGGCTCGGCAGCAAGGCCACGGCGCTGCCGGCGGTGATGGTGGTCGCGATCTGGAAGGAGGCGGGCTTCTTCATGATCTTCTATCTCGCCGCATTGCAGTCGATGTCGCCGCATCTCGCCGAGGCCGCGGCGATCGAGGGGGCGTCGCGCTGGTACTTCTTCCGGCGCGTGACGTTCCCGCTGCTCATGCCGACGACGCTGTTCGTCCTCATCAATGCCGTCATCAACGCGTTCCGGCTCGTCGACCACATCGTCGTGATGACGCGCGGCGGCCCCGACAACGCGACGTCGCTGCTGCTCTACTACGTGTACGAGATCGGCTTCCGGTTCTGGGACACCGCGTACGCCGCCGCGCTCACCGTCGTGCTGCTCGTGATCCTGGGTGTTGCCGCCATCGCGCAGTTCTTCTTCCTCGGGCGCAAGGTGCACTACCAATGAGGCTTCGGCGCCCGATCGGCAACACGCCACGCGCCCGGCCTCCGCGGACCGCCGGCCGCGTCTTCACGCCGGAAGGTGCCGTGCGGTGAGCGCATCGCTCGTCTACGCGCCGCGCGGCGCCTCGCACGCGCTCGAGACGGCGGGCGCCTGGCTCCTCGGCCTCGTGTGGGTGTTGCCGCTCGTGTACGCCTTCTGGACGGCGTTCCATCCGGCCGAGTTCTCGACGCGCTTCGCGCTCGACGCGCCGCTCACCCTCGACAATTTCGTGCGCGCCTGGGAGGCGGCACCGTTCGCGCGGTACTTCGTCAACACGGCGATCCTCGTGACGATGGTGCTCGCGGCGCAACTCGTGCTCGTGACGCTCGCCGCCTACGCCTTCGCGCGCTTCGAGTTTCCCGGCCGCAACGTGCTCTTCGCGCTCGTTCTCGTGCAACTCATGATCATGCCCGACGTGCTCATCGTCGAGAACTACCGCACGATGGCGTTCCTCGGCATCCGCGACACGATCCTTGCCATCGGCCTGCCGTACATGGCGAGCGCGTTCGGGATCTTCCTCCTGCGCCAGACGTTCAAGACGGTCCCGCGCGAGCTGGACGAAGCCGCGCGCGTCGAGGGCTGCACGCCGCTGCAGGTGCTGTTCAAGGTCTACGTGCCGCTCGCCCGCCCCACGTATCTTGCCTACGCGCTCGTCTCGGTGAGTTACCACTGGAACAACTTCCTTTGGCCGCTCATCATCACCAACTCGGTCGAGTCGCGACCGGTGACCGTCGGCTTGCAGGTGTTCTCGGCGACCGATCAGGGGCTCGACTGGTCGATCATCACCGCCGCCACCTTGCTGTCGACGGCGCCTCTCCTCATCGCGTTCCTGCTCTTCCAGCGCCAGTTCGTGCAGTCGTTCATGCGCGCGGGGATACGCTAGCGTCGTTGCGCGCGATTCCGACAGGACCGTCGTGGGAAGCGTTGCGAGTGAAGTCTCCGATCACGCGGTGACGGCGCCGGTCATCGGGACGGCGCGCTCGCCCGGATCGGGCGGCGCGCGGCTTCCATCGGTGCGGTCGACGCGGCGCCGCCACCCACGATGCGCGGACTCGGCCGATGCCTGATCCGCGCACGTACCCGACGCTTGCCGCCGCCCGCACCGCGCTCGAACGCGGCGAGACCCGCGCGCGGGCCCTGGCCGAGGTGCAGCTCGAGCGTGTGGCGGCGACGGAGCGCGACATCGGCGCCTGGGCGCACGTCGACCCGGGGCACGTCCGTGACGAGGCGCGCCGCGCCGACGATGCGCATTGCGCCGGCATGCTCGGTGGGATGGGTATCGGCGTCAAGGACATCATTGCCACGGCCGACCTGCCGACCGCCTTCGGCACCGACATCCACGCCGGGCATCGCCCCGAGCACGATGCGGCCTGCATCGCCCGCCTGCGCGCCGCCGGCGCGTACGTGTTCGGCAAGACCGTGACCACGCCGTTCGCGTTCATGGACCCCGCGCGAACGCGCAACCCGTGGCATCGCGCGCACACGCCAGGCGGCTCGTCGTCGGGGTCGGCGGCGGCGGTGGCTGCGGGCCACGTCCTCGCCGCGATCGGCACGCAGACCAACGGTTCGGTGATTCGCCCCGCGGCGTACTGCGGTGTGGTCGGCTACAAGCCCACGATCGGCGCGATTCCCGTCGGTGGCGTGCATCCTTTCAGCCCGACGTTCGACACCGTCGGCACCTTCGCGCACAGCGTCGCGGACGCGGCGCTGCTCGCGAGCGTGCTGGCACAAAACCGGGGTATCGCGCCGAAGGTCGTGCTCCCCGAGCATCGGCCGCGGCTCGCGTGGCTCGCGAAGTTCCCCTGGGCCGAGCCGGATTCCGCGACGCTGCGTGCGCTCGTCGCGGCGCTCGAACGGATCGGCGACGATGCGCAGATCGTGCCCGTCGCCGTTCCCGACGCCTGGTCCGGCGCGAAGGCGGTGCAGCGCACGATCATGATCAAGGAAGGCAGCGAAGTCCTGGGCGGCCTGCAGGCGCGTGAGCGCGCGCGCATGCCACCCGCGGTCAACGCCGCGATCGACGAGGGTTGCGCCATCGTCGACGAGCGCTACCGGGAGGCGCTGGTCGAGCGCGAGCGCGCGATCGCGTTCTTCAGCGGTTGGCTGGACGAGTTCGATGCCGTGCTGTCGCCGGCCACGCCTTCGACCGCGCCCGCAGGACTGGGCAGTACCGGCGATCCTTCGTGCTGCACGCTGTGGTCGCTGCTTGGATTCCCGGCGCTGTCGATTCCCGTCGCGCTCGCCGACGGTCTGCCCGTGGGCCTGCAGCTCGCCGCGCCGCAGGGACGGGACGATTCGCTGCTCGCGGCCGCGGCGTGGTGCGAAGCACGGATCGGCTTCACACCGAAGCCATGAGCGGCGCCACGCGTTGCGGACGTGGCGTCGCGGCTGCCTCGACCGCACCCTGCCAGAGGAGGAATCGCCGTGCCCGTCATCACCAACATCGAGGATCTGCGCGTGCTCGCCAAGAAGCGCGTGCCGCGCATGTTCTACGACTACGCCGACTCGGGCTCGTGGACCGAAGGGACCTACCGCGCCAACGAAGGCGACTTCCAGCGCATCCTGCTGCGCCAGCGCGTCGCGGTGAACATGGAAAACCGCAGCACCGCGACGACGATGGTCGGTCAGGCGGTGAGGATGCCGGTCGCGATCGCGCCGGTCGGGCTGACCGGCATGCAGCACGCCGACGGCGAGATCCACGCCGCGCGCGCGGCGGAGAAGTTCGGCATCCCGTTCACGCTCTCCACGATGAGCATCTGCTCGATCGAGGACATCGCCGAGCACACGAGCGCACCGTTCTGGTTCCAGCTCTACATGATGCGCGATCGCGAGGCGATGGCGCGCATGATCGATCGCTGCAAGGCGGCGAAGTGCAGCGCGCTCGTCCTCACGCTCGACCTGCAGGTGATCGGCCAGCGCCACAAGGACCTGAAGAACGGCCTGACCGCCCCGCCGCGGCCGACGCTCGCCAACATCGTCAACCTGATGACCAAGCCGCGCTGGTGCCTCGGGATGGCGGGAACGCGGCGCCACACGTTTCGCAACCTCGTCGGCCACGTCAAGGGCGTGAGCGACATGAGCTCGCTCGCGGCGTGGACCAACGAGCAGTTCGACCCGCGCCTGTCGTGGGCCGACGTCGAATGGGTCAAGAACCAATGGGGCGGCAAGCTCGTCCTCAAGGGCATCATGGAAGTCGACGACGCGCGCCTCGCGGTGCAAAGCGGTGCCGACGCGATCGTGGTCAGCAACCACGGCGGGCGCCAGCTCGACGGCGCGCCGTCGTCCATCGCCGCGCTGCCGGCGATCGTCGACGCGGTCGGTTCGCAGATCGAAGTCCACATGGACAGCGGCATCCGCTCCGGGCAGGACGTGCTCAAGGCCTGGGCGCTCGGCGCGCGCGGCACCTACATCGGCCGGGCGATGGTCTACGGCCTCGGCGCGATGGGCGAAGCCGGCGTGACGAAGGCCCTGCAGATCATCCACAAGGAGCTCGACGTGACGATGGCGTTCTGCGGCCACACCGACATCCGCAACGTCGACCGCTCGATTCTCGTCCCGGGGACGCTGCCCGCCTGAGCGGCCGTGCCCGCGGCAGCGGCGCGGTGCGTCGTGCCCGGGTCGGCGGCCGCGGCGTCGCGCTCTTCGATCGAGCGCGATCCGATCAGTCCCCGAGGCCCACGTGAAGCCGGTGGCGCCAGACCACCGCCTGCGCGTCGATCTCGCAGCGTGGGCGTTCGAACGGTGCTCCGGGAACCTTGACCACCCAGCGACCGTGGTATTCGCGGCACAGCGCGTCTTCGGCCACGCAGCCACGCCCCCGGATGAAGTAGCGTAGCGGCGTGGGGAGTGCATCGTCCGGGTATCCGTGGCGGGTGAAGGCAACCGCTGCCGCGGAGCGGCCCATGCAAGAGCAGGTGCCGCGCCAGGGCTCGTGGCGCGAAGCGCCGGGGTACGGCTCCCAAGTGCCGCCACTGCGTACGCATGGCAGGTACGCCACGATGCTCGCGGCAAGATGCGCGAGCGGGCGCGCAACGCAGTAAGACATCGTCGCATCGCCGCCCGGCGGGCAGGGCGAGCGCGTGCAGGTGAATGTCGTGTGTACGCGGCACAGCGCGTCGCTCGCACAGGTTGCGACCGGCCGCTTCTCACAGGTTGGCTGGGCGCGGTTCGAGGGTGTGCAAAGTTCGACGGCGCGAGGAAAGTGGGCGCTAACTTCAGGCTCGCTCCGCAGCAGTCGGCACGCTTCGATCGCGGTCGCCTCGCTCGGGTCCGGCCCATCCGCGGTCGAGGCCGCCGGCACGCCCGGCGCGGTGGCCGCCACGAGGCCGGCGGCCACAAACGCCGTCAATGCACGCCACGGGACTCGCATCGTTTACCCTCCTCGCGTTCTCGTCTCCCATGACAACGTCGGTGCGCGGCGTTCGGGGTCGACGTCGCACCGCCCGCACCGAAGACCGCGCGTTCACGGTGCGAATCGGGCGGCGGGCTCAGGGCTTGGCGCGCGGATGATCGAGCCAATGCAACTCGACTAGCCGGGGCCGCAGCAGCAGTCCCTGGCGACTTCGAACCAGCACGCGCACGTCGACGCCGAGCGCCGGGTTGGCTGCCATGACCTCGCCCTCGACGGCGGAGGTGAAGCGCAGGAGGTCCGCGGCGTCCGGGCGCGGCGGTGCCACCGTGAAGCCGCGTGCGGCGAGTTCCTTCGCGTACCAGGCGACGATCGCGGGCGCCTCATCGTGACTGAGAAGCTCGAGGTCGCCGGACTTCGACGGCCGGCCCTGATCTTCGAGCACGCGCCCCGACTTGATCCGCAGGGCCTCGGGCATCACGGGGACCCACTCGGGCAGCGGGACGTTGGGCCCTGAGACCTGCGTCGTCCTCGAACCATCGGCGTTCTGGAACCAGACGGTTTGCTCACCCATGACGCGGGCGATCACCCAACCGAAATAGGGGTTGCCGACCAGGAAGGCGATGAGGATGCCGATCGCCACCACGACCAGCCCGAAGAGTCCGCGCCCCATGGCGGGATTGTGCCACTGGGCGGGCGATCATCGCCGTGCAAAACGGGCGGTCGTCAGCCCAGGCAGCGATCACCTCACCGAACCGTTCGCGCGCGCACGGACCAACTCACGAATGATAGTGTCATCGAAGCTCCGCATCGGGCGACACGACAGTCACCGTCGGGAAGTAATTGCGATAACGTCGCGCATCGCGCGTGAGGATGTTCCAGCCTTGCACTGCGGCGTGCGCGCCGATGAAGAAATCCGGGAGCACGTTGGACTTGCTCCCGCCCTCGCGGCGGTACCTGAGGAAGGCGCGTCCGGCCAGGAACAACGCCGGACGGGGCAGTTCCTGGACGATGAGCCCCATCCCTTCGACGATCGAATCGAGCGCCCGCACCGAATCGAATGCGAGCGACAGTTCGGCGTAGATCACGGGGTTGATGGCGAGTTCGTGAACCTGCGACTGCGCCCGCAACTGGTGGAGCGACCAATCGGCCCACGCCGGATCGTCTTCCAGCACGTCGAGCAGGACATTGGTGTCGACGAGAAGCATCGACGCCTTCAATCCTCTCCGCGCAGTAGCGCCATCAGGTCATCGGTGCGCCACTTCTGCTGCGCCTTGCCTCGCGCGGCTTCGAAGCGATCGCGCTTCGCCGCGCGCTCCTTGCCGGGCGTCCGGCCGCCCGCCTTGTGCACCACGATTTCCCCTTCGCGGTTCACCCCGAACTCCACCCGGTCACCGGGCGCGAGACGCAGCGCGTCGCGCACCTTCTTCGGGATGGTGACCTGGCCCTTGACGGTCATGGTGGTTGCCATCGATACCTGCCAAAGTAATACCTCGGAGTTCATTGTATTACAACAACCCACCCTGCGTGCGGCAAGGCCCCGCGCATCGCCCGCAATCCGCGGATTGGATCGAGGGTCGGCAAGGGGGGTGCCCACCGTGCGGGAGTGACCCATCACCACCTCCCCTCCCACCCCGCACAGTCCCGGGATCGGCCGGCGCGACATGTTGCAGCAACCGGTCAGCGCGAGGACCGCGATGAGCCCCGCCACCGGCACGGCCGCCGCAATGCGTGCGCGTCGTTCGTGTTGCATGCGTCCTTCGCGAGACGTCGATGGCCCCAGCATAATAGGGCCGAGCGAACTGTCGCGCCCTTGCCGGACGCCTTTTTTCGCGTGCGCAATGACGACGCAAACCGGGTCAGCCAGCGCGAGGTGCGCATCGCTCTCGCAGGGCTCGTCGGCATTGCGGTCGTCGTCGTGCTGCTCGTCTTCGCGCTGCCGCGTACGCCTCCCCCTCCGGCGTCGCTCGCCGACCCGGGCGAGGCGTTCGTCGATCGCACCGGGATCGTGTCGCCGCAGTTCGCGCACGAGTGGGCAGGTGCGCTGCTCAACGACGACCGCGCGCAGATCGTGGTGTACGTCGATCGTCGGCCGCCGGAGGGTGAATTCGCCGCGTGGGCGATCCAGACCGCGAGCGAGTGGAAGGTGGGTGCGGCGAAGGACGACACCGGCGTCGTGCTGTTCGTTTTCACCGAACCGCGCCTCGCGCGCATCGAGGTGGGCTATGGTCTCGAGGATCGTCTGACGGATGCACGCGTGCGCCGGCTGCTCGAAGACCATCTCGTCCCCGCGTTCGCGCTGGGGCGCTACGAGCAGGGATTCGACGACCTGATCGGGGCGATGCGCAAGGAGTTGGGGGGTGAGGATGCCGCGTCGATCCAGGCGCGCGCCGCTGCGGCACGCAAGCGCGACGACGTGTCGTGGATCGCCCAGGTGGGCCCCGCATTTGCGCGTACGCCGCGCGTGATCGCTGCGACCGCCGGCGCTTTCGTGCAAGGCGACGTGGGTACGCGCATCGCCATCGTCGTGGCGTCGGGTGTCGCGCTTGCCATCGCCGCCTTTGGCGTCGCGATGTTCGGCAACACCGTCTGGCGTCTGATTCGTCTTCCCTCGACGTTGCGCGCGCGCCGCGTCGAGGGCTCGCGCAGCGCGCTGTCGACGAGCGTGTACGAGATCGTGATGGGCTGCGCTGGCGTTGGCATCGCCGTGACGCTTCTCATGTTCGTGCTGCTCGCGGGGGACAGTCTCTTCACCCGCAAAGGCAGCTTTGCAGGCGCGGGCGCGATGGTCACGTGGCAGGCACCGCGTTGACCGCGATGCGACCACCGGCACGTCGTGTAAGGTACCCCCCGCCATCCTCGATCCACCACGGGAGACCCCGATGACAAGCATTTCCCCGGAGGGCAAGGTTCGTGTCGCCGTCGTGCAGGCGGGCTCGGTGCCGTTCGATACCGCGGCGTGCGTGAACAAGGCGCTGCAGTTGACCGCACAGGCCGCCGCCGAAGGGGCGAAGCTCGTGCTCTTTCCCGAAGCATTCATCGTCGGCTATCCGAAGGGCTTGAGCTACGGTCTTGTGATCGGTGCCCGTGATCCGGTCGGGCGCGAGGAATATCGCCTGTATCTCGATGCGGCGATCGACGTGCCGGGTCCGCACACGCAACGGCTGGGCGAGGCGGCGGCGGAGCATCGCGTCTATCTCGTCGTCGGCGTCATCGAGCGGGAGCTCGGCACCTGTTACTGCACGGTGCTCTTCTTCGGGCCCGACGGCGCGCTCCTCGGCAAGCATCGCAAGCTCATGCCGACGGCGCTGGAGCGCATGATCTGGGGCTTCGGCGACGGCTCGACGCTCACCGTGGTCGACAGCCCCTACGGTCGCATCGGCTCGGTCATCTGCTGGGAGAACTACATGCCGATGCTACGCATGGCGATGTACGCGAAGAACGTCCAGCTCTACTGCGCACCGACCGCCGACGACCGTGACACCTGGCTGCCGTCGATGCAGCACGTGGCGCTCGAAGGACGCTGCTTCGTGCTGTCGGCGTGCCAGTTCCTGCGCAAGAGGGACTTCCCGGCGTCGGTGCGCGTGTCGCTCGGCGACTCGCCCGATGCGGTGCTGATGCGCGGCGGCAGCGCGATCGTGAGTCCGCTGGGCAAGGTGCTCGCGGGGCCGAACTTCGAAGGCGAGACGATTCTCACCGCCGACCTCGACCTGGCCGAGATCGGTCGCGGCAAGTTCGATTTCGACGCCGCCGGTCACTACAGCCGGCCCGACGTGTTCCAACTCATCGTCAACGAGCAGCCGATGTCGGCGGTCATCGCCAAACCGTGACCGGGCAGGCCCCCGTCCACGCTTCGGGGCAGCGTGTCGCGCTCGTGGCTCGGACGCGCTGCCTCGTAACCGCCCGCCGCCCGGGCGAAGGTCGCGCTCACGCGTCCACGCGCCACGCAGCGGTTGGTGGAGGAGCGAGTACCGTCCGGCAATGGCATCAAGGATCGAAGATCGCGTTCTCGCTCGGTTCGGACCTCAGCCTCAAGCGCTCAGCTTTCGGGCGACGTCCAGCAAGCGAAGCGTCTGCGCGCGGATCGACGCCTTGGCGGCATCGTCGAGGGGCTGCCCCTGCGTGTGACTGTAGCCGTAGGGATTGCCGCCGGTCTTGTAGATCGCAGGATCGGTATAGCCGGGGGCAACGACGATGCTGCCCCAATGGATCGCCGTCGCGTAGAACGACATCAGCGTCTGCTCCTGCCCGCCGTGCGCGTTCATCGCCGACGTCATCGCCGAGATCGCCTTGTTGGCGAGCTTGCCTTCCCCCCAGACGGGTCCCAGCGTGTCGATGAATGCGCGCATCTGGCTCGCCTGGACGGCAAATCGCGTCGGGCACGAGAACAGGTAGGCATCGGCCCAGGCCATGTCGTCGGGGGTTGCGTGCGGCACGTCGGCCGTTCGTTCCGCGTGCGCTTGCCAGGCGTCCACGCCGGCGACGACGTCCTCGGGCGCGGTTTCGCGGACCTTGCGCAGCCGCACGTCGGCGCCGGCCGCCTTGGCAGCTTCCACGGCTACGGATGCCATCTGGTGGTTGGTGCCGTAGGTCGAGTAGTAGATGACGGCAAGCTTGACGCTCATGACGATCTCCTTGTCGTTTCGGGCCGCGCGTCGGGGCGTGACGCGCGGGCTCGGCGGGTCCTTGCGGTGGATGGGGGCGAGCGACCGGTGGGCAGTGGGAGGCGGCGTGCCATGCATCGCCTCCACGTCGGATGGCCACCCGGCTGTCGATTGTAGGATCGCAACGAGCGGAATCGACACCGAAGAGCTGGCCACTGCGTTCCACAATTGCAACAATGAAGGGCATGGCAACGACCGACCTGCGTGCGGACGACCTCATCCTCTTTGCGCGCATCGTCGATGCCGGCGGTCTCACGCGCGCCGCCGAGGTCACGGGGCATCCGAAAGCGACGCTTTCGCGCCGGCTATCCGGACTCGAGAAAAGCCTCGGCGAGCGCCTGATCCAGCGCGGCACGCGACACTGGGTGGTCACTGAATTCGGCGCGCGCATGCTGGAGCACGCGCGGCGCGTGAGCGAGCATCGCGACGAGGCACTGGCGCTCGCGCTCAATCGTCGGGCCGAACCCGAGGGGACGTTACGGGTGTCGTTGCCGCCCGATTTTCGGCAACTGCCGCTGGCCGACGTCATCGCCCAGTTCGTCCGGCGCCATCCGAACGTCCGCCTCGAGCTCGACCTGTCGGCCCGGCGCGTGGACCTCGTCGCCGAGCATTTCGACGTGGCGGTACGTGCCGCCGCGCGCCTGCCCGATGACAACACGCTGGTCGCGCGCCACATCATCACGCAGCACAGCGGCCTGTATGCGAGTGAAGGCTACCTCGCGCGGCATGGCGTTCCCGACACTCCGGCGGCACTGCTCGACCATTTCGGTCTCATGCTCGCCACCGGCGGCGGCGCGCAACCCTGGCGCCTGTCACGCAGCGACGAGCACTGGGAGGGATTGCCGCGGCGCATGCTGGCGGCCAATTCGCTGGCACTGCAGCAGGAACTGGCAATGCGCGGTCTGGGCATCGTCGAGCTGTCGCACCGTTTCGCACGCGACCCCATCGCGCAAGGGCACCTGCGGCGCGTGTTGCCGCACTGGCAGTGTCCGGCGGTCACGATCTGGTGCGTGACCGCGGGGCGGCGTCTGCTCCCCAGGCGCAGCGAAGCGTTCATCGACGTGCTCCGAACGGTCCTGCGCGACGGCGACGCCGCGTTTGCGTGACCGCTATCATTGCGGGGGCACGCTCGCCACGTTCCTGGTCATGGCCGACGGATCATGAGGCATGCATCGCACCGTGGCGCGTATCGACCTATCGCAATCGGACAGGGTGATCGATGAACAAGAGGACGGCCGGCATCGTGACCTTCAGCGTCGGGAGCGTCGCGCTGTGGGCACTTGCGTTCTATCTCCTCGCCAACGCCGGCGCGTCGAAGGATCTGCGCACGTACGGTCTTGCGGCGGGGTTCGCCGCGCTGATGCTCACGCTGCACACGATCCTGTTCGCGATCTTCGCCGATCGAAAGGCGCTGACCGCGCAGTGGTTCCAGCGCCACGGCAAGCCGATCGAAGCGGAGGTGGTCAAGGTCGGCCGGCGTGGGCACCGATCCGCCTGGCGCATCAAGGCGCGGCATCGTGATCCCCGATCCGGCGCCGAGGCCACGTTCAAGAGCGACCTGCTGCGCGAGAATCCGGGCCGGAAGTTCCAGCCGGGCGACCGGATCACGGTCTACCTTCACCCGACGGATGCACGGCGGTACTGGGTCGATACCGGGCTGCCGAGCAAGTACCTCTGATCGCCGCCGGGCGCGCTCCGCGCGCGTGAGAGGGTTGCGAAACATCAGGAAACGCCGCACACGCTCTCGATTTCGAGATTGATGGCACGATGGTGTATGGCACGATCAGACCTCGTCCGTCGACCCATCTGAATCAATCGCGCTCAGGCCTAGCCTATTGAAGTTGGCGGTTGGCACTCTAAGGCGAGCCTTCTAGGCAAACAGTTCAGCGACGTAGCCATCCGGGAGCGGAATTTCTGGCTAATCGCACGTTGACCTTCGTCATGAAAGGCAAGCGGATGTGGTGTCAATTGGATCTTGCTTGAATGCAAGTTCAATTGCCAATGAAGTCGATGAAACATAGACTGACCCCGGGATTCGCTCACGCATATTAGGAGGTCGACGAGAAGCCGCAAGCATGCTCATTTTGATTTGGCCGGACTGCTGGTCGGAGCTTGCGACACAGCTCCTCGCGGCGATACGTGTTACAGAATTGCTGCGAGCATGGAGTTCGCGTTGGACAAGCCGATATCGACGACTCGCCAAGCACGCATGAAACGACAACAGGCTACCGCGCCCCACGGATACGCTGACACTCGATCGGCTCAGCAGCCTCCCATTTGTTGTCCAGTACGTTCAGGAATTCTTAACATCGTGATGGCATTCGGAGGCAGGGATGGGAAAGCGCAGCCTTGCATGGAGTGTCAACCTCCTACAGGCCCCCTAATTCCTCGAGTGCTCAACTGAGAGTCGTAATGCAGGCCTCAACAAGCGGGCAGCCTCTGGCACAGCAAATTCAAGGTCGACCGTTGGCGACCCATCGACCGCGCTTGGTTCTTAGGGCCCGCCAACTTAGGAAATCGTTCGGTGGCATACGCGCTGTCTCGGACATGAGCATCACGTTGCGAGAAGGGTCGATCACCGGCCTCATCGGGCCGAACGGGGCGGGGAAATCCACGCTATTCCATTTGTTAAGCGGTGTCATCGTCCCGGACGCCGGCCACGTAGAGCTCTTCGGTGTGGACGTGACGGCACTGCCACCCCATGAGCGCGCACGACGCGGCCTCGTGCGGAGCTTTCAGCTTGCTCGGGAATTCGGTGCACTCACGGTGCTCGAGAACTTACTGCTCGCGCCGCAAGCACAATGCGGCGAGCGCTTGCTTCCTCTCTTCTTCCGCCCAGCTAGAGTGACGGCCGAGGAAAGGCAAGTTTACGCGCGCGCACGCGAGGTCCTCGATTTGGCACGACTTACCCCCCTACGCAACGAATATGCAGTCAATCTCTCAGGTGGTCAGAAGAAGCTACTAGAACTAGGGCGTGCACTGATGACCGGCTGCCCCGTAATTCTTCTCGATGAACCGGGTGCAGGGGTGAACCCTGCGTTGATGGGCTTGCTTACAGACATGATTCGCCGCCTGAACTCAGAGTTTAGGAAGACGTTTCTAATTATCGAACATGACATGGATCTCGTTGCGCGCCTATGCGATCCGGTCATCGTGATGACGGATGGACGACATCTGGCCGAAGGATCCTTTGAGACGGTCCGCAAGGACCCGGAGGTCATTCGGGCATACCTCGGCGGAGGAGCGGTCGCCGATGTCTAATGCCATCCTCCGTGCCGAAGGTGTGTACTCGGGATATGGCCGAGGTGACATCATTAGCGATGTCAACATTTCTGTCGATCGTGCCAGTATCACTACGATCATTGGCCCCAACGGCGCCGGAAAGTCCACCTTCATCAAGACGGTGGCCGGGGTCGTCCGTCGCAGGGCTGGAAGGATACTGATCGACGGCTACGACGTTAGTGGAATGTCACCGAGTGACGTTTCCCGTCACGCCGTGGCGTATGTACCTCAGGAACGCAACATCTTTCGTTCTCTAACTGTGATGGAGAACCTTGAGATGGGCGCTTGGATCGAGCCACGCAAGTTTGATTCAAGAGTGGCGAGAGTGCTCGATCTCTTTCCGGCATTGAACGCGCTTAAGGTAGTTAGAGCCGGCAACCTCTCCGGCGGGCAGCGGCAAATGGTTGCATTCGGCATGGCTCTCATGGTTGAGCCCAAGTTATTACTCCTTGACGAGCCATCAGCTGGACTGTCTCCTGTCATGGTAGAGCAGATGTTCGCCGTCATCCAGCAAGTGCGTGAAAGTGGAATTGCCATAATGATGGTTGAACAGAACGCCATTCAGGCTCTAAGAGTCTCAGACGTTGGCGCGGTCATGTCCGCCGGGCGCGTAGCGATGATCGGGTCGGCATCAGAGCTATTGGGCGACCGAGAGGTCGCCGAGCTTTACTTGGGGACTCGTACTTGATGGCACAGGTGATCGTTAATGGTATCGTCAGTGCTGCACTAATCGCGCCACCAGCGGTAGCATTTTCAATGTTGTTCGGCATCTTAAGATTTCCGAATTTCGCGATTGGAGGCTACATTACCGTCGGAGTCTTTGCTGCCTATGCCATGAACGTACCTCTTGCACTGCCGTTCTGGGTGGCTGCCCTGGGTGCCACACTCGCGGGGGCAGTAATCGTTTGGATTAGCGACCAAATTATATTCCGACCCATGCGCACCAGCGCGCCCGTCACATTGCTAGTCGTGTCCATCGCACTGACGTTCGTACTGGAGCACTCAGTTCGCCTGATCTTTGGGCCAGACGTCAAGGGGTTCAATCTGCCACTCGAGCGTCCGATCACACTTGGCCAAATACACATTACCCGTTCACAGATTCATTTGATCGGCACAGCGCTATTCATCATTGTTTTCACCCATCTTCTCCTAACACGGACCCGAACAGGTAGGGCGATGCGGGCAATGGCCGACAACCCGGAATTAGCCGAGGTCCGAGGGATCCGCTCCACGCTAATTCGTGTGGTTGCGACACTGTATTGCGGTGCCCTTCTCGGTCTCTCTGGCGTGTCGGCAGGGTTCGATCTGGCAATCGAGCCGCTCCTCGGCTGGAGCCTCACCATACCAATCATCGCGGCAGCTATTCTCGGCGGCATCGGTTCTGTATATGGCGCAATGCTTGGCGCTGTCCTGGTCGGCTTGGCAGAGGAGTTCTCCACGCTGATTTTGCCTAGCTCCTACAAGATCGCGGTCGGCTTCGGGATCATCGCCATGTTGTTGTTGCTGCGCCCCCAGGGGCTGCTCGGGCAACCGGAGATCAAGAAGTAGATCCCGATATGCTTCCATACATTGTCGCCATTGCCACGTACGCAGGATTCTTCATGATCCTGGCCCAAGGCCTAAACCTGCAGTGGGGCATTACTGGCATGGTCAACTTCGGCGTGGCCGGATTCTATGCAATTGGTGCATACACAGGAGGAATTCTATCTACCCGCGTCGGATTGCCCCCTGAGCTCGCGATTGTGCTCGCCGCTGCTGGCGCTGGAGTTGTCGGGCTTATAGTCAGTCTTCTCACGATGCGGCTACGCGAAGACTACTTCGCCATTGTTACTCTCGGCTTCGGAGAGATCGTGAGACTCCTCGCTCTAAATGAAGATTGGCTGACTGAGGGTCCGAGGGGGCTGAAGATCTCCGTACGCCCGTTTGATTTCGGTCTGACCAACGCCTCGTACGCACTTGTCTATCTAGGCGCGGTGGCGTTCACGATCCTCATAATCTATGTCATCTGCGAGCGAATCAGATCAAGCCCTTACGGGCGCGTGCTTCGTGCAATCCGGGAAGATGATGTTGTTGCGAGCGTTCTTGGGAAGAACATCGTCCGATTCAGGGTTCAGGTATTCGCTATCGGGTCGATCTTCATGGGATTGGCCGGCGCTCTTTTCGCTCATTATGTCCAGAACATCAGCCCAGATACCTTCATGCCGATGATCGCGATATTCATCTGGATGTCAGTCATTGTCGGAGGATATGGCAACAACAGGGGACTCCTCCTCGGCGCAGGTATCGTGATGGTGATTCTCGAAGGCTCCCGCTTTCTCGGGGATTTCGTGTCATTTGTCAATTCGCAGCAGCTCGCCTCGATTCGAATCATCTTGATCGGCTGCATACTGATGGTGGTTCTGCGCTTCAAACCTAGAGGGCTAATCCCTGAGCCAAAATTCTCATCTCCGTTCGAAAGAACTCCGGATTAGCATTGAACGGCTCCTGTAGATCATTTTGGAGGAAGCTTCATGGACTTTTCCACTTCGCGTCGCCGTATTCTCACCGGATCAGCTATCGCCGCTCTCGGATCGACACTCAGTCCTAGACTCCTATACGCGAACGACGCAATTAGTATTGGCTCGCTGACACCCAATACTGGCGGGGGGGCGCCTTATGGGGGCAACATGGCCGCGGCGATTAGGCGAACCGTGGATCAGATTAACGCGTCGGGTGGAGTACTGAATCGCCAGATTAAGCTAACCCAAGAAGATGGCGAGACAAACCCAGAGACCGCAACCCGCGCTGCCGATAAGCTAATAAATGTGAATCAGGTGATAGCGATATTGGGTACTTGGGCGTCGTCGGTAACGCTCGGCATCATGCCGAAGTGTCAAAGCGCCAACATAATCCAAATGTGCACCTCTTCGTCCGATGATATTCCTATTCGCGACACAAAAGGTCTGTGCTTTAACTTCCAGATACTTAATCCGGTGTGGGGTCGGGCGCTCGGAAAGATGGCAATAGATCGAGGCTTCAAACAGTTCAAGTTAATGGCCCTGAACAACGACTTCACTAGATCCATTCTGACCGGATTTGAGGAGGCGATCGGACCTGGACGCCTCTTGGAAAAGCCTTTTTACTACAATGCCAATCAGGCGTCTTATAAGGCGGAAGTTTCCCGTTTGCTGGAGGGGAACCCAGATGCAGTATTTATTCCGGCGTATGTTACAGATTTCACTTCGGTGTATAAGGATATCTACCGAGCCGGCTATAAAGGTCAGGTGATTACAGTGACATTCGCAGCAAGCGAACCTTTCAAGAAGGCAGTTGGTGCAGCAGCGGACGGTATCTTGCATGGGTTCCCGATTCCGCCCCTCGACAGCCCGGCATACAAACAGTATCTGCAGGAAGCAGGATTGCAAGACAACGGGCAGATTCAACATCCGTACGGAACCGCGTGTCGTGACCAAATCTCCGTTCTAGCGCTGGCGATTGAGAAGGCAGGTACTACGGAGGCGGAAGCGGTCAAGCGAGCGATTTATGACGTCAGTACGGGTCCCGGGAAGAAGGTCGTTTATAACGTTCTGGATGGACTCAAGGCGTTACGAGCCGGCGAGAAGATAAACTACTCCGGCGCTGGATCGGCCGTCGAGTTCGATCAGAACAGGCAACTGATCGGCCGCGACATTCAACTATATCAAATAAGGAACGGTAGGGATGAGATTATCGCCACTCTAAAGGTTCGTTGAGGAGTTGTCGAACTGAGTACGCGAGGAGTACTACAGAATTGTTTCGCCCATAGGTACGATATGGCTCGAGTACGAGACCTGTTGATCGACGAAGTTCCGAGTGAGGTTCGCGAGGTGTATCGTCGATTTGTTGAGGACTATGGCCCCTTTATGAATCAGGTGATGGTGTTCGCGCACCGGCCGCCGGCACTTAGACATATCATGGGGCTGCTCCTTGAGTTTCAGAGCGACGCGATCCTCCCCAAGCGCTATTTAGAGATCGCGCTTGTCGTAGTCTCGAAGTTGAATGAGTGTCGATACTGTGTGAGCCACCATACCCCGCGACTCGTGGACGTCGGCATCGCACCAAGTTCGGTGGCGCGCATATTGGATTCCGCGGTGCCAGGGTTCGACGGAGTCGATCTGCTTGTTAGGGACTACGCAGTGCAGGTCACCAGTAGCCCACAGAGAATTCGGGACCGGATGTTTGATGAGTTGCGTAATCACTTCAGCGAGGAGCAGATTGTCGAGCTGACACTACGTATCGCGTTGTGTGGGTTTTTTAATCGCTTCAACGACGCATTAAGGATCGAAATCGAGGACGGTGTATTGGAGGCGATGCTTGCGCGAGGATCTAGTCGCGCGGAGTTGCCTCTTAATGGGGATGAGCTGGGGGAGGGACTAGTAGGAGGTCAATCGGATGGGCTGCCGAGTTGACGCGTCAGCGGTAACAACAGTAATAACGGGCGCATCCCAAGTTGTTACATGCAGCGGGGATCAAGGGGTTGGTGCGGTTGATCGTGGCGTGGTGGCCTTGGAGGGGGAGACGATTCTCGCCGTCGGCTCGAGCGTCGACGTAATGCGGGGAATTGGGGAGCGTAGCGTAAGGACAATTGATGCGGATGGAGGGACGGTAATTCCAGGTTACGTGGATTGTCATACCCACCTAGTTTTCGGGGGTGATCGGAGTCGGGAGTACTTCGCACGGATGCGAGGACTGGATGACGCAGGTCTCCGTGCGGAAGGCGTGCCGTTCGATGTTCCGGCGTCGATCGCGCGAAACCGTGACTTGTCGGTGGACGATCTTGTGATGGCGTCGCTGCCGCGGCTGCGTCGGATGCTCGAGGCGGGAACCACGACGCTGGAGACGAAGAGTGGCTATGGGCTCACGCCCGATAGTGATATTCGATCGTTGGAAGCGGCACGAGAACTGGGGAAACTGGTACCGGTAGAGATTGTGGCCTCGTATCTTGGCGCGCACATCGTCCCCCCAAGCTCGACAAAGGAGCGCTTTCTTTCGGAGATCCTTGAGGAGGCGTTGCCGCGAGTCGCGAGCAGGCAACTCGCCGAGTTCTGCGACGTCTATTGCGATCCCAACGTCTTTAACCTGAAGGACACAGAGCGCGTCCTAAGGCGCGCGAGTGAGCTGGGATTCAAGTTGAAGCTACATGTCGACGCCAAGAACAATATCGGAGGCACTCGTTTGGCGGCCGAGATGGGTGCGGCTTCGTGCGACCACGTGAATCATACTACAGTGGAGGACTTCAGAGCGCTTGCTGCGGCTGGTACGGTGGCGGTCACGTTCCCTGGGTTTGATTTCATCGTTAACCACCGGTCACCGACTAACATCAATGCGGTACGTGCCAGTGGTGTGACGCTCGCCGTCGGGACTGACCAGTGCCCGGTGTGCTGGCTCGAGTCAATGCAGGTGGCGACGGCACTCGGATGCCGAATAAATCGTATGACCCCCGAGGAAGCGCTCCGCGGGGGAACCATCCACGCGGCCATGGCTCTCGGCCTTCACCACCGCCTGGGTTCCCTTGAGCCAGGGAAGCAGGCGGACCTAGTGATTCTCGATGTGCCATCTTTCGAACAGGCGGCATTCCGCTTCGCGACCAACTGTGTGGCAAAGGTGATAAAGAAGGGGCGCGTGGTCGTGGATCGACGGGCTACGGATCATCGGTCGCTTGATGGATTCGAACGGGCCTCGCCTCGTGAGCTAACTGCCAGAACACACGACCGGGCACCGTGAGGCGAGTCTCATCTCGGCACGCCAAGCAAATGTGCCGCTGGGTGCGCGGGCGAATGGGTCGCGTGACAACGCCAGGGAAGCTTTCCGGCAATGCTAGGGATGCAACGACTGAGACACCTCGATCTCGCCGAACGAAATCCAAGATCGAGGAGAGTTGCGAAAGTTCGTGCGTGACGCGCGGCGCGCATCCGACCCGCTCGAAGAGTCTACGCACAAGGCCCTGTGAGCCGGCCTGCGTCATGATGAAGGGGTATTTTGTCAGTTCGTAAAGTTCGACTCGCTTGTACAGCGCAAGTGGACTCGATTCCGATAGCACAGCTACCAACTCGTCGACGGCTAGCAGTATCGTGTCAAACTGGGGCTTCGGAAGAACGACAACACCAAGGTCGATACGCCCCTCAGTAAGTGCCTGTTCAACATCCTGATCGAGTCCTTCGAAAACGCAGATCTCGATATTTGGATATTGAATTTGAAATCGATCTATAAGACTCGGCAGAATCTTTACTGACGAGCTTATTCCAAAAGACCCAATACGCAACACACCAGACTTTAGTTCGGCGGCCGCGTTGCCTTCTTGTTCGATGCTCTTAAGCGAAGTGACGATATCAAGTGCATGTTGCAACACACGACTTCCGGCATCCGTCAGCGTGAAGTCCTTGGTTCGCCGATCCACAACCGCAACTCGAAGATTGCCTTCTAGGGCGCGTAACGCATGACTCGTAGCGGACGCGCTCATGCCGATCCGCGCTCCGCCTGCTGAGATGCTACGAGTCTGCGCGATTGCCACCAAGAGCTCGAGTTGCTTCAACGTAACCAAGATCAGTGCGTCCGAAGAGGAGCCAAACATCGAGAAAAGGCGATTGACTTGCGGTTCAATTGCATGTGAGATGGTATCGATCGATGATAGAGGAACCGCGGCAGGTATCCGACGGCGTGGATTTCGCCGTGTATCCAGCTAGAAGGGCTCGTTTGTGTTCTCGGATCGTATGGAACGTCTCCGGGTGTCGCCGATTCAGGAAATGGCGGAGCGGACGCGTCAAGCAATCTCGGCGGGCAGGGACGTCGTCGATCTAACTCTTGGCGAACCGGACTTTGCGACACCGGAGCACATCTGCGCTGCGGCCGTGAAGGCAATCGCAAGAGGGGAGACGAAGTACACACCAATAAACGGCACCACTGTTCTGCGCGAGGCGATCGTGCGCAAGTTCAGGAGGGACAATGCTCTCGACTATGACTTACGTGAGATCAGCGTCGGGTGCGGCGCCAAGCAAATCCTGTACCAAGCATTCCTTGCCACGCTCGCGCCGGGTGATGAGGTAATCATACCCACCCCCTACTGGGCGTCGTATGCTGACATGATAAGTCTAAACGGCGGCACCCTAAAGCCCGTCGAGGCACGCTTGGTTGACTCGTTCCTGCTAGAGCCGGCGGCACTGGACGCCGCCCTCAATGAACGGACCAAGTGGGTCGTCCTCAATTCCCCCAGCAATCCAAGCGGTGCCGCGTACACACGGGAGCAATTGAAGGCACTGACCGACGTGATCGAATCCAGTCGATATAAGAAGTTCTGGATCCTTGCTGACGATATCTACGAACATATCCTATTTGACGACCGAATGTTCGCCACCGTTGCGCAAGTTGCGCCAAATCTCCGCGAGCGTACGCTCACGGTTAACGGTGTGTCGAAAGCCTACGCAATGACAGGATGGCGCGTAGGCTTCGCGGGCGGCCCAAGGCCATTGATCGAGGCGCTGACGAAGTTGCAAATGCAGATCACGTCGCATACCGCTTCAATCTCACAAGCAGCGGCTGCTGCGGCACTGGACGGCTCACAGGAGTTCGTATACCAGTGTCGCGCACGACTTCAGGCTCGCCGCGACCTCATGCTCGCGTGGCTAGCGAAAATCCCCGCCTTAGCCTGTCCGAAGCCGCATGGCGCATTCTACCTGTTTCCATCCATCGAGGCTCTGCTTGGCCGTTCCTCGCCCGAAGGCGAAAGACTGGGAAGTGATGTTGAATTCTCCAACTATCTACTGGAGCATGGGGTCGCTGTAGTCCCGGGGTCTGGATTCGGCGCCCCGGGACATATCAGGATGTCGTATGCGACCTCCGAGGCGAACTTGGAGCGAGCGATTGATCGAATTTGGATCGCTTTGGACCGCCTATCATGAGCGCGATGTCACTTGCTGGTGTGCGAGTACTCGGCTTATCGAGGAATCTGGCGGGGCCGACTGCCACGCAGATTGTAGGCGATCTTGATGCGGACGTTGCAAAGGTCGAGAGGCCATTGGAAGGTGATGAGACGAGATCACGGGGGCGCCATTTGTAACCGTGTCTGATGGATGGCCGATGGTAGAGCGCGCGCCTTATCTTTGCACCAATCGGAACAAGCGCTCAATCGTCAATCGATATCAATATTACGACCAGCCCGGGGGTGGAGCTAGTCTTGCGGCTGATAGATCGTGCAGATCTGCTCATGGAGAACTATAAGGCAGGAGGGCGCGCAAAGTCTGGATCGGCGTACGATGAGCTGAGAGATCGCTTTCCGCGATTGGTGTAATGCAGGATCACGGGCTTTGGCCAAACGAGGCCGTATGCTCACCTGTCGGGATGAGACTTCCTTTGTCAGCGCATGGACGCTAGGATGAGTTCGACTGGGAGTCGGCAGGGAGCCCCACGAAAGTGGGCGTCGGTATTGCAGATATATTGCAGATATTATGACCGGCGTGTACGTGACCATAGGCATTCTTGCATTCCCGCGCCATCGCGATGCTGCCGGTGAGGGTCGGCAAATCGGCGTTTCCTTGCTGGATACACAAGTTGCACGGTTTGCAAATGCACGAAGCAATTTTGTACTGTCGGGGTGCAATCCGCCTCGTCGTGGGCATGGCCATCCCGACATCGTCCCTTAGGAACTGTTCGAGGAGGCGGAATCGCCAATGATTTTTGGCAGTTGAAGACGGCATCCAGCTTCGAAAGTTCTGCGAATGTGTTGGATTGTTCGATCTGGCTTCGGGTTCTCGTTATGCTACGAATGCGAAGCGCGTAGAGAATCGGGAACCCTTGTGCAAGCGAATTGAGCAGAACCTGTCGAGGCGCCCGCGTAACGAGTGGCTTGGCCTCCTCGAAGCGGTGGGAGCGCGTTGCGGGTCCGTGAAGACCTTTGAGGGCGTATTCTCCGATCGATAAGTTCAAGCATGAGGCGCTGCGATCTCCATGGCGTATCGGAGCGCGGTGACAGGCAACGTGAGACTGCTGGCTACGCCCCTAAGACCTTCAAAGACGCCAGGTAGATACCGTCATCCACCCCCCCCAGAATGAGCACCGCGATGGGGTGTTTCTCGATTGATTGGGTTACGGGCAGGGATTCAGTTGACACTTAGACTAGGAGATTCACTGTGTATCCTTTGACTCATGACCAGCGTGTATTGAAAGCCGCCGCACGGGAACTCGCGCAAGGAGAGTTCGCTGCAACGGCCGCGCGCACCGATGCAACTGAAGCATATCCATGGGACAACGTCGCGAAGCTGCGCGATGCTGGTTTTATGGGAATGATGATTCCGAAGTCGTACGGTGGACAAGGTATGAGCCACTTGGACACTGTGCTTGTTATAGAAGAGATGGCTCAGGCGTGCGCAACAATGGGCCGCATCACGGTCGATTCTAACGTTGGCGCAATTGGGGCTGTGATGGCGTATGGCACTGACGAGCAGAAGAAGCTCGCGGCCGCGTGCGTCCTTGATGGCGACAAGCCGGCGATCTGCATCTCCGAGCCCAATGCTGGAAGCGCGGCTAGCGAGATGACCACCCGCGCTGATCGACATGGGGATCACTATCGCATAAATGGGCAAAAGTATTGGATTACGGGCGGCGGTGTTTCAAGGTTGCACTTGGTGTTTGCCAGGGTGTTTGACGGCGGCGTGGAGCAGGGGATTACTGGATTTATCGTCGTTCGTCATGACGCGTCTGACCCCGTTGGACTGAAGGTGGCGGATCGGACGCTTGCCATGGGCGTACGGGGTATCCCGGAGACACACCTTCACTTCGACGACCTGATGGTGCACAAATCTATGATGGTCGTGGCGCCTGGAGGGATAAGGCGCGGCTTCCCGTCGCTGATGCGCGCCTATAACGCGCAGCGTGTTGGAGCCGGCACAGTTGCACTTGGCATCGCACAGTGCGCCTTCGACGAGGCGCTGGCCTATGTCAACGAGCGGCAGCAGTTTGGGCGGCCGATTGCGGAGTTTCAAGGCCTCCAGTGGATGTTAGCCGACATGTCCATTCAACTGGAGGCGGCGCGTCTGTTGCTGTACCGCGCGGCAACCCCGGAGGACGGCGGCTTTCCAAGTGTCATGCATGCCGCTCAAGCGAAGGTATTTGCTGCGGAGATGGCGAATAAGGTAACGAACGACGCGCTGCAGATGTTCGGATCCTCGGGATATGCCCGAGCGATGCCGCTAGAACGCCATGTGCGCGACGCACGGATGTTTACAATCGCCGGAGGCACCGCGCAGATTCTGCGAACACAAGTGGCAGGTAGCTTGTTGCAGAGAAGACTGCCCCAGACGCGCGATGGCTACATAACGGGGCCGGCGAACCAAAGGGTGACGGAGTCGAGTCCGCGAGGGAATACGTAATGTTGGCTGTCGAAGTCGAGTCCAAGGCGCTGCCCAACGCTGGTCAAGTGATCGCACGACGCCTCAAGGAAGCGGGGGTGCGGTATGCTTTCGGCATTCCTGGCGGTGAAGTGCTGACCATGATAGATGCGCTCGGCGAGGTAGGGATCGACTTCGTCTTGGTTAAGCATGAGAACTGCGGCGGCTTTATGGCCGAAGGGACATTCCATCGGACGCACGCTCCCGGCGTATTGATCGCGACGGTGGGTCCAGGAGCGGCCAATGCGTTCAACGTCGTAGCAAACGCTCAGCAGGACCGGGTACCTCTGATCTTTCTCACAGGACGAATCGACGCGTCAGAGACGTACAGTTATACGCACCAGGTCTTCGATCACGCGGCAGCGTTTAAGCCGATCGTGAAAGCGACGTTTACTGCCGCTAGTGGCGCAATCGACATGATGATCGACAAGGCGGTAGCCATCGCACTCGATGATCCGCCCGGGCCAGTACATATTGATGTTCCAATCACAGTGGCGAGCACACAAGAGTCACCGGTGGTTTCGGTACGTCGTGTTAGGCCGGCACCAATGGCTCCTGCGCCGTCGCAAAGCTTTTCGCAGGCGAGAGAATGGATTGCGCAAGCACGGAAGCCGGTCGTTTTGGCAGGGGTGGGGGTCCTGTCACAGCAATGTTCATCGCAAGTGGCCGCTGTGGTAAAGGCACATAACTTGCCACTCATCACTACGTACAAGGCTAAGGGGATTATTGATGAGCGTGAACCATTCGTGCTTGGTGGTGCGGGACTCTCACCAAGGGCCGACGAGATCCTTATCGGAGCACTGCGAGAGGCTGATCTAATACTGCTCGCGGGCTATGATCCAATTGAAATGCGTGTCGGCTGGCGGGATTTGTGGCCGACGAGAACGCGTGTCATCGAGGCAGCCGTAACGCCGAACACACACTATATGTATCAAGCTTCCTTGAGTTTCATCGGGCACATCGGCGAAACGATGCTAGCGTTGTTCGCAGGACAGCAGATCAAGACGGAGTGGACTCCATCGGAGCTCGGGGCCAAGGTGCAAGCATTAGGCGAGATATTCCGGAAAGATGAGGAATGGGGGCCAGCTGCGATAGTCGATACCGTGCGACAGACAATGCCAGCCAATACAGTCGCAAG
Source organism: Burkholderiales bacterium (assembly GCA_020851235.1). GTDB lineage: Bacteria > Pseudomonadota > Gammaproteobacteria > Burkholderiales > Casimicrobiaceae > VBCG01. The sequence goes on along the minus strand of JADZDD010000035.1, from coordinate 610,028 downwards.
TGTTGACGTTGGCGCGCATCGAATCTTATTGAGCCATGTTTGGCAATGTACCGAGCCGCACGGGCTGATGCAGTCAACTGGACTGTGTACGATGGGCTGCGCCGTACCATTAGCAATTGGTGCGAAGCTTGCGAGCCCCGAGCGGCCGGTCGTGGCGTTTAGTGGGGATGCAGGATTCGAGATGACCCTCGGGGAACTGGCGACTGCACGTGATAGAAAGACTCCCATCATTTGCGTCGTCTTCGTTGATCAGTCACTTGCGTTGATCGAGATGAAGCAACGAAAGGGAAGACGTCGGAAGATTGGGGTGCAATTCGGAGGGACAGACTTCGCGAGCGTAGCGCGAGCCTTGGGGGGGCTTGGATTTGATGTAGACAATCGAGGGGCGCTTTCCGATGCACTCCGGATGGCATTGTTTGCAGATCGGTTCTCGGTGATCGCGTGCGATATACGGAATTGCAGCTACGACGAACGCATCTAGCGGCGGCGCCAGAGTTGACTGGGATGCATGAGGTCCTGATGCAAGATGTAACAGGGCGATTCCTGTGAGAGCCTTGATCCGAAATCTGGCCTTCTAAGGAAGAGCTTGATGGTCATCTGACAAGTCGGTCCTGGGGTCAGACCACGAGATCTTGGATTTCCATCTTAATCGTTCAGTGCCAATCCAGTGAAGCTTCGGTCGCCATAGCTGGCTTGGCTCGCGCGGCATTGGCGTTGACTGGGTCGCGGCCGGATCTGCGAGGCAGCAGTGGTATCCCCGCGCGGTGTTCGGCATCCCCGACTCCAGTGCAGTGCTTGCGACAAGGTCGCGCATGGCGCCGCCGGGCGCGCTTCCCTTCAGGCCGCCGTCGTGCGTGTATCCCACAGGCCCACGGCGAGGAGGACGGCCGTGGTGAGCCAGCCCATCGCGAGGAGGCTGCTCGAAAAGCCGATCGGCACGAGGGCCACCAGCGCGAGGGCGCCGAGAAGATGCGAGCGTGGCACGCGGCCGCAGACCACGTGCTTGTACACGGCGCTGCCGACAAGATAGATCGCCGGCCCCGCCACGAGCGTGATCACCTCGGTCAGGTGCAGTGCGCCATGGGGATGGGCGAGGACGAGATCGTTGCCGACCGCCGTGGCGATGATGCCGCCGACGAGGATCGCGTGCGCGTAGTGCAGATACGCGCCGATGCGTCCCGGATCGGACGACGCGGTGATGGTGGCGGTCGCGTCCTCGCTTGACGTCCCGAAGTAGAGCCACCACATCGCGCAGGTGCCGAAGAACGTGGCCAGCAGCGCTGAAACCACGGCGCCCGTCCACGCGGTGGTGACGGTGAGCGTGGCTCCGGTCGCGATGAGCGTTTCGCCGAGAGCGACGATGACGAAGGCCTGACAGCGCTCGGCGAGGTGACCCCCCTCGATCGTCCAGTCGCTCGTGCGCGACCGCCCGAGTCCGGGCAGGGCGAAGCCGAACATGGGGGAGAAGTACTCGCAGGCGACGGCAGCCGCCCAGAGGAGGAGTTGCCCGTCGCCTCCCACCAGCGCACCGGCGATCCAGAAGACGGCGGCGATGCCGAGCCAGCCCAGGATGCGCAGGTAGTTCGCGCGCAGCGCGTGCCCGCGCGGCAGCAGCGCCACGATGCACGCCGCACGCCCGACCTGCATCGCCGCGTACGCACTCGCGAAGACGAGTCCCCGCGCACCGAACGCCTGCGGAATCGCAGCGGCGACGACGAGGGTCGCGAGCATCGTCGCGAACACGATCACGCGCACGCGCGACAGGCGTGGATCGAACCAGTTCGTGAACCAGCAGGCGTACTGCCAGCCGAGCCATATCGCGAACCAGACGATGAGCGCCTCCGCGACACCGCGTGCGGTGAGGTGTTCGAGGAGCTGGTGGCTGACCTGCGTGACCGCAAAGGCGGTGACGAGGTCGAACGCAAGTTCCTCGTAGGTCACGCGCGCGTGCCGGCCGTCGCGCACGCGCAACCAGCGCGACGCGGGCGGCATCGCAGTCATCGTCGTCGCCGGAGTCATCGGATTCGTCGCAAGTCGAATCATCGCCGGGGTGAAGCCGGCGCGGCTTCCTGCACGGGAACGGCCACCGCGTCCAGGTCGGGCTCGCGCCTCGCGTGCCGGCGATGCGGCGGCAGCGCGGCGCTATGATGCACGATTCCGGCGCGAGTACGACGAAAGGGATATCGGATGCAGCTCATCACCTGGAACGTGCAATGGTGTCGCGGGGTCGATCACCGCGTCGATCCGGCGCGGGTGATCGCGCAGGCGAAGCGGATCGCCGACTTCGACGTCCTGTGCCTGCAGGAAGTGGCCGACAACTTTCCCGATCCGCTGCTGCCCGACGGGCGCGCGGAGGACCAGTTCGCGCTCCTCGCAGCGCTCCTTCCGGGCTATACGGCGGTGCCCGGAGTCGCGGTCGACCAGTTGGGCGACGGGGGTAAGCGCCGGCGCTTCGGCAACATGATCCTCACCCGCCTGCCCGTGCTGCAGGCGTATCGCCACCTGCTCCCGTACCCGGCGGATCACGGCGTTCCCAGCATGCCGCGCGTCGCGGTGGAGGCGGTCGTGCGCGCGCCGGCGGGCGATCTTCGCATCATCACCACGCATCTCGAGTACTACTCGCCGACGAAGCGCGCCGCACAGGTCGAGGCGTTGCGGGCGATCTACGCCGAGGGTGCCGCGTACGCCACCAATCCACGTGTTGCGCAGCGCGACGAGGGCCCGTATCAGGCGCAGCCCCGCCCGCTTCCCACCGTCATCACCGGGGATTTCAATCTCGAGCCCGACGATCCGCTGCACGCGCGCATGGCAGCGCCGTTCGCGCACGGCCTGCCGGCGCTCGTCGACGCGTGGGAGGCCAAGCACCCCGGACAGGCGCATCCGCCGACCTTCAAGGTCTACGAGAAACTCGTCCCCGGGGAGCCCGAGCTCCACTGCGACTTCATCTTCGTCAACGAGCCGTTGCGCGAGCGCGTCGTGCGCGTCGAGGTCGACACCGCCACGCAGGTTTCCGATCACCAGCCGGTCGTGCTCGAGCTCGCCTGACGTCACGCGCCCCAGGTTCGGCGAAGGCGACGGCGCCGGCGCAGCGACATCGCCGCGATGGCCGAGACCGGCGTCGCTAGAATAGAGGGTTCGGCGTACGACCCGTGCGCTGCCCCGCCCCGCCCGAGCGCGATCCCGACCTTGACGCCCGAAAGCCCGCTTGACTTCACCGGCGAGCGCTTCCTCCCGGAAGTGCGCGGTGCGATCTATTACGAGCATTGGCACCGCTACGCGGTACTGGCCGAGGTCGTCGCGGGCAAGCGCGTCCTCGACGCCGCGTCGGGGGAGGGTTACGGCAGCCACCTCCTGGCGCGCACGGCGGCGCAGGTGACCGCGGTCGACGTCTCGCCGGACGCGGTCGCGTACGCCACGCGTCGCTATCCTCGGCCCAACCTCGAGTATGTGGTCGGTTCCGTCACCGCGCTGCCCGTGGCGAGCGGCAGCATCGACGTGGTCGTCTCATTCGAGACGATCGAGCACCTGGCGGCGCAGGCCGAGATGCTCGCCGAGTTTCGTCGCGTGCTGACCGCGGACGGCGTGCTCATCGTCTCCTCACCCAATCGCCCGGTCTACAACGAAGCGGGGGGCGAGGCCAATCACTTCCACGTTCGCGAGCTCGACCGCGACGAACTCGCGGCACTGCTTGCGCCGCAGTTTCCGCAGCAGGCCTGGTACGCGCAGCGCGTCGTCGCGCAATCGGCGCTGTGGGCGGAAGGCGGCGTTGCGGGCGCGCCGGCGTGCCTCGCGCTGGCCGACGAGGCTCCCGTCGTCGCCGCGGCGCCCGCCGCACCGATGTATTTCGTCGTGATCGCCGCGGCGCCCGGCGTCGCGCTGCCCGGGCTTCCCGCGCTCTCGCTCTTCGACGACGGCGCGCTGTCGCTGTGGCGCGATTACGCGCGCGCCATCACCCGCGAGCGGACGCTCGCCTGGGATGAGCTCGCCGCGCGCAAGATCGCCGAGGAGCGCCTCGCCGAGCTCGTTCCGGCGCTCAATGCGCTGTCGAGCGCGCGCGAGGCGAACGCGGTCTTGACCGGACGCGTCGGCGAGCTCGAGGCGGGACTGAACCAGGCGCGCGAGCAGGCGCAAGCACTCGCCACGGCGCTGGCCACCGCGACCACCGCGCGCGCCGAAGCCGACGCCGCGCTCCAGCGCGAGCGCGCCGAGCACGTCGACACGCGCAAGCGCCTCGCGTACCGCGAGTCGGTGCGCGGGTGGCTGCGCTACCCACTGGCGGCCGTCCGGCAGCGCTTGGCCTCGGACCGCTGAGCCGTCGCGTCATGCCGATCGTCGACGTCGTCGTTCCCGTGCACGGTGCCCTGCGCGCCTTGCGCCGTTGCATCGACAGCGTCCTTGCGTCACGCAACACGGTGGACATCGAGCTCGTCGTCGTCGACGACGGCAACGCCGATCCCGCGCTCGTCGACTACCTCGCGGAGTTGCGGACGCAGCGGTGCGCGACCATCGTCACGCAGCCTTCGCGTCAGGGTTACGCGGCGGGCGTCAACCGCGCGGTCGCCTTGCACCGCGAGCGCGACGTCGTCGTCCTGCAGTCGGACGCCGAGGTCGCCAACGACTGGCTCGACCGGCTGCGCGCGCACGCCGGCGCGGACGACGTGGGTGTCATCGGCTGCTTCACGAATACCGCCGGCATCGCGACGTATCCGCTGCCGCGTCGCGCCAATCCGCTGCCCCCCGGGGAGACGGTCGCAAGCCTCGACGCGCTCTTCGCGCGGGCGAGCCCCGGCGGCGCCGTGGCCCTGCCGGTCGTGACCGGACCGTGCCTGTATTTCCGGCGTGCCTGTCTCGAGACGATCGGCGTGCTGGACGCGGTGCCGATCGGCGGCGATCACGGCGTCGAGATCGATTTCTGCCTGCGTGCCGCCAGCGCGGGCTTTCGCCATCTCCTCGCCGGCGACGTCTTCGTCGGGCACGAAGGGCACGCGTCGTGCGCGTCGTGGGACGAAGGCGAGCTCTTCGCGGCTCGCGCCCAGCAGGCATTGATGAAGCTCTACCCCGCGTATCGTGCGCAGACGCAGCAGATCGATGCGGGCGATCCTGGCCGGCCGTTTGCACGGCGGGTCGACCTCGCTCGGCTCGCGCGGTCGTCGCGCCATCCGATCGTCTTCGTGTCGCATCCGTGGGGAGGCGGCATTCGCCGCTACATGCACGATCTGGTCGCGCTGACCGAGGATCGCTGCGACGTCCTCTTCCTCGAGCCGGCGGTGGACGATACGGTGAAGCTCTCGTGGCCGAAGGCTGGCGAGGCGTTCGCGCTGTACTTCACCTTGCCGCGCGAATTCGACGCGCTCGTGGCGACGCTGCGCGCCATCGGTGTCGAGCGGCTGCACTTCCATCACGTGCACCTGCAGCCGCAGACGGTCGTCGATCTTCCCGCGCGCCTCGGCGTGCCGTACGACTACACGCTGCACGACTACCACCCGATCTGTCCGCAGTATCACCTCGTCACCGAGGACGGCCGCTACTGCGGTGAGCCCGACAACGCGGGATGCGCCGCGTGCCTCGCCAGGCGTCCGGCGCTGTGGGGGCTCGACATCGTGACCTGGCGCGCGCTGTTTGCGCGCCTCCTGCGCGGGGCGGACCGCGTGATCGCGCCGTCGCACGACGTGGCGACGCGCATGCACCGCTACCTGCCCGACCGCGAGATCGTCGTGTGGCCGCATCCGGAGGGTCCCATCGCGCCGGTGCCGCGCATGGTCCGCGTCGCGATCCTCGGCAATCTCTCACCGGAGAAGGGATTGCACGTGGTGGCGGCCTGCGTGCGCGACGCCGTCGACCGTGCGCTCCCGCTCACCTTCCGGATCCTGGGGTCGACGACCGAGCCGATCGCGCAGGCCCCGGAGGCGCCGCTCACGATCTACGGACAGTACGCCGAGGGCGACCTGCCGCGACTCATCGCCGCGGAGCGCCCCGACGTGCTCCTCTTCGCGGCGCAGGTTCCCGAGACGTACGCGTACACGCTGTCGGTGGCGCTCGCTTCCGGCCTGCCGATCGTGGCATCCGCGCTCGGCGCCCTTCCCGAGCGCCTCACCGGAACGCCGCGCTCGACCACCGTGGCGTGGGACGCGCCGGCCGCGCAGTGGAACGATGCGCTGCTCGCCGCCGGCGGCAGCGACGAGCGCGCACCTGCGATCCCCGCGGCGCGCCGTGCCGCCGCGATGTGAGCACGATGGATCCGGCCCGTTACCGCACGCTGTACCTCGCTGCGCTCCCGCCGGGTCCGCGCGCCGCCGCCACCGACGTGGCGTTGCCGGCGCTCGCCCAGGAGAATTTCTATCTCGCCGAGGGCGCGGTCGAGATCGTCGCGCTGCCCTTGCCGCAGCTCTTCGTTGCCGGCGTCGAATGCGGGCATACCGCGGCTCGCGTCGAGCTCAAGCACCAGATCGACACCGTCCACGCGCAACTCGAGCAGTTGCGCGAGCTGCGCGACCGGGCCACCGACGACCGCGAGCACCTCGCGCGCGAAGTGGTCGCGACGCAGCGCGCCTTCCATACCGCACAGATCCAGATCGCCGAGACGCAGGCGTACGCGGGCCACATGGAAACGCAGGCGAGGAAGCTGGGCGAGCACGTCGCGCACCTCGACGCCGAGCTCGTCACCGCCCGTGACCGCATCAAGAGCATCGAGACGTCGCTTCCCTGGCGCCTCGCCGCGCCGTTGCGTTACGTCGTGCGCCGCACCCGGGTCGTGCGCGCGCGGATGCACGCGGGACTCGCCGGGGCGAGACGCCTGCCGCAGCTTTCGGCCACCGCCTGGTCGGTCCTGCGCCACGAGGGTCCCGCGGCGCTCGCCACGCGCGTTCGCAACAAGGTGACGCCGGAGGAAGCGTTCCGGCCTTCCGCGCCGCCGCCGATCGCGGTGGAGGAAACGATCGCGCCTCTCGCCTTCGCCCGCGCCGTCGTGCCACGCGTGACGGTCGTGATCCCGGTGTACGGCAAGGCGCTGCTCACGTACAACTGCCTCAAGAGCGTGCACGAGCACACGGCGCACGAGCTCATCGAGATCGTGCTCGTCGACGACGCATCCCCCGAGCCGCTCGCCGAAGCGCTCGCCGAGGTGTCCGGCGTGCGCATCGAGCGCAATGCGCAGAACCTGGGCTTCATCGGCTCGTGCAACCGTGGCGCCGAACTCGCGCAGGGGCAGTACGTCGTCTTCCTCAACAACGACACGATCGTGATGCGCGGCTGGCTCGACGCGCTGTTGCGTGTGTTCGACGCGCATCCGGAGGCCGGGCTCGTCGGCAGCAAGCTCATCTATCCGGACGGCCGCCTGCAGGAGGCCGGCGGGATCGTGTGGCGCGACGGGTCGGCGTGGAACTGGGGGCGGGGCGACGATCCCGATCGCCCCGAATACAACTACCTGCGTGAGGTCGATTACTGCTCGGGGGCCTGCCTTGCGATTTCGCGGGCGCTTTTCACCGAGCTGGGCGGCTTCGACACGCACTACGCTCCCGCGTACTACGAGGACGTCGACCTCGCCTTCGCCGTGCGCGCCGCGGGCCGTCGGGTCTACTACCAGCCGCAGTCGACGGTCGTGCACTTCGAAGGCCAAACGTCGGGGACCGAGACCACCTCGGGCACCAAGCGCTATCAGCTCGTCAACCAGGAGAAGTTCGCGCGCAAGTGGGCAAGCACGCTCGCCACGCATCGCGCGAACGGGGTGGCTGCCGAACTGGAGCGTGACCGCTGGGCCAAGCGCCGCGTGCTGGTGATCGAGGCGTGCATGGTCACGCCGGACCAGGACGCCGGGTCGGTGCGCATGATGGCCATCGTCGAGCTCCTGACCGCCCTGCGCTGCAAGGTCACGTTCGTCGCGGACAACCTCGAGCACCGGCAGCCGTACGTCGGCCAGCTCCAGCAGGAAGGCGTCGAGGTCCTGTTCCATCCGTACGTGCGCTCGATCGCGGACCTGCTGTCCAAGCGGGGTCCCGAGTTCGACATCATCATGATCGCGCGGCACTACATCGCGGTGAAGCACGTCGACGCCGCACGGGTCTTCGCGCCCAAGGCGCTCGTCGTCTTCGACACCGTCGATCTGCATTTCCTGCGCACCGAGCGGCAGGCCGAACTCGACGGCAGCGCGCTGACGCGCGCGGCCGCCGACGCCAAGCGCGAGGAGGAGTTGGGCCTCATCCGCAAGTCCGACGTCACGCTCGTGGTGTCGACCTTCGAGCAGGAGCTTCTGGCCAGGCTCGTTCCCGAGGCGCGCGTGCTCGTGCTCGCGACGATCCAGGAGCAGCAACCCGAGGGCAAGCCGTTCGCCGAGCGCGAGGGCCTGGTGTTCATCGGTGGCTTCCAGCACCCGCCCAACACCGACGCCGTGCTCTGGTATGCAAGCGAGGTCCTGCCGCACGTGCGCACCGCGCTGCCCGGGGTGAAGACGTACATCGTCGGCAGCAAGGTGCCGGCAAACGTGCGCGCGCTCGCTGCCGATGACTTCGTCGTGACCGGCTTCGTGCCGGACATCACGCCGCACTTCACCGGCTGCCGCCTGTCGATCGTGCCGCTGCGCTACGGCGCAGGAGTGAAAGGCAAGATCAACCTTGCGATGAGCTACGGACTGCCGGTGGTGGCGACGTCGCCGTCGATCGAAGGCATGTCACTCACCCCGGACGAGGATGTGCTGGTCGCCGACGATCCCAAGGCGTTCGCCGACGCGATCGCCCGGCTGTACCACGACGAGGCGTTGTGGCGGCGGCTCGCGGCCGGGGGGCGCAAGAACATCGAGACGCACTTCTCCCGCAATGTGGCGCGGCGCGCGATCACCCGGCTCATCGCCTTCACCCAGGGCAGCGCCGACACCACGCGCAGCACCGGATAGGCGGTCGCCGCGCCTTACCGGCGCCGGAAGACGAGGTCCCAGGTGCCGTGGCCGAGGCGGGTCCCCCGTGCCTCGAACTTGGTCGTCGGGCGCGTATCCGGGCGTGGGGCGAACCCCGTCGCCGTGTTGACGAGTTGTGACTCCGCGGTGAGCACGGCGAGGATCGCGTGCGCGTAATCCTCCCAGTCGGTGGCGACGTGGAGGTAGCCACCGATGACGAGCCGTTGTGCGATGAGGTGTACGAACGGCGCCTGCAGGAGGCGCCGCTTGTGGTGGCGCTTCTTGGGCCACGGATCGGGAAAGAACACGTGCACGCCGACGAGCGATTCGGGCGCGATCATGTGCGTGACGACCTCGACCGCGTCGTGGCAGATCACGCGCACGTTCGCGAGCGATTGCGCGTGCACGCGAGCGAGGAGCGCGCCGACACCCGGCCCGTGCACTTCGACGCCGAGAAAGTCGGTGTCTGGGTGCGCGGCGGCAAGCGCGGCCGTCGTCTCGCCCATGCCGAAGCCGATCTCGAGGACGACCGGTGCTTGCCGGCCGAAGCTCGCTTCGAGATCGAGGCGGCGCGGTGCGAAGTCGATCCCGTACACGGGGTGGAGGTCACGGCGTGCGCGCTCCTGCGCCGGCGACAGGCGGCCCTGGCGGAGCACGAAGCTGCGGATCGGGCGGTGCGTTGCCGTCGCCTGCGGGGCGCGCGAGGTCGCGGCGTCGGACGCCCCGGCCTTGCCCGCGCCATCGTCGAGCGCGGTCATGGGCGACGCCAATCGCCGGCGGTGAGCTTGCGCTCCAGCGTGCGCGACTCGCCACCGTCGGCCGGCGTGTACTCGACGACGAGCGTTTCGGCGTCCTTCCACTTCGCGCTCGCGTCACGCCACGCCGGCTGCGGCTTCCATCCGAGCTCCTTGCGGATGCCGTCGCGGCTCACGCGCCAGACCGACAGCTCGTTCGTGCAGCGCGCGCAAAAATCGGCCACCACCAGCCGCTGTCGATCCGGCGCGAGCACGGGCTCGGCCGGAACGGCGGTGACCTGCCCGTTCGCGCGCTGGAGGATGGCGAAACTCGCGTCGTCATCGACGTGGATGAGGAGCACCACCGCGTTGATGGGGCTCCAGTAGTCGAACAGCGCGTAGCTCTTCTCGCTCGCAGCGCTCGCCGTGTCGGCGAAGCTGCGTTGGCCCGTCGGGAACAGCGACACGACGAGCGTGTCGCCTTCGCGTCGGGCGAGATTGGGCAGCGCCTTGAGCTGCGCTTCCTCGATGAGGCGGCCGCAGTGCGCGGGGCCCTCCGCATTGGCGCAGATCCGGGCGATGTCGGCCGCGGTCGGTGCGGCACCGAAGCCGAGCCCCGAACTTGCGGCAAGCCACGCACCGGCGACGAGGCGCAGCCGCCAATACTTCATGCCGACGCCGCTCAGGAGATGAGGCCGGTGGTCGGTGAGCTCGGACTCGCCGCGTAGAGCTTGCGCGGCATGCGGCCTGCCAGGAACGCGTCGCGGCCCGCCTCGACCGCGAGCCGCATCGCGCGCGCCATGCGGATCGGATCCTTGGCCAGTGCGATGCCGGTGTTCATGAGCACACCGGAGCAGCCGAGTTCCATGGCGATGGTCGCGTCGGACGCGGTGCCGACGCCGGCGTCGACGAGCACGGGAACCTTCGCTTGCGCGATGATGAGCTGGAGGTTCCACGGGTTGAGGATGCCCATGCCGGAGCCGATGAGCGAGGCGAGCGGCATGATGGCGACACACCCGATCTGTTCCAGCTCGTGCGCGATGATCGGGTCGTCGGAGGTGTAGACCATCACCTGGAAGCCGTCGGCGACGAGGCGTTCGGCGGCTTTCAGCGTCTCGCGCACGTTCGGATAGAGCGTATTGGAATAGCCCAGCACTTCGAGTTTGGTGAGCGCGTGACCGTCGAGGAGTTCCCGTGCGAGCTTGAGCGTGCGCACCGCGTCGTCGGCGGTGTAGCAGCCCGCGCTGTTCGGCAGGTACGTGAACTCGGTCGGTGGCACGTGCTCGAGCAGCGACGGCGCGTTCGCATCCTGGCCGATGTTCGTGCGGCGGATCGCCACGGTGACGATCTGGGCCCGCGCGGCAACGAGCGCCTCGCGCGTCTGCGCGAAGTCGCGGTACTTGCCGGTGCCAACGAGCAGGCGCGAGCGATACGCGATACCGCCGATCACCAGCGGGTCGGCGATGGTGGGGGATTCGAGCGGAGCGTTCATGCGTCCATTTTACGCCGCACCCCGGGGGGTCGGGCGATGCATCGCGCGACGTGGGCCGCGTCGCGAAGCGCGCGACCGCCTCAGCCGCCGCCGACGGCCGCGACGATCTCGAAGCGGTCACCCGGCGCGACCGCGGTGTCGGCGTGGCGGCTCTTCGGCACGATCTCGCCGTTGCATTCCACCGCGATGCGCTTGCCCGCGAGGCCCAGCGCCTGCACGAGTTCCGCGACCGTTGCCGGTGCCGGCTCGAGCCGGCGCACGGTGCCGTTGACCACGAGTTCCATGTCTGCGATGGTACCTCGCGCGGCGGGTGCCGCGATCCTCGACGGCGTTCGCGACGAAGGCCGTGCCCGCAGGCGACGCGCGCCCGAAGCAGGCGCAGTCGCGGCGTCCACCGCGCCCGGGTGGCTCAGCGCCGACCGGCGCTCAGGCCACGAGGTCGTCGCCGGCCTCGCGCAGTTTCACGAGGGCGTGCAGCGTTCGGCTCAGCGGTGCGGCAAGACCGAGCGCCTGCGCGCGTTCTGCGACGTAGCCGTTGAGCATGTCGATCTCGGTCGGCTTGCCGCGCAGGACGTCCTGCGCCGTGCTCGAGTATTGCGCCGCCATCTGCTTGGCCACGTGCCACGTGGTGGCGATCATCGCGGCATCGTCGAGATGCACCCCGTCGGCACGTGCCACGGCGAGCGTCTCGTGCACGAGATCCTCCATGAGGTCGCGCACGAGCGGGGTCGCGGCCATGCGCCCGTAGCGCGCGCGCCCCAGCGCCGAGATCGCATTGAAGGCGCAGTTGATCGTGAGCTTCGACCATAGCGCGGCTTCGATGTCCGCGCTCACCGGGCACTTGACGCCGGCCCGTTCGAACATCGTCGCCACGGCCTGCGCGCGCGCCGCCGCCTCGGGATACGCCGCGCAGGCGCGCGGCACGCCCAGATCGAGGTCGCCACGTCCGGTATGCCGCACCACACCCGGGCCGGCCATGTAGGCGCCTACCCAGACGACCGCGGCCAGCACGAGCTGGTCGACTTCGGTGGCGGCCCAGGCGGCGTTTTCCACCCCGTTCTGGAGACTCACGACGATGGCGTCGCGTTGCAGGTGCGGACGCAGCGACGCCGCGGCGGCGCGCGTGTCGGGCGACTTGACGCAAAGGAGCACGACGTCGGCATCGGCGACGGCCTCCGGCTGCGTCGACGCGCGCACTGCGATGACCTCACGTCGCTCCGCTCGCTCGATCACGAGTCCGTCGCGCTCGATCGCGGCGACGTGCTGCGCGCGACCGATGAGCGTCACCGGGGCGCCGGCGAGCGCGAGCATGCCGCCGTAGTAGCCCCCGACGGCGCCGGCGCCGAACACGGCGATGCGTGGCCAGGAGGAGCGATTCGCGTTGGCAGGCATGAGGCACTCCCGCAGAAAAAAGGGCCCTGCATCGCTGCAAGGCCCTGAATGTCTGGTAGCGAGCGAGGGACTCGAACCCCCGACCAAAGGATTATGATTCCTCTGCTCTAACCAGCTGAGCTAGCTCGCCAGAACCCGTTATTTTGGCAGGCTTGGGCAGTGACGTCCAGCGCACGAAGCCTCCCCCGGTTGCAGGCGCACCCGCGCCTTGCGTCCCGCGGAGCCCGCGGGTTCGGCACGGCGCAGGCACCACCGCGCGGTGCGATCACCCCGCGCGGTGCGGTCGTAAGATGCGAGGCAGGCGCAGCGCCGGCGGGTCGCGCTCCTGGGGAGCGCGGCGGGAAGGCGCGCCCCGGAGGCCATGGACATGAGCACACCGCACGAGCTTTTCATCCGCGCCCGCGATCTCCTGCTCGACCGGCGTTGCGACTACGCCGCGGCGAGTCGCGATTTCCGCTGGCCCGCGCTCGACCGCTTCAATTGGGCGCTCGATCATTTCGACGTCATGGCGCAGGGCAACGAGCGCCCGGCGCTGTGGATCGTCGGCGAGGACGGCAGCGAGCATCGGGTATCGTTTCGCGAGCTTTCGGCACGCTCGTCACAGGTGGCGAACCATCTGCGCAGCCTCGGCGTGCGGCGCGGCGATCGCGTGTTGCTGATGCTGGGCAACGAGCCTGCGCTGTGGGAGACGATGCTCGCCGCGATGAAGCTCGGTGCCGTGGTGATTCCGGCGACGGCGCTCCTGACGCCGGGCGATCTTCGCGATCGCATCGAGCGTGGGCGCGTGCGGCACGTCGTTGCCGCCAACGCGCACCTCCCGAAGTTCGCCGAAGTCGCCGGATCGTACACGCGGATCTGTTCGGGGCCGGCGCAGCCGGGGTGGGTGAGTCACGCCGCCGCCGATGCCTTCCCCGTCACGTTCGCGCCCGAGGGCGAGACGCGGGCGAGCGACCCCATGCTCCTCTACTTCACGTCGGGAACGACGTCGAAGCCCAAGCTCGTCTTGCACACGCACCAGAGCTACCCCGTCGGGCACCTGTCGACGATGTACTGGCTCGGCATCGAGCCTGGCGACATCCACCTCAACATCTCGTCGCCCGGCTGGGCGAAGCACTCGTGGAGCTGCGTCTTCGCACCGTGGAACGCGGGGGCGTGCGTGTTCATCTACAACTCGGCACGTTTCGATGCGAAGGGCCTGCTCGCGGCCGCGGCCCGCTGCGGGGTCACGACGCTGTGCGCGCCACCGACCGTGTGGCGGCTCCTGATCCAGGAGGATCTCGCCGCGTATCGCGATCGCCTCGCGCTGCGCGAGCTCGCAAGCGCCGGCGAGCCACTCAATCCCGAGGTCATCGAGCAGGTGCGCGTGGCTTGGGGGATCGTCATCCGCGACGGCTACGGCCAGACGGAGACGACCGCGCTGCTCGGCAATCCACCGGGGCTGCCGCTCAAGCCTGGGTCGATGGGGCGCGCGTTGCCGGGCTATCGGGTGGTGCTGCTCGACCCCGACGGGGTTCCTGCCGATGAAGGTGAGGTCTGCCTGGAGCTCGATCCGCGACCGATCGGCCTGATGGCGGGATACGAGGACAGCGCGGAGGCAACGGCACGCGCGATGCGCGATGGGCGCTACCACACCGGGGACACCGCGATGCGCGATGCCGACGGCTACGTGACCTTCGTCGGACGCGCCGACGACGTCTTCAAGGCGTCCGACTATCGGATCAGCCCCTTCGAACTCGAGAGCGCGCTCCTCGAACACGAGGCGGTCACCGAGGTGGCGGTGGTTCCGAGTCCGGACCCGCTGCGTCTTGCCGTCCCGAAGGCCTTCGTGACCGTCACCGCGCAGTGCACACCGGGGCGCGAGCTCGCCTTCGAGATCTTCGCTTTCGCTCGCCGGCAGCTCGCTCCTTACAAGCGCGTGCGCCGTCTCGAATTCGTCGTCGAATTGCCGAAGACGCTCTCCGGCAAGATCCGCCGCGTCGAGTTGCGCCAGACCGAGCTTGCGCGCCGCAGCCGCGGCGAGCGAGCGAAGCTCGAGTACTTCGAGGACGACTTCCCCGAACTGAAGGCCGAATAGGCCGCGGGCCCGCCTCGGGCGCGCCGCCGCACGCCACGGCGGTGGCGCACACGGGCGGGCGAAGGCCCGCGCACGACGCCGGTGCATCGGGTACGATAACCCGCACCCGTGGGGTATCACGAAACGCATCGCCCGCACGACCGTGCCACCGACCCGCCCCGAGGATCCCACCTTCACGATCGGTGCCACCGAGCGCGAGACGGGGCTGTCCAAGGACGTCCTGCGCATGTGGGAGCGTCGCTATGGCTTCCCGCGACCGGTGCGCGGCGGCAACGGTGAGCGCGTCTATGCATCGAGCGACGTCGCCAAGCTGCGCGCGATCAAGCGGCTGATGGATGCCGGCGTGCGACCTGGCAAGATCATCGCGCTCGACGCCCGGGCGCTCGATGCGATGGCCGATGCGCGGGTGCCGACGCACCACGCCGTCGCGGCGAGCGCGGTCGAACGCGATGTGCTCGGACTGCTCCGCCGGCACGATGCCGCCGCGCTGGCCGCGCTGCTTGCCACGCTCCTCTTGCGCCAGGGCGTGCAGCAGTTCGTGCAGGCGACCGTCGCACCGCTCAACCGGGCGGTGGGCGATGCCTGGATGCGTGGCGAGCTCGCGGTATTCGAAGAGCACCTGTACACCGAACAGGTGCAGGCGACGCTGCGCGGCGCGCTGCATGCGTTCGCGCGTCACGTGGGCACGCCGCGCGTGCTGCTGACGACGTTGCCGGGTGAGCCGCACGCGCTCGGCCTGCTCATGGTCGAGGCGCTCGCCGTGCCCGAAGGCGCGCACTGCATCTCGCTCGGTCCGCAGACACCGGTCGAGGACGTCCGGGCGGCCGCGGTGGCGCACCGGGTCGACGTCGTCGCGCTGTCGTTCGCGGCGTGCTTTCCGTTGCGCCAGGCGAGCGAAGCGCTCGCGAGCCTGCGCGCGCAACTGCCGGCGAACATCGCGCTCTGGGCAGGGGGCGAGCTTGCGCGTCGCCTGCGCCGAACGGCGCCGGGGGTGCTGCCGCTGGCCGACCTCGACGCAACGCTCGACGCCCTGCGCAGCGTCCGCGTGCGCGGCGCCGTGCCCGTGGCCTGAACGACCGCCGCGAGGCGGCCGGTTTCCATCATTGCGCCGCATGTGGGTCGCGATCTATTTCGCCACGGCCTTCGGACTCGGGACGCTCGGGTACGTCGCGTGGGCGGTGCACGCGGTGGGTCGGGGTGCGGCGTGGTGGCCGTTCGTCGTCGGCTATCCCTTCGCGTACCTCGCCGTTCCGCTCTTCTTCACGACGCTGTGGATGTACTTCGGCTGGCGCTGGCGCAGCGCGCGCCCTCCCGCGTGCGAACTCGACTTCGGCGGTCGCGTGCGGATGTTCGCGCGCGAGTTCATCGCCATCGCGCAAGCGCCGAAGATGATCTTCTACGCGATCCTGATGCGCGACCCGCCTGCCGCACCGGCGACGCTGCCGATCCTGCTTCTCCACGGCGTCGGCTGCAACGCCGCCGTGTGGACGACCTTGCGGCGCCACCTGGAGGCGGAAGGATTGGGGCCCGTCTACGCGCTGTCGTACGGCCCGCCGTTCGCGCCCATCGAGACGTTCGCGCCGCAGGTGGCGGCGAAGATCGCAGCGATCGAGCGGCGCACGGGGGCGACGCAGGTGATGGTCGTTGCGCACAGCATGGGAGGGCTCGTCGCGCGCTCGTACCTGCGCGCGTACGGTCCGGCGCACGTGCGGCGCGTGGTCTCGATCGGCACGCCGTACGAAGGCAGCCGGCATGCCTGGCTCATGGCCGGCGCACCGCTGGCGCAGATGCGTCCGGGCAGCCCGTACCTGCGCACGCTGCAAAGTCGCGAAGCCGGCGAGGCCGCCGTTCCGATCGTCTCGATCTGGTCGTGGCACGACTCGATGGTGACGCCGCAGGTTTCATCACGATGGGGCGACCGCGACATCGCGCTTGCGGGCATCGCGCACAACGCGCTGCTCAGTGACCCGCGCGTCCTCACGCTCGTGGCAGACGAAGTCCGCCGCGCCCGGGCCACCGATGACACCGCGGCCCGCGGCCCCGCCGTGGCGCCCTGAAGCGAGGCCTCGAGGACGACGGCCGCGCGCTACCAGTGGATCCCGCGCGTGAGCTGCGCAAACGCCATCTGCTCGGGCGACAGATCCTGGCGCGTGGCGTCCTCGCCCTTCTTGCCTTGCGCCGCTGCGGAGTCGGGGAACATGTGGAACGCGGTGTTGAGGAGGATCTGCGTGAGCTTGGGCGCGATGGCGTGGCACACGGCGCCGAAGATGCCCAGGCGGGTGGCGATGCGCACCGACCGGCGCACGATGGCTTCGACCACGAGGTCGGCCGCCTCTTCCGGCGAGAGCGTCGGCACGTTCTCGTACATCTTGGTGGGGGCGATCATCGGCGTGCGCACCAGCGGCATGTTGATCGTCGTGAAGTGGATGTTCTTGTCGGCGAGCTCGCTCGCCGCGCATGCCGCGAACGAATCGAGCGCCGACTTCGATGCGACGTAGGCCGAGAAGCGCGGCGCGTTCGACAGCACGCCGATCGACGAGATGTTGATGATCTGCCCCTGCTTTTGCTCGAGCATCTTCGGCAGGAAGCCCATGATGAGGCGCAAGGCACCGAAGTAGTTGAGCTGCATCGTCCGCTCGAAATCGTGGAAGCGGTCGAACGAGTTGGTCACGCCGCGGCGGATGCTGCGGCCGGCGTTGTTGACGAGGTAGTGACAGGTGCCGTGATCCTTCAGCACGCGCGCGACGAGCGCGTCGCACGAGCTCATGTCGGCCACGTCCGCGGTGTACATCCAGCACGCGCCTCCTGCCGCATCGATCTCCCGCTTCGTCTCGACGAGCTTCTCCTCGCCGCGGGCGACGAGGATCACCTTGGCGCCGGCACCGGCGAGCTTGATCGCGGTGGCCCGGCCGATCCCCGACGAGGCGCCGGTGACGACCGTGACCTTGCCCTTGACGCGTCCCGCGAGGCTGCGGTCGATGAACAGGTCGGGATCGAGATTGCGTTCCCAGTAATCCCAGATCTTCGCGGCGTAGCTCTCGAGCGGCGGGACGCTGATCCCGGTGCCCTTGAGCGCCTTCACCGTTTCCCGGTTGTCGTAGCGCGTCGGCCAGTTGACGAACTGGAACACCTCCTTCGGGATGCCGAGGTCGGTGAGTACCGCGCGCATCATCCGCTTGACCGGGGCGAGCGAGCCGATCCCGTAGAGCACGGGCGCGGGGATGAAGCCGAACATGCGGGCGTTGAGCCGCATCGTCATCTGCGGCGCGTGGCCCGCCCTGGCGAAGATGTTGAGCACCTCGCCGATGCGATGCGGATGCGGGTCGGTCAGATGGAAGCATTTCCCGTCGAGCCCCTTCTTGTGCGCGAGCGCATCGAGGGCGTCCGCAACGTAATCGACCGGGACGATGTTGATGCGCCCGCCCTCGATGCCGATCATCGGGACCCACGGCGGCAGTGCACTGCGAACCCTCTGCAGCAGCTTGAAGAAGTAATAGGGGCCGTCGACCTTGTCGATGTAGCCGGTGGTCGAGTCGCCGACGACGAAGCCGGGTCGGTAGATGCGAAACGGGATCGTGCACTCGTTGCGCACGACGGCCTCGGCATCGTGCTTGGTGCGGAAATACGGGTGGTCGAGATCTTCGGCCTCTTCGAACATGTCCTCGCGGAACACGCCGTCGTAGAGCCCCGCGGCGGCGATCGAACTGACGTGGTCGAAGCAGCCGGCGCCGATCGCCTCCGCGAAGTCGACCGCGTGGCGCGTGCCGTCGACGTTCGCCTTCTGCTGCTGCTCGGCGGGCGCCTTGACGTCGTAGACCGCCGCCAGGTGGAACACGTGCGCGATCTTGCCCTTGAGCCGCTTCTGGTCGGCCGCGCTCACGCCGAGATCGTCCTTTGCGAGGTCTCCGAGCACGGGCACGACGTGCTTCGCACCCTCACCCCAGCGGGCGCGCATCGCATCGAGTTTCCCCTGCGACCCCTTGCGCACGAGCACGTAGACGGGCTTGCCGCGGGCGATGAGCCGCTCGACGAGGAACCGACCGATGAATCCGGTCGCGCCGGTGACGAAGTAAGCCATCCTTTCCTCCTTGCGATTCGATGCCGCCTGCAGTCGGGGCGGGGCCGTTGACGGCGCGCCGATCGTTCGCGGCATGGCGTTGGCGCCGACTGGCGCGCTTGCGCCGCGGAGGCGGTGCGCATCGCGACGCGCGGCGATTGTACGCCGTCGCCGCGCGCGTGCGGCGCGTGGCGCGTCTAGTATGATTGCTCTACCGCACGCGACCTAGAATCGGCGCATTGCCGAAGGGCGCGGCACACGAGGCGAGGAGCAAGCGATGCTGAAGAAGGCGCGGGCCGCGATGGCCGAAGACAACGCCGAAGCGAACGAGCGCAGCGGCAAGCGAGGCGAGAAGGCCCGCGACCGGTCGCAGCATGGACTCGATTCGTCGCGCAGCATCTGGCTCGCCGGGCTGGGTGCATTCTCGCGGGCACAGGCCGAGGGCATGCGTGTCTTCGAGAGTCTCGTCAAGCAGGGGGAAGCGCTCGAATCGAAGACACGCAAGGCCGCGGTCGACACGGCGGCCGCAGCCACCGATGCCGCCAAGGCCAAGGTGCAGGAAGTCAAGGACGGCGTCGGAGGAACCTGGGACAAGCTCGAGCAGGTCTTCGAAGCGCGCGTGGCGCGCGCGCTGGCCAAGCTCGGGGTCCATACGCAAAGCGACGTCGAGCGCCTCGCCGAGCGGGTCGATGCGCTGTCGGCCGCGGTCAACGAACTCGTCAAGGGCAGCGGCAAGCGCGCGGCGGCCAGCACGGCGTCGGGTGCGAAGCGCGCCCGCAAGACCAAGGCGGCTGCGGCCGGGCCGGCCGCGGCGCCGACCCCCGGCGCGCGTCGACCCCGCGGCAAGCGCACGGCCGGCTGACGACGCGCCCGGTCGCGGACCGCGGCGGTTGCGGCGGCGCGTGTCGCGGCGCTACGGCCGGTTCAGCTTGTCGACCTGCTTGATGTACTGCGTCATCGCCTCGTCGCGCGCCATTCCCTTGAGCTTTGCCCACGCGTCGTACTTGGCGCCCCCGACGAAATCGAGGCCGCCCGGACGCGTGCCCTTCACGTCGCCTTCGGTGGCCTGCTTGTAGTACGAGTAGAGCTTGAGCAGGGTGGTGTTGTCGGGTTTCTTCTTCGTCTGCTTCGCCGCGGCGGCGGCAGCCTCGAATCGGCTTGCGAGATCGTCCTTCTTTGCGGTGGCCATGCGGGATCTCCTCCGGGCACGCGGCGCATTCGCGTGCGTGTTTCGTGCTACTTTAGCGTGACCCCAGAGTCGCCCGCAACGAGCGGGCGCGTTCCGTCTTCCGCCATGCCCGCAGCCCGACGCGTCAAGATGTCCGCGGTAGATACCGCGTGGCTGCGCATGGATCGGCCGCAGAACCTCATGATGATCTGCGGCGTGCTCCTGTTCCGACAGCGGGTGACGCTCGCGCGTTTGCGCCGTGTGGTGGCCGAGCGCTTCGTCGTGTTCCGCCGTTTCCGCGACCGGCCACGTGAGATCGCGAGCGTTGCCTTCTGGGAGGCCGATGCCGGCTTCGACGTCACGCACCACGTCGTTCGCGCCGACTTGTCGGGGGGCCGCGGGCGCGCCGAATTGCAAGCGCTCGTCTCCGAGCTCGCGGCCACGCCGCTCGATCCCACGCGCCCGCTGTGGCAATTTCATCTCGTGGCCGACTACGGCGGCGGGAGCGCGGTGATCGTCCGCATCCATCATGCGTACGCCGACGGCATCGCGCTCGTGCGGGTCATGCTGTCGATGACCGACGCCGGCCCCGACGGCCCGCCGGCGATGCCGTTCACGCCGCGGCCGCGACGTGCCGCCCGGGGCGACGATCCCCTGCGCGCGTTGCTGGGCCCGCTCTCCGGCATCGCGGGCATGGCGCGCAAGCTCGGCGCCGCGGTCATGGACCAGGGCGCGGCGCTCGTCGCCGATCCGACCCGGGCGGCCGCGCTCGCCGGCGAAGGCGCTGCCCTCGCCGCCGAAGCCGCGAAGCTCGCGCTCATGTCCACCGACTCGGCAACCCGCTTCAAGGGGGTCCCGGGTGTCGCCAAGCGCGTGGCGTGGACCGATCCGCTACCGCTCACGGAGGTGAAGGCGATCGGGCACGCGCTGCGCGCGTCGGTGAACGACGTCCTGCTCTCGTGCGCGGCCGGCGCGCTGCGCAGCTATCTCGCGCTGAAGGGTGACCCGACGCTCGGCGTCATGACGCGCGCGCTCGTTCCAGTCAACCTGCGGCCGATGGAGCAGGCCTACCGGCTCGGCAACCAGTTCGGCCTCGTATTCCTCGATCTGCCCATCGGCATCGAGAATCCGATCGCGCGGCTCTACGCGGTGCGCGCCAACATGGACGCCCTCAAGGGCTCGCATCAGCCGGTGCTCGCCCTCGGCCTGCTGGCGGCGATGGGTTCGGGCCCGCGTCCGCTGCAGGAACTCGTCCTGCAAGCGCTTTCGAGAAACG
Organism: Burkholderiales bacterium; assembly: GCA_020851235.1. Taxonomy (GTDB): domain Bacteria; phylum Pseudomonadota; class Gammaproteobacteria; order Burkholderiales; family Casimicrobiaceae; genus VBCG01. The sequence goes on along the minus strand of JADZDD010000035.1, from coordinate 588,951 downwards.
CCACCAGCGTGATGACCAACGTTCCCGGGCCGCAGCAGCCGCTCTACCTCGCTGGTGCCGCGATCGACAGCCTGATGTTCTGGGTTCCGCAATCGGGCAACATCGGATTGGGCGTGTCGATCATCTCGTACGACGGCGCCGTGCAGTTCGGCATCGTCACCGACGCCGGCCTGTGTCCAGATCCCGAGCACATCGCCGATCGCTTCGCGCGCGAGTTCGAGCAGCTCGTGCTCACGACGCTGCTCGCGCCCTGGCCGCGTGCCGGCGATCTCGATCCGGACGTGGCCGCCGCCGCAGTCGGATGATCCGCAGCGACGAGCATCACCCCAGGGCGGCCGTCGTGGCGAACGCTCCCGACGGCGTGATCGCGGCCACGGTGGGGCCGCGGCTCCTCGGCCGCGCGGCTACGGCCACGCCGGGTACGTGTTCGGTGTTGCGAACGCTTCCTTGAGGTACGGGTTGAGCGGAACCACGAGATCCCTCGTGTTGAACCACTTCGCGTAGATGCGCCGGATCTCGCCGGACTGGAACAGGTCGATGAGCGCCCGGTTGACGATCTTTTCGAACGCCGGCTCGTCCTTGCGCAGCATGATGGCGTAGGGCTCGACCGACAGGTACTTGCCGACGACCGCGAAGTCCTCGGGCTTTTTCGCCTTCGAGATGAGGCCGTAGAGCAGCACGTCGTCCATGAGGAAGGCGGCCGCCTTGTCCTCGTCGACCATCTTGAACGACTCGCCGTGGTCGGAGGCCTCGAGGATGTTGATCTTGAGCAGGCGCTCGGCGTTCATCGTCTTCAGGATCTTCTCGCTGGTGGTGCCCTTGGTCACCACCACGCTCTTGCCCCGCAGATCGTCGATCGAGTGAACGTTCGCCGATTTCTTGGCGAGCATCTTGATGCCGGCGATGTACGTCGTGTAGGCAAAGGCGACCTGCTTCTGGCGGTCGCGCGTATTGGTGGTCGAGCCGCACTCGAGATCGATCTTGCCGTCGAGCAGCGCGGTGATGCGGTTGGCCGACAGGACCGGCACGAACCTGACCTCGAGCTTGGGCAGCTTCAACTCGGCCTTGATGGCGTCGGCGACACGCAGGCACAGGTCCACCGTGTAACCCTGCGGCTGCTTCGTCGCGTCGACGAAGGAGAAGGGCACGCTCGCCTCGCGCACGCCGATGAGCAGCGTGCCGGTGTCGCGGATGCGCTTGAGCGTGTCGATGCTGGCCGCCGGCCGCTCGGCCGCGGGCGCCGCGGCGGCCTTGCCCGGGGCGGCCTTGTCCTGCGCCACCGCACCGCCCGCGAGCAGGACGCCCGTGAGCACGAGGGCGAGGCATCGTCGGATTTGCTTCATGCCCAACTCCTTTCCAGCGCCGTCGGGCGCCACCACGAAATCATTCTAGCTCCGCCTTCGCGAACTCGACGTCGAGGCGCTCCATGGCATCGGCGGGCGCGAGTGCGGCCGCCCTCGCGTAAGCCTTGGTTGCGTCGCCGACGCGGCTCTTGCCGAACAGCATGAGTAGCCCATTGCCGTATTCGATGTGGGCGATGGGTGATTCGGGGAAGAGCGAGAGCGCCTGGTCGTAGTGCTCGAGCGCCGAATCCTTCCTTGCCCCGTAGGTCATCCCGGCGACGAGCGCTCCGACCTTGTCGATGACCTCGGCCTGGTACGCGCCGAAGGCGGTGTGCGCCTCGGCGTGCCTGGGGTCGAGCTTGAGCGCGACGAGCAGCGCATCCTTGATCTTGCCGCCGTAGCCTTGCGTCAGCGCCTTCGCCACCGAGATTCCCTGGCTGTAGCGGCCGAGCGCAAAGGCATACAGGTAGTGCGCGTTCGCATCCTTCGGCGCCGCCTTGCGTCGCGCCTCGGCGGTGGCGACCGCCTCCTCGAGGAGCGCGAGCTTCGCCTTCACCGCCTTCTCGAGGTATTGCGCGTAGACCACCTGCGCCTTGATCGCGGCGTTGGTTCCCGTGCCACCCGCGGCGGTGCCGAGCTTCACCGCGTCACCGAAGCGGCCGGCATGGAACGCCTGCCAGGCGGCGACGATGGCGGCGTCCTTGGGGAACGCTTCGCCGTCGCCGCGGTGCAGCCGGGCCCATGCCTTCTTGAGGCCGCCAGCGTCGTACTCGTAGGCCGCGTCGGCATACGGAAACTTCACCCATTTTGCGGCCATGCATCCTCCTTGGTCAGGGCGTTGCGAGATAGCCTTCGCCGATCCGCTCGAGCAAGGCCCGGTCGTCCCCCACGAGATACGGTGCGAAGAGGGAAAGCACGTTGTGTGCCGCGTGGTCGGGGGCGAGTTCGCCGCGGTGGCCGCCGGTGACCCGCTGCCACGACATCCAGTACGTGCACACGAGCGCGGCGTTGGTCGCGAGGGTGCGGATCTCGCGATCGCTCGCGTCCATCCGGCCGGACCGCACGAGGCTGCCGCACATCGCCTGCACCGTCGCGGTCAGCCGTGCGAAGAGGTCGGCCAGGCGGGTCGCGAGCCGGCGACTGCGGGAGCTGATCTCGTCCAGGTCCCGGAAGAGGAAGCGGTACTGCGCCATGCGCTCGAAGAGCAGATGGAGGAGGAACCACAGGTCCTCGACCCCGGGCGGCGGGGTGTCGGGTACGGCGAGGAGCGGCGTCACGCTCGCCGCGTAGGCGTCGTAGAGCTTGCCGACGATCTCGTCCTTGTTGCGAAAGTGGTAATAGAGGTTGCCCGGGCTGATGTTCATCTCGTCGGCGATGTGCGCCGTCGTGACGTTCGGCTCGCCGTCGCGATTGAAGAGCGCAAGGCTCGTCTCGAGGATCCGCTCGCGGGTGCGGCGCGGGGGCTTGCGCTGCGCCATCGGGCCGCGCCGGATGCGGCGCTGCTAGCGCGCGCGGGCCACGGCCCGCTCGAGGTGATCGAGGGTGTGCGCGAGCTCGCGGGCGGTTTGCCTGACGGTGCGCCGCGAGACGTCGTGTTGCAGCGGACGCGGGTCGTCGAGCGCGTCGGTGATGTCGCGCGTCGTCTCAACCAGGCGATCGTGTCGCAAGGCGATGCCATGCCGGCGCAGGATGGGGCCGAGGTTGGCGGCGCGCGCGGCGAGGTTGGCGCGCGTGGTGGCGAACGCGACGCTGCACAGGCGCCGTCGCTGGCGATAGCTGAAGATGTTGGCGAAGAACATGTCCGCATCCTCGCGCGCCGGCTCGAAGAGCACGATGTCGGCGTGCGGATAGCGCCGCGCGTAGCGCTCCATGCCCACCTGCATGCGCGAATGGATCACCGCGCGGAAGGTCTGGTTGAGCACGAGCGGCAGGCCGCCCTCGGCGATGTGGTCGACGCGCGGCATGCCGTGACGCTGCGCCGCGGTCGCGTCGAAGGGAACGAGCGGATTGACGCAGATGAGGAGCCCGACGCCTTGCTCCAGCGCGACGGAGGCGTGCAGCGTCTTGTTGAGCGCGCCATCGACGTAATGGCCGCCGGCGATCGGTACCGCCGGGAAGAGGCCGGGCAATGCGCTCGACGCCTCGATGGCGCGCGAAATCGGCACGTCGTCATGGGCGCCGGGGCCAAACGTCGTCGGCACCCCGGTGTCGAGGTTGGTCGCGACGAGGAAGAGCTTCGTGTGCAGCTCGCGGAAGTCGTTGGTCCGGCCGGGGGCGTTGAAGAGTCGGGCGAGGAAGCGATCGATCACCCGATTGTCGAAAAGCCCCGTCGGCAACGCTTTCGCCAGGGTGGCGAGCGAGCGCGCGAGGCCCTGGTTGAAAGGGTCACGCAGATACTGGAGCGTCGCTTCTGCGGCGAGCCCGGGCAAGGCGCCGATGCAACGCAGGAACTCGCCGAACGCCGGCCGCAGGAAGATCTCCGGACGTAGCGCCGCATCGACGCCGTCGTCGATGAACAGGCGATACATCTGTGCGGGAGAGATGCCGTTGGCGAGTGCGGCGGCGACGAACCCGCCCGACGAAACGCCGACGTAGACGTCGAGCCGATTGAGATCGAGGCCGTCGAGCGAGTCCGCGAGCGCGAGCAGCGCGCCGATCTCGTAGACACCGCCCAAGGGGCCGCCGCCAGCGAGGGCGAGACCGATGCCGCGGCCCGACGCGCCGTCGTTGGCACGAACGCTGCGGCCACGCGCGGATTGGGGTGCGATGCGACGACGGGTCACGCGCCGTGCGGCACGTGCGGACCCAGGCAGTTCCTCCATGATCCCCCTTGATACCAAAGCGGCGTCGCCCCGTACACGCACCGACCCTGCGGCGCGCGCCATAGGCCGATCGAACTTTCGTGCGAGCGATGCATCGACGGGACGCCATGTGGCGGCGTCCCGTGTGCGCGCAATGGTAACGGAGAACTACGTCCCGGCGCGAGTCTTTCCGCGCGTGCCGCGCGTGGCGCCGCGTGCGCCGCGCGTGGCGGTCGTCGTCTTGACCGTGCGCTTGCGCGAGGTCTTGCGGGCGGGTGCGGTGGCCGCCATCGCCGGCAGCTTCACCTGCGGCAGCGACCGGGGCAGACCCTTTTGCACGAGCGAGACCGCCGAGTCGGCGGCGTCGCGGACGCTCGATTGCACCGCGGCACGGGCGCGGCGCCACACCGAATTGACCCGGGTGTACGACGTTTCGAGGCGATCGCCGACGACGCGGATCGTCCGCGCTTCGACGAGCGTGCCTTCCTTGACGAGTGAGCGAAACATGGGACCGGCGCCGGATTCGGCCCAATCCCGGGTGAGTGCGGCCGCGCCGAGACCGGCGAGCCACAGTTGACGGGACGCGTGCCGGACGGCACCGGCGATCGGCAGGGTCTTGCTCTCGACATTGCGCATGATGCGTTCTCCTTTCGGGTGCGCGCAGTCGGGTTCCGACCACGCTTCACGATCGAATGTACCGACACTTCCCTAGAGGAATCACACTAAAGCGCAGCGCGGGGTGGACGGATCGGCTCAGCCGAGACCGTGGGCGAGCGCGGTCGCGATGCGTGCGGCAAACGCGTAGATCGACAGTTGCGGGTTCGCGCCGATCGACGTCGGAAAGATCGAGCCGTCGCACACGCAGAGGTTTTGCAGATGATGATGGCGCCCGGCCGGATCGACGACCGCGCGTCGCGGATCGGGTCCGAAGGGGGCGCCACCCATCACGTGCGCGGAGACGACGCGCGTGGCGAGCGGCGCGAGCGGGAAGGCAGCGATGGCAGCCTCGGCCTGCGCCAGCGAGGTGAAGGCAAGGCCGTGCCCGTGACCGGGCGCCACGCGTTGCGCGCCCGCGGCAAACTGGATGCGGGCCATCGCGAGGAAGGCACGACGCATTCCGTCGAAGAGGTAGGGTGTCAGCGGATAGTCGAGCACCGGCGTGCCGTCGCTGCGCAACTGGACGCGGCCGCCGGGGCTGTGGGGATGGAAGCCGTCGCGCAGGAGGGCGAGCACGACGTGGAGGTGCCGATAGTCGTGCATCCAGCGCGCGTGCGGTTCGCCGTCGCCGGAGAGGGTCACGGCGGTGAGCAACGGATGCAGCGGCGGAACCTCGAGCTTGAAGCCGATGCGACCGTCGAGCGGCTCGTTTTCCTGGAAGTGATCGCTGTACAGCGATTGCGGCGCGCCGGCAAAGCCGTCGATGATCTCCGGCATGGCCGCGGCCGAGAGTACGACGGGATGGAGGAAGGTGCGGCGACCGACGAGGTCGTGCGGATCGGGCAGGTCGCTGCGCAACAGGAGTCCCGGGGTGCCGATCGCACCGGCAGCGCACACGAACGCGCGCGCGCGCACGGTGACCCGCCGCGCCGTGCGCTTGCCGCTCGCCGGATCGATCGCGTGTCCTTCGACCGCGCTCACCGCGTCGGCGCGTGTCGTGAGGCGATCGGCGCGCAGTTGCGTGACGAGCGTGGCGCCGCGGTCGAGGGCGGCGGGCAGCGTCGTCACGAGCATCGACTGCTTCGCGTTCGTCGGACACCCGAGGTCGCAATAGCCCAGGTTCCAGCAGCCCTTGACGTTGCGCTGCATGGTGGCGGTCGCGATGCCGAGCGCTGCCGCGCCTCGTGCGAGGGCGGCATTGTTGGCATTGGGCGTGACCGGCCAGGGCGCGATCGACAGGCGCTCTTCCATGCGTTCGAACCACGGCGCCATCGCCGCTGCCGAGACGTCGGCCAGTCCGTATTCGCGACGCCACCAATCGAGGGTCGTCACCGGTGTGCGGAACGAACTCGTCCAGTTCACCGTCGTGCCGCCGCCGACGCAGCGTCCCTGGAGGATCGTGATCGCCTGATCGCGCGTCTTGCGCGCGGCCGAATCCTGGTAGAGCGCCGGATACGTCGTCGCCTCGTGCAGCGAGAAATCGCGCGACGAACGCAGCGGCCCTTCCTCGAGCAGCACGACCGACGCGCCGCTCGCGGCGAGGATCTCGGCCGCGGTACCGCCGCCGGCGCCAGTGCCGACGACGACGACGTCGGCGTCGAGCACGAGGTCGCGCTCAAGGCGAGCGGCGTCGACCACCTTCCACCCTCGCGCGAGGCCCTCGACGATCGGGTCGGCAATGATCACCGCGTTGGATGCCGTCATGGCGGCGCGGCGAATTGCGGCGGGCCGGGGTAGCCGATCGCGGGCCATGCGCGGGGATGCCCGTACCACGCGGCGAGGATCAAGGCGTGGAACGCGTCGTATGCCGCGCGCAACGTGAGCAACGGACTGTCGCGGCAGCGATCGAGGAAACGGCGGACTTGCGCCGGCGAGGCCGTGTGCCACGAACCGTGCACGCCGGCGAGGCCGATGCGCACCGGCGGCAGCGACAGCAGCGCGACGAGTTCGCGCAGTTCCGCGCGCGCGCCCGGCGCGAGTCCCGCGACCGCCGCGTCGATCCCCGCGAGCGTCTCCTCGCGCGCCTGCGCCTCGGCCGCGCCCGCCTCGGGCCACGCCCCGGCAAGCATGACCGGCGCGATCGCACCGAAGATCGCCTCGGCGTCGGCATCGAGCGCGCGACGTGCGATGGTAAGCGGCGGGGCGTGCGGCCCCCGCAGCCACGCCGCCGTCGCGAGCGCGACGGCACCCAGGGTTCCGGTGACGATGAACGTGCGACGGGAAATGCTCACGACGATGCGGACGGCAGACAGTGACGAGGAGGATGGAACGCCAACGCAACGACCATAGGCCGCAAGCGTAGACGAATCAATCTAACCGTGCGACCGACGGGTTGGAGGTGCGGCACGGGCCGCTGTTAGACTTCGGCCCGTCATCTCCCGCGTTGTGGCCGTCGCGGCGCATGTCCCCACAGGAAGACCGAGTGTCGAGCAAGGATGCGCTCGTGCGCGAACTGGTGCACGTCCAGCGCCTGCACGAAGAGCGGCGCGACAATCCGATCCTCGCGGGCGCGCTCGATCGGCTCGCGGCGTGGCAGGCCCGACGCCTGCGCATGACGTACGCGGACCTTGCGGCCGATGCGCGCTATGCGGCAGCGATCCAGTTCTTCCAGGACGACCTGTACGGTCCGGCCGATTACAGCCGGCGCGATGCCGATCTCGCCCGCGTCGTGCCCACGCTCGTCAAGGTGCTGCCGGATAGCGTCATCGCGACCACCGCCGCTGCGGTCGAGCTCAACGCACTGTCGCAAGCGCTCGACCGCGCGGTACTCGCTCGCCTGCCGCGCGCCGACGCGACATTCACGGTTGCGGAGTATTGCAAGGCGTATCGTCGCGCCGGTAGCTTTCCCCTGCGCAAGCGGCAAATCGCGCTCATCGGCGAGATCGGCACCGCGCTGGACCACGCCGTGCGCAAGCGCTTCATCACCACGGCGCTCGCGTTGATGCGTCGTCCCGCGCGCATGGCGGGACTCGCGGCGCTGCAGGACTTCCTGGAGCGCGGCTTCGCGGCGTTTCGCGGCATGCGGGGGGCCAATGAGTTTCTCAGCACCATCGAGCGACGCGAAACGCGCATCCACGAGGCGATCGCCGGCGGGGCCGTGGATCCGTTTCCGGATCCGCTCCTCTTTCGTGCGACACCACCACTGGCGGTGCGCGTGCCGTAGCACCCGACGCGAGCTTCAGGCGTCAGCGAGCAGTTCGTCGAGCTTGCTGCCGATCTCGCGTTCGAACGTGGCCTTGAGCGGCGTCAGCAGAAGGCCGAGACGCACGTCGAGCGCGATCGAGTCCTTGGCAACGCGCATGCGCCCGGACAGGCCCGGCCGCTCGAATTCGAGGCGGTCACCGTCCCACGCGTAGTCGAGGCCGTAGCGCTGGTCGAGGTCCCGGGCGATGCGCTCGGCCACCGCTTTCGCCTTCTTGTGTGCGAGCCTGTGCTTGCGCGAGATCGAGATGGTCGCCATCGGCGCTCCTGCGGTCGTTTCGTCCGCCTGCCGCGAGTGCCGCGAGTATAGCGGCGCCGCGCGTCGTCGTCGCCATCACCGCGCGGCCGTCCCGGCGCCACCGTGGCGCCGCCCGCTTACCGGGAGCCGTCGTCGTCGGCGTCGTCGGTGCGCACGACGATGGCTTCACCGCGCACCTCGCGCTCGCCCGGACGGGCGCGCGATTGCGCCTCGCGCAGGGTCTTGCGCACGTGGCGCGTCTTCCACCACAACCATGCGCCGGCCACCACGCCGATCGTGGCAAGAGCGACGAAGACGATGAGCGAGAACACGAACGCCAGCACGAGCGTCACCGCGGCCAGCGCAAAACCGACGATGCGCCCCATGAGGGTCTGTGGCGCGAAGTCGAAGCGGTAGGTTCGGCCCTGCGGGCCCGACAGGCGCGGCCGATCGCCGTTGGTGTCCATCGTTGCCACATTGGGGCGTGGCTTTGGCGTTGCAAGGGTCGCCGTCGCTCCGGGCGTACCGTCGAAGATGCGTGCGAGCGTGTTGGCCGCGAGGCTCGCCGGCCCCGCGCCTTCGCCCGTACACTGCAACGATGCCCATCCAAGCGACGACACCCCGGATCGCCGTGGTCGGTAGCGCCAATGCCGATCTCATCATGGCCTGCGCGGCATTGCCGCGGCGCGGGGAGACGGTGACCGCTGCCGATGCGCGCTGGGAGGCCGGTGGGAAGGGGGCGAACCAGGCGGTCGCCGCAGCGCGGCTTGGCGCGCGCGTGGCCTTCGTCGGCTGCATCGGCGCCGATGCCCTCGGCGAGCGCGTGCGCGCGGGGCTTGTGGCCGAAGGGATCGACGTCGCCGCGCTGCGCGCGGTCCCCGACCGCTCGACCGGAGTTGCGGCCGTCGTCGTCGACGCGCAGGGCGACAACGTCATCGTCCTCGCGCCGGGCGCGAACGCTGCGCTCGGCCGCGACGACGTGGCGAGCGCTGCCTCGCATCTGCGGGACGCGGACATCGTGTTGTGCCAGCTCGAGACCCCGCCGGCCGTGGTCGCGGCGGTCCTCGGCGTGGCCGCGGGCGGCCCGGCCGTATGGCTCAATCCGGCGCCGGCGCAGCCGCTGCCCGAGACCTGGCTCGCGCGGCTCGACCTCATCGTGCCCAATCAAAGCGAGCTCGAGACGCTCACCGGCATCGACGTCCGGACGCGCGACGGCGCACTGCGCGCTGCAAACGACCTGCGCGGTCGCGGTGCGGCCACGGTCGTCGCCACCCTCGGCGCGGACGGCGCGCTCGTGCTCGATGCCGCGGGCGCCCGCTTCTCCGCGGCACTGCGCGTGGACGCGGTCGATACGACCGGTGCCGGCGACTGCTTCATCGGTGCGCTCGCCTGCGCGCGCGCCGCGGGGCGTTCGCTCGACGCCGCCGTCGATTTCGCGCACGGCGCCGCGGCGCTCAAGGTCACGCGGCCGGGGGCGCAGGCCGCGTTGCCCACGGCCGCCGAGGTCGAGGCATTCGTCGCGGCGCGCCGCAGCGCGCGCTGACGGGGAGGCGCGTCGACGCGGTTCGCCGACCTCCGGTCCTGCGCGTTTTCAGACGTCGTGGACCGCGTCGGTCAGTACCCAGCCGGCGTCGATGCCGCCCGGGAGCATCTGCCCGACGTCCTCGCCGACTTCGCGCGCGATGAGCGCGTTGAGCTTGGCGCTCATCGTCATCAGGATCTCGCCATTCGTGCCGCGATCCAGCGCGAGGTTATGCCGCTCGAGCGGATCGCGTTCGACATCGTAGAGCTCGACGTCGTTGGCGCCGAAGAGCGCCTCGATGGACGTCGGCAGGTTGTGCTGTTTCGGCGAGAAATAGCGGGCGAAGCGATAGCGCCCGTCGTAGACGCCGCGGATCGCACCGCGGTGCGTGAGATCCGGCCGCAGCGTCCCCGCTTTGGCGGCTTCCTGGACCTTCGCCTTCCCATCCGGCTGCCCGAGCAGCGCGACCGCGCGTTCCAGGAACTCGCCGTCGATGTAGGCGAACATGTTGTAGCAGTACAGCGAGCCGTCCCTGACTGCGCCATGCGGCGCCTTCTCGGGCGCGGCGAGAAGCGCCGAGAAGTCCTTGCCCGGCAGGTCCCGGGTGAGGGCAGCCTTCTTCTCGGGGCTCGTGCCGGTCAGGCCGATGAGCGTGGGCACGATGTCGAGGTGCGACGTGACCGCCTTGCAGCGCTTGCCACCGGCGTGCGCCGGATGGACGACGATCAGGGGGACGTTGTTCTGCTCGCGGTACGCCGTGGCCCCCTTCGAGTGCAGCCGGTGCGCGCCGTCGAGGTCGCCATGGTCCGAGGTGAGTACGACGATGGTGTTGGCGGCAAGCCCGAGCGCGTCGAGCTCGTCGAGCAGGGGCACGATGTTGCGATCGGCGTCACGCAGGCAGTTGAGGTAGTAGTCGTGGCGATAGCGCCACCGCCAGTCCTCGTTGGGGATGCGTCCGGTAAGCGTGTCGTGCGATCTCAGGAATTCGGCATGCGCCGGCGGTCGACCCGGCGCGTCGAGCCGCTGCGCGTGCGTCGCGGGAAGGTCGAATGTCCACCGCCTGGCGTAGAGCGGGTCCGCCGGTGCGGGCTCGATATGACCCAGAATGTTGCGGGCCTGAACCTTCTCCCCGGGCCGGTCGGTGTCGAGGAACATGATGTCGTGCGGGTTCACGAGATTCACCGCGAGGAACCACGGCTTTCCTTGCGCCGCGAGGTCCTTGCCGCGGCTGCGCAACCAGCTCACGCCCATCGCCGAGATGATGCCGTCGTGGAGATAGCCGCCGCGGGTATGCGCAATGATGTCGCCGACGCCGAAATAGTCGCTGAAGCCGTAGGCGTCCATCTCCCGGGTGAAGATCCGCTCCGGGTTCCCGAGCGAATTGACCGTCTCGAACTCTTTGGTGAGGTGCCATTTGCCCTTGTACGCCGTGTAGTAGCCGGCGCTTCTGAGCATGTGCCCGAGCGTTGGAATCTCCGTGGACATGCTTTGGATCCACGGGAAGTTCGTGTTGTCGAACATCTTCGTGTGCTGGATGTGGCGCCCGGTGTAGAGCACCGAGCGCGACGGCGTGCACACGCAGGAATTGATCTGGTGGTTCTCGAAGACGATGCCCCGCTTCGCGAGGCGCTCGTGCGCCGGCAGCCGGTAACCCTGCGGAAGCTCTCCCGGCCGGAAGTAGCGCTCCTGGTCGGTCAGGATGAACAGGATGTTGTGGGGCCCGTTTGGCGCCGCGGGCGTTCCGGCCGTGCTCGCACCCAGCGCCGTCGTCGCCTGGCCGCGCCGCGGCGCGCCGAGGGTGACGCCGAGCGCGCTCGCGCCCATCGTCTTCAGGACATCACGTCGCTTGCTGTCGATTCCATCAGGCGCTGCCATCGTTCGATTCCGTTGCGGTCATTGCACACGCGGGGTCCCCCGCCATCGCCGGAGCGCCGCCGACCGGCAGCCGTGCCGACGTCCCTTCGTGGACGCGGCGAACGATACTGCCGCCGGTGTCGAATGCGTATCCGACCTTCGTAGGAAGCGCGGCGATACCGCGCTACCCGGTGGCGCCGAGGCCGGCGCTCTCGCAGGCGCGCACGAGGTCGGCGAGCGACCGCACGCCCATCTTGGCCATGACCTGCCCGCGATGTTGCTTCACCGTGGATTCGCTGATTCCCAGTTGCGAAGCGATCTGCTTGTTGAGCCGACCTGCCACGACGAGGCTCATCACCTCGCGTTCCCGGGGGGTGAGGCGCGCGACGCGCTGTACCAGCGCGTCACGTGCGTCCGACTGTCGCGCCGACTCGACGTGCAGCGCCAACGCCTTGCGCACGGCGGCGACGAGCGCGCGCTCGTCCACGGGCTTGGTCAGGTACTCCACCGCGCCGCGCTTCATCGCGCCCACACCCGTGTCCGCGTCGGCCCGCGCGCTGACGTAGATCGCCGGGGCGGTGATGCCGGCGCGTCTCAACTCGCGATGGAGGTCGAGCCCGGACATCGCGGGCATCTGCACATCGAGAATGATGCAATGCGCGTCCCGGACTGCGGCGCTGGCGAGTGCTGCCTCGGCCGAAGGCAACGTCGTGACCGCCCAGCCGGCCGCCGTCAAGAGCCGCGCCATGCCCTCCCGGCTCGCCCGATCGTCGTCGACGACGCAGATCGGCCCGACATCGTTCGCCGCGACCGTCGCCTCGGCGTGCGTCGTCGGGCGCTGCCCCGGCGCAGGACGCAAGGGGGGTGAGCCTGGCAGGCGCACGGTGAAGCTCGCGCCCCCTTGCTCGTGGTTGCTGGCCCGAAGGCTTCCCCCGTGCGCCTCGACGATCGAGCGCGCAATCACGAGGCCCATGCCGAGTCCGTCCTGGCGCGTCGTGTAGAACGGCTCGAAGACCCGCGGCAGGCGATCCGTGGCGATGCCGCAGCCGGTGTCGCGAACGGTCACGATCGCGTGCGCCCGGCGGCGCGACAGCACGAGGTCGAGGCGGCGCCGACCCGCGGGAACGTGTTCGAGCGCAGCGATGGCGTTGGCGATGAGGTTGACGAAGATCTGCTGGACCTGCGCCCGGTCACCGAATACGGTCGACGTGCGTTCGAGGCGTGCGTCGATCGACACCTCGCGTGCGTCGAACTCGCTTCGAAAGAGCGCCAGCACTTCGCCCAGCGCTTCGGCGAGGTCGAAGCGGGTCCGCGGGATTTCCTCACGACGCAGCAGCGCGCGCACGTGGGCGATCACGCCGGCGGCACGCTTGTCGTCGCGCACGATGGCCTCGAGGATCTGTCGGGCCTCCGCGCCGCTCAGCGTGCCGTCGTCGAGTCTTTGCAGGCCGGCCTGGGCGTTGGCGAGGATCCCGGTGAGCGGCTGGTTGAGTTCGTGCGAAAGCGATGCCGTCAGCGCACCCAGATGCGCCGCACGGTCCGCGTGGCGCAGTTGCGCGCGCAGCTGTCGGGTCTCGTGCTCGGCGGCGCGCAGGTCCGACACGTCCTGCATCGTCACCAGCGTGCGCAATGGCGTGCCGGCCGCGGTGAGCGTTCCCTGCAGGCTGCTGCGGATCGTCCGGATCGAGTCGTCGTCGCGCACGATTCGATACTCGAGATCGAGTGCCGTTCCGGGTCTGGCGAGGCTTTCGGCAAGCGCCGCGCGCACCTTCGACCGGTCCTGCGCGTGGACGCGTGCGAGCACGTCGCGCGCAGCGCCGGCGAGCGGGGCGCCGAAGACGCGTGTCGCCACGTCCGATCCGGTCAGCGTGTCGTCGCGCCAGTCGCAGACGTACGTGCCCACGTCGGCGATCCGCTGCGCTTCGGTGAGGTGGCGCAACGTGTCCTGCAGCGCGAGTTCGGCATTGTGTCGGGTCAAGACGGCGAGGAACGTCTGCGCGATCGTCTCGAGCATCGACAGCACCGCGGCGGGCCAATCCGCGATGGTCCGGCGACTCGTGAGGCACAGCACGTGGGTGATCCGACCCCCGACGCCGACAGGAACGGTGACGAGGCAGTCCAGACCCATCGCCTGGCACGACGCACGATCCACGCGCGCATCCACGGGCAGGTCGTCGATCGAGCGCTGGACGAACGATTCCCCGCGCATGACCGCTCTCTCGTGCGTCCACGGGAACGCCGAGCCGTACTCCAGCGTCGTGGCGGCGGGCACGAAATCCGGGACGTGCGCCACGTAGCGCAGCCGCGCTTGCCGGATGTCCGCCTGCACCTCGATGACGCCACACTGGTCGACGCCGAAGAAGGCGAGGAGGTCGCGCAGGCAACCCTCGATCTCGCGATCGACGGCATCGCCCGCGACGCCTGCGAGCCGGGCCGACAACGACGAGATGAGCGTTGCGAACGCGCGGGCTTCGGGGGGGCGCGGGCGGCGCGAGCGATCAGTCACGCGACCTCGCATCGCGGTACCGGGACCGCTTCGGACCGGTGCGGGCGTCGATGGCCCGCACCCGCAACGACCACCAGGGGACCACCGCACCATCGCTTCGCATCGGACCGGTCGCTTCGCCGTGTCGAGGGGCCGGATTCTACGGGGTCCCCACCCTACCGCGCACGCGGATTGCGCCGCCGGCGAATGCGGTGTGGGGCGGGCGTCGGCAAGCGGGCGGGGATGGCTCCGGCACGCTTGACGCTGATAATGAATCAAACGTACGATTGAAACTTGTGTTTGACGGTGGCAGAGGCTGCCACGTCGCTCACCTCACCACCCACCTCCGGGACCCACGCCGCGGAACGGACGTTGCCGTCTTCCATGCGCACCGATACCACCACCCTCGCCGTGGGTCGTTCGCCCGCCGCCGCGACGCGCGTCCGCATCCTCGATGCCGCCGAGGCACTCTTCATGGAGCACGGCTTCGAGGCGACGAGCCTGCGCCTCATCACGCAAGCGGCCGCGGTGAATCTCGCTGCGGTCAACTATCACTTCGGCACCAAGGAAGAGCTCTTCGAGGCGGTGCTCACGCGCCGGCTCGACCCGATGAACCAGCAGCGCGTAGCCCGGCTCGATCGCTACGCCGCCGCGGTTGCACCCGCGACCCTGGGCTGCGAGCGGATCCTCGCGGCGCTCCTCATTCCCGCACTGGAGCTCGCCCGCGACCCGGCCCGCGGTGGTGCCGATTTCCTGCGCCTCGTGGGTCGCGCCTACGCCGATCCGGCGCCGTTCATCCGTCAGTTCCTGTCCGCGCAGTACGCGCCGATGATCGCCCGCTTCAAGGACGCGTTCGCGCGCGCGCTGCCGCACCTGCCCCGGCGCGAGTTGTCGTGGCGACTGCACTTCATCATGGGCGCGCTGTCGTACACGTTGGCGGCGACCGATGCCCTGCGCATCATCGCCGAGTTGAACCCGGTCGAGACCGACAACGACGAGTTGCTGCTGCGGCGGCTCGCCCCCTTTCTCCTCGCCGGGCTGACCGCGCCGTTGCCGGAACTGAGCGACGTCACGCGCGAGATCGACGCCGCGCTACCTCCCGCCGCCTGACTTTCCGCCTGGGAGCATCTGCCATGCTGACTCTCACCTTCGTCGTCGTCGTTGTCCTGTTCGCCCTCGGTTTGGCCTACGTCAACGCGCCCGGCATCGCCTGGCTCGTGGCGGCCGCGGTGGCGCTGGCCGCGGCGTGGACACTGCACGCGCTCCCGACGACGTTGACGCTCGCGCTCGCCCTCGTCGGCGCGCTCGCCGGGCTGCTGCTCGCGATCCCTCCGCTGCGCCGCGCGCTCGTGAGCCACCGCGTCTTGCGCCTGTACCGCCGGATCATGCCGCCGATGTCGCAGACCGAGCGCGAAGCGCTCGAAGCCGGCACGGTGTGGTGGGATGGCGAGCTCTTCTCCGGGCGCCCCGACTGGCAGCGGCTGCTCGCCACGCGCGAAACCACGCTCACCCCGGCGGAGCAGAGCTTCCTCGACCACGAGACCGAGACGCTGTGCGCCATGGTGAGCGACTGGGAGACGACCAACGTCTACAAGGACCTGCCGCCGGCCGCGTGGGACTACATCAAGCAGAAGGGCTTCTTCGGCATGATCATCCCGAAGGAGTACGGCGGCCTCGGTTTCTCGGCGTACGCGCACGCGGCGGTCATCACCAAGCTGTCGACGCGCTCGGGAACCGCGGCGGTGACGGTGATGGTGCCCAATTCACTCGGGCCCGGCGAACTCCTGCTGCATTACGGCACCGACGAGCAGAAGCGTCATTACCTGCCGCGGCTCGCGAAGGGCCTCGACGTCCCCTGCTTTGCGCTCACCAACCCGTACGCCGGATCCGACGCGGCGGCCATTCCCGATCACGCCTTCGTGCGCTGGGGCGAGCACGAGGGCAAGCGCGTGCTCGGTCTCGCCGTCACGTGGGACAAGCGCTACATCACGCTGGGCCCGGTCGCAACGCTCCTCGGCCTTGCCTTTCGCGTGTACGACCCCGAGCATCTCCTGGGCGAGGTCGACGACCTCGGCATCACCTGCGCGCTCATCCCCACGTCGCATCCGGGTGTCGTGATCGGCCGGCGTCACATGCCGCTCAATGCGGTGTTCCAGAATGGCCCGAACTCCGGCCGCGACGTCTTCATCCCGATGGACTGGGTCATCGGTGGCCAGGCGATGGTCGGCAAGGGCTGGCGAATGCTCATGGAGTGCCTTGCGGCAGGGCGTGGCATCTCGCTGCCGTCGTCGAACACGGGGCTTGCGATGCTCACCGCGCGAACCGTCGGCGCGTATGCGCGGGTCCGCACGCAGTTTCGCCTGCCGATCGGACGCTTCGAAGGCGTCGAGGAGCCGCTCGCGCGCATTGGCGGCAATCTCTACGTGATGGATGCCGTGCGGCGCTTGACCGCCACCGCGATCGATCTCGGCGCGAAGCCGGCGGTCCTGTCGGCCATCGCCAAGTACCACATCACCGAGCGCGCCCGGCAGACGATCAACGACGGGATGGACGTGATCGGCGGCAAGGGCATCTGCATGGGGCCGTCGAACTTCCTGGGCGGCGCATACATGCAGCACCCGGTGGCGATCACGGTGGAGGGTGCGAACATCCTCACGCGCAGCCTCATCATCTTCGGTCAGGGTGCGATCCGCTGCCACCCGTATCTGCTGCGCGAGATGGGCGCGGCGCAGGAAGGAGACCCCGCGAAGGCGATCCGTGCGTTCGATGCGGCGCTCTTCGGCCACGTGCGTTTCGTGCTGGCCAATTTCGCGCGGGCGCTGGTCATGGGGCTCACGGGAGCGCGCTTCGTGCGCGCGCCGCGCGACGTGGCGCCCTGGACGCGCCGCTACTACCGACAGCTCACCCGCTTCTCGGCCGTGCTCGCCTTGCTCGCCGACGTCGCGGCCGCATCGCTCGGCGGCGCACTGAAGCGCAAGGAGAAGCTTTCGGCACGCTTGGGTGACGTCCTGTCACTGCTCTACCTCGCGTCGGCGACGTTGCATCGCCACGAGGCGGAGGGGCGGCAAGCCGCCGATGCGCCGCTCGTGCACTGGGCGCTCCAGGATGCGCTCGTCCGCATGCAAGGCGCGGTCGAAGGCGTGACGTCGAATTTGCCCAATCGCCTGCTTGCCGGCCTCGTGCGCTTGGCCGTGCTCCCGTTGGGGCCCCGGTTGCGCGCGCCGTCGGACGGGCTCGGGCACGAGGTGGCGCAGCTCTTGATCGCGCCGTCGGCCACGCGTGATCGCCTGACGGGGCCGATCTTCAT
Source organism: Burkholderiales bacterium (assembly GCA_020851235.1). Lineage (GTDB taxonomy): Bacteria > Pseudomonadota > Gammaproteobacteria > Burkholderiales > Casimicrobiaceae > VBCG01. The sequence continues at coordinate 571,543 of JADZDD010000035.1, read as the reverse complement.
CGGCGGCGGCGCCGACGATCCGGTCGGCCTCCTCGAGCGCTCGCTCGCGGCAACGCTCGCGGTCGAGCCCGTGCACGCGAAGATCCGCGCCGCGGTCAAGGCGGGCACACTCGACGCTGCGCTCGCGCCGGAGGCAGCACCGGGACTGCTCACGCAGCGCGCGTTGCAGGCTGGCATCATCGATGCGGCCGAGGCGAATCTCATCGCCACGCACCACGAGCTCGTCGCGCGGGTGATCGCGGTCGACGACTTCGATCGGGATCTGGGCGCGGCGCTGCTCCAGCCGGCCATCGACGCGCTTGCCCGCACCCGCGCCGGGTCGCGGCAGCGCAGCGTCGCCTGATGCCGCGCGCCCGCGCGACGACGGCCGCGGCAGAACGCATGAGTGAACCGGTCTACATCATCGACGGCCGGCGCACGCCGTTCCTCAAGGCACGCAATCGGCCCGGCCCGTTCTCGGCGAGCGACCTTGCCACGGCCGCAGGACGCGCGCTCCTCCTGCGCCAGCGCTTCGCCCCCGCCGATCTCGACGAAGTCATCCTGGGCTGCGCCGCGCCGTCGGTCGATGAAGTCAACATCGGGCGCGTCAGTGCGCTGCGCATGGGGTGCGGCGACAAGGTGCCCGGCTGGACGGTGATGCGCAACTGCGCGTCGGGCATGCAGTCGATCGATTCGGCGATCGCCAATATCCGCACCGGCCGCTCGCAACTCGTGCTCGCCGGTGGCGTCGATGCGTTGTCCCGCGCGCCGCTGCTCCTCTCCGATGCGATGGTGCAGTGGCTGTCGAAGTGGTACGCGGCAAAGGGGGTCGGGCAGCGCGCGGCGCTCCTGACGCGATTGCGCCCCGGGCATTTCGCGCCGGTGATCTCGCTCATGCGGGGCCTGACCGATCCGATCTGCGGACTCCTCATGGGGCAGACGGCGGAAAATCTCGCGCATCGCTTCGGCATCACGCGCGCCGCGATGGATGCCTACGCGGCGCGCAGCCACGCCCGCACGCTGGCGGCGCAAGAGGCCGGTCACTACGCCGACGAGGTGCTGCCGATCTACGGCGCGGACGGCACGCTGTACGCCGCCGACGACGGCGTGCGGGCGGATTCGACGCCGGAGAACCTCGCCAGGCTCAAACCCTTCTTCGATCGCCCTTACGGGAACGTGACGGCGGGCAACAGCTCGCAGGTCACCGACGGCGGCGCGTGGGTCGTCCTCGCCTCGGCGGCCGCCGTCGACCGCCACGGCCTCACGCCGATCGGTCGCATCGTCGATTCACACTGGGCCGGGCTCGATCCGGCGCAGATGGGGCTGGGCCCCGTCCACGCGGCGACGCCGATCCTCGTGCGCCACGGACTCGGCCTGAACGACCTCGATGCCTGGGAGATCAACGAGGCATTTGCTGCGCAGGTCATCGCGTGCATGCGCGCCTGGGACGACGCGACCTACTGTCGCGACGAACTCGGGCTGCCGGGCGCGCTCGGTGCGATCGACGAGGCTCGCCTCAACGTCGACGGCGGCGCGATCGCGCTCGGGCACCCGGTCGGTGCGTCGGGCACGCGGATCGTGCTGCACGTGCTCAACGTCCTGCGCCGCACCGGAGGGCGACGCGGCATGGCCGCGATCTGCATCGGCGGCGGCCTGGGCGGTGCCATGCTCGTCGAGCGGGTCGATTAGGGAAGCAACGCATGCGCCACTTCACCCTCGATCGCCTGGCCGATGGCACCGTGCAGCTCGTCTTCGACAAGGCGGAAGCCGCCGTCAATACCCTGTCGCAGGAAGTGCTGACCGAGTTGGGTGAAGTGCTCGATCGCCTGGAGCGCGAACGGCCGCAGGCGCTCGTCATCCGCTCGGGCAAGCCGAGCGGCTTCATCGCCGGCGCCGACGTCGACGAGTTCGGCGCGGTGCACGACGAGGCGGGAGCGCTCGCCATCGTGCGTCGCGGCTGGGACACCTTCGAGCGGCTCGCCCACGTCGGCTATCCGACGCTCGCGCTCATCCGCGGATTCTGCCTGGGCGGCGGGCTCGAGCTCGCGCTCGCGTGCCGCTATCGCGTCGCCGTCGACGATCCGTCCACGCGACTGGGATTGCCCGAGGTGATGTTGGGGATCCTCCCCGGCTGGGGCGGCGTGAAGCGTCTGCCGCGGCTCGTGGGCGCTCCGGCCGCGCTCGACCTCCTCCTCACCGGCCGGACCGTCGATGCCCGCCGCGCGAAGAAGCTCGGGCTGGTCGATGCCGCCGTCCCGGTGCGCGTCATGGAGAACACCGTGCGCGGCATGCTGCGCGCTGCTCCCGCGCCGCGATCGTTGCCGCTGCCGTTGTCGCTCACGCTCAATCCGGTCGCGCGCAGGTTCATCGCGAGCCGCGCCGGGAAGGAGGTCGCGCGCCGTGCGCGGCGCGAGCACTACCCCGCCCCCTACGCGATCCTCGAGCTCTTTCGCAAGTACGACGGCAACGCGCTTGCCGTGCCCGCATCCGATCCGGCATCGATCCCGGCGCTCCTGCGCAGTCCGACCGCGGCCAACCTCTTGCGCGTGTTCAAGCTGCAGGAGCGGTTGAAGAGTCTCGGCAAGGACGATGCCTTCCAGGCGAAGCATGTCCACGTCGTCGGCGCCGGCACCATGGGCGGCGACATCGCCGCCTGGTGCGCGCTGCGCGGCCTCACCGTCACGTTGCAGGATCAAAGTGCCGAGCGCATCGCCCCGGCCATGCAGCGCGCCGGCAAGCTCTTTGCCGATCGCCTGCGCGATGCGCGCCGCGTGCGCGATGCGCACGATCGCCTCATTCCCGACGTTGCCGGCGACGGCGTGGCGCGCGCCGACGTGATCGTCGAGGCGATCTTCGAGAATCTCGACGCCAAGCGCGGCGTCTTCGCGGCGCTCGAGAAGAAGGCGCGACCGCAGGCGATTCTCGCGACCAACACGTCGAGCATCCCGCTCGAGGACATCGCGCAGGCGCTTGGCGATCCGACGCGGCTCATCGGGATCCACTTCTTCAATCCGGTGTCGCGGATGCTGCTGGTCGAGGTCGTCGTCGGTGAAAAGACGCGCGCCGATCTCGTGGCGCAGGCCGCAGCCTTCGTGCGCCAGATCGACAAGCTGCCGTTGCCCGTGAAGAGCGCGCCAGGATTCCTCGTCAACCGCTTGCTCGCGCCGTACCTCATGGCGGCGATGCGCGCCGTCGAAGAGGGCATCGCGCCGGCGACGGTCGACGCGGCGGCGCTCGCCTACGGCATGCCGATGGGCCCGATTGAACTCGCCGATACGGTGGGACTCGACATCTGCGTCGAAGTGGGCCGGCTCTTGGGCACGAGCGAGGCGCCGCCGGCACGCCTCATGACGCTCGTCGAGGCGCGTCACTTGGGGAAGAAGACCGGCCGCGGCTACTACGAATGGGCCGAGGGCAAGCCGAAAAAGGTGCCGCCCGGCGTGATCCCGGACGGGTTCGCCGAGCGGCTGGTCGCGCCGTTCGTGGCCGAAGCGCATGCCGCACTTGCCGACGGCATCGTCGCCGACGCCGATCTCGTCGATGCGGGAGCGATCTTTGGAACGGGATTCGCACCGTTTCGTGGGGGGCCGCTGCACGCGACGGCATCGCACTGACGGAAGGCATCCCGACGTCCGCGCCGCCAGGCCAGGGCGCGCCGATCTGGTGTACATTTTGAGCGGCCGCATCGCCCACGCAAGAACGCGCGCCATCCGTATCCAATGCTGCGCACACGAGCTGCCCGCCGGCGCTGCCGGCAGGCGGGGACGCCCGGTCGAGCGCCGGGCGCGAATGGAGGATCGTCGTGGAAAGAATCTGGATCAAGAGCTACCCGAAGGGTGTCCCGGCGCAGATCGACATCGACCAGTACGCGTCGGTGCGTGACCTCTTCGAGGAGAGCGTGGGCAAGTACGCCACGCGGCCGGCCTTCACGTGCATGGGCAAGTCGATCACTTTCGGTGAGCTCGATACGCTGTCGAAGGCCTTCGGAGGGTGGCTGCAGGGCCTGGGCTGCAAGAAGGGCGCGCGCATCGCACTCATGATGCCCAACATCCTGCAGTACCCGATCTGCCTCTTCGGGACGTTGCGCGCCGGCTGCACGGTGGTGAACGTCAATCCGCTGTACACCGCACGCGAGCTCGAGCACCAGCTCGCGGATTCGGGGGCCGAAGTGCTGGTGTGCGTCGAGAACTTCGCGCATATCGTCGCCGAGGTCGTCGGTCGCACCAAGGTGCGCCAGGTCGTCGTCACCTCGATCGGCGAGCTGCTCGGATTGAAGGGCGTCCTCGTCGACTTCGTGCTGCGGCACGTGAAGAAGATGGTGCCGAAGTTCTCGCTGCCGGGTTCGATTCGCCTCTCCGACGCGCTCGCCGACGGTCGCCGGCGCTCGCTCGAGCGGGTGGCGCTCGGTCACGACGACATCGCGTTCCTGCAGTACACCGGCGGCACCACCGGTGTCGCCAAGGGGGCGATGCTCATCAATCGCAACGTCGTCGCCAACATGCTCCAGGCCCGCGCGTGGGTGGCGCCGATGCTCGACGCCAATCGCCGCGAGGTGATCATCACGCCGTTGCCGCTCTATCACATCTTCTCGCTCACCGCGAACTGCCTCGTCTTCATGTCGGTGGGTGGCGAGAATGTCCTCATTCCCAATCCGCGCGACATTCCCGGCTTCGTCAAGGAGATCGCGAAGTACCGCTTCACCGCCATCACCGGCGTCAATACGCTGTTCAACGCGCTCGTCAACAATGCCGACTTCGCGCGACTCGACTTCTCGTCGCTGCGCATCACCCTCGGTGGCGGCATGGCGGTGCAGGAGGCGGTGGCGCTCAAGTGGAAGCAGATCACCGGCCACCCGCTGATCGAGGCGTACGGGCTGACCGAGACGTCGCCGGCCGTCACCATCAATCCGCTCGACCTGCCCGCCTACAACGGCAGCATCGGCCTGCCGATCCCGTCCACCGATCTCATGCTGCGCGACGACGCCGGTGCCGAGGTGCCGCTCGGCCAGCCGGGCGAGATCTGCGTGCGCGGCCCTCAGGTGATGGCGGGCTACTGGCAGCGGCCCGACGAGACCGCCAAGGTCATGGACAAGGACGGCTGGTTCGCCACCGGCGACATCGGCGTCATGGATGAGCGCGGCTTCGTGCGGATTGTCGATCGCAAGAAGGACATGATCCTGGTCTCGGGCTTCAACGTCTATCCCAACGAGATCGAGGGCGTGCTCGCGGGGCATCCGGGTGTGCTCGAGTGCGCGGCGATCGGTGTGCCTGACAAGAAGTCCGGCGAGGCGGTGAAGCTCTTCGTGGTGAAGAAGGATCCCGCGCTCACCGCCGACGTGCTCATGCAGTTCTGCCGCGACAATCTCACCGGCTACAAGATTCCGCGCGAGATCGAGTTCCGGGCCGAGCTCCCCAAGTCGAACGTCGGCAAGATCCTGCGCCGCGAACTGCGCGACGAAGCCAAGCGCGCGAAGGCGGCGTGACGCGTGTCCACGCACTCCACCCCCGGCGCAGCGCCGCGACCGCAGGAGATGTACCTGCCGCGTCAGGAGCCGGTGCTGCGCGTGGTCCCGATGCCGGGCGACACGAACCAGCACGGCGACATCTTCGGCGGCTGGATCATGGCACAGGTCGACATCGCCGGTGGCGTCATTGCGGCGCGGCGGGCGCGGGGGCGGGTCGCCACCGTGGCGGTCAACTCGTTCACGTTCAAGCATCCGGTGCACGTGGGTGATCTCGTGACCTTCTACGCCGAGATCTCGCACGTCGGTCGGACCTCGATCACGGTCGACGTCGAGGTCTACGCGCAGCGCGATCCGCGCGACCAGGTCACGGTCAAGGTCACCGAGGCGAGCCTCACCTACGTGGCAACCGATGGCGAACGGCGCCCGCGGGAGCTCCCCGACCCATGAACCCGGCGATCCCGAGGGTGCCGGTGTATAGTTCCCACGAGGGGCGCGGGCAGGTTCGCGTCCGGCATGCGCAGGCATCGTTTCGTCATTCACAACCCACGCCATCAGGAGATTTCTTCATGCAATTCGCTTCGATGCCCCGGAAGAAGGTCACGCAGGCCATCGCTGCGTTGGTGTTCGCCGTCGCGGCACAGCAGGCGTTCGGCTCGGCGTTCGCGCTGCAGGAGCAAAGCGTGAGTGGCCTTGGCAATGCCTACGCCGGCGGCGCTGCCGCGGCAGAAGATGCGTCGACGATCTGGTCCAATCCCGCCGGGATGGCGAACTTCTCGACGATCCAGATCGTTGCTGCCGTGAACGGCATCTTCCCGTCGGCGAAGTTCAACAACGACGGCTCGATCGCCGCGTTCAACCAGCCGCTGGGTAACGAGGGCGGGCAGGCAGGCAAGGGCGCCGCGGTCCCCGCGATGTACCTCCTCGTGCCGATCAACAAGCAGTTTGCCTTCGGCATCGGCGTCGGCGTGCCGTTCGGCCTCGAGACCAATTGGGACGACGGCTGGCTCGGGCGCTACCACGCGCTGCGCTCGAAGGTCGAGACGCTCAACGTCAACCCCGCGGTGTCGTGGCGCATCAACGACCAGTTCAGCGTCGGTGTGGGCGTCGACTACCAGCGGATCAAGGCGACATTCACGAGCAACGCGAACTACTCGGCCGCCCTTGCCCAGGCCGCACAGACGGCCGCGGCCGGCGGTCTCATACCGCCCGCGGCGGTAGCGCCGTTCATCGCCTCGACCGGCGGCCTCGATTCGTCGGTGAGCGTCACCGGCGACGACTGGGCGTGGGGCTGGAACCTGGGCTTCCTGTGGAACGTGACACCGTCGACGCGCATCGGCGGGCACTATCGCTCGTCGATCAAGTACGGCGTCGACGGCAACGTCAACTTCGGCAACCCCGCGCTGCCGCCACTTCCGCCCTCCCTGGCTCCGATCGGCGCCGCGCTCGCCCCGGCGGTCAACAACGTGCTGGCGAGCGGCGGCGTCACGTCCGACATCGAACTGCCGTCGATCAGCAACCTGTCGGTGTACTCGCGGCTCAATCCGAGCTGGGAGGTGATGGCCGACATCCAGTTCACCGACTGGTCGAAGATCGAGTACCTCACCTTCACCCGCACCACCGGCAGCGTGCTGGCGTCGACCTACGAGAATTTCCGCGACACCTGGCGGGCCTCGGTCGGCGCGAGCTACTTCATGGGAGACAAGTGGAAATTCCGCGGAGGCTTCGCCTTCGACCAGTCGCCGGTGCGTGACGCCGAGCGCACGCCGCGGCTTCCCGACTCCGATCGCTACTGGCTGTCGGGGGGCGTGCAGTACGGCTGGTCGAAGCAGCTGAAGCTCGACCTCGGTCTCACCTACATCTGGACGTCGAGCGCGCCGTCGAACAACAACGCGGGCAGCACCGCGCAAAACGGCCTCATCAAGGGTGATTACGACACGAGCGTGTTCATCGTCGGCGGCCAGATGACGTATTCGTTCTGACCGTAACGCTGCGGGCCGCGCGTCGCGCGCGGTCCGCCGCTGCCGTCCCGGCAGGGGCGCGTTTCCTGCCGCACCTTCTCCCCCGCGTGAGCGGGAGGCTTCTCGCATGACCTCCTCTACCTTTCTGGTGCACAAAGCCGCGGTCCTCGGCGCCGGCGTGATGGGCGCACAGATCGCGGCACACCTCGCCAACGCCGGCATCGAGTCGCTGCTCTTCGACCTGCCTGGACCTGGCGACGACCCCAACGCGCTCGCGACGAAGGCGATCGCCCACCTCGGTCGCATCGATCCGGCGCCGCTCGCGGCGAAGGATCGTGCCGGTGCAATCACCGCGTGCAACTACGGAAGCGACCTGCCCCGTCTCGCGCAGTGCGATCTCGTCATCGAGGCGATCGCCGAGCGCCTCGACTGGAAGCAGGACCTGTACACGAAGGTGGCACCGCACCTCGCGCCACACGCGGTGCTCGCCTCGAACACGTCGGGGCTCTCGCTTGCCGCGCTGGCGGGGATGCTCCCGGAGGCGGTGCAGGAGCGCTTTTGCGGCGTTCATTTCTTCAATCCGCCGCGGTACATGCACCTGGTCGAGATCACGCCCGCCCCGCGGACCCAGGCATCGCTCCTCGATGCGCTCGAGACGTTCCTCACGACCACGCTCGGCAAGGGCGTGATCCGCGCGCGCGACACGCCGAACTTCATCGCCAACCGGATCGGCATCTTCTCGGTGCTGGCGACGATGCGGCACACCGAGGCGTTCGGGCTCTCCTTCGACGTCGTCGACGCGCTCACCGGCCCCGCGATCGGACGCGCCAAGAGCGCCACCTACCGCACCGCCGACGTCGTCGGTCTCGACACCATGGCGCACGTCGTGCAGACGATGCGCGATACGCTCCCCGACGACCCGTGGCACCCGCTCTTCGGGACGCCGCCGGTGCTCGCGGCGCTCGTCGCGCAAGGGGCCCTGGGAGCGAAGACGAAGGCCGGCTACTTCCGCAAGCCCGGCAAGGAGATCGAGGTCCTCGACCCGGCGACGAAGACCTACCGCAAGGCCGAGGGCAGTGTCGCTCCCGAGGTGGCGACGATCCTTGCGATCCGCGCGCCCGCCGAGCGGTTCGCCGCGCTGCGCGCCTGTCCGCATCCGCAGGCGCAGTTCCTGTGGGCGGTCTTTCGCGACCTCTTTCACTACAGCGCGTATCACCTCGCGGCCATTGCCGACAATGCGCGTGACGTCGACCTCGCGATCCGCTGGGGCTTCGGCTGGCAACAGGGTCCGTTCGAGACCTGGCAGGCGGCGGGATGGACGACCGTCGCCGACTGGGTCGCCGAGGACATCGCGGCGGGACGCGCGCTCGCGAGCGTCGCCCTGCCGGCGTGGGTGACCGGTGCCACGGTACGGGCCGCCTCCGGCGTGCATGCGGCAGCGGGCGCGTACGCGCCGGCCCGCGATGCTTTCACGCCACGGCGCGACCTTGCCGTCTACCGGCGGCAGGATTTTCCCGATCCGGTCATCGGCGAGGCGCGCACCAAGGGCACCACGATCTTCGAGACCGACGACGTGCGCTTCTGGCACCTGGGTGACGACGTCGGCATCGTTTCGTTCAAGACCAAGGCGAACACGATCGGCGAGGGCGTGCTCGACGGCATCCTGCGCGCGATCGACGTCGCCGAGCGGGAGTTGGCCGGCGTCGTCCTCTGGCAGACGCGCGAACCGTTCTCGCTCGGCGCCAATCTCGCGGCGCTGGAGCCCGCGATCAAGGCAGGCGACTTCGCGGCCATCGAGGCGATCGTCGCCAAGTTCCAGCGGACGTCGCAACGCCTGCGCTCGAGCCTCGTGCCGACCGTGTGCGCCGTGCGCGGGATGGCGCTCGGCGGGTCGTGCGAGTTCATCCTGCACGCCACCCGCACCGTCGCCGCGCTGGAGTCGTACATCGGACTCGTCGAGGCGGGGGTGGGGCTCCTCCCGGCCGGAGGCGGCTGCACGGAGCTCGCCCAGCGCGCGGCACATGAGGTCCGCCGCGGCGCCGCCGGCAGCCAGATCGACGCGCTGCCGTTCATTCGCACGTATTTCCAGTCGGTGGCCACCGCCACGGTGGCGAAGAGCGCGCTCGAGGCCCAAGAGCTCGGCTACCTGCGCGCCTCCGACATCGTCGTGCCCAATGCGCACGAGGTGCTGCACGTCGCTCGCACGCAGGCGCGCGCGCTTGCCGACGCCGGCTACCGGCCGCCATTGCCGGCGCGAGCGATTCCCGTGGTCGGCAAGACCGGCATCGCCACCCTCACCATGCTGCTCGTCAACATGCGCGACGGCGGCTACATCAGCGCGTACGACTTCGAGATCGGACGCCGCATCGCCCGCGTGCTGTGCGGCGGCGAGATCGAATCGGGGAGCGTCGTCGACGAGCAATGGCTCCTCGATGTCGAGCGGCGCGAATTCATGGCGCTGCTGCGCGACGCCCGCACGCAGGCCCGCATCGCGCACACGCTCGCCACCGGCAAGCCGCTGCGCAATTGATCGCGCGCCTGCCACCTTTGCCATCGGGCACTCCCATGACGAAACAACTCCAGGACGCCTACATCGTCGCCTCGACCCGCACCGCAGTGGGCAAGGCGCCGCGCGGCATGTTCAAGTCCACACGTCCGGACACGCTGCTCGCGCACGCGCTCACGAGCGTGCTGGCCCAGGTGCCTGCGATCGATCCGGCGCGGGTGGACGACGTGATCACCGGTTGTGCGATGCCCGAGTACGAGCAGGGCATGAACGTCGCCCGCATCGGTGTCCTGCTCGCGGGGCTCCCGGTGAGCGTGGCGGGGATGACGGTGAACCGCTTCTGCTCGTCGGGCCTCAACGCCGTGTCGATCGCGGCCGACCGCATTCGCACGGGCGAGGCCGACATCGTGATCGCGGCCGGCACCGAGAGCATGAGCATGGTGCCGATGGCGGGTCGCCTCGCGCTCAACGAGGCGATCTTTGCGCACGACGAGACCATCGGCATCGCCTACGGAATGGGCCTTACCGCCGAGCGCGTTGCGACCCAATGGAAGGTCTCGCGCGAGGATCAGGACGCCTACGCGGCCGAATCGCACCGTCGCGCGCTGGCGGCGCAGGCGGCCGGCGAGTTCGCGCAGGAGATCACGCCCTTCACCGTGCGCGAGCACCTGCCCGATCTCGCCACGGAGCGCGTGGTGACGCACGAGAGGGTCGTCGCGCAGGACGAGGGTCCGCGTGCCGACACGAGCCTTGCCGGCCTCGCGAAGCTGCGGCCGGTCTTCGCGGCGAAGGGGAGCGTGACGGCCGGCAACAGCTCGCAGATGTCCGACGGCGCCGCGGCCGCGATCCTCGTCTCCGAGCGCGTCGTGCGCGAGCTCGCGCTCACGCCGCTCGCGCGCTGGATGGGATTTGCCGTCGCTGGCGTGCCGCCCGAGATCATGGGCATCGGCCCCATCGCGGCGATTCCCAAGGTGCTGACCCGCGCCGGGCTGCGTGCCGACCAGCTCGACTGGATCGAGCTCAACGAGGCGTTTGCCGCGCAGACGCTCGTCGTGATGCGCGAACTCGCGCTCGATCCGGCGAAGGTCAATCCGCTGGGCGGTGCGATCGCGTTGGGGCATCCGCTGGGTGCGACCGGGGCGATTCGCACCGCCACGCTCACGCACGGGCTGCGCCGGCGCCGCGGGAAGTACGGCATGGTGACGATGTGCATCGGCACCGGCATGGGTGCGGCGGGACTTTTCGAAGCCGTCTGACGATCGCCAAGGGAGAAGCGCATGCGCAAGCTGGTCACGTTGTTGGGGGCGCTCGCCGTCGCGACCGCCGCCCAGGCCGCCGAGGTCGGCGGGGTCAACCTTCCGGACAAGGCGAGCGTGGGAGGATCCGAGCTCGTATTGAACGGCGCCGGCGTGCGCACGCGGGTGATCTTCAAGGTGTACGTCGGCAGTCTTTACCTGCCGGCGAAGGCGACGACGGCCGCGGCGGTGCTCGCCAAGGGGCCGCGGCGAATCCAGATGAACCTTCTGCGCGACCTCACCGCCGATCAGCTCGTCGGTGCCCTCGTCGACGGGCTCAAGGACAACAACACGCCGGCGGAGCTTTCTGCGGTGCAGGCGCAGGCGGACCAGCTCGTATCGATCATGAAGACGTTCGGCGAGGTCAAGGAGAAGGACGTCGTCACGCTCGACTTCGTCGACGACGCCACCCGGATCACCCTCAACGGCACGGCCAAGGGTTCGATCCCCGGCGCTGCATTCAATCGCGCGCTGACCAAGGTGTGGATCGGTGACAAGCCGGCGCAGGCCGACCTCAAGACGGCGATGCTCGGTGGCTAGAACGACCATGCACGCGATCCGCGGGCGGTGTCTGTTGCCCATGAGCCTGGCGACGCTGGCGCTGGTGGGAGTCGCCGGCTGCCAGACGACTCCGGCCTCCGGGACTTCGGCCGTGGCCCCGCCCGCGACAGCGTCGACACCACCGACGGCTGCGCCGGCCTCGTCCGCGCCCACGGCGTGGCCGATCGCTCCGGGCGCGCAGCCGGTATCGACCGACGTCAACGACGTCGTGGCCCTCGCGTGGCTCGAGGGCTGCTGGGCGGGCAACGTCAATCAGCGCAGCTTCCGCGAGCACTGGACGCCAGTGCGCGGCACGATGCTCCTCGGCGTGGGCTCGACGGTGTATCAGGGGAAGGTGCAGAACTACGAGTACCTGCGCATCGAGGCGCTGCCCGATGGCGTGTACTACGTCGCGATTCCGTCCGGGCAGCACGAGACGCGGTTCAAGCTGGCGACGATCACTCCCGACGACGATGCGACGCTGTACACGTTTCGCAATCCCGCGAACGACTTTCCGCAGGAGATCGTGTATCGCCGGTCGCCGGAAGGATGGCTCTACGCCACGATCCAGGGCAAGTTGAAGGGCGAGGAGCGCAAGGCCGTGTTTCCGATGCGCCGCGTCGACTGCGAGACCGGCGACTTCATCCGGCAGTAGGCGGGTCGCATGGCGGTGAATCTCGCGCCAGCGACGAACGACCGGGTGCGCCGATGAGCGAGGCCTCACCCGCGCTCGTCAATTTCGAGCGGATGCTCGCGGCCGGCAAGGACAGCGCGCTCCTGCGCTACGCGCTCGGCAACGAGTACATGAAATCCGGTGACGCGCGAGCCGCGGCGATGCACCTGCGCCAGGCGGTGACGCTCGATCCGGGCTATACCGCGGCGTGGAAGCTCCTGGGGCGCGCGCTCACCGATGCCGGCGACACCGAAGGCGCCCTTGCTGCGTATCGCGAGGGCATCGCGGTGGCCGAGCGGCGCGGCGACAAGCAGGCGGGCAAGGAGATGCAGGTCTTCGCGCGACGTCTGGAGAAGGCGCGCTCGGGCGGCGGATGAGCGCAGCGTCGCCGGTCAGCGCTGCGCGCGCACGCTCGCGACGCCACGATTGGCCAGCGCGTCGGCGCGCTCGTTGCCCACGTCGGCGGTGTGGCCGCGCACCCAGTGCCAGCGCACGGCGTGGCGTGCCGCCGCGGCTTCGAGTTCGCGCCACAGGTCGGCGTTCTTCACCGGCTTGCGGTCGGCCGTCTTCCAGCCGTTGCGCCGCCAGCCGTGAATCCACGTCTCGATGCCGTTCTTGACGTACTGCGAATCGGTGTAGAGCGTGACCGCTGCCGGTTGCTCGAGCGCGTCGAGGGCGCGAATCACCGCGAGGAGTTCCATGCGATTGTTGGTGGTGTGCGGCTCACCGCCGAAGAGTTCCTTCTCGTCGGCGCCGATTCTCAGCAGCGCCCCCCAGCCCCCGACCCCCGGATTGCCCTTGCAGGCGCCGTCCGTATAGATCGTGACCGCAGGAACGCTCGTGGCGACGTCCGTCGTGCGCGTCGTCATCGCCGCCTACGGGAGCCGGTCGGAGGTGGTGAGACCTTCGCGTACCGGAGCGAGCGCCTTCTCACGGCGTTCGCGCTGTTGCCAGGTCGGTGCGAGCAGGCGCATGCCGGGCACGCGCTTCGTCGCGCGCAGGAAGTAGATGCCGCCGGCGATCGGCCACCAGCGATCTCCCGCCGCCTCGAAGAAGCCGAAGCGCTGCAGCCACTTCTCGCGTGCGAACGGTGGCGCGTAGGCGTCGAGCCGGCCGCCGGTGACGTCGAAGCCCAACAGCGACAACCAGTCCTTGACCCGGTACAGGCCGATGAAGCCGCCGTTCCAGGGCGGTGTCTGCTCGCGGCCGAAGTAGCGCTTCACGCCGTACAGCGAGAACGGGTTGAATCCGGCGATCACGATCTGCCCCTCGGGACGCACCACGCGATACGCTTCACGGAGCATGAGGTGCGGATCGTCGGTGAACTCGAGTCCGTGCGGCAGCACGATGAGGTCGACCGAGTTCTCGGCAAACGGCAATTCGTGCGGGTCGGCGATGACGTCGGCCGGTGCGTCGTAGTCGAGTGTCGAGCAGGTGGGAATCCGGCACTGCGCGAGGAAACGGTAACGGGCCAGGCCGATCTGCACCGCGTGAAAGCCGAAGATGTCGACGACGGTGTGATCGAAATACGCCTGCTCGCGGGCCTGCACATAACGCCCGAGCGGTGTCGCGAACCAGTCGGCAAGCGTCGGTGCCGCGGTTGACACCTGCCCAACGGGTCCCGAAGATGCGTCCATGACGGCGATTATCCCGATCCCCGCATTTGCGGACAACTACATCTGGGTGGTGCGAGACGGCACGCGTGCGGTGGTGGTCGACCCCGGCGACGCCGGGCCCGTGCTCGCCTATCTCGCCCGCGAGCGGCTCACGCTGGTCGCCGTGCTCGCGACGCACCACCATCAGGATCACGTCGGTGGCATCGAGGCTCTCGTCTCACGGCATCCGGCGCCCGTGTACGGCCCGGCGCGCGAGACGATCCCGCGGATTGCGCACCGGCTGGGCGAGGGCGACGCGATCACGCTGCCGGGCATGTCGCTGCAGTTGCGCATCCTCGACATCCCCGGGCACACGGCGGGTCACATCGCCTACGTCGGTGACATCGCGGGGACGCCGGCGCTGTTTTGCGGTGACACGCTCTTTGCTGCCGGCTGCGGCCGCATCTTCGAGGGCACACCCGCGCAGATGTGGGGCTCGCTCAGCGCGCTCGCCGCGCTTGCGGGGCAGACGCGCGTGTACTGTGCGCACGAATACACGCTTGCGAACCTGCGCTTCGCGCGCGCGGTGGAACCCGGCAACGCGGCGCTGCGGGAGCGCGAGGCCGCCGTCGAAGCGACCCGACGACGCGGCGAGCCGACGCTGCCTTCGACGATCGCGCTCGAACGCGAGACCAACCCCTTCCTTCGTGCCGGCCACGACGACCTGCGCGCGGCCGCGGCGGCGCATGTCGGGCACCCGCTCGACGATGCCGCCGCGAGCTTCGCGGCGCTGCGCGCCTGGAAGGATACGTTCCGTCCGGCATGACGAAGCGGCGCCACGGCGGCGCCCTCGCGGTTGACGCTCGGCACGAGCGCGCCTACCATGCCGCGTCGCCTTCGACGCCGCCAACAGACTCGAACCCGGGGAAGCTCGAGCCCAACCATGAGATCCGACCATTGCGATTGCCTTCGATACTGATCGCCGCGCTCGCGGCGCTGCTCACCGCGTGCGCGACCCCGCCGACGTCCTCGGACGACACGCCCGCCCCCGCCTCGGACGTCGCTGCGGATCCCGCGGGACCCTGGTCGGCGCCCACCGTCGCTGACCTCAAGCCGATCAAGCCGCGCCAGCCCAGGTTCTTCGCGATTTCGGACTTCGCCGAGCTGGAGCCGCTGCCGGTTCCCGTAGGAGACCTGTGGGACCGCGTCATCAGCGGCTACGCGATTCCCGATATCGACGGACCGCTCGTCGAGAAGTGGGAGCAGTGGTACTCGCAGCGCCCCGATTACGTGGCGCGCATGGTCGACCGCAGCCGTCGGTACCTGTACCACATCGTCACCGAGGTCGAGGCGCGACGGATGCCCACCGAGATCGCGCTGCTGCCGATGGTCGAGAGCGCGTTCAATCCGACGGCATTGTCGACGGCGCGGGCGGCCGGCATCTGGCAGTTCATGCCGGCCACGGGCAAGCACTACGGCCTCACCCAGAATTTCTGGATGGATTCGCGCCGGGACGTGATTGCCGCCACCGACAAGGCGCTCACGTACCTCGCGAAGCTGCACGACGACTTCGACGACTGGCAGCTCGCACTGGCCGGTTACAACTGGGGCGAGGGCAACGTCGCCCGCGCGCTCGCGAAGAACAAGGCCAAGGGCCTGCCGTTGACGTACGCCGCGCTGGCGATGCCGGTCGAGACCCGCAACTACCTGCCCAAGCTCCAGGCGGTGAAGAACATCGTGCGCGATCCGGAGAAATACGGGCTCGCGCTCGCCGACATTCCCGATGCGCCGTTCTTCACGGTGGTCAAGACGACGAAGAAGATCGACACCAAGATCGCGGCGCAGATTGCCGAGTTGTCGCTCGACGAGTTCATCGCCCTCAATCCGCAGCACAACCGTCCGGTGATCGCAGGTGCCGACGAGCAATCGATCCTGCTGCCGATCGATCACGCGGAGATCTTTGCGGCCAAGCTGGAACTCACCGAGCAGCCGCTGGTCTCGTGGCAGGCGTATCGGCTGAAGAGCAACGAGAACCTCGCGTACGTGGCCGCGCGCTATGGCATGTCGCTCGACACGCTGCGTGCGGTCAACGGCATCGGACCGCGGGCGCGCGTGCCCGTCGGCCATATGCTCCTGGTTCCGGCCGAGGAACCGTCGGAGGAGACGAGCGAAACGCTCGACCACGCGGTGTTCACGACGGTGCCGGCGGGGCGCACCTTCTACCACACCGTGCGGCGCGGCGATTCGCTGTCGCGCGTGGCGGCGCGCTACGGCGTCACGACGGCCGACCTCAAGGCGTGGAACGGGTTGTCGCGCGACACCGTCCGGGTCGGGCAGCGCCTGCGCGTGACGAGCGACATCGTGCCGGTCGCACACGCCGGCGGCAAGTCGAAGCGGGCGGTCGCCACCCGCGGTGCAGGTCGGCAAGTCCAATCCAAGGCGCCGACGAAGCAGAAGACGACGGCGCGCAGCGCCAAGAGCCAGCGTCGTGCGGCCCCCGCGACCAAGGCAGTGAAGGGCCCGTCGCGCGGGGTCTCGACGGCCAAGGCCGACGGCCAGGTCGGAAGCTGAGAAGCGGCGCGACGCGGGCGGCTGACGCGCCGTTCGCAGTCGCCACCGCAAAAGTAAAACGGGCGACCCATACGAGTCGCCCGTTTTGGTCCGAAGCAGTATTGCGACGGACGTTTCTGCCGCCGGCTCAGAGCTTCTTGGCGGCCTTCTTTGCGGTCTTCTTGGCGGCGCGTTTCTTGGTCGCCTTCTTTGCGGTCTTCTTGGCGGCCTTCTTCGCCGTCTTCTTGGCGCCCCGCTTCTTGGCAGCCTTCTTTGCGGTCTTCTTGGCGGCCTTCTTCGCCGTCTTCTTCACGCCCCGCTTCTTGGCGGCCTTCTTTGCGGTCTTCTTGGCGGCCTTCTTCGCCGTCTTCTTGGCGGCCTTCTTGGCAGCCTTCTTCGCCGTCTTCTTGGCGGCCTTCTTGGGCGCTGCCTTCTTCTTGGCCGGCTTGCGCTTTGCCGCCTTCTTCTTCGGCGCCGCGGCGGGGGCCGCCGGCGACATCATCGACATCATGTCAGCCATCATCGTTGTTTCTCCTGTCTGGGTTGCAGTGACTGTTATGTTGCTTCTCTTTGTGGCAGGTGGCGCTGGATCGCCGGATTTTTCGATCAACCTCTTGACAAATCCATTCCGCCTGCTGCCTGCATTGTAGTCACGTTTGTGGCATTTGCAAGAAATCTGCAACGATTCCGACGCTTAGGTTGTGCCCTGTTGCGCTTTGCGCACACGCATCGAAATCGCATCGCGCTCACGTGATCGGTGCGCGATCGCGCGGCAGCACCGACTCGTGTGCGAAGAGGTCGCTCACGCTCTCGCGGCGACGGACGAGGTGGGTGTCGCGCTCGTCGACGAGCACCTCGCACGCACGCGGTCGCGAGTTGTAGTTCGAGCTCATCGCAAGGCCGTAGGCGCCGGCCGCACCGATGGCGATGAGGTCGTCGGCGGCAAGCGCGAGGTGCCGATCGCGGGCGAGGAAGTCACCGCTCTCGCAGATCGGTCCGACGATGTCCCAGGGGTGGACGTCACCTGTACGCGGTCGCACCGCATCGACCGGATGCCAGGCATCGTAGAGCGACGGGCGCACGAGATCGTTCATGGCGGCGTCGACGATCGCGAAGCCCTTGGGCGTGCCCGGCTTGAGGTAGAGCACGCGCGTGAGCAGGATGCCCCCGGCGCCGACGAGGCGGCGCCCGGGTTCGAAGACGAGCGTCTCGCTGCGCCCGGCGAAAAGACTGCGCACCATCTGCGCGTACTCGGCGACGCGTAGCGGATGCTCGTCGCGATAGCGGATGCCAAGACCCCCGCCCAGATCGACGTGGGCGAGTGCGATCCCCTCCGCGCGCAACGCATCGACGAGTTCCAGGATCCGGGTGGCGGCCTCGCGGTACGGCTCCACCTCGGTGATCTGCGAGCCGATGTGCATGTCGACGCCACGAATGTCGAGGTTCGGCAGCGTCGCGGCGCGGCGGTACAAGGCGAGCGCGTCCTGGTAGGCGATGCCGAACTTGCTCTCCTTGAGTCCGGTCGCGATGTACGGATGCGTGTGGGGATCGACGTCGGGGTTCACGCGCAGGCTCACCGGTGCGCGGCGGCCGACGCGGCCCGCCACGGCATCGAGGCGATCGAGCTCGGCCGCCGATTCGACGTTGAAGCACCGGATTCCGGCGGCCAAGGCCTGCTCCATCTCGGCCTCGGTCTTGCCCACCCCGGAGTACACGACCTTGGCGGGATCACCGCCGACCGCGAGGACCCGCGCGAGCTCGCCGCCGGACACGATGTCGAAACCGCAGCCCAGCCGCGCGAACAGATCCAGCACGGCGAGATTGGAGTTCGCCTTCATCGCATAGCAGATGAGGTGACGGGTCCCGGCAAACGCGGTGCTGTACTCGTCAAACGCCGCCTCGAAGGCGGCGCGCGAGTAGACGTAGCAGGGCGTGCCGTAGCGCGCCGCGATGTCGGACAGGGGGACGCCTTCGGCGTGCAGCTCGCCGTTGCGGTAGGCGAATGCGCTCATGGGGGGCTTACGGTCTTGCGCTCATCGACGGGGCCGGTCGCTGGCGCGGTCGAGCGCGTCGCGGATCCCTCGCCCGCACCGGTCGACGCGGGCGTGCCGTCGCTGTCGGCGGGCTGCGCTGCCGGCGGCAGGTATAGCGGGCCCTTGACGCCACAGCCGGGGCAGACGAGGACGATCGTCGCGAGGACGACCGCGCAGGCCGAATGACGTAAGATCATCGCAAAATCCTAGCACGCACATCATGTCCGCCGACACCCGTTTCCTCGTCGCTGCCGACGCAACGCTCGTCGCCATCGGCGACGCGCTCGATGCCGCGGACGGCGCAACCGATCTCGACTGGAGCGTCAACGACGGCATCCTCGAGATCGACGGCGGACACGGCGGCAAGATCGTCGTCAACCGGCACGCCGTGAACCGCGAGATCTGGGTCGCCGCGCGCGCCGGTGGCTTCCACTTTCGCGCGCTGCAGGGAACGTGGCGCGACACCCGCAGCGGCGAAACGCTGGCGACGAAGCTCGCGGCGCTGCTGCGCGAGCAGTTCGGCGCCGACGTCGACCTGCACGCCCTGCCGCCGATCGCGCTCTGACGCGAATCGCCCGCCGGCACCGTCACGCCGCAAGGAGCGCAGTCCAGTCGTCGAGTTCGCGGCGCAGCGTCGCGTGGCCCGGCAGCAGGGCATCGACGAGCGACCAGAAGCGGGGCGAGTGATTGAGCTCGACCAGGTGCGCGACCTCGTGCGCGACGACGTACTCGGCGAGCCGTGGCGGCAACTGCACGAGCCGCCAGTTGAGCCGGATCTCGCCGCGCGCGTTGCAGCTGCCCCACTCGCTGCGCGCATTCGACAGGCGCAGCGTGGGCACCGTGCGCGCGATCCGCTGCGCGTACGCCGTCACCTGCGGCGCGACCTGCGCCCACGCCTCCTCGCGCAGCCACGAGCCGACGCACTCGGCGAGCGCCGATTCGTCGTGCGCGTGCGGATGCAGGATCGTGAGGTGGAACAGATCCGGCGCGATCCGTGCGCGCCGGGCCGGGAAGATCTCGAGGGCGAGCTCCTGGCCCCGGAAGAGGATCGATGCCCCCGATTGCCAGCGGCGCGGCATCACCTCGCGATGGCGGGCCCGCCATTCGTCGAGTGCCTTGACGATCCACTGCGCGCGCTCGGCGAGTGCGGCCTCGATGTCGGCGAGCGTCACCCAGCGTGGCGCGCGGACGGTGAGCCCGGACAGGTCGACCTCCATGCCGATCGTGCGCCGGCGGGCGCGCACGAGGCGATAGTCGATCGCCTGGCCACCCAGCATGACGCGCCGACGCGCCGTCTCGCTGCCGCGTGGGGTACCGCGGACGGCGTCATCGACGTGCAGGCGAGCGGTGGCGTTCACGCGACCCCGTCGTCGCGGGCGGGTGCCCGACGCGCGCGGCCCGTCACCGCGGATCCCCGAGCCGCGCAACTTCGCCCTCGATCCAGGCCTCGATCTCGTGCGTGAGCGTCGCGGCGTCCTTGCCCGTGGACGGGATCGGGGCGCCGATGGTCATCGATACGGTGCCCGGCCGCCGGCCGGACAGCCCTTTCGGCCACAGGTAACCGGCGTTGTGCGCCACGGGAATGATCGGCACGTCCATCGCGATCGCGAGGCGGGCCCCACCGGTCTTGTACTTGGCGCGCGTGCCGGCGCGAATGCGCGTGCCTTCCGGATAGATCGCGATCCAGAAGCCCTCGCGAAAGCGCCTGCGCCCCTGGGTCACGATCTGTTCCATCGCATCGGTGCCCGCCTTGCGATCGATCGTGATCGGCGAGGCGAGGCGGAATCCCCAGCCGAAGAGCGGTATCGACAGGAGCTCCTTCTTGGCGACGAAGGCGAGCGGCGGAAAGTAGAGATTGAGCGCGAGCGTCTCCCACATCGAGCTGTGCTTTGCCATCACGATGTGCGGATGCGCGCGGGGATCCGTCGGGATGTTCTCGAGCCCGGCGACGTGCCAGTCGATGCCACAGATCGCGCGCGCGGCCAGGACGTTCGTCTTGCACCAGTGGCGAGCGATCGCGTAGCGGGTCACGCCCGGCAACCACGCCACGGCGATCAGCGCCACGGCGTACAGCGGTGTCACGGCGAGTTGGAAGAGCAGGAAGACGAGTGCGCGCACCATCGCCATGGAGGGCCGACGATAGGCTCATCCGCGGGCCAGGAGCGCCGAGACGGTGAAGGCGAGATCGGGGTAGATCATCGTCGTCTTGGGGAAGCCGCCGTCGCGCAGCGTCTTCTCCCCCTTTCCGGTCAGCACGAGCACGGCCTGTGCGCCGGCGGCTTCGGCCGCCTGCAGATCGCGCAGCGAATCGCCGACACAGGGCACGCCGGCGAGCTCGGTGTTGAAGCGCTTGCCGATCTCGATCAGCATTCCCGGCCGCGGCTTGCGGCACTCGCAACGGGCGTCCCCCGTGTGCGGACAGAAGAAGATGGCATCCAGGCGCCCGCCGACTTGCGCGAGCGCCTTGTGCATCTTCTCGTGGATGCTGTTCAACATCGCCATGTCGAACAGGCCGCGGCCGATTCCCGACTGGTTCGTCGCGATGACGACGCGATAGCCGGCATGGTTGAGGCGGGCGATCGCTTCGATGCTGCCGGGGATCGGGCGCCACTCCTCCGGCGACTTGATGAAGTGGTCGCTGTCGTGATTGATGACGCCGTCCCGGTCGAGGACGATGAGCCTGGCCGCGCGCGTGGGGGTGACGCCGTCGGGAGCGACCTGGACCATCTACTGGGCGAGCTTGCCGATGTCGGCGACGCGATTCATGGTGTGCGCGACGCCGCGCAGGAGCGCCAGGCGATTGGCGCGCAGCTTGGGGTCGTCGGTCATGACCATCACCTCGTCGAAGTAGCGATCGACGACGGGCTTGGCGCTTGCGAGCACGCGCAGCGCGGCGGCGTAGTCGCCGCGGCTGAAATCGCTCTCGACCTTGGGTGCGAGCTCTTCAAAGGCCGCGAAGAGGTCGCGCTCGGCGCCGGCCTCGAGGCGCTGGGGGTCGACCGCGGCGGCCGCGTCGCTGCCGCTCTTGCGCAGGATGTTGACGATGCGCTTGTTGGCGGCGGCGAGCGCGGTGGCTTCCGCGAGTCCGGCGAACGACTGCACGGCCGCGAGCCGTGCCGGCAGGTCGGCGACCACGTCCGGATGCGCGTCGAGCACGGCGGCGACCTGGAGCGCCGAGTAACCCTGGTCGCGCAGGTATCCACGCAGTCGTTCGTAGAGGAAGTCGACGATGGACCCGGGGTCGGCGGCGAATCCCGGCGTCGCGGCAAACGTCGCGACCGCATCGCGCACGAGTGCCGCGAGCGAAATGGGGTGGGCGCGCTCGATGACGATGCGCAGCACGCCGAGCGCGGCGCGGCGCAGGCCGAACGGGTCCTTGTCGCCGGTGGGCGCCTGACCGATGCCGAAAAGCCCGGCCATGGTCTCCAGCTTGTCGGCGAGTGCGACCGTCTGCGCAACCGCACCGCGGGGCAGTTCGCCGCCCGCGGCCTTCGGCCAGTAATGCTCTTCGATCGCGGCGGCGACATCGGCGGCCTCGCCGTCGTTGATCGCGTAGTAGCGACCCATGAGTCCCTGCAGCTCCGGAAACTCGCCCACCATGTCGGTGACGAGATCGGCCTTCGCGAGCCTGGCCGCACGGTCGACCGCGGCGGCGTCGGCACCGAGCCGCGGGGCGAGCGTCGCGGCGAGTTCGCGCACGCGCGCGACCCGCTGCGCGAGGCTGCCGAGCTTGTTGTGATAGACGATCGCCTCGAGCCTGGGCAATCGTGCCTCGAGCGGGGTCTTGCGGTCCTGGTCGAAGAAGAACCGCGCGTCGGCGAGCCGCGCGCGCAGCACCCGCTCGTTGCCGGCAACGATGGACGACGGATCGGACGTCTCGACGTTGCTGACGACGAGGAAGCGATCGACGAGCCTGCCGGCCGCGTCGGCGAGCGCGAAATAGCGCTGGTTGAGCTGCATCGTGAGGATCAGGCACTCCTGCGGCACGGCGAGGAACGCCGCGTCGAAGCGGCCCGCGTAGACGACGGGCCATTCGACGAGCGCGGTGACCTCGTCGAGCAGCGCGTCGGGCATGATCGGCGTGGCGTCGCCGGCGGCCGCCTCGAGGGCGACGACGATGGCTGCGCGCCGCGCGGCAAACGACGCCACGACCTTGCCTTCCGCCGCGAGCGTCGGTGCGTAGGCCGTCGCGGTCGCGATGTCGATCGCGCGCGGGGCGAGGAAGCGGTGCCCGCGGGTCGTACGTCCGGCGGCAAGTCCGAGCGCGGTGACGGGCACGACGGCATCGCCGTGCAAGGCGATGAGCCCGTGCACGGGGCGCACGAACTTCTCGTCGTTGAAGTAGCGGCCGGGGCCGGCATAGCTCATCACCTTGGGAATGGGGAGCTTCGCGATGGCCTCGTCGAGCGCCGCCTGCACGCCGGTGGAAAGATCGATCCCCGGCTTGATCCCTTCGTGGAAGAGCGCTTCGGTGCGGCCGTCGCTTGCGCGGGTGAGCGGCGCATCGGCGGCGAGTCCGAGTGCGGCGAGTTTCTTCTCCAGCGCCGGCGTGGGCCGGCCCTGCGCATCGTAGGCCACCGTGACCGGCAGGAGCTTCTGCCGGAACGGCGTGTCGGGCGAACGCGCGATGACGTTGGGCACCATCACGGCGAGCCGCCGCGGGGTGGCGAAGCCCTCGCAGGCGGCATCCGCCGCGACGAAACCTTCCCGGGCGAGTCCCGCGACGATCTCGGTGGCAAACGCGGTGCCGAGCCGGGCGAGCGCCTTGGGCGGGAGTTCCTCGGTGAGGAGCTCGATGAGGAGCGTTGCGGCAGGGACGGTCATGGGCGCCGCTTTCGTCACGCGGCCTGCGCGCGCAACGCGGCCGGCAGCATCGGAAATCCGAGCGCCGCGCGCGCGTCGTGATAGCCCTGTGCGGCGAGGCGCGAGAGCGTGCGGATGCGGCCGATGTAGGCAGCGCGCTCGGTCACCGAGATCGCGCCGCGCGCATCGAGAAGGTTGAACGTGTGCGCGGCCTTGAGGATCATCTCGTAGCCCGGGAGCGCGAGCTTCGCCTCGAGCAGGCGCTTCGCCTCGGCTTCGTGGAACGCGAAGAGCTCGAAGAGCCGTTCGACGTTGGACTGCTCGAAGTTGTACGCCGACTGCTCGACTTCGTTTTGATGGTAGACGTCGCCGTAGGTGAGCACGCGCGTCGCCGCACCGTCACGCACTTCGGTCCAGACGAGATCGAAGACGTTCTCCTTGTTCTGGAGGACCATGGCCAGGCGCTCGAGGCCGTAGGTGATCTCGCCGGTGACGGGATTGCAGTCGAGCCCGCCGACCTGCTGGAAGTAGGTGAACTGCGTGATCTCCATCCCGTTCATCCACACCTCCCAGCCCAGGCCCCAGGCACCGAGCGTGGGATTCTCCCAGTCGTCCTCGACGAAGCGGACGTCGTTCTTCGTGAGGTCGAAGCCCAGCGCGGCGAGCGAGCCGAGATAAAGATCGAGGATGTCCGCCGGCGGCGGCTTCAGCACCACCTGGTACTGGTAGTAGTGCTGCATGCGGTTGGGATTGTCGCCGTAGCGGCCGTCCTTGGGGCGGCGGGAGGGTTGGACGTACGCGGCGCGCCACGGCTCGGGACCGAGCGCGCGCAGGAACGTCGCCGTGTGCGAGGTGCCGGCGCCGACTTCCATGTCGTAGGGTTGGAGGAGGGCGCAGCCGTGCTGCGCCCAGTACGTCTGCAAACGCAGGACGACGTCTTGGAACGTGATCATGAACGGGCTTTCCACCGCAGCGGCAGCGTTGCGCCGACCGCTCGCATGCCGCTGATTTTACCGGTTTCGCGTCACGCTGCGGCCCGGCGCCGCGCGACCCACGTGGCCACCGCGATCACGCCCGCGGCGAGCAGCAGCACGAGTGCGTCGCCGACGCGCATGTACGGCGTGTTGCCGTCGCGCCCGGTGACGTCGACCTCGAGCACGCCGCGGGTGAACCACGGCAGCTGGTCGAGCACGCGACCGTCGGGGGCGATCACGGAGGTGATGCCGGTGTTCGTCGCCCGCAGCATGGTGCGCCTCGTCTCGAGCGCGCGCATCGCCGCGATCTGGTTGTGCTGGCGCGCCGCGATCGAGCGCCCGTACCAGGCGTCGTTGGTGACGTTGACGAGGATCGTCGCGTCCCGGGCCGGGATCGCGAGTTCGCCACCGAAGGCATCCTCGTAGCAGATGTCGACCGCGAGGCGCTGGCCGGCGACCGTGAACGGCGGCTGCAGCGCGGGTCCGGCGGCCTGGTCGGCGAGCGGAATGTGCAGCACGCTGTTGATGAACCAGCCGAAGAGCCCCTTGAGCGGAATCGACTCGCCGAACGGCACGAGATGGTGTTTGCGGTACAGCTGCGGCGGCAGGGCGGACAGGCTCACCACGCTGTTGTGGATGCGTTCGTCGGAACCCGGCGCGGCCGGCGGCAGGAGCACGAAGAGTCCGGCGAGCACCATGCCGTCGCGCTCGCGGGCGATCGCCGCGAGGTCTTCCAGCACCGCGGCCGGGATCTCGTCGGCGAACTGCGGATACGCGCTCTCGGGCAGCACGACGACGCGGCCGCGGGAGGCGCGCACGAGTTCGGCGAGGAGCGCGTAGTTCTGCGGCCGGAATGCGGGATCGAACTTGTCGCGCAGCGCGACGTTGCTTTGCACGAGCGATACGGCGAGCGGTGCGCCGACCGGATGCGTCCATTCGAGCGGGCGCAGGAGCGCGCCGGCCCCGAACAGGATCGCGGCGAAGGCGACGAGCGCGTAGGCCTGTCGCCGGCGGTACGTGGTCAACGCCGCGACGAGGCCCGCGGCGGCCGCAGCGACGAGCGCGACCGCGAGCGAGACGAGGTAGACACCACCCACCGGCGCGAAGCCGGCGAGCGCGAGCGCGCCGCTTGCGGGCAGTTGCGAGTAGCCGAGCGCGAGCCACGGAAAGCCGGTGAAGACGTAGCCGCGCAGCCACTCGCCGAGCACGAATGCGCCGGCGGCGACGAAGGGTCGCGCGAGCGATGGCCCGGGGCTCGCCCGCACCGCGACCCAACCGGCGAGCGCCGGCCACAGCGCGAGGTAGGCGACGAACCCGGCGGTGGCGATGCATGCCACCGGCAGCGGCATGCCGCCGAAGGTCTCGAGCGCAATGAAGACCCAGGACGCGCCCAGGCCGAAGAGTCCCACGCCCCAGGCGAAGCCCAGCGCGGCTGCCTGCCGCGGCGTCGTCGCGTGATTCCAGACGACGAAGAGCAGCGCGAGCGAGGCAAACGCCACGGCGGCGGCCGAGAACGGCGCGAAGGCAAAGACCGCGAGCGCTCCTGCGGCCAAGGCGAGTGCGACGACGAGACTGCGGGCGAGCATTGGTGGCGAGAAGACCTTGCGGGGCGGACCGCCCGCGAGGGCTACGCGGAGGGCGGTGTCGACGCCGACGGTACGCGCTCGACCTGCAGCGAGTGCAGACGCCTGCTGTCCGCGCGCAGGACGCGAAAGCGCAGGTCGCCGATGGCCGTGACGTCGCCCCGCTTGGGCAGGCGTCCGAACGACCGCAGCACGAGCCCGCCGATGGTGTCGACCTCGTCGTCGGGAAACGTGGTGCCGAACTGCTCGTTGAAGTCGGCGATCTCGGTTTGCGCCTTCACGCGAAAGCGGCCGCTCGCTTCGGGAACGATGTTGTCGTGGCCGTCGTCGAGGTCGAACTCGTCCTCGATGTCGCCGACGATCTGCTCCAGGACGTCCTCGATGGTCACGAGGCCGGAGACGCCGCCGTATTCATCGACGACGATGGCGATGTGGTTGCGGTTGGCGCGAAACTCGCGCAGCAGGACGTTGAGCCGCTTGCTCTCGGGAACGAACACCGCGGGGCGCAGCTGCGCGCGCAGGTCGAAGACGCCGGGATCCGCGTAGTAGTTGAGCAGATCCTTGGCGAGGAGAATGCCCAGCACGTCGTCCTTGCTCTCGCCGATCACCGGGAAGCGCGAGTGGCGCGTCCCGACCACGGTGGGCATGAGTTCCGGCACGGCGTCGTCGGCCGACACGCAATCCATCTGCGCGCGCGGGATCATGATGTCGTGCACCGTGGTTTCGGATACCGAGAGCACCCCCTCGATCATCGACAGCGCATCGGCGTCGAGGAGGTGCCGCTCGAGCGCGCCGCGCAGGATATCGAGCAGCTCGTCGCGGTCGTCGGGCTCGCGCAGGAGCAGCGCCGTGAGGCGCTCCAGGAACGAGGGCTTGTCGTTGCCCTTCGCTTCGTCGCCGTCGATCATGGGAGGTTGAAGGGTCGGTACGGGTCGGGCACGCCGAGGGCGGCGAGGATCTCGATCTCGCGCGCCTCCATGACGACGGCATCGGCCGCACGCTCGTGGTCGAGGCCCTGCAGGTGCAGCATGCCATGAACGACGAGATGCGCGTAGTGCGCCGGCAGCGTCTTGCCCTGCACCGCAGCCTCCTCGCGCACGACGGACGTGCACAGGACGATGTCGCCAGCACGCGGAGCCTCGTCATCGTACACGAAGGTGAGGACGTTGGTCGCGTAATCCTTGCCCCGGAATTCCGCATTCAGCGCCCGGCCCTCGATCGCGTCGACGAAGCGTACGGTCACCACCGCGTCGGCTGCGAGCGCCGCCTTGACCCAGCGACGCACCTGCGCGCGCGTCGGCAGGTCTGGCGCGTTGCTCGCGTACTGCACCGACAGCGCGAGCGCCGGTGCGCGCGGCGCGGCGCCCGCCCGGGGCGCGACCCTGGGGCTCACTTCGGCGGCGACGCGCGCGCGGCACGGCGGGCGGCGTCGCGGTCGTAGGCATCGATGATCTTCTGCACGAGCGGATGACGCACGACGTCGGCGCTCGTGAAGTGCCGGAAGGCGATGCCGCGCACCCCGGTGAGGATGCGCGCCGATTCCACGAGGCCGCTCTTCTGGCCGCGCCCGAGATCGATCTGCGTCACGTCGCCGGTGACGACCGCCTTGGTGCCGAAGCCGATGCGCGTGAGGAACATCTTCATCTGCTCGGGGGTCGTGTTCTGCGCCTCGTCGAGGATGATGAACGAGTGGTTGAGCGTGCGTCCGCGCATGTACGCGAGCGGGGCGACCTCGATCGTCGTGCGTTCGAAGAGCTTGGCCACCTTGTCGAAGCCCATGAGGTCGTACAGCGCGTCGTAGAGCGGACGCAGGTACGGATCGACCTTCTGCGCGAGATCGCCCGGCAGGAAGCCCAGGCGCTCTCCCGCCTCGACCGCCGGCCGCACGAGGACGATGCGTTTGACGGCGTCGCGCTCGAGCGCGTCGACCGCGCACGCCACCGCGAGATACGTCTTGCCCGTCCCCGCGGGGCCGATGCCGAAAGTGATGTCGTGCGCGGTGATGTCCTTGAGATAGGCGACCTGGTTCGGCGTGCGACCGTGCAGGTCCGGGCGGCGCGTGTACAGGATCGGAGCCCCGTCGCCGGCGACCGGGGCCGCCGGGCGGCGATTGGTGATCTCGACGAGCCCGAGCTGGATGTCCTCGACCGACAGCGGCTCGTGCGCGACCCTGTAGAAATGCTCGAGGGCGCGCACGGCGCGCTCCGCCTGCGTCGCCTCGCCGCTCACCGTGAAGGCGCCGCCGCGATGTGTGATCGCGACGTCGAGCGCAGCCTCGATCTGGCGCAGGTTGGCGTCGAGCGGGCCGGTGAGGTTGGCGAGCGCCCGATTGTCGAGCGGCTCGAGCGTCACCGTGGCGTGCGGGCGTCGCGCCGTCATAGCGCCTGGCGCAGCAACGGCGCGCGCAACGCCTCGTCGAGCGTGGCCACGCTCTCCGCGAGGTGCGCGCGCGTCTCGACCGAGAGCGTGCGCCGTTTGCCGGCGGCCGCGAGCTCGGCGCGCAGCGCGACGGCGTCGGCGCGCAAGAGCGCCCGCGCATCGGCAGGCATGTTCGGCGCGGGGCGTACCAGCACCAACGCCACCCGCGCGACGTACTCGCGCTGCAGGTTGCGACGCAGGAGCGGCACGTCGCGCCCGGCCCGGAATTCGCTGAAGATCGCGCGATGCAGGTTGGCGTAGAGCTCGGCGGCGGTGAGCGCCTGCGCGGGCACGTCGACCTTGAGCGCGTTGTTCTGCAGTCGCTGGGCAACGTCGGCGCCGAGAAGCGGCCCCAGCACCGCGCGCTGCACCTCGAGGACCTTCTGGTCGACGGCGACGTCGACGGTCGGCGTGCCGCGGCCCAGCGCCTGCGCATCGTCGATGTCGGTATCGCTCAACGCCAGGCGCGACAGGAAGGCTGGCGGAAACGTGAAGCCATCGGCCGCGAAGATCGTGGTGACGAGGAGGTCGAGCGCGGCGCGTTGCTTGGCAGCGGGCACCGGCTCGAGCGGGATCCGGCCGCTGCCGGCGTGGTCCGAGCGCAGCGTCAGCCCGCCGATGTACTTGCCGGCGGTGACCGCGCTCCAGCGCACCCGCGCGAGGCCGCGGTCGAAGTTGCGCCGCAGGACCGCGTAGCTCTCGTCCGGGTGCAGCGTTCGGCTTGCGCTCAGCTGCCACAGCTCGCGGCCGAGTTCGAGCTGGCGCGCGGCGTAGGCCAACGGATCGGCGCCCAGGTCGAACGTGTTCACCTGCGGATCGAGGCCGCTCACGTACAGCGTGTCGTCGACCATGAAGGCGAGTTCGGGTTCGCTGCTGCGCCTTGCGATGCGTGCGAGCTCCGTGGCCTCCGCGGCCGGTGCGATTTCGCGATACGCGTACTCGATCGCCCAGTAGTCGTAGGGGCCGAGCGTCGACATGTGGTACTCGCCCTGGCGCTCGCCCCTGAGCGCCAGGTTGACGGCGTTGTATTCCATCACCGAACCGGCGATGCCGTGCTGGCGCGTGAATTCGGGATCGGTGAGCCTGTCCGCAGCGTACGCCGTCGATGCGCGGAAATTGTGCGTGAGTCCCAGCGTGTGGCCGACCTCGTGCATCGTCACTTCCTTGAGGTGGCCACGCAGGAAGGCCTCGGCCTGCGGACCGTCGAGCGTCAGCGCGCCGCGCGCCTCGAGGAGCGCGAGCGCGAAGGCCTGATCCGCCGTTGCTTCCGTCGCGTACGAGCAGGCTGCGTCGCGCCCGGACGCGGCATGGCCCGCCGGCGCCGGACTCGGGATCGTCTCCGCCACGACGGCACGCTGCGCGCGGAAGGCCGTCGCGTCGATGGCGATGTCGGCGTCGAGGATCTCGCCGGTGCGCGGATCGACGACGCGGGGACCGATCGCCGCAAACGACGTGCGCGCGGTGGCGATCCACCGGATCGAGGCATGACGGACGTCGGAGGTGTTGAAGGATGCGTCGTCGGGCTGGATCTCGACGCGGATGGCGTCGATGAAGCCGATGCGCTCGAACGCCTTGTTCCATTCGAGCACGCCGTCGCGGATGGCGTCGCGGTATTGCCGAGGCACGTTGCGATCGATCCAGTAGACGATGGGCTGCTTCGGTTCGGACAGTGCCGCGGTCGGATCCTTCTTCTCGAGACGCCAGCGGTTCACGTAATGGACGATCGGAACGCGGCGATCGTCGGTCGTGAAGTCGAACACGTCGGTGGTGAAGTAACCGATGCGGGGGTCGGCCACGCGAGGGGTCATCGGCGTGTCGGGGAGTTTCGCGAGCGAGTAGTGGAAGCCCAGGAAGAGGCTGCGCAGGTCCGGCAGCGTCGACGGCGGCTCGGCCGCGGGCGTCGCGCCGGGCTGTGGCAGCGCCACCCGGGCGAGCGCGTAGTGCGCGGCGACGACGAACGATGCGAAGTCCGTCTCGCTCGTGACCGCGCGGAACGACGAGTTGCGTGCGTCGAAGGCATAGGGCTGCCGGTACGCGAGCTCGAGGCGCGGCGCGGCGCCGGGCAGGTCGGTGAAGAAGAGCGCATTGGCGTCGACGAGGACCGACTTGCGCTCGGGGTGCGGCTGCGACACGATCGGCGCGCTCGCGAGCAGGCTGTCGGAGAAGGCGTCCGCCACACCCAGCGCTTCCGGTGTGCCCGGCTGCGCCGTGAACCTCACGTTGCGCGCGATGAGCTGCACGCTGTTGCCGATGCGGCGGAACGACACGATGCGCGGCCCGCCGAAGCCGCGCGTCTGGCTGCTCGCCATGAGCCCCGCGAGGAAGCGGTGCTCGCCCAGTCCCTGGTCGAGATGGGTCGAGAAGAAGTAAGCCCGCTCGAACTGGTCGGGCGCGAGCTCCAGATAGACGCGAT
Source organism: Burkholderiales bacterium (assembly GCA_020851235.1). Taxonomy (GTDB): domain Bacteria; phylum Pseudomonadota; class Gammaproteobacteria; order Burkholderiales; family Casimicrobiaceae; genus VBCG01. Next base: position 540,759 of record JADZDD010000035.1, on the reverse strand, counting down.
CGTCGCGTTGCCACACGTGGAAGAGGCCGGGCGACTCCCTCGCGTCGCGCGCCACGTCGGCGAAGGGGCGCAGCGACCCGGACGCGGGTGGCGGCGTCGGCGGCCGCGCGGTGACGCCGTTGCCGGCGGACGCCACGACCGGGGTGGCTGTCGCCGTCGTGCCGTCGGCGGGTGCCGGCGGCAGGCCTGCGCATCCCGCGAGCACGGTGGCGGCGGCGAGCGCTGCAAGAAACGACGTCGATCGCATGCGCCGCCTCCTCGAGTTCCTGCCGTCCGTCGCCGCGGCGACGGATCCGTCGCGCCCGCGGTCCGTCGCGCTCGACGGGCGCGCGACGCCGTCCGCGTCCGCGCGCGGCCTCGTTCCCGCGCTAGGCGACGAGCTCTCCGCGGAGCGAATGCGGCAGCGCGGACGTGATGGTGACATCGGCGTAGGTGTCGATCAAAGAGGCCGGACCGGCAAAGTTCACGACGCGATTGTTCCCGGTTCGTGCGGCGAGTTCGTGCGGATTGCGTGCCGCGTGGCCGGTCACGAGCACGCGTTGCCGGCTTCCCACCATCGCCGCGCTGCATGCCCGATACTGCGCCTCGAGCTGCGCTTGCAGTTGAACGAGCCGCGCCTGACGCACGTCCGGCGGCACCTGGTCGGGCAGCTCGGCCGCGGGTGTCCCCGGACGGCTGCTGTAGGCGAAGCTGAAGGCGCCGTCGAAGCCCACGTCGGCGACGAGCTTTTGCGTGAGTGCAAAGTCGGCGTCGGTCTCGCCCGGGAAGCCGACGATGAAGTCCGACGTGAGCGCGAGGTCGGGGCGCGCCGCCCGCAGCTGGCGCACGATCGACTTGTATTCGAGCGTGGTATAGCCGCGCTTCATCGCGGCGAGCACGCGATCCGATCCCGACTGCACGGGCAGATGGAGTTGGCTTGCGAGCTTGGCGAGCGTTCCGTGCGCGGCGATCAGCCGCGGCGTCATCTCCCGCGGGTGCGACGTCGTGTAGCGGATGCGCTCGATGCCGGGGATCTCGGCGACGTACTCGAGGAGCGTTGCAAAGTCGGCGATCTCGCTCGATCCGGGTGCGCCCATGCGGCCGCGATAGGCGTTGACGTTCTGGCCGAGGAGCGTCACCTCGCGCACGCCCTGATCGGCCAGGTCGGCGACGTCGGTGAGCACGTCGTCGAACGGCCGCGAGACCTCCTCGCCACGGGTGTACGGCACCACGCAGAACGTGCAGTACTTGCTGCATCCTTCCATGATCGACAGGAACGCTGCGGCGCCAGTCACCGACGGCGGCGGCAGGTGGTCGAACTTCTCGATCTCGGGAAAGCTCACGTCGACCTGCGGCTTGCCGGTGGCACGGCGCTGCGCGATGAGGTCGGGCAACCGATGCAGCGTCTGCGGCCCGAAGACCAGGTCGACGTAAGGTGCGCGGGCGACGATGTTGGCGCCTTCCTGCGAGGCGACGCAGCCGCCGACGCCGATGAGGAGGTCCGGGCGCTCCGCCTTCAGTGCGCGCACGCGGCCGAGGTCGTGGAACACGCGCTCTTGCGCCTTCTCGCGCACCGAGCAGGTGTTGAACAGGATCACGTCGGCGTCCTCGGGTCGCGCGGTGAGCGTGAGGCCGGAGGCGGCGTTGAGCACGTCGGCCATGCGGTCCGAGTCGTACTCGTTCATCTGGCAGCCGAACGTGCGGATGAAGAGCTTCTTGGGCACGGCGCGTTCCCCGGAGCGGCGATGATTCCGTGGGGGGCGATGGGGCGAACGGACGCGAATTATAGCAGCGGCGCATGCGCGCTTCGGGCCCGCCCGGGCCGCTTCGCTATAATGGCGCGTGCAGGTGCCCGCCGCGGCGTTCGTCGCGACGGGTGAAACGGGAATGCGGTGCCGCATCGGCTCATCACGAGTCCGGATGCGAATTCCGCGGCTGCCCCCGCAACGGTAAGGCCTCGAAGGCCGGCTCTCCACGCCACTGTCGCGTCACGCGCGATGGGAAGGCGAGCCGCCCACATGGCCAAGCCCGGAGACCGGCCTGCGCTCACTGGCGCCGTCGCATGCTCGCGATCGGCGCCTCTTCTCGCAGTACCCATCGCCGTGCGGGGAAGCACGGCCACGCGGAGGCTCCATGTCCCTGTCGTTGCGTCGTCTCGTCGCGGCCGTCGTCGCCGCGACTCCCATCGTCGTCCACGCGCAAGCACCGGTCACCGCGACGCTGCCCACGGTGGCCGTCACCGCGGCGCGCTCGCCGCAAGACGTGGCCGATCTCCTCGCCGACCTCACGGTGATCGGTCACGACGAGATCTTGAGGAGCGGCGTGCAGAGTCTGCCCGAACTGCTGCAGCGGCAGCCGGGTGTGGAGATCACCATGAATGGCGGGCCGGGTTCGACCTCGGGCGCCTTCCTGCGCGGCGCCAACCGCGGCCAGACGCTGGTCCTCGTCGACGGCCTGCGCGTCGGATCGGCGTCGGTGGGTGCGACCTCGCTCGAGGCGATCCCGCTCGATCAGATCGAGCGCATCGAGATCCTGCGTGGCCCCGCGTCGAGCCTGTACGGTGCCGACGCGATCGGCGGCGTGATCCAGGTGTTCACGCGCAAGGCGGGCTCCGGCCCGTGGGCGGTCAACGCCAACGCGGGGTACGGCACGTATGCGACGCGCAGCGCCAACGGCGGCCTGCGCGGCAGCATGGGACCACTCGCCTTCACGGCACAACTGGGTGGCACGCGCAGCGACGGCTTCAATGCGATCGTCGATCCGGCGAACTTCAGCTACAACGGCGATCGCGACGGTTACAGCCGACAGAACGCGAGCGCCGGTGCCGTGCTGGGCTGGGCGAAGGATCAGGAGGTCGCGGTCCAGTACTTCTACAACCGGCTCAACACGCAGTACGACGGCGGTCCGGATTTCGACGATCGCACGATCACCACGCTCGAGGCGTGGTCGGTGGCAAGCCGCAATCGCATCACCGAGCACTGGACCTCGAACCTGAGCATCGGCTCGGGCAGCGACGATTCGGTCTCGCAGACGGGCTTCGGCGATTTCCCGTTCAAGACGACGCAGCGGCAATACACCTGGCAGAGCGACTTCACGCTGCCGGTCGGCGCGCTTGCCGCGATCGTCGAGCGGCGCGAGGAGCACCTTGCGACCGACCAGGGATTTGCGGTCACCGATCGCAACACCAATTCGTTCACCGGCGTGTATCGCCTGCGGCAGGGCCCGCTCGCCTTCCAGGGCAACCTGCGCTACGACCACTCGAGCCAGTACGATGGCGAGACGACGGGCAGCGTGACGGTGGGCTACCGCGTCGATCCGGCGTGGCGTCTCACCGCGGGCTACAGCACCGGATTCAAGGCGCCGTCGTTCAACGACCTCTACTACCCGTTCTTCTCCAATCCCGACCTCGTGCCGGAGAAGGCGCGCAATGCCGAGGTCGGCGTGTACTGGACCCCGCAGGCGGGCGCGGTGCGCGTCGCGCTGCACGCGGTCGGGTACTACAACCGCGTCGACGACCTCATCGTGTTCGCGTGCGATGCCAACTTCAACTGCCTGCCGAACAACGTCGACGCGGCGACGCTCAAGGGCGTGACGCTCGGCCTCGACGGCTCGTGGCGCGAGACGCGGTTCAAGGCCTCGCTCGACATCCAGGACCCCAAGGACGACCACACGGGGAACCTCCTGCCGCGCCGCGCGCGCCAGCACGGCGCGCTTTCGGTGCTGCAACAGGCCGGCCCGGTGCAGCTGGGGGTCGAGTACGTGGCGTCGTCGATGCGCTACGACGACGCGGCGAACAGCGTGCGGATGGGTGGCTACGGCCTCGTCAACCTCAGCGTCGAGTGGGCGCTGTACAAGGGCTGGTCGCTGTTCGCGCGCGGCAACAACGTCTTCGACAAGAATTACGAGCTCGCGGCCGGCTACGCGACCGGCGGCGCACAGTTCTTCGCGGGGGTGCGCTTCCAGCCGTGAGAACGGCCATCGCGGCGTTCGTCGGCGCACTCGCGCTGGGCCTGCTCGTCGGCGCCTCGGTGGCGGCGCCGATCCGTGTCGTCGACGACGACGGAACCGCGCTCGAGCTCGCGCATCCCGCGCGGCGCATCGTGAGTCTCGCGCCGCATGCCACCGAAATGCTCTTTGCCGCAGGCGCCGGGCCGGCGGTCGTGGCGGTGGCTGCGTACAGCGACTATCCCCCCGAAGCGCGATCGTTGCCGCGGGTGGCCGACGCCGCGATGATCGACCTCGAAAACGTCGTCGCGCTCTCGCCCGATCTCGTCGTGGCGTGGCCGTACACGGCACCGCAGCACCTGGCGGCGCTGCGCGCGCTCGGGATCCCCGTGTTCTTCTCGAACCCGCGCACCATCGACGGCATCGCGGGCGACATCGAGCGACTCGGCGCGCTGGCCGGCACGGGCGCCCAGGCGACAAAGGCGGCGGCGACGCTGCGCGCGCGCGTCGCAGCACTCAAGGCGAAGTACGCGGGGGCGCGTCCGCTTTCCGTCTTCTACGAGATCTGGAACCGGCCGCTGTACACCGTGGGGGGACGCCATCTCCTCTCGGAGGCGATCGCGCTGTGCGGCGGGCGCAACATCTTCGCCGGATTGACGCTGCCGGCGCCCGAGGTCAACCTCGAGGCGGTGATTGCGGCGTCACCGCAGGTGATCGTCGGCGCCGACGACGCCGGTGGGCGACCGGCATGGCTCGACGAGTGGTCGCGCTGGCCCGACCTGCCGGCCGTGCGCGACCGCAACGTGCTCGTCGCCAACGGCGATCTCCTGCACCGTCCCGGCCCGCGCTTCATCGACGGCGTGGCGAGCCTGTGCGACGCGCTGGCCGCGGCGCGCGGGCGTGCCCGCTCCTGACGCGTGACTATAATCGCGAGGCTCATGCGGCGCCGCGTGCGCCCGCCCGCGAATGAACAAGGCGTTCACCCGAGAATCCGACGACGACGGCGACGACGATGCTCCCGAGGGCGCGCCGCTCCTGCCCGCAGGAACGCGCAACTACATGACCCCTGGCGGTTTCGCGCGCCTGAAACGCGAACTCGACGCACTCGTCGCCCAGGAGCGCCCCGCGCTCGTCGCCACGATCGCCTGGGCCGCCGGCAACGGTGACCGTTCGGAGAACGGCGACTACATCTACGGCAAGAAGCGCCTGCGGGAGGTGGATCGGCGCATCCGCTTCCTCGTTCGTCGGCTCGATCGGGCCGAGGTCGTCGACCCGGCGGCACGCGCCGATGCCGACGACGCGGACCAGGTCTTCTTCGGGGCGACGGTCGACGTCGCCACCGAGCGCGGCGAGGTGCGAACCGTGAGCATCGTCGGCGTGGACGAGATCGATACCGCGCGCGGATACATCAGCTGGGTGTCGCCGATGGCGCGCGCGCTCTTGAAGGCGCACGAGGGCGACACCGTGACGCTGCACACTCCCGGCGGGAGCGAGGCGCTCACCATCGCTGCCGTGCGCTACGTCGCGCTCGCCACCGACGGCTCCTAGGCGCGATCCGCACGCGATGCGCGCTACGACCGACGCCGTCCGCGCGTGTTGACGCGCCCCGCCGTCGCCGCCAATATGCCGGAAGCCACACGCGGCAACCGCCATCCCGACGGCGCGCCGCACGCGTCGCCCTTTGCCATGGAAACCGATCTTCGCCTCCTCGAGCAGAAACTCGCCACGCTCATCGAGCACACGCGCGCCTTGCGTGCCGCCAACGAATCGCTGCGACACGATCTGGCGGCCGCGGTGGCACGTGGTCGCGACGTCGACGCCCGGGTCGCGCAGGCGGGTGCGAGGCTCGACGCGCTGCTCGCGCAGATGGGGCGGGAATGATGGGTACCGTCGACCGCACCGTCACACTCGACGTCCAACTCCTCGGGCGCGAGTACAAGGTCGCCTGTCGGGATTCGGAGCGCGCGGATCTCCTGGAGGCGGTGGCCTATCTCGACCAGCGCATGCGCGAGATTCGCGCCGCGAGCAAGACGGCGGGCGCCGACCGCATCGTGGTGATGGCGGCGCTCAACATCGCCAACGAATTGCTGCGCGAGCGCAAGGCGCCGCAGGCGCTCACCGGTGGCGTCGATACCGCGGTCGCGCAGCAGCGGATCCAGTCGATGCATGCGGCGATCGACGGGGTCCTCGCGGGCCAGGACAAGCTTTTCTGATATCGTCGCACCTGGCGCGACGTTGACGGCCCCGTGGTTTTTCGTCGCACCGGGCGAGGTGCGGCGGCACGGGGGCTCTCGCCCGTACGATCGACGTTCCCTGGGGTGTTCGAGTCGGCCCGATACTCTTTGAACCAATGCTCTCGTAGCGAGGTTGCCGAGCCCTTCAGCGAGCCCGTGTGCGCTCCCGCGTGGAAGCGCCTAAAGGCTCCGGCAGGCGACCAATCTTGAACCCAGGTTCAAGGTGACGGTCGGCACGGCACATCCGGGGAACACCTCTCGTGCAGCCGCGGTGCCGCGCGGCTGCCGTGCGTTGCATGGGCGCCCCTCGCGGGGCGCCGCGTGACGCCGGCGTCGCCGCCGCGACCGGTGCGCGGGCGGTGGCGCGAAGCATGGACGTGAGCATCACGAAGGGTGGGCGAAAGGTTCGGACGATGCACTACTGGCTCATGAAATCCGAACCGGACGAGTTCTCGATCGACGACCTCGCCGCTGCCAAGGGGCGCTCGACGTCGTGGACGGGAGTGCGCAACTACCAGGCGCGCAACTTCATGCGCGCGATGACGGTCGGTGATCTCGCGGCCTTCTATCATTCGAGTTGCCCGGAGCCCGGCATCGCGGGGATCGTGCGGGTGAGCCGGGCCGCGCACCCGGACGCCACGCAGTTCGATCCGGAGAGCCCGTACTACGATCCCAAGGCGACGCCCGACGCGCCGCGGTGGTGGAACGTCGACGTGACGTTCGTGCGCAAGACGCGACTCGTCGCGCTCGCGGAAATGCGTGGCGTGCCGGCGCTGGCGCAGATGGTCGTGCTGCAGCGTGGGAGCCGGCTGTCGGTCACCCCCGTCACCGCTGCGCAGTGGCGCACGATCGAGCGCCTGGCCGCCGCTCCGCCGGTGCGGTGACGATGCGACGGGGTCCGGGCCGGGTGTCGACCCCGAGGCCGCGCGCCGTGCGCCGGCGTGGCGGGACGCTTCGATCCCGCGTCGCGCGTTGCAGCCGATGAACCTCGCGCTCCTTCCCATCTTCCTTGCCACCGGCGCATTCGTCGGGTTCCTCGCGGGATTGCTCGGCATCGGCGGTGGCTTCACCATCGTGCCGATCCTCGTCGAGGTGTTCTCGTCGCAGGGTTTCGCGCAAGATGCGATCGTGCCGATGGCGATCGGAACGTCGTCGGGCACGATCGTGTTCACGGCGTTTTCCTCGACACGGGCGCATCACGCCAAGGGTGCCGTCGACTGGACGGTGGTGAAGGCGATGGCGCCCGGGATCGTGCTCGGGTCGCTCGTTGGGCCGCAGATCGCGAGCGGGTTGCCGCCGTCGATGATGGCGGGCGTCTTCGGCGCGTTCATCTGGTGGGGAGCGTGGCGCATGTTGCGCAAGCGGGCCGCGGTGGCGTCGCGACAACTGCCGGGCTGGCGCGGGCTCGCCGCGGTCGGCGTGGGAATCGGCGTCATCGCCGGCATGGTCGGCACCGGCGGCGCCTTCCTCGCGGTGCCGTTCCTGACGCGTTGCAACGTCAGGATCCATACGGCCGTGGCCACGTCGGCGGCGATCGGCATCCCGATCGCCATTGCGGCGACGATCGGCTTCATGCTGGCCGGTTGGGGCCATGCCGGGCTGCCGCCGTACGCGCTGGGCTACGTCTACCTGCCCGCGCTCGTCGGGATCGTGCTCACGAGCACGTTGCTCGCACCCGTCGGCGCCCGCGTCGCGCACGCGCTGCCGGTCGGCAAGCTGCGTTACGCATTCGCCGCGCTGCTGTTCTTCCTCGGTGCGTACATGTGGTGGAAGGCCACCCACTTCCGGTAGACGTCAGTCGAGGAAGTCCCCGTAGCGTTCGACATGCGTGGCAAGGTCGAGCGAGTGCTGGCGCACCAGGCGCTCCGCCAGCTCGGTGTCGCGTTGCTCGAGCGCGTCGATGATGTGCATGTGGTCGGCGATCGACCGCGCGGCGCGATCCTTCTGCGAGATCGTGAGCTTGCGGATTGCGCGGACGTGCATGAAGAGATTGTCGGTCGTCTTGATCATGAGCGGCGACTTCGACAGCCGGATGATCGCCTGGTGGAAGGCGATGTTCGCCTCCGAGTATTCCTCGAGATGGTCCGCCGGCGCCTCGGTGCGGAACTCGTCGAACAGGCGACGCAGCTCGGCGATCTCGGCATCGGTGGCGTGCGTCGTGGCAAGGCGTGCCGCCATGCTCTCGAGCGCGGCCCACATCTGGATCATCTCGATGATCTCGCGCTTGGTCTTGCGCACGATGAAGATGCCGCGGCGCGGCTCGGTGCGCAGGAATCCCTCCTGCTCGAGGAGCGTCATCGCCTCGCGAATCGGCGTGCGTGAGACGCCGAGCGCGGCCGACAGTTGCTTCTCGTCGAGCCGGATCTCGTCGGGGTGCGCATAGATGTCGGCGTCGGTGATCATCTGCCGCAGCGCGGCGTAGGCGCGATCGCGCAGGCTCGCCGTCATCGCAATCGGGGCGAGGGGCGGCAGGATCGGTCGGGTCGTGACCTCGTTCACTTCGTTGCGGCGGGCGGGGGCTTCGGTGCGCAGCATGACGTTACCGGCGGGAGCGGCGCCAAGGAGCCGCTGTCCGCCGTTCCTTTCCCTTGTTGCGGGTGTTGACAGCGGTTGATATATCACATACATTACCTCGAATATCAAGAGAAGCCAAGCGGTCACAGGCTTCCAGAGCTTTGGAGGATGGGGCGGAGGGAGTTCCGCCACTTCCGCAATTTCTGCATCCCATCGCGCGGCGCCGGGCCCCGGCGCGGGCGCGGTCGCCCGGAGAAATGCCATGGACCACACTGCCACCAAGCCCGCTCCCACATCCACCGCGCCGTCGGTCGCCCCGGTGGTCGCCGCGGCCGAGATCGACGGCTTCCAGCTCGTGATCGATGCGCTCAAGCTGAACGGCATCGAGACGATCTACGGGGTCCCTGGGATCCCGATCACCGACCTTGCGCGCCGCATGCAGAAGGATGGGCTGCGCGTGGTCTCGTTCCGCCACGAGCAAAGCGCGGGTTACGCCGCGTCGATCGACGGTTTCCTCAACCAGAAGCCCGGTGTCTGCCTCACGGTGTCGGCACCCGGGTTCCTCAACGGCCTCACCGCACTCGCGCACGCGACGACCAACTGCTTCCCGATGATCCTCATCAGCGGCTCTTCCGAGCGCGAGATCGTCGACCTGCAGCAAGGCGATTACGAGGAGATGGACCAGCTCGCGATCGCGAAGCCGATCGCCAAGGCCGCCTTCCGCGTGCTTCACGCCGAGGACATCGGCATCGGCATCGCGCGTGCGATTCGCGCTGCGGTGTCCGGGCGTCCGGGCGGCGTGTATCTCGATCTTCCCGCCAAGCTCTTCCCGCAGGAGATGGAGGCAGCGGCGGGCAAGGCCTCGCTCATCAAGGTCGTCGATCCCGCGCCGCGCCACATTCCCGCGCCGGAGGCGATCAAGCGCGCCGTCACGCTCCTCAAGGGCGCGAAGAAGCCGCTCATCATCCTCGGCAAGGGCGCGGCCTACGCGCAGGCCGATGCGGACATCCGCACCCTCGTCGAGCGGACCGGCATCCCATACCTGCCGATGTCGATGGCCAAGGGCCTGCTGCCCGACACGCACGAGCAGTGCGCCTCGGCGGCGCGCTCGTTCGTGCTGCCCGAATCCGACGTCGTGCTCCTCATCGGTGCCCGCCTGAACTGGCTCCTGTCGCAGGGCAAGGGCAAGACCTGGGGCGGGGCGACGGCGAAGTCTTGGGGTGGCCAGCGCTTCATCCAGATCGACATCTCGCCGCAGGAAGCCGACAGCAACGTGCGCATCGAGGCGCCGATCGTGGGCGACATCGCCTCGTCGGTCGCAGCGCTCCTCGCCGAGATCGGAAGCGGCTTCGCGAAGCCGCCCGCCGAGTGGACGCAGGCGATCGCCGAGCGCAAGGCGAAGAACGTCGCCAAGATGGCCGAGTCGCTCGCCAAGAATCCGTCGCCGATGAGCTTCCACAGCGCGCTCAACGTGGTGCGCGACATCGTCAAGGCCAACCCGGACGCGATGCTGGTGAACGAGGGTGCCAACGCGCTCGACTTCACGCGCTCGATCGTCGACATGTACAAGCCGCGCAAGCGCATCGACGTCGGTACCTGGGGGATCATGGGCATCGGCATGGGCTACTGCGTGGCTGCCGCCGTGGCGACCGGCCAGCAGGTGATCGCGATCGAGGGCGACAGCGCCTTCGGCTTCGCCGGGATGGAGGTCGAGACGATCGCCCGCTACAACCTGCCGGTGTGCATCGTCATCCTCAACAACAACGGCGTGTACCGCGGTGACGAGAAGAGCTGGGGCAACTCCACCGACCCGTCGCCGCTGGTGTTCGTCAAGGACGTGCGCTACGAGAAGATGATGGAGGCGGTCGGTGGCGTCGGCGTCTACGTGAAGACGCCCGACGAGTTGCGCCGCGCGATGGAAGAGGCGGTTCGCAGCAAGCGGCCCACGCTCATCAATGCGGTCGTCGCCGAAGGTGGCGGTACCGAGAGCGGCCGGATCACGAGCCTCAACCCGACCGCGAAGAAGAAATAACCCGCGCGGTCCACGCCGTCGTCGTCCACGCGGCCGTCGGAGCGGCCGCCGGAACGACGAACGGGACCGCTCATCGCCCACGGCGGGTGCGTGCGCAATCGCCCGGGCATCTGCAAACCCAAGGAATGCATAGGAGTCTCGCATGAGCAAGGCATTGGATGGCGTCCGTATCCTCGATTTCACGCACGTGCAGTCAGGGCCGACGTGTACGCAACTCCTTGCGTGGTTCGGTGCCGACGTGATCAAGGTCGAACGTGCCGGCGAAGGCGACATCACGCGCGGACAGTTGCGCGACATCCCGGACGTGGACAGCCTCTACTTCACGATGCTGAACCACAACAAGCGCTCGGTGACGATCGACGCGAAGAAGCCGAAGGGCAAGGAAGTGCTCGAGGCGCTCATCAAGAAGTGCGACGTGCTGGTCGAGAACTTCGCCCCGGGCGCGCTCGACCGCATGGGCTTCACCTGGGAGCGCATCCAGGAGCTCAACCCGCACATGATCGTTGCGTCGATCAAGGGCTTCGGTCCGGGGCCGTACCAGGACTGCAAGGTCTACGAGAACGTCGCGCAGTGCGTCGGCGGCTCCGCATCGACCACGGGCTTCGACGATGGCCCGCCGCTCGTCACCGGCGCGCAGATCGGCGACTCGGGAACGGGGTTGCACCTCGCCCTCGGCATCGTCACCGCGCTCTACCAGCGTCACCGCACCGGCCGCGGACAGAAGGTGACCGCGGCGATGCAAGACGGGGTGCTCAACCTGTGCCGCGTCAAGCTGCGTGACCAGCAGCGCCTCGATCGCACGCACGTCATGGAAGAGTATCCGCAGTACCCGAACGGCGTGTTCGGCGACGCCGTTCCGCGCGCGGGCAACGCGTCGGGCGGCGGACAGCCGGGATGGATCCTGAAATGCAAGGGTTGGGAGACCGACCCCAACGCGTACATCTACTTCATCACGCAGGCGCCCGTGTGGAAGGCGATCTGCGAGGTGATCGGTCGTCCCGAGTGGCTCACCGATCCGCGTTACGCGACCGCCAAGGCCCGGCTGCCGCACCTGCAGGACATCTTTGCCGACATCGAGAAATGGACCATGACCAAGACCAAGTTCGAGGCCATGGACATCCTCAACAAGCACGACATCCCCTGCGGACCCATCCTGTCGATGAAGGAGCTGGCCGCCGAACCGTCGCTGCGCAAGACGGGAACGGTCGTCGAGGTCGATCACCCGAAGCGCGGCAAGTACCTCACCGTCGGCAACCCCATCAAGCTCTCGGACAGCCCGACCGACGTCGTGCGCTCGCCGCTGCTGGGCGAGCACACCGACGAGGTGCTGGCGGAACTGGGTTACGGCACCGAACAGGTCGCTGCCTTGCGCGCAGAGGGCGTCATTTGACGCGTGCGGTCCGCGAGACCGCATCGCAGCGCGCAGCGACATCGAGACAACGAAGTCAACGAGGAAACGAACATGGCCCATGACAAGAACGCAGTCCGCAAGATCCTCGACGCCGTGAAGGCCGCGGGGCGCACGTCGCTCACCGCGCCGGAAGGCAAGGGGGTGTGCGACGCCTACGGCATCCCGGTGCCCAAGGAGGGGGTGGCAACTTCAGCCGCCGAAGCCGCGAAGCTCGCCTCCGGCATGGGATTCCCGGTCGTGCTCAAGATCGTCTCGCCGGAGATCCTGCACAAGACCGAGGCGGGCGGCGTGCTCGTGGGCGTGAAGACCGCGGCCGACGTCGAAAAGGGCTTCGCCACCATCATGGCGAACGCGAAGAAGTACGACGCGAAGGCCAACCTGCTCGGCGTCCAGGTGCAGCAGATGCTGGGCGGCGGACAGGAAGTGATCATCGGCGCCGTCACCGATCCGTCGTTCGGCAAGCTCGTCGCGTTCGGCCTGGGCGGCGTGCTGGTCGAGGTGCTGAAGGACATCACGTTCCGTCTCGCTCCGACGTCGAAGGCCGATGCGCTGTCGATGCTCGACGGCATCCAGGCGGGCGAGATCCTGAAGGGTGTGCGCGGCGCGGATCCCGTGAACCGCGATGCGCTCGCGGGACTCATCGAGAACGTCTCGCAGCTCGTCTCCGATTTCCCCGAGATCTCGGAGATGGACCTCAATCCCGTCTTCGCGACGAAGGACGGCGCGACCGCCGCCGACGTGCGCATCGTCTGCGACTGGAGCCCGGCGCCGGCACGTTACCGGCCGAAGCACGAGGACATCGTGCGCGACATGAATCGCATCATGAAGCCCGATGCGGTGGCCGTGATCGGTGCGTCCAGCGAGGCCGGAAAGATCGGCAACTCGGTGATGAAGAACCTCATCAACGGCGGCTATCAAGGGAAGATCTACCCGATCAATCCGTCCGCCGACGAGATCATGGGGCTGAAGGCGTACAAGAGCGTCAAGGACATTCCGGGTACGGTCGACGTCGCGGTCTTCGCGATCCCCGCGAAGTTCGTCGCGGCTGCGCTCACCGAGTGCGGCGAGAAGAAGATCCCCGGCGCGGTCCTCATTCCCTCGGGCTTTGCCGAGACGGGCAACGTCGAAGGCCAGCAGGAGATCCAGGAGATCGGCCGCAAGTACGGCGTGCGCCTCATGGGCCCCAACATCTACGGCTTCTACTACACGTGGAAGAATCTGTGCGCGACGTTTTGCACGGCGTACGACTACAAGGGACACGCCGCGCTGTCGTCGCAGTCGGGCGGCATCGGCATGGCGATCATCGGCTTCTCGCGCTCGGCCAAGATGGGCGTGTCGGCGATCGTGGGGCTGGGCAACAAGTCGGACATCGACGAGGACGATCTGCTCACGTTCTTCGAGCAGGACGAGAACACGCACATCATCGTGCAGCACTGCGAGGACCTGAAGGACGGCCGCAGCTTCGCCGAAGTGGCGAAGCGCGTCTCGAAGAAGAAGCCGATCGTGGTCCTCAAGGCCGGCCGCACCGCGATGGGCGCCAAGGCCGCGAGCTCGCACACGGGTGCGCTCGCCGGCAACGACAAGATCTACGACGACGTGCTGCGACAGTCGGGCGTCATTCGCGCCAAGGCGCTGCGGGAGATGCTCGAGTACGCGCGCGCGATTCCCAAGCTGCCGACGCCGAAGGGCGAGAACGTGGTCATCATCACCGGCGCCGGCGGCTCGGGCGTGCTCCTGTCCGACGCGTGCGTCGACAACGGCCTCAAGCTCATGACGATGCCGGCGGATCTCGACGCGGCATTCCGCAAGTTCATTCCGCCGTTCGGGGCCGCGGGCAATCCGGTCGACATCACCGGCGGCGAGCCGCCCAAGACGTACCAGAACACGATCCGCCTGGGCCTCGAGGACCCGCGCATCCACGCGCTGGTGCTGGGGTACTGGCACACGATCGTGACGCCACCGATGGTCTTCGCCAAGCTCGTCGCGGAAGTCGTCGACGAGTTCCGCGCGAAGGGCATCGAGAAGCCGATCACCGTTTCACTGGCGGGTGACATCGAGGTCGAGGAGGCGGCGGAGTACCTGTTCGATCACGGCATTCCTGCCTATCCGTACACGACCGAGATGCCGGTCATGGTCCTCGCGGCGAAGTATCGCTGGGCGCGCGGCGCGGGTCTGGTCAAGTAGCAGGATGCAGTGCCCGTGCCCGATCATGGGTTGGCACGGGCGCTGCAATGGCAGTACAGTGCGGATACGAAGCGGCCGCATCAGAGTCGCACGTAACGTCGTCACGTCTTACGGAGGGTTCACATGAAGAGCAGTCTTCGCCGCACGTTCGTTGCGGCTGGCCTTACAGTCGCCGTCGCCGCTTCGTTCCCGGCTCTCGCCGCGTGGGAGCCGACCAAGCCCGTCGAGTTCATCGTGCCCGCGGGCACCGGAGGTGGCGCCGACCAGATGGCGCGCTTCATCCAGGGGGTCGTCGCCAAGAACAACCTCATGAAGCAGCCGCTCATCGTCGTCAACAAGTCTGGCGGCGCGGGGGCCGAAGGGTTCCTCGAAGTCAAGAACGCGAAGGGTGATCCCAACAAGATCATCATCACGCTCTCGAATCTCTTCACGACTCCGCTTGCGACCGGCGTGCCGTTCAACTGGAAGGACCTGACCCCGGTGGCGATGCTCGCGCTCGACGAGTTCGTGCTGTGGGTCAACGCCGAATCGCCGTACAAGACGCCGGCGGACTACATGGCGGCGATCAAGGCCGCCGACAACGGCAAGTACAAGATGGCCGGAACGGGCAGCAAGCAGGAGGACCAGATCATCACCGTGGCGATCGACAAGGCCACCGGCAAGAAGCTGACGTACGTTCCGTTCAAGGGCGGCGGCGACGTCGCCGTGCAGCTCGTCGGCAAGCACGTCGACTCGTCGGTGAACAATCCGATCGAGGCGGTCGCGCACTGGCGTGCCGGGGCCCTGCGTCCGCTGTGCGTCTTCGACACGCAGCCGATGGCGTACACCGCGAAGGTGACGGCGACACAGGCGTGGGGCGACATCCCGACGTGCAAGTCGCAGGGACTCGACGTCGAGTACCTGATGCTGCGCGGAATCTTCATGCCGTCGGGCGTGACGCAGGACCAGGTCGATTTCTACGTCGATCTGTTCAAGAAGGTGCGGGCGACGCCGGAGTGGAAGAAGTTCACCGAGGACGGCGCCTTCAAGAACACGTTCATGACCGGCAAGGAGTTTGCCGACTGGGCCGCGGCTGCCGAGAAGCACCACAAGCAGCTCATGCAGGAAGCCGGATTCATCGCCAAGTAAGGGGTGCCACATGGCCGAGAAGAACGACGCGTCGCCGGGCGCAGTGATCCAGACCCGGTGGATGGAGGTGGCGGTGGGCTTGCTCATCGCCCTTCTCGGCCTCCTCGCGGTGGTCGACAGCCATCGCGTGGGTGCCGCGTGGGCCGAGGACGGCCCGCAGTCGGGATATTTTCCCAACATCATCGGCTGGATCCTGATCGCCTGCGGCCTGTGGGTCGCGTTCCAGCAGGCCCGTCGCTGGCGCCAGGATGGGGCCAAGGTCTTCGTGACGCTGCAGGATTTCAAGCCGGTCCTCGCCATGGTCCTGCCGACCATCGGCTACGTGATCCTGATCGGTCTCATCGGGATCTACGTGTCGTCGATAATCTTCATCGCCGGCTTCATGCTGTTCCAGGGCAAGTACCGCTGGCTTCCCACGCTGCTGATCAGCGTTTCCGTGCCGGTCGCGTTGTTCGTGCTGTTCGAAATCTGGTTTCTCGTGCCGTTGCCCAAGGGGCCGGTCGAGCACCTGCTCGGTTACTAGCAATCGCGGGTCGCGCACGGTGCGCGATCGAGCTTCAACCACCCGGTGGTGCGTGTCATGCGCCCGTATTGACGAGGGATAGGCGTGGAAGACATCGGCAACCTGATGCATGGTTTTGCGGTCGCGCTGACGTGGAAGAACACGGTCTTCATGTTCGTCGGCATCCTGCTCGGCGTGCTGATCGGCGTGCTGCCCGGACTGGGCGGCGCCAACGGCATCGCGATCCTGCTGCCGCTGACGTTCTCGATGCCGCCGACCTCGGCGATCATCATGCTCTCGTGCATCTACTGGGGCGCGCTGTTCGGCGGCGCGATCACCTCGGTGCTGTTCAACATTCCCGGTGAGCCGTGGTCGGTGGCAACGACCTTCGACGGGTACCCGATGGCGCAGAAGGGACGCGCCGGCGAGGCCCTCACCGCCGCGTTCACGTCGTCGTTCGTCGGCGCCTTCTTCGCCATCGTCCTCATCACGTTCCTCGCGCCGCTCGTCGCGAAATTCGCACTGCAGTTCGGACCCCCCGAGTATTTCGCGATCCAGTTCCTCACCTTCGCGAGCTTCGTCGGCATGGGCCGCGAGCCGCCGGTGAAGACGATCGCGTCGATGATGATCGGCTTCGCGCTCGCTGCGGTGGGGATCGACACCGTCACCGGCACGCTGCGCATGACCTACGGCCTGCCGACGCTTCTGCAGGGATTCGACTTCCTCATCGCGGTCATCGGGCTCTTCGGCCTGGGTGAGATCTTCCTCACGATGGAAGAGGGCCTTTCCTTCAAGGGCAAGAGCGGCCGCATCGACCCCAAGGTCGTCCTGAAGACCTGGGCCGAGTTGCCGCGCTACTGGGCGACGTCGCTGCGCTCCTGCGTCATCGGCTGCTGGATGGGCATCACGCCGGGCGGCGCCACTCCGGCATCGTTCATGAGCTACGGCATGGCGCGCCGCTTCGCCAAGCGGAAGGAAAAGTTCGGCGAGGGCGAGATCGAGGGGGTCGTCGCGCCGGAGACCGCGGCGCACGCCGCCGGCACGAGCGCGCTGCTGCCGATGCTGACCCTGGGAATTCCGGGCTCGCCGACCGCGGCGGTGCTCTTGGGCGGTCTCCTCATCTGGGGCCTGCAGCCCGGCCCGCTCCTCTTCGTCGAGAAGAAGGACTTCGTCTGGGGCCTCATCGCCTCGATGTATCTCGGCAATATCGTCGGGCTCCTCGTCGTCCTCACGACCGTGCCGTGGTGGGCGTCGATCCTGCGCATCCCGTTCGCGATCATCGCGCCGATCATCGTCGTGATCTGTGCCATCGGCGCGTACACGGTCCACAACAACATGTTCGACGTCGTGATGATGGTCGTCTTCGGCGTCGTGGGTTACGTCTTCAAGAAGCTCAAGTACCCGCTCGCGCCCTTCGTGCTCGCGCTCGTGCTGGGCGACATGGCCGAGACGGCGTTCCGGCAGTCGATGCTGGTGTCCGGCGGAAACGTCGGCGTGTTCTGGTCGAACTGGCTCGTCGGATCGATCGTCACGCTCGGCATCGTGATCCTGCTGTGGCCGATGATGGTCGCACTGCGCGAACGCGCCCGCGGGCGGCCGGCAGGAACGGGGGCGTAGCGGGCGTGCCGCGCTACGGCGCGGCGAAGCGCTCTCGCAGCACGGCCTTTTGCACCTTGCCCATCGCATTGCGCGGCAGGTCGTCGACGAAGATCACGCGCTTGGGCAGTTTGAAGCGCGCGATCTCGCCCGTGAGGGCGCCGATCACGTCGGCCTCGGTGAGCACTGCGCCGGGGCGGCGGACGACGACCGCGGCCACGGCCTCGCCGAAGTCGGAGTCGGGGATGCCGACCACCGCCGACTCCACGACGCCTTCCAGCGCGTCGATGCGTTCCTCGATCTCCTTCGGGTAGACGTTGAGCCCGCCGGTGATGATGAGGTCCCTGGCGCGGCCGACGATGCGCAGGTACGGACGCTGCGCTCCGACGTCGGCCCATTGCCCGACGTCGCCGGTTCGAAAGTAGCCATCGGCGGTGAATTCCGCCTTTGTCTTCTCCGGCATCTGCCAGTAGCCCGCGAAGAGGTTCGGGCCGCGCACCTCGACTCCCCCGATCGCGTCCCCGACGCACGGCACGCCGTGCTCGTCGACGATGCGGACGTCGATGCCCGGCAGCGGCGGTCCGACGGTACCGGCGACGCGCGGTCCGGCGAGCAGGTTGGACGTGATCATGCCCGCTTCGGTCATGCCGTAGCGCTCGAGGATCGCGTGTCCGGTCCGCGCCTCGAACGCCTGGAAGGTCTCCGCGAGCAGCGGCGCCGAACCCGAGACGAAGAGCCGGATCGTGCTGCAACCGTCACGATGGAACGTCGGCTCGGCGAGGAGCCGCGTGTAGAAGGTCGGCACGCCCATCATCACCGTGGCGCGCGGCAGGAGCGCGGCCACCTCGCGCGCATCGAACCTGGGCAGCCACAGCATCCGCGCGCCCGAGAGCAGCACGCAGTGCGTGGCGACGAAGAGCCCGTGCACGTGGTAGATCGGCAGCGCGTGCAGGAGCACGTCTCCGCGCGTGAAGCCCCATTCCTCGACGAGCGCGAGCGCGTTAGACGCGAGGTTGCGATGCGTGATCATCGCGCCCTTGGAGCGGCCGGTCGTGCCCGACGTGTAGAGGATCGCCGCGAGATCGTCGGGGCCCCGCGGCACCGGTTCGAGTGCCGCGGGGTGATCGGCGGCGCGGTCCATGAGTTCGGCCAGCGTCAGCACCGTCGCCTCGCGCTGTCCGGCGGCGATCGCGCCCAACCGATCCGGCTGGCAGACGATCACGCGCGGCCTCGCGTCAGCGAAGAAGTACTCGAGTTCGCTGCGCTGGTAGCCGGTGTTGAGCGGCAGGTAGACGAGGCCCGCGCGCAGGCACGCGAGATAGAGGGCGAGCACGTGCCAGTGCTTGTCGACCTGGACGGCGACGCGATCGCCCGGCACGCAACCGGCCGCGACGAGAGCGTGCGCGATCCGCGCCGACGCCGCGAAGAGCTGGTCGTAATGCACGACCGGGCCACCCGGCTCGAGGATGCAGGGCGCGCTGCCGCCGGGCGGGGCATGCCGCGCGATGAGTGAATAGAGATTGGCGTCCATGGCAGGCTCGGCGCGTGAGGGCCGGCGTCGGGCCCGTGACGGCAAACGATTATTTCATACGCCGCGACACGTGCCGCGGCGCGCTACGCCGTGTCGCGACGCGCGCCGGTGCGGCGGATCCGGTGCGCGCGCAGGAGCCGGGCGAGGTTCGCGGCGCGCGCCTCGAGCAGTGCCGCGCCGTGGGCCATCGAGCTCGCAAGATCCATGGGTCCGTCGGCAAGCCCGAAGCATCCGGCGAAGTGCGCACCGAGTGCATCGAGCGCGGCGGCATCGACCGCGCCGGAAACGAGGGTGACCGGGACGTCGAACTTCGCCGCGTGCTGCGCCACGACGAACGGCGCCTTGGCGAGGAGCGTCTGCCGGTCGCTGCGCCCTTCGCCGGTGAGCGCCCAGTCGGCATCGGACAGCGCCGCGTCGAGGCCCACGACCTCGGCCACCACCTCGGCCCCCGATTGCACGACGCCGCCGACGAGCTGGAAGGCGAAGCCCAGTCCGCCGGCTGCGCCGGCGCCCGGGCGCTCGGCGACCGCGCGGCCGAAAGCGTCCTGCGCCCTGCGGGCGAACGCATCGAGCGTGGCGTCGATGGAGGCGACCTCGTCGGAGCGCACGCCCTTTTGCGGTCCGAAGATCGCGGTTGCACCGAGCGGGCCGACGAGCGGGTTGTTGACGTCCGACAGGATCCGGATCTCGCAGTGCGCGAGCCGGGCATCGAAGCCGGTCGTCGCCACGCGCGCGAGCGCGGCGAGGCCATCGGGTGTCGGTGCCACGGGCGCGCCCTTTGCGTCGGTGAGCTCGACGCCGAGCGCGGCGAGGAGGCCGCTGCCGCCATCATTGGTGCTGCTTCCTCCCAGTCCCACGAGGAAGCGCCGCACGCCACGGTCGAGGAGGATGCGCAGCAACTGTCCCAGACCGCGGGTCGAGCGCGAGCGTACCGGGACGCGCATGGCGGCGTCGTCGGTGATCCCCACGACCTGCGCCACTTCGATGACCGCGGTCGGCGCGCCGGCGTGGTCGACGAGGCCATACGCCGCCACGACGGGTTCACCGCCGGCGCCGGTGACCCGCGCGGTTTCGCGGCGTGCGCCGGCCGGCGCCGCGGCGAGGATCGCATCGAGCGTGCCCTCGCCGCCATCGGCCATAGGTCGCGCCAGGATCGTCGCCTCGGGCAGCACGTGCGACAGGCCGCGCGCCAGCGCGGCGCAGACCTCGGGGGCGGGCAACGAGCCCTTGAACGAGTCGGGGGCGAGGACGATGCGCACGATGGGATGGGCAGGGAAAGCGCTCGCGAGGTCGCGCGTGCCGCGCGGCGTCAGTTGCGGTCGTCGTCCGTGGCGTGCACCGCACGCTGCACGCGATCGCGCACCGCGAGCCAGGCGCGGGCGTCCGGCGGCGCTTCGATGACGATCTCGCGCGCGCCGGCGGTGTCGAGCCGGCGCAGGTTCGCGTACAGGGCGCGAGCGTAGTCGGCTGCCGTCTGCGGCGCGTCGATCCACGCGCCGGCAAAGCGCGCCGGCCGCGCCACCGTGCGCGCGAGAACCGCGGCGTGCTCGGGCGTGGCGCGTGCGAGCGCTGCGGCACTGACGAGGCGAGCCGGCGTGCGCGGCGCGTAGTGCGAGGCAAGGGTTCCCGACGCTCGGGGCGCGTCGACTCCCGGAAGTGCGGGCGTGCGGCCGAGGACGCGCGCAAGCTCGCCCACCGCGATGCCGCCCGGACGCAGGAGCACTGGCGCATCGTCGTCGAACGCGACGATCGTGCTCTCGATGCCGACGGCGCAGGCGCCGCCGTCGACGATGAGCGCCACCGCATCGCCCAGGTCGTCGCGGACGTGCTGCGCGGTCGTGGGCGAGATCCGCCCGAAGCGATTGGCCGACGGCGCCGCGACGCCGTGGCCGCCCTCCGCGTGGAAGGCCTGCAGCAGCGCGCGCGCGACCGGATGCGACGGCACCCGCAGCCCGACGCGATCCTGCCCGCCGGTGAGATCGTCGGTGGCACGCGCGGCGCGCGGCACGATGAGCGTCAGGGGGCCCGGCCAGAAGGCGTGGGCGAGTGCTTCGGCCGCTGGCGGAAAGGCGCGTGCCCAGACGCGGGCATGCGCGGTGTCCGCCGCGTGCACGATCACCGGATGATCGGCGGGCCGCCCCTTGGCTGCGAAGATCGCACGCACGCCGCGCGGGTTCTCGGCGTCGGCGCCAAGACCGTAGACGGTCTCGGTGGGAAAGGCGACGAGTTCACCGCGCCGAAGCAGCGTCACCGCTCGCGCCAGCGTGTCCGCGTCGGGTGGCGCGATGTTCATTGCGCGGCGACTCGCACGGCGGCGTCCGTGGCACCGGGGGCCATGGGCAAACTGCTAGAATCAACGCCTTTTGACCGCACGCGAGAAGACTTCGAAGATGAGCGATTTCCTGTTCACGTCGGAATCGGTGTCGGAAGGTCACCCGGACAAGGTCGCCGACCAGATCTCCGATGCCGTCCTCGACGCGATTCTAGAGCAAGACCCCACGGGCCGCGTTGCCGCGGAGACGCTCGTGTCCACCGGCCTCGTCGTGATGGCCGGCGAGATCACGACGACGGCCAACGTCGAGTACGCGCGCGTCGCGCGCGAGACGATCCGCGCGATCGGCTACAACGATCCTTCGCTGCGCTTCGATGCCGACGGCTGCGCGGTGATGGTGTGCTACGGCAAGCAATCCCCCGACATCGCGCAGGGCGTCGATCGTGCCTCCGACGACTATCTCAACCAGGGCGCCGGGGACCAGGGGCTCATGTTCGGCTACGCCTGCGACGAGACGCCGACACTGATGCCGTTTCCCATCTACTACGCGCACCGCCTGATGCAGCGGCACGCCGAGGTGCGCCGCGACGGCCGCCTCGCGTTCCTGCGCCCCGATGCCAAGTCGCAGGTGACCGTGCGCTACGCCGGTGGCAAGCCGGTGGCGGTCGACACCGTGGTGATCTCGACGCAGCACGATCCGTCGATGAACGACAGGCAGAAGGAACTGGGCGAAGCGGTAGTCGAGGAGATCGTGCGCCCGGTCTTTGCGCCGGAATTGCTCGCCGGCACGCGCTTCCTCGTGAACCCGACCGGGCGCTTCGAGATCGGCGGCCCGCATGGCGACGCCGGCGTCACCGGTCGCAAGATCATCGTCGACACCTACGGCGGTGCGGCGCCGCACGGTGGCGGTGCGTTCTCGGGCAAGGATCCGTCGAAGGTCGATCGTTCCGCCGCGTACGCCGCGCGCTATGTCGCCAAGAACGTCGTCGCCGCGGGTCTCGCCCGACAGTGCCAGGTGCAACTCGCCTACGCGATCGGCGTCGCCCGGCCGATGAACGTCACCGTGTACACCGAAGGGACCGGCAGGATCGCCGACGAGAAGATCGCTGCCCTCGTCAACGAGCAGTTCGACCTGCGGCCGAAAGGGATCGTGCGCATGCTCGACCTGCTGCGTCCGATTTATCGCAAGACCGCGGCGTACGGTCACTTCGGCCGCGACGAGCCCGAGTTCACCTGGGAGCGCACCGACAAGGTGGCGGCGCTCAAGGCCGCGGCCGGGATCGCCTGACGTCGTCACCGGGAGCCAGTCATGGGGCAACGCATCCTTGCGAAGATCATCGGTGCCTCGCTCGCGCTCGCGGTCGCCTCGTGCGCGACGCTCGAGCGGGAGGAGGTGGCGGCGCCTGCCGCAGGAGGCACCGTCGCGATGCGCGCGGATGCGGCACTTGTCGTCAACCTGCCCGTTGAGCCAACGCCCG
This sequence comes from Burkholderiales bacterium, assembly GCA_020851235.1. Taxonomy (GTDB): domain Bacteria; phylum Pseudomonadota; class Gammaproteobacteria; order Burkholderiales; family Casimicrobiaceae; genus VBCG01. The sequence goes on along the minus strand of JADZDD010000035.1, from coordinate 517,953 downwards.
GCGCCGGTTGGCACTTGCGCTCGGCGAGTCCCAACCTTGCGCTCATCGGTGGACCCGACGTCACGCCGGCGCCGAAGCCGCCGGGGCTCGTCGGTGTTGCCGACACGGCGACGTTCCGCTTTCGGGCCAAGGCGCCGGGCGACGGTGCACTCGAGTTCGTCGCGCGCGCGGCGCCCGGGCAGGCTGCCACCGCGCCGGAGCGCGTCGTGCGCTACGCCGTCGTCGTCGGGCCACCGCTGCGTCTTCCGACCGACTATTTCGGCACGCTGGGAATGCAAAGCGCACGCTCCGCCGGCAACAGCACGATGGGTGCCCCGGTGGCGAGTGCGGGCACGCAAGGCAGCCCGGCCGCAGACAACGCCGGCGCGCCCGGCACCCCGCCGCCACCCAACGCGGGCAGCGGTAGCGGCGGCGCGCCCAGTGCCGTAAAATACTGGGCCCATTGATCGACGGGCCTGCGCCGGCAGCGCCCGCGTCGCCTCCAACCTTCACAGGATTCGCCATGGCCGAACGTTCCCGCACCCGCCGCAATACGCTCGAGCGGCGCTGCCTTCCCAAGACCTTCAAGCGCATGTTCGTGGGCGCGCCGAAGGGCATCTTCAAGATGCTCGAAAAGATCAAGAAGAACTGACGCGCCGCGCTCGCCGGTGCCAAGACCCGAGGCCGCCCGCACGCGAGGCGGCCTCGGTCTTTTGGAGGGATCCTCCGCGCGCCGCGGCGTGTGTCGCGATTCGGGTAGAATGCGCGTCTTCCCGAGGAGCGTTGCAACCCGGGCGACAGCTTCGCTGTCCCGCGCGGGCCAGGCTCGGGATTCGATGGGATGTCCTGCCGTTGTCGGGCATCGCCGAATGCAACCGCGCTCGTTGAACCGCGATCCGCACGCGGCGTCACGAGGTCCGCGCACCCAACCGCCCTCGCCCGACCGCCGCTCGCGCGGTCGCCTGCCGTGGAGTGCTGCCGATGAATGCCGTCAACGAAACGAAGAGCTTCACCGACTTTCGCGTCGCCGATATCGCCCTCGCCGACTGGGGCCGCAAGGAAATCCGCGTCGCCGAGACCGAGATGCCGGGCCTGATGGCGATCCGCGAGGAATTCTCGCCGCACAAGCCGCTGCGCGGAGCGCGGATCGCGGGATCGCTGCACATGACGATCCAGACCGCGGTGCTCATCGAGACGCTGCAGGCGCTCGGCGCGCAGGTGCGCTGGGCCTCGTGCAACATTTACTCGACGCAGGACCATGCCGCCGCCGCGATTGCGGCGGCCGGCACGCCCGTGTTCGCGTACAAGGGCGAGACGCTCGCCGAGTACTGGGAGTACACGCATCGCATCTTCCAGTGGTCCGGACCGGGCAGCACCGGCCCGAACATGATCCTCGACGACGGCGGTGACGCGACGCTCCTCGTGCACCTGGGTGCGCAGGCCGAGCATGACCCGGCCGTGATCTCGCATCCGGCCAACGAGGAGGAAGCGGCGCTCTTCGCGGCGATCGCGGCGAAGCTCGCGCAGGATCCGACGTTCTACTCGCGCCTCAAGGCGGGCATCAAGGGCGTCACCGAGGAGACGACGACCGGCGTGAAGCGCCTGTACGCGATGCACAAGGAGGGTCGCCTGGGCTTTCCCGCGATCAACGTCAACGACTCGGTGACGAAGTCGAAGTTCGACAACCTCTACGGCTGCCGCGAGTCGCTCGTCGACGGCATCAAGCGCGCCACCGACGTGATGATCGCCGGCAAGGTCGCGGTCGTCGCCGGTTACGGCGACGTCGGCAAGGGCAGCGCGCAGGCGCTGCGGGCACTTTCCGCGCAGGTGTGGATCACCGAGATCGACCCCATCTGCGCGCTGCAGGCGGCGATGGAAGGCTATCGGGTGGTCACGATGGACGATGCCTGCGACAAGGCCGACATCTTCGTCACGGCCACCGGCAACATCGACATCATCACGCACGAGCACATGAAGCGCATGAAGGACCAGGCGATCGTGTGCAACATCGGCCACTTCGACAACGAGATCGAGGTTGCGGCGCTGCGCCAGTACCGCTGGGAGAACATCAAGCCGCAGGTCGATCACGTGATCTTCCCCGACGGCAAGCGCATCATCCTTCTCGCCGAAGGACGCCTCGTCAATCTCGGTTGCGGCACGGGACATCCTTCGTACGTCATGTCGTCGTCGTTCACCAACCAGGTCATGGCGCAGATCGAGCTGTGGGCCGATGCCTCCGAGGGCGGCAAGCGCTACCCCGTCGGGGTGTACGTCCTGCCGAAGCATCTCGACGAGAAGGTGGCGCGCCTGCAGCTGTCCAAGCTCGGCGCCGCGCTCACCGAGCTCAACGACCGGCAGGCACGCTACATCGGCGTGCACAAGCGCGGACCCTACAAGCCCGACGCGTATCGCTACTGATCCCGCGATGGCGCACGCAGGCACCTTCAGCTTCGAGTTCTTTCCACCGAAGACGCCGGAGGGTGCGACCCGGCTGCGCGCGGCGCGCTCGCAACTGCGCGAGCTCGGCCCCGCGTTCTGCTCGGTCACCTTCGGCGCCGGCGGCTCGACCCGCGAGGGCACGCTCGATACGGTGCTCGAGATCGTGGCCGAGGGGATGGCGGCAGCACCGCACCTGTCGTGCATCGGCGCAACCCGCGCCGCACTGCGCGACGTGCTCGCGCAGTATCGCAGTCACGGCATCCGGCACATCGTCGCGCTGCGCGGTGACCTCCCCTCGGGGTCGCTCGGCGCGGGCGAGTTGCGCTACGCGAGCGACCTCGTCGAACTGATCCGCACCGAAACCGGCGACTGGTTCACGATCGACGTCGCGTGCTACCCCGAATACCATCCGCAGGCGCGCACGGCGACCGAGGATCTCGATCATTTCGAGCGCAAGGTGCGCGCGGGTGCCGACGCCGCGATCACGCAGTATTTTTTCAATCGCGACGCGTACTGGAGCTTCGTCGACGCCTGCGCTGCGCGTGGCATCACGATCCCGATCGTCCCCGGCATCATGCCGATCGCCTCGGCGAGCCGCCTCGTTCGCTTCTCCGACGCCTGCGGCGCGGAGATCCCCCGCTGGATCCGCCGCAAGCTCGAGGGCTTCGGGGACGATGCCGCCTCGGTGCAGGCTTTCGGGCTCGACGTCGTCACCGACCTTTGCGCGCGCTTGCTCGAGGAAGGCGCACCGGGCCTGCACTTCTACACGTTGAATTCCGCCGCTCTCACGACGACGATCTGGCAGCGCCTCGCGTTGTCGTAGCCGCCGGCGCCGATCGTTGGCGATCGACGGCGCCGTGGTCACGCGCGTCGGAACGACGCGAGCTCGATCGTGGTGTTCTGCGCGCGGATCTCGATCGCGTCCATGCCGTCACCGCGCTCGCGATACGTCGCGACCTTGGTCATGCGCACGACATTGCCGGCCTCCTGCGCCCACCACGTCATGTAGTTCGCCTGAATCGGCCAGCGGAACGGGTTGTTGTCGTCGACGCTCATGAGCGTGCGCATCGTGATCGCGTTGAACGTCCCGGCAGGCACGGCGACCGTCTCGTAGCCGCCGACGCGGACGAAGCGGCCGATGTTGCTCATGAGCTGGTTGGCAGGATCGAGATTGCGCAGGTTCTGTCGCCAGTCGGTATTGGGCGTCAGCGGAAACTGGAAACGGACCATCGGCGGCTCGAAGTTGCGCGTCTCGGCCGGATCGTACGCGGCGCCGCTGTTGACCACGCCAGGCGAGGCGAGCCGCTCGTTGCGCTCGAAGTTGACGTCGCCTTGTGCCGTGATCCGCAGCACGATGCCGCTCGCATCGAGCGCCGTCACCTCGTGCGCCTCCTCCCACTGCACCGGGACGCGGAAGCCATCGCTGCACCGATACACCCAGCGATCGCCGACCTTCCACGAGGGTGCGGGCATCGGTGGCCCCGAGGCGCCTCCCACGGTGACGCAGCCGCCGGCGGCGAGCACCGGAGTCAGGAGCAGGAAGCGACGTCGGTTCAGGGTCATCGTTGCCTCGCGCAATGGCGCCGATCCCTTGGGCAGGGTCAATCCGGCGCGGTATCGGCTACGCTGCCGCCGGCAACCCGGACGAGATCGGCCGGGGCGATCGGAAACATGGCGTGCGGCGTTCCTCCTGCGGCGTAGACCGTTTCATGGCGCAGGAGGTTGCGGTCGATGAACGTGCGCAGCGGCGTGGAATGCGCGAGCGGCGGAATGCCGCCGATGGCGTAACCGGTGACCGCGCGCACGAACGTGGCGTCGGCCTTGCCGATCGCCTCGCCCGCAAGCGCGCCGATCTTCGCCTCGTCGACGCGCTGGGCGCCGCTCGCGATGACGAGCACCGGCGCGCCGGACACGGTGCGGAAGACGAGCGACTTCGCGATCTGCCCCACCGTGCAGCCCAGAACCGCCGCGGCCTCGGCCGACGTGCGCGCGGGGACGTCGTACTCGACGATCTGCGCCGTCACGCCGGCGGCGGCAAGCGCATCCTGCACGCGTTGGGCCGAGGCCGACAGCGGTGGATGGGTCATCGCGTGCTCGCGTCGTTGCGTGCCGATGCGGCGTCGGGTGACCTGCGCATCACCGGCCGACGATCTCGAGCGTGGCGTCGTCGAACCACAGCGACCCCTTGCCCTGGAGCATCGCACCGATCTCGATGCGCTCGGCATCCGGCGCCACCGGCAAGCTGAGCGTGAAGTGCGTCCAGCCCACGGTGCCCGTGAGCGCGCGATCGCCGAGAAACTCGTGGTCGACGATCGCACCCTTGGCGAACGTCATCAGCGTCAGCACCGCGCCGGGACCGGCGACGTCGCGCGTGCGCAGCCACGCGCTGTAGCGCGCGACCTTGCCGCGGTGTCCCCGCACGTCGAAGGCCTGCGCGATCGCGCCGTAGGGCTCGGGGCCGACGTTGTCGATGCGCAGGCTCTTCGCACCGCTGCGCGGCTGCGCCGTGTCGAGGATGAAGTCGAACGACTTGACGCCGGCATGCTGGAACGAGAACCAGCCTTCGGGGTCTCCATTCTGCTTCGTCGTCGCCGACTCGAAGCCGGGATTGACCACGCGCACGGCAGCGACCGTCGCGGCCGTCGGCGACGGTGGCGCCACCGCGCCGGAGGGTGCCGGCGTCGCGGCGTGGCCCGCCGATTTCGACTCGGGGGTGCCGGAACAGGCGGTCACCAGCACGAGCGCACCCAGCGCTCCCACCGCACGCAGCGTCGGTGACGGCACGACCTCGGCACGCGGACCGCGGTGCGCCGGGCGCGACCGCGGTGATCCCGTCGCCGCGTCAGGGACCATCGGTGATCGCACCCTTGCTGGCCGTGGAGACGAGCCTTGCGTACTTGGCGAGGAGGCCGCGCGTGTAGCGGGGGGGTGGCGGTGTCCACGCGGCACGGCGCCGGGCGAGTTCGGCGTCGTCGACGTTGAGCTGGATGAGGTGGCGATGCGCATCGATGGTGATCGAGTCCCCTTCCTGCACGAGCGCGATCGTTCCGCCGACGAACGCCTCCGGAGCGACGTGGCCGACGACCATCCCCCAGGTGCCGCCGGAGAAGCGGCCGTCGGTGAGCAGTCCCACCGACTCACCCAACCCCTGCCCGACGAGCGCCGACGTGGGTGCGAGCATCTCCTGCATTCCGGGACCGCCCTTGGGGCCCTCGTAGCGGATGACGACCACGTCGCCCGCGCGGATCTTGCGCTCCATGATCGCCTCCATCACGGCGTGCTCGGAGTCGAACACGCGAGCGGGGCCCGTGATCGACGGATTCTTGAGACCCGTGATCTTGGCGACGCAACCCTCGGTCGCGAGATTGCCGCGCAGGATCGCAAGATGCCCCTGCGCATACAGCGGCTGATCGAATGGCCGGATCACGTCCTGGTCGGCGCGCGGGGCATCGGGGACCGATGCGAGTTCCTCGGCGAGCGTGCGCCCGGTGATCGTCATGCAATCGCCGTGCAGCAACCCTGCCTTCAACAGCATCTTCAACACCTGCGGCACGCCGCCCGCCTGATGGAAGTCGACGGCGACGTACTTCCCCGAAGGCTTCAAGTCGCACAGCACGGGGACCTTCTGGCGGATGCGCTCGAAGTCGTCGATCGTCCAGGGCACTTCGGCCGCCGAGGCGATGGCGAGATAGTGCAGCACCGCGTTGGTCGAGCCGCCGGTGGCCATCACCAGCGCGATCGCGTTCTCGATCGACTTCTTCGTGATGATGTCGCGCGGCTTGAGATCCTGCTCGATCGCGCGCACCAGGACGCGGGCGGATTCGGCGGCGGAATCGGCCTTCTCCGGGTCGGGCGAGGCCATCTGCGACGAGCCGAGGAGGCTCATGCCCAGCGCCTCGAACGACGACGACATCGTGTTGGCGGTGTACATGCCGCCGCACGCACCGACCGTGGGACAGGCATTGCACTCGATGCCGTCGTAGTCCTCCTTGCTCATCTTGCCGGCGGTGTACGCGCCGACGGCTTCGAAGGGCGACACGATGGTGAGCGCCTCGCCCTTCCAGTGCCCCGGCTTGATCGTGCCGGCGTACACGTAGATCCCCGGGACGTTGATGCGCGCCATCGCCATCATTCCCGCAGGCATGTTCTTGTCGCAGCCGCCCACCACGAGCACGCCGTCCATGCACTGGCCATTCACCGAGGTCTCGATCGCGTCGGCGATCACCTCGCGCGAGACGAGCGAGTATTTCATGCCGTCGGTGCCCATGCCGATGCCGTCGGTCACGGTGGGCACGCCGAAGACCTGCGGCATCGCGCCGGCCGCCTTCAACGCCTCCATGGCGCGATCGACGAGCGGCTGGATGCCGGCATTGCACGGGTTCATCGTGCTGTGGCCGTTGGCGACACCGACGATCGGCTTCTCGAAGTCGGCGTCGCCGAAGCCCACCGCGCGCAGCATGGCGCGATTGGGTGAACGGGCGATGCCGTGGGTGATGATCCGGGACCGGCGATTCGATGCCATGGGTGCGACTCCTCCTTCGATGACCGGAGACGATGCGGGATGGACGGGGCGTCACCTTACCATTGCGGTCTCGATACCGTCCAATACAAGAACGGTGACGCATTGATGCGTTTGTGGTATCAATGACTCCGACACGGTGCTGCATGGACCTGCGCCAGCTTCGTTACTTCGTGGCGGTCGCCGAGACGCTCCACTTCGGACGCGCCGCGCGTCGGCTCGAGATCTCGCAGCCGCCGCTGTCGCGGCAGATCGCGGCGCTCGAACGTGAACTCGGCGTCGCGCTGTTCGATCGCTCGACGCGCGGCGTTCGACTCACGCCCTCGGGCAGCGCGCTGCTGCCGCGGGCGCGCCGCCTTCTCGCCGACGCCCTCGCGATTCGCGCCGGCGCTCGGGAACTCGCGCGCGGCGACGTGGGACTCCTGCACATCGGCTTCCTCGCCGCGTCGACGTACAGCACGCTGCCGCGCCTGCTCACCACGTTCCGGCGGGCTCGTCCCGGCGTGCGCCTCGTCCTCACCGAAGCAACGAGCGACCGGCAGCTCGTGGCACTCACTGACGGCAGTCTCGACGTCGGCGTATTGCTGCCGCCGGTGACCGACCCGGCGCTCGCCTGGCTGCCGCTCGTGCGCGAGCCGCTCGTCGCCGCGCTGCCCGCCGGGACGGCGTGGCCGGCGCGCATCGCGCTGTCCCGGTTGGCCCGGCGTGCGTTCATCCTGTTTCCGCGTCCTGCCGGCGCGAGCCTGCATGACCTCATCGTCGACGCCTGCGAGCGTGCGGGCTTCACGCCGCGCATCGAGCAGGAGGCGGTGCAGATGTCGACGATCGTGAGCCTGGTGGCCGCCGGCATGGGCGTGGCTCTCGTGCCCGAGTCGTTGCGGCGCATGCGCCGTACGGGTGTGGTATACCGCCCGTTGTCCGACCGCGTCCCACGGGTGGAGACGGGGCTTGCGTGGCGCGCCGACGACGCCACGCCCGCGCTTGCCGCCTTCGTCGCGCACGCGCGCGCTGCCTTCGCACCGGAAACCCATGCTCGTCCATCCTGAATTCGACCCCGTCGCCGTGCACCTCGGGCCGCTCGCGATCCGCTGGTACGGCCTCATGTACCTCGCCGGTTTTGCCCTGTTCTGGGCACTCGGGCGCGTGCGGGCGCGTCGCCGCGCGTCCGACGGCTGGCGCGAAAGCGACGTCGGCGACATGCTCTGGTACGGCGTCTGGGGCGTGATCGCGGGCGGGCGACTCGGCTACGTGCTCTTCTATCAGCCGGCGTACTACCTCGCGCATCCGCTCGAGATCCTTGCCGTGTGGACGGGTGGCATGAGCTTCCACGGCGGCTTTCTCGGTGTGCTGGTCGCGCTGTGGTTCTTTGCGCGGCACCGCGGCAAGCGCTGGCTCGAGGTCACCGATTTCGTGGCGCCGCTGTGCCCGCTCGGGCTCGCGGCCGGTCGCCTCGGCAACTTCATCAACGGGGAACTCGTCGGGCGGGTGACCGACGTGCCGTGGGCGATGGTCTTCCCGCAGGTCGACAAGCTGCCGCGGCACCCTTCGCAGCTCTACCAGTTCGCCGGGGAAGGCGTGCTCCTCTTCGTGATCCTGTGGATCTACGCCGGCCGGGACCGGCCGCCTGGCGCCGTGTCGGGCCTCTTCCTCGCGGGGTACGGCTTCTTCCGTTTCGTGGCGGAGTACGCACGTGAGCCGGACGCGTTCCTGGGCTACCTCGCGGGCGGCCTCACCATGGGGCAGATCCTGTCGCTGCCGATGCTCGCGCTGGGGGTGGGGATGATGGTCTGGGCCTACGCCCGCGCCGGTAAGGAAGCGCCCACACTCACCAAACGCTAGCACCGGCGCGGTGGCCCGGCGCCCATCCCGGCGCGAGTTGCAGGCGCCGCGAGACCTCCGAGACTCGCCTCGCCTACCGGCGCGAGCCGGCCCGGGCGTACGCCGGCCCGACGTTGAGCGGGAGGGCAAGGAGCAAGACGGCAATGAGGTCCGACACCATGCCCGGGAGCATGAGCAGGAACGCAGCCAGGACCTTGCGACCGCTGTCGAGCATTCCGCGCAAGCGGGGTTGCTCGCCGTGGAGTCCGGCCACGGTCCGCGTGCGGAACTCGAGCCGTTCGCTGCGCAGGAGGACCCATCCGGCGGCGAGCGACCCGGATAGCCACAGCCATAGCGGCACGCCGGTGATGCGCGCGAGGTGCGCCGTGACGTACAGGTCGAGGGCGGGCAAAGAAAGTACAATGACGAGCACGACGAAACGCATGGAGCCTCCTTGCCGGACGCGGCGATCCTCGTGCTGACTTCCTTGCCCGATCAAGGCGCCGCGTCGACGTTGGCGCGCACGCTCCTGACCGGACGTCTGGCCGCATGCGTGAACATCGGCGCGCCCGTCGACTCAATGTATCACTGGAAGGGCGAACTCGAAACCGCTCGCGAGGTCCCGGTGTCGATCAAGACCCGTGCCGCGTTGTACGGCGCGGTCGAAGCCGCCATCGTCGCCGCGCACCCCTACGAACTCCCCGAAGTCGTCGCTGTCCCGCTGACCCATGGCCTCGATCGCTACCTCGACTGGATCGTCACGCAAACCGCTGCGGTCTGACGCGCTCGTCACCATCGCGGCGGTCGTGGTCGCGATCGCCGTGGCCTGCGCCAGCGCCGCGGTGCGCGCCGACTCCAAGCTCCTGCCCGCAGAGCAGGCGTTTCGCTTCTCGGCGCGGGCGCTCGACGATTCGACCCTCGAGGCGCGGTTCGCGGTGACCGACGGCTATTACCTCTATCGCGACAAGCTCGCGTTCTTCCTCGATCCGGCGGTGACCACGCTTGCGGCGCCGGCCTTGCCGCACGGCAAGGTCAAGGACGACCCGTTCTTCGGAACCGTCGAGACGTATCGCGGCGACGTCGTCGTGCGCCTGCCGCTCGGGACGTCCCTGGCCGGTCGTTCGGTCGTGCTGGTCGCCGACTCGCAAGGATGTGCCGACGTGGGCGTGTGCTACCCGGCGCAGCGCCAGAAGATCACGCTGGCGGTGCCGCTCGCAGGCAAGGGACCGGGCGCCGTCGTCGATGCCGTACCCCCAAAGAAGAACTGGTTCAATTGAGCGTGCGCGCTTGAGTAAGCGCACACTTCCTCCAAGAAGCAGATCCCATGTCCTCTTCGCTCAAGCGCTGGCTTCTCGTCGCGGTCGTTGCCATCGGTGCGCTGGCGGCGGGCGCCTACGTCGCTCACGAGCGGTCGTCGTCCGGTGCGGCGTCGCCCGCGGCGGTCGCTGCGCTCATGAATCTCGCGCTGCCCGACGCTGCCGGCACCGAGCAGCGGGTCGACCAGTGGCGCGGCAAGGTCCTCGTGGTCAACTTCTGGGCGACGTGGTGCGCGCCGTGTCGGGAGGAGATGCCGGAGTTCATTCGTGCGCAGAAGGAGTTTGGCGACAAAGGATTGCAATTTATCGGCATCGCCGTCGATCAAGCCGATAAAGTTCAGCAATACGTCGCGGAGATCGGGCTCAACTACCCGGCGCTGGTCGCCGGCATGAGCGCGATGGAACTGTCGAAATCGCTCGGCAACGACCTTCAGGCGCTGCCGTTCACCGTCGTGCTCGATCGCAGTGGCAGCGTGGCTCATACGCAACTGGGCATCCTGAAGCCGGAGAAGCTCACGTCGCTGGTCAAGGCGCTCCTTTAGCTCGCCTCGCATCTGTGCTGTAAAATTCCATAACCGCTGGACAATTGACAGCAATTGGCGGCAAACTCCGCGCTCATTTTGGCCGCACGCGGAGGTCGCGAGCGCGCGTGGCACTGCAGCGCCGGATTCGTGGGTACGGTGCGAAGCGCGCGCAGGGTGGCAAGGGATCGCGGCGGCCTCCCGCACGCCGTAGCCTGACGGGCGATCGCCGCGGCCCAACCGACAACAACGACCGCGGAAGTGCGCGTTTCGGACGTGGCGCTTCCGCAATGGGGTGATGGACGATGGATCTGCGCAAGCTCAAGACGCTGATCGAACTCGTCGAGACTTCAGGCATCGCGGAGCTCGAGATCCAGGAGGGCGAGGAGCGCGTGCGCATCACGCGTGCGCCGACAGGCACCTTCGTGCCGGCGCCGCCAGCGCCGGTTCCGGGCGTCGCCGCCCCCGCGGCCGTTGCGACCGCCCCGCCGCCCGCAGCGCCGCCGGCGGCGCCGGTGGACGGGCACGTGGTGAAGAGTCCGATGGTCGGCACGTTCTATCGCGCCGCCACACCGGGAGCCAAGCCCTTCGTCGAAGTCGGCGATACCGTTGCCGAGGGCGCTCCCCTGTGCATCGTCGAGGCGATGAAGCTCATGAACGAGATCGAGGCGGACAAGGCGGGTGTGGTCAAGGCGATCCTCGCCGAGAACGGCCAGCCGGTCGAGTTCGGCCAGCCGCTCTTCGTCATCGACTGAGCCCGGGTCACGTGGCGATCGCCAAGCCGGCGGGGACCGGCAAGCTGTTCGACAAGATCCTGATCGCCAATCGTGGCGAGATCGCGCTGCGCGTGCAGCGCGCGTGCCGCGAGATGGGAATCAAGACCGTCGTCGTCCACTCCGAGGCGGATCGCGACGCCAAGTACGTGCGCCTTGCCGACGAGTCGGTGTGCATCGGTCCCCCGCCGTCGGCGCAGAGCTACCTGCATGTGCCGGCGATCATCGCGGCGGCCGAAGTCACCGATGCGCAGGCGATCCATCCAGGCTACGGCTTCCTCTCCGAGAACGCCGATTTTGCCGACAAGGTCGAGAAATCAGGATTCGTCTTCATCGGCCCGCGCGCCGACACGATTCGCCTGATGGGCGACAAGGTCAGTGCGAAGGCGGCGATGGTGAAGGCGGGCGTGCCCTGCGTGCCCGGCTCCGACGGCGCCTTGCCGGAAGACCCGAAGGAGATCGTGCGCATCGCGCGTGCGATCGGGTATCCGGTCATCATCAAGGCCGCCGGCGGCGGCGGCGGGCGTGGCATGCGCGTCGTGCATACCGAGGCGGCACTCGTGCCCGCGGTCACGTTGACGCGCGGCGAGGCGCAGGCCGCGTTCGGCAATCCGATGGTGTACCTGGAGAAGTTCCTCACGCACCCGCGGCACATCGAGATCCAGGTGCTCGCCGACGAGCACAAGAACGCGGTGTACCTGTTCGAGCGCGACTGCTCGATGCAGCGTCGTCATCAGAAGATCATCGAGGAGGCGCCGGCCACCGGAATCAATCCGCGCCTGCTGACGCGCATCGGCGAGCGCTGCGTGGACGCGTGCAAGCGCATCGGGTACCGCGGCGCCGGAACCTTCGAGTTCCTCTACGAGGATGGCGAGTTCTACTTCATCGAGATGAACACGCGGGTGCAGGTCGAGCACCCGGTGACCGAGCTCATCACCGGCATCGACATCGTCCAGCAGCAGATCCTCATCAGCGCGGGGCGCAAGCTCGCCATGCGCCAGCGCGACATCGTGCGCCGCGGTCACGCCCTCGAGTGCCGCATCAACGCCGAGGATCCGTATTCGTTCGTGCCTTCGCCCGGGCGCATCACGTCGTGGCATACGCCGGGCGGACCCGGGATCCGGGTCGACTCGCACGTCTACCAGAACTACTTCGTGCCGCCGTACTACGATTCGATGATCGGCAAGGTGATCGCGTACGGCGACACCCGGGAACAGGCGATTGCGCGCATGCGCATCGCGCTGTCGGAAATGATCGTCGAAGGCATCAAGACCAACATCCCGCTCCACCAGGAGCTCTTGCTGGATGAGAAGTTCCTGCGTGGCGGGACCTCGATCCACTTCCTCGAAGACCGCATGGCCAAGCGCAAGGGCTGAGCCGCCATGCATCGGCGGCAGGTCGCAGCGATGACGCGCACGGGCGGGGCCCACCGGTGAGCTACCTCGCGCTGCGCTTCGATGCGCCGGCGTCCGCCGCCCTCACGTGGTCGGATGCGCTGCTCGAGGCCGGCGCGCTGTCGGTCGACCTGTCCGATCCCTTCGCCGGCACGCCCGCCGAGTCGCCGCTCTTCGGCGAGCCCGGTGTCGCGACCGACGCCGCATGGGCGATCTCGCGCGTGAATGCGCTGTTCGCGAGCGGCCGCGACGTGGCCGCGATCCTCGCGCAGGTCGCGCAAGAGCAGGATCTCGCGATTCCGTCGTACGAAACGCACCCCGTGGCCGAAGAGGACTGGGTGCGCAACACGCAGGCGCAGTTCGGCCCGATCGAGATCGGGCCGGGATGGTTCATCGTGCCCACGTGGAGCGTGCCGCCCGATCCGGCAGCGCTCAACCTGCGGCTCGATCCCGGACTCGCCTTCGGGACGGGGTCGCACCCGACGACGCGGCTGTGCCTCGAATGGCTGCGCGAGGCGCTCGTCCCGGGTGCGACGGTGCTCGACTACGGCTGCGGGTCGGGGATTCTCGCCATCGCCGCCGCGCGCCTGGGTGCGGGGCGCGTGGTGGGCGTGGACCTCGATCCCCAGGCGATCACGGCGAGCCGCAGCAATGCGGTGGCCAATGGGGTCGCGGCGACGTTCGTCGAGCCGGGCGGGCTCGTCCCGGGCAGCTTCGACATCGTGGTCGCGAATATCCTCGCCAACCCCTTGCGGCTCCTCGCGCCTGCCCTCGCCGCACGCGTGGCACCGGCGGGGCGCATCGCGCTCTCGGGGATCCTCGAAGCGCAAGCGCACGAGGTCGCGCGGGCCTACGCGCCGTGGTTTACACTCGGCACGACCCGCATCAGCGAAGGGTGGGTGCTGCTCACCGCGACCAAGACGCCGTAGGGATGGCCGACGAACTGTTCACCCGCTGCCCCGGGTGCAAGACGATCTTCCGCGTCACCGAGCCACAACTCGCCTTGCGACAGGGCCAGGTGCGGTGCGGACACTGCCGCACCGTATTCAACGGGCGCGACGAGTTGATTGCGCTCGATCCGCCGGCACTGGACGAGTCCGACGAGGCCCAGGACGAGCTCGCCGCCGGCCCGCCGACCGTGACGCTGCGCAGCGCCCATGCGCTCGATCCGCCGCCTCCGGCATCGACCGCGCCGACGACGGTGCAGCCCTCGCTCGCCGACGGTCGACCGATCGCGGTGCACGAATACGAGAATCGCTTCGCTTGGGCCGCCCGCAAGCCCAGGTCGCGCTGGTGGAAGGTCGTGGGAGCGATCGCGATCCCCGTGCTGGTGGTCGCTCTGGCCCTCCAGGCGGTGCTCCACTTCCGCGATGCCTTGGCCGCGCATTTTCCGCGCAGCAAGCCTGCGCTCACGGCGCTGTGCACCGTTTTGGGCTGCAAGATCGAGGCGCTGCGCAACGTCGGCGAACTGTCGATCGAGGCGTCGGACCTGCGCGAGGATCCCGCGCACAAGGGCCTGCTCATCCTGTCGGCGACGATCCGCAACCGTGCGGCCGTGCCGATCGGCTACCCGCACCTCGAGCTCACGCTGACCGACGCCTCCGATCAGGTCGTCGTGCGCCGGGCCCTGGCTCCGGCCGACTACGTGAGCGGCGCCACCCAGATCGCCGCCGGCATTCCGCCCAACGGTGAAGTGCCGGTGCGGCTTTTCATCGACGCGAGCGCGACGACCCAGGCCGGGTATCGCCTCTACCTCTTCTTCCCGTAACCGGACGCGGCGAGCGCCGCACCGTTCCCGGCAGCCACTGCACCGAGTCGGGGCGAATTGCCGGTATGATCGCACCTCTTTGGGGCAATTGGGCCCGCGCAGCTCGAGTTCGCGGGCCAGGAAAATATAACACGTTGATTTGTAACGATCTTTGCGCGGGCACGCGTTTCGCTAAGGAAAGCTCGAAGCGAGATTCGACAGCGCACGACCGGCCGCAATCGCCGCCGCGCGTTCGGCGTCGAGCCGCATCCCCATTCCACCGCATTGCCAGGAGACCCGCATGACTTCGCCCGCCGACGTGCTGAAACTGATCACCGACAAGGAGGTCAAGTTCGTCGACCTTCGCTTCACCGACACCCGCGGCAAGGAGCAGCACGTCTCGGTGCCGGCACGCCAGTTCACGCAAGACAAGTTCGACGCGGGACACGCGTTCGACGGCTCCTCGATTGCCGGCTGGAAGGGCATCGAGGCCTCCGACATGTTGCTGATGCCCGATCCGTCGACTGCGAACATCGATCCGTTCATGGATGAGACGACGCTGCTTCTCACCTGCGACGTCGTCGAGCCTTCGGACGGTCGGGGCTACGGGCGCGATCCAAGGTCGCTCGCCCGACGCGCCGAGGCCTATCTCAAGTCTTCCAGGATTGGCGACGTCGCGTACTTCGGCCCCGAGCCCGAATTCTTCATCTTCGACGCGGTCGAATGGTCGGTCGACATGTCGGGGAGCTACTGCAAGGTGTTCTCGACGGAGGCGGCCTGGTCGTCGGCCGACAAGGTCGAAGGCGGCAACATGGGGCATCGACCGACGGTCAAGGGCGGCTACTTTCCGGTTCCTCCGGTCGATGCGCTGCACGACGTTCGCTCGGCGATCTGCCTCGCGCTGGAAGAAATGGGCGTGGAGGTCGAGGTGCATCACCACGAGGTCGCCACCGCCGGGCAATGCGAGATCGGCACCCGGTTCGATACGCTCGTCAGGCGTGCCGATACGCTGCAGATCCTCAAGTACTGCGTCCACAACACGGCGGCGGCGTACGGCAAGACCGCGACGTTCATGCCGAAGCCGATCGTCGGTGACAACGGCTCGGGGATGCACTGTCACCAGTCGATCTGGAAGGATGGCAAGAATCTCTTCGCGGGCGATGGCTACGCCGGCATGAGCGAACTCGCGCTCTACTACATCGGCGGCATCATCAAGCACGCCAAGGCCCTCAATGCGATCACCAATCCCGGGACGAACTCGTACAAGCGACTCGTGCCGGGCTTCGAGGCGCCGATCAACCTCGCCTACTCGGCCCGCAACCGCTCGGCGGCGATCCGCATCCCGTACGTCAGCAATCCGAAGGGACGCCGCATCGAGGTGCGCTTCCCCGATCCGACCGCCAATCCCTACCTCGCCTTCGCCGCGATGCTGATGGCCGGCCTCGACGGGATCCAGAACAAGATCCATCCGGGCGACCCGATGGACAAGAACCTGTACGACCTGCCGCCCGAGGAAGCGGCGCGGGTGCCGCATCCGTGCGCGTCGCTCGACGAGGCGCTCGACCATCTCGATCGCGATCGCGAATTCCTCACCCGCGGCGGCGTCTTCAGCGACGACATGCTCGATGCCTTCATCGCACTCAAGATGGAGGAGGTCACGCGCTTTCGCATGACCACGCATCCGATCGAGTACGACATGTACTACAGCCTGTAGCGGCGAGGCTTGCGGTGGCGCGGACGGCGGAGCGACGAGGCGCGCCAACGACTTGCGTGCATGGGGCGTCTTTGCACCCGTGTTGGCGGGTACGCTACACTCGGCCGCCATGCAGTTGCGAGTCGTCAATGCGCGCAAGTGGCGCCGGGCCATCCTCTGCGGATGCTTCGCTGCGGTCGCAGCGGTCCCGGCGTTCGCGCAGTCACTCGCCGCGCGCGCGAAGGATGCCGGTTGCGTCGATCGCCCCGAGGCCGTCGGCGGCGCGCTGTACCGCTGCAAGACCGCAACGGGTGTGCCGGCGTACTTCAACGTGCCCGGCGCCGACCGGGGATCGTCGCGCGGATCAGGGGGCAGCAAGAGCGCACCCGCGCCGGCCAACTTCCCCAGGGTCGACGCCGAAACGCAGCGCGGGCGCGACGATCTGCGCCGCAAGGTCCTCACCGACGAACTCACTGCCGAGGAGAAGCTTCTCGCCGACGCGCGAGCGGCCTACGCCAACGGCGCGCCGACGCCGCTGCCCGAGGAGAGGACCAACGCTGCCATGTATCAGGAGCGCATCGCGCGCCTGCGCCAGTCGGTCCTCCTGCACGAGCGCAACGTCGAGGCGTTGCGCAAGGAACTCGGCAACGCGAGGTAGCACCCCCGTCCGCGCGCAGCGCATGCTGCACGGCGCGCGCGCGTGCCTCGCGCAGGGCAGGCCATGGTCGCCGTCGTGACGCGTCTGCCGATGCCGGCGGCGGCGCCTGCCGTTCCACTGTCGCACGGGCTCGACCTGCTGGCGACGGCCGTGCTCCTGCTGGGCATGGACCAGCGCGTGATCTACACCAATCCCGCAGCGGAGAACCTCTTCGAGCTGTCGCGATCCCGGTTTCTCGGCAGCACGCCGACCGAACTCTTCGGCGATGCGGCACCGCTCGTCGACGCGATCGCGCGGGCAGCGGCATCGGGTACGGCATACGCCGAGCAGGACATCGAGCTCGGCGTCGTCGGCAAGGGCCGGCTGCATCTTGCGTGTACCGTGTCGCCGATCGAGCTCGGAGCCGCTGCGCTCCTCGTCGAGTTCCGGCACATCGACCGGCAGCTCAAGATCGCGCGCGAGGAGCGTCTCGTCGAACAGCAGCAGGCCAATCGCGACCTCTTGCGCAGCCTCGCCCACGAAATCAAGAATCCGCTCGGCGGGATCCGCGGCGCGGCGCAGCTGCTCGAACGCGAGTTGGGGCAACTGCCGCCGGCGGCGACACTCACCGAGTACACGCAGGTGATCATCGACGAGGTCGACCGGTTGCAGGCGCTCGTTTCCCGCCTGCTGACCCCGAGCCGGTTGCCGAACTGCCGGCGCACGAACATCCACGAGATCCTCGTGCGGGAGCGCAATGTCGTGCAGGCGGAGTTCCCGGCGATCGAGTTCATCCTCGACTTCGACACGAGCCTTCCAGAGTTCGACGCCGATCCCGACCAGCTCGCGCAGGCGATCCTCAACATCGTGAGGAATGCGGCGCAGGCGGTGGCGGTGGGCACGCCGCAGCCGCGGATCGTCCTTGCCACGCGCATCGCGCGCGGCGTGATGCTGGCGGGAAAGCGCCATCGCCTGGGCCTCGCCGTTTCGGTCCACGACAACGGCCCGGGGGTGGCCGACGCGATCCGCGACCGCATCTTCTATCCGCTCGTATCCGGGCGCGACGGGGGCAGCGGCCTCGGGCTCACGATTGCGCAAACGCTCGTCGCGCAGCATCGCGGGACGATCGAGTGGGCGAGCGAGCCCGGGCAGACGACTTTCACCATCGTGCTTCCCCTCGAGTTGTCCCGGGGTGTCGCCGCCCAACCGCGCGACGGGAGCAGCGGGCAATGAACGCCGTGGACCCACGCGCGATGGGCGGCGACGATCCGCGCGCCGTATGGGTGGTCGACGACGACCGTTCGATTCGCTGGGTGCTCGAGAAGGCGCTCGCCCGCGAGGGGATCGCGCACCGGACCTTTGCCACGGCGTTCGAGGTGCAGCAGGCGATCGCCACCGACGAGCCGCAGGTGCTCGTCTGCGACATCCGCATGCCTGGCGAGTCGGGGCTCGTCCTGCTCGAGAAGGTGAAGGCGTCGCACCCGCAGGTTCCGGTGATCGTCATGACCGCGTACTCCGACCTCGACAGCGCCGTCGCCGCGTTCCAGGGCGGCGCCTTCGACTATCTGCCGAAGCCCTTCGACGTCGACCATGCGCTCGCGCTCATCCGCCGCGCGACGCGGGAGTCGCCGCGGATCGTCTCCGCACCGCGCGCGATCGGTGAGACCTCGGAGATCCTCGGCCAGGCGCCGGCGATGCAGGAAGTCTTTCGCGCCATCGGCCGCCTGTCACAGTCCAACGCCACGGTGCTGATCACCGGCGAGACCGGCACGGGCAAGGAGCTCGTCGCGCGTGCGCTGCATCGCCACAGCCCGCGCGCCGCGATGCCGTTCGTGGCGATCAACACGGCGGCAATCCCCACCGACCTCCTCGAGTCCGAGCTCTTCGGTCACGAGCGCGGCGCCTTCACCGGCGCGCAGGCACTGCGTCGCGGTCGCTTCGAGCAGGCCAGTGGCGGCACGCTGTTCCTCGACGAGATCGGCGACATGCCGGCCAACCTTCAGGTGCGCCTGTTGCGCGTGCTGGCCGACGGCGAGTACTACCGCGTCGGTGGCTACGCGCCGCTGCGCGCCAACGTGCGCATCATCGCGGCCACGCACCAGGATCTCGAGGAGCGCGTGCGACAAGGACTGTTCCGCGAGGATCTGCTGCACCGGCTCAACGTCGTTCGCCTGCGGCTGCCGCCGCTGCGCGAGCGACCGGACGACATCGGTCCGCTGGTCCGGCATTTCCTGCACAAGAGCGCCCGCGAGCTCGCGATCGAGCCGAAGCACCTCGCCGATGCCGCGCTCGACGTGCTCGTGCGTTTCGCATTTCCCGGCAACGTGCGCCAGCTCGAGAACATCTGCCATTGGCTCACCGTGATGGCGCCCGGCCAGCGCATCGAAGTGGCGGACCTGCCACCGGAGGTGCGCGTGCTGCCGGCGCCGGTCGATGACGCCCCGGTGGCCGACTGGCACGTCACGCTCGATCGCGAACTC
This sequence comes from Burkholderiales bacterium, assembly GCA_020851235.1. GTDB lineage: Bacteria > Pseudomonadota > Gammaproteobacteria > Burkholderiales > Casimicrobiaceae > VBCG01. Next base: position 498,637 of record JADZDD010000035.1, on the reverse strand, counting down.
GCACAGGCGCTCGCGCGCGGTGAGCGCAACGTCGGCGATCGCCTGGCCGACGAGTTCGAGAAGACGATGATCCGTCGCGCGCTCATGCACACCGGCGGGCATCGCATGGAGGCGGCACGGTGGCTGGGCTGGGGCCGCAATACGCTGACGCGCAAGATCCACGAGCTCGGACTCGACGCGGAACTGCGCAAGCTGCCGCGCGAGTGAGGATCTACCGGCTCGGGAATGCGCCCGGGGCGTGCAGCGAGCGCTCGACCATTTCCTCGATCACGACGTCGGGGCGCTCGCGCTCGATGAGCGCCTTGTCGAAGGCGCGCGTGCTCGCATAGACGACCCGGCTGAAGTTCTCGCTCATGATCGGAATGAGCGGGATCGCCATCGAGTCTCGCAGCACGAGGGCACGCGGCAGTCCCGGGCGATGGCATTCGTAGATCTCGACGTCGGGCCGGTCCGCGGGATCGACCCGCTTCGCACAGCCCTTGCTCGCCAGCGCCAGCACCTTCCCCAAGGGCGCCACGTCGTCCTCGCGAATCCGCGACGGCATGCCGAGCATGCGGATCAAGTCCCCGCTGTAGTAGTCGACGCCCGGCGTGTACGCGGGTCGCGGCGGCGTGGCGAGGGTGGGGAGCGCTTGCGGCGGAAGCACGTCGCGCACCGCGTGCATGATCGCGTCGTAGCCGACGACCGCGCCGTTGTAGTTCCAGTGCGAATCGGTCTTGTAGTAGACGCGCTCTCGCGCCTTGGCGTCGCGCAGCGCCGGCCTCAGGTCGACGAACCGCACGCGACCGTCCCTCGCGACGGCGTCGCGCACGCGATCGTACGGCGTGGGCCCCGCCATGGGCGTCACCCATGCGGGCAGGTGCTCGGGATAGATCGTGTACTTCTCGGGCACGATGACGACGACGTAGCCGATGCCGCGCGCGGCGAGCCAATCGTGGCGACGCCCGAGTTCGGCGACGGTGTTGTCGACGTCGGACTGCGAAAACTCCATCGTGCCGCGGAAATGGCGATCGAGCGAGTGCCCGTCCTCGCCCAGCCAGTAGAACCAGCCATCGCGACCGCGCATCACGGTCCCCAGGCTCGAGACGCCGAACACGCGCAACAGCGCGCCGTGGTGGAAGCGGACGAGCAGGTCACGCCCGCCGAAGCGGTCGGCAAATGCGCGATCGAAGGCGGGCGCGAACTCGCGCGAGAGCGTGGGCGCAGGCCACGGGGCCATCGGCCGGTTCTCGAAGCGCGTCGTCGTGCGCGACCAGGTGAAGACGAGCGCAAGCGCGGGCAACACGATCGCGAGGGCGAACAGGATAGCGACGATGCGATCACGGCGCGGATGATCGGCGGGCGCAGGCGGCGGAACCGGCGGCAGGGCGAGGGCATCGATCACGGTGCGCACCCCGACGGCGAAGCGGCGGCGCAAGGAGGGGCCGCGCGGACCATGCCGAGTGGGGCGCGTGCGTGCGGCGTCATGCTAGAAACGAAAATAGATGAACGGATTGTAGGTTCCGGCGGCGAGGAACGACGCGGACAGCGCGAACACGGCGCCGGTCCAGGCGACGTCCGCCGTGAGTGCCCACGCCGCGGCGAATCCCGGCCGGCCGGCGATCGCGTCGCGCCAGGTGCCGATGCGACGCGCCAGCGGGGTCGCGAAGACGATCGCCACGACGATGGTCACGAGCACGTGCAGGTTCAGGAATTCCTCGACGGGGCGGCGCGCGGCGCTGCCGGCGGCGTGACCCGCCAACGCCGCGTACCAGCCCAGCGCCTGCGTGAGCGTCTCGCAACGAAAGAGCACCCAGCCACCCATCACGGCGGCCAGCGCATACGCATGCGCGATGGGGCCGCTGCGGCCCAGCACGCGATCGAGGCCCGCACGCTCGGCGACGAGAAAGGCACCGTGCCAGACACCCCACAGCACGAACGGCCAACTCGCCCCGTGCCACAGTCCGCACAGGAGGAACACGAGCACGAGGTTGGCGTACGCGCGCCGCTCGCCGCGGCGGTTGCCGCCCATCGGGATGTAGAGGTAGTCGCGAAACCAGTTGGACAGCGAGATGTGCCAGCGCCGCCAGAATTCGCGGATGCTGCGCGAGATGTACGGATAGTTGAAATTCTCGAGGATCCGGAAGCCGAACATGCGCATGAGACCGATCGCCATGTCGGAGTATCCCGAGAAATCGAAGTAGATCTGCAGCGTGTAGCAGACGACGCCGAGCCAGGCCAGTGGCGTGGTGAGTTCGGCGGCAGGCAGCGCGAAGACCTGGTCGGCGGTGTGCCCGAGCGTGTTGGCGATGAGGACCTTCTTGCCCAGACCCAGCACGAAGCGGCGCACGCCGTAGGCGAAATCGGCGTAGCGCGTATCGCGCGCCGGAAGCTGCGTGGCGATGTCGCGCCAGCGGATGATGGGTCCGGCGATGAGCTGCGGGAAGAGCAGGATGTACAGCGCAAAGCGCGGCAGGTTGCGTTCGGCCTGGGCGTTGCCCTTGTAGACGTCGACGACGTACGAGATCGCGTGGAACGTGAAGAACGAGATCCCGAGCGGCAGCGGGATGGTCGCCACCGCGAGCGGCGTGATCGCGAGGATCGGTGCCAGTGCGTTGACGTTGGCCACCGCGAAGTTCGTGTACTTGAAAACGGCGAGCAGTGCGAGATTGCCGGTGATCGCGGCAGCGAGCCGGCGCTTGCGGGCGGCGCCGGGCGGCGTGCGGCCGATCGCGGCGCCGAGCGCGTAATTGAAGGCGACCGAGCCCAGCACCAGAGCGACGTAAGGGGCTTCGCCCCACGCGTAGAACACGAGGCTTGCCACCAGCAGCACCGCGTTGCGCGCGCCGCGGGGCACGCTGAAGTACGCCGCCAGCGTGAGCGGCAGGAAGAAGAACAGGAAGATCGGTGAGGCGAAGACCACGGGACGTCGTGCGCGCGATCGGTGCGGGTCCGGCGGCCGCGGCGGTAACGGGGAAGGGGCCGGTCAGGACGCGACCGCGTCCGTGCGCAATTCGACGACGACAGGAGCGTGATCGGATGGCTTTGCCCCCTTGCGTGCGTTGCGATCGATGCGACTGGCGAGACAGCGCTGCGCGAGCGGGGGTGAGAGCAGGATGTGATCGATGCGCATGCCACGGTTCTTCGCAAACGCGAGCATCCGATAGTCCCACCACGAGTAAGTCGCCGGCGGCTGGTCGAAGAGGCGAAAGCTGTCGACGAGGCCGGTTTCGAGCAGCGCGCGAAACGCCGCGCGTTCCGGTGCGGAGACCAGGACCTGTCCCTCCCACGCCGCCGGGTCGTGCACGTCGCGATCGTCGGGGGCGACGTTGAAGTCGCCTCCCACCGCGAGTTCGGGGTGCCGCGCGCGCTCGTCGCGCAGCATCGTCGCGAAGGCCGCGAGCCAGTCGAGCTTGTACGCGTACTTGTCGGAGCCCACCGCCTGGCCATTGGGGACGTACACGCCAACGACGCGGATGCCCGCGACGGTGGCCGCGATCACGCGCCTTTGCTCGTCGGCGTAGCCCGGGATGCCGACGCTGACGTCGTCGACGGCGAGGCCCTGCCGCACGAGGAGCGCCACGCCGTTGTACGTCTTCTGTCCGAAGACGTGCGCTGCATAGCCGGCGGCGGCGATGTCGGCCGTGGGGAAGCGCGCGTCGTCGATCTTGGTCTCCTGCACGCACAACACGTCGGGGCGGGTCGTCTCGAGCCACGCGACGAGACGCGGCAGGCGGACGGTGATCGAGTTGACGTTCCAGGCGGCAATGAGCATGGGCGCGAAGGCGATCGCATCGCTCCGGTGACGATGCCGCGCAGTGTACGCGATCCCGCCGTGCGGCCGGCTCAGACCAGACCGAGAAGTCGCAACGGGCCGAAGGGGTCGTGCGTGCGCGCGATCACGTACATCAGCGCGAAGCACGTGAGGGCGCCCATGAAGGCGAACGCCCGGGCCGCGCGGCCGCGCGCGCCGTGCAAGGCGATGATGCCGAGCACGATGTAGGCGACGAGGAGCGAGAGCTTGGTCGCAAGCCAGGGGGTGGTGACCGGGTTGATCTCCAGGATCACGACGAGGAGGATCGCGGCCAGAAGCAGCACCGAATCGATGACCTGCTGCAGGCGGCGCATCGGCCGCGACGTGGGCAGCCCCGACCCCAGCAGCACGCCGATGCCGCGCCCGAGGAAAAGCGCTCCGCTGGTGACGACGAGGCCGATGTGCAGTGCCTTGACGGAGGGGTAGAAATCGACGAGCGGCATCGGCGCGAACCGGGCAGGCGTGATCGTCGCGGCGTGGCGTTGCAACGCGCCTACTTGCGCACCGGCGCCGCGGGCGGCAGCGGATTGGCGTCGACGCGCGGCCGAACGAGCATCGGCGCAAAGCGCGCGAGGTAGATCGCGAAGGCAGCGATCCAGGCGAGCGCGGAAGCGTGGAGCGCCGCGGTGGCCGCTGCGACCGGAACGAGCGCGACGAAGCGCAGCGCTGCCGCGGCGAGCACGAGGACGTACGACGCGACCATGCCGCGGTCCGCGCGCAACGGCCGCCCGAGGTGGCCGAGCGCGGTGCGCGTCACCATGCCGATGATCAGCACCGAGAAGCCCGCGACGCCGATGACGTGCACGGGCCACGCCGCGCGCTCGGCGATGCCGGCCGCGTGCAGCGCGCCGACGAGGAGCCCGAGTCCGAGGCCCGCGTAACCGGCGTACAGGATCCAAAGGAGCGGCACGCGCCACACGGCCCACGGCTTCCACGCGACGAGCTGCACGAGCGCGATGACACCGGCCGTGGTGAGCGCTGCGGCGGTGACCGTGGCCGCCCCCGGCGCGTGCAGGCCAAGCGATGCGATCGCCGCGAGCACGCACGCGGCGACCTGCCAGTGTCCGCTTCGCGTGTGCATCGCGACCGTGAGTCCGGAGACCGCGCGCATGGCGAAGAACGGGATCACGCGTCGCGCCACCAGGAGCGCGAGCGCCGCCATGGCGAGCAACCCTGCGGTGAAGCGCTGCATGAGGAGCCCATAGTCGCCACCGTTCGCGGTCCACAGGAAGAGCGCGTCGGCGACTCCGAGCGCGAGGGTGACGAGCGGAATGCCGTAGTTGCGCCGGTTGCGCGTGCGATAGATTGCCCGTGCCAGTGCGACGGCCGCACCGGCGAAGAAGACGACCTCGAGCGCGGATGCGACGACGAACGCCGCGGTGCCCGGCAGCAGGAAGCCCATGCGGGCGCCGACCCAGCAGGCGACGAGCAGCGCGAGCGGCGTCCCGCGCACGGTCATCGCCCCGGTCCAGTTGACCCCCGCGGTGAGCAGGAAGCCAACCGCGATCGTGGCGACGAAGCCCCAGAGCATCTCGTGCGCATGCCAGGCCACGCCGGCGAGCGTGCCGACGATCCAGGCCGGCGCGAAGATCCACAACGCGACGGCGACGGCGGCCCACAAGCACCCCCCGAGGTAGAGGGGACGAAAGGCGAGTTCGAGGAAGGCGCGCCATTGCGGCGGGCTGCGCGCCCCGGCGGTGGGTTCGGCGATGTGCATGAGCCCGGCCATCGTCAGGTCGCCGGGGTTCTGGCGTCGCACCGGCGTCGAGCGCGGGTCGGCGCGACGGTGTCAGCAGTGGCAGTGGTCATCGCAACGATCGGGCAAACTAAAAGATACATCGAGAATATACCTTATGACGGGCGCGTGCGACGACGATGACGACACGTCGCGCGTGACACCCAGGGCCGATGGCGTGGCGCGCGGTCGACCTCCACGCCACGGAGGAGTGCGGCGGGCGGGCGATGCTATTTCGGGTAGTCGCCGCCTCGGGGCGCCGGGGTGACCACGCGCGAGCCCTGCGTCACCGCCGCCGTCGGCCCGGCGTCGGCACGCCCCATCGCCGCCGCGCCGCGCCGCTGCGCGGGTGCCTTGGGGTAGCCCGCCTCGTCGAGCGCCGCCTGCCAGCGGCTCTCGCTGAATCCTTTCACCACGATCTTCTCGCCCAGTGTCAACACGGGTGCGGAGTCTTCGCCGGTGAGTGCGCGCAAGCGGACGTGACCTTGCTCGTCCTTTTGCACGTCGACGAGGGTGAACGGCACGCCGCGCCGGTTGAGCAGCCCTTCCGCGTTCTGGCACACCTCGCCGCAATCGAAGGTGTAGAGCGTGACGGGGAAGCGCTCCGCCGCCATCTGTGCCGTGAGGCTCGGCTCGCTCGTCTCGACGTAGTTCGCGCCAAGGCGCTTCGTCTGCACGTTCTTCACATCCGGCGGTGGCGCCCGATCGGAATAGACGATGCGCCCGTCGGGGTCGACGTAGCGATAGACCGATTGTGCCGACGCTGCGAGCGCGGTCGCTGCGGCCACCACGGCCACGACGGCTGCGACGGTAAAGGGACGGCGCGCACGATGTTGCATGGATGCCTCCGCTCAAGCGGGACCGATCATTCCATTATGCCGCAGGAGGGCATCGAGTTGTGGCGGGCGCCCGCGGAAGGCCACGAACGATTCCATCGCGCTTCGGCTGCCGCCGCGCGACAGCACCTCGTCCTTGAAGCGCGCTCCGATTGCCGGCGCGACGACGCCGTGCTCCTCGAAGAGGCTGAAGGCGTCGGCGGCCAGCACCTCGGCCCACTTGTAGCTGTAGTACCCCGCGGCGTAGCCGCCGGCGAACACGTGCGAGAACGCCTGCCCGAAGCGGTCGTACGGCGCATACGGCACGATCGCGATCTCGCGGCGCACCGCGGCGAGCACCGCCTGCGGCGAATCCCAATGCGCGCTGCCGGGGCTTGCCACCTGCGCGTGCAGCAGCATGTCGAACAGGCCCATCTCGATCTGACGCAGCATCGCGAGGCCGCTGTGGAAGTTCTTCGCGGCGAGCACGCGGTCGAAGATCGCACGCGGCAGCGGGGCACCGGTGTCGACGTGGCACGACATGGCCTCGACGACGCTCCACTCCCAGCAGAAGTTTTCCATGAACTGCGACGGGAGCTCGACCGCGTCCCATTCGACGCCCTGGATTCCGGAGATTCCGGCGACGTCGATGCGTGTCAGCAACTGGTGCAGGCCATGGCCGAACTCGTGGAAGATCGTCGTGATCTCGTCGTGCGTGAACGTCGCCGGCTTGCCTGCCACCGGAGCCGAGAGGTTGCACACGAGATAGGCCACCGGATGCTGGAGGCCGCGCTCGCTGCGACGCCGATTGATGGCGTCGTCCATCCAGGCGCCGCCGCGCTTGCCGGGCCGTGCGTACAGGTCGAGATAGAACTCGCCGACGAGCGCGCCACGGCGATCGTGGATGGTGAAGAAGCGCACGGTCGGATGCCAGGTCTCGGCCGCGGCCTCGCTGATGGCGACGTCGTAGATCGTCTCGACCACCCGGAACAGTCCGGACAGCACCTTGTCCTCGGGGAAATACTGGCGCAGCTCCTGCGCGCTGTAGTCGTAGCGCTCGAGCCTTTGCTTCTCGGCGGCATAGGCGAGATCCCAGGGCTCGAGCGTCGGAAGGTCGAGGCGCTCGCGGGCGTAGGCCGCGAGCTCGGCCAGGTCGCGCTCGGCGTAGGGGCGTGCCCGTCGCGCGAGGTCGCGCAGGAACGCGATGACCTCGTCGGGGTCGCGTGCCATCTTGGGGACGAGCGAAACCTGCGCGTAGTTCGCATAGCCGAGGAGTTGCGCCTTCTCGTGCCGCAGCGCGAGGATGCGCGGGATGATCGCGCCGTTGTCCCATTGCGCATTCGCGCCCAGATCCGACGCGCGCGTCGCATACGCCTCGTGCAGGCGTCGGCGCAAGGCGCGGTCCTCCGCGTACTGCATCACCGGCCGGTAACACGGCATGTGCAGCGTGAGCTTCCATCCGTCTTCGCCGTCGCGTGCCGCGGCTTCGCGCGCGGCGGCGACGACGTCCGCCGGCACGCCATCCAGTTCGCGGGGATCGGTGATCCGGTACGCCCACGCATTCGTGGCGTCGAGCACGTTTTCCTGGAATCGCGTGGACAGCGCCGCGAGTTCCTCCTGCGCCGCCTTGAAGCGGGCCTGGTCCGCCGCGGCGAGTTCGGCGCCGCCGAGACGGAAATCGCGAAGCTGGTCGTCGACGAACTTGCGCTGCACCGCGTCGAGCCCTGCGTACGCGGGACCCTCGCGAAGCGCGCGGTACCGCGCGAAGAGGCGCCGGTCCTGCGCGAGCTCCACATGGAAGGCGACGACCTTGGGCTGCGCCGCGTTGTGGGCCGCGCGCAGCTCCGGCGTATCGACGACGGCATTGAGCAGGCGCACGGCCCCCCACGCGCGATCGAGCGGGTCGAGCACGTCGGCGAGCGGCTCGACGAGCGACGACCACGTCGGCGGTGCGGTGTCGTCGGCCACACGCTCGATCGTGGCACGTGCCGCCGCGAGGAGCGTTTCCATGGCCGGCTCCACGTGCCGCGGCGCGATCGCGCGGAAGCGGGGGAGTCCGGAGAAGTCGAGCAGGGGATTGGCCGTCGTCATGGCAAGGATCCTGGTGAAGACTGCGGCGGTGGTCGGGGCCCGGCGCGCCGGTCGAGTGCGGCAGCGAGCTCGGCCAGATCGGCCGCCGTTCCCACGTTCGCCCAAGGGCCGTCGTAGCGCTCGCCGCTGACGAGGCCGCGCGCGATCCAGTCGTGCAGGAACGGCAGCAGCTTGAGTTTCACGCCACGCGGCGCATCGCGGAAGAGCCGCGTGTCGAAGATACCGATGTTGCCGTAAGTGAGCCGCGCGGGACCGTCGCGGTGGACGCGCGTGCCCTCCAGCGCGAAGTCGCCGGCCGGGTGATACGGTGGATTGGGCACCAGCACGAGGTGCACGCGCGGCGCCGCATCGTCGAGCGCCATGGTATCGGCCACCGGTCGCAAGGTCGCGTAATCGAAGGCCGTCCAGACGTCGCCCGAGACGATCGGCACCGGACCCTCCGGAAGCTGCGCAAGCGCGGCGACGATGCCGCCCGCGGTCTCGAGCGGCTCGGCCTCGCGCGACCAGGCGATTCGCACGCCGTGCGCGCGCCCGTCGCCCAGGGCCGCCACCAACTGCTCCGCGCGGTGCGCGACATTGATCACGAGCGTGCGGTAGCCCGCACGCGCGAGCGCCTCGATCTGCCAGACGATGAGCGGCTTGCCGCCGACGGGGAGGAGCGGCTTGGGCGTCGCGTCGGTCAGCGGACGCAGGCGCTCGCCGCGGCCAGCCGCAAGGATCATCGCGGTGCTCATCAGAACGTGTAGCCGACGCGGGGCCCGCGTCCTTCGAGTGCATCGAGCAGCACGAGGAGCGGCGCGAGTTCGCGATAGCGTGCGCAGGCGGCGCGCAGATACCTGAGCACGCGGGGGAGGTCTTGCAGGTAGCCGGTCTTGCCGTCGCGATGCGCAAGGCGCGCGAAGATGCCGAGCACCTTGATCTGGCGCTGCACGCCCATCCATTCGAAGTCGCGCCAGAAGGCGCCGAAATCGCGATCGACGGGAACGCCGGCCGCGCGCGCGCGCTCCCAGTAGCGCACGGCCCAGTCGATCTGCCGCGCCTCGTCCCACTCGACGTAGGCGTCGCGCAGCAGCGAGACCAGATCGTAGGTCAGCGGACCGTGCACCGCATCCTGGAAGTCGATCACGCCGGGATTGCCGGTCGGCACGACCATGAGATTGCGCGAGTGGTAATCGCGATGCACGAACACGCGCGGTTGCGCGAGATTGTTGGCGAGAATCTGCCCGAAGACGGCATCGAGGGTCCGCCGTTGCTCCTGCGTCATGCGCTGGCCCATGTGGCGGGCGACGTACCACTCGCCGAAGAGGTCGAGCTCGCGACGCAAGAGCGCCTCGTCGTAGGGTGGCAGGTCACCTGCCGGCGCCCGCGCCTGGAAGGCGACGAGCGCATCGATCGCGTCCAGGTAGAGCGCTTGCGCGTTGTCCTCGCGCAGTGCGGAAAGATACGTCGTCGTGCCCAGATCCTCGAGGAGCAGGAAGCCGCGCGCGACGTCCTGCGCGTGGATCGCGGGAGCGTGCACCCGTGCGGCGGCAAGGAGGCCGGCGACGCGCACGAACGGCCGGCAATCCTCGTGCGGCGGCGGGGCATCCATCGCGATGAGCGTCGCATTGCCGCGCGCATCGGGACTTGCCAACGTGAGGCGGAAGTAGCGGCGGAAGCTCGCGTCGGCGGACGCCGGGGTGAGCGTGAACGCTGGCAGATCCGGCACGTCACGCAGCCACGCGCTGAGTTCGGTTTGCCGCGGATCGGCAGGATGGTCGGATTCGGTCATCGGCGGTGAGGGCACGCGCGTCCGCCGCAAGGAAGTGCTGGTCGCGGGTTCGCGCGGGACGGGGCGTCGCCCCTCGATGTGCGGTGTGACCGGCCGGGGCGAGCGGCAGCGTGCACTAGAATGCGCGCTACCCGGAAGCAACCGATTCTAGCAAACCGCCTGTCGTCGCCCGTGCGTATTCCTCTCCTCCGCTTCGCGTCGTCGCGGCTCGTGGCGATCGCCGTGTCGGTCGGCTGCGCGACCGGCGCCACCGCGCAGGACGTGAAGCTGCGCATGGCGCGCGAGATCGAACAGCCGCCGGGGCGCACGGGCGTGCAGGCTCCGACGCTCGGCGCACCGGAGGCTGCCGACGCGAACGTGAGCGACGCGATGGGTGCGGGATTGCCCCCGCTCGCGCGACCGGCGCCCGCCGCTGCCGGCACGACCGCGGTCGACGCGCCGCGCGGCGTCGTCTTCCTGCGCGCCGATCGTCTCGAAAGCGATGCGAGCAAGAGGATCGAGGCGACGGGTGCGGTCGAGCTGCGCACGCGGCACGAGACGGTGCTCGCCGATTGGCTGCAGTTCAACGTTCCCAACGACGAGGTGTGGGCGAAGGGCGACGTGACGTTGCGCAAGGGGCGCGACTGGATCAGCGGGCCCGAGGCCAAGTTCCAGTTCAGCCGCGAGATCGGCTTCTTCGACGCGCCCGAGTTCTTCATCTCCGACAACGAATCGCGCGGCAAGGCCTCCGAGATCCGCTTCGTCGGCGCCGGGATGTACGAGGCGTCGAACGCGCAGTACACGACGTGTGTGGCGCCGAACAACGACTGGTATCTGCGCGCCGATGAGATCGAGGTCGATCGCCTGCGCAAGGTCGGCGTCGCGCGGGGGGCGAGCGTGCATTTCCTGGGGGCGCCGGTGCTCTACACGCCGTGGCTCGAGTTCCCGCTGTCGAACGAGCGCAAGTCGGGCTTTCTCACGCCGACGATCGGCTCGACGCAGATTCGTGGCTTCGAGGTGGCGGCGCCGTACTACTTCAACCTCGCGCCGAACTACGATCTCACCCTCACGCCGAGGCTGATGACGCGCCGGGGCGTCCTGATCGGCGCCGAGGGTCGCTACCTCTTCGCGCCCGCGGCGGGCGAGGTCGTGGGCGAGGTGGTGCCGCAAGATCGCATCGCCGAGGAGACGCGGTGGGCGATCGCCTGGAAGCATCAGCAGAGCTTCGCGCCGTGGCTCACCGGTTACGTCAACTTCAACCGCGTCTCGGACTCGACGTACCTCGCCGACTTCGCCGATCGCATCGCGGTCACGTCGCAGCGCACGCTGCCCGGCGAGGCCGGGCTCAATGCGACGCACGGGCCATGGTCGATGCTCGTGCGCACGCTGTCGTTCCAGACCCTGCAGGATCCGAATCCGGCTGCCGCCGTGGTTCCGCCGTACAACATGCTGCCGCAGGTGCGGGCCGCACTCGCCGACACCGATGCGCTGGGCCTCACCTGGAGTGGCACCGCGGAGTACGTGCGCTTCGCACAGGACGCGCTCATTCCCACCGGCGATCGCGTGTCGATCCACCCGTCGGTGCGCTGGATCGAGCAGGGCAACGCGTGGTTCGTCACCGCGCGTGCGAGCGTTGCGGCATGGCAGTACAACCTCGACGACCCCACGCCAGGGGTGCCCACCGGGCGCGCCGACGTGGTGGTTCCCGTGACGAGCGTGGACGGTGGGCTCGTCTTCGAGCGCGACTTGCGGTTCTTCGATCGCGATTTCGTCCAGACGCTCGAGCCGCGGGCGATGTACACGTACATTCCCTACCGCAACCAGAGCGCGCTTCCGATCTTCGACACGGTCCAGGACGACTTCAATTTCACGCAGCTCTTCAGCGAGAACCGCTTCATCGGTGGCGACCGCGTCGGCGACACGAACCAGCTCGCACTCGCGGTGACCTCACGCCTCCTGGATCCCGCGACGGGCGCCGAGCGGCTGCGCGTCGCGGTCGGCCAGCGCTTCTACTTCGACGACCAGCAGGTGGCGCTGCCGGGGACCGTGCCGCAGAAAGCCGGATCGTCAGACTTCCTCGTTGGCGCCGAGGGCCGGCTCGCCGACGCGTGGTCGGTCATCGGCCTCATGCAGTACGACTTCGGCAGCTCGCAGGTCCAGCGCCTCAATCTCGGCACCCGGTACAACCCCGCGCCAGGCCGGGTGGTGAGCTTCATCTACCGTTATTCGCGGGAACTCGTCGACCAGCTGAGCGGTCAATCGGAGCTCAAGCAAACGTATCTGTCGGGGCAGTGGCCGCTGTCGGAGAGTTGGACTTTCATGGGGGCGTGGAACTACTCGTTCCCCGATCGCAAGACCCTCGAGGCGGTGCTGGGGCTGGAGTACAATGGCGGTTGCTGGGCGCTACGCGTCGTCGGGCAGCAACTGACGACCAGCACGGAAACGCGCACCAACGCCATCTTCGTCCAACTCGAGCTCAATGGCCTGGCACGTGTCGGCACGAGCCCTCTCGAGCTCCTGCGCCGGACCGTCCCGGGATACCTGCGCTCGAACGATCCGACGCTCAATCAGCGCGACCGCAGCTTTGATCCGCTACCCGAGTTCTAGAGGCGCCACGAGATGAATGCGATGCCCCTACGCATTGCCGGGACGTTCCTGATCGCACTGCTCGCAGCGCTGCCGGCGTTCGCGCAGCCTGCGTCGTCGAACATCGAGGTTCCCGGCGCACGCCCCGCCACGGCGCCGCGTCCGGCCACCGCCGTCGCGCCGTCGCGTCCGGCGACGACCTCGGCACGCCCCGCCAACGCCATCGTCCCGCTCGATCGCGTCATTGCCGTGGTCAACGACGAGGCGCTGACCCAGTACGACCTCGCCGAGCAGAAGCGGATCGTGCTGGCCCAGATGCATGCGTCCAACGTCAAGCCGCCGCCGAACGACATCTTCGAGGCGCAGCTCCTCGAGCGCCTCATCGTCGATCGCGCCTTGCAGCAGTTCGCGAAGGACAACGGCGTGCGCGTCGACGACACGATGGTCGAGCGCACGATCCTGCGCATCGCGCAGGAGAACAAGATCACGCCCGAGGAACTGAAGCGCGCGCTCGATCGCGAGAAGGTGTCGTACGCGAAGTATCGTGAGGACATCCGGCGCGAGATCACGGTCCAGCGCCTTCGCGACCGCGAAGTCGACAGCAAGGTGCAGGTCTCCGAAGCCGAGGTCGACAATTACCTCGCGACGGTCAATGCCCAGGCGGGCGGCGAGATGGAGTACGAGCTCTTGCACATCATGGTCGGCGTTCCGGACCAGGCGACACCGGATCAGGTCGACGCGCGCAAGCGTCGCGCCGATGAGGCCTTGGCGCTCATTCGGTCCGGACGCGATTTCCGCGAGATCGCGGCGCAGTATTCCGATGCGCAGGACGCGAGCAGCGGCGGTGATCTCGGCTGGCGCACGCCGGCCCGTCTGCCGACCGTGTTCGTCGCCGTGCTGAAGGACATGAAGAAGGGCGACGTCTCGCCCGTCCTGCGCAGTCCCGGCGGCTTCCACATCGTGAAGCTCACCGATTCGCGCAATCGCAATCAGCCCACGGTCGTCGACCAGACGCACGTGCGCCACATCCTCGTGCGCGTGAACGAAACGACCTCGGAGAGCGAGGCGAAGGCCAAGATCGACCGCATTCGCGAGCGCATCGAGCAGGGCGCGAGTTTTGCCGACCAGGCACGCGTCAACTCGGAGGATGCGTCGTCGGCGAAGGGCGGCGACCTGGGTTGGGTGAATCCGGGCGACACGGTCCCGGAATTCGAGCAGGCGATGGGCAAGCTCAAGATCGGCGAGCTCTCGCGCCCGGTGCGATCGCCGTTCGGCTGGCACCTCATCCTGGTCGACGAGCGGCGCACGCAGGACGTGACGAAGGAGCGTCGGCGCGAGGTGGCGCGGCAGGCGATTCGGGCGCGCAAGTCCGACGAGCAGTTCTCCGAATTCATCCGCCAGGTGCGCGATCGGGCGTACGTCGAGTACAAGAGCGACGATCGCTAACGCGGCAGGCCAACGCCGCGCCTGCACCGCCACGCGCGGGATCAGCGCGCGGGAAGCACCGCGACGCGCGCGATCGTTCGCGGCGTCGTCGAGCGAAACGTGAGTTCGAGCCGCAACTGGTCGAGCGGGAGCGCGCGCTCGGCGCTGCCGTGCGTGACCGCGATCCCGGCCGGCGTTTCGCGCAGCTCGCCACCCGTGGCATCGACGAGCGTTCGCCAGCCGCCACCGGCGAGGCGCCCCTGGACGCGAACCCGGCGCAATCCGGCGTGTGAATCGACGCCGATCACGAATTGGGTCGCGCGTTGCAGGCTCGCCGGCAAGTCCGCAGGCGAGAGGAGGATCGCGCGACCGTTGGCATCCGGCGTGACGACGAGTCCGCCCTTGGCGAGGGCGATGCGGCCCTGCTCCGCGACCCAGCCATCCCCGTCGGCATGCGAAGGCGTGCCGAAGGTCCACAGCAAGGCGCCGAGCGGCAGGCCGGCACGCGCCAGCATGAAGTCGCGCGCGGCGGACTCGAGCGGGGTGTTGCGCCACGCCATGAACGTGCTGTACCCCGGTTGCCCGACGAAAGCACCGTTGCTGCCGTTCCACGCCATCGGCGACATGTAGCGCGCGCCGAAATTCCACATGTCGCGCAGACCGCGGTACGCCGCCGCGTAGGTCGGCGGGACGGCCGGATCGCGAAGGTCGGCCGTGTTGTATTCGACGATCGCCCAGCGCGGATCGACGGTTGCGAGTGTCGCAAAGAGCGACCGACCGTTGTCCATCGCAACGCCGTTGGCCGCGGCCTCGCCGTAGAGGATGACGCCCAGGTGGCCCGACGCCGGCTTCGACCCTGCGAGCGTCATGCCACCCGAGTCGTAGTTGCGCGGCGGGCTTCCAAGGTCGATCGCGAATGGCATCGCGTCGCCTCGCGGCGCCATCAATCCCTGCGACGACCAGATGCGATCACGGCTGATGCCGGCCTCGACCAGCCACCCGGCGAGCTCGTCGTAATGCAGGTGCACGAGATGGCGGCGGAAATGCTCCCACTCGCGCACCCATGCGTCCTGCCAGAAGGGACGCGCGGGGTCGCGGCTGAACGCACGTGGCGGATCGACCTCCTGCCACGAGCGCCACTGCCTGCCCGCGAGCGCATTCACCTGCGCAAGGCTCAGCGGCTGCGAGCGCCGGTAGGCGGTGAGATTGGGGACCCCCGCCGCGCCCCTTCCGGCGTAGGGACCGGTACCCGCGAGCCATTCGCGAAACTGGCGCAGCGTGCCCGGGTTGTAGTCGTACCACTGCGCTTCGGCGAAGAACGGGTTGAGGTACGTGTCGGGATCGAGATTGATGCCGACGAACAGGTCCGGATGCTCGCGGGCAAACCGCGCAAGCAGCACTGCCGCCTGCTGCAGGTTGCGCTTCTTGTAATGCCGCACCGCGGTTGCGTGGACGTTGAAGGTGAGCGAGCGTGCGAGCTGCGGCGCGTCGAGCGAGCCCGGCAGCGACTTGAGGTAGTCGTCCGGCATCACCTCGTTCTTCTCGTTCCACTGGTCGTTGGCGAGGTCCTGCTCGAGCTTGTCGTTGACGTCCCATTCCGGCACGTCGCAGTACGCGTCCGCCCAGATCCCGCCGTTGAGCGTGACGAGGACGGGCAGCTTGTGCGCGATCGAATGCGCGAGTGCGCCGTTGAGCGAGTCGTCGGCGATTCGCCGCTCGCCGCACTGGCGCGTGGTGTCCCAGTCGGGATCGAAGACGAAGTCCTGCGCCGCCCCCTTGGTCGTGCGCAGGTACAGGATCGGCACGCGAAAGCCCGCGCGGAGCGTCGCTGACAGGTACGGCGCATACACCGTGTCGAGCTCGGCTGCGCCACCGAGGTCGAGACCGGACAGCGCGGGCAGGAGGTGGAACGGCTCGGCGCCGCGCGGCGTGAACGCCGCCCAGCGGCCGAGTGCGCGCGGATCGATGAGACTCCTGGTGCCGAGGACGCGCTCACGGCCGTCCTTGGCGATGGCGACGATCGTGAGCGTCTGGCGGTCCGGGGCTGCAAATGTGGTGAAGAGGTCGCTGAAGTCGCCGGTGAATTCGTAGCCGCCGTTGGCGTTGTCGGGAATGTCGGTCCTGACCCGTGCGACGTCCGGTCGCGCGATGCCCAGACGCGCTCGATGGATCTGGCCCCCGATGCGAATCTCGACCGCGCGGACCCCGACAGGATCGAGCGCCCAACCGGAGACGACGATCCTGGGTCCGATCACGGCTTCCGCCGCGGGGGCATCGACGTCGCCGAACGGGCCGGCACGGGAGGCGGCGACGCTGCCGGTCGGCGCCGGCGCGCTCGCCGTGGGGGCGGGCGAGGGCGCCGGGACCACGCGCGGCGACCGCACCAGCGAGGCAAGCTCGAAGCCGGCGACGACCGCGACCAGCGTCAGGAAACCCACGAACCAGCGGCGTGCACCGCGGCGCGCGGCCGGGTCGGGTGCGGATTCAGATGGGGGAGGCGTCGCCATGGCGCGATTGTAACGACGGGCATCGCGCACTCGTCGCGCGTCGGGAAGCGCGAGTGCGGCGTGCCGCGTGCCGTACCATCGGGCCATGCCGATGCCCCCTCGCACCGACCCTGCGGTCCTCGCCGAGCAGGTCGCGTACTACCGTGCGCGCGCCGGCGAGTACGACGAGTGGTGGCTGCGCAGCGGGCGTTACGATCGCGGCGAGGCCCTCAATGCGGCATGGAAGGAAGACGTCGCCGCAGTCGAAGACGCGCTATGCCGGCGGCTCGACGCCCGTCGACCGGCGCACGCCCTGGAACTCGCCTGCGGAACCGGCCTTTTCACCCGCTGGCTCGCCCCGCGCGTCGGCGACCTCGTGGCCCTCGACGCATCGCCGGAGGTGCAGGCCATCAATCGGGCACGGGTCGCGGCGAGCAACGTGCGCTACGCGCTCGCCGACCTCTTCGCCTGGCAACCCGACCGCCGCTACGACTTCGTCTTCATGAGCTTCTGGCTCTCGCACGTGCCCGCGGATCGCTTTGCCGCGTTCTGGCGTGCCGTGCGCGCCGCGCTCGCGCCAGGCGGCGAGGCGTACGTGATCGACTCGGGCTGGGATACGACGTCGACGGCGAAAAACCACGTGCGGCCAGGACGCGAGGCGGGGACGGCGCAGCGCCGCCTCAACGACGGCAGCGAGTTTCGCATCGTGAAGATCTACTACGAGCCGGCCGAACTCGCGCAGCAACTCGATGCGGCCGGCTTCACGTCGGCGATCGTCGCGACACGGCGCTACTTCATCCACGGACCCGTGACGCCTCGGCGCGCGCCCGCGGGCGGTGCCGGCGAGCCTCAGTCGATGCTGTAGTAGACGTAGGCGCGCTGCGCAACCTTGCCCTCGTCCATCTCGCGACGGGCGACGAGATCGTCGGGCTTCTTGTCCCACCACAGGGCGCGGCCCTGGCGCTGCACCGCCACGATGCCGGGCTTGTCGGCCAGGACCTTGCCGATGAACTTCGTATGCTCGGAGACGTAGTCGCGGGCGGGAAGAAGGGGCATGGCTCGACGAGGGCGGTGGACCGGTACGCCGACAATTGGCGCAGCCATGATTCTAGCAGCCTCGCGCCAGGGGCCTCATCGCATCGGTGCGAGTCGCCCGGCGACCATCGGAAAGGTGAAGAGCCGGCAGTCGAGTGCGCCATTCATGAGCGGGGTCTTGCGCGCGACCTTGAGGTGGATGAGCTTGGCCAGGCGCAGGTCGCCGGTGAAGAAGTGCGCGGTCCATCCCGCGTAGCGCTGCTTGAGGACGTCACCCCAGCGGGGATACTGCCGCGCGAGTTCCTCCTGGTCGGCCAGCCGCACGCCGTACGGCGGGTTGGTGAGGAGCACGCCCGAGGTCGCCGGAGCGTCGCGCTCGACGAAATCGGCCTGCTCGACACGCACGAAGGCATCGACCTGCGCCGCGCGCAGGTTCGCCTGCGCCTGGGCGACGGCGCCGGCGGCGATGTCGCTTGCAAAGAGCGTCGGCGCCTGCGGTGCGCCGCGGATGCGATCGCGCGCCGACTGTTTCATGCGCTGCCACGACGGCCCGTCGAACCAGGCGAGCTTCTGGAAGCCGAACGTGCGCGCGAGCCCGGGGGCACGATCGGCAGCCACGAGCGCCGCTTCGATGGCGATCGTGCCGCTCCCGCACATCGGATCGAGGAACGGCTCGCCCGGCGTCCACCCGGTGAGCGCGAGCAGGCCCGCCGCGAGGTTCTCGCGCAGTGGCGCCATGTCGGCATCGCGGCGGTAGCCACGCTTGAAAAGCGGCTCGCCCGAAGTATCGAGATAGATCGTCGCGGTGCGTGCGTCGAGGTACGCGAGCACGCGCACGTCGGGCGTACGCTTGTCGATCGACGGGCGCACGCCGCGATCCTTGCGCAAGCGATCGCACACCGCGTCCTTCACCCGGAGCGTCGCGAATTCGAGGCTCGGTAGCGGCGAGCGCGTCGCCGTCACGTCCACGCGCAGCGTGCGCGTGGGAGCGAAGTGCCGGGCCCAGTCGACGTCGTGCACGAGTGCGTACAGCGCGTGCTCGTCGGTGCACGGGCCGCTCGCGATGCGCCAAAGGATGCGGCTCGCGAGGCGGGACTCGAGGTTCGCGCGCATGACGAACTCGAGCCCGCCCGCAAGCGCCACCCCGCCGTCGGTCGGCGTCGCCTCGAGGGCGCCGAGCGCGGTGAGCTCGCGCGCGAGCGCGGTTTCGAGACCGCGCGGGCACGGCGCGAAGAAGCGCTCGCTCATGGCGCGCGCCTCAAAACGGCTTGGCGACGACGAGCCAGGTCGCGAGAACGAGGATCGGCAGCGCGGGAATCTCGTTGATCCAGCGGTAGAAGCGATCGCCGTGCGCATTGCGATCGGCAGCAAAATCGCGCACCAGCTTGCCGAGGTAGACGTGGAAGGCGATGAGGATCGCCACCAGCGCAAGCTTCGCGTGGAGCCAGCCGCCCGCGATTCCGTAACCGAGCCACAGCCACGATCCGAAGACGACCGTGAGCACGGCCGCCGGGGTCATGATGCCGTTGTACAGGCGCCGTTCCATCACCTTGAAGCGCGCGTTGCCGACGTCGTCGGTCGTCTGCGCGTGATACACGAAAAGGCGCGGCAGGTAGAACAGCCCCGCGAACCACGAGACCATGAACACGAGATGGAGCGTCTTGACGAGCGCCATGGCACGCGGGCGGCGGCGAGGTCTCAGGCCGCGCCGGCGGCAGGCGCGGTGCCGCGCCACATGCCGACGACGGTGCGTGCGAGCTGCGGCAGGCGGCCGTGGAAGAAGTGCCCGCAGCCGGGGAACACGACGATCGGCAGGTCCTGTGGTCGCGCCCAGGCAAGGACGTCGGCCAAGGGCACCACCTCGTCCACCTCGCCGTGGATCACGATCGTGTCGGGGGCCACGTTGCCGACGGGGAAGCGACCCACGGCCGGGCCCACGAGGACCATGCGCTGCGGCGTCATGCGCTCTGCCACGCGCGTCTGCACGTAGGTCCCGAACGAAAATCCGGCGAGGACGACGGGTAACGCCGCGCCGTAGGTCGACTGCGCTGCCGCCAGCACCGCGAGCGCATCGTCGGTCTCGCCGATGCCTTCGTCGAAGCTTCCGGCCGACCCGCCGACGCCGCGAAAGTTGAAGCGCACCGCCACGTAGCCCAGGCCGAAGAACGCCTTGGCGAGCGTTTGCACGACCTTGTTGTCGAGCGTGCCGCCCTGAACCGGATTGGGGTGTGCGACGAGCGCGATGCCGACAGGTGGGTCCGACGGCACGTTGTGGACCGTCTCGATCGGCCCGGCGGCACCGTTGACCGTGCTCCTGCGCAACGTGCTCGGCGTCATGGCGCTGCCCGCGTCACAGCCGGAGCCGCTCGACGACCTCGCCGCCGATGAGGTGGCGGTCGATGATCTCGTCGATGTCGTCGCGATCGATGTAGGTGTACCAGACGTCGTCCGGATACACGACGATGACCGGACCCTCTTCGCAGCGGTCGAGGCATCCGGCCTTGTTGATGCGAATCGAACCCTTGCCCGCGACGCCCAGCTTCTTGATGCGCCCCTTGGCGTACGCGTGCAGCTCGGCAGCCCCGCTGTCGGCGCAGCACTTCTCGCCGTTGTCGCGCTTGTTCAGGCAAAAGAAGACGTGGTGGCGGTAGTAACTCATGGGTTTCCCGGCGTTCGCGCTCCGGGATCGTGACGGCTCATGGCAGTGACCGGCCTTCGCGCGCGGTCCGCGGCGCCGGTGGCGAGGTCGAGGGACGATGAGAGCTCCCGCAGGTTCGAATTATAGTCCGCCGTCGCCGGGGGGCTCACCCCAGCGCGGTCGCCCCGCCAGCACGAAGAGCCATGCCGCCGCGGCGAGCGGCCAGACGACGAGCACCGACTGCGTGAGTCCGTGGAAGCTCAGCAGGTGCCCGTAGCGCCAGTTGAAGAGCGTGAGCGGCGCCCGCGCGGGCGGCAGGTCGATCGCGAGCGCGGGAAGCAGCAGCGAGATGAGGAGCGCGACCGCGCAGATCGCGATCTTTGCAGGGCGCGGCAGGAAGATCGCGACGAGGAGCACCAGGCATCCGCCGGCCATGCCGACCACCACGCCGGGCTTGAGCCACGTCTGCCAGATGTCGGGCTTCAACACGAGCATCGCCGAGATCCCCTTGGCGATAAGCGCTGCCGCGACGAGGACCAGTATCGCTCCGGCGATGTCACGACGATCGCGCAGCAGCAGCGCGACGAAGAGTCCGACGCCGAGGAACTGGAACGCGGTGACCACCGCTCCGATGAAGTCCAATGCAGCGTCGGGGGCGAGCACGGTCACGGGAATCGGCGGATTGCCGGCGAGCGCGGGCTGTCCCGGATCGAAGGTGACCGCGAACAGGGGAATGCTCGGGTTGACGTGGGCGGCGAGCCAGAGCACGAGCAGGGCGAGTCCCACGTCGCCGATCGTGCCCGGGAGAAAGAGCCGGTTGCGCACCCGCGACAGCGCGCGCCGCAGACGCTCGGCGCGAACGAGCGAGGCCCCCATGATGCCGCCAACGAGCGCGCCGACGGAATTCGCGGCGAGATCGATGCTGCTCGCATCGCGCGGCGGCAGGAACATCTGCAGCGTCTCCATGGCAAACGAGAGGGCGACGCCTGCGCCCGTCGCGAGCAACGTGCGCACGCCGGGTGTGCCTCGGCGTGGAACCAGCGCCACGAAAAGGCCGAACGGGAGGTACGCGATCACGTTGGCGGCGACGTCGTATCGCGTCCAGCGTAGCGGCCAGGGCGTGACGAGCCAGAACGGTGCGCCCGGGGGCGGCGCGATCCACGGCGCGAACGGCTGCAGGCTCGCGAAGACAATCGCTGCGCCGTAGATGAGGGCGAGCGCGTGCGGCAGTAGCGTACGGTGCGCGGTGCTCCTCACGGACGCAGGATCTTGCGCATGACCGTGATGCCGCCGCTCGTCGCGATGGGCGTGAAGCCGGCGTTGGCAAAGAGCGCGCGGTGGCCGCGAAAGGCGTCCCCCGCCGCGGCATCGGCGGCGTCCACCGTCTGCGGAAAGGCATCGACGAGCGCCACACCGCGCAGCGCGAGGTTGGCGAGGCCTTGCGCGAGCAGCGTACGCGCGACGCCCTGGCGCCGCTCGGGCGCGACCACGACGAAGCAGACGATCGCGGCCGCGTCGTGGGCCGGGACCGGCAGCGGCGGCCGCTCGACCTCCATGCGCTCGCATGCGTGCCGCAGCTTGGGGTACGGCTGCGCATTCATCCAGCCGACGACCTCGCCGTGCCGGTAGGCGAGATAGCCTTCCATCTCGCCGGTCTCGATGCGCGCCGCCAGCGCGATGCGGTTCATCTCACCGGTGAACGCGCTCCAGTCGAGCGCCGGCGCAACGTGATGGTAGTGGCAGTAGCACGTGGCCCATGCCGGGTTGTCGGCAAACGCCGGCCCGCGCTCGTGATCGAAGAAGCGCAGGTAATCCGCGGCGCGCGCCGGCGTGAGCCGTTCGACGACGACGTCCATGGTGCGATGATCGCACGGCCGGCGCGATGGGTGGTTCGGGTGTCGTGTTCGCGTCGTTGATTTTTCCAGGGGTTGCGGGCGCGGCGCGCTGGTGCCTGCGTTGCCGAGAAATCGTCGGGCTTTGCCCGCGATTTCTCCCTGGTCAGTTTTTCGGGTGTCGTGTTCGCGTCGTTGATTTTTCCAGGGGTTGCGGGCGTCAGCCTTCGCAACCCCTCTGACCTATTTACTTGCTTTTATTTCCGTCCACATCCTGTTGCGCAGCCGCCGCTGCGCCGGCGTGAGATCCTGCAGCTGCTGCAGCTTCGCCTGCACCGCCTTCGGCGGGAACACCGCGGGCAGGGCCTTGATCTCGGGGCTGATGTACTGCGCCGCCGCCGTGTTCGGGTTCCCTGAGCCGATGAGGTTGGTCAAGTCGGCCGAGTTCCTGCCGTCGAGCATGAAGTTGATGAACTGGTGCGCGAGGTCGGGCCGTGGCGCGTCCTTGTGGATGACCATGTTGTCCACCGCGAGCACCGCACCCTGCGTGGGCATGCCCTGCAGGATCTGGAACGGCCGCCCCGCCGCCTTGGCGTCGAGGTTGGCCTGGAAGATGTCGTTGCTGTAGCCGTGCACGATCCAGATGTTGCCGACGGTGAGCTCCTTGATGTACGACGACGCATTGAACGCCGCCCAGTAGGGCTTCGCCTTCTTGATGACGTCGGCGGCCTCCTTCCAGTGCTTCTCGTCGGTGTCGTTGGCCGAGTAGCCGAGATAGATCAGCGCGGCGGCAAACAGCTCGTTGGCGCTGTCGAGCACCGTCACCCGGCCTTTCACCTTCTCGAGGTACTTGGGATCGAAGATGACCGCCCAGGTGTCGGTGGGCAAGCCGAGCTCCTTCATCTTCTGGTCGTTGTACCCGATGATCGTCGTCGACATCGCATACGGGACCGAGTACTTGTTGCCCGGGTCGAACTTGGTGTTCATGAACGCCGGGTCGACGTTCTTCATGTTGGGCAGCTTGCCGTGGTCGAGCGGCTTCAACTGGTTGCCGCGAATGAGCGCCTGCACCGCGTTGCTCGTCGGCACGAGCACGTCGTAACCCTTGGCGCCGGCGGCGAGCTTCGCGAGGAGCTCCTCGTTGTCCGAGTAGTACGTCTGCACGACCTCGCACTTGCACTGCGCCTCGAAGCGCTGGATCGTCTCGGGTGCGATGTAGTTGTTCCAGTTGAAGAAGTGCAACTGGTCCTTGGCGAGCGCAGGCCCGGCCGCGGCGAAGAGGAGGCCGAAGGCGAGTCCCGCGGCCCGTCGTGAAAGCATGTTCTTCATCGTTTCTCCTCGATATCCTCGGCGCCGCGGAGGAAGCTCGGCGACAGCTTGGAGGCAATGACGATCAACAACAACGTGAGCAGCATGAGCAGGGTTGACACCGCGTTGACCTCTGGGGTCACCGCGATCTTGATCATCGAATAGATCTGCAGCGGCAGCGTGACGGTGCCGGCACCTGCCGTGAAGAAGGTGATGACGAAATCGTCGATCGAGAGCGTGAACGCCATCAGCGCGCCGGCGATCACGCCCGGCATGATGAGCGGCAGCGTGACGTGGATGAACGCCTGCCAGGGGGTGGCACCCAGGTCGCGCGCGGCCTCGACCAGGCTCTCATCCATGCCGGCGAGCCGTGAGCGCACGACGATCGCAACGAAGCCGATGCAAAAGGCGATGTGCGCGATCGCCACCGAGACGAGGCCCAGGGTGAAGTTGATCATCACGAAGAAGATGAGGAGCGCGACTCCCATCAGGATCTCCGGGATGGCGATCGGCGCGAGCACGAGGATCGACAGGAAGGGCAGGCGGTAACGATGCATCGCGATCCCCGCCATCGTGCCGAGGACCGTCGACACCGCACTCGCGCTGGCGGCGATCATGAGCGAGTTGCCGGCGGCGAGCAGCATGTCGCCGTTGTTGGCGAGCTTTCGGTACCAATCGAGCGTGAAGCCCACCCATTCGGCGTTGAGCCGCGAATCGTTGAACGAATACGCGACGACGATCGCCAGCGGGAGGTAGAGGAAGGCGTAGGCGAAGAGCGCCGCCGCCCACAGGACGTAGCGGGCGCGCCGGCCGCGGCGGCGCGGCATGGTCGCATGGCGCGCAGGGCCACGGCGCGCGGCGCCGGGTGCTGCCGCGGTCGAGGTCACGTCAGGCATGCCCCGAAGCAAGGCGGGCGACCCCGCGCTTGCCGATCCACGCCGCGAGTCCCGCGAGCGCGAGTGCGAGCAGCGTCAGCACGATCGACAGCACGCTGCCGAAGGGCCAGTCACGGGAGTCGAGGAACTGCTGCTTGATGACGTTGCCGATGAGGCTGTCGTTGGGTCCGCCCAGGATGTCGGGGATCGCGAAGATGCCGAAGGCGGGGATGAACACGAGCGCGGCACCGGCGTACACGCCCGGCAGCGACAGGGGGAACGTGATCCGCCAGAACCGCTGCCACGCATTGGCGCCCAGGTCCTGCGCCGCGTCGAGGAGCGTCCGGTCGTGCTTTTCCAGGTTGGCGTACAGCGGCAGCACCATGAAGGGGAGGTGCACGTAGACGAGACAGACGAGCACGGCAAAGGCCGAGAAGAGCAGCGGGACCGGTTCGGCGCCGAATGCGCCCAGCACGCCGTTGACCGCACGCGCGAGCGCGGCGTTCGGGCCGAGGATGATCATCCATGCGTAGATCCGGATGAGGAAGTTGCTCCAGAACGGCAGGATCACGAGCAGGAGCAGGAGGCTGCGCCAGCGACGGTCGCTTTGCGCGATGAGCGAGGCCACCGGATACGCGAGCACGAGGCAGGCGAGCGTGGTGACGAGCGCGTACCAGAACGACTTCACGAAGATCTGCCAGTACAAGGGCTCGGTGGCGAAGCGGACGTAGCTCTCGAGCGTGAGGTCGAGCGAGCCGTCCTCGTTTCGCAGCGGCGCGAGTCCGCCGAACTCGCCGGGGGTCCGGAACGACGCCAGCACCATGATGAGGGTGGGTACCGCGAAGAAAGCGACGAGGAAGACGAGGGGTGGCCCACTCGTGATCCACTTGCCGAAGCCGTGCCGCAACGTGGTCACGGCCTACCCTTCGAGGTAGTGGCCCGCGCTGGCCGTGAAGGCCATCTCGACGCGATCGCCGACCTCGAAGAACTTGGCGAGCCCCGCTCCCGAGTTGGCGAGGAGCGCTTCGACGAGATGTCCGCGCTCGGCGCGCACGTTGTAGAGCGTGACGTCGCCCTGGTAGAGGAAGCTCTCGACGACGCCCGCGTACCGGTTGTCGCCGGGGAGCGTCGCGCCGGGCGCGCCCAGATGGACCTTCTCCGGCCGTACGGCAATCGCGCCCTCGCTGCCGGGCGCGGGGGAGGCCGTCGAAGCGACGGTGACGGTGCCCAAGTCGGCGACGTCGATCGCCACGTCGCCCCCGTGGGACGCGCGCACGGGGCCGACCAGGAGGTTGCAGGTGCCGATGAAGTCGGCGACGAAGCGGGTTCTCGGCAGACCGTAGAGCCGGTCCGGCTCGTCCAACTGCTCGACCCGCCCGTGGTTCATGACGGCGATGCGATGCGACAGCGCGAGCGCCTCGGTCTGGTCGTGCGTCACGTAGACGAACGTGATGCCGATCTCCTTTTGCAGGTTGATGAGCTCGATCTGCATCTGCTCGCGCAGCTTGGCGTCGAGTGCCGCGAGCGGCTCGTCCAGGAGGAGTACCGTGGGGTGCGTGACCAGCGCGCGGGCGATCGCCACGCGCTGCCGCTGCCCGCCCGACAATTCGTGCGGAAAGCGGTGGTTGAAGCCCGCGAGCCGCACGTCGGCGAGCGCCTCGTCGATCTTGCGCGCCGCCTCCGCGGCCGGTGTCTTCGCCATCTTGAGCGGAAAGGCGACGTTGCCCTGCACGGTCATGTGCGGGAACAGGGCGTAGCTCTGGAACACGGTGCGCAGCGGCCGCGCCTCCGGCGGCTGGTCGGCGAGGTCGCGACCGTCGAGGACGATGCGGCCGCCGTCAGGGAGATCGAAGCCGGCGATCATGCGCAGCAGCGTCGTCTTGCCGCAGCCGGACGGCCCCAGCAGCGTGAAGAACTCACCGGCCTCGATGCCGAGGGTCACGTGGTCGACGGCCGTAAAATCGCCAAAACGGCGCGTGACGTCGTCGATTTCGAGGAGCGCCATGAGCGGGAACGCGGACGAGGGCGGCGGGGTGCCGCAGTGCAAGCAGCGGGGAATTGTACGGCACCCACTGCCGCGGGACGACCGCTGCGATCGGCCAACGGGCTGATTTCCTCCGGCGCGGATGCGGGCTTACGATTGCGGCACGAGCTTTGCATCCGTATCGAAAGGATCCCGCTGCGAGCCCGGTCACGCCTATGCTATCGTCATGGGCGGGCAGGGCGACGGCAGTGGCAGCCAGGCACCCGTGACATCGGTAAACATGGTGGATTCGAGCAAGCCGTCGCTGCTGGAGCAGCTACGCGAGAAGTCGGAGGCCCTGCGCGCCGAAGGGGAGGCGTCGCGCCGGCCGCTGGAGGACGGGATCCGCGACATCGATCGCATTCTCTGGCGGGCGTTTCGCTGGCTCGACGAGGCGATCGGCCATCTCGCGGTGATCCGCCCGCGGGTGGGTCACACCTTTAATCTCGGGACGGTGATGGCGCTGGAGCGGCCGAAGTTCGACCGCGGCTTCGTCTCCTTTCGCCGCAAGCCGATCGTGAGCCTCGAAGTCATCGAGCACGTGGAGCTCTTCTACCGGCTCGAGGGCGACAAGCCGTTCACGCTGCGTGTGCCGCCGATGCAGGCGGCGAGCGTCGAGGAGCGGCTGCGCGGCTCGACCATGCCGTACGATTACCAGACCGAGCAGGACGAGCGGCACGTGGTGCGCTTCGGCGTCTTCCACGTGAAGCCGCAGATCGCGGCGTCGGTGCGCTTCGAACCCGACTACCGGGAGCAGACGATCGACGTCGCCCTGCGTAACGTCGATCGCTTCGAGTCGCTGCACCTCGCATTCCAACCGCAGGCGCTCAACGAGGCGGCGCTGGAGCAGCTCGTGAAGTTCATGATGGGCGAGAGCAGCGCGTTCCTGCGTCTTGCCCCATTCAAGCTCATTCGCGGCGTCCGCAACGAAGCGCCAGTCTCGCCCGCCGCCGCGTTTGCGCGGCGGTAGCGCAGCGCGACCCTCGAGCGGCGCGACACGGCCCATCGCGCCGGCGCCGCCTGCTTCGGCGGGTCCGGGGGCGTCCGCGCGGTCAGCCGCCCTTGTGCCACACGAGCAGCACGACGATGGCGCCGAGCAGCGCGGCGATGAGCGCGAGCCAGCGGTTGCGCGTGCGCTGCGCCGCCGCGAGGGCATGGACCGTCGTGTCGGACGCCGCGGCAGGCGCCAGGAGCCGCCGGTGGACGAGCCGCGGCAACTCGGGCAACGCCGCGACGATGTACGGCGCTTCGGCGAGGAGGCGGCGCTGCAACGCCGGCAGGCCGATCTGGTCGCGCATCCAGCGTTCGAGGAACGGCTTGGCCGTGATCCACAGATCGAGGTCGGGGTCGAGCTGACGGCCGAGTCCCTCGACGGCGAGCAGTGTCTTCTGCAGCAGCGTGAGCTGCGGCTGCACCTCGACGTGGAAGCGGCGCGACGCACGGAACAGCGACACGAGGATCCGCGCGAGCGAGATCTCCTTCAGCGGCCGGTCGAAGATCGGTTCGAGGACCACCCGGATCTCGGCCTCGAGCTCGTCGATGCGCGTTTCGGGGGGCACCCAGCCCGACTCGATGTGGGCGGTCGCCACCCGCAGGTAATCACGACGGAAGAAGGCGAGGAAATTCTGCGCGAGGTAGCTCTTGTCGGTCTCCGAGAGCGTGCCCATGATCCCGAAGTCGAGCGCGATGTACTTGCCGTGGTTGACGGGATCCAGGGCGACGAAGATGTTGCCAGGATGCATGTCGGCGTGGAAATAGCCGTCGCGGAACACCTGCGTGAAGAAGATCTCCACGCCGCTGCGCGCCAGGCGCTTGAGGTCGATGCCGGCGGCGACGAGCTCGTCGACGCGCCCGATCGGCATGCCCTCCATGCGCTCCATGACGAGCACTTCCTGCGACGTGTAGTCCCAGTACACGACCGGAACGAGGAGCAGCGGCGAGTGCAGGAAGTTGCGCCGCAGTTGCGAGCAGTTGGCCGCCTCGCGCGTGAGGTCGAGCTCGTCGCGGATCGTCTTCTCGAATTCGGCGACCACCGCGCGCGGGCGCAGGCGCCGCGCGTCCGCTGAAACGCGCTCCATGAGACCCGCAGCCGTGTGCATGAGTGCCAGATCGTGGTGGATGACGGCGTCGATGCCGGGGCGCAGCACCTTGACGGCGACCGGCGTGCCGTCGGGCAGCGTCGCGAAGTGGACCTGCGCCACCGAGGCGCTCGCCTTCGGCGTGCGCTCGAACGTCGCAAAGACCTCGTCGACGGGCCGGTGATAGCAGCGCTCGAGTGTCGCCAGCACATCGGCTTCCGGGAACGGCGGCACCGCGTCCTGCAGCTTGGCGAGCTCGTCGGCGATGTCGGTCGGCAACAGATCGCGCCGCGTCGAGAGCATCTGGCCGAACTTCACGAAGATCGGACCGAGCGCCTCCAGCGCGAGACGCAGGCGCACCGCGCGTGGCGTGGACAGGTCGCGCCAGAAGAGCAGCCGCGACACCCACGGCCGCAAACCGCGAACGCGCTCGTGCTCGAGCACGATGTCGTCGAGCCCGAAGCGCAGCGCCACGGTGATGATGCGCAGGAGACGGGTGATGCGCATAGCGGCGCATTGTACGTGGCCACCCTCGCGCCCGCGGCGGCGGGCGGGTGTCGCACGCGGGTCGGGCGACGTGCGCGGTCGAAGCGTGCCGACCGCGGCGGTTTATGCGCTGCGAGCCCCCAGGGCGTCGATGCGCGCCGCGAGCGCATCGACGCGCAGCGCCACGGCCGCGATGTCGTCGCGCAGCGCGCGCGCCTCGCTGCCGCGAACCATGAGCCGGGCCTCGTCGCGGGCGTAGCTGCCCGCGCTATCGCCGAGCTTGCGGGTGACGTATTCGGGCAAGGCGAGGAGGTGCCGCCCGGCGTCGGCGATACGCTGCCCCGCGACCGCACCGAACGCCCGCGCAAACGCTTCCTCGACGAGCCACGGCAGCGTGCGCGCGATGTCTTTCAGCGCGCCGCCAAACCCGGCATCCCCATCCTCGCGCACGAATTCGTTCCAGCGTGCGGGATCGGCGAGGAACGCCGGCACGGCAAGCGGCGACAGCGCAAGGCGCAGGTCGGTCGCGGCGTCGGCGGCCGCCGGCGTGAAGCTGCCATCCGCGGCGATCGTCCACCGGCCGCCGGCGACGCCCAGACGCAGCGCGAACGTGCGTCCGGCGAAGGGCAGGAGCCGCTCGCGCGCCCAGGCCTGGTCGGCGAGCGCGCGATTGGCAAGGCGGGCCGGACCCGCGGCGGGATCAGGCCATCGCATGCGTTTGCTGGATGCCGGCCAGGAGCCAGCCCGAGGAATCGTCGACCGGCTTGACGAGGTTCCACACTTCCTCGAATGGCTTCGGGAGCATCGCACCGTCCTCGCGCAGTTCGCCCGTGAAGCGCACGGACAGCCAGTGCTGGCGACCTTCGGTCGTGGCCTCGAGGATCTCGGCATCGAGGCGCGCGATGTCGGTGGGCACGTGGTTGCCGCGTTCGGCGATCTCGCGCGAGATCTCGGCGAACATCTCAGGCGTCATCACCTCGGACAGCGCGTCGCGGTCGCCGCGATCGTACGCGGACTGCAGCGCGCGGAACTGGCGCTTGGCCTGCTCGATGAACGGCCCGGGATGAAAGCCGGGAGGGAAGCGATTGGCGGGTACGGCGGTGACGCTGCTCGCGGCGGAGGGGCTTGCCGCCACCGGCTCGAAGCGGCTCTCGCCGCGCGGCAGGCCGGGCTCGACGCGCCCGGGCGCATTGCCGGCGTACCGCAGCGGGCTTCCCTGCTGCGACGCGCCGCGGCGCAGCAGCGCACGCGCAATGAAGACGCCGGCCACGACGATGAGTGCGAGCAGGAGGAAGCTGCCGAACGCCTCGGACAGGCCGAGGTGTGACATGAGTGCGGCGAGCCCGAGCCCTGCGGCGAGCCCTGCGATCGGCCCCAGCCAGCGTGACGCGCCGGCCGCGGCCGGCGCGGCGCCGGCGGCCTTCGCCGCCGCTCCCATCGCGGGCTGGGCCGGTGCGGCACTCGGTGCGCCCGGCGTGGTCGGTGCCGACTGCGGCGCCATCTGGCGCTGCGCCCCGAAGCTGCGGGCTCCGCCCATGCGCCTCGCTTCGGCGAGGTCGGCACCGAGCCAGGCGGTGGCGGCGACGAGTGCAGCGGCGATGATGAAAGCTCTCTTCATTGCGATCGCTCCAGAAAAGCGGCAGGCGGCGGGGTTGCCGTCGCTGCCAATGTTGCGCAGGTCGTGCGCGAAATCAACCGATGCGCGCGAGGTCGCGCGCATCGGGGTCAAGATCAGTACACACGGCCGACGTGGACGGCGACCACACCGGCGGTGAGGTTGTGATAGTCGACCTTGTCGAAGCCCGCGTGTTCCATCATCGCGACGAGCCCCGCCTGGTCGGGATGCATGCGGATCGACTCGGCGAGGTAGCGGTAGCTCGCCTCGTCCTGGGCGACGATCCTGCCGATGCGTGGCAGCACGCTGAAGCTGTACCAGTCGTACACCGGGGCGAGCGGTGCCGCGACCTTCGAGAACTCGAGGACGACCGCCGCGCCGCCCGGGCGCAGCACGCGGCGCATCTCGGCGAGCGCGCGCTCCTTGCGCGTGACGTTGCGCAGCCCGAAGGCGATCGACACGAGATCGAACGTGCGCGCCGGAAACGGCAGCGCCTCGGCGTCGCACTGCACGGCGGGCAGCACGACGCCGGCGTCGATGAGCCGGTCGCGACCCGCGGCGAGCATCGCGTGGTTGATGTCGGTATGCACGACCATCCCCGTGGCACCGACCTTGCGCGCGAAAAGGCGCGCGAGGTCTCCGGTGCCGCCGGCGAGGTCGAGCACCTTCTGCCCGGCGAAGAGCGGCACGAGATCGACCGCGAAGCGCTTCCACAGCCGGTGCAGTCCGCCCGACATGAGGTCGTTCATGACGTCGTACTTGCCCGCGACCGAGTCGAACACGCCGCGCACGCGGCGCGTCTTCTCGTCGGGGGTGACGTCCTCGTAACCGAAGTGCGTGCGCTCGTCCGCCGGCGCGGAAGCGTCGGCGCTCGCGTGGCCCGTGGCGGTGCGCGGGTCCGCGGGGCTCATGACTTGGGCTTCGGATCGCGGCTCGCGCCGGCTGCGGCGAGGCGGGCGAGGTAGTCGTTCCACAGCTTGTCCTGGCTCACCGCGATCTCGTGCAGGTACTCCCAGGAGTAGATGCCCGAGTTGTGGCCATCGGAGAACGTCGGGCGGATCGCGTAGTACCCCACCGGCTCGACGGTGGTGATCGTCACCTCGCGCTTGCCCGCCTGGAGACGCTCCTGGCCGCGACCATGGCCGCGCACCTCGGCCGACGGGGAATGCACGCGGAGGAACTCGTAGGGCAGCTTGTACGTGTGCCCGTCGTCGAAGGTGATCTCGAGGACGCGCGAGCGGTTGTGCAGGACGATGTTGGTCGGATTCACCCCGCTATTCTGCCATCGAATCGCGGCGCCGACCTGGGGTTACTGTTGGGCGCGGCGGACGAGGTCGTCGGGGACCTCGATCCCCTCCTGTTCGGCCCGGCGCAGGAGCGCCTCGCGTCGCGCACCGGGGAGCCGCACGCCTTCGTCTTGCAGCATTTCGGTGACCAGGACCTCGAGGCGATCGAGGTACGCGTCGCTGCCGGCAAGCGCGCCCGGGTCGATCACGACGAACGTCTGGCCGATCCCGGGACGGTCGCCCTCGTCGACGAAGAAGCTCGACGCCTCGAAGCCGTAGCGGCCGCCGATGAGCGCGGTCACGAGCAGTTCGACGATGAGCGCCAGCATGGCGCCCTTGGGCGACGTTGCCGCGCCGATCGGCAGCATCGATCCTTCGAGCGCGGCCTTCGCGTCGGTCGTCGGCTGCCCCTTGGCGTCCAGCGCCCAGCCGTGAGGAATCGGCTTGCCTTCCCTGGCCGCGACCATGACCTTGCCGCGCGCGATCTCCGACAGGCTAAGGTCGATGGCCAGGGGATCGGCAGCGCGCCGCGGGAACACAGCGGCGATCGGATTGGTGCCGAAGATCGGGTGCCGGCCTCCGGCCGCAGGCATCGCCGCGGGCGAGTTCGCAAAACCGAGCCCGACCATGCCGGCGGCTGCGGCGGGTCGCAGGTGATCGACGAGGACGCCACAGTGGTGGCTGCGCACGACCCCGGCGAGCGCGATGCCGTGTTCGCGCGCCGCGGCGATCGCTTCGCGGACCGCGAGGTCGCACGCGGGAAAGGCGAGACCGCTCGCGGCGTCGACGACGATCGCCGCACCCTTGCGATGCGCGACGGATGCCGTCGCGGCGCCGTCGACGCGGCCGTTGCGAAGGTGCGTCGCGTACTGCGTCACGCGCGCAAGCCCGTGCGAACCCAGACCTTGCGCTTCGGCGAGCACCAGCGCCCGCGCGGTCGAGGCGGCCATCGCCGGCGTCGCGCCGGCGCGTTCGAGCGTGCTCGCGACGATCGCCCGAGCCTCGGCGAGCGGCAGTTTCATGCCAGCGCCTCCAGCACCTTGTCCGCGATGAGGAAGCTCACGCGCTCGTTCGCCTCTGCCGTGACGCCGGCGACGTGGGGCGTGAGGATGAGGTTCGGGCAGCCCTCGAAATGCGGCGAGGCGGGCAGCGGCTCGGTGCCGAAGACGTCGAGCGCGGCGCCGCCGATGCGGCCTTCCTTCAGCGCCTGCGCGAGCGCCACTTCATCGACGATGTCGCCACGCGCGGTGTTCACGAGCACGGCGCCGGGCTTCATCGCGGCGATGCGCGCGGCAGAGAAGAGACCCCGCGTCGAGGCGACGAGCGGGACGTGGAGGCTCACGACGTCGGACGTCTGGACGACCGCGTCGAGCGACGTCGCGGTGACGCCGTTCTCGGCGTATGCCGGGTGGTCTGCCGCAAGCATGGCGTCGCAGGCTTGCACCGACATGCCAAGCGCGCGTGCGCGCTGCGCGGTCAGTTGTCCGATCGACCCGAAGCCGACGAGACCCAGCGTCTTGCCGGCGATCTCGCGTCCGGACGACAGCGCGGTGCGCGGCCACTGGCCGGCGGCAACACGCGCCGTCGAGGCGTAGACCCCGCGCAGGAGCACGAGCGCGACGCCGACGACGTATTCGGCCACGGCGAGCGCGTTGGCGCCGGTCGCGGGAATGACCCGCATCCCCTTCGCCTCGCAGGCTGCCACGTCGATGTTGTCGAGTCCCACACCCAGGCGGCCGACGACGCGGCAGTTCGCGAGCGCGTCGAGGAGCGCGCCGCGCACCTGCGTGCGGTTGCGCACGACGATCGCGTCGCAGCGCGCGGCTTCGCGCGCGAGACGCGGCGCATCGTCGACGAGTGTGGCGTCGTAGACGACGTCGTGCCGCGCCGCGAGCTTCGCGACCGCGCGCTCGTCCATGAACTCGGTGACGACGATCCGGCTCATCACGCGCGTCCCGAAGGGTGGCGCCCGCGGGCCGCGGCGCTCACGCGCTCTCGTACAGGCGCGTCAGCACGAACTCGCGGTGACCCAGCGCTTCGGCCGCGGTGAGGCGTCCGTTCGCGGTGCGCAGCATGCACACGAGCAGCTTGTCGCCTGCCTGGTCGAGCGTCATCTCGCGCTGCAAGAGCCCCGTCACGTCGACGTCGATGTGCTCGCTCATCGTGCGCACGGTGCGCGGGTTCGCGCAGAGCTTGATCACCGGCAGGATCGGGTTGCCGATCACGTTACCCTGTCCGGTCGGGAAGAAGTGGACGACGTAGCCCGAAGCGGCGCACAGCGTCACCATCTCGGCGGCGGCGCTCGACGAGTCCATGAACCACAGGCCGGGATGCGTCGGCATCTCCGCCTTGTCGATCACGCCGTCGACGGTGCACTTCTTGCCGATCTTCTGGATGTTGCCGAGCGCCTTCTCCTCGATCGTGGTGAGGCCGCCGGCGATGTTGCCCTTGGTCGGCTGGCTGTCGGACAGGTCGCTCGTCTTGTGCCGGTCGATGACTTCCTGATAGCGGTTGAACATGAACATGAACCGCTCGCGCACCGCGTCGTTGGCGCAGCGCGCCGCGACGATCTGCTCGCCGCCGGTGATCTCGGTGGTCTCGCCGAAGCACAGGTAGTTGCCCAGCGCATGGAGCTTGTCGAAGGCATTGCCGACCGACGGATTCGAGCCGCAGCCGCTCGTCGTATCGCTCTCGCCGCACTTCGTGCTGACCCAAAGCTCCGAGATCGGGCAGCGCTCGCGCTGCTTCTCGCTCGCCCATTGCACGTACTCGCGAGCCGCCTTGCTCGCCCGCATGATCGTGTCGTGATCACCGTGCAATTCGATGCCGAAGCCGCACACCGGCTTCCCGGTCGCCTTGATGCCGTCGACGACCTTCTGCGTCCAGCCTTCCTCGATTCCGATCACGACCACGGCCGCCACGTTCGGATTGCGGCCCGTTCCGATCAGCGTGCGGAAATGCAGTTCCAGGTCCGCCCCGAACTGCAACCGCCCGTACGGATGCGGGATCGCCATCGTGCCCTTGATGTTGTGCGCCACCGCCTCGGCTGCCGCGTTGGACAGGTCGTCCAGCGGCAGGATGATGACGTGGTTGCGCACGCCGACGCGGCCGTTCTCGCGCCGGTAGCCCAGGAAAGTCGTGTCCTTGCCAATCACTGCCATGACTGTCGCCCCCTTCCTACCAGCGCTTGGTCTTGATGTTGTGGACGTGGGCATGCTCGCCCGCGTGGATCGGCGCGACGACCTTGCCCATGTCGAGCCCGTACTTGATCACCGTGTCGCCGACCGCCATGTCGCGCAGTGCGACCTTGTGGCCGATCGGGATGTCCTGCTTCGCGGTGATCCGCGTCGTGCGGTCCTCGTCCATGATCCAACCGGACAGGTCCATGCCGGCCTTGACGCCCTCGACGACGACCACGGCCACGCTGTCGTTCGCGTCGTGCAATACGAAATGAATCATCGTTCGCTCCTCTTCTGCCTCGCACGAGGCCCGTTCGGGATCATCGGCGCCAAGTATCGTGAGCAAGGCCCGGCCCGTCAATCACATCATATGGATGATATAGACGGGTTGCCCCTTGCTGCCGCACAATCGGCGCATGCCGATCGACAAGACCCCGGGCCGCGCCGCCGGCTTCACGCCGATCGCGCCAGAGGCGGCGGGCATGCCGCTGTACCGTGCCGTGCGCCGCGCGCTGCTTCGCGCGATCGAGGACGGCAAGCTCTCGCCAGGCGCGGCGCTGCCGAACGAAACCGCGCTCGCCGGTGCGTTCGGCGTCTCGGTCGGCACGCTACGGCGTGCCGTCGACGACCTCGTGAACGAACATATCCTGGTGCGGCGTCAGGGCCGGGGCACCTTCGTTGCCACGCACACGCGCGACCGGTTCCTGTTCCAGTTCTTCCACGTCGAGCGCAGCGACGGGCGACGCGAGGCGCCGGTGGTCGATTTCCTGTCGTTCGAGCGGATCCGGATGGACGACGACACGGCCACGGCACTGGCCACTCGCATCGGCACGCCGGCCTTCGCGATCGAGAACCGGCTGAAGCTCCAGGGATCGGCGGTCGTCCACGACCGGATCGTGATTCCGGCGACGATGTTCCGCGGCCTCACCGAAAAGCGCGTGCGCGAGCGGGCGAGCACGATCTATCGTCTGTACCAAAGCGAGTTCGGCGTGACCGTCGTCCACGTTCACGAGCGGTTGCGCGCCGTGGCGGCCGACCGGGCGAGCGCCCGCGTCCTCGGTCTTGCATCGGGGGCGCCGGTCCTGCAGGTGCGTCGCACCGCGATCGCGCTCGGTGGGCAGCCCGTCGAATACCGGGTGAGCACGATCGTGACGAGCGCGTACGACTACGTGAACCTGCTGTCGCGGCCGGTGTGACGCGCGCCGCGCCGACTCGATCACCGGACGCCGCCGCGCGCCGCCACGCGGCGCAGCGGATCGCGCGCGGTCAGATGACCGAGTTGCTCTGCTGATCCTGCACGATGTCCATGTTGCCGAGACCCGAGAAGACGTTGCGGTTCTTGGCCTCCTTGCCGTGCAGCTTGATCTCGAGGCGCAGGTCGTTCAGGGAGTCGGCGTTGCGCAGGGCATCCTCGTAGGTGATGAGGCCGGCTTCGTACAGATCGAACAGCGACTGGTCGAAGGTCTGCATCCCGAGCTCGCGTGAGCGCTTCATGATGTCCTTGATGCCACCGACGTCGCCCTTGAAGATGAGGTCGGAGATGAGCGGCGAATTGAGCATCACCTCGACCGCCGGGACGCGGCCGCGCCCGTCGCGGCGCGGAATGAGGCGCTGTGCGACGAACGCGCGGACGTTGAGCGACAGGTCCATCAGGAGCTGGGCGCGCCGCTCTTCCGGGAAGAAGTTGATGATGCGGTCGAGCGCCTGGTTGGTGCTGTTCGCGTGCAGCGTGGCGAGGCACAGGTGGCCGGTCTCCGCGAAGCTGATCGCGTAGTCCATCGTCTCGCGCTCGCGCACCTCGCCGATCAGGATCACGTCGGGCGCCTGGCGCAGCGTGTTCTTGAGCGCGACCTGCCAGTCGTCGGTGTCCACGCCCACCTCGCGCTGCGTGATGATGCAGTTGATGTGCTCGTGGACGAACTCGATCGGATCCTCGATCGTGATGATGTGGCCGTAGCTGTTCTCGTTGCGGTAGCCCAGCAGCGAGGCCATCGACGTCGACTTGCCGCAGCCGGTGGCGCCGATGAACATCATGATGCCGCGCTTGGACATGATCACGTCCTTCAGCACGGGCGGCAGGCCGAGCTCCTCGAACTTCGGGATGTGCGTCGTGATCGTCCGCAGCACCATCCCGACACGGCCCTGCTGTACGAAGGCGTTGACGCGGAAGCGGCCGATGCCCGGCGGGCTGATCGCGAAGTTGCATTCGCGCGTGGCTTCGAACTCCGCCGCCTGCTTGTCGTTCATGACGCTGCGCACGAGCTCGATCGTGTGCTGCGGCGACAGCTGTGTCTTCGACACCGGGGTGATCTTGCCGTCGACCTTGATCGCCGGCGGGAAGCTCGCGGTGATGAAGAGGTCCGACCCGTTCTGCTTCGTGAGCAGGTCGAGGAGCTCGTGGATGAACTTGGTGGCGCGTTCGCGTTCCATGTCGGGGCGTCCAGGTCGAAGGCGTGGGTGATCGGATCCGCCGGGTCGTCGCGGGGTGCGGCCGCGCCGCCGCCGGCATCCGGCGGGGTCGCGGGTCAGCCGCCCATGAAGAGGTCCTTGTTGACCGCGCGATTGCGGGCTTCGGCGATGTTGATCTGGTTGCGACGAACGAGCTCGACCAGGCACTGGTCGAGCGTTTGCATGCCCACCGACTGCGACGTCTGGATCGCCGAGTACATCTGCGCGACCTTGTTCTCGCGGATGAGGTTGCGGATCGCCGGGGTGCCGATCATGATCTCGTGCGCGGCGATGCGCCCTTGCCCGTCCTTCGTCTTGAGCAGCGTCTGCGAGATGACCGACACCAGCGATTCGGAGAGCATCGCCCGCACCATGTCCTTTTCCGCTGCGGGGAACACGTCGATGATGCGGTCGACCGTCTTCGCCGCCGAGCTCGTGTGCAGGGTGCCGAACACGAGGTGCCCGGTTTCCGCCGCGGTCAGCGCGAGGCGGATCGTCTCGAGGTCGCGCATCTCGCCAACCAGGATGTAGTCGGGGTCCTCGCGCAGCGCGCTGCGCAGCGCGTTGGCGAACGACAGCGTGTGCGGGCCGACCTCACGCTGGTTGATGAGGCACTTCTTCGACTCGTGCAGGAACTCGATCGGGTCCTCGATCGTGAGGACGTGGCCGTACGCGTTCTCGTTGACGTGGTTGACCATCGCGGCGAGCGTGGTCGACTTGCCCGAGCCCGTGGGCCCGGTGCACAGGATGAGACCGCGCGGGCGGTTCGTCATCTCGGCGAAGACCTTCGGCGCGTTGAGCTCCTCGAGCGAGAGCACCTTCGACGGGATCGTGCGCATCACGGCGCCGGCGCCGCGCTGCTGCACGAAGGCGTTGACGCGGAAGCGCGCGAGGTTCGGCACGGCGAAGCTGAAGTCGCACTCGAGGTTCTCCTCGTAGAGCTTGCGCTGCGCGTCGCTCATGATGTCGTACACCATGGCGTGGACGTCCTCGTGCTCCATCGGCGGCAGATTGATCCGCCGGATGTCGCCGTGCACGCGGATCATCGGCGGGAGACCGGCCGAAAGGTGCAGGTCGGAAGCCTTGTTCTTGACCGCAAAGGCCAGGAGCTCGGTGATGTCCATCTATAATCCTGTGGCGTCGATCGCCGCGACCTGTGGCAGCATGCAAGTCGTGTGCCAATGACGCGCAGCACCCGAGTCGAATCGATTATGAGCCACTACGAGAAGGCGTGGCAAGCCGTGCTGCAGCGCATCGAGGCCGCCGTTCGCGCCGCCGGCCGTCCTCCGGGAAGCGTGGATCTGCTCGCCGTATCGAAGACGTTTCCGGCCGACGCCGTGCGTGCACTGTACGCCTGCGGGCAGCGTGCGTTCGGCGAGAACTACGTGCAGGAGGCGCTCGCCAAGGCCGAAGCGCTCGCCGACCTCACCGACCTGCGCTGGCACCTGGTCGGTCCCCTGCAGAGCAACAAGACGCGCCTTGCCGCCGCGCGCTTCGACTGCATCGAAAGCGTCGATCGGGCGAAGGTGGCGCAGCGCCTGGCCGCGCAGCGTCCGACCGGGAAGCCGCCGCTCGCCGTGCTGATCGAGGTGAACGTGAGCGGCGA
This sequence comes from Burkholderiales bacterium, assembly GCA_020851235.1. Classification (GTDB taxonomy): domain Bacteria; phylum Pseudomonadota; class Gammaproteobacteria; order Burkholderiales; family Casimicrobiaceae; genus VBCG01. The sequence goes on along the minus strand of JADZDD010000035.1, from coordinate 459,547 downwards.
GGCGAGCAAGGGCGGGGTGGCGCCCGACGGGGTGCTCGCGCTGGCACGCGAGATCGCGGCGCTGCCCACCCTCGCGCTGCGCGGCATCATGGGCATTCCGGCGCCGGACACCGACGTCGGCACGTCGCGGGCGCAGTTTCGGCAGCTGGCAACGTGCCTTGCCCGGCTGCAGGATGCCGGATTTGCCGTCGACACGCTGTCGATGGGCATGTCGGCGGATCTCGAGGCGGCGATCGCGGAAGGATCGACGCAGGTGCGGGTGGGAACGGCCATCTTCGGAGCCAGAGCGTGAACGTGACATTCGTGGGCGGCGGCAACATGGCCACCGCACTCATCGGCGGCCTCGTCGCCCAAGGCGCGCAGCCGCGCGATTTTCGTATCGTCGAGCCGGTCGCCGCGCAGCAGGACAAGCTCGCCGCGCGCTTTCCCGGGATCGGGATCTTCGGCGAAGCCACCGCCGGCGCGTTCAGCGGCGCCGATCTCGTCGTGCTCGCTGTGAAGCCGCAGCACATGCGCATGGCGGCGCAGGCGATCGCGGCGTACGTCACGAACGTGCCCGTGATGATGACGATCGCGGCGGGGACGCGCAGCGAGGACCTCGCGCGCTGGCTCTCCGGCTATCCACGCATCGTGCGGGCGATGCCGAACACGCCCGCACTCGTCGGCGCGGGGATCACCGGGGTGTATGCGCCGGCGAGCGTGGACGCCGCCGGGCGCGCCCTCGCAACCGAGGTGCTCGAGGCGGCGGGCGAGGTCGTCTGGGTCGAAACCGAAGCGATGCTCGACGCGATCACCGGCGTGTCGGGCAGTGGCCCTGCCTACGTCTTCTATTTTCTCGAGGCACTCGAGCGCGCCGCGCTCGACCTCGGCCTGCCCGCGACGGCTGCCCGGAAGCTCAGCTACGCGACGTTCGCTGGCGCGATCAGGCTCGCGCAGGCGTCCGACGCCGCGCCCGAGGTCCTGCGTGCGCAGGTGACGTCCAAGGGCGGCACGACCGAGTGCGGCATCGGGGTGCTCGACGCGCACGACGTGAAGGCGGCGTTCATGAGCGCGGTCAAGGCGGCCGCGGCGCGCGCGACCGAGTTGGGTGACGCGCTTGGCAAGGATGCCTGACGATGGGACGGCAGATGCTCACGTATCTCGCCGACGTCGTGTTCGGTCTTTTCACGTACGCGCTCCTGCTCCGCTTTGCCATGCAGGTGATGCGCGCGCCGTTTCGCAACCCGGTGGGGCAGGCCGTCATCGCGCTCACCGACTGGATCGTGAAGCCACTGCGGCGGGTGCTTCCCGGCGTCAAGGGAATCGATTGGGCGAGCCTGGTCGGCACGTTCCTGCTGCAGTTCCTCTGGCTGTTGTTCTACGCGCTCGTCTTCGGCAGCTTCAGCCTGACCGGCGTCGGAATTCCGTTCCTGCTCCTCGCCACGCTCCTCGCGCTCGCGCGCGCGGTGCTCTGGCTCGTGGTGATCGTCGTGCTCGTGCAGGCGATCCTGTCGTGGGTCGCACCCGACGGACCGCTGTCGGGCCTGCTCAACGCGTTGACGTTTCCGCTGCTGCGGCCGGTGCGTCGCATCCTGCCGCCGATCGGAGGCACGCTCGACCTCTCGCCGCTCGTGGTGATCGTCGTCGCGCAACTGCTGCTCATGATGCTGCCGCACATCGAGGCTTCGCTCACCGCGATGTTCCTGGGGATGGGAGCGCGATGAGTGCGCACCCCGGTCGCCCCCGGTCGCGGTGACGCTCGCGCAGCCGGCAGCGGACATGCCCGCGAGCGCCGCGCTTCCTGCCGCCGTCACGCTCACGGTGCACGTCCAGCCCGGCGCCGCCCGCACCGAACATGCAGGTCCGCACGGTGATGCGCACAAGATCCGCCTTGCCGCACCACCGGTGGACGGACGCGCCAACGCGGCGTTGATCGCCTTCCTCGCCGAGGCGTTCGGCGTGCGGCAGCGCGACGTCACCATCGTCACGGGCGCTTCCGCGCGGCGGAAGATCGTGCGGATCAGCGCGCCGACGCGGCGTCCGCCGTGGCTTTGATCGTGTTGGCGAGTCGCACGTAATCGGCCACCGTCAGCGTTTCACCGCGAGCGCCGGGATCGATTCCGGCGCTCGCCATCGTCTCCGGCGCGCACAGCGTGAAGAGCGCGTTGCGCAGCGTCTTGCGCCGTTGCGCGAAGGCGGCCTGCACGACGCGGTCGAAAAGAGCGCGGTCGGCGATGGCGGGCGCGTCGATGCCAAGCGGTACGAGCCGGGCGACGGCGGAGTCGACCTTCGGCACCGGCCGGAACGCGCCCGGAGGCACGAGCAGGAGGCGCTCGATGCGAAACACCACCTGCAGCGTCACCGACAGGCGCCCGTAGTCGGCGCTGCCCGCGGGCGCGACCATGCGGGCCACCACTTCCCTTTGCAGCATGACGTGCACGTCGCGCAACTGCGCCGCGTGCGCGGCGAGCCGGAAGAGGAGCGGCGAGCTGATGTTGTACGGCAGGTTGCCGACGACCCGCAGCGCGTTGCCGAGCGTGGCGTAATCGAAGGCGAGTGCATCGGCTTCGTGCAGTGTCAGCGCCTCCGGCGCGAAGCGCTCGCGCAGGCGCGCGGCGAGGTCGCGGTCGATCTCGATCGCCGTGACGTGACCGGCGCGCTCGACGAGCGCGGCGGTGAGTGCGGCAAGCCCCGGGCCGATCTCGACGATGCGGTCCCCCGGCGCGGGCGCCACCGCGTCGACGATGCGCTGCACGTACCGCGGATCGGCGAGGAAGTTCTGTCCGAAGCGTCGGCGCGCGCGGTGGCCGTGCATGGCGCGCGTGGCCCGCGCCTATGCCGGCGGCGTGCCGCGCCCGGCGGATCGCGCGACGAGATCGACCGCCAGCTCGATCGCGGCGACGAGGCTGCCGGGGTCGGCGCCGGCCGCACGCGCCGGATCGGCGGCGAGATCGAGCGCGGTGCCGTGATCGACCGACGTGCGCACGAACGGCAGACCCAACGTGACGTTGACCCCGCGCCCGAAGCTTGCGGCCTTCAGCACCGGCAGGCCCTGGTCGTGGTACATGGCGATGATCGCGTCGTACTGGCGCGCGTGCTCGGGCACGAAGATCGTGTCGGCGGGCACGGGTCCGGTCACGACGGCGTCGAGGTGCTGCGCCGCGTGCGCGATGGCCGGGGCGATGACCTCGATCTCCTCGCGGCCGAGATGGCCGCTTTCTCCGGCGTGCGGATTGAGGCCGCACACCGCAACACGTGGTTGCGCGATGCCGAAGTGACGGACGAGATCGTGGACGACGATCGCGAGCGTGTCGCGCACCGCGTCGTGGGTGATCGCGGCAGGCACCTGGGCGAGCGGAAGGTGCGTGGTGACGAGCGCCACACGCAGCGCAGCGTCGGCCGGCCCGCCCACCAGCATCATCACCACGCGCGGCGTGTGCGTGCGCTCGGCCAGATACTCGGTGTGGCCAACGAAGGGAATGCCGGCATCGATGAGCGCGCTCTTTTGGATGGGCGCGGTGACGAGGGCGTTGCAGGCGCCGGTCGCACAGGCATCGACGCCGTCGCGCAGCGTGGAGAGCACGGCCGAGGCGTTGGTCGGATCGGGATGGCCCGGCGTCACCGGCACGACGAGCGGGTGATGCCAGACCTCGACGACGCCGCCACGCGGCGCGAACGAGGCGGGATCGTAGTCCGCGTAGCGCGGGGCGAGGCCGATGCGCGCAGCGCGCGCAGCGAGCAGGTCGCGGTCGCCGAGCAGCACGAGTCGCACGTGATCGTGTCGCTGCGCGTGGCGGACCGCGACCATCGCGCAGATCTCGGGGCCGATGCCGGCAGGCTCACCGGCCGTGATGGCAAGCGTCGGTTCCATGCGTCACAGCGGCCGCACGTCGATTCCGGCGGCGTCGCCGAACACTTCGGCGGTCACGCTCGCAGCGACCTGGACCACACCGACGCCGTCCTCGCCGATGCGCACGCCGAGTTGCGCGTAGTCCGAAAGCGGCGTCGCGGGCCGGCCGAAGATCCACACGCGCTCGAGCGGCGCGCGGGCGTCGATCTCGCCCGTGTGCTGGACGGCACGCCCGAGGGGAAGCACGTGACCTTCGCGCCCGAACACCGGGAACTGGTCGGCCTTGGCGCGATAGCGCAGCACCTGCCGTCCGGGCAGGCGTTGGCGCGAATTGAGGTCGAACCAGCCGCCAGGCGGGAGCGCGACCTCGACCTCGCCGCCGGGACGCAGGATCGGGGCGACGAGGAGTGCATCGCCGCACATGAACTGCGTCTCGTAGGTTCGCAGCAGGCTGTCGTCCGGAAAGGCGAGCGGCATCGCCCGCATGACCGGCCATCCCGTCGCGCATGCCGCGGCGGCGCAGGCCTCGAGGTAGGGCACGAGGCGATAGCGGAACGCGAGCCACTTGCGACAGATCGCTTCGGTGGTGGCGCCGAAGGCCCAGGGCTCGCGCCCCGCCGCCCGCGGCAGGCGCAGGTGCGAGGCGAATACCGCCGCCTGCAACCAGCGCGCGTACAGTTCGCCGTCGATGCCGTCGCCGTAGTCGCCACCGACGTCGATGCCGGCGAGGCCACCGCCGGACAGTCCCCACGACAGCGCGCCGCGCAGCGTTGCGGCAAGGCCCTCCCAATCGCTTTGCGCAGCACCCGTCGAGCCCAACGCGTGGCGCACGCCGCCCGTCCAGCCGCTGCGGCTCCACACGATGGGCGGCGCATCGCCCGCGGCGGCGAAACGCGCCGTGGCGTCGAACACGCAGCGGTCGAGCAGCAACGGATATGCGTTGTGGAGGCGACGACCCCAATCACCGTTGTGCGCGACCGCGTCGTCCGGCACGTGCTCGCCACCGGTGCTGTCGACCACCGCCGCGCCTGCGGCGAAGAGCGCCTCGTGCGCGTCGCGCCACCACGCGTTCGCCTCGGGGTGGGTGAAGTCGAAGAGGCCCACCGCGGCGACGGCGTCGTTCTCGCCGCTGCGCCCGCTCGCCACGTACGGCGTGCCCTGCGCATTGCGCAAGAGGTAGCCGCGGCGCGCGAGTTCGTCGAAGCCGTGCGAATGCGCCGGAATGTAGGGATGCTCGCGCACGCAGGGGCGCAGCCCAAGCGTGCGCAGTTGCGCGAGCGCGGACGCCGGGTCGCCCGGTGCGCCATCGGCAGCATCGCTCGCTGGCGTGGGCGAGAGCGCGGCAGCCTGCACGACGACGACGTCGCACGGCAGACGACGCTCGCGCAGCCGCTGCGCGGTCGACAGCGCCGCCTGCGCCGTGTCGTGCGCTCCCGCGGCCCACAGGCCGAAGCTCCAGCGCGGCAGCGCCGGCGCGCGGCCGACGAGCGCGGTGAACGCGGTGAGGAGATCACCCGGGGTGTCGGCCGCAAACAGCACGAGGTCGAGCGCCTCGTCGTCGACGACGGCAGCGTAACTGCGATGCGACCAGTCGGGGTGGCCCACGCCGTGCGTGACCATGCCGGGCGTGTGCACGAACACGCCCCACGTGCCATGGCGGGCGTTCGGGGACCACGCCAACGGCACGTTGCGGTAGCTTTGTCCGGTATTGGCGCTGCGTGCGTCCTCGACCTGCGAGTGGACGAGTTCGCCCCGCTTGTCCAGGCGGCCGAACTTCTCCCCCAGGCCGTAGACTTGCGCCCCCGAATCGAGAGCGAACGCCGCGGCCCACAGTCCGCCGCGGGGGGCGCGGCCGAGTGTTGGCAGGCGCAAGCCGCCGCTGGCCAGACGATCGGTCGTCGAGTCGAGGAGCGGCACCCCCTTCCACGCCAGGCGCAGGCGACACGGGGCGCCGCCCAGCGTCAGTTCCGCGTCATCGTTGCCGAACGACCATCGTCCCGCTTCCCGCTGCACGGTGGAAAAGCCGCGCGTGCGTCCGACGATGAGCCCGTAGTCGGGACGCGTGCTGGGGCCGATCCGCAGGCGGAAGGCGCCGCCCGCGTACGCGGTGACCTCGAGCATGTCGCCGGTCGAGGTCGCAAACGACGCCGAGGCACTCGTCGTGTCGACGTTGCCTTCGATGCCGACGTGGAGGAAAGCGGAGGCGTCGAACAGCACGCCGTCAACCGGCAAACACGGGTTCGGGCAGGCCCGGCGTGTCGACCTGCATCGCGAAGATGCCGCCCGACTGCGGCAGCCGCGCGAGTTCGTCGTCCGCGCGCTGGCGCCGGGCCGTCGTCACGTACAGCGTCCTGAGGTCGGGCCCGCCGAACGCGCACATGGTGGGACACATCGCCGGCACCGGATATTCGGCGAGCGTGCGCCCGGACGGCGCGACCTTGGCGATCTTGCCGCCGCGAAAGAAGGCGACCCAGTAGTTGCCTTCGCAATCGACCGCGGCGCCGTCGGGCCGGTCGTTCTCCCCGCTCCAGCGCGCGAAGCTGCGTGCATTCATGGGCAGGCCGGTGCGCGTGTCGTAGTCGAAGGCGCGCACTTCGTGCGTGGGCGTGTCGGCGTGATACATCGTGCGGCCGTCGGGGCTCCAGGCGAGGCCGTTGCTGATCGTCATGTCGCCCATGAGGCGCAGGAAGCGGCCATCGGCGTCGAGGCGATACAGCGCACCCGACGGCGCATCGCGCTTCTCGTTCATCGTGCCGACGAAGAACCGGCCCGCGGGGTCGCAGCGTCCGTCGTTGAAGCGATGGTGCCCCGGGTCGTAAGGCGCATCGATGATGCGTCGATCGAGCGAACCGTCGGCTCGGGCAAGCCACAACCCGTCGCGCAGCGCGACGAGAAAGCCGTGCGGCCGGCGCAGGGCGAACGAGCCGATCGAACTCGGCATCGGCATCTTCACGTTGTTTCCCGTCGCCGGATCGAACCGGTTGAGCGATGGCGCGTCGATGTCGACCCAGAAGAGCGCGGCGTCGCGCGGGGACCAGATCGGACACTCGCCGAGGCCGGCCTTGATGTCGAGCACGCAACGAAACGAAGGTGACATGGGCACGTGCGGAAGAGGTGGACGTTGCAGCGGATCGCCGCCGCATTCTACGCGGTCGCTGCCGTCGCGTCATCGCGCGACGACGGCCTCAATGCGCGATCATGAGTCCGATCGCACTCATCACGAGCAGGATTCCCACGCCGCGGCGGAATGCCTTGGGGTCGAGACGGTCGTGGAAGCGATCGCCGATGAAGGTGCCGATGGCCACCGGCAGGAGTGCGGCCCCGATGAGCACGAAGTCCTGGGCGCGGAAGACGCCGCTTGCGACGTACGCTGCCGAGCGCAGGAGCCCCAGCACGAGGAGCGTCGTCGACACGGTGACGCGAAACACACTCTTCGGCAGCTTCTGCGAATCGAGGTAGGTGACGTAGATGGGTCCGGCGAGGCCGCCGAACACCGTCGCGACGAGCGCACCGATGAGCGCGACCGGGTGCGCCATCCAGCGCGGCAACGTCAGCGTGCGACCGATGATCCGCTCGCCCATGATGCTGTACAGCGCGTAGAGAAGCACGTAGGCACCGAGCCAGCGCGCGAGCGCCGCAGGATCGACCGCCTTGAAGGCGAGCACGCCGAGCGCCACACCGACGATCGAACCGGGCACGAAGATCGCGAGGCGGCGCCAGTCGATGAGGAGCCAGTCGCGCAGCGCCTGCTGTGTCGACACGACGAGTCCCAGGATCGTGATCACCGGCGCGACCGTGGACAGCGGCAGGACGAAAGTCAGGAGCGGCGCGGCGACGACGCCCGAGCCGAAGCCCGCAGCGCCGCGCACGGCGTAACCGCCGGCGAGCGCCACGGCGCACCACAGGGTTTCCAGCGGGGAGAGCGGCCAGACGATGGGCCAGGGCATGGCGCATCGTAACGCGACGGCGCCTGGCACCCGCCGCGATCGGCGACGACGCGGGCTCGCCCGCGCGAATCGACGCAGGCCCGCGCGGCGCCTGTCGCGAGGGTGCGTCCGACTTGGGCTAACATCGTCCTTTGTCCGCCGGAATCCCACGCATGCGCTTCGAAGGCACCGATTCGTACGTCGCCACCGACGACTTGAAGCTCGCGGTCAACGCCGCGATCGCGCTCGAACGCCCGCTCCTCATCAAGGGCGAGCCGGGCACCGGCAAGACGCTCCTCGCCGAGGAGGTGGCACGCGCGCTCGGCCGCCCGCTCCTGCAGTGGCACATCAAGTCGACGACGAAGGCACAGCAGGGCCTCTACGAGTACGACGCGGTGTCGCGGCTGCGCGATTCGCAGCTCGGCGACGCGCACGTGGCCGACATCGCGCACTACATCAAGCACGGCGTGCTGTGGGACGCTTTCACGAGCGACGTGCCGGCCGTCGTGCTGATCGACGAGATCGACAAGGCCGACATCGAGTTTCCCAACGACCTGCTGCGCGAGCTCGACCGCATGGAGTTCCATGTCTACGAGACGCAGCAAACGATCGTCGCCCGGCACCGGCCGCTGGTCGTGATCACGTCCAACAACGAGAAGGAACTGCCCGACGCGTTCTTGCGCCGCTGCTTCTTCCACTACATCCGCTTTCCCGATCGCGAGACGATGGAGCGGATCGTCGACGTGCACTTCCCCGGTCTCAAGAAGGCGCTGCTCGCCGAGGCGCTCGAGGTCTTCTTCAACCTGCGCGACGTGCCGGGCCTGAAGAAGAAGCCCTCCACCTCCGAACTCCTCGATTGGTTGAAGCTCCTCCTCGCCGAGGACATCCCGATGGAGGCGCTGCGCACGACCGACAAGAAGCTCCTGATCCCGCCGCTGCACGGTGCGCTCCTCAAGAACGAGCAGGACGTGCATCTCTTCGAGCGCGTCGCCTTCATGGCGCGCAGCGCAGGACGCTAGGCGCCGTGGTGATCGCGCAGCACATCGGTCTTCGCGTGTCGTGGTGCGCCGATGCCGCGGGAGGCTCGCGGTGAGCCGCTTCATCGAGCCCGTCACGCTGCGCGGGGTGCACGTGACGCTCGAGCCGATGGAGCGCGAGCACGCACCGGCGTTGCGCGCGGCGGCCGCCGACGGCGAGCTCTGGCGCCTGTGGTACACGTCGGTCCCGGCACCGGGTCAGGAGGACGCGTACGTCGCGACCGCGCTCGACATGCGCGAGAATGCGCACGCGATGCCGTTCGTGGTGCGTGACCGTGTCACCGGCGACGTCGTCGGCAGCACCCGATATTTCCACGTCGATCCCGTCCATCGCCGTCTGGAGATCGGCCACACGTGGTACGCGAAGCGGGTGCAGCGCACGTCCGTCAATACCGAGTGCAAGCTCCTCCTGCTCGGGCACGCCTTCGAGACGCTGCACTGCATCGCGGTCGAGTTCCGCACGCACTGGTTCAATTTCGCCTCGCGCACGGCGATCGCCCGGCTCGGCGCCAAGGAGGACGGGGTCTTGCGCCAGCACCAGATCATGGCCGACGGCAGCCGCCGCGATACCGTCGTGTTTTCGATCATCGACGCCGAGTGGCCCGCGGTGCGCGCGCACCTGCGCCACCAGCTCGACCGGCCGCGGCCGGCGTCGTGACGCACGCGGCTTGCGCGTCGAGGTCGCGCTCCGGACGGCCGGGTGCCAGTGACGCATGCTGACCGGCTTCTTCCTGCATCTGAAGGCGCACAAGCTCCCGGTCTCGACGCGCGAGCTGCTGACGCTCCTCGACGCGCTCGACCAGCGCGTCGTTTCACTGTCGATCGATGATTTCTACACGCTCGCGCGCATCTGCCTCGTCAAGGACGAGCAGCATTTCGATCGCTTCGACGTTGCCTTTGCCTCGTACTTCAAGGGTGTCGACGCGCTCTTCGACGTGCGCGGCGAGATTCCGGAGGCGTGGCTGCGCAAGGAGTTCGTGCGGCTCCTGAGCGAGGAGGACAAGCGCCGCGTCGAAGCGCTCGGCGGCTGGGACAAGCTCATGGAGACGTTGAAGCAGCGCCTCGCCGAGCAGAAGGGTCGCCACCAGGGCGGCAACAAGTGGATCGGCACGGGCGGGACGAGTCCGTTCGGCGCCTACGGCTACAACCCCGAGGGGATCCGCATCGGCCAGGACGCCGGCGGGGCGCGGCGCGCGGTCAAGGTGTGGGACGAACGCACGTTTCGCAATCTCGACGGCGACGTCGAGCTCAACACGCGCAACATCAAGGTCGCCCTGCGTCGCCTGCGCCGCTTCGCGCGCGAGGGCGTCCCCGACGAGCTCGACCTTCCCGGCACGATCGAGGGGACGGCACGCAATGCCGGCTACCTCGACGTGCGCATGCAGCCCGAGCGGCGCAACCGCGTCAAGGTGCTCCTCTTCCTCGACGTCGGCGGCTCGATGGACCCGCACGTGCGGCTCACCGAGGAGCTCTTCTCGGCGGCACGTGCCGAGTTTCGCCATCTCACGCACTTCTACTTCCACAACTGCGTCTACGATCACGTCTGGCGCGACAATGGTCGCCGGCGCCACGAGCGGTTTTCCACGCTCGAGCTCCTGCGCACGTACGGGCCGGACTGGAAGGCGATCTTCGTCGGCGACGCGGCGATGAGCCCCTACGAGCTCACGCAGGCGGGCGGTAGCGTCGAGTACATGAACGACGAGGCGGGCATCGTGTGGCTGAAGCGCATCTTCGAGCACTTTCGCCGCGTCGCGTGGTGGAATCCCGAGCCCGAACGGGCGTGGGAGTACACGCGCTCCACGCAGATCATCCTGCGCGAGCTGGGGCCGCGGATGTTTCCGTTGACGTTGGGCGGCATCGGCCGGGGGATCGAAGCGCTGCGCCATTGAGCGCGGCAAGGCGCGCGATCGGCGTGCGCGCCGTAAACTCGATGGCCCGGACCTGCAACGAGAGGCAAGGCCATCATGCACATGATCGAATCCATCCGCGCCGACGCCGCCGCGATCGCCACCATCCGCCGCGACATCCACGCCCATCCGGAACTGTGCTTCGAGGAGACGCGCACCGCCGACCTGATCGCGCAGGCACTCACCGACTGGGGCATCCCCATCGTGCGCGGCCTGGGCAAGACCGGCGTCGTGGGCATCGTCGCGAACGGCAGCAGCAAGCGCGCGCTGGGTCTGCGCGCCGACATCGACGCGCTGCCGATGACCGAGCGCAACGGTTTCGCGCATCGCAGCACGGTTGCGGGCAAGATGCACGCCTGCGGGCACGACGGACACATCGCGATGCTGCTGGCGGCGGCGAAGCACTTGGCGAAGCATCGCAACTTCGACGGCACGGTCTACCTCGTCTTCCAGCCCGCCGAGGAAGGCGGGGGTGGCGCGCGCGAGATGATCAGGGACGGCATCTTCGGGCGCTTCCCGATGGAGGCCATCTTCGGCATGCACAACTGGCCGGGGCTCGACGTCGGGCAGTTCGCGCTGAAGCCGGGACCGATGATGGCGGGCTCCAACGAGTTCAGGATCACGATTCACGGCAAGGGCGCGCACGCGGCGATGCCGCACCTGGGCATCGACCCCGTGCCGGTGGCGTGCCAGCTCGTGAATGCCTTCCAGAGCATCGTCACCCGCAACAAGCGCCCGATCGACACCGCGGTGATCTCGGTGACGATGATCCATGCCGGCGAGGCCACCAACGTCATCCCCGACCGCTGCACGATCGAGGGCACCGTGCGGGTGTTCAGCAACGAGGTGCTCGACCTCGTCGAGCGGCGCATGCAGCGGTTGTCGGAGCAGATCTGCGCCGCCTTCGAGACGCGCTGCGAGTTCGACTTCCAGCGCAACTATCCGCCGACGATCAACCATGCGGCGGAGACCGAGTTCGTGCGCAAGGTGCTGGTCGAGGTGGTCGGTGCCGGGAACGTCGTCGACTGCGAGCCGACCATGGGTTCGGAGGACTTCAGCTACTTCCTGCAGGAAAGGCCGGGTTGCTTCTTCGTCATCGGCAACGGCGACGGAAGGCACCGCGCGCACGGTCACGGCGAGGGTCCGTGCATGCTGCACAACCCGAACTACGACTTCAACGACGAGCTCATTCCGCTCGGCGCGACCGCGTGGGTGCACCTGGCCGAGCGGTGGTTGGGGACGCCGCGTGCCGACGCCTCGAACCGGACCGGCGACACGACGGAAACCGCAGCGGGCACGTGACGTCCGGAGCCGTCACCCGGGCGGCAGTCGGTGATCCCCGTTCGGCCGCGCGCGTGTCGCGGCGTGCCGCGGCTCGACGGGACGAAGCGCCGCCGACGTCAAGAATGTTTCCGGCCCGGCTCGGAAGCGTCAGGTGGTGGATCGCCCGGCTGCGGCATCGAGCGCAGCGAGCAGCGCGAGGACCGACTGGTATCCGCGTCGGGCGCGCTCGACGACGGGCAGCGCGGCGAGACTTTGCACCGGTGCCTCCAGGCTGAGCGGGAGATCGGAGGGCAGCGCCGACAGCATGCCGACGAGATCGAGGTTCCCGTCACCGGGGAACGCGCGCTCGTTGCGCGCCTGGAAGATCATCGTCTCGAAATCGTCGGGTCGCGGTCCGACGGCATCGCAGATCTGGACGTAATCGATGCAGGCCGGCGCCACGGCGCGGAGGTCGGCTAGCGTCGCCCTCGAGCGATCGACGTGGATGGGGTCGATCATCACGCGTGCCCGCGGGTGCCGGCAGCGCTGGACGATGTCCACCGCGGCGTTCAGCGTGCGCACGCCGGACCACGGTGTCGCCTCGAGATGCATGACGACCGCGTACTTCTCGCCCAGTTCGCATAACCGATGGAGCAACTCCGCGGTCCGGCCCGCATCCGGATCGTCGCCGTTGACCACCGCGTTGTGGGCGCCCAGGACCGCCGCGGTCTCGAGCACGGGTTCAAAGGCGGTGAGATCGACGCCCTCCTTGAGCCGAAACACGCCAAAGTCGAATACGGCGACGCCGCTGTCGCGCATCCGGGCGAGCGTCTCGCGTCGCATCGGCGTATCACCGATGACGGGATGCTGCCGCTCGCCGGGTGGTGCCGCAGGATTGAGGCGCAGCCCGACGTGCGCGAAGCCGGCGTCGTGAGCGACAGCGACGAGTTGCGGCGGGGTCAGCTCGAAGAGCGTCAGGTGGTCGAGCGAGATGATCGGCATGGACGGTGACAGTCGTTGTGACGTGCGCGGCGGCGCTTCACGCTCAACCGCGTTCGGGTGAGCGTGGCACGCCGGGGATCATGGCGAGGATGTGGTCACCCAGTCCGCCGTCGACACGGAGGTCGACGCCGGTGACGTAACCGGCATCCGGCCCCGCGAGGTGCACGACGGCGCGGGCGACATCGTCGGGCGTTCCAATGCGCCCGAGCGGCACCGTCGCCTCGCGTCGATGCAGGAACTCCTCGTTGCGATAGATCGGTTCGGTCAGCGGAGTGCGGATGAGGCCCGGCGACACCGTATTCACGCGTATCCCGTCGGCCGCCCACTCCTGTGCGAGCTGCCGGCAGAGCATCCCCAGCGCCGCCTTGGCCGGAGAATATGCGCCCAGTCCGGGAAAGGGATACAGCGACGCCACCGACGCCACCGCGACGATCGCCCCGCGGCTTTGCGCGAGCGCCGTGCGCGCGCCGCGGGCGAGGAGCCATGTGGCGCGCACATCGAGTGCGAAGACCGTGTCCCAGTCGTCGACGTCGAGCGTCGCAAGCGGCGCGCCGCGCACGATTCCGGCATTGGACACGAGGGCGTCGAGGCCGGCGCAGCGCTCGATCGCGTCGGCGGCAAGACGCGCGCAGGCGGCCGGGTCGCCCAGGTCGGCGTGCAAGGGGATGACCTGCACGCCCTCGTCGGCGAGTTCGGCGCTGAGCGCATCGAGGGCAGATCCGGGACGTGACGCTGCCGCCGCGAGCACGAGTTGCCGCCCACGTGCCTTCGCGGCGGCGTGGAAGGCGAAGCAGATCGCGCGGCCGATGCCGCCGGTGGCGCCGGTGACGAGGACCTTCATCGTCGATACATCCTTCGAGGGGACCATCCGATCACCCCTTGTATCCGAACACCTGCGGCAACCACAAGGTTGTCTCCGGCACGTAGGTGATGATGAACAACGCCACGACCAGAACTCCAATGAACGGTAGCGCCTCCCGTACGATGACGCGCAGCGGCTGTTGCGTGAAATTGGAAACGATGAAGAGCAGCAGGCCGTAGGGCGGGGTGATCAACCCGATCATGAGGTTCACGACGACGACGAGCCCGAAGTGGACCATGTCGATGCCGAGTGCCTTCGCGGTCGGTATGAGAATGGGCACGATGACGAGAAGGATCGTGCTCGCATCGAGAAGGCAGCCCAGGATCAGGAGAAGGACGTTGACGACGAGGAGGAATGCGAATGGCGACAGGTGGTACCCGGCGAGCATCACATGGAGCGCGTTCGGCAGATCCTCACGTGTGACCACGTAATTGAAGACCAGAGCCCCCGCGATCAGCATGCCGACCGCCGCCGAAGAACGTGCGCTCGACAGCAGGCACTCGAATGTCTGACGGACCGTGATCGAGCGGTAGAACACGACCGAAATCACGTAGGCATAGAGCGCTGCCAGCGCTGCTGCCTCGGTCGGTGTCATCACGCCGGCGTAGATACCGCCGAGGAGCACGACGGGCATCATGAGCGCGGGTACAGCTCGATACGTGATCTTCGGGAACTCGCGCAGCGGAATGGGCTCTTCCACGGGGAAGTTACGTGTCCGGGCAAGAACGGCGTTCATGACCATGAGCACGATTCCCATGATGAGGCCGGGAATCACGCCGCCGAGAAACAGGTATCCGACCGACGCGTCGGACACCAGGGCGTAGAGCACGAGAGGGATCGAAGGCGGGATGATCGGCCCAATCGTCGCCGCAGCGGCAGTGAGCGCGCCGGCATAACCGGGCGTGTACTTTCCGTCACGTGTCATCAACCCGATGATCAGCTTGCCGAGCCCTGCCGCATCCGCGACCGCCGATCCGGACATCCCGGAAAGGATGATGTTGGCGACCACGTTGACGTGTCCGAGTCCGCCGCGAAGCCGCCCCACGAGCGCGTGACAGAACCTCAGCAACTGGTCCGACAGCGAGCCGGCATTCATGAGGTCGGCGGCAAGGATGAACAACGGGATCGCGAGCAGCGTGTACCCATTGAACAGTCCCTGCAGCAACTGCTCTGCGGCGATTCCCATGTCCTGCCCGGTGATGAGCAGATAGACGACAGACGCCGAGATCATCGACAGGCCGATCGGAAGGCCGAGGAGCGAGAGCGCCACGATCAGGTAGATCGTGATCGCAAAGGGGCTGAAGAGGTTGATCACTCGGTCTCCAGGGGAACGGCAGGCCGCGACTCCGACTCCCTGCCACGCAGCGCGTTCCAGAAGATCACGGCGTGGCGAACGATCATGGCGAGCACGAAGATGATGTAGATCGAGAACACGATGTCATAGCGGATGTGCATCGCCGCGGTTGCCTCGATCTTCATGAACGTCACGTAGTTCCATACGGCAGGGAGGCTGACGGTGAAGATCACGATCAGCGCGAGGCTGGTGATGATGTCGAATGCACGACGCGTCACTGGCCGTACGGCGGTGTAAATGATGTCGAACCGGATGTTGTCCGCGTCACGTGTACAGAACGACGTCGCCCACAGGATCGCCCAGATTCCCATGATCACCGACAACTCGTCTGCCCAACTCACCGGCGCATTGAACACGTATCGGGCTGCGACCTGAACGATGAACGAGGCGAACATCGTGCCCATGAGCAGCGCTGCGACGATATCCGCGATCCGCTGCAATCGCCCAAGCCATGCCGTCATCTCAATCTCCCACCGGTCTTGATCCCGCTTGTCCTCACACGGCCTGCGGTCGGCGCGCTGCCGGGCGCTGGCCCATGCCCGATGGCCAAGAAGCGTCCGCTTCGCGTCCGGAGCGCCGCACAGTCCTGTCGGGGCTGGACACGCCGCGCTCTCTTGCGGGCCTGCCCTGTGCCGCCGTCACGCGAGAATCCGAATCCAACGCTCCCGTTCGCGTCACGACCCGTCGAAATGGCGGGCCGTGACGCCCCAGGTCACATCGCTTCGATCTTCTCGAGCATTCCCGGAACCCATTCCTTGATGTACTTCGACTTCTTCGTCTTGTCGAGGGCGAACTTCTGGAATGCCGCGAGATCGGGGGTGTATACGTCGAGCCCCTGGGACTTGAAGAACGCTGCAAGCTCCTTTTCCTCCGCCGCAAACTGCTTCGTTACCGTCGCGCTGTACTCCGTCGATGCCGTCTGAAGCTTGGTCTGTTGGGCCGGTGTCAGCGAATCCCACTTCTTCTTGGCGATCGAGAACAGGTTGCAGTTGATCAGGTGGCCCGTCAGGATGTACTGCGACAAGACTTCATAGAACTTCATCGTCTTGGTCAGCGGCATCGGGTTGTCTTGTCCGTCGATCGCGCCGGTCTGAAGCGCGGCATACACCTCCGCAAAGGGGATCGGCGTTGGATTGGCGCCCAGGCACTCGCCGAGGAACTGCCAGCCCTCACCTGCCGGCATCCGAAGGCGGATCCCCGCCATATCGGCGGGTGTGTTGATCTTCTTCTTCACGCGCAAGCTGACGTGACGCGTTCCGATGTAATGCACCGACAGGATCTTGATGCCGATGTCCTCGGCCATCTTGAAGAGTTGCTTGCCGACGTCGCTGTTGTAGACCTTGAACATGTGGTCCATGTCGCGAAAGACGTATGCGTTCCCGACGATCCCCCACGCCGGAATCTGCCTCTGGAAGTCCGGGATGGAAAGCGCGCTCATGTCGAGGTTGCCGCGCTGCATGGCGAGAAGCTCGGTGCCTTGCTTGAACAACGTGGAGTTGAAGTATGGCTTCAGCTCGAACTCGCTGGCGATCGCAGGAACGAGCTGATCCATCATGACCTTGGCGCGGATATCCTCGGCCGACGCACTCTCGGTATACAGCAGAGGAATCTTCGCTTGCGCAAACGCGTCGGGCATCAGCGTTGCCGCGGCCAACGCCGATTGGGACTTGAGGAATGCACGACGATCGATTCGAAATGACATGAGGTTTCTCCTCGCAGTTACGGCAAAGCCTACGTCGGGTATCGAGCCGTATGCTGGACCGTGGTGGTGGGAAGGGATCCATTGCGCGATGACACTGCGCCGCCGCGCTCGCGCCATCGCGTGGCGATCGCGAAGACTGTCACGTGGGCACTCCGGCTCCTCGCCTAGCACGCGTTGGACGGTAACACGAGGCTCAGACGTCTGGCGACATCGTTCAGCGCCGGGAGGTATCTGTCGATCATCTCCTCTGGAGTCAGCATGGCCCCGTGCACGATCACGTTGATCGCCGCGACGCATGTTCCCGACTGGTCACGCACCGGCGTTGCCAGCGAGCACAGGTTGGGTCCGGTCTGCTCGGCGACGTACGAAAAATCTACGTTGCGTACCCGCTCGATTGCGGCGCGAAGCGCCGCCTTGGAATTGATGGTGTGTGCCGTGTACTGATAGAACCGAATCCCTGCGATGTACCTTTCCAGTTGGGCTCTCGGCAGATTCGCGAGCAGAACGTGGCCGATCGACGTGCAGTACGCCGGTTGACGACGACCGACGTTCAACTGCGGCGCAATGATGGGCGAGGACATCGAGCGAGCGAGATAGGCGATATCCTGGCCATCGAGGACCGCGAGTGAACACGCCTGGAGGGTCGTGTTGCTGAGCGCGTCCAGCAGCGGCTGGGCCAGCAGTGCGACCGGTGACGCCGAGAGGTACGTGTGACTGAATGAGAGCACGCGGGGCCGAAGGTAGTAGCCTCCGGTGCCGTCGGCCGCGGCAAATCCGATCTTGGTCAGCGTGTGGAGACAGCGGCGCACGGTCGGTCGGCTGAGACCGGTGCGTCGTGCCACCTCGGAAATGGTCATGTGCCGGCGTATCGTGGAGAGCGAGAGCAGGACGGAAAACCCGCGCGCCAAACCGAAGATGAAGTCGCGATCGCCACGAAACTGCTCGATCGCCTCCAGCGCAAGCGAGTCATGGTCGATGGCGTTCACTCCTGGCGTGACCTCCCTGGTGGGCCACGCCTGGCTCAGCTCATCGGCACGAGATTCTTGGCGCATGGTCATCGCATTTCGATCCACAACGACGGGGCGATGGTCGGATGCGGGCGCGACCGGTTCGGATGCGCCGCTTCGTACATGACCGATTGTTCCCGCGTGAGTCCGGAAATGGAAGGTGCATCCAGGCGGAGTGTACGCTTAGCGTACGCAAATTGAGGGATAGTTTGCGCAGATCGATTGTGTGCAAAGGGAAGGGTGAGTAGCTTCCGAAGGATCACGGTCGAGTTGGGGATGAGCGCTTCCGGGGCGGAGCGACCTCGCCTCATTGGAAGCACGACTCGCGTCGACTCGGACGCCTATCGAAGCGACAAGGAAGCCGCTATGGAAAGACTCCCCGTTGCAGTCATCGGCGCCGGACTCATCGGAAGGATGCATATCGACCGCGCGCTGAAGCATGCGGACGTGAAGCTCGTCGGCATCGCCGACCCGACCCCGGAGGGAAAGGAAGTCGCGGTGGCGGCAGGCATTCCGTGGTTCTCCGACTACGCTGAGATGATCGAGGTTTCGAAGCCACGGGGTGCGGTCGTGGCCACGCCGAACGTGACTCACGCCCGGATTGCCGTGGACTGTCTGGAGCGCGGCGTACCCGTGATCGTCGAGAAGCCCATTGCCGAGACTCTGGAGGAGGCGCAGCGCATCTGTGCTGCGTCTGCACGAACGGGGCTCCCCGTTCTGGTCGGACATCATCGGCGCTACAACCCGATCACGCGACGCGCGAAGGAGTTCATCACATCCGGTCGGATCGGCGTGCCGGTGACCGCGACGGTCCTCAGCACGTGGCTGAAACCGGACGATTACTTTTCCGTGACGTGGCGACGCGAACGGGGAGGCGGCCCGATTCTCATCAACCTGATTCACGACATCGATCTTCTCCGATTCCTGTTCGGCGAGATCGAAAGCGTTCAGGCCATGGTTTCAAGCGGAATCCGCGGGTTCGCAGTCGAGGATACGAGCGCGGTCATCTGTCGCTTCCGCAATGGAGCGCTGGGGGCCATTTCGGTATCGGATACTGCGGCGGCGCCCTGGAATTGGGATCTGGCAGCCGGTGAGGCGGATCGCTTTCCACAGCAAGACGTGAACTCGCATTATCTGTCAGGCACGCTCGGTTCGCTCACGCTGCCGCGGCTCGAGGTTTGGGAGTACCGGGGCGGGCGCGGGTGGCATGATCCACTCACGTCGGAGCGCACAGCGCTACACCGCGGCTGTCCCTACATCGAGCAATGGCGTCATTTCCGGGCGCTCATCGAAGGCAGGGAGGCCGCCGTCTGTTCGGCCCAGGATGGGCGGCGCACGCTCGAAGCGACACTCGCGGTACCGGCTGCCGCTGCCAGTGGCAACGCCGTGCTCATGGAGCATTGAAGCGGCGCCTTGGCATACGTCCGGGCAGGACGCCCCACGGCCTTGTGCTCGTGCAATGAGACGGACCCATCACGTACGACGCGACGCGGCATGCGCGGCGCCGATTCCCCAACAGTCAGGAGCTCCCCATGCGTTTCCCCCACCTCTTCCAAACCGGCCGCATCGGCACGCTGGAGGTGAAGAACCGGATCATCGCCTCACCGATGGAGCGCAACTACTGCACCGCCGAGGGCCGCGTGACGCAGCGCTACGTCGACTACATGGTCGCTCGCGCCCGTGGTGGCACCGGGTTGCAGTACACCGAGGCAACCTACGTCGATCCGCGCGGGCGCGGCCGCAAGTACCAGATGGGGCTTTACTCGGACGACCTCGTTCCGGACTTCGCGCGGCTCGTCGCTGCCGTGCACCGCGAGGGTGGCGTCATCGGGCCGGAACTGCACTACGGCGGTCGCGTCGTGCAGCCGTGGGTGAGCGGCCTCGAATCGTTTGCGCCCTCGGTGGTGCCGTACGCGGGCGCGGGCGGCTTCGCGCCGCATGCGCTCACCCCTGCGGAGATCGCGGTCATCGTGGAGCGCTTCCGCGACGCCGCGCGTCGTGCGGCGGAAGCGGGGAGCGATTTCATCGGCCTTCACGGCGCGCACGGCTACCTCATCGCCCAGTTCCTCTCGCCGTGGTGCAACAAGCGCGAGGACGAGTATGGCGGCGACCTCACCGGCCGCCTGCGCTTTGCGCTCGAGGTCATCGCGGCAGTGCGCGCCGGATCCGGCGGCGCCCTGCCGATCGTGTTTCGGATCAGCGGTGATGAATATCAGGACAACGGTCTCACGCTGGCCGATGTCTGCGCCGCGGCGCCACGGCTCGCCGCAGCCGGCGTCGATCTCATCGACGTCTCGGCCGGCATGTACGAGACCAACTGGTGGATCACGCAACCGATGGAGATGCCGCAGGGGGTGCTCGCGCATCTTGCCCGCGAGGTGCGCAAGCACAGCCCGGTTCCGGTGAGCGTGTCGGGTCGCATCACCGATCCGAGCGTGGCCGAGCATCTCATCGAATCGGGGACGACCGACTTCGTGACGATGGGTCGGGCGCTGCACGCCGACCCCGAGTTCGCCAACAAGGCGCGCAGCGGACGCGTTGCGGAGATCTGCACCTGCATCGCGTGCAACCAGGGCTGCAGCGACATGCATTCACGGGGCTTGCCGATCGTATGCCTCGTCAATACGACGACCGGCTTCGAGCGTGAGTACGCGATTCGGCCCACCGCGGCGCCGAAGCGCATCGTCGTCGTCGGTGGCGGCCCGGCGGGACTCGAGGCCGCGCGCATCCTCGCGCTGCGCGGGCACACGGTCGTGCTCTTCGAGCGCGACGAGCCGGGTGGCCAGATGGCCCTGTCCAAGCTCGTCCCCGGACGCGAGGAGTTCACCGGGCACATCGCGTGGCTCGCTGGCGCGGTCGCGCGCGCCGGCGTGACGCTGCACGTGGGCGTGGACGCCAACGCCGACCGCGTTCTCGCCGAGCATCCGGACATCGTGATCGTCGCGACCGGTTCCACACTCGGACTCCCCAACATCCCGGGGCTCCTCGACAGTCCCGTCGTCGACGCCTACGAGATCCTGCGCCGCCCGCGCGCCGATGTCGGACGCGCGCTGGTCATCGGCGGGGACATCCGGGGCTTCGGCGTCGCGCGCGTGCTCGCCGAGCGCGGCGTCGAAGTGATCCTTGTCGAGCCAGGCAGCGAGCTCGTCACCGACATCGGGACGCGCTCGCGTCGGTTCCAGGCGGCGGCGCTGGAGGAGCGGCCCAATGCCCAGATCCACCTGGGCACGACGGTGGAGGCGCTCACCGAGCATTCGGCCGAGCTTTGGAACGGAACGAAGCGCTGGCGCGTCGATGGGATCGACATCGTCGTGGCCACGACGATGCTGGTGCCGGTCACCGACGTCGCCGACGCATTGCGCGAGCGGGCGAGCACGCTCGACATCTATCTCATCGGCGATTGCGTGCAGCCGCGAAGCGCGCTCGACGCCACACAGGAGGCGGCCGCGTTGGCGCATCGTCTCTGATTGCGCCACACCGCGATGCCGAACGCGCAGCGACCCCCGCCATGAGCGCACCCGCCGCCCTCGTCCTCCTCTTCGATATCGCCGCCGACGTCGCGGCCGAGCACGACGACTGGCATACGCACGAGCACATGCCGGAGCGCCTCGGCATTCCCGGTTTCCGGCGCGGCACGCGCTGGATCGCGCGTGGAACTGCAGGTGCGGCGAGCGCGGCCGTTCATTACTGCGTCGTCTACGAGGTCGCCTCGATCGCCGTGCTGGATTCGACCGCGTACCGGACGCGCCTCGATCATCCGACGCCATGGACGTCGGCGATGATGCGCCACTACCAGGGCATGCGCCGGGCGCTGTGCACGCTGGAGGCGGGTGTGGGTTGCGGTCTCGGGTCGACGCTGCTCGTCATCCCGTTTGCACCCGCAAAGGAGGCACAGGGCGAGATCGACCGCTGGCTCGTCGACGACATCCTTCCCGGGCTCGCCCAGCGGCCCGGGCTCGCCGCGGCCCGCCTGTACCGCAATGCGCTCGCCGCGGAAATGACGACAGAACAGGCGATTCGCGGCCGCGACGCAACACTGCACTCGGCGCTGCTCGTGACCGGTTACGACGAGGCGGCGGTCGCTGCGCTCGCCGTCGGTGAACTCGCGCCGGCGCGGTTCGCGGCGCACGGTGCGGCAGCATCCGAGATCGGGCCCCGCGTGTATCGGCAGGCGTATTCGCTTGCGGCGAACGAGACGCCCGTCTCTTCCTGACGTGCGTCATCGCGCTGGACGTGTTCCGGCGCGTCGGTCCCCCCCTGCGGGACACGAGCGCGTCTTCATGCACGATGGTGCACACATCCACCGTTTCCGTCGGGCTAACCGCCCCTCGGCAGGATAATCCGAAATACCATAGCTGACCGGCACAATGTGCGGTCGACGCCCCTCAGCGCGGACACAATCGACACCATCTGCCGTGCAATCCACTCTACACTGCTCCCTCCTTCTGCGCGAAGCGACCGCCATCATGTCGATGCGACGAACCGACAAAATGTCCGGACCCGGTATGGCTTGTGAGGGCCATCATCTGCGGAAGACGTCGGCGCGACGTGACGCGCCGACGATCATCGGGGCAACGGACGCGCCGCAGGCGAAGCGGATCTCCGGACGTGCGGCCCGCCAGTGACCCGTTGCAGTCCCAGGCGTGCGAAAGACTGTGTCAGGCGACGCGCAAGACCATCGCGAATCCCGCTGCCACGATGGCGAGATTCCTCGTTGGTCGATATCGCCTCTATCGATTCCAGTCGACACTCCGTAGCCCGGGTCGGCCTGATCTCCAAAGGCCCAGCGACCGCGCTCCGTGGCGGATGCAAGACTACTCAGTCAAGTGTCTGGCGAACGGTCTGGCGCGGTATCGCACACGGTTTCGATAGGCACGAGATAAACTGAATCGCCCCAACCAACTCAGTTTGGAGGAATCAAATGGGAACATGGACGCGTTTCGCTGTCACCGTGGCAATCCTGACCGGGTGCTGGTCAGCAGCGACGATCGCAACCGCACAAGAGTTTCCGACGGCGAAGAATCCCATCAAGATCGTTGTGGGATTCCCGCCCGGCGGATCATCAGACTTCGTGGGTCGAACGATCGCGAACAAGCTTGCGGAGAATATGGGTCACACGGTCATCGTCGATAACAAGCCGGGAGGTACGACAATCGTTGCGGGAAGTCTTGTGGCCCAAGCAAAGCCTGATGGATATACCCTCCTTCAAGTCGGCGAGTTGACACAAGCTGCGCTTCCGTCACTTCACAAGAAACTGCCGTTCGACGCTGTCGCCTCGTTTTCGCCAATAACCAACGTTGTCGAGTCTCCGTTGGTACTCTCGGTTCACCCTAGCTTGCCCGTTCACACGGTGCAGGAACTCATCGCCTATGCAAAGGCAAACCCGGGAAAGCTCAACTACGGGTCAGCCGGAGTTGGCAATACCTTGCACCTGGCGACTGCGGCATTCGAGGAGGCGACGGGTATCCAAATGCAAGAGGTACCGTTCAAGGGAGCATCAGAATCAATCCTGAGTCTTGTCGCAGGACGAATCGACGTGATGTTCGATTTGCCGCAGACACCGCTGCCATTCATAAAGGATGGAAGGCTACGCGCTCTCGCGGTGACCGGAAAGGATCGTTTGGATCTGCTGCCGGATGTTCCGACCATGTCGGAAGCCGGGTTGCCGGGGTTCGTGTTTGTCACACGGATAGGTTTTGTGGCGCCCGCGCATACGCCCGACCCCATCATAAACATTCTGCATAAGGAAATCGTCAAGGCCGCTCAAGATCCGGTCGTCCAGAAGCAGTTCCGGGAGAAGGCGATGTTCGTGCAGACGAGCGCATCGCCGGCAGAGTACCGAGCAAGTCTAGAGAAAATCGTAACCAAGGTCGCGGACATATTGAGGAAGGCAGGTGTTGAAGCGAAGTGACACTGGCGGTGCCGCGTTCTCGAATGGTCACGGCGGAGAGGAGACTACTATGAACAAGCTTGAGAGGTTCAACGCAGCAGTCAATGGGGGTAATGTCGATCATCCGCCATTGCTCGCTTGGGTCCACTTCTTGTCGGACCATTTGGATAGCGCACGAGTCATAGATCTCCATCTGGAGTACATGCGTGCCTATGACTGGGACATCATGAAAGCGATGAATGACTATCGCTACCCTGTTCCCGCGGGAGTCACGTCACTCGACTCGATCGAGAGCCTTCGGAGGTACACAGTCTTGTCGATGGACGAGCACTGTTTCAAGACGCAACTGGAGGTCTTGCGCGGGTTGAGAAAGGCATTGGGGAATGACGTCCCCCTCATCGATACGATCTTTGAACCGTATCAGCAGATATTGAGGAACGTTGGATTTGATCAGGCCGATCGCTTCTTGTCGTACGGATCCGCGACGCACCCCGCCCTGGAGGCGGTAACCGAGACGATGTGCAACTACATTCGGGCGGCGCGCGCTGCAGGCATCGATGGAATCTTCATGACGATTAACGGGGCGATTCCGCGCGGAATGCCGCGCGGCGTCACCCGCGAGCAGCATGAACAGTTGCAAAAGCCGTACGCAATTGAACTATTGAAGGCCGCCGAAGGCATGACGAGAATTCTTCACATTCATGGCGACTATCTTCAAATGGATCGGATCGCGGACTATCCATACGAAGTCCTGAGCGTACCGACGAGCGGCAAGGGGAATCCTGGCTTGGGGGAGCTGAGGGGGCTGACAGGGAAGTGCATCATGGGTGGCCTCGACGAGACGAAGATTCACGAGCGATGCTTGAGTGAGTTGGCGCGCGAGATCGATGCTGCGATTGCGGATGCAGGGCGAGAGAAGCTGATTCTTTCACCGGGTTGCACGATCCCGTCGTTTACGCCGAAGAGAGTCTTGGAGTACGTCCGTGCGTATACGAAGA
The DNA here is from genome assembly GCA_020851235.1 of Burkholderiales bacterium. GTDB lineage: Bacteria > Pseudomonadota > Gammaproteobacteria > Burkholderiales > Casimicrobiaceae > VBCG01. The sequence goes on along the minus strand of JADZDD010000035.1, from coordinate 434,770 downwards.
AGATATGAAGCGTCGACGCGGTTCACGGTCGCTGTCGGCGTTGGGCACGAACTTCGATCACGTCGGAGGAGTGACGCAACGAGACGTGAGTACGTGGTTCCAGCCGGACAGCATCCAGGAGCGCGCGTGCTCGGCGGTTGGAAGGAACTGTAGCGAAGCCGGATGCGTGGGATGTGACGTGGAGACGCTGTCGGAACGGATGATGAAGGAGGGTATGTGCCAATGACCAAGCCGGGCTACCACACGAAGCACATAGGGGACCATGCACTGCACGTCGAGACGCAGATGATGTCCTACGGCTACGACCCGTTCCTTGCCGAAGGGTCGGTGAAGCCGCCGGTGTTCCTGACATCCACGTTTGCGTTTCGCTCTGCGGAGGATGGCGCGCGCTTCTTCGACGTGGTCGGGGGTCGCGCGCGGCCGGGGGACTCTGAATCGGCGGGGCTGGTGTACAGCCGATTCAACAACCCGAACCTGGAGATTGCCGAGGATCGGCTGGCGCTTCTGGATGGATCGGAGGCGGCGCTAGTGACGTCGAGCGGCATGTCGGCGATCAGCGCCGTCCTCCTTACATTCTTGAGGCCCGGTGATCAGGTGGTGCAGTCGGCGCCCCTGTACGGGGGCGCGGAGACCCTGATATCGAAGATCCTTTCGGAGTGGGGCATCGGCACACATGTCATTCGGGATGGCCTGTCGGCGGCCGCCATTCGCGAAACGGTCCGATCGGCGGCGGAACGCGGTCCCGTGCGTCTTTGCTATATCGAGACGCCGGCCAACCCAACTAACGCGCTCATGGATCTTGGTGCGGTAGTGGGGGAGATCGATGCGTTCCAGCGGGAGCGTGGCGTGCGGCCGATCTCGGTCTGCGACAACACGATGCTCGGCCCGATCTTTCAGCATCCGGCCAGCCATGGTATCGATTTGTCCGTCTATTCGCTGACGAAATACGTAGGTGGCCACAGCGATCTGGTCGCGGGTGGGGTCACTGGCAGGAAGGCGCTGGTGGATCGGGTGCGGGCGACGCGGGGCGCGTTCGGTTCGCAGCTCGACCCGCACTCGTCATGGATGCTTACGCGATCAATGGAGACTGTCGTACTACGAATGGAACGGGCGGCAGAGACCGCCAGGAGGATTGCCAAGTGGCTTGGCGGCAATCCCTATCAGCGGGTGCGAATTCACCACCCGGAACACGTGGAGGATCCCGCGTACCAGGCGGTGTTTCGACGCCAATGCGCTGGTGCCGGATCGACGTTCTCATTTGTGTTGGAGGGCGGCCGGCCGGCCGCGTTCCGTTTCATCAACGCGCTGTCGCTGTTCAAATCGGCCGTGAGTTTGGGTGGTACGGAATCATTGATTTGTCACCCCGCATCGACGACGCACTCAGGTGTGCCCGTGGTCGCTCGCGAGGCGTCGGGAGTGTCGGAAGGCCTGCTTCGCGTGTCGATTGGGCTCGAGCACGCGGACGACTTGATTGCGGACCTGGATCGCGCATTCCGTGGACTCGTTGACGCTTGATGTGCTTCGGTGCCATTCGACATCACAAGCAACGCATTCGCGATCAGTCATAGGCCAAACCCAGCAGGCGACGCGGCCGATCTGATTTCACGTGTCGACGGCGCAGACGATTCTTCCAACGAGAGGGCCAGGTGAGCTTGATCGTGTTTGCAGAGCGTCGCGAATTGTCCTGTTTACCGTCCCTTTCGTGAAGGCGCCGGCAACGGTAATGCCGTTTCGTACTTCACCTGCTTCAATGCGAAGCTAGACCGGATACTCGCGATTCCTGGAATCGGCGTCAGTTTGTCGAAGATGAAGCGTTCCAATGCCTGCACGTCTGGCACGACCACGCGCAAGAGATAGTCGGCGTCGCCGCTCATGAGATAGCATTCCATCACTTCAGGACGCTGCCGAATCGCATCCTCGAACACCTCGATCGATGTGCGGGCGTGTTTTTCGAGGCTGATCTGGATGAACACACTTACGGACAGTCCGATGTGGAGCGGATCGAGCAATGTGACGTAGTGCCGAATGGTGCCTCGCTCCTCGAGTACGCGGACCCGGGTGAGGCACGGCGACGGCGACAGATGCACGCGGTGCGCGAGTTCCACGTTCGATATCTTTGCGTTCCTCTGAAGTTCGGCGAGGATGCGAAGATCGATCGCATCAAGGCTGTCTGACGGCATGATCGTTCTGGTATCGAGGCACTCCAAGAATATTATCCTGCAATCGCTTCCTGACACGGAGGAGATCGATACCATCTGCTGGGCAATCGGCACTACACTGGCCCCTCCCAGTCCGCGCGACGGTGGCCCCGATGTCGATGCAAGCGCCCGACGAGATCCCCCAGCTTCCTCACGACGACGATCCGGAGGAGACGCAGGAATGGCGTGACGCGCTCGACGGTGTCGTGCGCCACGGGGGTGCGGCGCGCGCCCTCTTCGTGCTGCGGCAGTTGCAGGAGCACGCGCAGGCGCGCGGGCTCGTTGCCGTCGAGGCGCCGCACTCGGCGTACCAGAACACGATCCCGCTCGCACAGCAGGGCCCGTATCCGGGGGACCTGGCCCTCGAGCAGCGGATCAGCGGGATCGTGCGCTGGAATGCGCTGGCCATGGTGATGCGCGCCAATCGCACGGCGAGCGAGTTGGGTGGCCACATCGCAAGCTATGCCTCGGCCGCGGAGATCTTCGAGGTGGGGTTCAATCATTTCTTCCGCGGCGACGACGGCACGGGTGCCGACCTCGTCTACTTCCAGCCACACTCGGCGCCGGGGGTGTACGCCCGTGCCTTTCTCGAGGGCGGGCTCGACGAGGCGCAGCTCGCGCGCTATCGGCAGGAGGTTGCCGGTGGCGGCCTGTCGTCGTACCCGCACCCATGGCTCATGCCGCAGTTCTGGCAGTTTCCGACGGGATCGATGGGCTTGGGGCCGATCAGCGCCATCTACCAGGCGCGCTTCATGCGCTACCTCGATCACCGGGGGCTCGTCGCGACCGCGCACCGGCACGTCTGGGGTGTCTTCGGTGACGGCGAGATGGACGAGCCGGAATCGGTCGGTGCGCTGACGCTCGCGGCGCGCGAGAAGCTCGACAATCTCACTTTCGTCATCAATTGCAACCTGCAGCGCCTCGACGGTCCGGTGCGCGGTAACGGCCAGATCATCCAGGAGCTCGAAGCGCTCTTTGCCGGCGCCGGCTGGAACGTGATCAAGGTGCTGTGGGGCTCGGACTGGGACGCGCTCTTCGCGCACGATACCAACCACGCGCTCCTGCGTCGCTTCGCTGCCACGGTCGACGGCCAGTACCAGACGCTCGGGGCCAACGACGGGGTGTACAACCGCGACCATTTCTTCGCGCTCGATCCCGAGTTGCAGGCGCTGGTCGCGCACATGACACCGGCCGAGATCGACGGGCTCACCCGCGGTGGCCACGACTTTCGCAAGCTGCACGCGGCGCTGCACGCGGCGCGCACGCACGCGGGGCAGCCCACGGTGATCCTCGCCAAGACCAAGAAGGGTTACGGCATGGGGGCCACCGGCGAGTCCCGCATGACCGCGCACCAGGCGAAGAAGCTGGGCCTCGAGGCGATGCGCCAGTTTCGCGATCGCTTCGCGCTGCCGCTTGGCGATGCCGATCTCGAGGAGCTTCGCTTCTACAAGCCGGCGCCCGACAGCCGCGAGATGCTCTACCTGCGCGAGCGCCGCGCGGCGCTGGGGGGTGACCTGCCGCGGCGCCGGCACCAGGCCGCGCCCTTGCCGGTGCCACCGCTTGCGCAGTACGCGACCTTCGCCACCGCGGCCGCGGGCAAGGAGATGTCGACGACGATGGCGGCGGTGCGCATCCTGGGCAACCTCCTTCGCGATCGCGCGCTCGGGCCGTCGATCGTGCCCATCGTCGCCGACGAGGCGCGAACCTTCGGCATGGCCAACCTCTTTCGCCAGATCGGCATCTACGCGCCGGAGGGCCAGCTCTACACGCCCGAGGATGCGCAGTCGATGCTCGCCTACCACGAGGCGCGCGACGGCCAGCTCCTCGAAGAGGGGATCACCGAGGCGGGTGCGTTGTGCTCGTGGACCGCGGCGGCGACCGCCTACAGCGTGCACGGGAAGGCGCTGCTGCCCTTCTACATCTACTACTCGATGTTCGGCTTCCAGCGCGTGGGCGACCTCATCTGGGCGGCGGCCGACCAGCGCGCCCGCGGCTTCCTCTTCGGCGCGACCGCGGGCCGCACCACGCTCGCCGGGGAAGGGCTGCAGCACCAGGACGGCAGCAGCCACGTGGTCGCCGCGACGATTCCCAACTGTCGCGCGTATGATCCGGCGTTCGCCTTTGAGCTCGCGGTCATCGTCGAGCACGGCATGCGGCAGATGCTCGAGCGCCAGGAGGATGTCTTCTACTACGTGACGGTCATGAACGAGAACTACGCGCAACCGTCGCTGCCCGAGGGTGTGGCCGGCGACATCGTGCGTGGTCTATATCGGTATGCGGCTCACGCCGGTGACGCCGGCCACGTGCGGCTCGTGGGCTCGGGCACGATCCTGCGCGAGGTCATCGCGGCGGCCGAGGTTCTCGCGCGTGACTGGGGCGTGGGAAGCGAGGTCTACAGCGCGACGAGCTTCGCCGAACTCGCCCGTGAGGCGCGGGAGGTCGCGCGCTGGAACCGGCTGCATCCGACGGCGGCACCGCGACCGAGCCACGTCGGCACGCTCCTCGCCGGTACGGCGCCGATCATCGCCGCGACCGACTACGTGCGCGCCTATCCGGAACTCATCGCGGCGCACGTCGCCGCGCCGTTCGTCGCGCTGGGCACCGACGGCTTCGGCCGCAGCGACACGCGGGCCGCGCTGCGCGGCTTCTTCGAGGTCGACCGCGATCACCTCGTCGTGGCGGCGCTGCACGCGCTTGCGCGCGATGCGGCGGGAGCGCAGCGGGTCGCTTCCGCGATCGCGCGCTACGGCATGGCGGCGGACGTTGCTGCACCGTGGCTGCGCTGACGGCGCACGTGCATCACGGCTTCTCCGCAGTGCGTGCCTTCGGCTGGGCGCTGCTCGCCTGGACGCTCGTTGCCGGTATCGATGCTGCGATCGCCAAGCGCGTCCTCGTCCTCAATTCGTTCGGCCCCGACTTCGCGCCGTACGATTCGATCGCGCCGACGTTCCGGACGGCGCTCGCGCAGCGCTTCGATACGCCGATCACGTTCGTCGAGGCGAGCCTCGACTACATGCGCACCGCGACCGACAAGCAGACGCGCACGTTCATCGCGTATCTCAACGACCGGTTCGATGGGACCCCGCCCGACGTCGTGGTGACCTTCGGCGGTCCCGCCGCGCAGTTCTACCTCACGCACCGCGACGAGCTGTTCGGCACCACCCCGGTGGTGCTGGGCGCGCTGGAGGAGCGCTTCATCCCCAAGACGCCTCTGCTGCCGAAAGACGCGATCGTCGGTGTGCGCGTTCACATTCCGGAGATCCTCCACCACATCGAACGGCTGCTTCCGCAAACGCAGACGATTGTCGTGGTGATCGGCGCGTCCCGCCTCGAGCGGTTCTGGCTCGGGGAATTGAAGCGCGAGGCCGCTTCGTTCACCGATCGAATCCGCTTCGAGTATCTCAATGACCTTTCGCTCGTGCAGATGCAGGCGCGGGTCGCCGCTCTGCCCGCGCATTCGGCGATCCTGTACGCGGTGCTGGTCGTCGACGCCGCCGGCGTTCCCCACCAGCGGCGCGATGCGCTGGTGAGTCTTCACAAGGTGGCGAACGCGCCGATCTTCGGGATCTACGCGAACGAACTCGGCAGCGGCGTCGTCGGTGGGCCGTCGTGGTCGCTGCGCGAGCAGGCGCAGCGTGTCGCCAATGCGACGCTGCGTGCGCTGGGCGGCGCGGCGCAGCCGCAACCGCAGGTGGACATCCTGGGATTGCAGCCGGCAGTCTACGACTGGCGCGAGCTTCGGCGCTGGAACATCGACATGTCGCGGCTCCCGCCCGGCAGCGAGGTGCGCTTCAAGCCGCCCTCGGTCTGGGAGATGCACCGCGGCGCGGTCGTTGCGGCGCTGACCGCGCTCGTGCTGGAGACAGCGCTCATTGCTGCGCTCCTCGTGCAGCGCACGCGCCGCCGACGCGCGGAGCGCGAAGTGGCGGGTCTTGCGGGTCGGCTCGTCACCGCGCACGAGGACGAGCGCCGCCGGCTCGCGCGCGAGTTGCACGACGACGTCTCGCAGCGCCTGGCGGGCCTCGCGATCGAAGCGGCAGCGCTCGAAGGGCGCGAGCGGCACGCGCCCGATGCACATGCCGCGCAGTCGATTCGTGAGGGCCTCGTGGAGTTGGGGGAAGACGTCCATGCGCTTTCGTATCGCTTGCACCCTTCGGTGCTCGAGGACCTGGGCCTTGCCGAGGCGCTGCGCATCGAGTGCGACCGCGTCGCGCAGCGTGGATCGCTTCATGTCAGGTTCGACTGCGGCGTCGTGTCGCGCAGCTTGCATGCCGACGTGGCGCTGTGCCTGTTTCGGGTGGCGCAGGAGGCATTGCGCAACGTCGAGCGCCATGCTGGCGCGACCGACGTCGACGTCTCGCTTGCGCCGGCGCAGGGGGGCATGGCGCTGGCCGTGCGCGACAATGGCGCGGGCTTCGACGCCGGGCGCGATTGCGCGCGCGCGAGCCTGGGGCTGGCGAGCATGCGCGAGCGCATCCGCCTCGTGGGGGGCCGCCTCGACCTGCGCAGCGAGCGGGGGAACGGGACGTCGCTCATGGCCTGGGTGCCGTTGCCGGAGGCCGCGTGAGCCGGCCGCGCGTGCTCTTGGCCGACGACCACAAGGTCGTCGCGCAGGGCTTGAAGAGCCTCCTCTCCGCCGACTTCGAGCTGGCAGGCGTGGTGGCCGATGGGCCGGCGATGGTCGAAGCGGCGATGACGCTTGCCCCGGACGTGGTCGTCGCCGACGTGAGCATGCCGCTGCTGAGTGGCATCGACGCACTCGACGCCATGCGGCAGCGTGGACTTGCCATCCCCGTCGTCTTTCTCACCATGCATAACGAGCCGGGGTACGCACGGCGTGCGCTGCGTGCCGGTGCCGCGGCGTACGTCCTCAAGCTCGCCGCACCCGAGGAACTCGTGCAGGCCATCCGCGTTGCGCTCGATGGGGGCACGTTCGTGAGCCCGGCGCTCGCCCGGGCGGTGTTCGCCGTGAATGAGCATGCGGTACCTGGCGATAGCGCGCATGCCGTCGCGCTCACACCCCGTCAGCGCGAGATCGTGCGCCTCCTCGCTGACGGCCTGTCGGCAAAGGAGATCGCGCGAAAGCTCGACCTCTCGTCACGCACCGTGGAATCGCACAAGTACCAGATCATGGAAACGCTCGGCGCCAAGAGCAGCGCCGAGCTCATCCGCGTCGCGATCCGCCACGGCATCGTCGATCCTTGACGCGACGCGCCTCGTGGCGCGTCGGACCGTAATTTTCGGCCCATCCCATCCGAAAAAATGCGGAGTGACGGCCGCGCCCGGTTCGCGCAACCTTTGCGCTCGAGAGCCGGGCGCGCCATGCGACAGGGGCAAGACACGAACAGGACAGGGACAAGACAGGGGGCATGAGCACTGTCCCGTCCCGTTGCGTTCTGCTCGCCGAGCGGCATCACGGCCTGAGCGACGGCGTTCGCGGCTTGCTCGAGACCACATTCAGCCAGGTCTTCATGGTCGGCGACCAGGATTCACTCATGGAAGGCACGACGAAGCTCGCGCCGACACTCGTCATCGTCGACGTCTCGCTTGCGCAGGGTGACATCCGTCACCTGCTGCAATCGATTCGTGCACGCGCTCCGCACACGAAGGTGCTGCTCTTGAGCGTGTACGACGAGCCCTCGGTGACGGAAGTCGCGTTTGCGGCGGGTGCCGATGGCCTGGTCGTCAAGCGCTCGATCGCGACCGACCTGCTGCCGGCGGTCGACGCGGTATTGGCCGGTGGACACTTCGCGGCGCCGCGCTCACGCCCTTGACACGCCCGCGATGTTGTCCATCGCCTGGCTGCAATCCAGCATCGAACTCACAAGGAGCAAACGATGATCGATACGAAGACGACACTCGCGATCGCAGCGACCCTGGCCGCACTGACAGGCTGCCAGACGACGCAGCAGGTCATGGACGCCTCGCAACCTCAGGCGTTGGCGATGGCCACGCGGCGGGCGCAGTTCGAAATGAACTGTCCGGGCGCCACCGCGCAGGTGATCTCCCGAGAGGACGTGCCGCCGGTGCTCATGTATCGCGGAACGCCCAGGCTCGAGTACACGATCGGTGTGAGCGGATGCGGGCAACGGGGAACCTATCTCGTGATCTGCCCCGAAGACGGCAGCGGATGCTTCGCCGCCGCAGGTCGGCGTGAGTGAGTGGCCCAGTACGCGGCGCGCCGCAAGGGACGCGTCACCCCGCATGAATTTGCCCCTCTTTTGGATACTCACGCATCGAGGATGACATGAACAAGAATCCGAATATCGAGGTTACCCATCGTGTCGCGCCGGCACGCCAACCTGCGTGGCGTGCGTTCGTGGCGTGGGTCACCTGCACGACGCTTGCCGTCGGCGGCACCGCCGTGGCGCAGCCCAAGGCCGAGGCCGACGCGGCGAAGGCCGCGCAGGTCAAGGAGGCGGTGGACATCGCGACCGACGCCTATGTCTACGGCTATTCGCTGATCACGACGGATGTCACGCGCATCCAGATGTCGAACGTGCCGGCCGTCGAGGCGCTGAAGGCGCCGCCGAACCAGTTCGTCAACGTCAAGCGCTACCCGCCGGCCGACTATCGCGGCGTGTCGGCGCCGAACGCCGACACGCTGTATTCGCTGGCCTGGCTCGACCTCAAGGAGCCGCAGGTCTTCAGTCACCCCGCCATGGGCAAGCGCTACTTCCTGTTTCCGATGGTCGACCTGTGGATGACGATCTTCGCGAGCCCGGGATCGCGCACCACGGGCCAGAAGGCAGGCAACTTCCTGATCACCGGCCCGGGCTGGAAGGGGGACGTGCCCAAGGGCATGCAGCACATCGCGTCGGCCACGCGCTACATCGTCATCCTCGGGCGCACCTATGCCAACGGCACCGAAGCCGACTACAAGGCCGCCAACGCGCTGCAGGCGCAGTACAAGATCACGCCGCTTTCCGCCTGGGGCAAGCCGTTCACGCCGAAGGCGCCGGCGGTGGATGCCAACCCCGGCATCTCGATGACCGACAAGCCGCAGGCGGTGATCCTGGCGCTGGGCACCGAGGGCTACTTCACCTGGCTCGCCAAGCGCATGTGCAGCGACTCGCCGGCCTATGCCGCCGATGCGCCGGCGCTGGCGCGGTTTGCGAAGATCGGCTTCGAGCCGTGCAAGCCGTTCGCATTGGGCAAGCTCGACCCGGCGGTGCAGGCGGCGCTGAAGGACCTGCCGCAGAAGGCGCTGGACACGATCGGCGCCAACCAGAAGGCCCTGGGCACGATCGTCGACGGCTGGCAGATCACCAAGGGCCTGGGCCAGTACGGCACCGACTACCTGAAGCGGGCCGTGGTCGCAGCGTTTGGCTGGCCCGCCAACCTGCAGGAGGACGCGGTGTACCCGTACACCCTGGTCGACAGCACGGGGGCGACACTGAACGGCGCCAACAAGTACACGTTGACCTTTGCCAAGGGGAAGACGCCGCCGGTCAACGCGTTCTGGTCGATCACCATGTACATGATCGACCAGGGTTGGTGGTTCGTGCCGAACAAGCTCAACAAGTTCACCGTCAGCCCGCGCGACAAGCTCAAGGCCAACGCCGACGGCTCGATCACGCTGTACCTCCAGGCCGAGTCGCCCGGCAAGGACAAGGAGGCCAACTGGCTGCCCGCGCCCAAAGGTGACTTCATCCCGATGATGCGCATGTACTGGCCGAAGGACAAGGCGCCGTCGATTCTCGATGGCTCGTGGGTGCCGCCGCGCGTCGAGAAGGTCGGCGGCTGAGCGGGGGTCGTAGGCGCGACCGGCAGGAGGGCGCCGGCTACCGGCAATGCAGCGCGGGGTCGGGTACGTACTCGGCGCTTGCCGAGCGCTCGTGCGGGACGCACGTGCGGACCGTCCCTGGAGGCTGCGGAGGCGCGATCATGATGTCGTTGCAGCGGATGGGACCGGAGGCGACTTGCGCCTGGGCCGCGCGGTCGTCCTCGGTCCATTCGATCCAGTACAGGCCGATTTCGTCGCCGATCGCAATCCGTGTGCTTGCACCGATGACCTTGGCGTCGCGCGTCGAGCCGTCGCGCCGCCACCGGCGCGACGTCGGGTCATAGCGGCAGAGCTTGCTCACCACGATCCGGGCCGGGGCGGCGTCGGTAGCGGCGATCACCAGTTGCGCTCGACCCGACGCGGCATCGTGCTCGATGCGCGCCCGCGGTCGGGCCGGGTCGGCGTGCAGCGGGTGCGCGACCAGGGCCAGAGTGAGGACGAGGCCGAGTGCCCAGGAGGTCGATCGCATGGTGCGTCGTTCATCGGGTGGTCATCGGTGCATCTAAACGTGCCGCGCTTCGCTTCGGGGTCGAGAGGCGCTTGTGCCCGCGCCGGCGCAGCGTCGGCGGCGGCCTTGGGGTTGGGATCGACGCGGCGAAAAAAAGAAGGCCGCGGGATCCTCCCGCGGCCTTCGGCCTTGCGCACGAACCGGATGAATGGGACGGCCGGAAAGCTGTCGTGCGCGGGACCGGAAGCGCTAGCCGATCTTCACCGGAACGAAGATCTGGCGGCCCTGGCGCTCGATCAGGAGCGCGACGGTCTTGCCCGACTTGTCGATCGCCGACTTCAACTCATCGACCGTCGAGACCTTGGTCGAGCCGACGCCGACGATGAGGTCGCCCGATTGCACGCCCGCTTTCGCCGCGGCGCCACCCGCCTTCTCGACGACGAGGCCCGCCTTGCCGATCTCCTTCTTCTCCTCCGGCGTCAGCGGACGCACGGCGACGCCGAGCTTGCCCTTCGTCGCGGTGTCGTCACCGGCGGAGGCGACCTTCGTGTCGTCGAGCGTGCCGACGGTGGCGGCGAGATCGACGTTCTTGCCGTCGCGCCACACCTGCACGTCCATCCTGGTGCCGGGCGCGCTGTTGCCGACCCGGCTCGTCACGTCGGTGCTGTCGCTCACCGCGACGCCATCGATCTTGCGGATCACGTCACCGGCCTTGAAGCCCGCCTTGGCCGCGGGACTGTCGGGCTCGACGGTCCCAACGACGGCACCGTTGGCGTCGGTCAAGCCGAAGCTTTGCGCGAGCGCCTGATCGAGCGGCTGGATGCCGATGCCGAGCCGCCCGTGCATCACCTTGCCGTGCGTCTTCAACTGGTCGGCAACGCGCAGCGCAACGTCGGTCGGGATCGCGAACGACAGGCCCATGTAGCCACCCGAGCGGCTGTAGATCTGCGAATTCACGCCGACGACCTGGCCCTTGGCGTTGAGCAGTGGCCCGCCCGAGTTGCCCGGATTCACTGCGACATCGGTCTGGATGAACGGCACCATCTGGCCGTTCGGCAGCGCGCGATGCACGCCGCTCACGACGCCGGCCGAGACGCTGTTCTCGAAGCCGAACGGTGCGCCGATCGCGATCACCCATTCGCCGCGACGCACTTCCGGTGCGCCGCTGATCGAGAGCGCGGGAAGGTTCTTGGCGTCGATCTTGACGAGCGCGATGTCGGTGCGCTTGTCCGCTCCGATGACCTTGGCGGTGAACTCCCGCCGGTCGGTCAGCTTGACGGTCACTTCCGAGGCGCCGTCGACGACGTGCGCATTGGTCACGATGTAGCCGTCGGGGCTCACGATGAATCCCGAGCCCATGCCCTGCGTGGGCTGCTGCGGCATCGGCATCATGCGCGGCATGTTGGGCATGCCGCCGAAGCGCTTGAAGAATTCGCGATACGGGTCGTCGGCGCCGTTGTCATCGTCGTCGTCACCGGCTGCGGCAGCCTTGCCGTTGTGCACGACCGTGATGTTGACCACCGCCGGGCCGACGCGATCGACGAGCGCCGTGAAATCGGGGAGGTTGGCAGCCGCCGTGGGGACGACGGCCTGCGTCGCTGCCGCCGGCGGCGTGGTGGCCGCGAACGCGGCGGTCACCGGCGTGGATTGATGATAGAGCGTCGTTACGCCACCGATGACACCGGCTGCGACGAGGGCGTAGGTGACCTTGGACAGTTGCATCGCGCTTCTCCTTGCTCGAGGATGGCCCCCACGGGGCCGTGCACGTGCAATGTAGAGGCGCTCGCTTAAATCCTCCTTAACACCGGCAGCGCGGGCGAACCGATCGTCACGGCGCGCACATCACCACGCCGAGGTCGCCGTCGCCTTCGGAGATCCAGCCCTTGCCGAGCATCGTCTGGCGTATCGCGAGGCTCGTCGTGTAGCGGTGATTCGGTGCGGCGCCCTGGCCCTGGTTGTAGAGGCGATACACCGGCGTCGTGCCGGCAGCGCAATGGCCCGCGGCGTCGGGCACCGGTATGGCGAATACCTCGCCTTCGAAGTCCCAGTCCGGCTTCGTCTTGACGATGGCGCATTCGTTCGCGCTCGGCGTGTAGAAGTGCGAGCTCTTGGGGTCGAATGCCGCGCTGAAGAAGCGGCACACGGGCCGCGCATTCGCCGGAAAGTCGGCGTACACGGGGAACGATTCGTTCGTGCGCACCCAGCCGGCGAACTCGCCGCGGTCGAGTTTGGCGATCTCGTCGGGGATGCTCGTGATGAAGTAATGGTCGAACGCGGCGTGGTAGTACTCGATCGCCGTGGTCTTCACGCCGGGGTCGGCGGTGGCGCGGAAGCTCTCGACGACGCCGATGTTGTCCTCGGACAGTCCGTTGGGCGCGATCGCGCCGAGCCCGAGCCCACGCTTGGCGAAGCCGGCGAGGCAGCGGTCGTGATCGACGGGATCCTGCGCCTGCATCGCCGCGAGCAGCGCATCGCGCGCGTCGACGAACGTCGGGTCGAGCGGGGTCAGCTTGAGGCTCGTCACGAGGTAGCGCTTCATGCGTTCCTGCGCCTGCGTGAAGGTCAGGCGGCCGGTGTCGTCGAGGAGGTTGCCGTAGCACTCCCACAGCATCGATGCCCACACTTCGCCGGCGTTGTGCACCTCGGAATTCTCCGCCGTGCTGCCGGTCGGGGACATCGGCGGCGTGGCGGGCAGCGGCTGGTCGTCGGCGATGTGGCGGAACGTGAGCGGGTTCTTGCTCATGTTGCGCGAGTACGGGTAGCGGCGCAGTCCGTAGTAGTACGCATTGTTGAGCACGTCCGGCGCAAAGTCCGGCCCGCCGCGTGGATACGGCGTATCGGGATACGTGCCGTTGAAGCCGGCGTTGGCGGGCACGTTGCGATCCTCTTCCTTGACGACGAGCAGCATCGCGATGAAATCGGACCAGCCCTCACCCATCCCGCGCCCCTGCGCCGCGTTCAGGCCGTTGCTGTTGCCGACGAGGCGGTTGGTGAGGTAGTGACCCCACTCGTGGGCGACGACGGTGTTGTCGAACGACCCGTCGCGCGGCAGCGCCGAGCGTCGGGCAAGACGCATCGTCACCCCCTGGGCGAGTTGCGCCTTGATCGCGTTGCCGTCGGCAAGCGAGATCGACAGGACCGGAATCGTGATCGACGCGTCCTCGCCGGCCATGCCGGGCACGCCCGGGGCCACGTTGTTGACGATGAGCACGGCGGCGGCGCCGGCGCTCTGCGCATTCTTGGCCTTCACCACGAAGGTGCACACGCCGCGATCGATGAGCGCGATCTTGCCTGCAAGTGCCGCGGCGTTGGTCAAGGCCGTGCAACCGTCGGTCGTGGTCGGCCCGTCGGGGTTGGCGGCGTCGAGTGCTGCCACCACCGATCCGGTGAGGTCGAAGGCCTGCAGCCCGAACTCCGCCGTGCCCGAGTTCTTCACGCCGCCCGCGGCTGCGGGCGACTCGACCTTGGCGAGCGACGTGGTCGACGTCCACAGGAACATGCGCATGCGCGGTCGCTCGCCGTCGGGCGGCGTGAACATGTTGGCGTTGTTGCTGCCGGAGTAGTCCTGCGCTTCGGCGTAGATGCTGTCGTTGCCAACGCCGCCGCGATTGAAATTGTTCGTCTGCGCGTTCCGGGCGGCTTCGTCGAAGCCCGCGTCGTAGAACCAGTCGTGCAGGTAGTTGACGGTGTAGAAGAGATTCGTCACGACCGCGTTCACCTGCATCCGGCTCGCGTCGGGTGGCAGGCCATGATCGTAGGCGTGATCGAAGGTGCGCGGCGACGTCGTGCAGGCGTGGAGGTCACCGTCGACGGGCAGGCCGAAGTTGCACTCGTCGGTGGCGGGCGTGCCGAAGCCGTCCGGCTCCAGCATGTTGCTGTGCGCCTCGACGTTGTTGCCGATCGTGCGGGTGGCGTTATCGGTGAGCCAGGGATCGTTGCGCGAGAACGGCGCATTGGCGAGCGTCACGAGATTGCGTGGCTGGATCGGCGGCTGGTAGCCGTCCGGCTCGCCCGTGGGATGCGGAAAGCCGCCGCGCCCGCCGGGTCCGGGCAGCGGGAGGAACGGCGGATTGGGCTCCGCGTAGACGCGATAGCTGAACGCGGCGTCGGCGACGAGGTTGTTGCGAAAGAGCACGGTGGCATCGTCCGCAGCGACGACGTAGGAGTACGCATCGGTGCCATGCCGCGAGGCCGCATCGTTCACCTGGACCTCGACGTACCAGGCCGCAACGAGCCTGTCGGTGAGGCGATACCACACGCGCTTTACGCGCAGTGGCGCCGCGAGCGTCTCGCCCTTCGCTCCGGTCGTCGCGGCCGGCAGCACCAGCCGCTCGTAGCCGCCTGTCGCATCGAGCGGCACGAGTTGCGCGCTCGCGCCGCGGCCGAAGCCTTGCTCGGCGAGCACCGAGCCGATCGCGGCGTCGCGGCCCGTCGCGGTCGCGGCGGTGTCATTGCCGTCGGGGGCCCCGGTGACGAAGCCGCCGATTGCGACGAGCGCGCCGTGCCGGTCGACGAGGACGCTGACTTCCTCGCGCCACACCTCGATGCCGTCGATCACGTGCCGGAAGCGCACGAGCGACGCGCCGTCGGTGAGCTGCGCGTTTTCGACGACGGCGAGCGCGTCGACCTCCGACGGGCGCAACCGGTAGAGTCCGGCGGCGTCGGCGAGGTACCCGCGCGCGCGTTCGACGGGGTCGGTGACGGCGAGCCGCTTGGCGAGCGGTGCGCTCGCCTGCGCGCTCCGGATACGCTCGAGATCCCTCGCCCACAGGAACTTCGGCACGCCAAGCCGCGCATCGACGCTCATACCTGGACTCGTCGCGAGCGTGCCGATGGCGGACGGGCTCGCCGCCGCGCCAGGGCCCTCGCGCAAGGCATCGTAGTTCGGCAGCGCGCGCGCTGCTGCCGGCAGTGGAAGCGCGAACAGCAGTGCGACGGCCATGGCAAGGCCAAGACGAGCGCCAACCGCACGTGCGCACGAACGATGTGTCATGGAACGAGACTCCACGGTGCGAGAACCCAAACCCGTTAGTGTAGGCGACGCGACGCGTCAGGCGGGGAACCGTACGCGGACGGCAAGACCCCGCCCGTCGGGGCCGTCGCCAAGCTCGATGCTGGCGCCATGGGCTTCGCCGATGCGACGCACGATCGACAGCCCCAGGCCGCTTCCCTTGGCATCACCGCGGGCGAGCGCGGTGCCGGCGGCATCGGTGACACGGTAAAAGCGTTCGAACACCCGCTCCCGCTCCGCCGCCGGAATGCCGGGTCCGGTATCGACGACGGCAAGCGTTATCCCGGACGCGTCGCGCTCGAGGCCGACGTCGACCTTCCCCCCGGCGGGGGTATAGCGCAAGGCATTGTCGAGAAGGTTGCCGACGAGCGTGGCAAGACCGGCTGCATCGCCAGCGAGCGTGACCTCGGCCGTGCCGGCAAGGCCGAGGTCGATTTCCTTGTCGTCGGCGAGTGCGGCGCGGGCGACGACCGCGTCGCGCACGAGCGCGGTGAGGTCGACGGGACGTGCGTCGCTCGCCGCACCGCCGGGTTCGAGGCGTGCCATCGTCAGGAGCTGGTCGATGAGGTGCGCGGCGCGATCGATGCCGGCGGCGAGCGCCGCGAAGGCGGCCTCGCGCTCGGGTCCGGCGGGCGTGCGTTCGGCAAGCTCGGCTTGCAGCTTGAGCGCGGCGAGCGGCGTGCGCAGTTCGTGCGCGGCGTCGGCGGTGAAGCGACGCTGTGCTGCCAGGGCATCGTCCAAGCGTGCGAGGAGCGCATTGAGGCTCTGCCCCAAGGGTTTGAGTTCGCGCGGCATGTTCGCCACCGCGAGTGGCGCCATCGCATCGGGACGCCGCTTCTCGACCGCGCGCGACATCGCGGTGAGCGGTCGCAGGCCGAGCCCGACGGCGTGCCAGATGAGCACGCCCAGGATCGGAATGAGCGCCACCAGCGGCAGCAGCGTGCGCAGCGCGGTTTGCGTGGCGATCGCCCGGCGCTCGTCGAGCGCGTGCGCGACCTGCAGCACGTGCGCGCCCTGCACGTGCGTATAGACCCGCCATTCGCGACCATCGCGCACGACGTCGGTGTAGCCCTCCTGCACGGGGACCGGCAGCTCGGCGCCGGGGCGCGTCCAGTACACGAGGACGCCATCGCGATCCCAGATCTGCGTGACGATCTCGGAGACCCCGCTTTGCGCACGGTAGCCGGGGACCTCGAGCGAGCGCGGGCGGCCCCGCACGAGGTCGTCGATGCGGGTCGAATACGCGAGCTGCTTCAACTGCAGATCGAACAGATCACCGACTTCGCGTTGCGTCTCGCGGTACGTGAGCCAGGTGGCGAGCACCGCCACGGCGAAGAGTCCGAGCAGGAGATGGACGAGGAGCGTGCGGCGGATCGAGCCCATGCGCGGTCTTGCCATGCCGGTCCGCGCTCACGCCCGCGCGACGACGTAACCTACGCCGCGGATCGTGCGGATCGCGGTCGCGCCGAGCTTCTTGCGCAGGTTGTGGACGTGCACCTCGACGGCATTGCTCTCGACTTCCTCGCCCCACCCGTAGAGCTTCTCCTCGAGCTGGGTCTTCGACAGCGCCGTGCCGGGACGCTCGAGGAGGGCGGCGAGCAGGGCGAACTCGCGCACCGACAGGTCCACGGGCTCGCCCTTGCGGGTGACGAGACGCGTCGTCGGATCGAGGGCGAGATCGCCGTAACGCAGGACGTTGTCCTCGCGGGCGATGTCGCGACGCAGGAGCGCGCGCATGCGGGCGGCGAGCTCGTCGAGACTGAACGGCTTCACGAGGTAGTCGTCGGCGCCGGCATCGAGGCCGGCGACGCGATCGGCCACCGCGTCGCGCGCGGTGATGACCAGCACGCGCACCTTGTTGCCCGCCCGTCGCACTTCCTTCAGGAGATCGAGCCCGCTCTTGCGCGGCAGACCGAGATCGAGCAGCACGAGGCCGTAGGCATCGTTGGCGGTGTCGAGCGCCAGGCGACCCGCCGCGCCATCCCGGACCCAGTCGACGGTGTAGCCATCCTGCGCGAGCGCAGTCTCGACGCTGCGGCCGATCATCGGATCGTCTTCGACGAGGAGGATGCGCATGGGGGCTCTCGCAGGGGTGCACGATCGGCGCGCGCGCCGCGGCGCCACACCGCCCGACGGCGCCGCACGGCCACTATAGACCACGTACCTTTGGCTTCGCTTAAGGTGGGGACACTCGCGGCCAGACCGTGCGGTGCCACGCCCCGCGCGCCGCGCACGTCATCGCCGCGGTGCGCGGCAGTCCTCTCAGCGCCGCGCGGCGATGCCGCCGAATTTCCACCACGCGACCGAAGACCCCCAGGCCACCAGGAAGAGCGCAACGATGACGTAGCCTGCGTAGGCAAAATCGATCGCGCCGATCGTCGCGGCGAGCGTTCCCTGCGCCCCCGACACTTCGATGACGACCTGCGCCAGCTGGACGAAGCCGATCGCGAGGGCGACGACGACCGACAGCGCCGTCGTCGCGATGTTGTAGAAGATCCGGCGCAGCGGGTCGACGAACGCCCATCCGTACGCCTTGGCCATGAGCACGCCGTCGGTGGTGTCGAGCAGTGACATTCCCGCAGCGAAGAGGAGCGGCAGGCAGGCAACCGCGCCGAATGGCAGGCTGCCGGCTGCAGCGCCCCCGGTCATGGCGAGGAGCGCGACCTCGGAGGCGGTGTCGAAGCCCAGTCCGAAGAGCAGTCCGAGCGGATACATGTGCCAGGCGTGGTCGATCCACTTCGAGGCGCGACCGCCGAGCAGGCGATTGACGAGCCCGCGTCGGGCGAGGAGCGCTTCGAGGTGCGCGTGGCTGTGCGTTCCGGCGCGCGCCCGCTGCCACACGCCGAGGAGTTCCATGAGCACGATGAGATTGAGCACGGCGATGACCATGAGAAAGGTCCCGGAAACCGATGCTCCGATGAGGCCGCCCCACTCCTGCATCTGCGGCATGCGGCGCGCGACGAGACCCGCGGCGACGGCGACCGCGAGCGCGAGGACGACGACGATCGAGGCGTGACCCAGCGAGAAGTAGAAGCCGACCCCGAGGGGCGAGCGCCCCTTCTGCAACAGGAAGCGCACGGTGTCGTCGATCGCCGCGATGTGGTCGGCGTCGAAGGCGTGCCGAACGCCCAGCATGTAGGCGACGAACCCCAGGCCGACGAGGCTGGGGTGGCTGCCCGCGTAGTGGAGGTAGAGCCCCCATCCGGCGACGTGCAGCGCGGTGATGACACCGTAGTACCCGACGAGGTGTCGCCACTGCGCCGGCGTGAAGCGGGTTGCGTGTACGGACGCGGGAGCGGGGCTCAATTCAGGAAATCGGGCCGGATCACACCCGGCAGCCATAGCGGAATCTGCGGCCAGACGATCATGGCAAAGAGCACGAGGAGCATCGGCACCAGCATGATCATCGTGTCCTTCAACGCGTAGCGCAATCGTACCTTGGCGATCGCGCACGATACCATGAGGCACATGCCGTACGGCGGCGTGACGAGGCCGAAGGCGAGCGCCACGATGCTGATCATCGCAAACGACACGGGATGCATGTCCACCGACGCGGCGAGCGGTTGCAGCGTCGTCCCGACGATGATGATCGCGGGGATCGCATCGAGGAAGCAGCCCACGACGAGGAATACGCCGACGATGAAGCAGCCGACGCCGATCGGTCCCATCCCCCAGTCGGTCACGTTGGAGAGCAGCGCCTTCGGGATCTGATAGTAGGCGAGGAGCCAGCCGAACACCGACGCGGTCCCGACGCAGAAGAGCGCGACAGCCGAGAGTTTGCCGGTCTCGAGGAGTGCCACCCAGGCCTGCTTCATGCCCATCTCGCGGTACACGAGGAGCGAGAGCACGGCGGCGTAGATCACGGCGGCGGCGGCCGACTCGGTGGCGGTGAACCAGCCGACCAGGATGCCGCCGACGATGATGACCGGTGTCATCAGCGCCGGGATCGAGACGAGTGCGGCCTGAACGAACTCCTTCAGGCTCGCCCGCGGATACGTCGGATAGTTGCGCCGCTTCGCATAGGCATGGACCGTGGCCATCTGCGCGAGCCCGATGAGGAGCCCGGGAACGACGCCCGCGAGGTAGAGCGCCCCGATCGACACCTGCAGCACGCCACCCCAGACGATCATCAGGATCGACGGCGGAATGATCACGCCGAGCACGGCGGAAACGGCGGTGATCGCGATCGAGAACGACAGGTCGTACCCCTCCTTGACCTGTGCTTCGATGAAGATCTTGCCCTGGCTCGCGGCGTCGGCGGTCGAGCTTCCCGAGATGCCGGCAAAGAAGACCGACAGCAGCACGTTGATCTGGGCGAGCGCCCCGGGAAAGTTCCCGACCATCGTGCGCGACAGGTGGACGAGGCGGTCGGTGATGCCGCCGACGTTCATCAGGTTGGCCGTCAGCAGGAAGAACGGCACCGCGAGCAGGATGAACGAGTTGTAGCTCTTGAACGTCGTGTTGAAGATCACGATCGGCGAGAGCCTGGGCTCGATCAAGAGGATCGGCAGGCAGGCGAGCCCGAGCGCGAATGCCACCGGCACGCGCAGGATCATGAGGAAGAAGAAGCCGCCGAAGAGCCAGATTGCCGCCATCCCCGGCGACAGGGCCGCCTGCATCATATGAGGCTCCCCTTGCCGAGATCGCGCTCCTCACGCACGAGATCCTCGGCGCTCGGCCCGAAGCGCACAATGTGGATGTCGTGCAGGAGGCGTTGGATGCCGAAGACGAGCCAGGTGAGGCCGGTGAGTGGCCAGGCGACGAAGATGAAGCCCATCGGCAGCTCGGCCAGCTCGGAGGACTGGTTCCAGCCGAAGAGCAGGAACCTGTAGCCGTACCACACGAAGACGAGCGCAAAGATCAGCACGAAGATCATCGACACGATGCGCAGCGCCGCATCGATCCGTGGCGGGAAGTCGGGCAGGACGTCGACCTCGAAGTGCGAGGCCTCGCGCACCCCGATCATCGCGCCCAGCATCACCATCCAGATGAAGAGGAAGCGCGCCATCTCCTCGGTCCAGATCCAGGCAGGCACGAGCGGCGTGTAGCGCGCGATCATCTGCAAGGTGACCGGCACCACGAGGAGCGCGACGCTCACCGCCAGCAGGAGGTTGAGCAGGCGCGCGTAGTGGTGGATGAGCTTGTGCATGGATCCTGCCGTTTCGGTCGTGCACGAAAAAGCCGGCACGCGGGTTGCGCGTGCCGGCCGATGTCGATCCGACCTACATGCCCTGGATCTTCTTGTAGATGTCGGCGGCGCCGATCTCCTTCGCGTATTCCGCGAGGACCGGCTCGGCGAGCTTCGTCATCTGTGCCTTGTCGGGGAACGGGATGAGCTTCAGACGTCCCGCCTTCTCCATCGCTTCGAGCTTCTTCGAGTCCTCTCCGGATTCGAGCTGTCGCCCGTAGGCACCTGCTTCCTTGCCCGCCTTGACGATCGCCGCCTGCAATTCGGGCGGGAGCTTCTTGAACGTCTTCCCCGAGAAGCAGACCGGGCGGATCGTGATCGCGTGCTGCGTCAGCATGAGGTTCGGCGCCACCTCGTAGAACTTCATTGCCTCGACGCCGGCGGCCTCGTTCTCACCCGCCTGAATGACGCCGTTCTGGATCGCGTTGTAGATCTCGTCGTACGCGATCACCGTCGGCGACATGCCGACCGCGGCGAACGTCTTGCTCCAGATCGGCGCGCCCTGCACGCGAATCTTGAGCCCCTTCATCTCCTGCAGGTTGCGCACCGGCTTGTTGGCGAAGACGTTGCGCGTGCCACCGCCCGCGTACCCGATCAGCATCACGTCACCCTTGGCCGAGACCTCGTCGGCGATCGGCTTCAGCGTGTCGGCATCGAGCACCTTGTTCCAGTGGTTGAGGTCACGGAAGAGGAACGGCGCGTCGATGAACGGCGCCGCCTTGCTGAAGGTCGACATGTGCGCCGGCGACACGATCGCGTAGTCCACCGACACGCCCTGGTTCATGAAGGCGAAGTAGTCCTTCTCGAGGCCGAGCTCGCTGTTCTTGTGCAAGACGAAGTTCACCGGCTTGCCGTAGTACTTGACGACGAGCTCCTGGAACCGCACGAGCGCACGGGTGAAGGCGTGGTCGTCGTTGAACTGCACGGCGCCGTGCAGCGTGATGGGAGCCTGCGCGAAGGCCGCGCCCGATGCGGCGAGGCCGAGCACGAACGCGCCGCCGACGATCCTGCGGATGACACCTTTCATTGGGAAACCTCCTCCGGTCGATGACGATTCACCCATTGGCAGGGTCGGTCACGACGACCGCGCGCGCTCTCGTCGGGTGAGGCGGTCGATTGTTCGGGGATCCTTCGATCGTGTCAACACGTTTCGTGTTGTGCCGCGCACCATCGAACCCCGTCACTGCCTCGGAGTGGCCCCTGCCGAAGGCGTCCTCCCTCGCTTGACTTGGCATTTGAACCGATTCAACATGATCGTGCTCCGGCCGGCGCGCGATCGCCCGCGCACCGGGCAGTCACGGCGTGCGCCGCATCCCGCGTGGCGCTTCGCCACGTTCATGAGGGAGGGGTACGTGCGACGCATCACGGCCGAACAGGCGGCGGCGCTGGTTCACTCCGGCGACACGCTCCTCGTCGGAGGGTCCGGCGGCGGCCATGCGGTGCCGGACGAATTGCTCGCTGCGGTCGGGCGCCGGTTCGTCGACACCGGGCTGCCGCGCGAGATCACCGTCGTGCACCCGGTGGGCTTGGGCGACGACAAGACGCTTGGCCTCGGACACCTCGCGCACGAGGGACTCCTCAAGCGCGACGTCGGCGGCACGCTGGTCAATTCGCCGCGCGTCGGCGCGCTCGCGCTCGCCGACAAGATCGAGTCCTACACGCTGCCGCAGGGGGCGCTGTCGCTCCTGATGCGCGAGATGGCCGCGGGCCGCCCCGGGCTGCTGACGACGACGGGGCTGCGCACGTTCGTCGATCCGCGGCACGGCGGCGCGCGCCAGAGCAAGCGCGCGACGGAGGATCTCGTCGAGCTCGTGACGTTTCGCGGCAGCGAGTACCTCTTCTACAAGCCCTTCCACGTCGACGTGTGCTTCCTGCGCGGCACCACGGCGGACGAGGATGGCAACGTCACGATGGAGGAGGAGGCGGTCTTCGGCGAGGTGCTCTCGCAGGCGCAGGCGACGCGGCGCTGTGGCGGGGTCGTGGTGGTGCAGGTCAAACGCATGGCGGTGCGCAACACGCTGCCGCCGAAGCAGGTGAAGATTCCCGGCATGCTCGTCGACTGCGTCGTCGTCGCCCCCGGGCAGCGGCAGACCTACGCGACGGCCTACAGTCCGGCGTACGCCGGCGAGCTGCGCATTCCCCTCGCCGACATGCCGGTGCTGCCGCTCGACGCGCGCAAGATCATCGCGCGGCGCGCGGCGCTCGAGCTCTTCCCGGGAGCGATCTGCAACCTGGGCTCGGGGATCTCCACCGGCATTGCGAGTGTCGCGGCCGAGGAGGGCGTGCTCGATCGCGTCTGCCTCACCAACGAGCAGGGCTTGATCGGCGGTGCACCCGCGGCCGGAACCGAGGCGGGCGCCTCGCGCAACTACGCCGCGATGATCGACCAGCCGTACCAGTTCGACTTCTACGACGGCGGCGGACTCGATCTCGCGTTCCTCTCGTTTGCCGAGATCGACGCCGAGGGCAACGTCAACGTGAGCCGGTTCGGGGATCGGATCATCGGTCCGGGCGGGTTCATCAACATCGCGCAGAACGCGAAGCGCGTGGTCTTCAGCGGCACCTTTACCGCGGGCGGCACGACCATGAGCTGGCCCCACGGCACCACGCGCATCGCGAGCGACGGAGCGCACCGCAAGTTCGTGGCTGCCGTCGAACAGATCAGCTACAGCGGAACGTTCGGCCGCGAGCGCGGCCAGGACGTGCTCTACGTCACCGAGCGCGCGGTGCTCAGACTCGGCCGCGACGGGCTCGAACTCGTCGAGGTGGCGCCTGGCGTCGACATCGAGCGCGACGTGCTGGCGCGGATGGCGTTTCGTCCGCACGTGCCGACCCCGCCGCGGCTCATGGATGCGCGGCTCTTCCTGCCACAGCCGATCGGCCTTGCCGCGGATCTCGCGCGCCGCGGTGCGCCGCTGCGCTCGCCGCGCCTGGCTGCACTCGATGCCGCCGGCTGAGCGCGGCCGCGCCCGCGTGTGATCCTTCGGGCGCGGGCGCCTCGCCAGCGCCGTGGTCAGCGCCCGTCCCTGGCGTCGTGCCTTTGCTGGAAGGCGCGGATGCCGGCGAGATGGTCGCCGCCGGCGAAGCACAGCGTGTTCATCTCGTTCTCGTAACGCAGGCCGGCCTCGAGCGGGGTCGCAAGCGAGGCCCGGACCGCGGCTTTAACGGCTTCGGCGGCGATCGGCGCGTGGCCCGCGATCTGCCGGCACAGCGCCCGCGCGCGTGTCTCGAGCTCGGCATCGGCGACCAGGAACTCGACGATGCCCAGGCGAAGGGCCTCGTCGGCGTCGATCGTCTCGCCCGTGAGCAAGAGGCGCATCGCCTGTCCGTACCCGATGAGGCGCGGCAACAACTGCGAGGCACCGCCGCCGCCCACCCAGCCGCGCGTCACTTCGGGGAAGCCCAGCCGCGTGCTCGTGGCGGCGACACGGATATCCGCCGCGAGTGCGAGTTCGCCGCCGCCGCCGAGCACCCAGCCCTTGAGCGCGGCCACGACCGGCTTGCGCACGTTGCGCACCGCCGTCGAGTACTCGATGCGATTGCGGAAGTGCCACGTCGACGGGTACTGCGCGAGCGCGTTGAGGTCGGTGCCCGCACAGAACGCCCGCTCGCCGGCGCCTTCGACCAGCAGCACGCGGATCGCGTCGTCGCGATCGACCGTCGCGCAGTGACGTTCGATCGTTGCTGCCATTTCGGGCGTGACCGCGTTGTGCTTCTCGGGGCGGTCGAGCCGCAGCGTGGCGATGCCCTCCGCGACGGTGAAGGCGATGTGCGACGTCGTCATGGTCGATGACCTCTCGGGTGCGATGGCAAGGGCACGTCAGCCAGCCTTGTCGTCGGGGGATGTCGCCGTCGCGCCCGCGGCGACGACGGCGTGGCTTGCGATGAGCGCTTCGATCTCGGCGGCGCTGTAGCCCACCTCGCGCAGGACGGCGCGCGAATCCTCGCCCGGGTCGATCGCCAGGTGGCGCAGTGGCGGCACGCCACCGTCGTAGCGCACCGGATGGTTGACGAGCGTGGCCTCGGCGTCACGTACGGGCACGCGCCGGAAGACGTCGGCGTAGGTCGCCTGCGGGTCGGCGAGCACGTCGTCGAAATCACGCACGCGCTCGTACCAGATGCCCTCGCGCTCGAAGGCGGCTTCGACGTCGGCGAAGCGACGCCCGCGCAACGCCGCCGCCAGCGCGGCGGCGCAGGCGTCGCGTTGCGCGAACGGATCGACGGCGGCCAATGCGGCGAGCGGCGCGTCGTCGAGCGCCGCGGCGAGCTTGGCGAGGGGATTGAGCGACACCGCCACGTGCGCGTCGACGAGCGCGTAGACGCCGTACGGCGCCTCGTTGTACCAGTTCGCGAGGTGCGGCTCGCGACGGAACAGCGCGGGCGAGTGCCCACCTGATGCGTAGTGCGTGAGCGCCTCGGAGACGAGGTCGATCGCCGCGGTGTACAGGCTCGCTTCGACGCGGCAGCCCTCACCGGTGCGCTGCTGACGCACGTAGGCCGCGAGGATGCCCAGCGCAAACACCGTCGCGCCGTGCTGGTCGACGGCCGCGTTGCCCACCGGCGTCGGCTGTCCGCTCACGCCGGTGCCGGCCATGACTCCGGCGCGCGCCTGCAAGAGCAGATCCTGCCCGGGGCGGTCGCGCAACGGACCCTGGCCGTAGCCCGTTGCCGAGGCGTAGATGATCGCCGGGTGCCGCGCGCGCACCGCCTCGTAGCCCAGGCCGATGCGATCGAGCACGCCGGGGCGAAAATTCTCCGCGACGACGTGCGCGCGCCCGATGAGCCGCCAGGCGACGTCGACCCCGCTTGCCGACTTGAGGTCGACCGCAATGGAGCGCACGTTGCGATTGCCGGCGAGATACATCGTGCTCACGCCGGCAACGCGCGTGCCCGCGCCCGACCACTGACGCTCGAAGCCGCCGCGCGGCGGCTCGATGCGCACGACCTCGGCGCCGAGGTCGGCGAGGTACTGCAATGCTGCCGGACCTTGCAGCCAATGGCAGAAGCTCACGATGCGCATGCCTTCGAGGGGCGTGGTGGCGTTCATTCGTCGACGTTCCTTGCCGCAACGGCGCGGCGCTCGGGCGGGTCGGGCCGCGGCGAGGCTTGACGCCGCCGCCGTCCCGATGCTCTAATCGACGGGCATTTTGAATCGGTTCAAATTGCCGGTCAAGCGCACCGCTGCCGCTCGCCAGGGGACCGCCATGCCGTCTTCGTCAGACGTCGTTGCCGCCGACACGGCGCGGCACGATGCGATCCGCGCGGCGACGCGTCGCTTCGCCGACGAGCTCGTACGGCCCATCGCGAACGAGCTCGACGAGACTGAGGCGTTCCCGCGCGAGCTGTACGCGCAATGCGCGGCGCTCGGCCTGTTCGGCATTACGGTACCCGAGAGCGACGGCGGTGTCGGCGCGGACGTGCGCAGCTACGCGTTGGTCATGGAGGAGCTCGCCCGGGGATACGCATCGGTGGCCGACCAGTGCGGCCTCGTCGAGCTCGTCGGCACGCTGCTCGCAACGCTCGGCACCGCGGCCCAGCGCGGCGAGTACCTGCATCCGCTCTTGCGCGCCGAGCGGCGCTGCGCGTATGCGCTCACCGAACCGCAGGCGGGCTCCGACCTCGCGAGCCTCACGACGAGTGCGACGGCCAACGGCGACGGCTGGCGCCTGCGCGGCCACAAGCTGTGGATCCACAACGCTCCGGTCGCGGACTTCGCCCTCGTCCTCGCCCGCACCGATCCGGCGGCAGGCCACCGTGGGATGAGCATCTTCATCGTCGACCTCGATCGTCCCGGTGTCGCGCGCGGCAAGAAGGAACGCAAGATGGGGCAACGCGCGTCGCCCGTCGGGGCGCTCTTCTTCGATGACGTCACGTTGCCGGCCACTGCGCTGCTCGGACCGCGCGGTTGCGGCTTCCACAGCATGATGGGCGTCCTCGACAAGGGTCGCGTCGGCATCGGCGCGCTCGCCGTGGGCATCCTCCAGGATGCACTCGACGCGAGCCTCGCCTACGCGCGCGAGCGCCGCCAGTTCGGACGCGCGATCGCCGAATTCCAGGCGGTGCAATGGATGGTCGCCGACATGGCCAAGGATGCGTGCGCCGCGCGCCTGCTGGTGCACGAGGCGGCGGCGCGCCTCGATCGCGGGCAGAAGGCCACGCTGGAGGCATCGATGGCGAAGTGCTTCGCGAGCGACGCTGCCGTCGCACACTCGCAGAATGCGGTGCAGATTCACGGCGGCAGCGGCTACATCCGCGGTATCACGGTCGAGCGGCTGTATCGCGACGCGAAAATCACGCAGATCTACGAAGGCACGAATCAGATCCAGCGCATGATCATCGCCCGCGAGCTCCTCGCCTCATGAGCGACGCCTTGCGTCCGTTGGCGCTCGTCACCGGTGCAAGCCGCGGCATCGGCCGCGCCGCGACGCTCGCGCTTGCCGCACGCGGCTTCGACGTTGCCGTGCTCGACCTTGCGTCCTGCGCTGCCGACGCGGCGACGACCTGCGCCGAGGCCGGGCGGCGCGGTGCACACGCCCACTTCATCGCCGGCGACATCGCCGATCTCGCCGCGCACGCCGACCTCGTCGCGCAGGCTTGCCGGCGGCACGGCACGGTCGATGTCCTCGTCAACAACGCCGGCATCTCGGTCGCGCAGCGTGGCGACATTCTCGACGTCACGCCGCAGGGCTTCGACCACGTCGTCGAGGTCAACCTGCGCGGCACGTTCTTTCTCACCCAGGCGGTCGCGCGCATGATGCTGCAGGCGCCGGTGCCGTCCCGGCCGCGCTCGATCGTCACGGTGACGTCCGCCAACGCGGTGATCGCTTCGCCCGATCGCGCCGAGTACTGCCTCACCAAGACGGCGCTGTCGATGCTGGTGAAGCTCTTCGCGCTGCGCCTCGGTGGTGCCGGCATCGCCTGCTACGAGGTTCGCCCGGGCGTGATCCGCACCGACATGACGCGCGTGGCGAGCGCGAAATACGACCGCCTGATCGCCGACGGCCTGACACCCATCGCGCGCTGGGGCGAGCCCGAGGACGTCGGGCGGGCCATCGCCACGCTCGCCGCCGGCGAGCTCCCGTTCGTCACCGGGGACGCGTTGCACGTCGACGGCGGGTTGCACATCCATCGCCTGTGAAGCGTCGGGTGACACTGAAGGACGTCGCACGCTACGCCGGAGTGGCGACCGGAACGGTGTCGATGGTGATGAACAACAGCCCGCTGGTGGCGGCGGCGACGCGCGAGCGCGTGCTGCGTGTCATCCGGGAGCGCGGCTACGTCTACCATCGTGCGGCAGCGCAGTTGCGCAAGAAGCGCACGGACATCGTCGGCGTGTCGACCTGCGACCTCGTCAATCCGTACTTCGCCGAGGTCGCGGCCGGCGTGGAACAGATCCTCGAGGAGCAGGGGCGCGCGCTCGTGCTCGGCAACGCGCGCGAATCGACGGTCCGCCAGGCCCGCTTTCTCGCCACGCTGCGCGAATACAACGTCGAGGGCGCGCTCGTGATGCCGGCCATCGGCACCACGCGCGCGGCGATCGAGGAGGTTATTTCCTGGCACATCCCGCTCGTGATGGTCACGCGCTACGTCCCGGGTGTTTTCTGCGACTACGTCGGCAACGACAATCGCCTGGGCTCGGTGCTGGCCACGCGGCATCTCCTGGACCTGGGACATCGGCGCATCGCCTTCATCGGCTACAACCGGCGCACGAGCACCGGCCGCGATCGCTTTGCCGGGTATCGAGCGGCGCTGGCGGGCGCCGGCGTCGCGCTCGCGGCCGAGCTCGTCGTCGAGTGCGCGGCGAGCCGGCAGGCGGGCTTCGATGCCGTGACCAGGCTCTTTGCCGCGTCGCGACCGCCGAGCGCGATCGTGTGCTTCAACGATCTTCTGGCCTTTGGTGCGATGCTCGGCTTGCAGCACCGCGGCGTGGCGATCGGAGGCGAGTGCTCGGTCGTCGGCGCCGACGACATCGCGGAATCGGCGCTGTGGACGCCGGCACTCACGACGGTCGCGGTCGACGCCGAAGGCATCGGACGTGCCGCGGCGCACGTGCTGTGGCAGCGCCTCGAGGACCCGGGTCGATCACCCACCCGGCAAACGCTGACTCCGAAACTGGTCGTGCGCACGTCGTCCGGAACGGCGCCACGTCCACGCCTGAAAGGACGCACTGCATGAGCGATCTGCTGCACTACGAAGACGTCACCGTCGGCCTCGCGTTCGTGACCGGTGGCATCGACGTGACCGAAGCGCACATCGTCCAGTTCGCCGGCCTCGCCGGCGATTTCTTCGACGTGCACATGGACGATGCCTTTGCGCGCGAGCTGGGTTTCCCGCGCCGCGTGGCGCACGGCATCCTGGGCCTCGCCCTCGTCGACGGCCTGAAGAATCGGGCGAGTCGGCGCTTTGCCGGCGTCGCCTCGCTGCACTGGGACTGGAGTTTTCGCGGCGCGCTCTTTGCGGGCGATCGCCTGTGCGCGCGCGTCGAGGTCGTCGACAAGCGGCTGACGAGCAAGGGTGATCGCGGCATCCTCACGCTGCGCATCACCGCCACGAACCAGGACGGCGCGATCGTGCAGGAGGGCACCAACCTCCTGCTCGTGCGCCGGCGTGGCACCGAGGTCGGGCACGGACAGGCGTAACCACCGGCGCCGCACCTCGCCGCGCGGCCGCGATCGGCGCGCCGCGCCGCTACGGCATCGGGCGGCTCAGTGCTTGGGCATCGGGCCGCCGGTGAGCGGGCGCACGGTGGCGTGCACCGTTTGCGTCGTGCGCTTGCCGGCCGCGTCGCTGAAGGTCAGCGTGAGTGGCACCGTCGCACCCTCGTGCAGCGGCGCGGTGAGTTCGAGCAGCATCACGTGGTAGCCGCCGGGCTTCAAGGCGACGGTCTGTCCGGCGGCGAGCGGGAGCGATGCGATCGCCCGCATGCGCATCACGCCGTTGTCCATCGACATCGTATGGATCTCGCTCACCTTGGCGGCCGGCGTGGCGACGCCGACGAGCGCGGTCGGCGTCGCACTCGTGAGCTCCATGAAGGCGCCGGTGGCGCTCTGGCCTGGGGCGATGCCGCGGATCCACGCGTTCTTGACGACGACTTCGGCGTGCGCCGTGAGCGTGACGAGCGCGGCGACGGCCGCGAGGAGATGCTTCGCGTTCATGGGGAGTCCTCGATCGTGTTCGGCGGCGCGCGCCGAGGCGCATTGTACGTGCCGCCCCCGTGACCCCGGAGCGTGACGGGCAGGCCGCATGCGGGCGCATGCGATAATTTTTCGATG
Source organism: Burkholderiales bacterium (assembly GCA_020851235.1). Taxonomy (GTDB): domain Bacteria; phylum Pseudomonadota; class Gammaproteobacteria; order Burkholderiales; family Casimicrobiaceae; genus VBCG01. Next base: position 404,867 of record JADZDD010000035.1, on the reverse strand, counting down.
TCGAGCCCACCCTTCACCTTCGGCACGGCGCCGCTCGCGCCGGTTGACGGGCGCCCGCGCGCGGTCGCCGGGTGGCTTCTCGTGTGCTGCGCGCTCGTCTTCGCGATGATCGTGGTCGGCGGCGTGACGCGGCTCACGCACTCGGGACTGTCGATCACCGAATGGCAGCCGATCGTCGGCACGCTGCCGCCCCTGTCGGCGGCCGATTGGGAGGCGACCTTCGCCAAGTACCGCGCGACGCCCGAATACCAGCTCGTCAATCACGGCATGTCGCTCGCTGAATTCAAGGGCATCTTCTGGTGGGAGTACTTCCATCGTCTGCTCGGGCGGCTCATCGGCGTGGTGTTCTTCGTTCCGCTCGCGTGGTTCGCGCTGCGTCGGGCGATTCCGTCCGGGTACGGCTGGAAGCTCGTGGGCATCTTCGTGCTCGGCGGGTTGCAGGGTGCGATGGGCTGGTACATGGTGATGAGCGGACTCGTCGACGATCCCCGCGTGTCGCAGTTTCGCCTGACGGCGCACCTCCTGCTCGCCGTCGTGATCTTCGGCGCGATGCTGTGGGTCGCCTTCTCGCTGCTCGCGCCGGTGCGTTCGACGCTCGTCGACGCGCGGGCACGAAGCGCGCGCCGCCTCGCCTTCGGCGTCGTCGCCTTGATCCTCCTGATGATCGCCACCGGCGGGTTCGTTGCCGGCATCCGCGCGGGCTTCGCGTACAACACGTTTCCGCTCATGAACGGGCACGTGGTGCCGCCGGAGATCATGACGATCGAACCTTGGTGGCGCAATTTCTTCTACAACATGGCGACCGTGCAGTTCGACCACCGCCTCGTCGCCTACGTCCTCGCCGTCGCGGTGCCCGCGCTGTGGTGGCAATTGCGTCGGGCCTCGGCGGTGCCGGCGCGCGCGCGCACGGGCGCGACGCTGCTCGTCGCGATGCTCGCGATCCAAATCGGCCTGGGCATCGCGACGCTGCTCCTCGTCGTGCCGCTGTCGCTCGCCGCCTTGCACCAGGCGGGCGCGGTGGCGGTCTTCGCGCTCGCGCTCAACGTCGCGCACGCGCTGCGCTGAGCGCGGCTGCCGGCACGGAAAGCGTGATCCCGGCCCCGGCGGCGGGCGAGCCTATAATGGCCTGCTCGATGCCCAATGCCGCGCCGCGTCGCATGCGCTTGCTCGCCTGCCCGTGTCGCGACCTTTCCCCATGACCGATACCCGTGCCCTGGACGAGCCGCTCTCCGATGCGGAACTCGACGAGCTCGAAGGCTTTCTCGCCTCCGATGCCGTCCCCGAGGACTGCATGGACCTGGAGATGCTCGACGGCTTCCTCGCCGCCATCGTGAGCGGACCCGAGTCGATCCAGCCCTCGGAATGGCTGCCGCAGGTGTGGAGCGACGGCGGACGCAGCGCGGCGCCGGCGTACGGCAACAGCACGGACGCGCAGCGCATCATGGCGCTCATCCTGCGGCACATGGTCGGCATCCAGCGCACGCTCGCCGAGTCGCCGACGCGCTTCAAGCCGCTGCTCTATCTGCCCGAGGAGAAGAAGAGCGACGAACGGCAGCCGCCGGAGGGTACCGCGTGGTGCGAGGGCTACATGGCGGGCGTGAAGCTGCGCGACGAGGCGTGGCAGCCGCTGTACGACGCCGAGGATGCGCGCGATTGGATCTTCCCCATCGAGGCGCTCGCCTTCGGCGACCAGGATCCCGAGTTCGCCGAATGGATCGACGACAAGGACAAGCGGGCGAGCCTCGTCGACGAGCTCGCGGTCGCGTCGGTGCTCATCTATCGCTTCTGGCAGGCGCAGCGCACGACGCAGGCACGCGGCAGCGGCGCCCGCCGGGCGCTCACCGACGCCGGGCGCAAGTCGCGCGAGCGCTTGCACTGAGGCTTTTCATCGGCGGCGCCGGCTCTTGCGGGCGGTCGCCGCGTCGGAGGCCGGCGGCGCATTGACGTCGCCGAGGACGTACCCGACCGACATCACGAGCGCCTGCGCCGCGCAAAGCGGCGCGACCAGCGTGCGGAACGCCACCGCCGGATCGTCGCCCACCTCGATCGTGACGCTGGCAGCGCGAGCAAGCGGCGACACGCCCGTATCGGTGAGCGCGACGACCGCGGCGCCCTGGTTGCGCGCTGTCGTGGCGGCGGCGATCACCTCCTGCGTGTAGTCGCGAAAGCTCGCGGCGACGAGCACGTCGTCGCGACGGATCGTGCGCACCTGGTCACGCAGCATGCCGCCGACCGAGTCGAGGAGGACGGCGCGAACCTCGAGCTGCGCAAGACCATAGGCGAGGTACGCCGCGACGGCAAAGGCGCGCCGTTGCGCGAGCAGATATGCCGTTTGCGCACCCGCGACGAGACGGGCTGCCGTGGCGAGGATCCCCGGATCGGCGTGGTCGCGCAGCCGCTCCAGCTCGCGCATCGCGCTGTCGGTCACCTGCGGATAGACGTGTCCCTCGTCGTCACCGCCGCGGCGCAGCGCGGCGATGCGCTCGCGGTACGTCGCCGAGCGCGCCACGAGGCGCTCGCGAAAGATCCGTTGCAGATCGGTGAACCCGGAGTAGCCGAGCGCGTTGGCGAAGCGGATCACCGCCGAGGGCGGCACGGCGGCTTCCCGGGCGACCTGCGCCACGGTCGACAGCGCGATCGCATCGGGGTTGCCGAGCGCGAAGCGCGCGATCCCCTGCAGGCGGCTCGGCAAGCGCGGATAGCACTCGGTGATCGAGCGCGCCAACTCGTCGTAGCGGGTATTGCCCGGCATGCCCTCGATCCTCGTCGCGACGTGAGACGGAACGTTCATTCCATCCCCCGCCGGATTAGAACATCGAATCGGGCCGCGGGCGAGGCCTCGCGCGGCTCCCGCGTCGGCGCGGCGCGGCGAGCAGCGGTCGTGGCGTCGTCGATGCGTTACAACCGGGCGCCGGGCGCGAGCAGCGCGTGCGTCTCGGGATGGCGCTGCATGTAGGCGCGCACGTACGAGCACGCGGGGAAGACCGTGAGCCCGTGCGCCGCGGCATGGGCGAGCGCGGCATTGACGAGCTTGCCGGCCACACCCGCGCCCGCTGCTTCGGCCGGTACCTCGGTATGCACGAGGTGCATCACGTTGCCGGTCTGCCGATAGACGACGTACGCCGTGCCGCCGGGGACCATGGCCTCGAAGCGTTGCTGCGCCGGGTTGTGCGTGATCGTGAGTGCGGGTGCGTCGGCCATGGCGACTGGGAAGTTTGGCGAGTCGTGCCTACGGTAACATGCGCGGCGACCCGCCATGCCGTTGCCCGACATCCTGCGTCATCTCGACTGGGGCTCGCTGTACGTCGCGAGCGAGTGGGCCGTGCGCATCGGCGCGCTGCTGTACGTCCCGCAGCGGCGCCCGCCGAATGCGGCGCGCGCGTGGCTCCTCTTCATCTTCTTCCTGCCGTGGGTGGGGCTCGTGCTCTACTCGCTCATCGGTCGCGCGTACCTGCCGCGACGCCGCTTCCAGGTCCAGAAGCAGCTCGCCGAACTCGTGCGACGGCTTGCCCCGCGCTCGGCGGCGCTGGTGAGCGCACTCGCCGAAGGCACCGCGGCGTCGCCGCGGGCGCCGGTCCACGAGGCGCGGGACGATCCAGCGCGTTCGCTGCGCACGCTCGCCCCCGAACTCGTGCCGGCGGTGCGGCTCGCCGACCGGCTCTCGGAGTTCCCGCTCACGAGCGGCAACGCCTTCACGCTGCTGCCGCAGTACGACGCCGCGGTCGATCGCGTCGTCGACGAGATCGCCGGTGCCCGCCGCTACGTCCACCTGCTCTTCTACATCTTCGAGAACGACGAGGTCGGGCGGCGGGTGAGCGACGCGCTCGCGGCGGCCGCGCGGCGCGGCGTGGCCGTGCGCGTGCTCATGGATGCGATCGGCTCGCGCGCGGGTCTTTCCGGTCTCGGCCCGGGGCTGCGCGCGGCAGGTGTCGAGGTCATTGCGGTGATGCCACTACGCCTGTGGGGTCCCAATGCCGCGCGCTTCGACCTGCGCAATCACCGCAAGATCGTCGTCGTGGACGGTGATTGCGCCTTCTTCGGTTCGCAGAACATCGTGAGCGCGCACGCCAATCGCGGGCTCGTCAACGAGGAACTCCTGGTGCGCGTCACCGGGCCCATCGTGCGCCATCTGCACGCCGTGCTCTTGGGGGATCGATTCCTCGAAACCGGCACGCTCCCGCCGGAGTCGGACGACCTCACGCCCGCGCGGCCGGTGGCGGCCGACCATGGCTTCGCGCAGGTCGTGCCGAGCGGACCGGGATACAACGAGGGGACCACCGAAGCGGTCATGATCGCGCTCATGTACGGCGCCCGCTCGCGAATCGTGCTCACCTCGCCGTACGTGATTCCGAGCGAGCCGTTCCTGGCCGCGATGCTCGCCGCGGCGCGGCGCGGGGTGCAGGTCGACCTCATCGTCGACGCCGAGTCGAACAAGCCGCTCGTCCAGCTCGCGCAGCAGTCGTTCTACGACGGCATGCTGGCGGCGGGCGTCGGCATCCACCGCCACAAGAAGAGCTTCCTGCACGCGAAGCACCTGAGCATCGACGACGACGTCGCGCTCGTCGGCTCGTCGAATCTCGACATCCGCTCGTTTGCGCTCAACGCCGAGGTCAGCGTGCTCATCCACGACCGCAACTTCGTGCGCGAGCTCGCGAGGATCCAGGAAGGGTACCTGCGGCACAGCGAGTCCGTCACCCGTGCCGATCGCGCCGGCCGGTCACGGCGCACGCGCATTCTCGAAAACCTCGCTCGGCTCACCGATTCGCTGCTGTGAAGCGCCGTCGCCGGCGTGGCGACACGCGCCTCGCGCCGGCGTGCACGCCGCGCGCCAACACCGGTGCGCGCGCCGCGCCGTGGGGTCTGGCGACGATGCCTACGGCAACTGGATCTTGCCGCCGCCGGGCATCCCGCCCAGCCCGCCACCGGTCAGCGCGGCCGCCGCACCCGCCGGCGGCACGATGAGGCCGGAAGACGCCTGGCGGCGCAGATCCTGCAGTTCGCGCATGGTGCGCTCGATGCCCTCGCGCGCCGCGTCGCCGTACGCGGCGACCGCCGCGGCCAGCGTGTCGGCTTCGATGTCGAAGCTCACGGGGAGCGCGCCCATGTTGGTCATGATCTGCGCCTCGCCCGAATAGATCGTCTTGCGCGCAGGATCGGGGGTGCCCTGCGCGGTCAGCGGGACGAGCACGCGAATGGTGCCGACCTTGCGGTCGGTCACGATCTCTTCGCGGTAGAGGGACGCCGCGTCCATCGCGGCGTCGGCGGTCGTGCGGGTATCGGCAGCCATGGCGTTGTCTTCTCGTGCAAGGGGATTCGGGTCGGGCCGACGCGGCCGACGGGAACGTAGTGTAAGCGAGTCCCCTGGAAGGTCGTGGCGACGACCGGCGATGTCAACCCGGAGCCGGCGCCCGACGTTGTCGGAGAACGACCGCCGGTGCCCGACGGGCGCGGCCTCGTATTCCGCACGCGCCGTGGCAACATGCCTCGTGGGGTTCGTCGCGTCCAGCGTGGCAGCGTGCCGTACGCCCTCGTCACAGGGAGGTTCAGCGTGAAAGTCATCCTCGTCGCAGGAATCGCCGTCGCGGCCATCGCCGCGTACGGCGTGGCGGATGCGCAGCGCGGACCCGGCAGCGGGCACACGCGAGCCGGCGCAGGTGGTTACTCGGGGGGGGCCGCAGGCAGCTTCCGCGGCGGATACCGGGGCTCGTCGATGGGTTACCGCACGACTGCCATGGGCAGCTCCGGTTGGAGCGGCGGTGGCGGCTGGCAGGGCGGCTCGCGGCCGGGTTGGGGCGGTGGCAGCTGGCAGGGCGGCTCGCGGCCGGGCTGGGGCGGCGGCAGTTGGCAGGGCGGCTCGCGTCCGGGCTGGGGCGGTGGCAGTTGGAACGGCGGCTCGCGTCCGGGTTGGGGCGGTGGCAGTTGGAACGGCGGCTCGCGTCCGGGCTGGGGCGGTGGCAGTTGGAACGGCGGCTCGCGTCCGGGTTGGGGCGGCGGCGGCTGGAACGGCGGCTGGAATCATGGCTGGGGCGGCCGACCTCCGGGCTGGGGCTGGAATGCCGGTTGGCGTCCCGGCTGGGGCTGGAACGGTTGGGGCTGGAACGGCTGGCGTGGCGGCTGGTGGGGGGCGTCGTGGGCCCCGGCTTGGGGTTGGGGCTGGGGTCCCGGCTGGGGGTGGGGCTGGAATGGTGGATGGGGTCCGACCGTGGGCGTGACCATCGGCGCTCCCGCCGTCTGGGGTTCGGCATGGACGACCGGCACGTGGGTCAGCGCGCCGACGGTCGTTACGCAGGAGGCGGTCGTCGCGCCGGCGCCGGTGGCGCCCACGCTTTGGTACTACTGCACCGAGCCCGCAGGCTATTTCCCGTACGTGGCGAGCTGCAATCGCCCGTGGATCACGGTGACTCCGCAGGCCGTACCCCCCGGATCGGGAGGCTAGGACGATGAACCGTACAGCGCTTGCGGCTCTGGCCGCAACGGTGTTGCTCGCGGGCTGTGCGACGGTGCCGAGTGGTCCGGCCGTGCTGGTGCTGCCCGGCCCACAGGCGAGTCTGCCGCAGTTCCAGGCCGACCAGGCCGTCTGCCAGCAGTTTGCGCAGTCGACGGTCGGCGTGAGCCCGCAGGACGCGGCGGCGCAAAGCGCTGTCGCGAGCGCTCTGCTCGGTGCGGCGATCGGCGCCGCGGCCGGCGCCATCATGGGCTCGCCGTACGGCACCGCCGGCGAGGCCGCCGCCTGGGGTGCCGGCACCGGACTTCTCTTCGGCAGCGCGGCCGGCGCCAATGCGGCCGGCTTCAGCGCGCAGGAAGTCCAGCGCCGCTACGATGGCGCGTACCTGCAGTGCATGTACGCGCGAGGGCACCAGGTGCCGGGCCAGGTCGCCATGCGTGCCCCGCAGCGCGCGGTCCCGGCGATTCCACCGCCCAACACGCCGCCCCCGAGCTTCGCGCCGTCGTCGCCGTCCGGCAGCGGGCAGGCGATCCCGGATGCGGTAGCGCCGATGGGCGGCGCGCCGGTGGGCAGCGCACCTCGTGGTTATGCGAGCGTTCCGCGTCACGGGCATCGGGTGCCGGCCCCGAGCATCACGCCTCCCGTGACGACGGCATCGGCCGTGGCGGGCGGCTCGCCCGCGACGACGACCGCGACGGATCCGGCAGCCGCGGTGGCGCCGAGCGCACCGTTGACGCCGGGCTTCGGCGTGCCGTCCGGGCCTATCCAGCCCGGGCCCCCGCTCACCATTGCCCCACCGGGGGCAAGGGCGTACCCGCCGTCGGCGTATCCGCCGCCGGGCACACCGCCGCCCGCCGGCGCAAGCTGAGCGCACTGGCGCACGGTGCGCGGCCGCGCGTATCGTCGCGGCGATGACGTGCCGGGATCAGGACTCGAAGCCCCGTCCCTCGCCCGCCTCCTCCTGCGTCACGCCGTCGCGGATGTGGTAGATTCGCCGGAACGTCGGGATGATCTTCTCGTCGTGCGTGACGACGATGATCGCCGTCTCGAAGCGCCGCGCCATGTCGTTCAGGATGCGAATCACCGCCATCGCGCGTGCCGAGTCGAGCGGTGCGGTCGGCTCGTCGGCGAGGATCACCGGCGGCCGGTTGACGAGGCCGCGCGCGATCGCCACGCGCTGCTGCTCGCCACCCGAAAGTTGCGCCGGCATCGCCTGCGCGCGATGCGCGACGTCGAGCGCGGTGAGCAGTTCCCGCGCCCGCTCGCGCGCCGCGTCGTTGGCCACGCCGGCGAGCATCGGCAGCAGCGCCACGTTGTCGGTCGCATCGAGGAACGGGATGAGGTAGGGCGCCTGGAAGACGAAGCCGATCCGATCGCGGCGCAGCGCGCGCAGATCGCGCACCTTCCAGCCGTCGTCGTAGATCACGGTGTCGTCGAGGATCATGCGTCCGGCGGTGGGATCGATCACCGCGCCCAGGCACTTCAGCAGCGTGCTCTTGCCGGAACCGGACGGGCCGATGAGGCCGACGACCTCGCCGGGGGCCACCTGCATGTTCGCGTCCTTCAGCGCAAGGACGGCGGTGTCACCGCTGCCGAAGCGCTTGGCCAGCCGCTCGATGCGGATGCCGCTCTTGGCCATGGGCGCTAACTGATCGCCTGCGCGGGGTCGACCTTGAGCGCCACCCGGATCGCGACGAGGCTCGACACCACGCAGATCGCGAGCACGGCGGCAAAGCTCAGCACCGAATCGATCGGCACCAGCAGCACGTATTTGGGGAACAGCGGCGCGGCGAACGTGGCGGCGATCTTGCCGACGACGAAGCCGAGGACACCCAGCACCAGCGCCTGCTGCAGGATCATCGCGGCGATGGTGCGATTGCGCGTGCCGATGAGTTTCAGCACCGCGATCTCGCGGATCTTGTCCATCGTGAGCGTGTAGATGATGAAGGCGACGATCGCCGCGCTTACGACGGCGAGGATGACGAGGAACATCGCAATCTGCCGCGCCGAGGTGGCGATGAGCTTGCCCAGCAGGATCCCTTCCATCTCGGCGCGGTCGTAGACGGTGAGCCGCTTCCAGCGCCGCAGCGGCACGGCGACGTCTTGCGCCGCAAATCCCGGCTGCAGGCGGACGAGGATCGCGTTCACGTAGCTGTTGCTCGTCTGCGAGGCGATCACGGCGTCGACGAGACCCGGCACCCCGGGGCGATTGAACTCGGGGTTGCCTTCGGTGCGACGGCGCTGCATGAGGATCGCGTCGTTGTCCTTCAGGAATTGCGCCTCCTGCGCATCCTTGAGCGGGATGAAGACCATCGGATCGCCGGACGACGACACCATGCGGCGGGTGAGCCCGACGACGGTGTAGTGGTTGCGGCGAATCCGGAGCACGTCGCCCAAGCGAACGCCGGCGCTGATGTCCACGACGGCTTCGTAGTGGCCGCGCGTGATGTGCCGGCCGGCAACGAGGTACGGCGGCCAGCCGGGCTCGCCGGACCCGCCGGCAGCGATGCCGACGACCATCGCGCGCACGTCGGCGTCGCCCGTGCCGACCTGCATCGTGAGGTACGTCACGTTGGCGGCCTGCGCGACCCCGGGCATCGTGCGGATGTCGCGCCACAGGTCGTCGAAGACGCTCGACGACTCGGCGTACGGGCCGAGCGTGCCCTGCTGCACGACCCAAAGGTCGGCGCCGCTGTTGTCGAGGAGCGCCTTGCCGTCGTCGACCATGCCGCGATACACGCCCGCCATCGTCAGCGTCACGCCGATGAGCAATCCAAGCCCCACCCCGGTGAAGACGAACTTCCCCCAGGCGTGCAGGATGTCGCGCCCGGCAAGGCTGATCACGGCGTAACGCCCGGAATGCGCTCGACGACCTGGATTCGACTTTGCGCCGTAAGCGAGCGCTCACTATACAGGACCACCCGTTCGCCCGGGGCGACGCCGCGGTGGACCTGCACCCGGCCGTCGAGGTCGAAGCGCCCGAGCGCGACCGGCGCAAAGGCGACCTTGCCGTCGACCAGTTTCCACACCCCGCGTTGGCCGCCGACGGTGAAGATCGCGGCGTTGGGGACGGTGGGCGCCGCCGGCAGCGGCGGCAGTCGTACCGTGATTTCGGCGAGTTCGCCGAGGGGCGGCAGCGGCTGTGGCAGCGCGGCAAACGTGACCTTGGCCAGCGTCTCCTCGGTGACCGCGTCGGCGCGCGGCTCGATGCGCTGCACGCGACCGGGCAAGGCCTCGCCCTGCCGCGAGCGCAGGGCGATCTGCGCGGGGAGGCCGGCGGCGAGCCCCTGCGCACTGATCTGGTCGAATCGGGTGTCGATCCACAGGTTGGCGGGATCGATCACCTGCACCACGGCTTGACCCGCGACGACCGTCGTTCCCGGATCGGCGTCGCGGGCGACGACGAGTCCTGCCACCGGACTGACGAGGCGCAGATTGCCGCGCTGCGCGCGCAGCGCCTCGAGCTCGGCGCGCAGGCGCGAAGTGTCGCTGCGGGCGGCAGCGAGTGCTGCGTCGGCGACGGCCAGTTCCTGCCGCTTGTTGGCGACGACCTCTTCGCTGATGAAGCGCACGGCGAGCAACTCTTCGTAGCGCCGCGCCTGCGATCGCGCGTAGGCCTGCCGCGCGTCGGCCTGGCGGACGGCGGCGTCGGCGCTGTCGATCGCCGCCTGCTGCGCGCGCAGGCGCTCGTCGAGGTCGACCGCATCCATCTCGCCCAGGACTTGCCCCGCGACGACGCCGTCGCCGACGTGGACGTCGAGACGCTTGACCCGACCGGCTGCGGTGGGTCCGATCTTGTAGGTGTAGCGCGCCTGGACGCTGCCGATTCCGGCGAGGGCGGGCGCGATCGATCGCGATTCGACGCTCGTCACCGTGATCGCGATCGGCGCGAGCGGCCCCGCGCGCAGCGCCACGTAGACGAAGAGCACGAGCAGCACCGCCACGACGGAGATGACGCCGAGCGTGCGCGGCTTGAGGCGCGCGAGCCTCATCGCACGCTCCCGATGCCGCGGCGGTAGATCGCGAAGACGCCGGGCGCGTCGCGGCGCAGGCGCGCGACGTCGCCGGCCAACAGCGACTGCATCACGAGGCCCTGGATCGTGCCGATGAAGAGGACGCTCGCCGCATGCTCGTCGAGCGCGGGATCGAGTTGGCCGCCGGTCTTGCCGGCGGCGAGGAGCCGCCGCAGGCGCTCGCCGTAACCCTGGATGAGCGTTTGCGCCATCCGCTTCGGGAGCGAGTCCCCTGGCCGTTGCAACTCGCCAAAGAGCATCCGCGGGACGCCCGGATGCGCGCAGACGAACTCGATGTGCGCCATGAACGCCGCTTCGAGCGCGACGAGCGGGGCGGATGCGCTGTGGACCGCCGCGTCGACACGGGCGAGCAGACGCTCGGCGACCCACGACATCACCGCTTGCAGGATCGCCTCCTTGCTCGGGAAGTGGCGAAACAGCGCGCCTTGCGTGAGCCCCATGCGCTGCGCGATGGCCGCGGTCGTGATGTCGCTCGGATTGCGCTCGGCGGCAAGCGCGAGCACCGCCGCGACCGTCGCCGCCCGCCGCTCGTCGGCAGGTAGATGCCGCGGATGTCCGCTCACGCCGAGCCCCGAGATAGTAAGTAACTGGTTACTAGCTTAACACGGTCCGCCACGCCGGCGGTATCACCGTCGACCTACGCGTGCGCCATCCGCTGTCCGTGCTCGCGCGTGGCGTGGAAGCCGACCTTGGGCCAGCGCTCCATCGCCACCTGCAGGTTGAAGCGATTGGGAGCGAGGTAGACCGGATTGCCGTCGACGTCGTTGGCGAGCGAGGCTGCGCGGTCGCGCTCGAAATCGCGGCGCACCTTCTCGTCGGGGTAGGTGAGCCAGCGCGCGGTCGCGATGCCGGCGTCGTCGTAGAGCGCATCGACCTTGTATTCGCTCGCAAGCCGCGCCGCGACGACTTCGAACTGGAGTTGCCCCACGGCACCCAGCAGGAGCTGGTTGCCGACCACGCTCTCGAAGACCTGGATGGCACCCTCCTCGCCCAACTCCTGCAGGCCCTTTTGCAGCTGCTTTGCCTTGAAGGGGTCGCGCGGGCGCGCCACGCGGAACATCTCGGGCGCGAAGTACGGAATGCCCTTGAAGCCGAGCGCCTCACCCTCGGTCAGCGTGTCGCCGATCTGCAGCTGGCCGTGGTTGTGAATGCCGATGATGTCGCCGGCGACCGCATCCTCGCTTTGGACACGCTCGTTGGCCATGAAGGTGAGCACGTTGCCGAGCTTCATCTCGCGACCCAGGCGCTGGTGGGCGACCTTCATCCCCGGCGTGTAGCGGCCCGAGCACACGCGGAAGAAGGCGATGCGATCGCGATGCCGCGGATCCATGTTGGCCTGGATCTTGAACACGAAGCCGGTGAACGGCTTCTCCGTGGGCGCGACCATGCGGGTGCCGCCGTCACGCGGTTGCGGCGGCGGCGCCCACTCGATGAGCGCGGTGAGGATCTCCTGCACGCCGAAATTGTTGATGCCCGAGCCGAAGAACACCGGCGACTGCCGACCGGCGAGAAACGCTGCGAGATCGAACGGCGCCGAGGCGGCACGCAGCAGTTCGACGTCGTTGCGCAGCGCCGATATCTCGAGCGGGAAGAGCGTGGTCAGCCGCGGGTTGTCGAGGCCCTCGATGATTTCGCCATCCTCCGAGCGATGCTCTTCGCCGGGCGTGAAGCGCACGAGGCGGTCGCGGCGCAGGTCGAAGACGCCGCGGAACGACTTGCCCATGCCGATCGGCCACGTCACCGGTGCGCAGTCGATCGACAGCACCGACTCGATCTCCTCGACGAGCGACAGCGGCTCGCGCACTTCGCGGTCCATCTTGTTGATGAAGGTGATGATCGGCGTGGCGCGCAGCCGGCACACCTCGAGGAGTTTGATCGTCTGGGCTTCCACGCCCTTGGCGGCGTCGAGCACCATCACCGCGGCATCGACCGCGGTCAGCACCCGATACGTGTCCTCCGAGAAATCCTGGTGGCCGGGCGTGTCGAGGAGGTTGATCGTGTGGCCCGCGTAGTCGAACTGCATGACCGAACTCGTGACCGAGATGCCGCGCTGCTTCTCGACCTCCATCCAGTCCGACGTCGCGTGCCGCGCGCTCTTGCGTGCCTTGACCGTGCCCGCGAGCTGGATCGCGCCGCCGTAGAGCAGCAGCTTCTCGGTCAGCGTGGTCTTGCCGGCGTCGGGGTGGGAGATGATGCCGAACGTGCGTCGCTTGCCGACGTCTTCTTCGAGCGTGCCTGGAGCCATGGCCGATTGCGACGCCGCCCGCGGCGCGCGCGCAAAGGCGTCATTGTACGTGCCCCGGGACCCCGGTAAGATCGGCGCCTTCGATGCGGGTGCGCTCCCCGCCCCGCCCGCAAGATCCCTCCCGCTCGCCCATGCCCACGCTTCGCATCACCGCCGCCGGCCAGATGTTCGTCGCCGTGACGCATCCCGACGCCCCGCTGACGGTCGCCGCATTCGCCAAACTCCTGCCCTATCGCCAGAAGCTCATCCACGTGCGCTGGAGCGGCGAGGCGGTGTGGGTGCCGCTCGGCGACTTCAAGCTCGGCGTCGGCTTCGAGAACCACACGAGCCATCCATCGGCGGGTGACATCCTGTTCTACCCCGGCGGCTACAGCGAGACCGAGCTCCTCATCGCCTACGGCTCCTGCTGCTTCGCGAGCAAGATGGGGCAGCTCGCCGGCAACCACTTCCTCACCATCGTCGAGGGTCGCGAGCGCTTGCGCGAGGTCGGCGTCCGGACGCTGTGGGAGGGCGCGCAGGACGTCGTGTTCGAGGCGATGCCGTAGCGCGGACGACACGCGCAGGCGCCACGCCGTCGCCGCAGGGCGCTGCGCGGCGCCGCGGCGCGCGCTCGGCGATCAGGATTGCGGCGCCTGCGCGACGACTTCCTTGCGGATCGCCCGCAGCTTGTCCTTGACCCGTGCGGCGTTGGCCGACCCCATCCGCAGCAGGATCTTCTGGCCCGCCGAGCGTTCCTCGAGCGCCGGGTCGGCGAACTGGTAGAGCACCTTCGGCTGCACGAGCGCGGGCGCGGCGACGTCGGGCGCGGCGAGCATGTCGTCGATCGCCTGGATCAGGCGATCGTTGAAGTAGGCGTTGGGATAGCCCAGTTCCTCGTAGGCCTTCTGGAACAGCGGATACAGGCGCACGTAGGCAGCGACGAGGTGCTTCGCTTCGGCGGCTTCCATCGCGACGATGTAGGGTCGATAGCGCAGCGCGTTGTCGGGCGCGATCGTCGGCTGCGCCCCGGTCGTGGTCACGAAGGCGCCCGGCACGGGTCGCACCGGCCACATGCGCACCGCCGCCGTCTTGCGCGGCAGGTTGTCGACGGTGACCACGAAGTTGCGTACCAGCGCGTCGGGGACGAAGTAGCGCGCGAAGGCGTCGCGGCCGACGAGTCCGACGATCGTGTCGCGCGCGAGCGTATCGCTGTCGGCGAGCGGCGGAAGGGGCGGCGCGGCGGCCTCGGGCGGCGGCAGCGGATGCTGGATCGGCGGCGGGAGCGGCGCCACCGGGGGCGCTTCGGTCGGCGCGGTGGCCACCGGCGGCGGCACCGCCGGCGCTTCGGGCGCGGGCGCGTTGGCCTGCCATGCGTACCAGGCGATGCCTGCCGCGATGGCGACGAGCGCGGCGACGACGAGCAGGGGATGCTTCATGCGGACCTCCTCCTTGCGACGAGCGGTTGGACCGATGAGGTGTGCAATGGTTGCGCGCGCATGTGGCGACTGTCAACGCGCGGTTCGCGCACCGTGTGGCGCGATGTATCCTTGCCTGCGAGGAGGCTTGTGATGAGCTATCGATCCATCTTCGTTCATCTCGACGATGACGAAGCCGGCGACGCGACGCTCGACGTCGCTGCCAGCGTTGCCACGTCGTTCGACGCGGAGCTCGCGGGAACGTATCTCGTGCCCGGAGCGACGATCACGCCCTTCACCTCGGCGATGCTGCCCGATGTGGTCGTGCAGGAGCGTCTTGCCGAGCACGGCTTCGATCAGGATCGGGCCGAGGCGCGCTTCCATGCGGCGGCCAAACGGCAGTCGGTCGTCACGGTCCGGTTCGCGGCGCCTGCGGGGGACGCGATCGCCGAGGCGGTGCTGCATGCGCGCCGCGCCGACCTTGCGGTCCTGCGCCAGCCCGATCCCAGGCGGCCCGAGGCGGGTTTCGCAAGCGAACTCGCCCACGCCGTTCTGCTCGCGTCGGGTCGGCCCGTCCTGTTCGTGCCGCACAGTGGAACGTTCCCCACGATCGGCACCACGGCGATCGTCGCGTGGAAGGAGTCGCGCGAGGCGGCGCGCGCGATCGCCGACGCGCTGCCGTTCCTCGTGCGTGCGCGCAAGGTCATCGTCATGCTGATGCCGCCCCGCGATACGAGCGATACCGAGGATGTCGCCGCCACGCTGTCGGCACGCGGGGTTGCGCAGTACCTCGCGCGACACGGCGTCACCGCGGAGGTTCGTCGCGAGATCGCCGAAGACATCGACGTGGGCAATCTGCTCCTGTCGCGCGCCGCCGATTTCGGCGTCGACCTCATCGTGATGGGGGGGTTCAGCCGCCCGCGCCTGGCCGAGCGCGTCCTGGGCGGAGTGACGCGCTCGCTCATCGAGACGATGACCGTTCCGGTGTTGATGTCGCACTGACGGCCGAAGTCGCGGCAGCATCCGCGCGCAGGGCTTGCGCGTCGCAGGGTGACTCACCGTGGCTGGCGTGGCACCGGTTCGCCTCATCGCCCACCTCGACATGGATGCGTTCTACGCATCCGTCGAGCTCCTGCGCTACCCCGAATTGCGCGGGTTGCCGGTGGTCATCGGCGGGCACCGGCACCCGCCGGAGGAGTCTGTCGACCCTCACACTGGCGCGGTCACGCGCAAGTTCGCAACGCTCGGCGACTACGTCGGACGCGGGGTCGCGACGACGGCGACCTACGAGGCGCGGCGGCTCGGGCTGCATTCGGCACAGGGGTTGATGAAGGGTGCGGCGCTCGCGCCGCAAGCGATCCTGCTGCCGGTCGACTTCGATCGCTACCGTCACTTCTCGCGCCTGTTCAAGGACGCGGTGCGCGGCATCGCGCCGCGCATCGAGGACCACGGCATCGACGAGATCTTCATCGATCTCACCGATGCGCAGCTGCCCACGACCGGGCGCGACGGTGCGGCGCCCACCGCGGCGGCGTGCGAGGGTCCTTTCGAGACGGCAGCGATGTCCGCGGAGTCGGAGATCGACGCCTGGTGGCGGGCGCGCGATCTCGCCAAGGCGCTCAAGGCCGCGGTGCTCGAGGCCACCGGACTCACCTGCTCGATCGCGGTGGCCCCCAACAAGCTCCTGGCCAAGATCGCCTCCGAGTTCGACAAGCCCGACGGCCTCACGGTCCTCAAGGCAGCCGACGTTCCCACGCGCATCTGGCCGTTGCCGCCACGACGCATCAACGGCATCGGCCCGAAGGCGAGCGCGAAGCTCGATGCGCTCGGCATCACGTCGATCGGTGCGCTCGCGCAGGCCGACGTCGCCTGGCTCATGGCCCGCTTCGGTCGCAACTACGGCGCGTGGTTGCATCGCGTCGCGCACGGCGAGGACGACCGCGAGGTGGTCACCGACAGCGAGCCCGTGTCGATCAGCCGCGAGACGACGTTCGAGCGCGACCTGTCCGCGCAGCGCGATCGCGACCAGCTCGCTGCGATCTTCACCGAGCTGTGCGCAAGCCTCGCCGACGATCTCGTCCGCAAGGGTTACGCCGGGCGCACCGTCGGCGTGAAGCTGCGCTTCGACAACTTCACCACGGTCACGCGCGACCACACCCTTGCGGTGCCGATCCAGGATGCGCGGGCGATTCGCCATGCCGCGGGGTTGTGCCTGAAGCGCGCGCCGCTCGCGCGACGCATCCGCCTCCTCGGGGTGCGGGTGGCCTCGCTCACGCCCGTCGCGGGCACGCGTGGCTGAGGTACCCGTCGCGCCGCAAGCCGGCGGGTGTTTCGCGGCGTCAGGAACGGGCCTCGTCGCAACCGTGGCGACCGTCGATGCGGGGCCGCCACCAGACGGGGCCGAGATGAACGAGCGTGACGCCGAACGCGGCAGCCCAGATCGCACCGCTTGCGATCTGCACGATCGGCGCGGCATCGCCGACCAAGGGGGAGGCAGCGCGCGCGACGGCGGCTGCCACGATCGATCCGGCGACGACCACCACCCAGCGTCGCGCGTCGAGCGCGTATCCCGCGTGGATGCGCCCGGCGATGCACATCACGGCGAAGATCGTGAGCCCCATCACGCCGGCGGACAGCAGGTGCCGGGCGGCGCTGGCCGGCAGGCCGGCACCCAGCGCTGCGGCACCCAACGCCGCGTAGCCCGCGGCCATCAGCCACACGGCGACATAGAGCACGAAAGCGTAGCGCGTCAGGAGCGCGCGACCGACGTGCCAGTCGTTGAGGATGTTGAGGATGGCCGCCGCTGCGGCGAGCGCGAGCCAGCCGACGACCGGCGACCCGGGCGCGACGAGGTCGACGAGTGTCGCGGCGGCGATCGCGCTGATCGCGAGATTGCGCCGGGGTGGGCGCGCGAGGTAGCGCGGCGGATCGTCGTCGTCGCGATGCGTCGCCTCGAGCGCGTCGTTGACGATGCGTACCGAGACACGGCCCAGGGCGACCAGCACGAGCGTCATCATCGCGCCGATCGCGGCATCGACCCAGCGCATGGGATACGCGCCGCGCCACAGGTCGACGTGAAAGCCCGCGGCCACGGCGGCGAGCGCGATGATCGGCCACAGGAAGCCATGGTGGCGGCGCTCGGGATCGCGCAGGAGCCGGGGTGCGAGCGCCACGGCGAGCGCCACCGGCAGTGCGACGTCGGCGATGGCCGCCGGCAGCGATCCCAGCACGCCGGACAACCAGAACAGCACGCGACCGGCGAGCCAGAGTGCGGCAAAGCCGACGATCGTGCGCGGTGCGAACGCGGGGGTTGCCGTCAATTCGGCAATCGCGGTGAGCGCGAAGCCGGTGACCGCGGCGAGGCCGAAGCCGAACATCATCTCGTGCGCATGCCAGACGATCGGCCCGCCCGGCACCGTGGGTACGGCGATCCCGTACGCGAGGTATCCGGTCCACAGCGCGAGACCGAGGGCGGCGTACGCGGCGGCCGCAAGAAACATCGATCGGAACGCGCACATGAAAACCGCGCGGGAGGCGAGGCGGTCGACGCGGTCGCTCACCATCACGCCGCGATCGGGAACCGGCTGAGGGCGGCCGTCGCGCGGAGCGACGGTGCCGCCGACGGCGCGCTGTTCATGCGGCACATCCCGCGGAGGTGTGGGCGGCTGGCGTGCCTGCCTCCGCGAGTGCGGCGATCTCGCGGATGCCGGATCCGTCGCCGGCCAGGCGCGATGTCGCCACCCCCCTGGCGAGCGGCGCGAGGCCGAAGCACTCGCGCACGATGCGCGATTGGAGGATCTGGGCGGTATGCCGATACACCCAGGCATCCTCGCGTTCGAGCGCCGGCAGCGCGATGTCGAACCGCGTCACGATGCGACCAGGGGAGGGCGCCATGACGAGGATCGTGTCGGACAGGCGCACGGCTTCCATGAGGTCGTGCGTGATCATCAGCACGCCGGCGCCACGCGCGACGCAGTCGGCGAGGAGCCAGCCGTAGAGCTCTTCCTTGAGACCGATGTCGAGCGCCGAGAACGGTTCGTCGAGCAGCAGCAGATCGGGCTCGAGCACCAGTGCGCGGGCGAGCGCGACGCGGCTTTGCATGCCTCCGGACAGTTGATGCGGAAACTTCTCGAGATCACCGGCCGCAAGTCCCATGCGCAACGCGAGATCGCGCGCCCGGGTGTCACGCTCGGGTCGTGCCACACCGGCCGCCTTCAAGCCGAAGGCGACGTTGTCGAGCGCGGTCTTCCAGGGGAGGAGTCGTGGCTGCTGGAACACGCACGCCGGATTGGCAAAGCCGGACTCGATCGTGCCTTCGCGTACGCGCAGGAGCCCGGCGCACAGGTTCATGAGCGTCGTCTTGCCGCAACCCGAGGGGCCGACGAGCGCGACCGCGCGTCCGGCCGCGACGTCGAAGTCGATGCCCGCGAGCACCTCGTGGCGTGCGAACGCGTGGTGCACGCGGCGAACGACGAGACGAGCCGACGTGGTCACGTCGCCGCGTCGCGCCAGCGCTCGACCTCGCGCTTGAGCGGCTCCAGTACGAGATATTCGGCGGCGAGGAGCACGGCGAGGATGGCAACGATCCAGGCCAGCGTCCCCGCGGTGTCCAGATGCGAGCGCGTCACCGCGAGCGCGGCACCGACGCCGTCCTGTGTGGCGAGGAGTTCGGCCATCACGACGACCTTCCACGACATGCCGAGCGCGGTGATCCACGCCGGGAACAGGTACGACACGACGTGCGGCACGTAAACGTCGAAGAACTTCATGCGCGCCGGCACGCGAAAGGCGTCGGCCATCGTGCGCAGCGAATTGTCGAGCGTGCGCGCGCCTTGCAGCGCGCCGATGAAGACGATCGGGAAGCTCGCGATGAACACCGTGAACACCGGAGTGCCGTCATTCGCACCGAACCACAGGAGGGCCAGCACCAGCCAGGCGATCGGCGGCGTGCCCATCAGCACCGTGACGATCGGTCGCGACATCGTCGCTGCCGTGGCGGAAACGCCCGCGGCAAGACCGAGGACGCTGCCGGCGACGAGCGACAGCGCGAAGCCCGCAAGCGCGCGCCGGGTCGTGATCACGAGTTCCTGCCAGGCCTCACCGCGCGCGATGAGCTCTCCCAGCGCGGCGAAGGTCGCGCGCGGATCCGGCAGCACGAGCGGACCCGTGAGCGCACTCACCGCCTCCCAGGCCGCCAGGAGCAGCATGAGGCTCGCGACCGCGCCCCAACCGCTCCATGCGTACGCCGGCAGCCCGCGCAGCACGGAGCGCAGCAGGTTCACTTGGCGGCCGCCTTCCCACCGTAGAAGTCGTCAGGCGGCATGCGGCCGCCGATGAGCGCCGGGTTCCTGGCGAGGAGCTTGGTGAACAGGTACTCGACCTCGCCGCGCGCGGCGGTCGCCGGTACCGCTTCCATGTTGCTCGCCGCCATGCCGTCGGCGATCGCCTCGGGCGAGAGCGCCTCGATGTGCTTGGCGACGATCTTGCCGCACTCGGTGGCGTGCGCCTTGCACCACGCGAGCGAGCGCGCGTAGGCCTGTTCGATCCGCGCCGCGAGCGCCGGGTCGTCCTTGACGCGCCCCATGAGCGCGATGCCAGCCTGCGGAAGGCGCGGCGCGCGATTGAAGACCCGTCCCCATTCCTTTTGCAGGTCCACGCTGCGATACAGCTCGGGGGCGACGACGTCGAGCGGAAACGAGCGCACCTTGCGCAGCGCCATGGAGACCGCAGGTTCGGCCAACAGCGCGTTGTCGGTGCGCCGCATGACGAGCAACTGCACCGCGTCGATCGGTGTGGCGACGTAGCGCAGGTGGAAGTCCTTGCGCGGATCGAGCCCCTGCGCTTCGGCGACGAGGCCGAACACGATGTCCGGCATGTCGCCACGAAACGGCATGGCGATCTCCTTGCCGCGGAAATCGGCAAGCGTCTTCAATCCCTGCTCGCGCGACACCATCCACAGGATGCCCCACACGGACACGTTGAGGAGTCGCAGGTGCGCGCCGCGGTTGTAGAGGTTCGCCGCCACGTTGACCGGCATCGCGAGCACGTCGGCCTTGCCGTCGAGTGCCTGCACGCGCAGTTGATCGGGATCGCGCCACAACACGAACTCGACGCGCTCGGCGACGTCGGCGAGTGCACCCGACTCGACCATGTGCACGAGCGGATTCGAAACCGACGCCATCGGCCCGGCGAGGACCAGGCGCGCGAGCTTCTGCGCGGCGACGGAGGCCGACCCCAGCATCAGCGCCAACGCGATGGCGGCCGCCATCACGCCCCGCAGCGCGCGCCAGGTGACGACAGGGCGCGGTCGAGGGGCGTGGCATCCAGGGTGGGTCATGTCAGAATTTCGCCGTCAGGCCGAGTGCGGCGCCGCGTCCCGGCGCTTGGATCTCGTAGCCGGACACGCCCTCGGTGAGGTGCTCATGGTAGCCCTTGTCGAGGAGGTTCGTCAGACGCAGGTCCAACCTCGCGTCGCTGAGGACGCCCACCCGGCCGAAGCGCCAGCCGATCGTGGCATCGACGGTGGCGAAGCCGGGGGTCGGATTTTCGGTGCCTGCGGAGAACGCTTGCGCGACGCGATCCTGCTTCGCCACCGCGCGCACCTGCGCATGCCAGCGGAAGCCGCGTTCGGGCGTTTGGCCCACCCCGATCCTGAACTCCGGCGGCGGCATCTGCGACAGCGGCTCGTCGTCCTGCTCGTTCTCGCCGCGCATCCAGGTGAACGCGGCATCGGCAACGACGGGTCCGATCGGCACGCTGCCGCTGCCTTCGAAGCCGTAGATCGTCGCCCGGTCGAGGTTTTCGGTACGCTTGATCGGCAATCCGGTCCCCGGCTGCGTCGTGCCGGTGATGCGCCCGGCGATGAAATTGTCGATGCGCGTGTAGAACACCGCGGCCTGATACTCGACGCGGGCGCTGCGGCTCTTCACGCCCGCCTCGACGCTGGTCGATCGCTCGGGTTCGAGTTGTGGGTTGCCGATGTGGTAGTAGCCGTCGCCGCGCGCGGAATCCTCGAAGCGCTCGCGCATGTCCGCCGCGCGATAGGCCTGGCCGACGTTGGCGTACAGGCCAAGGTTGGCGTCGAGCGCGTGGATCGCGCTCAGCGACCACGAGACGTTGCGATCCGTATGGTCGAGGCCGGTGGTTTGCGCGGACGCGCCGGCGCCCTTTTGCGCGGCATCACCCGCGACGCGATCGAAGCGCACACCCGCAACGACGTGCGTGCGGGCGATCTCGAACTCGTCCTGCACGAAGAGGCCGGTGGAGTCGATGCGGCCGTCGGAGAACGGATCGTTGCGCCGGTTGTTGTCGAACGCCGGCGGGTTGTTGTCGATGTGGCGCTCCGGATCGGCCTCCATGCGCCAGGTCTCCGCACCGACGGTCAGCATATGGCTGCCAAGCGGCACGAGGTAGCGCGCACGCGCACCGTCGGTGGCAAAGGTCACGTCGTTGCGGACGTAATCGCGTTCGAGCGTCGAGGACCACGCCCGGATCTGGCGGAACACCTCCTGCCGGTAGACGTCGACGGCGAGCTTGCCGCCGCCGAGGGCGGCGTCGACGCCGCCCTCGAAGAGCTTGCGGCTTTGTTCCGGTGAATGGATCGTCACGGTGCCAAGCGGCGGTGGAATGCCCGCGCCTCCGGGTTGCCCGCCCGTGCGCGCGGAGCCGGGATACCAGACCCCGAAGTCGCGATTGTGCTGCAGGTTGAAGCGCACACTCGCCTGGTCGGTCAGCCCGAAGCGATACTTGGCAAGCACCGTGTCGGAGCGAAATCCGGTGTGCGCGACGCGGCCGGCGGGGGCGTCGTAGTCATCGACATCGTTGGCGGCGGCGCCGACGACGAGCGCGTGGCGCTCGTTCGACACGGTGGCGATGCCGGCACCGGCAAGCCCGCGATCGACGGTGCCCGCGGTGCCTCCCACCCGACTGCCGACCGTGAATTCACGGGTGAACGTCGCCTCGGGCGTGAGCAGGTTGACGACGCCGCCCATCGCGCCGCTGCCGTAGAGCACCGAAGTCGGCCCCTTCACGACTTCGGCGCGGTCGAGCAGACCCATGTCGAGGAACGACGCAATGGCACCTGCGGGTTGTGCCGAGTTGAGTCGCACGCCGTCGACCAGAATGACGATGCTCTCCTTCTTGAGGCCGCGCAGCACCGGGTTTTGACCCCACGCCCCGTCGCTGAAGACACCGAGCCCCGGCTCGCCGCGAAAGAGCGCGCCGGGTGTCTGCGTCGTCGCTCCGGCGGGTGGGGTGAGCACCGAAATCGCCTGCGGCGTCTGCTGGGGATCGGCGGCGTAACCCTTGGCGGTGACGACCACTTCATCGAGGGTTGCGGGGGCGTCTTGCGCGTGCAGTTCGACGCAGCACAACGCGACGAGGCCGAGGCCAAGGGTATTGCGGAAGGAGGCAGGACCGAACATGGGGATGCGTGCGCGCGGCAGCCGCAGGAAAGACGGAGGTCCATGTTAAAGCAAATGCAAATCATTCGCATTTGATCCCGATCAACCTCGCGTGGCGCGCGTGCCGTGCACCGGGACCTCAGCGGGCCGCTACGGCCTGCGGGCGGGTCGCTAACGTCAGCGAGTGGCCCGCTACGGCCTGCGGGCGGGTCGATTCGGCGCCTGGGTGCCAACGCCCGGGAGGGCGGCTAGTGCCAGCGGAAGCCGCGCCAGTACGCGATCATGAGTGCGCCGCCGACGAGACCGCCCAGGTGCGCGAAGTGCGCCACGCCGGTCTGCGCCCCGCTGACGCCGAGCGTGAGCTCGACGACGGCGTAGATCACGACGAAGATGCGCGCCGGAATCGGGATCGGCAGGAAGATCAGGAAGAGCTTGTTGCGCGGAAAGTAAACGGCGTACGCGAGGAGCAGACCGAAGACGCCGCCCGACGCGCCCACCGTCGGATACACGCTCGTCGCGCCGAGCCCCACCAGGAGCTGCGTGATGCCGGCGGCGAGCACGCACACGACGTAGTACGCGAGGAAGCGCCGCGGGCCCACGACCTGCTCGAGCGGCCCACCGAACATGTACAGGCCGAACATGTTGAAGAGGAGGTGCGTGAGTCCGCCGTGCAGGAAGCCGTACGTCAGGAGTTGCCAGATCTGGAAGTCGACCTGACCGCCGGTGGCGGCACCCGAGCCGATCGGCCACAGCGCGAACGGAAAGAGCAGGCCCGGCAGGAGCGATGTCTGGATGAGGAAGATCGCGACGTTGGCGACGATGAGTGCGGTCGTGATGGGCGGCATGATGGCAACAGTATGGCGGCGATCGAGCTGCGACGGATCTTGAGCTGCAACCGGCGCGGCTTCGATCCGCCGCTGCGGGAAGGAACGTCAGCGTGGCACGGGATCGGAACCCGTCGGAAGATCGTGCCCGCCGCTCGCGGCCTGCACGCGGCGGATGAGCGAGCCCCGTTCCGCGTCGGCATCGAACGCGCCGACCGCATCGGGCTGCTCGACTTCGATCGCCGCGTCTTCGGTGTCCCCGGCGAGGAATCCACCACTCTGGTGTGCCCAAAGCCTGGCGTAGATGCCGCCGCGCGCGAGCAGGCTCTTGTGATCGCCTTCCTCGACCACCCGGCCACGATCGAGCACGAGGAGGCGATCCATCGCCGCAATGGTGGAGAGACGGTGGGCGATCGCGACCACGGTCTTGCCCTCCATCAGCCGGTCGAGGCTCGCCTGGATCGCCGCCTCGACCTCGCTGTCGAGCGCGCTCGTCGCCTCGTCGAGGAGCAGGATCGGCGCATCCTTGAGCATCACGCGGGCAATGGCGATGCGTTGCCGCTGACCTCCGGAGAGCTTGACCCCGCGCTCGCCCACGTGCGCATCGTAGCCGCGCCGTCCCTTGGGATCGACGAGCTGGTCGATGAAGCTGTCGGCCTCCGCCCGCGCGGCCGCGGCCGCCATCTCCGCCTCGGTGGCGTCCGGACGACCGTAGACGACGTTGTCACGCACCGAGCGGTGCAGCAGCGACGTGTCCTGCGTGACCATGCCGATCTGCGCGCGCAGGCTCTCCTGCGTGACGTGCGCGATGTCCTGACCGTCGATCTCGATGCGACCTCCGGCCACGTCGTAGAAGCGCAGCAGGAGGTTGACGATGGTCGACTTGCCCGCGCCGGAACGTCCCACGAGTCCGATCTTCTCGCCGGGGCGGATGTGCAGCGACAGATCGTCGATCACGTTCGCCTGGGCGCCGTAGCCGAACGACACGTGCTCGAAGCGGATGTCGCCGCGCGTGACGACGAGCGGCTTCGCGTCGGGGGCGTCGACCACCGCGTGCGGTTTCGACAGCGTCACGATCCCGTCCTCCACGGTGCCGACGTGCTCGAAGAGCGCGGCCATTTCCCACATGACCCAGTGCGAGATCCCGTTGAGCCGCAGCGCCATCGCGGTCGAGGCCGCGACCGCACCGACCCCGACCTCGCCTCGTGTCCAGAGCCACAGCACGATCCCCGCGGTCGCGATCACGAGCAGCATGGACAGCGCGTGATTGGTGATCTCGAAGCCGGTGACGAGGCGCATCTGCGCATGCACCGTGGCGAGGAACTCGCGCATCGCGCCCCGCGCGTACCCGGCTTCGCGCCGCGAATGCGAGAACAGCTTCACCGTCGCGATGTTGGTGTACGCATCCGTGATGCGGCCGGTCATGAGCGAGCGTGCGTCGGCCTGCTCCTTGCCGATGCGACCCAACCGGGGCACGAAGAACCACAGCGCCGCGACGTAGGCGACGAGCCAGCCCACGAACGGGACCAGCAGGCGCACGTCGAAGTCGCCGAGGACCGCGAGCAGCGTGACGAAGTAGATGACGATGAACACCACGAGCTCGCAGACGATGAGCCAGGTGTCGCGCGCGGCGAGTGCCGTTTGCATCACCTTGGTGGCGATGCGGCCGGCAAACTCGTCCTGGTAGAAATGCATGCTCTGCGCGAGCATGAGCCGGTGGAAGTTCCAGCGCAGCAGCATCGGGAAGTTGCCGAAGAGCCCTTGCTGCTTGACCGCCGACTGGAGCGCGACGAGCAGGATGCTCGCGATGAGCACGCCCGCGAGCAGGGTGAGGTTGCCGCGCTCCCGGGTCAGGAGCTGCGCCGGTTCGACGGCTGCGAGCCAGTCGACCACACGGCCCATGAACGCGAAGAGCAACGCTTCGAAGGCGCCGATGGCGCCGGTCAAGAGCACCGTCGCCAGGAGGTACTTGCGCAGCCCTCGCGATATCGCCCACAGGAAGGCGAAGAAGGACCGAGGCACCGGCTTGGGCAGCGCTTCGGGAAACGGGTCGACGAGTCGTTCGAAGTAGGCGAACACGCGGGATCTTCCGCCGTTATGGCGCGGCGCCATCCCCGCGGACGGGTGATCCGCTGGACTTGCCGGGCCAAAGGGTGCGTAGCTTACCGTAGGCCACGCCCCACCGCAGCGTCGGCGGCACGATGTCGCAGGCGCCGGCGAACTGCAGCGGGGGCGGTTTCCCGTATGCTTTGCGCATGCTGCGCCAAGTGACCACGACACTCGCGATTGCAAGTCGCGGCCGCGGGCTTGTCGACATCACGGCCCAAGTGTCGGCTGTCGTTCGCGGTGCGGAACTGGCCACCGGGCTCGCCACGCTCTTCGTGCGCCACACCTCGGCAAGTCTCGTCATCCAGGAGAACGCCGACCCCGAGGTGCGGGCCGATCTCGAGCGCTTCTTCGCGCGTCTGGTGCGCGACGGGGATGCGCTGTTCCGGCATCGCGATGAAGGTCCCGACGACATGCCCGCGCACGTGCGCGCCGCACTGACCGCGGTGACGCTCTCCATTCCCGTCGTCGCCGGCCGCCTCGCGCTCGGAACCTGGCAGGGGATCTACCTTTGGGAGCATCGCACGCGACCACATCGCCGCGAAGTGATGGTGCACGTGCTGGGGCAGTGACGCGGGCCACTTACAATCGGCGTTCCCGACCGAGGAGAGCTTCATGTCCGACCCGAGCGCAGCGGCGCGCGAACTCGCACCCTCCGGCACGCTGCGTGCCGCGATCAACTACGGCAATCCCGTGCTCGCCCGACGTGGTCCCGACGGCGCCCCCGGCGGAATCTCCGCCGATCTCGCGCGCGAGCTCGCGCGCCGCCTCGCTGTCCCGCTCGCCTTCGTGCCCTACGAACAGGCCGGCCAGGTCTTTGCGGGATTCGAGAGTGACGCATGGGACGTGTGCTTCATGGCGATCGAGCCGGTGCGCGCCGCCAAGCTCGCCTTCACCGCACCGTACGTCCTGATCGAGGGGATCTACGCCGTGCCGCAGGACTCGGCGATTCACGACATGGGCGGCGTCGACGCCGCGGATGTGCGCGTCGGCGTCGTCCAGGGCAGCGCCTACGATCTCTACCTCACCCGCGAGCTTGCGCACGCGACGCTCGTGCGCGTGCCTGCCATCGCGGACGTGCCGGGACTGCTGCGCGACCAGCGCGTCGACGCGGTGGCAGGCGTGAGACCGCAGGTCGAAGGCATCGCTCGCTCGCTCGCCGGCACCCGTCTCCTGCCCGGCGCCTTCATGACGATCCGCCAGGCGATGGCGACGGCACGCGCGAAGGAAGCCGGCGCTGCGTACCTTTCGGCCTTCATCGACGACGCCAAGTCGAGCGGCCTCGTGCGCGAGCTCTTCGCGCGCAACGCCGTGCAAGGCGGGACGCTCGCGGAGTGAGGCGCGGGGCGCAAGGTGGTGTGAGCGGAAGGATCTGCGCGGTAGGGGCGTTCATTCACCCCGCCGGATAGTCGATCATCGCCCGATCAGGCGTCACGAATCCCATTGCAATGTCGTGTGCGAGAGCGGCTGCGTCGCGCCGCGCGGGGTCGCCGTAGCCGCCGCCGCCTGCCTCGAAGGTCGTGACCCGATCGCCTGGGGCCAGGATATAGCGGCCTTTCGGGTCGGCGGTCTTGCCGTTTACGCGCACCTCGCGCAACCGCCCTGGCCGCCCGCCACGCACTCCGAGAGGCGGGAACTCGGTGCGCCCCGCGAGGAAGGCGATCGACATCTCGTGTCCACTGTCATTGACGAACTCGATTCGCTGACCGAGTCCGCCCCGAAATTCCCCTGGACCACCACTGTCCGGGAGGAGTGCCTTCGATTCGATGAACACGCCCGTCAGGTCCTCCCAGATCTCGATCGAGCTTCCCGTCATATTCGAAGGCGACGGGGTCGTCGGTGCGCCGTCCTGCCCTGCGAGTGCACCGAAGCCTCCCGACGCGAAGAAGATGCTCGACACGTCGCGGCCGTCGCGAGTCGTGCCTTGCACGTTGATGAGATTCAGCATGCCTGAGTCGGCTTGCACCCGATCCGGAACGATCTTTGCAAGCGCACCGAAGATGAGCGGCACCACGAAATGGCCAACGATGTGTCGCCCGCCCGTGGGCGAGGGAGACTGCGCATTGAGCAGGCAACCCGCGGGAGCGAGCACCATGATGGGGCGCACGCTCCCTTCGTTGTTCGGAATGCGCGGTGTGGTGAGGCACTTGATCGCGTAACACGTCATCGCACGCGTGTAGCACAGGGGAACGTTGATGGCGTACTGGATCGCGTCGCTCGTGCCGCTGAAGTCGGCAACGACTTCCCCGTTGTCCAGCGTGACAGCCACGGCGAGCGTGAGCGGACCCTCCTGTCCCTCGATCTGGATCGCGTTGCGATAGGTTCCGGAGGGCAACTGGGCGAGTTCGTGGCGAATCGCCTGCTCCGACTGCGCGAGGATCGCGTCGGCGAGGGGGTCGATCGACTCGAGACGATACTCGTCCATGAACTCGTTCAGCATCCGGGCGCCGACGGAGGTGCACGCGACATTCGCGAGGAGGTCGCCGATCGTCTGCTCAGGAACACGCACGTTGACACGGACGAGCTCCAGGAGGACTGGGTCGATTTCACCCGCGCGCGCAAGAAGGCACGGCGGCAGGCGCAAGCCCTCCTCGTATACCTCGCGCGCCGCAGCGGAGTAACCCGCGCCGCCGATGTCGGGCAAGTGCGTGATGCTCATCGCATAACCGACGATGGCACCCTTGCGAAACACCGGTTGCATGACGTTGATGTCGAACAGATGACCTGTGCCGAGCCATGGATCGTTGGTGATGACCACATCGCCCGCGCGCAACGTCGAAGGCGGAAAACGCTCGAGCATCGCGGCCAGCGTTGCCGGTGCGGTTCCGGTGAACGAAGGGACGCTGTACGCGCCCTGTGCAATCGCGCGGCCATGGCTGTCGAACACGACGCAGGACAGGTCGTAGCTTTCGCGAACATTGGTGGAGAAGGACGAGCGGACGAGTGAGTTGATGATCTCGTCGGCGATCGAAATGAGGCGATCCCATTGGATGCCGAGGGTGATGGAGTCGATCATGGACACGGTGTGGAATGAAGGGTGAGCCGGCGGCCTTCTCTAGGCTTCTGCCGCGATGGCCGCTCGCGTGGCGCCGGTCGTCGTGATGGCGATGTCGATTACGAGGTGCCCGGCGGGGTCGACGTGCGCCCGATCGCCGGGGCCGATGACACACGTCGATTCCGCCTCCTCGACGAGGGCGGGGCCGTCGATGGTCATGCCGGTCTGAAGACGATAGCGGTCGTATACGGGACAGTCCACCGCCTCGCCCATGTCGGCGAAATACGCACTGCGATGGCCACGCAAGGCGCTGCCGCTCGTCCCCGTTGAACGGAGCCGATACGTACCCTCCGCGGCAGGCGGCGCGCCTTGAACCTCGACCTTCCATGCGACGATCTCGATCTCACGACCGGCCAAGCTCAACCCGAAAATCCCGGCATACGCGTCGGCGAAGCGCTGGGCGAGCGTTGGCAGCACGCGGGCGGGATCACCTTCCGGTAGCAGGATCTCGATCTCGTAGCCCTGGCCAACGTAGCGCATGTCGAGGCGTACGAGAACATGCGATCGCCCGGTCTCGCCACTCGCCGACAGGAGTTGCTCGCGCACGCGAGCCTCGAGTTCACCGATGATTTCGGTGAACCGTTCGGGCGTCATCGATGCCAGTGGGGTACGCAGCGATTGCACGACTTCGAAGCCCGCCGGACTCGCCAGGAGTCCGAACGCCGACATTACGCCCGCCCCTGTTGGGCAGATCACGCGCGGAATGCGCAGCTTGCGTGCGATGCGTGCGCCGTGAATCGGTCCGGAACCACCGAACACGATCATGCTGCAGCGGCGATAGTCGACTCCGCGCTCCGACGCGTGCACGCGAAAGGCCTTGGCGACATCCTCGTTGATCGTCTCGTGCACGCCCCACGCCGCGCGCTGTGCATCGACTCCCAATCGCGCGCCGAGGTGATCGACGAGCGCGCGACGCGACGCGTCCACGTCGAGGTGCATCCTGCCGCCCAGGAACGATGTCGCGCCGAGATAACCGAGAACGAGATTGGCGTCAGTGAGCGTCGGGGCATCGCCGCCACGACCGTAGCAGGCCGGACCGGGATCCGCACCGGCGCTGCGGGGCCCGACGCCGATCACGCCGCGCGCGTCGAGGTCGGCAAGACTCCCACCGCCTGACCCGATCTCGATCATGTCGATGACGGGAATCTTGATCGGCAAGCCGCTGCCGCGCTTGAACTCATGCACGCGTGCGACCTCGAATTCGTAGCGCTTGAGAGGAACGTGGTCGCGCACGACACAGCCCTTGGCCGTGGTGCCACCCATGTCGAAGGAGAGAACTTGCGGCGTCTCGAGGGTCGCGCTATGGCGCGCCGCCATGAGCGCACCTGCTGCCGGGCCCGATTCGAGGAGGCGCACCGGATATCGCCGCGCCATCTCTGGGGTCAAGGTGCTGCCCGACGAGCTCATGATGAGAAAGCGTCCACGAAATCCGGCATCGGCGAGCCCCCGTTCGAGGCGATCGATGTAGGCATCGACGAGAGGCTGCACGTAGGCATTGAGGCACGCCGTGGTCCAGCGTTGGTACTCACGCGCGAACGGAAACACGACCGACGAAGCCGAGACCTTGAGGTCCGGAAATCGGTCTTGCAGCCAATCGACAACGGCGAGCTCGTGCGCCGGATTGGCGTACGAATGCAGGAGACAGACCGCGACCGCACGCACGCCTTGCGCGGTAACGGCGCTTGCCAACCCGTCCTCGATGGTTGCGAGCGCCCCAAGGTCAAGCGCCTGTCGTACGGAGCCGTCTGCCTTGATGCGCTCGGGAACCTCGAATCGCAACGGGCGCGGCACAAGAGGTGACGGAAAGCGGATGCGCAGGTCGAAGAGGTCGTAGCGCTGCTCCATCGCAATGTCGAGGATGTCGCGAAAACCCCCGGTGACGATCATTGCCGTGGGGGTGCCCCGGCGCTCGATCACCGCGTTAGTCACCAGGGTCGTTCCGTGCACGATCATCGACACGTCGGCTGGCGTGATGCCTGTCTGGCTCGTGATGGCGCGTACACCGTCGAGCACCGCCTGCTCGGGAGCCTTCGGCGTGGTGAGTGCCTTGTGCACGACCATCTCCTGGCCCTGATCGTCGAAGAGGGCGAAGTCGGTGAACGTGCCACCAATGTCGATGCCAATGCGGTATGCCATGTCTCGCTATTCCTTGCGTACGTCGTGTTTCGGCGCGTCAGCGCGGGGGTCGGCGCAACAGTTCACCGAAGCGCTCGATCACCTGCTCGATCTCTTGCGCGGTGATGCCGCGATAGGTCACCATGCGGATGTGCTCGGCGCCCATCGGCAGCGCGAGGATGTCGTCCGCCGCGAGCGCGTCGCACACCGCGGCTGCCGTCCACGGGAGTAAGACTTGCGCCAGGACGATGTTCGTCGGTTCCGCGGGCGCCTGCGGTGCGATGCAGGGGAGGCCGGCGAGACCGGACGCGAGCCGCGCCGCGAGGGCGTTGCACTGCGCGATGTGCGCGAGATCGTCGAGCCCCGCGAGCGTCGCCGCTGCTGCAGCGCCGATCGGGCGCAGGCCACCCCCCAGACGCTGGCGCAGAACCAGCGCGCGATCGATGTAGACGGCGCTTGCCGCGAGCGCGGCGCCGATCGGTGCGCCGAACGTCTTGTTGAGGCTGACCGAGACGGTATCGAACGCGCTGGCAAGTCGTGCGGGTGTCGTGCCGAGCGCGGATGCGGCGTAGAAGATACGGGAGCCGTCGAGATGGAGCGCGCAGCCTCGCGCCCGCACCAAGGTGATCACGTCGTCGACGTAGTTCGCCGGTAGCGCGATGCCGCCCGCGCGCATGTGCGTGTTCTCCACGACGGCGAGGGCCACGCGCGAGCGCTGCGCATCGGGCTCGATGCCGACGGCACGCTCCCACGAGGGGAGCGGCGGAAGCGCGCCTTCGACATCGACCGTCGTCATGCGAACGCCGCCCAATGCGGCGCCGGCATTGGCCTCGGACACGAGAACGTGCGCGTCATGCTGGGTCACGACGGTCTCGCCGGGTGCCGTGTGCAGCAGAAGCGCGACGGTATTGGCCATCGTGCAGGTCGGAAAGATCAGTGCGTCTTCCTGGCCAAGGAGGCCGGCTATCCGAGCCTCGAGTTTGCGCTGCCAGGGGTCCTCGCGCAGCCCGAAATGGCGGGATTGCGCAGCGTCGCGTGCGGCTGCTGCCATCGCGTCCGAGCTGTGCGAAAGGAAGTCACTGCGCAGATCGATCACTGCCATCACGTCCCCTTCAGCGTGGCGGGCAACCACAGCGCGATCGCTGGCATCCAGTACAGGATGAAGCAGAGCAGGACGATGATGGCGGCGTACGGCAGCGACGATCGGGCGATCGTCCCGATCGATGATGGCGCGGCGATCGAGTGGACGGCGAAGAGGTTGAGCCCCATGGGAGGCGTGAGTTGCCCGAGCTCGATCAGGACCACGAGGACGACCCCGAACCAGACGCCTGAGAATCCCATGGCCTGGATGGTCGGATAGAGGAGCGGTACCGTGAGCAGCATCATCGAGATGCCGTCCACGAACATGCCCAGGATGAGGTAGACCGCGACCAGGATGCAGAAGAACACGAATGGGGCGACACCGAGCGTGCCCAGGGCGGTCGCGACGCCACGGCCGATGCCCGCCGTCGTGAATGCGAAACTCAGGATCTGCGCGTTGATGATGATGAACATGATGACGGCATTGGTCACGATCGAATTGCGCAGCGCGGTGCGAAACGCCGCCAGCGTCATTTCCCGGTAGACGAGACCGAGCAGTGCCGCCATGGCACAGCCGAACGCGGCGGCTTCCGTCGGAGTTACGATCCCGAAGTACATGCCGCCCAGAATGGCGAGGAGGAGGAGCGTCACCGGGATGCAGTCCCGGAGTGCGCGCAATGCGAGGGAGAGGGGTGGTCGCGTACGCTTCGGTGGCACCCACGCGGGATGGCGTGCCACGAGGAACGCGACCCAGGCCATGAACATCCCGGCAAGCAGCAGGCCCGGCAGCACCCCGGCCATGAACAGATCGATGACCGATTCCTGCACTACGGCAGCGTAGATGACCATCGGAATCGACGGTGGAATGAGGATCCCGAGGCAGCCACCCCCGGTGAGGGTGCCGAGGGTCAGGCGATCATCGTAGCCATGCTTGCGCATCTCGGGCAGGGCGACCGTTCCGATCGTAAGCGCCGTGGCGGTCGACGAGCCCGAGACCGCGGCGAAGATCGCGCTGCCGACCACGTTCGATTGCGCAAGCCCCCCGCGTACGCCATACGTCAGCGTGGAGAGTGCACTGTAGAAGCGCTTGGATACGCCGCTGCGCAGGATGATCTCGCCCATCAGGACGAACAGGGGTACCGCGACGAGAGTGAACGAGTTGGTCGTGTTCCAGACGAGGTCGCCGAGGGTGGGCCAGAGGGTAAGCCCGGACGCTGCCGTCACACCCATGATGCCGACCAACCCCATCACCGAGCCGATACCCACGCCAAACACGAGTAACGCGACAAGAACCGTGCCGTAGAGGGCGAGAGCGACTTGCCAGCTCATGCTGCTGGGCCTCGCCTGGTCAGGCGGCGGATGCCGGAAACGAGGAGGGCGGCGTATAGCGTGGTGAGGAAGGCGAACGCGATGGGCATGAACACCTGGATCATCCACAGCGGCGTCGCCGACGGCTGAATCGAAACCGTGTCGTAGCGAAAGCTCGAGAGTGCGAGCAATGTCATCGCGTACGTGCACACCGCAGCGACGACCAGACCCACGCATGCGGAAACCACGTCGGCGCAGCCACGCCACCACGGCGAGAATCGATCGATGACCGCTTCCACGCGCAGGAAGGCCCCATCCTGCAGCGCGTGGCCGAACCCCAGGAGCGTGAGCCACGCGAAGAAGTAACCGGAGTACTCATCGGCGATCAAGGTCGAGACGTCGAAGAGGCTGCGGCTGACGATCTCGACGTTGACGAGTACCGCGATCGCCACCAGCATGAGCCCCGCGACGTCGCAGCCGATCGTGGCGAGGCGCGCAAGCCACATCGGTGGAGCGCGATCATCGTGCGTCACGAGGATGCTCCGAGTGTGTGGGAGGCAAGGAGGATTCCAGGCGCCGCCCTGATGGGCACGACGCCCGGAGGGGCCGCGAACGCGAACTCAGCTCGCGCCGCAGGCCTTCATTGCGCCGTCCAGGAGTTGCTGGCCGACGGCGCCATGCTTCTTCGCCCAGGCGTCCCACATCGGACGCATGATCGTCCGCGCGCGCTTGCGGTCGTCAGCGGTGGGGTCGACGAGGTTGACCTTGTTGGCCACCAGATTCGCTCGCGCCGCCTTGTCACCATCTTCGGACATCGTCCGGTAGCGCGGTGCGTATTCCTTCATCTTGGCCTGCAACGCTGCGCGGACATCCGGGGCGAGCTTCGCGAGTTCGGCGGAATTCACGAGCATCACCTGATGTCCCATCGTCATGTTGACCATGTAGCCGGTTTTCACGATCTCATAGGCCTTCCAGTCGTTGGCCGACAGCGCCGACGTGATCGCTCCGTCGATCACCTTGCGCTCGAGCGCCGGGATGACTTCGGCCGAGGTGATCGAGACGGCGCTTCCGCCCAGCAGTTTCATCATCTCGACTTGTTCCGGGTTCCATGTGCGCACCTTGAGTCCCTTGAGGTCCTCGAGGCGCGCCACCGGTCGATTGAGCCAAAAATTCTGCGGCGGCATGGTCCAGTGTATGCCCACCGTCAGGCCGAACTTCTTCGCGAGTTGTGCGTCTGCGGCGGCGGCGACGGCGGGCAGCGCCTTGTGGAACTCGTCGTAGCTCGTGCACAGGAATGGCAGCCCGAGGACATTGAGATCCGGGACGTCACCTGCCGCAAAGCCGACCGCCACGTCGCCCATCTGCACCTGGTTGTTGGCGACGGCCTTCACCACGTCGGCGGCCTTGTACGGTAACTCGCCAGCGGCAAGCACCGTGATCTTGAGCTTCCCTCCCGTGGCTTTGGCGACATCCTCCGCAAAGGCGCGATTGAGCTGCGCGGGCTTGTCATTGGGTGGGAAATACGTGAAGAACTTCCACTCCGTAACCTGGGCAGCCGCGACTCCGGCTGTCATCGCGCATGCGACGACAGCGGTACGCAGCAAGGTGGTGCGGATCCAATGTGTGGTGCGCATACGTCCTCCCCGATCGATCGCTGCGACGGCAGCGGCGGAGCAATGCTACGAGGGGACCGTGCGCCGTTGCAATCGCGCAAATTGCCAGCGATTTGCGGGATGTCGGGGCACGTGACGCCGCTATCGCTTGGTGTGCACCGGCGCTGTCTTCGGCTGCATCGCTGTCGCGGCGGTGGCGAAGCGGCTCGCCTGATCGTAGAGCGCGGTCATCGTCCGCAGGAAGCCGGCGGCCTCCTTGACGGCACCCTCGTGACCACTCACCCACGTGAGGCTCGGTACGAGAAAGTGCTCACGAACCTCACGGTAACCGAGGCACGCGCGCTCGCCACGGTCGGTGGTTTCGTAATGGCGCTCGCGACCCTGTGGCGTGATGAGGACGAGGCCGCCTGCAGTGAGCTTCTTCAGCGCGTATGCGACGAGATGCGTGTCGTCGATGTTGAGCACCATGCAGATGTCGGCGAGGCGCCGACCGCGGGCGCGGTGGTTCACGGCGTGCAGCACGAGGATGTCGAGAGCATTGAGACCGTTGACGTTGGCCGCCGCCATGCAGCTTTGCACCCAGCGCTGGAAGCCGTACACGAGGATGATGAGTCCATACTCGAACTCGCTCAAATCCTGGCTCGATGGGCTGGGATGGAAGGATCGGTCGGGATCGTCGGGAAGATCCGACCTGGGATACAGACCGCGCGTCGTGTGGTGCAGTACCGACGGCGGCGTCCTGGCCGGCGGCCTGGCGCTTCCGGCCTTCGGCCCGGGCTGGCCGACATCGCGCTTCGGGCGCCGCGGCCGCGTCACGCGATCCTCGCGCGATCTGCGGGTGCTGCCGTCAGTGCAGAGCCGAGCGTGACGCATCGCGAACCATGAATCCGCTTCCCTCCAACCATCTTGCCTCCCTTCCCCTCGAAATTCGCCGCCGATGCCCCAATATAACGGCCATTGTCCACCCGAGCCGGGGCGTTCCCGGTCCGTGGCGCAGTGTCGCTGCGCACGCGCCGGCTCGACATCGGCGGCCACGCGGAGAGCCAATCATGATGATGATCCTCGATCCCACCCACAACGATGTCGTCGGCATCTCGCGCGGCGTGGAGCGCGTCGTCGCCGGTCAGGCGACGAGTGATGGCGCCGGCGTGAAGCTCACGCGCGTGCTGACGCAAACCCTGCAGCGGCGTCTCGACCCCTTCCTCCTGCTCGATGCATTCGGGACCGACGATCCGCAGGACTACATTGCCGGATTTCCGGATCATCCGCACCGCGGTTTCGAGACGATCACCTACATGATCGCGGGCCGCATGCGCCATCGCGACAATGCGGGCCACGAGGGCCTGCTCACCAACGGCAGCGTGCAATGGATGACGGCAGGCCGCGGCATCGTCCACTCGGAGCTTCCCGAGCAGGAAGACGGCCGGATGGAGGGCTTCCAGCTGTGGTTGAACCTGCCCGCCGCGGACAAGATGCGCGCGCCCTGGTATCGCGACATCGCCGCCGCGGAGATTCCCGAGTTCACGACGGCCGAGGGGGTGCACGTGAAGGTGATCGCGGGCAAGAGCCACGGCGTGGCCGGCGCGATGCAGCGCGACGTCACCGATCCGCTTTATCTCGACGTCGCCTTGCCGGAGCGTGGACTGTTCCGGCAGGCGCTCTCGCCGGTGCATACGGCGTTCGTCTACGTCTATCGCGGCAGCGTGCGGATCGCCGGCGTCGACGTGCCGGCGCAACGCATGGCGATTCTGGGCAACGAGCCCGGGACCGACGGGGTGGAGATCTTCGCGCCGACGGCGGCGCAGGCACTCGTCATCGCGGGAAAGCCGCTGCACGAATCGATCGCGCAGTACGGCCCGTTCGTGATGAATACGCAGGAGGAGATCTTCGAGGCGGTGCGCGACTATCAGGCGGGGAGGTTCGGCGCGTGACGCGCGCGCTGCGGGCCTCGCGTCACGGCTTCCAGCAGTAACGCTCGTCGGCCCCGTTCTTCGCCCGCAACGCCTTCAGCCGCTCGACGCTCGCCGGGGCGGCGAGAAGGTCGCGCTCACGCTTCACGGCGGCGAAGAGGTCGGTCAATCCCTTCTGGTAATTCTCCTGCCGGTTGCCGAAGAGTCCCGGGACCTCGGGCAGAAGCAACGCCTCGTACGGGTGGCGCGCGGTCCAGTCCGCGGCGGCGAGAGCGATCTTTCGCTGCTGCTCGACGTCGCAGAAGGCGTAACCGTTGATCGTCGGGCCGGCCAGCCGCACGAAGGCGTTCATCGCCGGCGACACCGACGCGAGCTGCGGCGATTTCATGTCGGCGACGCGTGTGAGCAGGTAGTACCGGTTCTTGGCCGCGTAGAACCAGAACACCGCGTCGTCGCGCATTCCGACGTCGTAGAGGCGGATGGCGAGCACCATCATCGTCATCGGCGTGATGCGCGATGGATCGCGCTCGATCTCGTCGCGGGCGCGCTTGATGTCGTCGGCGCGGGTGGAGGCGAGGATCGCGTCCAGGCGCGGCGCCACCGCAATGAGGGGGGGATCGTCCGGGTGGTGCGCGGCCTGGTAGTAGGGCAGCACCTGGATGCGGATGCGCTTGACGGGATCCGCGGCGCGTGCCGCGGGTGTGATGCCTGCGAGGGCGAGCGAGAGCAACGCGAGGACGAGGCGATGGAAGATTGGGGACATCGTGGGGTGGGCACGGATGACGGACGACAGTGTGCCAGAGCTGCGCCGGTCGCCCGGCCTACCGGGGGACGATCGGCCGGCTTGGGCGGATACGCGTCGCCCGACGTGCGGAGCGGGCGCGGTCGGACCGGCGACGCAGGTAAGATGAGCCGGTTCCGTTCCTGCCGCAACGCCCAGATCCCATGAGCGATTCGACGCACTGGTCTTTCCCGCCGCAGATGCAACCGACGCCGGCCGAGGTCGAGTTCGATCTGCCGGCAACGCTCGACGCTGTGGTGCGCCTGTCGTCGCGCATTCCCGACGACGGCTTCACGGCGCAGATCCTGGGCACCGAGCGCGCTGGCAATGGGGTCGTGATCCGCGACAACGGTCTCATCGTCACCATCGGCTACCTCATCACGGAGGCGGAAGCGATCTGGATCACGACGAACGACGGGCACGCGGTGGCCGGACATCCGCTCGCACTGGATTTCGCGACCGGGATGGGGCTCGTGCTGCCGTTGGCACCGCTCGGTGTCGCACCCCTGCCGATCGGAACGTCGTCCACGGTCGCCGTCGGTGACGAGGTCTACGTCGTCGGCTACGGGGGCCGGGCGCACGCGCTGAAGGCGGAGGTCTTCGCGCGCCGTGAGTTCGCCGGCTATTGGGAGTACCTCCTCGACGTGGCGCTGTTCACCTCGCCACCGCATCCGGAGTGGAGCGGCGCGGCGCTCGTCGACCGCGATGGCCGACTGATCGGCATCGGCTCGCTCTTCGTGCAGGAAGCCGATGGCGACGACGTGCGCAAGGGCAACATGTTCGTCCCGATCGACGTGCTGGTGCCCATCCTCGACGACATGGTGAAGACCGGGCGCTCGGCGCGTCCACCGCGACCCTGGCTTGGCATGTACGCAAGCGAGGACAACCGCAGGATCGTCGTTGGCGGCCTCACGCAAGGTGGGCCGGCCGAGCGTGCCGGAGTGAAGCAGGGCGACCAGATCGTCGCGGTGGCCGGAGAGCGCGTGGCAACGCTCGCTGAACTCTATCGTGGCGTGTGGCGGCTCGGTCCCTCGGGCACCGAGATACCGATGACCATCACGCGTGCCGGCAAGGCGATTCCGCTGACGGTGAAGTCGGCCGATCGCGGCGACTTCCTGAAGAAGCCGTCGCTGCAGTAAGGGGCATTGCGCCCGCGGCTCACGCCCACGGGCGATCACGCCGGCGACCCCGAACGCGCTGACCGGCGCGAGCGATTCCGATGCGCCCCACGCTCACCCGTGCCCCCACACCCGGATCGGCGATCGCGATGATCGTCGCCGCGATGGGCTGCTTCGCCGTCTCCGACGCGCTCGCGAAGTACCTCACCGGCTTCCTGCCGGTCATCGTGATCGTGTGGATCCGCTACTTCGCCTTCGCCATCGCGCTATTGCCGCTCCTGCGGCGCGGGCGGACGGTGTTGCGTACCCGGCGTGCGTGGCTGCACCTCGTCCGCGCGATCGCGCTCGTCGCTTCCGCATCGTTCTTCATCCTGGGCCTGCGCGCGCTGCCGCTTGCCGAGGCGACGGCGCTCGCGTTCGCATCACCCCTGTTCGTGACGGTGCTGTCGGCATGGTTGCTGCGCGAGCAGGTCGATCGCGTCCAGTGGCTCGTCGTGACGGTGGGCTTCTTCGGCGTGCTGGTGGTGATGCGCCCGGGGACCACCGCGTTCCAGTTCGCCGCGCTCTATCCCCTGTGCTCGTCGCTTGCGTGGGCGATCGCGGTGATCTGCACGCGCAAGCTCACCCAGCACGACGGGGTCGATACCACGCTCCTGTATTCGGGGCTTTTCGGCTTCCTCTTGCTGACGCTCGTTGCCCTGCCGCAACTCGTCGTGCCGCCACCGGCGACGATCGGCATCGCCGTTGCCATGGCCCTCGTCTGGAGCGCCGCGCAGTGGCTGTCGGTGAATGGCTACCATCGTGGCGACGCCGCGGTGCTCGCGCCGTTCTCGTACACGCAGCTCCTGTGGTCGACACTGATCGGCATCGTCGCCTACCGGCATGTGCCGGATGCCGCGACGCTTGCCGGCATCGGCACGATCCTCGTGTGCGGCGTGGTGGCGGCCTGGTGGAGCACGCGCGACGCGGCGGCCGCCGAGCATCCGGGCTAGCCGTGTCCGGCCGCGCGATGCACGCGCGGGCCGTTACAATCCGGCCGGTGTCCGCCTACCCCAACCTTCTCGCGCCGCTCGATCTCGGTTTCACGACGCTGCCCAATCGGGTCCTCATGGGCTCGATGCACACCGGCCTCGAGGAAGCGCCGGACGGCTTCGCCCGCCTCGCCGCGTTCTACGCCGCGCGTGCCCGCGGCGGCGTGGGGCTCATCGTCACCGGCGGCATCGCCCCGAACCTCGTCGGCCGGCTCGAACCCAAGGCCGCGCAACTGTCGCATTCATGGCAGGTCCGGCGCCACCGTGCGATCACCGACGCGGTTCACGCCGAGGGCGGAAAGATCGCGCTGCAGATCCTGCACGCGGGGCGCTATGCCTTCCACCCGTTCGCGGTGGCGCCGTCGGCATCGAAGGCGCCGATTGGCCGGTTCCGTGCGCGGGCGCTGACCGATTGGGGCGTGCGCCGCACGATCGCCGCCTACGTTCGCTGCGCCCGGCTCGCCCGTGACGCCGGCTACGACGGTGTCGAGATCATGGGCTCCGAGGGTTACCTCATCAACGAGTTCATCGCGCCGCAGACGAACCAGCGCGGCGACGCGTGGGGCGGCGACTTCACCCGCCGCATCCGCTTTCCCGTGGAGATCGTGCGCCGCACGCGCGAGGCGTTGGGAGAAGACTTCATCGTCGTGTATCGGTTGTCGATGCTCGACCTCGTCGAGGGCGGCAGCACGTGGGACGAGGTGGTGGAACTCGCCCGCGCGGTCGCGGCGGCAGGCGCCACGATGCTCAATACGGGCATCGGCTGGCACGAGGCGCGCATTCCGACGATCGCGACGATGGTGCCGCGCGGGGCCTTCGCGTGGGTGACGCGGCGCCTGCGTGGCGCGGTCACGATTCCGCTCGTGGCCACCAATCGCATCAACGACCCCGCGACGGCGGAGGCGATTCTCGCCCGCGGCGATGCCGACATGGTGTCGATGGCGCGGCCGTTCCTCGCCGATCCCGACTTCGTGCGCAAGGCGGCAGCGGGTCGCGCGGCGGACATCAACACGTGCATCGCCTGCAATCAGGCGTGCCTCGACCGGATTTTCGCGCGCGAGATCGCCTCGTGTCTCGTCAACCCGTTTGCGTGCAACGAGACCGAACTTGCGCTTGCTCCGGCGCGTCACGCCCGCGACATCGCGGTGGTGGGCGCCGGGCCGGCGGGACTCGCCGCAGCCACGACGGCGGCCGCTCGCGGCCATCGTGTGACGCTCTTCGAGGCGGCGCCAGAGATCGGCGGCCAGTTCAACCTCGCGCGACGCATCCCGGGCAAGGAGGAATTCGGCGAGACGCTGCGCTATTTTCGCGCGCGTCTTTCCGAACTCGGCGTGACGCAGCGGCTCGCCACACGCGCCACGGCGAGCGATCTCGCCGGCTTCGATCATGTGCTGCTCGCCACCGGCGTCGTGCCACGGGTGCCCTCGATTCCGGGCATCGGTCATGCGAAAGTCGTGGGCTACGCCGATATCGTGAGCGGCCGTAAGGTGGCCGGTGCCACCGTGGCAATCATCGGCGCGGGCGGGATCGGCTTCGATGTGGCCGAACTCCTCACCGCGGGCCACGCGCCCGACGGGCACGCGAGCGACGGCGCCCGCGACGATCCGGCGATCGTGGCCTTCCGCGACGAATGGGGCATCGACGCGGACTACGCGCAGCGCGGCGGACTTCGCGCGCCGGAGGCGGTTGCACCGCCGCGCGCGGTGTGGCTCCTGCAACGCAAGGACGAGCGGGTCGGCG
Organism: Burkholderiales bacterium; assembly: GCA_020851235.1. Taxonomy (GTDB): domain Bacteria; phylum Pseudomonadota; class Gammaproteobacteria; order Burkholderiales; family Casimicrobiaceae; genus VBCG01. The sequence goes on along the minus strand of JADZDD010000035.1, from coordinate 363,666 downwards.
CGCGCCTGGCGCGCACGACCGGATGGATCCGCCGCACGCTCCTGAAGCGGCGCGGCGTGACGATGCTTGCGGGTGTCGAATACGTGCGAGTCGACGATGCGGGACTTCACGTGCCCGTCGACGGCGCGCCCCGCGTGCTCGGGGTGGACACCATCGTCGTGTGCGCCGGGCAGGAGCCGCAACGCGACCTCGTCGCATCGCTCACCGATGCCGGCACGTCCTTCGCGCTCATCGGTGGCGCCGACGTTGCCGCCGAACTCGATGCCCAGCGCGCGATCGATCAGGGAACCCGCGTCGCACTCACCCTGTAGCGCGCCGCCGGCATCCGCCTCCGCGGTGCAGGCGCGACAGTGACCGCGCAGCCGGCGCCGGCAGGACTTCCGGCCGGGCACGGCATGCGGCTTGCTTGCCGGTACCCCATCCCTTCCGGAACGGATCGACCCCATGTGCAACGTCTGTGGGCATGCCGACCATCGCCCGACGCGGACGCGCCGAGGCTTCCTTGCGACGGGCGCGGCTGCCGCGGTTTCGCTCCTGGCACCATCCGTCGTGCGGGCCGCAGACGTCGCTCCCGCCGGCGCGGCGCCTGCCCCCAATGCAATCCCGCCTGCCACGGCGCTCGCCCGCATCATGGAGGGCAACGCGCGCTACGTCGCCAATGCGCCACGGACCCGCGATTTCGCTGCCGGGCGCGCGGCCCGGGCTCGTGGCCAGCATCCGATCGCATCGATCCTCTCCTGCGCCGATTCGCGGGTGGCCCCCGAGCTCGTCTTCGATCAGGCGCCAGGCGACCTCTTCGTGACGCGGGTGGCGGGCAATGTCGTCGACATGGACCTGCTCGCCTCGCTCGAATACGGCGTGCAGTTCCTCGGCATCCCCCTCATCGTCGTGCTGGGGCACTCGGCCTGCGGTGCGGTGGACGCCGCGCTCAAGGTCACGCAGTCGAACCTCGTCTTGCCGGGGCATCTGCCCGAGCTCATCGCTTCGATCAGGCCGGCGGCCGTCGTCGCCACACGCTTGGCGCCGCACGCGCCCCTCGACTACGCGATTGCCGAGAACGTGCGCCGGCAGGTCGCGCGGCTCGAGGCCTCGCCGCCGATCGTCCGGAAATTCCATCGCGAGCGGAAGATCGACATCGTCGGTGGCGTCTACGACATCGCCACGGGGAAGGTGACGCTCGTGTAGTGCGGCTTGGCGGCATGCCAAGGTACGGCGCATCGGGTGGGAGTGCCGGCGAAGCCGCGGCCGCTCAGGGCGCCTTGCCCATCACCTCGATCGTGAGCTTGAGGAGGCGCGCGAGCGCGTCGGGCTCGGGAATCGTGTTCTCGGTGACACCGATGGCTCGCAGGTACGTCGCGCCCGCCCGCAGCGCGCGGGCGCGGGTTTCGACGGGGACCGTGGCGTAGCGCGCCCCGTACGCGATGCGCAGGGCGTCGGTGAGGGCAAGCGCGAGCTTCTCCTGGAGCCACGATCCCGCCGGCTCGTCGAGGCGCATCGCGCCTTGTCCCGTGAGCAGCCAGTGCAGGTTGATGTGGCGCATTTCGGCGATGCGCAACAGATAGTCCTGCGTCGTCGAGTCGCGGCGTTCGGCGTTGGCGACCGTGTTCTCGTGGACGCCGAGGGCGGCGGCAAACGCCTTCTGCGTCTCGCCGCCGCGCACGAGGCGCAAGCGTTCACCGAGTCTCATGCCTGTGTCATGCCTTCGGCCCACGCGGATGCCGCGACGGCGCGAACCGATGCGCTCGGGACGGGTCCCGCGCCACGCCGCGCACGTCCGCAGCGCAGCGCGCGGTCTCGAGCGCAGACTCGTCAGATCTTGTGTGTTGCATTTTCGTCACGTGACCGCGGTCACGACGCATCCCGCGCTTGCGTCGCGCAGCGCGCCAAGTCTATCATTGCAAGCTCGTTCCCTCGATCGGCGTAACACGCTTCGCTCCCATGACCAGCTCCGTCCGACACCTCGATGGCATTCGCCGCGCCGCAGGCGCGAGCGGCGTCGCCATGCGCGTCGGCATCGCGGGCCTCGCGTCGCACGGGGTCGATTGCACGTTCGCCAACGGGGTCGGCAACCCGCCCAACGCTTCGCCGGCGATCGCCGGCGTGCTGCCGACCCCGTAGTCCCTCCGACCGGATGAGGTTCCGCCGGGAGGATGGGCGGAACACTCGGAAGGTCGTCGCAGTTCCCGATCCCTCCGATGTTCACGCCGACCGCGTGCGAGCGTTGACGCGCGTCCATTCGGGCGCGCCTGACAGGGAAAGGAGGCCGACGGCATGACGCTGCGAAACACGAACAGGGACCAGGGGCACGGGGGCAACCTCGCGTCGCGAACGCGCAAGGCGCCATGACGCAACGCGCCGCAGCCATCGCGCAAGAGGGAGCCGGTCGCAATCGACGTGGACTCGTGTGCCTTGAACCACAACAAGAGACGGCATGGAGACACACGAAATGGCACGCAATGGACTGGGGGTTCTCGAAGAGCCCCAGCACCCGCGTCGCGTGGATGGCGGGAGTCGGGTGAGGGCAGGGCCGCAGGGCCTGTATCGGCAGACGGCAGACGGCCTGATCGTACGCCTCGCGACGGTCGAGTCGGCGCATGAGGCCGAAGTCACGGCCCGTGCGTTGCTCGATCTCGCGGTGCGCGACGCGGCCGGGCAGTAGCCCTGCCCGCCGGCACGCGGAGGGCAGGGCGCCCGAGTCACCGGCACGACGGAATCCTCCGCCGTACCGGCGCCTCGGGTGAGCAGGACCGGTGCGCCATGTGGCGCGGCGGAACACGAACGGGAAACGGATACCGGATGCGGTCACCGCATTCGCATCCGCCGCCGACGCGAGGCGGGGAGGTGACCTTCATGAGTGCATCACGACAACGGTGCTAGCACCGGGCAATACCGGCGATTTCGAAGGCTGTGCGCGGCCTTCCCAACCGACGATCGGGATCGCCGCCCCTGCGGGCCTCGTGTCCGGCAGGGGTCACGCGTTACGGGCAACCCGGCGGGAGACTCCCGCCGGGCCGTGACGAACGGCTCGGCATTGATGCATACTTTGTGCTATTGCGGCGCAGCACCATGCCGCCCGCCCCTTCCATGGACCCGCTCGTACTCACTGTCGACATGGCCGGCCTCCCGCAGGCGTGGGTGGCGCTCGAAGAAGCCATCACCTATCACGCGAAACAGATGGTCGCCTGGTCGGTGGGTGGTGAAGTGCGCGAATTCCGGGGTGGCTGGCAGCGCAGCGGCGAGCGATCGCGCCTCGCCACGAAATCGATCCTCGCCATCAAGGGCACCGGCATGGGGGCGCATCGGCACGCGCCGAGCCTCACCAACCCGATGCTCTTCGCGCGCGACCGCCAGCTTTGCGCCTACTGCGGCAAGCGCTTCCTCATGCGCGAGCTGTCGCGCGATCACGTCGTGCCCGTCTCGCGCGGTGGCCGCGATTCGTGGACGAACACCGTGACCGCGTGCCGCAGTTGCAACACGCGCAAGGGCGGTCGCTCGCCCGAGCAGGCGCACATGCCGTTGCTGTACGTGCCGTACGTGCCGAACCGGCACGAGCACTTCATCCTGCGCAATCGGCGCATCCTCGCCGACCAGATGGAATACCTGCTGGCCGGCGTGCCGCGAACGAGCCGGCTGCGCGATGCGCAGGCCGGGGTCGCGGTGGCGACGGCGCGCGCGGCCTGACCGTTACGGCGCCCGCCACCTGACGCACCGGGCGGCACTCGTCTCGGGACGGGTCGCGACGCGGCGTGCGGCGCCGCCTCGTCTCCCCGTCACGCCTTGCCGGCGCGTCCCGTCGCCTTCGCCTGGAGCACCGCGAGCGCGCACGACGCCACGCGCGCCTGCGGGGAATCGGCTCGACTCGTCAGCACGACGGGGACCTTCGTCCCCAGGATGAGGCCGGCACATTCCGCGTGCGCGAGGTAGACGAGCTCCTTGTAGAGCATGTTGCCCGCCTCGAGATTGGGGACGATCAAGACGTCGGGGCGCCCCCGACCCTGCAGGTCGAGACCCTTGATGCGCGCCGCTTCCGGTGAAATGGCGGCATCGAACCCCAGCGGGCCGTCGACGATCGCGCCCGTGATCTGCCCGCGCTCGGCCATCTTGGCGAGTGCTGCCGCCTCGATCGTGCCGGGAATGGCGGGATTGATCGTCTCGACGGCGGAGAGGACGGCGACGTACGGACGCTCGATGCCGAGGGCATGGACGAGATCGACCGCGTTCTGGACGATGTCGCGCTTGTCCATGAGGCCAGGCTCGATGTTGACCACGCAGTCGGCCATGAAGAGCGGCCGCGCTTCGCCCGGCAGGTCGAAGACGAAAGCGTGGCTCATGCGCCGCGAGGTGCGCAGCCCGCTGTCGCGTGCGACGACCGCCGCGAGGAGCTCGTCGGTGTGCAGGCTCCCCTTCATGATGACGTTGGCGCGCCCGTCCTGGCACAGCGCGACGCTCGCCCGCGCGGCAACGTGCGGATCGGCGTCGGTTTCCTCGATGGCGATGCCGCCAAGGTCGAGGCCGTGCTCGCGCGCCAGTGCGCCGATCCGTCGCGGCGGCCCCACGAGGATCGGGTCGGCGAGGCCCAGGCGATGCGCGGTGACCGCCGCTTCCAGCGCATTGGCGCTGCACGGATAGGCGACGGCGATGCGTGCGGGGCCGGCGCGCTGCGCCGTGGCCACGATGTGGTCGAGATGCGGTCGGGCGGGTGCCGCCGTGGTGCGGCCCGGGGGGCGGTGCGCGCTGCGCGCACCCGCCTTCTTCCTGCGATCGGTCGTTGCCATGTCGTTCGTGCGAGATCGTGGCGCGGTGCGCGCCCGGGATGGACAGCGATACACCCGGGGCACCGGGTGCCATGACCGGCAACGTTATCACGCCGTGCCTGCGGCGACCTCGAAGGCCGCGCCCGAAGGGGCTACAGCTTCTCGTCCTTGAGGTAGTACCAGTGGTAGAGCGCACGCTGCCCGAGGCGGCGAAACGGCGCGAAGAAACGCGATTCGAAGCGATGGAAGGCGATCGGCAACGGGAGCGGCGAGGCGTAGATCGGCAGATCGAATGCGGGATCGCGCTTGCCCGCGATGCGCTCGGCGAGCCGCCGCCCGGCGTGCGCCGAGAACGACACGCCGTTGCCGCCGTAGCCCAGCGCGTAATACGCCGTCTGCCGCGGATCGGGCTGCACGATGCGCGGCATCATGTCGTGCGAGACGTCGACCCAACCCCACCACGAGTAATCGATGTCGATTCCGGTGAGCGCGGGAAACTTGCGATGCAATCCGTCGACCAGCACCTTCATGTGGCGCGGGTGCGGGGCATCGGCGCCGGTGATCGAGCTGCGGCTGCCGATCTGCACGCGGTTGTCCGGCAGACGCCGGTAATAGAAGCGCAACGTGCGCGTATCGGTGACGATCTGCATCGTGCGAAAGTTCGTCGCCGCGATCTCGTCGGCGGTGAGCGGTCGCGTCACCATCGAGTTCGACAGGATCGGCATGATCCGCGAATCGAGCGTCGGATGCAGTCCGTTCGAGGTATAGCCTCCCGTCGCGAAGCCCACTGCGCGGGCGCGCACGATCCCGCCGGGCGTGCGCAGGTGATGCACGCCGTTACGAAGCTCCCAGCCCACCACCGGGCTCGCCGGGTGCACCTTCGCGCCGAGCGCGCGCGCCTTGGCAAGGTAGCCGTAGGCGAGCTTCAAAGGATGCACGCCGATGCCGTCGGGCTCGTGCAGCGCGCCGACCGCCTCGGCCTCGTTGACGTAGTCGCGGCGCACCTCCTCGGCCGTGAGCATCCGGGCGTCGTAGCCGAAGACGTCGCGCATCACGCGCGCCTCGTTCTCGAGGAACGGCAGCTTCTTCGCGCGGTGCGCGATGTAGAGGTGCCCGCCCGGCTGCGGATCGCAATCGATCTCGGCAACGAGGCTCTTGAAGGTCTCGAAGCCGCTGCGGATCTCGGCATCGAGCCGGATCGCGGTCGCCTTGCCCCAGCGGGCGATCCATTGCGATCGGTACAGGCGACCGCTCGCGTTCTGGCCCTGGCCGCCGTTGCGGCTCGTGCAGCCCCACACCGACCGGTTCGCCTCGAGCACCGTCGCGCGAATCCCGTGCTCGCGGGCGAGGAAGAGCGCGGTCGCAAGACCGGTGAAGCCTGATCCGACGATCGCGACGTCGACGTCGACGTCCTGCGTGATGGGGCCGTCGTCTGCCGGGGGTGTGCCGGCCGAGGCCACCCAATACGTCGGCGCGTACTCGGTGCCGCGCCCGGGATGGGCAGCAACGAGCGGATCGTAGCGCGGGTCGTACGCGGTGAGCGCCGCGGTGGCCGCGTCGACTTTGGTGTCCATGGTCGCGACGACGGACGACCCGCTCATGCCTTGGGAAGCGGCGGGCGGTCCTTGCGGAACGCGTTCTTCACGGCGATTCGTCCGTCGCGGAACGTGAAGACGTCACAGCCGTTGGCGTGGATGCGCGTTCCGTCGGCCTTGGTGCCGATGAACGTCCACTCGGATACGCCGCGATCGCCACACACGAAGTGGCGTCCGTTCGTCCACTGCGCGTCGGGGAACGTGGTCCAGGCCTGCGCGAAACCCTTGCGCAAGGCGTCCTTCCCGGCGTAACGCGTTCCCCAGGCGTCGGGCCCGCCGACCGCATCGAAGACACAGTCGTCGGTGACGAAGCGCAGCAGCGCCTCGATGTCGTGCCGGTTCCAGGCATCGGTGAAGGCCTGCAGGAACGCCTCATCCACCGTTGCGCCGCGGGTGTCATGCTCGTTGGCCACGCTCGTCTCTCCTGTCGACACGCGCTCGCGATCCGCACGGGTTCGCGTCGCGTCCACGCCACGTAGCGTACGACGGGGATCGCGCGACCCGTAGCACCAGATCATCGGAACTGCATGGACCAGCGGCGCCGGCCCGCGCGACCCTCACGTGGCGGCGCGAAATGTTGCCGGCGACGCCTACGAGGCGCCGACGAGTGTCGGGCGCATCTGCCGCATGACGCCGGCGAGGGCGCGAATCCCGGCGTCGATGCGCTCGGCCGGGATCGAGGAAAACCCGAGGCGAAACGTGTTGCGGCCACTGCCCGCGACCATGTGGAAGACATCCCCCGGCTCGATCAGGACGCCGTCGGCTTCGGCCTGGCGCGCGAGCAGCGTGGCGTCGAGCCAATGGGGGCCGACCACCCAGCACGCGCTGCCGCCGATCGCGTGCACCACGTCGAGATCGGCGAGATGCCGCGTGATGGCTGCTGACAGGGCGCTCGACCGCTCGTGATAGACGATGCGCTGCCGGCGCAGGAGCGCGTCGTGATGGCCCAACGAGAGGAAGAGTGCAAACGCGCGCGCGACGTACGTCGACGGATGGCGCAGCACGAGTCGACGCAGCGCGCGCAACTCGGCGATGAGGTCGGCGGGGCCGACGATGTAGCCAAGGCGCAAGCCCGGCGCGAACGTCTTGGACAGGCTCCCCACGTAGATGACGCGGCCGTTGCGGTCGAGGCTCTTCAGCGCCGGCGTCGGCGTCCCGACGAAGAGGTTCTCGCTCTCGTAGTCGTCCTCGATCACGATCGCGTCGCCTTCCTGCACCGCGGCGAGCAGCGCCTCCCGGCGTACGAGAGGCATCGTGACCGTCGTCGGGCACTGGTGACTGGGCGTGACGTAGACGTAATCGCAGCCGCGCAAGGCGGCACCGGGAACGAGCCCCGTCGCGTCGACCGGCAGCGGCACGAGGCGCGCATCGCGGCTCGCAAAGGCATTGCGGGCGTCCGGATAGCCGGGGTCCTCCATGCCCACGGTCGTTCGCGCGGTCATCAGCAGGTCGGCGAGGAGATACAGCGCCTGCTGCGCGCCGACGGTCACCACGATTTCCTCCGGCAGCGCCCATACGCCGCGGCGCGGCAGCACGCGCGCCTGGACCTGCTGGATGAGCGACGCGTCGTCGCTGAAGATGAGGTCGGGCGCCCACTCGCGGATATCGAGCACGCTCAGCGCCTTGAGCGAGCATTCGCGCCACTCGGCGGTGGGAAACAGCGATGCGTCGAACTGCGCGTACAGGAAGGGATACGGATACTTCTGCCAGTCGGCGCGCTTGACGATGTTGCGCTGCATCGACGGCGCGAAGCGAAAGCGGCGATGCCAATCCGGTGCCGGACCGCGCAGTGCACTCTCGTCACTCGGCGTGTGCCGCACCCGGCTCGCCAGCGCTTCCGGGTGGACGAAGAAGCCGCTGCGCTCGCGCGAGACGAGGAAGCCCTCGTCGACGAGCTGTTGATAGGCGATGACCACGGTATTGCGCGCGACGCCGAGGTGCAACGCGAGCTCGCGGCTCGACGGAATCGGCGCGCCGACGGGAAGCTGGCCGTCGAGCACGGCGGCGACGAGCATCTGCCGGATTCGCCCCTGCAGGCTGATGCCGCCATGCGCGGAGCGCTGGAACAGCGGCTCCCAGATGGTCGCTCCCGGCCTGGTCGACGTCGTCATTGCGACCCTTTTCTTGCAAAGAAGTCATTATCGCCGCGAATCGGCCTGTTTTCCCCGTTCGCGACCCCCGCCGCCGCGCGGCGCTGCATGGATCGGCATCGCGACCGGTGGCAGGGTACGGGATGGCGCCGCGGCGGCGCTTGGCGCAAGCGATTGCGGCCAACTGGCACTAGTGCCGCGCGCGCGCGGGCCGGCACACTCGTGATGGCGTATCGTGGCAAGACGCGACGCCGGCTCGCCGATCATTCGCGTACCATCGACGGTCGGGGCCCGTACTTTCACAGCAGGCTCTTCGGAGGAGGATCGGAACATGAAACGCATATGGAGGACGCTCGCGGTCGCGCTGGGACTGCCACTGCTGTTCGGCGGCGCGCTCGCGCAGGCGCAGGACAAGACGGTCACGATCGGCTACCAGACGATCGTCGGGCCGTTCCCGACGGCCATCGCCAACGGCGTGTTCGAGAAGGCGACGGGATACAAGATCAACTGGCGACAGTTCACGTCGGCGGGTGACATCAGCGCAGCACTCGCCTCCGGCGACGTGCCGATCGGCGTGATCGGCTCCACCGGCATCGCGGCGGCGACGAGCAATGGCGTGGATCTCGAGCTCTTCTGGATCCTCGACAACATCGGGCGCTCCGAGCAACTCGTCGCCCGCAACGGGTCCGGCATCAAGGCGCCGCAGGATCTCGTCGGCAAGAAGGTCGCCGTGCCGTTCGTCTCGACCTCGCACTTCCACCTGCTGCTGGCGCTGGAGAAGATCTGGAACATCGCGCCGTCGAAGGTGCAGATCCTCAACATGAAGCCGCCAGAGATCGTCGCGGCGTGGTCGCGCGGCGACATCGACGCCGCCTACGTGTGGCCGCCGGCGCTGACGACGCTCCTCAAGAACGGCACGACGATCGCGACGTCCGAGGAAATCGGCGCCAAGACCGTGCCGACCTTCGACGGTCTCGTCGTGAACAAGGCGTGGGCCGCGAAGAACGGCGCATTCATGGCGGCGTTCACCAAGGCGCTCGCCACCACCTACGCGGACTACAACGCGAACCACGCGAAGTGGACGGCGAGCTCGGCCGAGGTGAAGGCGATGACCAAGCTCATTGGCGGCGACGCGGCGGACAACGCCGATTCGCTCAAGCTGTTGACCTTCCCGGATGCGAAGCAGCAGGCGTCCGCGGAGTGGCTGGGCGGTGGCAAGGCAGGCAAGGCGCTGGGTGCCGTCACGCAAAGCGCCGAGTTCCTGAAGACGCAGCGGCAGATCAACAAGCTGTTGCCCGACTACAGTGCGTACGTGACGTCGAAGTACGCCGACGCCGCGGCGAAGTAGTCGATCACCCTGGCTTGCGGCCGGCTGGAGCGGCGCTCCGGCCGGCCGCGAGGCGGTGCGCCGCAGGTTCGACGCAGCGAGGATGGCGATGGTGGTCCAAACCGAAGCGCTCAGCATCACCGGGGTGAGCGTGGTCTTCCCGGGCCGCCGGCCGGGCGAAGAGGTCCAGGCGCTCGACAACATCAATCTGACGATCAACCCGGGTGACTTCGTCGTGGCGCTCGGAGCTTCGGGCTGCGGCAAGACGACGCTGCTCAACCTCATGGCAGGCTTCCTGTCGCCGTCGCAGGGAGAGTTGCGCCTCGGGCAACGCACGATCACGGGCCCCGGGCCGGACCGCGGCGTCGTGTTCCAGAAGCACGCGCTGCTGCCGTGGCTCAACGTCATCCGCAACACCGAGTTCGGCCTGAGCCTGCAGGGCGTCGACTCGCGCCAGCGCCACGAGATCGCCGCGCACAACCTCGCGCTGGTCGGGCTGCAGGATTTCCACGATCACATGATCTACGAGCTCTCCGGCGGCATGCAGCAGCGCGTCGGCATCGCGCGCGCGTTGACCTGCAACCCGGCCACGCTGCTCATGGACGAGCCGATGGCAGCGCTCGACGCGCTCACCCGGGAGACGATCCAGGAGCTCCTGCTCGACGTGTGGCAAAAGACCGGCAAGATGGTCTTCTTCATCACGCACAGCGTCGAGGAAGCGCTCTTCCTCGCCACCCGCGTCATCGTGATGTCACCGCGGCCCGGGCGCATCACCAACACCTACGACGTCGATTTCAATCGACGCTTTCTCGAGTGCCGCGACGCGCGCGCGATCAAGTCGAGCAGCGACTTCATCCGCATGCGCGAGACCGTGCTCGGCATCATCTACGGTGACGAGCGCGCCGAAGGCCAGGCCGGCGAGGTGGCGCATGCCTAGCGCGCCGCCGGATTCGTCGCCACGCTCGACCCCGCCGGCGACCCCCGCCCCCGCCGGCGGCAAGCCGCGCTGGTTCGCAAGCCGAGCGGCGGTCCCCGGCCAGGTCTACGGCTCGCCCGGCCAGGGCAGCAGCACGACGATCAGCGTGGTCACGACGATCGTGCTCTTCGCGCTGTGGTTCCTCATCACCAACATGGGCTGGATCAAGCCGCTCTTCCTGCCGACCCCGCAGGCGGTGTGGGAGAAGTTCATCATCGCCGCCACCGAAGGCGTGGCGAACTCGACGCTGCTCCAGCATACGACGACGAGTCTGATGCGCGTGTTCGGCGCATTCCTGCTGTCGTGCGTGACAGCGATCCCGATCGGCATCCTGATGGGGACCAACCGGGTGATGCGCGGCATCTTCGACCCGCCGATCGAGTTCTATCGTCCGCTGCCGCCGCTCGCCTACCTGCCGTTGATGATCATCTGGTTCGGCATCGGCGAGCTGTCGAAGACGCTGCTCATCTTCCTCGCCGTCTTCGCGCCGATGGCGATCTCGGCGCGGGCCGGCGTACGCTCCGTGGGGATCGAGCAGATCCACGCCGCGTACACGATGGGGGCATCGAAGTTCCAGATCATCTCGCGCGTCGTGCTTCCCGCCGCCACGCCCGAGATCCTCACCGGCATGCGCATCGGCATCGGCTTCGGCTGGACGACGCTGGTGGCCGCCGAGATGATCGCAGCCAACCGCGGCCTGGGCTTCATGGTGCTCAATGCCGCGCAGTACCTGCAAAGCGACACCGTGATCATGGGCATCGTCGTCATCGGACTGTTTGCCTTCGGCTTCGACCTGCTCATGCGCCGCATCGAGCGCATCCTCGTGCCGTGGAAGGGCAAGGTCTAGGGCGCACGCGGTGGCACGCAAGGGCCGCAACGCGCGGCACCGCCTCCAGCGTCACTTGAGCGTCGACGCGATCCGCGCCGCGGCAGCGCGCATCGCGTCGACGTGGTCGAGCGCCGCCGTGAGCGGCATGCGGGCGGCGGGCGCGTGCACCGCGAGTGCTGCGACGACCCGGCCGCGGGGGTCGCGCACCGGCACCGCGACCGCGATGAGCCCGGCCATGTACTCCTCGTCGTCGATGCCGAGGTCGCGCTTGCGCAGGCGCTCGAGCTCGTGCTCGAGCGCGGCGCGATCGACGATCGTCGTGGGGGCGAAGCGCTCGAGCGGTGCGGCGGCGAGCAGTGCCGTGCGCCGCGCCTTCGGCATCGTCGCGAGGAAGAGCTTGCCGCTCGCCGTGCAATGGATCGGAACGTGCGAGCCCGGCGCAAGATTGACGCGCAGCGGCCACTGGCATTCGACGCGGTCGAGATAGACGACGCGACCCCGGTCGAGCATCGTGAGGTTGCAGGTCTCGCCGATGCGGGTGGCGAGGCCGTCGAGGATCGCGTGTCGCTCCGCCTGCGCCGGATCGCCCAGGAGCACTTCGCGGGCAAACGCCGCGAGTTGCGAGGAGACGCGAAACCCGCGCGAGCCCGGCTCGCGGACGACGAGGCCGGCGGCGACGAGCTGACCCAGGACGCGATGCGCCGACGATGCCGCAAGGCCGACCTTCGCGGCGATCGCCGTGGCCGACAGCGGGCGCGGCGATGCCGCGATCGAGGAGAGCGTCGCGAAGACGCGCGTGAGGAGGCGGGCGGGAGCGTCTGCACCCACCGCAGCGGGCGCAGACGCTGCCGTCAGTCGCGCAGCACGGCGGGCAGCCACAGGGCGAGCTGCGGGAAGAAGAGGACGAGCAGGAGGCCGATCACCTGCAACACCATGAACTGCATCATGCCCTTGTAGATGTCGCCCAGCTTCCACTCGGGTACGACGCCCTTGAGGAAGTAGGCGGACAGCGCCACCGGTGGCGACAGCCACGCGGTTTGCAGGCAGACGGCGACCAGCGTGCAGAACCACACGATGTCGATGCCGAGCTTCTGCACGAGCGGCAGCAGGATCGGCACGACGATCAACACGATCGGCACCCATTCGAGCGGCCAGCCGAGCACGAAGATGATGCCGAGGATGACGAGCAGCATGAGCGTCGGCGGCAGGTCGAGCCCCAGCAGCGATTCGGCGATGAGCGACGCGCTGCCCAGGCGCGAGAACACCGCGCCGAAGTAGTTCGAAGCGGCGACGAGGAGCAGGATCATGCAGCTCGTCAACAGCGTCGAGTACACCGCGGTCCGGAAGTTCTTCCAGCTCATCCGCCGGTAGGCGAGGGTGAGGATGAGCACGGCGAAGGCTCCCATCGCGCCGGCGTCGGTCGGTGTGGCGATCCCCGCGAGGATCACGCCCAGCGTCGCCAGGATGATGACGACGACCGGTGCGATGCCGAAGACGAGTTCGCGCACGACGTGCCCGACCGACTCGGCGCGCTCTTCCGGCGGCAGCGCGGGTCCGAGCTTCGGATTCATGTAGCTGCGGCCGATCGCGTAGACGATGTAGAGCAATGCGAGGAGCAGGCCCGGGATGACGGCCGCGGCGAAGAGGTCGGTCGCCGGAACGCCGACCACAGGGCCCATCACGATCAGCATCACCGACGGCGGAATGAGGATGCCGAGCGTGCCGCCGGCGGTGATCGCACCTGCCGACAACTGCACGTCGTAGCCGCTGCGCTTCATCGCCGGCGCCGCCATCACGCCGAGCAGCGTGACCGACGAGCCGACGATGCCGGTCGCCGCGGCGAAGATCGTCGCGGTGAGCAGGACGGCGAGGTACAGCGAGCCGCGGATCGACGCGAGCGCGAGCTGCACGCCGCGGAACAATCGCTCCATGAGGCCGGATTGCTCGAGGAGGTACCCCATGAACAGGAAGAACGGCACCGCGGCGAGCGTCGGATCGCGCATGACCGAGAAGAACTGCAGCGTCATGAGGTGCATGGCGATCGGGCCGAGCGCCATCCAGCCGCCGATCGCCGCGACGGCGATCAGCGTGAACGCGATGGGGAAGCCGATGAAGATCGCGATGAAGAGCGCCGCGAGCAGCAGCAGACCGAACCATTCCGGGCTCACAGGACCACCTCGCCGTCGGCGGCATCGGCCGAATCGTTCGCCCCGTTATCCTGATCGGGGCCGAAGGCCCGACCCCAGCAGCGGATCGACTCGGCAATCCCCTGCAGCAGCAGCAGCACGGCCGACAGCGGCATCGTGAACTTGAACGGCCACACGATCGGCATCCACGGACTGGTCACGATCCGCTCGCCTTGCTGGTACGACTTCCAGAAGTAATCCCAGGTCAAGTCGGCGAAGACGATCATCGCCGGGAAGAAGAGGATCGCGTAGCAGACGAGGTCGACGCGCGCCTGCGTGCGCTTCGACCATCGTCCGTAGTAGACGTCGGTCCGGATGTGGCCGCCGCGTTGCAGCGTCCACGCCGAGCCGATCATGAAGAACGTCCCGTACAGCATGAACGTCATGTCGTACGCCCAGACCGTCGGGGCGTCGAAGAAGTATCGCGCGACGACCTCCCAGACGAGCGAGAGGACCATCGGGATGATGAGCCATGCGATCGCCTTGCCGGTGAAACGGGTGACGGCGTCGATGGCTCCGGCGAGGCGCACGGCTCCGCGCGTATCGGATGTCATGTCGGATTCCAGGGGGAAGCGCGGGTACGGCGCGGCCGCGCGTACCGGAAAGGGGCAACCCCCGCCGGCCACGCACTGCGGCCGGCGGGGACTGCGGTCACTTCTTCGCGGCTGGCTGTGCCGTCTGCTCGGCGGCGATCGCCGCGTTGCCGAGGCTCGCGTACAGGTCGAGGATCTTGGTCCAGTACGGCACCACGACGCGAGCGAAATTGCGCTGCGAGTCGAGAACCTGCTTGAAGAACGGATCCTTCGCCGCGTAGCGGTCGAGCACGACCGTGGTCGCCCGCACGAACTCGGGATAGAAGTCCTTCGGCGTGTCGTGGATCTGCACCTTGAACTCGTTGCGCAGCTTCACGATCGCCTGGGCGTTGCGGTAGACGTTGAAGGTGTACGTCTCCATCATCGACGCCATTGCCGCCGTGCGGAAGATGTCCTGCAGGTCCGGCGAGAGCTTGCTCCACGTCGTCTTGTTGAGGATCAGCTCGCCGATGTCGGTCGACTGGTGCAGCCCCTGCAGGTAGTAGTGCTTCCACACGGTCTGCAGGCCGAGATTGAGGTCGTCGGCCGGTCCGATCCACTCGGCGGCGTCGATCACGCCACGCTGCGCGGCCGGGACGATCTCGCCGCCAGGCAGCGCGACCGCGGAGATCCCCATCTCCTTGAAGATCTCGCCCGTGATCCCTGGCGGCGAGCGGTACTTCATCTTCTTGAAGTCGGCGGTCGAGTTGATCGGTGCGCGGAACCAGCCGAGCGGATCCGGTCCCATCGGCTGGATGTAGAACGGCTCGACGTTGACCTTGAGCACGTCGCTGTAGAGCTTCCGGTACAGCTCGTAGCCGCCGCCTTCGAAGATCCAGGCGACGTGCGAGAGCTGGTCGAGGCCGACGCCGGCACCGGCCATCGGATTGCTGAAGAGGCCCGCCGCGGCGTTCTTGCCGGACCAGTAGTGCGTCCACGCGTAGCCGCCTTCGACGATGCCCTTGTCGACCGCGTCGAGGATCTCGAACGCGGGCACGACGGCACCGTCGGGCAGCATCTCCATCTTGATGCGGCCTCCCGACATCCGGTCGACGCGATCGCCGAATCGCTTCAGGAGTTCGAAATAGATGCTCGCCGACGGCACGGCCGTCTGGATCCGCAGCTTGGCCGGCTGCTGCGCGGTCTGCGCGAGCGCCGTCGTGCAGGCGAGCGCGAGGGCGCCGATGGCGACCGCCGCGCGGGCGTACGCTGAACGCTTCATGAGTCTTCCTCCGTGTGGGCCGCGACAGCGCGGCGTCGTTGGCACGTTCCTGTCTTGCGCAGGCACCGCGCTGCGGACAATGTAGACATATCCGTTGCGAATGGCAATACTTTCTCGTCGAATCCGGAAATTGCAGATTCATAATTCGATAAAAACTGCGCAGATTGCGGGATTCACGGGAGGAATCGATGGACGCTCACGACTACGTCATCGTCGGTGCAGGAACGGCCGGATGCGTGCTCGCCAATCGCCTGTCCGCGGACGGTCGTCACCGTGTCCTGCTCCTCGAGGCCGGGCCCGAGGATCGCTATCTGTGGATCCACATCCCGATCGGCTACGGCAAGACGATGTTCCATCCCGCGTACAACTGGGGCTTCCATACCGACCCCGACCCCGGTATGGACGGCCGGAGCATCTACTGGCCGCGTGGGCGCGGCCTGGGTGGGAGCAGTTCGATCAACGGTCTCATCTACGTACGCGGCCAACCCGAGGACTACGATCGCTGGGCCGCAGCCGGCAATCGCGGCTGGGGCTGGCGCGACGTGTTGCCGTTTTTCATCCGCAGCGAAGGCAACGAGCGTGGCGCGTCGCCGTTGCACGGTGTCGATGGTCCGCTCAAGTGCTCGGACATCGGCGAGAAGCACGAGCTCATGGAAGCGCTCATCGCCGGCGCCGGTGAGCTCGGCGTGCCGCGCAACGACGACTTCAACGCGGGTGTCCAGGAAGGCGTTGGCTACTACCAGCTGTTCACGCACCACGGCTGGCGCTGCAGCACCGCGGTCGGCTACCTCAAGCCGGCGCGAAAGCGCGCGAATCTCGCGGTCGAGACCGACGCGCAGGTCACGCGCGTGCGCTTCGAAGAGGGTCGCGCGGTTGGCGTCGAGTATCGCCGTGCAGGCGAGACGCGCACGGTGCAGGCGCGCCGCGAGGTGATCCTCGCGGCCGGTGCGCTGCAGAGTCCGCAACTGCTGCTCCTCTCGGGTGTCGGCCCGGGAGCGCAGCTTGCCGAGCACGGCATCGGCGTCGTGCGCGACCTGCCCGGCGTCGGGGAGAACCTGCAAGACCACCTGCAGCTGCGGCTCCTGTTTCGCTGCTCGAAGCCGATCACCACCAACGACGATCTCGCCTCGTGGTGGCGGTCGCTGAAGATCGGGCTGCGCTGGCTCGTGGCGCGCAAGGGGCCGCTTGCCATCGGCATCAACCAGGGAGGGCTCTTCACGCGCGTGCTGCCGGCGTCGACGACTCCCGACATCCAGTTTCACTTCGCGACGCTCTCGGCCGATCTCGCCGGCGCGAAGCCGCATCCGTTCTCCGGCTTCACGATGAGCGTGTGCCAGTTGCGTCCGACCTCGCGCGGTCGCGTGCGCCTCGCCTCGCCCGACCCGCTGGCCGCCCCGTCGCTGCAACCGCATTACCTGTCCACCGCCGACGACCGCACCTGCGCGGTGGCCGCGCTGCGCTTCGCGCGCAAGCTCGCGGCGACGAAGGCGGTGGCGCCCTACATCGTCGAGGAGCTCCGCCCGGGCGCCGCGACGCAAAGCGACGACGAGCTGCTCGCCTTCGCGCGGGCGTACGGCGCGACGATCTTCCACCCGTCGGGGACCTGCAAGATGGGGAGCGATCCCTTGGCCGTCGTCGACGACCGGCTGCGGGTGCACGGTGTGGCCGGCTTGCGCGTCGTCGACTGCTCGATCATGCCGACGCTCGTGTCGGGCAATACCAACGCCCCGGTGGTGATGATCGCCGAGAAGGCATCCGACATGATCCTCGAGGATGCGCGGTAGCGCACTCGCGCGTCGATCGGCAGCCGTCAGTGCGTGCCGACGCCGAACGTGGATGCGAGCGCGTCGGCCGCCCGCGTGAGCGCGGGCACGTGCGCGAGCGCGCGGTCGAGCGTCATCCGTGCCACCGGCGCGTGCACGGCGACGCAGGCCACGCTGCGCCCGCCCGGCGCGCCGACCGGAACCCCGACGCAGACGAGGCCGGCGAGATACTCCTCGTTGTCGGTCGCCCACCGGTTGCGGCGAATCGCGGCAAGCTCGGCGGTGAGCACCTTGCGGTCGGTGATCGTGTTGTCGGTGTAGCGCGGCAGCGCGAGTTCGGCGACGATGCGCCGCCGCTGCGCCGCCGGCAGCAGTGCGAGCAGGAGCTTGCCGCTCGCGGTGCAATGCAGCGGCACGTGCGAGCCCGGCTGCAGCGTCATGCGCAGCGGCCACTCGGTCTCGACGCGGTCGAGATAGACCACCTCGCTGCCTTCGAGCATCGTGAGGTTCACCGTCTCGCCCACCTCGTGCGCGAGCCGCTGCAGGATCGCGCGCCGCGGTGCACGCACCGTTGCCGAGAGCTGCACGTCGAGCGCGAAGCGGAGCAACCGCGGCCCCGCCGCGATGCGCCTGCCGTCGGGCTCGCGGGTGACGAGCCCCGCGGACTCGAGCATGGCGAGCATGCGGTAGACGGTGGGCTTGGGCAGGCCCGCGCTTGCGGCGAGGTCTTGCAGCGTGCCGGGCCCGTCGGCGCGGGCGACGTGTTCGAGCAGTCCGAAGACACGCAGCAGTGGCGGCGTACGATCTCGCTTGTCGGGCATGTAGGGAGTTTATATCGAAATATGGAATCCAGCAAACCAAATTCCGATTAGTTCGCTTGCCGGAACCGGGAAATTGTGCGACACTGCGCGGCCGTCACCCATCCCCCGAATACCCCGAGGAGCCCGTCATGAACAAGCCAGTGGATCTGCCTGCCGCGGTCGTCGGCCGCCAGAAGATGACCCCGTCCGAAGCGTTCGTCGAGACGCTCGTCGCGCAGGGCGTGAAATACGTCTTCGGCATCGTCGGCTCGGCGTACATGGACGCCCTCGACATGTTTCCGCTCGCGGGCATCCGTTTCATCTCGGTTGCGCACGAGCAGGGCGGCGGGCACATGGCCGACGGCTACTCGCGCGTGTCGGGCCGCCATGGCGTGTGCATCGCGCAAAACGGCCCGGGCATCACCAACTTCGTGACGTCGGTCGCGGCGGCGTACTGGGCGCATTCGCCGGTCGTTTGCATCACCCCCGAAACGGGATCGATGACGCTGGGGCTCGGCGGCTTCCAGGAGACTGAGCAACTGCCGATCTTCACCAAGATCACCAAGTACCAGGCGCACGTGAACAACAAGGCACGCATGGCCGAGCTGACCGGCCGCGCCTTCGATCGCGCGCACCTCGAGCTCGGACCGACGCAGCTCAACATTCCGCGCGACTTCTTCTACGGTGACATCGAGTGCGAGATTCCGCAGCCGATCGTCATCGAGCGGGGCGCGGGCGGCGAGAAGAGTCTCGCCGATGCGGCCGAACTCCTCGCGAGCGCCAAGTTCCCGGTGATCCTCGCCGGCGGCGGCGTCATCATGGCCAACGGCCAGCGCGAAGCGATCGCGCTCGCCGAGCTCCTGCAGGCGCCGGTGGCCTGCTCGTATCTGCACAACGATGCCTTCCCGGCCCAGCATCCGCTGTGGTGCGGTCCGCTCGGCTACCAGGGCAGCAAGGCGGCGATGAAGCTCATCAGCCAGGCCGACGTCGTCATCGCGCTCGGCACGCGGCTCGGGCCTTTCGGCACGCTGCCGCAGTACGGGCTCGATTACTGGCCGAAGCAGGCGAAGATCATCCAGATCGATGCCGATGCGAAGATGCTGGGCCTCGTGAAGCCGATCTCGGTGGGGATCTGTGGCGACGCCAAGGCCAGCGCCGCCGCGCTCGTCGCGCGGCTCAAGGGCAAGGCGCTCGCCTGCCAGGCGAATCAGGCCGAGCGGCTGGCCAAGGTCAAGGCCGAGAAGACCGCCTGGGAAAGTGAGCTCGACGGCTGGACGCACGAGAAGGATCCGTGGTCGATCGAGGTGTCCCAGGGCAGCACCGCGATGCACCCGCGCCAGATGCTGCGCGAACTCGAGCGCGCGATGCCCGAAGGTGCCATGGTGTCGACCGACATCGGCAACATCTGCTCGGTGTCGAACAGCTACCTGCGCTTCGCCCAGCCGCGGTCGATGTTCGCCGCGATGAGCTTTGGCAACTGCGGTTACGCCTTCCCGACGATCATCGGCGCCAAGGTTGCCGCGCCCGATCGGCCGGCGATCGCGTACGTCGGTGACGGCGCGTGGGGCATGAGCTTCTGCGAGTTGCAGACCTGCGTGCGCGAGGCGATCCCCGTGACCGCGGTCGTGTTCAACAACGGGCAGTGGGGCGCCGAGAAGAAGAACCACGTCGACTTCTACGCCAATCGCTTCGTCGGCGTGAACCTCGACAAGCAGCCGTCGTGGGCGGCGGTGGCGAAGGCGATGGGGGCGGAGGGCCTGCGCGTCGAGAAGCTCTCCGACGTCGGTCCCGCACTGCGCGCGGCAGCGGCCGCGCAGAAGGAAGGCAAGACGACGGTGCTGGAGATGATGGTCACGCGCGAGCTCGGTGACCCGTTCCGGCGCGATGCGCTCGCGTTGCCGACGCGGCACCTCGCCAAGTACAAGTCGACCGCAGCGAAGTAGCGCCTGCACCTTGCCACGGCGCGCGTCGGCTGGAACGCGCGCCGTGGGCCGGTGCGCGGTAGGGCGCCGCATTCCGGGCGCCGTCGACAGCCGGCGCGGAGTGGTCTAGGCTTCGGCGTCTGCGCCACCGCCGCCTTCGACCCGGCTCACGTCCGGGATCGCACCGTCCGCCATGCGTACCGAGCCGCACGTCCTGGATCATCCGCTCATCCAGCACAAGCTCACCCTCCTGCGCAAGCGGGAGACCAGCACGGCGAGCTTCCGCCGCCTGCTCACCGAGATCGGCGCGCTCATGGCCTACGACGTGCTGCGCGACGCGCCGCTGCACGACGTCGCCATCGAAACGCCGCTCGAGACGATGGTGGGCCGGCTCATCGACGGCAAGAAGGTCGTCTTCGTGCCGATCCTGCGCGCGGGCCTGGGACTGCTCGACGGCTTCCTCGGGGTCGTTCCGGCAGCGCGGGTGGGGCACATCGGCGTCTACCGCGACCCGGCGACGCTGCGCGCGGTCGAGTATTACTTCAAGATGCCCGGCGAGATGCCCGAGCGCGACGCCGTGGTGCTCGACCCGATGCTGGCCACCGGCCATTCGGCCGTCGCGGCCATCGCGCGGCTGAAGCAGACGCGTCCACGCTCGATCCGTTTCGTATGCATCGTCGCCGCGCCGGAAGGCCTGCGTGCCCTGCAGGAAGCGCATTCCGACGTGCCGATCCACACCGCAGCGATCGATCGCCAGCTGAACGACCACGGCTACATCCTGCCGGGGCTGGGCGACGCCGGCGATCGCATCTTCGGGACGAAGTGACGCTCGCGCTCGCATCGCGCGATCCCGTCGCCACGCTGCCCCGCTCACCGCGCCGATCGATGGCCGACCTCCACATCACCAACGCCACGCTCGCCGACGGCCGCACGGGAATCGACGTGCTCGTCGCCGCGGGCCGCATCGTCGACGTCGCGCCGCGCATCGACGCGACCGCGGCACGCACGGTCGATGCCGCCGGCCTCTTGCTTGCACCCCCGTTCGTCGATGCGCACTTCCACCTCGACGCGGCGCTGTCCTACGGCATCCCGCGCGTGAATCGCAGCGGCACGCTGCTCGAAGGGATCGCGCTGTGGGGTGAGTTGAAGCCCCGGCTCACGCAGGAGGAGATCGTCGAGCGGGCCCTGGCCTATTGCGACTGGGCGGTGGGCAAGGGGCTTCTCGCCATTCGTGCCCACGTCGATGTCTGTGATCCGCGCCTGCTTGCCGTCGAGGCGTTGCTGCACGTGAAAGAGCGCGTGGCGCCGTATCTCGACTTGCAGCTCGTCGCATTTCCACAGGACGGCGTCTTGCGCAGCGCCGGCGCGCTCGCACGGGTCGAGCGTGCACTTACGATGGGGGTCGACGTCGTCGGCGGCATTCCGCACTTCGAGCGCACGATGGCGGACGGCGCCGAGAGCGTGCGCCTGCTCTGCGAGCTTGCCGCGCGCCACGGCCGGCTCGTCGACCTGCACTGCGACGAGTCTGACGATCCGCAGTCGCGACACGTCGAGACGCTGGCCGCGCAGAGCGTGCGCCTCGGCCTGCAAGGCCGCGTCACCGGATCGCATCTGACGTCGATGCATTCGATGGACAACTATTACGTCTCGAAGCTGATCCCGCTCCTGGTCGAAGGGGGCGTCGCCGCGATTGCCAATCCGCTGATCAACATCACGCTGCAGGGTCGCCACGACACCTATCCCAAGCGGCGCGGCATGACGCGCGTGCCCGAGCTCATGGCCGTCGGCGTGACGGTGGCCTTCGGCCACGATTGCGTGCTCGACCCGTGGTATCCACTCGGTAGCGCCGACATGCTCGAGGTCGCGGCGATGGGCCTGCACGTGGCGCAGATGACCGGAGTCGACGCGATGCGGGCGTGCTTCGATGCCGTCACCGTCAACGCGGCGAAGATCCTGCATCTCGACGACTACGGCATCGCCGCCGGCCGTCGCGCCGACTTCGTCTTGCTCCAGGCGCGCGATCCGATCGAGGCGATCCGTCTGCGCGCAACGCGGCTGCGCGTGTTTCGTGCCGGCCGCGAGATCGCACGCACGCCACCGGCAACCGCAGTGCTCGACCTCCCGGGGCGCCCGCACGAAGTCGATTGGCGCCTGCCGCCTGCCGCCGGGGCGAGGTGAGTCACGTGCTCTTCGAACGGCGCCATCTCGTGGGCGGCTCGCTCGTCGCGGTGCTGGTCGCGCTCGCCGGGGGTGCGTACATCGCCGACCGCGTCGCGCTGGCCCCGCTCGGTGCTGCACCGGCGGCGGAGGCGCCGCCGCCGGCCGTGGCTGCACGCGCGCGCAAGGACGCGAGCGGCTACGCGGTGACCGCCTCGTTCACGGTCGCCGCACCGCTGAACCTCGTCTGGGCGGTGCTCGTCGACTTCGATCACATGGCTGAGATCCTGTCGAGTGTCGATGTCAGCCGGATCGTCAATCGCCGCGGCAACGAGTTCGACGTCGAGCAGCGCAGTCACGCCAACGCGGGGCCGCTGCATCTTGCGACCGAGAGCCTGCGCCACGTGACTCTCGTCCCCGAAACCGAGATTCGCTCGCATCTGCTGCGCAGCGCCAATCTGAAGGCGTCGGACTTCACCACGCACCTCGTCCCCGAGGGTGCGCTCGTACGGGTGGACGTGCGGGGGACCTTCGTGCCGACGCTGCTTGCCGGGACGGTGCTTGGCACCGACAACGTGGCGGTGCAGGTCGGGCGGCAGTACACCGAACTGCGCGACGAGATCCTGCGCCGCCAGACCGGGACCCCGCGCCCCGCGTGCCTCGCGACCAAGGACTGCCCTTGACGGCACGGCTGGCCGCCGCGTCCCGCCGCATTCCCGGTGTCGCGGTCCTCGTGGGGCTCACCCTCCTGCTCGTGGCGGTCACGGTCCTCGCCATCGGTCACGGCGCGTTTCGCATTCCGCCGGCGGACGTTCTGCGCGTTCTCGTCAGCAACACCGGGATCGACGCGGGTGACATCGATGCGCGCCAGGTGGCCGTGCTCAACGCGATCCGCCTGCCGCGGGTGCTCCTCGCCATCGTGTCCGGCGCGGGACTGGCGGTGGCCGGCGCGCTGATGCAGGGTCTTTTCCGCAATCCGCTCGCCGATCCCACGCTCATCGGCGTGTCGTCGGGTGGCGCACTCGCCGCCGCGTTCGTCATCGTGCTCGGCGCGACGTGGCTGCCTGGCGTGTCGAAACTCCTGGGAGCCTGGACGTTGCCGCTTGCCGCTTTCACCGGCGCGCTGGCGGTGACGCTGCTCGTCTATCGCATCGGCGCGGCCGGCGGCTTCCTGTCGCTGCCGTCGGTGCTGCTCGCGGGCATCGCGCTCAATGCGCTCGCGATGGCCGGGGTCGGCCTGCTGTCGTACCTTGCAAGCGACGAGCAGTTGCGCAACCTCACCTTCTGGAGCTTCGGCTCGCTCGGCGGGGCCACGTGGCCGGTGCTCAAGGCGGTGGCGCCGCTCGCGCTCATCGCCACCGTGGCGGGGAGCCTGCTTGCGCGGCCGCTCAATGCGCTCGCGCTGGGCGAGACGCAGGCCACGCACATCGGCATCGACGTGGTCGCGGTCAAGCGTGCTGCCATCCTGCTGACCGCGCTTGCGGTCGGGTCGCTCGTCGCCGCCACCGGTGTCATCGGCTTCATCGGACTCGTCGCACCGCACGCGATCCGGCTTGCCTGCGGCCCTGACCATCGCATCGTCCTGCCCGGCGCCGCGTTGTTGGGCGCCGTCCTGGTGGTGCTCGCCGACACCCTTGCGCGCACCCTCGTCGCCCCCGCGGAGCTGCCGATCGGAATCCTGACGGCGACCCTGGGCGGCCCGTTCTTCCTCGTGCTGCTGTTGCGCCGGCGCGGCCAGATCGGACTTTGAGCCATGCTCGAGGCGATCGACGTCACCGTCCGTATCGGCACGCGCAAGCTCCTCGATCGCGTGTCACTGTCGGTGCACACGGGCGAGACGGCCGTCATCGTCGGTGAGAACGGCGCGGGCAAGTCGACGCTGCTCAAGCTCTTCGCCGGTGATCGCCTGCCGGCACGGGCACGCACCGAGGGGCGCGTGCGCGTCGCGGGGCGCGAGCTTGCCGCATGGCCGCTCGCCGCGCGCGCGCGCCTGCGCGCGGTGCTGCCGCAGCGGCCCGAACTCGCCTTCGCCTTCACCGCGCGCGAGGTCGCCGCTTTCGGCCGCTACCCGGTGTCGACCGGCTGGCACGACCGGCGCGACCGCGAGATCGTCGATGCTGCGCTGGCGCTCGCCGACGCGACGCATCTTGCCGGGCGCGAGGTGACCACGCTGTCGGGCGGCGAGCAGGCGCGCGTGCATCTGGCGGCGGCCTTCGCCCAGCTCTGGGAGGCGGACTTTCCGCACCCGCGCTTCCTGCTCCTCGACGAGCCGACCGCGGCGCTCGATCTCGCGCACCAGCACGCGCTGCTCGTCACCGCGCGCGCCTTCGCCGCCCAGCGCAACGTTGGCATCTTCGCCATCCTGCACGATCTCAATCTCGCGGCGACGTACGCCGATCGCGTCGTCGTCTTGCACCAGGGTCGGGTGCTCGCGCAAGGCGCACCCGGCGCTGTCCTGCAGCCTGCGACGATCGCCGCGGGCTTCGGCGTTGCGGCGCAGGTGCTGCGCCACCCGATCACGGGGGGAATCCTCATCGCCACGGCGGCCGCCACCGATGCTGTCGGTGTAGGACACGGAGGGGTCTCGTCCTGCCGGACGCTGTAGGATCCGTCCGACAGGGCTTTCCGCCACGCGCCGATGCGGACCCCCTGGTGCTTTGCCTAACATGAATGCGTTCGAGACCGTTCCCACCCGACCACGCGACACGAAGCCGGCAGCGACGACCTCACCGCAAGGCGGCAGCGAGCCTGCGTGTCCGGATGCGAGCGGTCGCACGTCGACGCGACGACCATGGAAGCTGCGATCTCCCGCGCCGCCATCGAGGCGCGCTATCACCCCACGACCGTGATCCGGATCCTCATCGCCGATGACCACGCGATCGTTCGTGCGGGTCTGCGGCAGTTCATCGCCGACCAGGCGGACATGGAAGTCGCGGGCGAGGCGGCCACGGGCAGCCAGTGCATCGAACTCGTGCGCACCGGCGATTACGACGTCGTGCTCCTCGACATCTCGATGCCCGACAAGAACGGCATCGACACGTTGAAGACGCTCAAGCAGATGCGCCCGACCTTGCCGGTGCTGATGCTCTCCGGGTACGCCGAGGATCAGTACGCGGTCAACCTGTTGCGGGCCGGAGCCGCAGGCTATCTCGGCAAGGAGGCGGCGTCGACCCAGCTCGTCGGGGCCATCCGCACGGTCGTGCTGGGTCGCAAGTTCGTGAGTCCGGGGCTCGCACAGATCCTCGCCGCCGGCGTCGCGGGCGATGCCGACAAGCCTTTGCACGGCGAGCTGTCGCAACGCGAGTTCCAGATCTTCTGCAAGATCGCCGCCGGCGCGGCGGTGTCACGCATTGCCGACGAGCTCCACCTGTCGGTCAAGACCGTCAGCACGTACCGGACCCGCGTCCTCGAGAAGATGGGGATGAAGTCGAATGCGGACCTCACCTACTACGCCATCAAGAACGGGCTCATCGATTGAGCGCGCCCCGACCGCAGCACATGGCGGCATCTCAACCCGGGTCGGCATCGCCCGGCGGCGCCGCGTGGTGCGCGGTCCGCAACCGCGCTTGCCGCTCGTCACCGTCGGGCGCGTGATTGCGGCGCCCGAACCGCACATGAACCTGACCCGTTTCGTGACGACGAAGGAAAGCGTAACGATGCAGCACAGCGTGTCGTCGGATTGCTCCGGCCTGCGCGTCGTGATCGTCGAGGATTCCGCGCGCATCCGCGCGCGCCTGACCGAGACGCTGGATGAGATCCCCAATCTCACGATCGTCGGTCAGGTCGAGAATGAGGCGGCGGCGATCGCCATGCTGCGCGAGACGGGCTGGGACGCCGTCGTGCTCGACCTCCAGTTGAAGCAGGGCACGGGACTCGGCGTGCTGAAGGCACTGGCGCAAGGTGTCCGGCCGCCGAATGCGACGGTCATTGTCTTCACCAATTTTGCGTTTCCACAGTATCGCGAGAGGAGTCTCGCACTCGGTGCGGACTACTTCTTCGACAAGGCGCGGGAGTTCCACCGGGTGCGCGAAATCCTGAGCTCCCTTGCCGCCGGAGGCTCGGCGGCGACGCATTGATTATCGACCTCCAACGTAACGGTTCCGATCATGACCCTAGTCGACGAAATCAAGCTCCTGCTCGAAGCGCCCACGATGAACGCGCTCGACATCCGCACGCTCGTGCGCAGCGACCACGACGAGATCCTCATCCTCGCCCGCGACATGTACGAATCCGAAAGCGGTGACGAGCGGCGCGCGCTGCTGCGCCAGTTGCGGCCGGCGATGGCGCTGCACGCGCGCGCGCAGGAGCGCGATGTCTACGACCCGCTGCTCGCGCGGGGCGACGATGGCCTGCGTTCGCTCGCCTACGAAGGCTACGTCAAGCACGGCGTGGTCGACGATCTCCTGGAGAAGCTCGTCAAGAGCCGCAAGACCGAGACCGACGAGTGGAAGGCGCACGCGAAGGTCCTCTTCGACATCCTCGAGCGCCACATCGAGGAGGAGCGCACGCACCTGCTGCCCGCCATCGAGGAGATCTTCGACGATGACGAGCGCAACGCGATGGGTCGCCGCTTCAACGCGACCAAGGCGCGCCTGTCGATGAAGCTCAAGGCGGCGTGATTCCCGCCGGCGCGTCGGCCGTGGCCGGTGCAGGATGCCCGGTCCGCGGCGCCGGAAGCGGCACGTTGACTTCGATGAGGGTCCCGCGCTCGGGACGGCGGGAGATCGCGAACTCGCCGTGAAGCGCGCGGACGCGCTGGCGCATCCCGGCGATCCCGTGCGAGAGCAGGTTGGCCTGCGCGTCGTCGGGGATGCCGATCCCGTCGTCCTCGATCAACAGCGTGATGTCGGTTGACGTCACGCCGAGATCGACACGAACCGTCTTCGCCTGCGCGTACTTCACGATATTGGTGAGTGCCTCCTGCAGGATCCGGTACAAGGCGATGGCGATCTCGGACGGAATCCCGCTGTCGTCGGCGGGCGTGTCGATCGTGCAGACGAGACCGGCGCGGTCGCAGACCTCGCGAACCTGCCAGTCCAGGGCGGCCGACAGGCCGAGGTTGTCGAGCATCGTCGGGCGCAGGTCCTCGATGATTCGCCGCTTGATCTGCACGCCGTCGTCGAGCGCTTGCAGCGCGCGCTCGAGCTTGGCGGTGATCTGCGGATCCTTGCGCTTGCGCAGGTAATCCTCCACCCACGCCACGTCCATCTTCGCGCTGACGAGGATGCCGCCCAATTCATCGTGGATGTCGCGGGCGAGCTTCGACTTCTCGTCCTCGCGCACCCGTTGCAGGTAGCTCGATAGCTCCGAGAGTTCGGCGGTGCGCTGCTCGACCTCGCTTTCGAGCCGGCGCTTGTCCTCGACCATCGTGCGGCGCCGCGCTTCACGCTGCTGCGCGTCGCGCCGGGCGAGGAGCCAGACGACGAGCAGGAGCGCGATGGTGAACCCCGTCATGATTTGCATGCCGAGGCGCGCGAAGGCGACGTCGTCGGACCAGCGGTGCATCGCGGCGGTGAGTTGCGCCTGCTGCGCCGCCGTCATGGCATCGACCTCGAGGCGGATGTCGTCCATCGCGCGCCGTCCGATGCCGGTGTCGAGCAGCGCCTGCGCCGCGGTATCGCCGCTGCGCCGGTACAGCGCGAGCGCCGTCTCGAGCTCCGCGAGCTTCTGGCCGACGAGGCTGTTGAGCCGGCCCAAGGCGTGCCGCTCCTCCGGCGTGCCGTAGGTCACGAGCATCTCGCGCAGGCGGTTGAAGGTGCTGCCGATCTTCGGCAGCGCATTCTCGTACGGGGCGAGATACTCCTTCTTGCCGGTGAGCAGGTAGCCACGCTGTCCCGTCTCGGCGTCGACGACCAGCGCCAGCGCCTCGTGCAGCGACGCCTGCAGCTCGAGTGCGGTGGCCATCTGTCGATTGGCGACCTCGAGTCGGCGATACCCGAGTTCGGCATAGAGCGCGATGGCGAGCGACGCGACCATGCCGAGCGCGAGCGGAGCGACGAGCTTCAGTGGGAGAACGAGCTTCACGGGGTGCCAGCACGCCCGCGGTGGTGGCAATACCGCGGTGCAACGTGGCAGTCTATACCGATCGTGTTCGGCTGTCGTAACGGGTCCGTGGCCTTAGAATGCCGCCATGCCCGTGCTTCGGTTGCCCCTCGCCCTCGCCGCGTCCCTCGTGGCCGCATTGATCCTTACCGGATGCGCGAGCGCACCCGGGAAGGATCCCCAGAAGCTCCTGGAGGCCGATGCGCAGTACCTCAACCGCCAGTGCAAGCTCCTGGGCACCGTCAACGGCCGCAGCATCTTCGGCGGACTTTCCGAGGACGCGAAGATCCAGGGCGCGGTCAAGGACGCGCGCGAGAAGGCGGCCGCGATGGGTGCGACGCACATCCTGATGCTCAAGGCGGGAATCTCCGGCGTCGCCGGCTTGGGCGAGGCGAGCGCACGCGCGTATCGCTGCCCCGCTGCCTCCTGAGGCGGCGCGAATCCGCCGCTGCTTCGCCAGACGCAGGCGTCAGGCGCTGCCGTCCTCGAACATGCACACGCCGGCGCGGCTTACGCCCGCCGGCGAGGGTTGCGTCCCATCGGCGTTGGCCGCCTCCACGACGTGGTGCGCGGACTTACGCCCGGGTGGCGCGTCCGGCGGCGAATCCCAGCACCAGCGCAAGGAGCGCGGCCACCGCGTTGTGCAGCGTCGTCGAGACGAGCGGCTGGGCGCCTTGCACGGTCGCCGCGCCGATGAGCACCTGGGCGACGACGAGCAGCGCCAGCGCTACGGCGAGTCCCCGCTGCACCCGGCGCAGCCGCCACGCCACGAGCCCCACCACGACGGCGAAGGCGAGCGTCACGACCCGGTGCGCCACGTGGAGCCCCCGCCCCGCGCCGGCCTCGACGGGAGCCAACGCCTGGAAGGGGTCGAAGGCTGCCGCTACCCACTGCACGCCGCTTGCACACGGCGCCGCCCCGCAGGCGTCGATCGCGTGGCGGGCACCGATCATCGTGCCGGTCCACGCAGCGAGCGCGAGCAGCGCGAGTGCGGCGAGGGCGCCGCGCCGGATCGCGGCCGCGGCAACGGGAGGTCCGGTACGCGCGGCGGGCGCGGTTGCGGCCGGCGGCGGGGTCGCCTTGCTCTTCACCCGCAGTGCCGCGGCAACCCACGCCAGCGCTGCGGTCAGCACGAGCCCGCCCAGGAGGTTGCCGAGCGTGACGAGCGGCAGATCGTGTGGCGTGTAGCGGCCGAGCCAGGCGAGGAATGCGGTGACGACCACGGCCGCCGCAGCCACCCCACGCCCCGCGGCCGCGAGCGCCGACCAGCCGAGTACCGCGACAAAGAGGACGACGACGCCGACGAGCGTTGCACTGGCCCGATGCAGCGCCCGCGCCGCACGCACGCCCGGCAGGTCGGTCGTCGCCGTCGCGCGCTGCGCCGGGCTCGCCACATCGCTGCCCGCGTGCCCGACGGTAGCGGCGGGTCCGGGCCCGTGCGGCGCCGTCGCCATCGCGCGGTAGCACGCGGGCCAATCCGCGCAGCCCACGCCGTTCTGGGCGTGGCGGATGAAGGCGCTCGACGCCGTGATGCACACCGTCGCGAGCGCGGCAACGACGGCGAGGAGGCGGATCATCGGGCGGCGCGGGTGCGCAGGACACTGTCGAGCACCACCCAAACGAAGAACATGCCGCCGGCGATGGCGAGGAGCCCACCGAGCCCCATCAAGCCCATGCCGAGGACTTCCTGCGTGCTGCGCAGCGTCTGCTCGGCGCCGGCCACCTTGCGCTGCACGCCGTAACCACCGGACCACAACAGGCCCAGGATGTGCAGCAACTGCCCGCCGCCGTACAGCCACGGTTGCCAGTCGGCGATGCGGCCCTCGACCTCGCGAAAGCCCAGTCGTGGCAGCAGCGCGTAGGCGAGTCCCATGAGTGCGAGCGTCACGCCGACGATCGAGCCGTGGTAGTGCGCGGGAATGCGCACGTCGGAGCCCTTGATGAGGAAGCCGATGAGGCCGCCGGCGGAAAACAGCAAAAGCGATGCGACGAGCGCCGCTCGCAACGGGCGCGTCGTCGGGGTGGTGCTGCGCTGGCGCACCAGGGCCACCGCGAGCGCCAGTACCATCGGCAGGATCGCGAGTCCGCCGCCGAAGCGCATGAGCCAGGTCATCATGCGCCGATGCTCGACCGAAACCACGGTCCAGTTGAGATAGATGAGCGGGGCGACGAACACCGAGACGAGCCCGATCGCATAGATGAGCGCGACGACGCGGGAGGACAGCGGCAGCGGCGAGTTCGCGAGGGTGGCAAGCCACGCCCAGGCGACCAGCATGAGCAGCGTCCAGGTGAACTGCACGACGTGCCCCGGTCCCCAGAAGAGGAGTTCGTAATAGGTGAGCGCGTCGAGCTCGCGTGGCACCTCGACGAGCGACCACACGAGCGCCATCAGCGCAAGCGCGCTCGACACCGCCGCGGCCTTGAGGCCGAAGCGCAGCGCGTCGGTGCCGTCGAGGGTGAGGCTCATGCGCGCCGGGGCGACGAACGAGCGCAGCGTGAGCAGCGTGAATCCGCCCCCGAGCACGATGAGCCCGGCAAGAAACGTCGGGTTGTCGAGGACCGGCACGTAGTTCGACATGACCGGAGTCGCGGCTCCGGTGAACGGTGCCGCCGCCATGAGCGCGGTTCCTGCCCCGGTGACACCCAGCGCGAGCCAGCCCAGGCCCACGAGCCGGGGCGAGGTGTCGAGCGTCCACAGCACGCCCGCCATCGACACGAACCACACGAGGACCGACAGGTCGACGTGGACGACGAGGGCCACGCGGAAGAAGTCACCGGCAGGAACGAATCCGGCGAAGAACGGCGTGCGGGCGAGCACGAGCAGGATCGAGAACACGCCGGCGCCGACGAGCGCCGCGACGCCGAGCAGCAGCCAGCCGGTGGCGATGGCACGCTGGCCCGCGGCGGGGACGGGAATGTCGAAGCGAGCCGCGCGCAGCACCTCCGCGGCACGCTCGAACGTGCGCGCGGAGCCGGCCGGTGGCGCGTTGCTCACCGGAGATCCCGCCGCGCCGATGCGTCGCACCGGGTCGCCTGCCGTTGCCATCCTCGACTCAACGGATCACCACCCCGCCCTGGTCGGGAAGGAAGTCGATCAGGACCACCTGTCCGGGCGCGAGCGTGAGGCGCCGTTCCGCCTCGTGCGTGAAGCCCTTGACGCGAACGCTGTCGTTCACCTGCACGCGCAGGAGGTGCTCGCCGGCCGGGATCGGCTGACGGCGGTAGCCGCTCGCGGCACCGTCGCGGCGCAGCCCCGCCGGGGCGAAGGTCTCGTCCAGCATGAGCTTGCCGTCGAGGTCGACCCGCACGTGCACCGGCGAGCGCTCGCGCGGGCAGTCCATCTGCGCGCGCAGTTGGGGTGACATCTTGGCGAGCTCTTCGGGGCTGCGCGGACGGCAGTCGGTGGTGAGCTGCCCCGGGGCGCGGAACGACAGCCGCAGCAGCGCCTGGTCCGGGGGCAGGTGCTGGTACGGCGGCGAGGTCGAGAAGTAGCCGACGAACGCGGCAAACAGGACGTAGAGGATCGCCTGTCCACCGTAGCGCAGCGTCAAGTTAGCCATGGGTCGTTTCTCCAAGCGTGGGGCGGCTCGTGCCGCCGGCTGCCGAACCTGTTGCGCGGGCAGCAAGCCGCGCGCGGAATGCTTCGATGTCGCGATCGAGGGCCGCTCGACTCCCGGGGCCGGCCTGGATCACCGCGAGCCGCGACCGGTCGACGCTGCGGCGCAGACGCGGCGGACGCGTGCCCTCGAGCCGCTCGAGCGTCCATCGTAACCCGAAGCGGTATTCGCAATCGCCCGGAGCACACGTTACGACCACGACACCGGTCGCGCCCAGGCGCAGGCCGTACTCGACGAAGGTCGGCGGCAGCAGGCCCGCGCAGGGCAGCGTGAAGATGGCGAGCCCGGGCTGAGGTGTGGGTGCGGCGCCGTGGCCACAGGCGAAGACGAGCGTGGTCCCGGCCGTGCCGGCAGGCCGCAGCGTCGCGTCGATGGCGGCACGCAGCATGTCGACCGTGAAATGCGGCAGGTCGATGCCGCTTGCGAGCGTTGCGGTCGAGCGGAAGGGGACGGCCGAGGGGCACGACCCCGCGCAGATCCCGCATGAGGCGCAACGGTCGGCGTCGACCACGGCGATCTCGCCCTTGCCGCTCGGGTGCGCCGCCATCGCGATCGCGGCGTAGGGGCAATCGTCGAAGCAGCGCCGGCAACCGTTGCAATGCGCCGGCTCGACCACCGCCGGCCGCGGCCGCGGCGTGCGTCCGAGCCACGGCGCCACGACCAGAAGCAGCGTCGCACCGACGCTTGCGACCCAGACCGCTTCCGGCGAGGCGGTGTACAGCGCGGGCAGCGGGGCGAGGTAGAACCAGTCGATCGGCAGGCTCGTCGCGATCCGCGTGAGGTCGGCCGGCGGCCCGGAGACCGCCGGCGCGACGAGCGACAGCGCGACGAGCGCGGCGAGTCCCGTGAGGGCCACGCGGCGCGTCGTTCCCGTCTGCGGCCGCGTCAGCCGCTGCACGTGCATCCACATCACGAGGAGCAACACGAGCGGCAGGCCGATGTGGAGGAAGGCGACCAACGAAAACAGGCGATCCGACACCGCCCCCTCGGCGATGAAGTTGCGCACGAGCGCCGCACCGAACCCGGGAAGCGCGCCGAACCATTCGGTGGTGGCGGTCGCCACGAACAGCGCGAGGTCGTCCCACACCATCCAGTAGCCGACGACGCCGGCCGCCACCGCGAGCCACAACGTCGGCACGCCGCTCACCCAGCTGTACCAGCGGAAGCCGCGAAAGCGCCCGAGCATGAGCTCGCGCACGAGGTGCAGGACGATCACGGCGATGAAGGCATCCGAGGCATAGCGGTGGAGGCTTCGCATCACGCCGCCCGCCCACCACTGGCCGTGCGTGAGTGCTTCGACCGAGGCGTGCGCGCCGGCGACGCTCGTTTCGTAGAAGATGTAAAGATAGCCCCCCGTCACGGCGATGAGCCAGAAAAGGTAGAAGCCGATCGCCCCCAGCTGGCGCAGGGGATTGTCGTCCACGCCGCACAGGCGATCGAGCGCGGACTCCGCCGCACGCCAGAGCGCCGCGGGCGCGCCGGCGCTCCCCGTCGGCGCGGGCAAGGCAAGCGGCGGGAGGGCGGAGTGCGGGCGAAGCTCCCGGCGCAGATCGGTGACAGGTCGAGCCACGCGACTCAGACACGCTTCGTCCGTCGTAGCTCCCGCAGCGTGAACCAGGCGACCGCCCCCAGGGTGGTGAGGCCTGCGAAGATCTCGAAGAACAATGAGTAGTTGACGCGGTAGGCGCCGGTTTGCGGGTCGTAGACCGTGCAGTAGAGCACGACCTTCTCCCAGACGTTGTCGAGCGTGACCGCGCGCGAGGCTTCGCCCTGGCGTAACTCCTTGAGCGGCTGCACGAGCATCGGCAGGTCGAACGTCTCGCCGTAGACCTGGCGATAGATGACGCCTTCGCCGTCGACGATCGTCACCTGCGTCACGTGGTCGAAGCCCTTGGGCGTGGCTTCGTAGACGAAGCCCAGATTGGCGGTGAGCGCGTCGACCTGCGTCGGGTCGGGGCTGAGGAAGTGCCAGTCGGCCTCGTCGATGCGGTTCTGGCGCTTGAACGCGGCCATGGCGGCGGGGGTGTCGAAGGGCTGGTTGAAGCCGATCGACACGACCGTGAAGCTGTCTTCGCCCAAGGCGCGGCGCGCCTCGCGCACCGCCTGCGCGAGAAACTGCGTCGTCACCGGGCAGGCCTGGAAGCAGCCGGTGTAGACGAGGCTCACGAGCAGCGGGCGACCCTGGAAGTCCCGCAGACGCACGTCCTTGCCGGCGGTGTCGCGAAGGCGCACATCGAGCAGGGGCCGGCCGATCGCTGCCTGACTCGTCGCGATCACCTGCTGGTAATCGCGGGATCGATCCGTGGTCGTCGCCTCGGCTGCCGCCGTCGCTGCCGGTGTCGGCGCAACGAGCACGAGCGCGCCGGCAACGAGCCAAGCCGCCGTCGCGCGCGTGACGGGGAAGCGGCGCAGCGCGCGACCGGCCACGACGTCAGGCCCCGAGCGAGGCCCTCATCCACCCGTCGGCGATGGTTCCCAGGAGAAGCAGCGACAACTGGATGAGCGACGCGTGGAAGCTCGCTGCGGCATTGGCGCGATTCGGCGTGCGCGCGAGGAGCCAGGCCCTCCAGATGAAGAGCGCGCCACCGCTGGCGGCACTCGCGAGGTAGATCCAGCCCGGACCCAGGAACCCGAGGGCCAGCGAGCACCCGACCATGGCGATCGAGTGCCAGAAAATCGTCCACGCCGCGAAGCGATCGCCCTTGACCACCGGCAGCATCGGAACCCCCACGCTCGCGTAGTCGTCGCGACACACGATCGCGAGGCTCCAGAAATGCGGGGGCGTCCAGAGGAACAGGACCAAAGCGAGAACGAGCGCTTCCGGCGACAGCTGCGGCGAGACCGCCGCGGCGCCCGCGAGCACCGCGAAGCTGCCGGCCAATCCCCCGATCACGATGTTCCAGGGGCTGCGGCGCTTGAGCCACACCGTGTAGACGATGGCGTAGAAGAAGGCGCCGAGGAACGTGTACAGCGCGGCGGTGGCGTTGGTGGCGAGCCAGGCGGCGGCCACCGCGATCCCGGTGAGCGCGACGATGAGCGCGAGCCAGCCGCGATGGTGCCGCATCTGCCCGCTCACGAACGGGCGGCGTCGGGTGCGCGCCATCCGCGCGTCGAGGTCGACCTCGTAGAACTGGTTGAACGCGCCCGCCGCAGCCGACGAGAGGAGCACCGCGAGCGTCAGGATCACGCTCTGCCACGCGGACAGCGTGCCTCCCGGCGAGATCATCAGGCCGGCGACCGCGGTGAGCGCGATCGCCACGCCGATGCGCAGCTTGAAGAGATTGAGCAACGCCTTCATGCCAGGACTCCAGCGCCGGACCGCGGATCGCAGCCCGGCGCCGCCGGTTTGGATTGCATGGGCACGGCGCTGTCGCCTAGCTCAAGCCCCAGACCGTGGACAGGTACTTCCAGTTGACGAAGTAGTACAGCACGAAAGCGACCAGGAACACCATCGCGAACACGAAGGTCCCCGGCACGCCCCAGCCGCCACCGTGACCGCCGTCCTCGACGAGCGAAACCTGGACGGGCAGGCGCAGCGGCGTGACCTTCGTCGAGTAGGCGCCGGCATCGAGCTTCTTGCCGAAGAGGATCGTGCCCACCGTGACCACGATGTACATCGCTCCGCCGATCACCGCAATGACGCCGGCGATGCCGAAGATCGCGATCATGAGCAGCGCCGTGCCCGGGAACTCGTACGGCAGCGCCGCACCGGCGAACGTGATGTCCCAGTGACGGCGCGGCACGCCGAGCGTCCCCGCACCCATCATCGCGAGCGTGAACGCGCCCATCCCGAGGCCGAAGACGTACGGCTGCAACTTCGCCCAACCGGGCAGGATCAGTTCGCGGTTGAACAGCGTCGGCAACAGGAAGTACGTGAGCGACATGAACGCGAGCGTGGTGCCGATCACGACCGTGGCGTGGAAGTGGCCAGGAACGTAGATCGTGTTGTGGATGATCATGTTGAGCTGCTCGGTGCCCATCATCACGCCCGAGATGCCGCCCAGGAAGCCGAAGCCGATGAGCGAGATGAACATCCCCGAGAACACGGGATTGCCCCACGGCGCCTTGCGCAGCCACTCGAACAGGCCCTTGGTGTAGCCCTTGGCACGCTGCGCCGCCTCGATCGCGCCCGGCACGGTGAGGCCGTGCAGCATCGACGCGAGCACCGCGAGGTACATCGCGTAGCTCGTGTTGAACACCTTCCACTCGGTTCCGACCGCCGGATCGGCGAGGATGTGGTGCGCCGAGGCCAGCTGCAGGAACAGGATGTAGAGCAGGAACGCGAAGCGGCTCACGCGCTCGGACATGGGCTTCGCGCCGAAGACGATTGCCGCGATCGCGTACCACACCGCGATGTGCGCCGCGACGTTGATCTGCTGCGCCGAGTGGCCAAACGCCCACCAGATCACGCGGTACATCGCCGGGTCGATGTGGCTGATGTAGCCCGCCGACCACAGGAAGGTCGGGATCAGGATGATGGCGCCCGAGGCGATGGTGAAGATCGCGATGATGCACGCCGTGATCGCGCCGAAGGTGACGAGCGGCACCGAGCCCTCATACGTCTTCTCGGCCTTGGCGACGACGAGCGTGCCGAGGAAGATGAAGCAGCCGATGAGCGCGCCGACCGCGAAGAGGATGAGGCCCAGGTAGAACGCCGGATGCGCGGGCATCGGCGGGTACGAGGTCATCATCACCGTCGCATCGCCGGTGAAGATCACGACGTTGAACGTGACCGTGCCGATCACCATCAGCGCGAAGGCGAACCACGCGAGCCTGGGCGTCGCGAGCCGGCAACGCAACAGCGTCGACGAGCAGAAGTACAGGATCGCCATCTCGAAGAAGATGATCCAGACCACGAGCATGTCGAGACCGTGCGCGGTCAGGATCAGGTAGAACTCGTTCGCGTCGATGAGATGGACTGCCTGCCACCGGGTGAGGGTGATCAGGAGCGCGAGCACGCCGCCTAGCAGCAGCGCAACGACGCCCGCGACGGCGTTGACCTTGATGAGCGCCTCGGCCGACTTGTGGAACTGCAGCCCCGTGCGGGGGCAAATACGATACTGCGCAGCGGCGGTTGCCATGGTCCCCCCGATCACTTGACGTAGAGCCGCGACACCATCTTGTGATGGCCGATGCCGCAGAATTCGTTACAGACGATGGCGTACTGGCCGGTGCGGTTTGGCGTCACCGTCACCACGTGCTGGTACCCCGGAAGGATCTGGATGTTGATGTTCTCCGGCTGCAGCGAGAAGCCGTGCTGGTAGTCCATCGAGGTCAGGTTGAGCCGGTAGCTCTTGCCGTTCTCGAGCTCGAGGATCGGCCACCAGTCCCAGAGGCGCGCGATGAGGTAGACGTCGCTGCCCGCGGGCGGCGCCACGACCGGCACCTTGTTGGGACCCTCGGTACGCACGGTGTACTTGTCGACCATCTCCTGCGTGGCCTTCGCGAAGAGCTCGGGCTTGACGCGGTACGTCTCGGTGGAGAGGTTCTGCTTACCGAACACGTGCCAGTACGGCATCATGAAGAACATGATCATGCACCACACGAAGGCGATGACGATCCAGACGATCTCGATCTTGTCGACCGGCTGCTTCCACCAGATACGATGCTGCGGGGGCAGTATGGCACTCACGGTTCTCTCCTGATGGCTCGCGGATCGTTCACTTGGCGAGCGGCGTGACCGGCACGGTCGCGATTTCCATGACGCCCCAGAGGATATACAGGACGGTGGGGATCACCACGCCGAGGAACAGCAACAGGAAAGGATTGTCGAGGATCCGCTGCATCACGGGGATGTCCTCTTCTTGGTTTTCGGGCTGCGTTCGAGTATGGTCAGCCATGGCGGCTCCCCCCTTCTTGTCGAAAGATTGGCAACGGAATCGGCAACACCGGGCATCATGGTTGGGCACGGCCCATGCCCGCCTTGACCTGCATCAAAGGTAACCCGGTTGTGGTGCCGCGGCAATGCACAATGGAACAGGGCGCAACGGCATCCGCCCGAAGTGTCGCTTTCGCATCGTTTTGCCGCGCCGCCTTGCAATGATGGCGCGTTGTCGCTAGTTTCCACATCTTTTCGCGCGCTGCGTGCGGCGCGTGTCGCGTGCCACCGGCGCCGGGCCGGGTCGGACGCTCGGCATCACGGAGGTTGACGTTGCTCAAGATCGTCCAAGGCTTCCTGCAGTGGTTCTTCCTGCGGATGGAGGCCGTCGGCAATCGGGTGTTCGGCGATCGGCTGAATCCGATGTATTACCTCGGCGCGACGAGCTATTGGATGTTCTGGATCGTCGTCGCGAGCGGCCTGTACGTCTACGCGTTCTACGAGACCGGCGTCAACAAGACGTACGCGTCGATGGAGGCGATCACGCACGGGCAGTGGTTCGCGGGCGGCATCATGCGCAGCATCCATCGCTACGCGTCCGACGCGATGGTGCTGACGATGCTGCTGCACATGCTGCGGCACTTCGCTTTCGACCGCTATCGCAGCTTCCGCGCCTTCTCCTGGGTCACCGGCGTCGTCGTGCTCTGGCTCGTCTACGCGTCGGGCGTGAACGGCTTCATGCTGCCCTGGGACAAGCTCGCCCAGTTCGTCGTGATCGGGACCACCGAATGGCTCGACTCGTTGCCGGTCTTCAACGGGATCCTGACGCGGAACTTCATCACGCCCGACGCGATCACCGACCGCCTCTTCTCGCTCCTGTCGTTCCTGCACATCGGCATCCCGCTCGTCGTGATGCTCGCGCTGTGGATCCACACGCAGCGCGTGCCGCGTGCGGCGCAGATGCCGCCGCGGCGTCTCGCGTACGGGCTCGTGGCGATGCTCCTCGTCCTGTCCGTCGTCAAGCCGGTGGTGAGCCAGGCGCCCGCGGACTTCTCCACGGTGCCGACGAACCTCGATTTCGACTGGTTCTACCTCCTCGTCTACCCGCTCATCTACGCCTGGGATCCGCTCAAGCTGTGGATCCTCTGCGCCGGCGTCACCGCGCTCTTGCTCGCGCTGCCGTGGTTGCCGCCCGCGCGGACCGGCAAGGGTCGCGCGTATCACCTGACCGCGCACCCGGGTCGGCAGGGGGCGCCGGTGCGCGTCGGCGAGACGCTGCTCGATGCCGGCCTGCGTGCCGGCATCCCCTTGCCGTACGAATGCCGTTCGGGCGGCTGCGGCGTGTGCAAGGCGACGATGATCGGCGGCGAGGTCGAGATGTCGGGCTATCAACCGAGCGCGCTGTCCGCCGAAGAGCGTCGCGCGGGTCGCATCCTGCTGTGCTGCGCGCGCGCCCTGTCCGACGTCGAGTTCGAGTACGAGCAGGACGCGGCCGCTCGCGGCACGCAGATCGACACCTACGAGGCGCAGGTGGAGCGGCTCGCCCCGCTCGCGCACGACGTGATGCTCGTGGCGCTGCGCCTGGTCGACGGGCGCGAGATCGCCTTCGAGGCCGGGCAGTACGTCAACGTCGTGCTCGAAGACGGCGCGCGCCGCAGCTATTCGTTCACGACCCCGTCGGGCACGACCGGTCTCATCGAACTGCACGTGCGACGCATGCCGGGAGGGCTGTTCACCTCACGCGTCTTCGATTCGATGAAGGTGGGCGATCGCCTCACGCTCGAAGGGCCGGTGGGTTCGTTCGTCCTGCACGAGCCGAGCGAGAAGCCGCTCATCTTCGTCGCGGGCGCAACCGGCTTCGCACCGGTGAAGAGCCTGCTCGAGCAGGCGTTTCGCATGGGCATCGAGCGGCCGCTGTATCTGTACTGGGGGGTGCGCCAGCGGCGCGACCTGTACCTGACCGAGTTGCCCGAGCGCTGGGCGCGCGAGCATCCCAATTTCCACTTCGTCCCGGTGCTCTCCGAAGCCGCACCGGAGGATGCCTGGTCCGGGCGCACCGGACTCGTGCACGAGGCGATCCTCGCCGACTTTCCGGACCTGTCCGGCTTCTCCGTGTACGCCTGCGGCTCGGTGCGCATGGTCGCGGCAGCGCGCCCGGCCTTCGTGACGCAAGGGCTGCACGAGGACGCGTGCTACTCCGACGCGTTCACGCCGGCGGGTGGCGCCGAGCCGGGGAGTGCCGCGCCGGCGTAGCGGCCGATGCGCACGGTGCTACGGCGGAGGGACGCTGCACAGGTACGGCATGAAGGGATGCAGCGCCGGGACCGCCGTGACGAGCCAGGGGCCGGTGAGCGTCAGCGCGGCGCTGGCCACCAGCACGACGCCGGCACCCCGGCGCAACGTCGCGCGTGAGCCCAGCGCCGCGAGCCAGCGCGCGCCGAAGGCGGTGGCAAGCATCGCGGGCACCGTGCCGAGGCCGAACATCAGCATCGTCGCTGCCGCGCGCAGCGCGTCGAGTTGCAGCGCGGCGAGCGTGAGCACCGTGTAGACGAAGCCGCATGGCATGAATCCCCAGACCATGCCGAAGCCCAGCGCGCGTGGCAGATTCGTCACGGGCAGCAGACGACGCCCGAGCGGCGCCACTTTGGGCCAGATCCTGCGGCCGACGAATCCCGTGCCGACGTCGCGCAAGCGACCGAAGGCGACGAGGGCTGCGACCGCGAGGGCGGCTGCGGCGACGACGCGCAGCGCGTGGCGCACCGCTTCGGCCGCGAGCGTGTCGGCGAGCGCGCCCAGTGCGCCGCCAAGTGCGAGCGCGACGAGCACGTACGCGAGCACGCGGCCGACCTGGTAGCCGACGACGAAGCGCAAGCGCGGCCGTCCGTTGGCCGCGCGCTCGGTGGCGAGCCCGAGCGCCGCCGAGATGCCGCCGCACATGACGACGCAGTGCCCGCCCGCCGCAAGCCCCAGGAGCAGCGCCGCGAGAAGCGTCAGGTTGCCGGTCATCGCGCCTCGTCCGGCGCCGCGTGCGCTGGGGTCGCCGCGCGCGCCTGGTCGGGCGGCACCACCGCGTCGGCGTCGGCGAGCGGCAACAGCCCCGGCGTCTCCATGTCGTCGAACTGGCCGTGATCGACCGCCCAGAAGAGGACGACGCCGGCGCCGATCAGGACGACGATCGAAAGGCCGATCAGGAAGACGAGGATGCTCACGGTGTTGCCTGCGCCGGCACCGGCACCACGGGCGGTGCGATCGGCGGCTCGCGGCCGAGGCGCAATGCGTTGAGGACGACCACGAGCGAA
Source organism: Burkholderiales bacterium (assembly GCA_020851235.1). GTDB lineage: Bacteria > Pseudomonadota > Gammaproteobacteria > Burkholderiales > Casimicrobiaceae > VBCG01. The sequence goes on along the minus strand of JADZDD010000035.1, from coordinate 322,697 downwards.
CTTGCCGACATGCCGAGCGCCGCGAGCCACGGCGGCACGAAGCCCAGCGCCGCGAGCGGAACCGCGGTGAGGTTGTAGACGAGCGCCCAGCGCTGGTTGACGAGGAGCGTGGCAAGCGTGCGCTTCGCGAGCGCGTGCGTGCTGGCGAGCGCACGCGGGTCGTCGCGGGCGAGCACGATGTCGCTTGCCGTTTGCGCGATCGCTGCTCCGGATGCCATCGCCACCCCGACGTCGGCGCCGGCGAGGATCGGCGCATCGTTGATGCCGTCGCCGACCGCGACGACGCGCGCTCCTTCGCCGCGCAAGGCATCGAGCCACGCGAGTTTGCCTGCGGGATCGACGCGTGCGCGCCACGCCTCGATGCCGAGTGCACCGGCGAGCGCCGCAACCTTCGTGGTGGTGTCACCGCTGACCAGCATCACCTCGAGCCCCGCGCTGCGCAGGGAGGTGACGGCCGCGCGCGCGCCCTCGCGGATACGCTCCCGGACGTGCAGCACGGCGACGACGCCGCGCGCGTCGGCGAGGACGACGGCGTCGTCGCCGTACGTCGTCGCGTCGCGAGCGGCGGGATCGCGCAGCGCAAAGCCGGCATGGCCGAGGCGCAATTCGCGCTCGCCGACGCGGCCCGTGATTCCGGCGCCCGCCTCGCTCGTCGCATCGAGCACGGCGAGCGTGGTCGCGGGCAGCGCGGTGGCGATCGCGCGTGCCACCGGATGCGTGCTCGTGCGCGCGAGTGCCGCGGCGAGCGCGAGTGCCTCGTCGCGCGCGATGCCCGCGCCCGTCTCCACGCGGTCGACTTCGAGCCAGGGCTCGGTGAGCGTCCCCGTCTTGTCGAACATCACATGCGTGGCGCCGGCGAGCGCTTCGAGCGCGTCGGGCCGGACCACGAGCACGCCGCGCGCGGCGAGCACCGAGAGCGCGCGCGTCACCGCCGCGGGTGCGGCGAGGGCGAACGCGCACGGGCACGACACCACCAGGACGGCGACGGTCGCGGTGAAGGCGTGCGACGGATCGATCACGAGCCAGCCGAGCGCGGTCAACGCGGCGAGCGTCAGCACGCGCGCGACGAAGCGCGCGGCCGCGCGCTCACCCGCCTGTGCGATGCGCGGCCGCTCGCTTGCCGCACGCGCCGCGAGTGCGACGATCGATGAGATGACCGTGTCGGCGCCGGTGCGCTCGACGCGCACGACGGCCGCCGCATCGACGACGCTGCTGCCGGCGCACAGCGCATCCCCCGTTCGCTTGCCCACCGGTGTCGATTCGCCGGTGAGTAGCGACTCGTCGACGCGGCACGCTGCACTTTCCAGCACGCCGTCCGCGGGCACGAGCATGCCCGCCGAAACCAGCACGCGATCGCCCGGCGCGAGTTCGAAGGCGCCCACGCGCGTGGTCGAACCGTCGGCGGCAAGGCGCAGGGCGACCTGCGGGACCGAGCGCGCGAGCGCGTCGGTCAGGTCGCCGGCGCGGTGCCGCGCGCGCATCTCGAGATAGCGCCCGATCAGCAGGAAGAAGACGAACATGCTCACCGACTCGAAGTACACCTCGCCGGTGCCGCGCAGCACCTCGACGACGCTGCCGGCGTAGATGAGGATGATCGCGAGCGCGACCGGCACGTCCATGCCGAGCCGTCGCGCACGCAGGAGGCGCCACGCCCCCGCGAAGAACGGCACCCCGGCGTAGACGACGACGGGGGTGGCGACGGCAAATCCCAGCCAGCGGAAGAGTTCGCGCGCGACGGGATCAAGGTCGTCCAGCGCGCCGAAGTACAGCGCGCTCGCGTACATCATCGCCTGCATGGCGCCAAAGCCCGCCACCGCCAGGCGCTTCATCGCGGTGCGCGCTTCGCGGCCGCGCGCATCGTCGAGCGCGGCGGCATCGAGCGGGAGCGCGCGGTAGCCCAGGCGAGCGAAGGCGTCGACGATCGCCGGCAACGCGACGCGGGCGGGATCGAACGTGATGCGCGCGCGCCGCGCGCTGCCGTTGACGGCGACCTGCCCGACTCCGGGCAGCGCACCGACGCCGTGCTCGATGAGCCACGAGCATGCCGCGCAGCGCAGGCCCTCGACCACGACGAGCGTTTCAGCGCTGCCGTCGGGGCGGTCGTGCACGAGATGCCGCGCGAGTTCCGGCCGGGAGAACGCCTGCGCGGCGCGCGCGGTCTCGTCCACGTCCGGCGGGCGCGCCGCCGCGTGCTCGCGCAGGCGGTAGTAGTCGGCGAGCCCGAGCGCCGCGATCCATTCGGCGGCGGCACGGCAACCGGGGCAGCACACCGGGTGCGCTTCGCCGGCGACGTGCGCGAGCGGAGGATCGCGCGGCAACGCCTCGCCGCAGTGCCAGCAACCGTCGCCGTTGCCGCTCACCGTGTCGCGCTCCCCGCCGGCCGCCGTTCAGCGCGGCGCGGCGGCTCCGCCCTCCGTCGCTGGCGCCGCGGGGGCGCGTTCGAGCGGGACCTTGAGGACGCGAGCGCTGTGCTGGGCGACGTCGGTGTCGGCGTGTCGCGTGGCGAGAACGATCAGCCAGACACAGCCGGCGAGCGAGGCGAAGAGGATCGCCGCGCCGAGCCCGACGAGCAGGGGTGGTGCGCCGCGAAGCGTGCGTGCCGTTGTCGTGGCACGCTCATCGTCGCGTGGCATCGGGGTGCGAGAGGGAATAGACGTACGCCGCGATCATCCGCGCGTCGTCGTCCGAGAGCCGGCCACGCCACGCCGGCATGACCCCCGTGCGGCCGCCACGGACCGTGTGCAGGAGTTGCGCCTGCTCACCCCCGTAGAGCCAGGTCGCATCGGTGAGGTTCGGCGCACCCACCGCGGTGCTCCCCTTGCCGTCCGCGCCGTGGCAGACCGCGCAGTTCGCCTTGAAGATCGGCTTGCCGACCTGCGCGCGCAAGCCATCGTGCGGTCGCCCGGACAGGCTGCGCACGTACTGGATGACGTCCGCGATCGACTCGTCGGGCAGCACGCCCGCAAACGCCGGCATGCCGCCTTGCCGGCCATCGAGGATCGAGGTCAGGATCGCCTTGCCGTCGCCGCCATAGAGCCAGTCGCCGTCGGTGAGGTTGGGGGCGCCGAGCGCGGCGATCCCGTGGCCCTGACGGCCGTGGCACGACGCGCAGTTGTCGACGAACATGCGCTCGCCGATGCGCCGCACCTCGGCATCGGTCGCCAGCGTTTCGATCGGCTGGCTCGCGACGCGGGCGCGGATCGGCGCCTCGAGCGCCGCGTTGGCCGCGGTGTCTGCGGCATGCTCGCCCGCGGACGTCCATCCCAGGATGCCCTTGGAGGCGCCGAACCCCGGATAGAGCGCCAGGTAGGCGAAGCCGCTCGCGAACATCAGGGCGGAGATCACGATCCACCACGTGGGCAGTCGGTGCAGCCCTTCGCGGAGCACGCCGTGCGCCCAGACGTGGCCCGTCGTGCCGTCGGGCTGCGTCGGGATCTCGACGCGAGGACCCCACAGGAACAGGAAGAACGTGATGCCCAGATTGATGACGATGAGTGCGATGACCCACGCGGACCAGAAGGTTGTCATGGCGTTTGTTCGCCCTCGTCTTCCATCGGCAGGCGGGCCAAGGCGTCGAACGTGGGCCGGTGGTACGGCAGCCAGGCCCAGATCCAGATGCCGATGAACACGAGCATCAGGATCACGGTGATGACGCCGGCGAGGTGCCCCCAGAGCGGATTCATCGCTTGCCGCCTGCGCCGGATTGGTTGTCGCTTGCCGGCGCCCCGCTCGTGGCCGGCGCCTCGGCGGCCTTCGCCACGTTGAGGACGCCCAAACCCTGCAGGTACGCGACGATCGCATCCATTTCGGTCTTGCCTTCGACCGCCTTGGCTGCCCCCGCGATGTCGGCGTCGGTGTACGGGTCACCCAGCGCGCGCAGCGCGCGCATGCGCTCGGTGATCGTCGCCCCGTCGATCTTCGCATCGACGAGCCACGGATACGGCGGCATGTTCGACTCGGGAACGAAGCGCCGCGGATCGATGAGGTGCTGGCGTTGCCATTCGTCGGAGTACTTGCCGCCGACGCGCGCGAGATCGGGTCCCGTGCGCTTCGATCCCCACTGGAACGGACGGTCGTACACCGACTCGCTCGCCACGGAATACGCGCCGTAGCGCTGCGTCTCGGCGCGCAGCGAGCGGATCATCTGCGAGTGGCACAGATAGCAGCCGTCGCGCACGTAGATGTCGCGGCCGGCGAGGCGCAACGCGTCGTACGGCTTGACACCCTGCGGCGCCGCCACGCTATGCGCCTCGACGAAGATCGGCGTGATCTCGGAGAGCCCGCCCAGCGACACCATGACGAGCGTCAGTACGCCGAGCAGTGCGGCGTTCTTCTCGATCGCCTCGAAATACTTGTAGCCACGGGCCATCGCGGGTTCCTCAGCCGTGCGCCGGCAACGGGGCCGGGACCTGATGCGGTTCCGGCTCGGGGATCGGCACCGGGATCGGCTTGATGAGGCGCGCCCGCGCGTCGGCGGCGGTGTGCCACAGGTTCCACGCCATCACCACCATGCCGGTCAGGATGAGCACGCCACCGAACCAGCGCACGACGTACAGCGGCTTGATCGCGATCAGGCTGTCGATGAACGGATAGACGAGCGAGCCGTCGGGGTACGTGGCACGCCACATGAGGCCCGCGGTGACGCCGGCCGCCCACATCGAGACGACGTACAGCAGCGTGCCCACCGTGTGCAGCCAGAAGTGCAGTTCCATCGCGCCGTTGGAATGCATCGCCGGCCGGCCGAGCGCACGCGGCGCCATCGCGTACAGCGACCCGATGGTGATCATCGCGACCCACCCGAGCGAACCCGAGTGCACGTGCGCGACGGTCCAGTCCGTGTAGTGCGACAAGGCGTTGACGGTCTTCACCGCCATGAGCGATCCCTCGAACGTCGACGCCGCGTAGAAGACGAGCGAGAGCACCATGAACTTGGCGGCGGGGTCGGTGCGCAGCCGATGCCATGATCCGTTGAAGGTGAGCAGGCCATTGGCGGCGGATCCCCAGCTCGGCATGAGGAGGACGAGCGAGAACGCCATGCCGACCGACTGCACCCAGTCGGGCAGCGCGGTGAACATGAGATGGTGCGGCCCCGCCCACATGTAGATCGAGATCAGCGCCCAGAAGTTGACGATCGAGAAGCGATAGCTCCACAGCGGCTGCTGCGCCTGGCGCGGGACGAAGTAGTACATCATCCCGAGGAAGCCCGCGGTGAGGAAGAAGGCGACCGCATTGTGGCCGTACCACCACTGCACCATCGCATCGACCGTGCCCGAGTACACCATGTACGACTTGTCGAGCGACACCGGCAGCGCGATGTTGTTGACGATGTGCAGGAGGCCGACCGCGATGATGAACGCGCCGTAGTACCAGTTGGCGACGTAGATGTGGCGGATCCGCCGGCGCGCGAGCGTGCCGAAGAACACGACGCCGAAGCTCACCCATACCGCGGCGACCGCGATGTCGATGAACCACTCCGGCTCGGCGTATTCCTTGCTCTGCGTGATGCCGAAGGGCATCGTCGCCATCGCCAGGATGCAGCCCAGCTGCCAGCCCCAGAACGTGACGTTGGCAAGCGCGGTGAATGCAAGGCGCGCATGCGCCGTGCGCTGCACGACGTAGTAGCAGGTGCCGATCAGCGCTGAGCCGCCGAAGGCGAAGATCACGCCGAAAGTGTGATTGGGCCGGATGCGGCTGAACGTCAGCCACGGGACGCCGAGGTTCAGCTCCGGCCACGCGAGCTCGGCTGCCGCGTAGACGCCGATCGACATGCCGATGATGCCCCACACCGCTGCCGCGAGCAGGAACAACCGCACGATCTGGTCGTTGTAGGTTTCCTTGGGATACGTGGGCTGCATGGAGGGACGGGGGCGAGGTCGGCCGGTGGGCGGGGCGCGCGGGGCAATCGTCGCGCCGGGCCGGGTCGCGGCCGTACGCCCGCTCGCCGCCGGCATCAACGCGCATTTTCACCGCATTGCCTGCCTTCCATCAAGGGTTGCGGTCCCGGATCGGCCGGGCGCTTGATCCAGGTCAAGCGCGCTGCGTGAACGGGCGCAAGGCGCACGGCCTCCCGCTCCACGCCCCGAAACCGACGGTGCAGGCACGCCCGGCGCCCGCCGGCCTGGGCTCACACCAGGACGTCGTCGTCGCGCGCCATGAAGCGAAACAGGACGACGATGGGAACGAGGCTCACGCCGATGAGCACCGTGCCCACTACCGAGGCGTTGGCGAAATTGCCCTGCAGCACCTGGGCGAAGACCTCCACCGGCAAGGTGCGCGTCGCCCCGCTGTAGAGGATCACCGTCGAATTGAATTCGCGCGCGATGGTGGCGAAGGTGAGCAGCGCGCCCGACAAGAGCGCCGGCGTGAGCATCGGCACCGTCACCCGCCAGAAAGTGCGGCCGGGCGGCACGCCGAGGTTGATCGATGCCTCCTCGACCTGCGTCCCGATCTGGCTCAGCATGCCCGACACCGAACGGATCGAATACGGCAGGCGGCGGATGAAGTACACCATGACGAGGATCGCCGCCGTTCCGCCGAGATAGAACGGCGCGCCGCCGAAGGCGACGGCGATCGCGATGCCCATGACCACGCCGGCCACGGCATACGGGACCATCGAGAAGGCGTCGATCGCGCCGGCGAGCCGCCCGCGCTGGCGCACGACGACGTATCCCACGAGCGCACCGGCGACCACGCAAAGGATCGTCGACACCGTCGACAGCACCACGGTATTGACGAGCGCATGCGGCAGGCGCAGCGCGTTGGCGTAGCCGTCGAGCGTGAATTCGCCGGTGATGAGCGGGCCCCTGGCCCGGAGGAAGGACGAGACGACGATGGTGACGATGGGCAGGCTGGCCGCGAGGACGACGGCGTAGACGTAGAGCGTCGCCGCGAGGCGCGCGCGCGGCCTGAGGCTGCGCATGGCGAGCGGTCGCACGGTCTCCTGGCCGTACGCGCGCTTCCGGACCCAGGCCCGCTGCCAGAGCAGCGCGCCGACGGTGATGACGAGCAGGATGAGCGACAGCGCGCTCGCCACCGCCGGATTGCCGCCGTGCTCGTTGACGAACTCGGTGTAGATCTGGCTCGCGAGCACGCGAAAGTTCTCGCCGATGATCATCGGCGTGCCGAAATCGGAGAGCGACGTGACGAACACCAGCAACGCGCCGGTGGCCAGCGACGGCACGATGAGCGGCGCGATCACCGTGAGCGCGACCGCCGCCGGCCGCTTGCCGAGATTGATCGCCGCATCCTCGATGCTCTGGTCGACCGTCCTCAGGCCGGCGCTGACCAGGAGGAAGACGAACGGCAGCGCCTGCAGCGTGAATACCAGCACGACGCCGGTCACCCCGTAGATCGACGGCAGGCGCAGTCCGAGATCGGCGAACCAGCCGGTGATGACGCCGTTGCGGCCGAGGAGAAGGATCCACGCGTACGCACCGATGAAGGGGGGCGAGACGAAGGTCAGCACCACCAGCGCCCGGATGAGGAGCTTGCCGGGAATGTCGAAGCGGGCGACGAGGTAGGCGAGCGGCGCACCGACCAGGGTGGCGATCACGGTGACGAGCGCGCTCACCGCGATGCTGTGGATGAGCGTCTCGTAGTAGTAGCGGCGCGTGAAGAACTCGGTGTAGGTGCGCAGCACGACCGCGCCACCGCCTTCGGCGCCGGTCATGCTGGCGATGAGCAGCCACGCCAGCGGATAGACGAGGAGGACGAGGAAGGCGAGCAGTGCCGCGACGGTGACGACGCCCCAAAAGTCGAAACGCCAGCGCGCTCGGCGCGCGGCGGGCGTGACGCCCCTTGCGCTCGTCACAGCTCGACGCTCGTGTCGTCGCCCGGAAAGAGCATGACCTCGTCCGGCGCCACTGTCAGTTGCACGTCGATGCCTTCGGGCAAGCGACCGGCGGCACCCGTCGCCGCCACTTGCGCGGCCAGCGTGCGATCGAGTCCGCAGTCGATCTCGTAGCGGACCTGCGAACCGAGATACGTGCGGCCGCGGACCACGCCGATGAGCACGCCCCGCGAGTCGGCGGACGAAGCGGCCGTCGCGGTGTTGCCGTTCGCGTGCACCGCGGCGAGCTCGACATCCTGCGGCCGAAAGCCGATCCAGACCTCACCGCTCGCCGCCGCGCCCGGCGTCCGCGTTGCAAGGCGCGCGCCGTTGGCGAGCGTCACGACGCCGTCGGCAAGGCGCCCGCGCAGGAAGTTGCCTTCGCCGATGAATTCGGCGACGCGCAACGCCGAAGGCTGCGTGTAGACCGCTTCCGGCGTGCCGACCTGCAGGATCGCGCCGCCGCTCATGACCGCAATGCGATCGGAGAGGCTCAACGCCTCCTCCTGGTCGTGCGTGACGTACACCGTGGTGATGCCGAGGCGCCGCTGCAGGCGCCGCAGGTCGTTGCGCAGGCGCACGCGCAGCTTTGCATCGAGATTGGCGAGCGGCTCGTCCATGAGCAGCACGCGCGGACGCACGGCGAGCGCGCGGGCGATGACCACGCGCTGCTGTTGCCCGCCCGAGAGCTGCTTCGGCATGCGCTTCTCGAGGCCGGTCAAGTCGACCATCGCGAGCGTTTCGGCGACGCGCTGTGCGGCGGCGGCGCCGGTCACGCGTCGATTCGCAAGACCGTAGGCGACGTTGTGCCACACGTCGAGGTGCGGAAAGATCGCGTAGTTCTGGAACACCATCCCCGTGTCGCGCTGCCACGCGGGGATGTCGTCGACCACGCTGCCGCCGATGCGGATCGTTCCTTCGGTCTGCCGGTTGAATCCGGCTATCGCGCGCAGGAGCGTCGTCTTGCCGCAGCCCGACGGGCCGAGGAGCGTGAAGAACTCGCCGCCGGCGATATCGAGCGTCGCATTGCGCACCGCGACGACGTCGTCGAAGCGGATACCGACGCCGACGAGCTCGACACCGGCGGCGGTCGTGGACGCCGTTGCCACGGAGGCCACCGCGCGCTCAGCGGGTGGCGATCATGATCTCCTTCCACTTGGCGAGCCAATCCTTCTGCTGCGACTTGGCCTCGTCGGCGGGATACGGCAGCACCTTGAGGTCGGCCGCGGCGGGCATGCCCGCGGGGAACTTGACCGTGGTATTCGCGGGCCGCCGACCGGCGAAGTTGTCGACGAGCGCCTGCTCCTGCGGCGTGGCGAGCACGAAGTCGGCGAACTTCTTGGCGTTCACCGGGTTCGGGCCACCCTTGATGAGGAAGAGTCCGCCCGGCAGCATGATGACGCCGTCGGAGGGGTACACGATGCCGACCTTGCCGGTCTTTTGCACGCGGTACGCGCCTTCCTCGTAGGCGACGCCGAGCGGCGCTTCCCCTTGCGCCACCGCGGTGAACGGCGCGCTCGAGCTCTCGTCGATGATCATGTTCCTGGCGAGTTTCTCGATGAACGGCCAGTCACCGATGAGCTTCCAGTTGACGAGCGCGGCGTACGACGAGCTCGACGACGTTGGATTGGCGAAACGGATCTTGCCCTTCCACTTGGGATCGGCGAGGTCGGCCCAGGACTTCGGCACCTGGGCCTCGGGCACGAGGTCCTTGTTGTAGACGATGACCATGGCGAACGCATCGAACGGCGCGTTGTAGCCCGCCGGATCCTGCAATTCCTTGCTGATGTCCTTGAGCACCGGCGCGTCGTACTTCACGAAGAGATCCGGCGCGCTGCCGCCGGTGGTCGAGCTGCCGCCCCACAGGAGATCGCCCTGCGGCCGATCCTTTTCCGCCTTGACGCGCCCCAGGAGATCGCCGGTCCCGCCGGTGATGAGTTCGACCTTCACGCCAGGGTTCTCCTTCTCGAACGCCTTGATGAAGAAGTCGACCATTTCGGTGGGATGCGAGGCGTAGAGCACGAGCGACTTGGTTGCCGCTGGCGCCGCCGGTGGCGCGGCGGGCGTGGTTTGCGCGGTCTGCGCCGGCTTGCCGCTATCCGAGCAGGCCGCAAGAACGGCGACGGCGGCCACCGCGGTGACCATCGAACACACACGGCGAATCATGACGTTCTCCACTGGGGATACGAAACGGGGTCGACGGTCGTGCCTCCCCTTGACAGCCGTCGCCTCGATGACGCGCCGGGAACCCGGCGTCGGTGCAAGCGCAAGCGATTATGACACTGCGCGCGGCGAACGCGGCGGACTTGCTCACCCGACGAGCGCGGCGGGCTCGCTCACCAGACGAACGCGGCGAGGAGGTATTGCGGTGTCACCTCGGATGTGGTCATGAAGGCCGCCCAGCGCGCCGCATCCGGCAGCGTGCCTCCCGTGACGCCGAGGGCCTCGCGATGGATGCCGCCGGCGATGAGCGCACTGGCAAGCCCCGCCCCGCGCGCGCCGGCGATGTCGTTGGGAAGCGAATCCCCCACCGCCACCGTGCGCTCCGGGGCCACCCCGAGGCGGGCGAGGGCGGCAAGAGCGAGCGTGTAGATGCCGCGGTCGGGCTTGCCGTGGTAGCGCACGCGCCCGCCAAGCGCCGCGTAGCGTTGCGCGATGGCGCCCGGTCCGGCGATGACGCGGCCGTGCGAGACGACGGTCGCGTCGGGATTGGCGCAGACCAGCGGCAGGTCGCGGGCACGCGCGGCGACGAGCGATCGCTCGCAATCGCGGACCGTGTGCCCCGCGGCGTCGACGCTGAGCACGAAGACGAGGTCGGCGCAGGCGACGTCGGTGGTGGCAACGAGACCGAAGTCGGCGACCTGGCTCTCGTCGCCGTGGCGCGCGATCACCAGCGCACGGCGACCCAGCGCGCGGTGGAAGCGGTCACGGCGCGCGGCAAAGGCTGCGCGGGCGTCGTCCCCGGCGGTCACCACCGCATCGTAGAGGTCGGGTGTGATGCCGAAGCGGCGCATCGCGCGCGCATTCGTCTCGCCGCTGCGTCCGGAGTTGGAGAGGATCACGACGCGCGTCGCCGCGGCTCGAAGCCGCGCGAGGCAGTCGAGCGCGCCCGGCAGCGCGTGCGCGCCGTCGTGCAGCACGCCCCACTGGTCGAGGAGGAAGGCGTCGTAGCGTGCGGCGAGTTCGTGGATTCCGGCGAGCGTTTGCGTGCGTTGCGCCGCCGCGCGTTTCTCGCGCGGTGGCGTGGCGGTGGCGTCACCGCGCTCGCGGCCGGTCGAGCGTGCACCCATCAGGAGATCCGCGAGCGGACGAACGCCGACAGCGCCTCGCTCGCCAGCACGATCACCGACGTGGCGACGAGGATGACCGTGACCTGCTGCCACGCGAACTGGTTGATCGATGCGTAGAGGTACAAGCCGATGCCGCCCGCGCCGACGAAGCCCAGCACGCTCGATTCGCGCACGTTGATGTCCCAGCGGTAGACGGCGGTGCCGACGAGGACGGGCAGGACCTGCGGCAGCACGGCCATCGCCCACACCTGCGACGTGCGCGCGCCGGTGGCCGTGATCGCCTCGACCTGTCCGACCTGGACCTCCTCGATCGCCTCGGCGACGAGCTTGGCGAGGAAGCCCACCGAGCGCGCGGCGACCGCGCAGATGCCCGCGACCGGGCCCGGCCCGAAGATAGCCACGAAGATGAGCCCCCAGATCACCGTATTGACCGAGCGCGAGAGCACGAGGATGCCGCGCCCGACGAGCCACGTGAAACGGTTGGCGGTGGTGTTGCGCGCGGCGAGGAAGGCCACGGGCAGCGACAGGGCCACGGCGATCGCGGTACCGAGCGTCGCGATGTGGATCGTCTCGACGAGCGGCTTCACGATCCTGGGCAAGTACGACCAGCGCGGCGGCCACATGCGACCGAGGAGGTCGGCGGCCTGGGTGTGCGCGTCGCGGAAGAACGCCCATTCGATGTCGAGCGCCGACACCGACCACGCGGTGACGAAGGCGGCGGCGGCAAAGGCGAGCCAGGCCCGCAGCGTTGCTGCGGGTGAGTGACGCTGCCAGCGGCGGCGCGCGGCGTCCGGGGGGGCGGCGTTGCTCATCGCAGCCGCCGCCGGACCCAGTCGCTGAACCATTCGCCGAGCGCCACCAGCGCCGCGATGCACAGCAGGATCGCCGCGCTGAAATCGTAGTCGTAGCGGGTGAACGACGCTGCCAGCGTCTGGCCGATGCCACCGGCGCCGACGATGCCGATCACCGTGGAGTGACGCAGGTTGGCGTCGATGCGGTAGATGAACACGCCCAGCGCGCGCACGACGACCTGCGGCACGATGGCAAAGACGACTACCTGGCCGAAGCGGGCGCCGGTGGCGCGGATCGCTTCGACCGGACCCGGCCGCACGTTCTCGATGTCCTCGGCGATCATCTTGGCGAGGAACACCGCGGAGGAGAAGGCGAGCGTCAGCATGCCTGCCACGGCGCCGAAGCCGAAGAGCTTGACGAAGAGGATCGCGACGATCACCTCGTGGAAGGTGCGGCCGACGACGATCAGCGCGCGGGCGGTGAGGTAGATCGGCGCGGGCACGAGATTGCGCGCGGCGCACAGTGCGAGCGGCACGCACAGCAGCGCCCCGGCGACGCTCGCGGCGATCGCCATCTGCACGCTCTCGAGCATGCCCTTGCCCAGGATCTGCCAGCGGCCGAAGTCCGGCGGCCACATGCGCGCGAGCATGTCGGCGGCGCGGCCGAAGCCGCGCCATACCCGCGTGTAGTCGATCGGCAGGTCGCGCACCGACCACACGCAGTACGCGGCAAACACGACGAGGAGCGTGCGTCGCTGCCACGGTCCGCCGAAGAGCGACGAGCGCCGCCAGCGCCGCGGTACGGTGAGAGCGCCGCTCATCGCGCAGCGCGCGCGCGACGCCACCCGGCGCGCCGCCGGTGGGCCGCTTCGCTCATCCGGCGACCCCGGCGTCGTCCCCGAGGACGCGGCCGCGCACCGCAGGCGCTGCCGGCGGTGCGTCGTCGTCCGCCGCCGCGCTGGCGCTCCAATCCTCGCCGCCGTAGATGCGATCGAGCGTCGCCGCATCGAGCGCTGCCGGAGCGTCATCGAAGACGATGCGCCCGGCGCTGAACGCGACGATGCGGTCGGCAAACTCGCGCGCCAGCGCGACGTCGTGCAGGTTGACGATGGCGGGCGTCGCCCGCTCGGTCGCGAGCTCGCGCACGAGGCGCATGATCTGTCGCGCCGTGCGCGGATCGAGGCTTGCCGTCGGCTCGTCGACGAGCAGCAGATCGGGGCGCTGGATGAGCGCGCGCGCGATGCCCACCCGCTGGCGTTGCCCGCCCGACAGCGCGTCGGCGCGCCGGTCGTGGAAGCCGTCGAGACCGACGCGGGCGAGGAGCTCGAAGGCGGCGTCGACGTCGGCCGGCGCGAAGCGGCGACGCAGCGTATCGATGAGGCCGACGTGGCCGAGGCGGCCGGCGAGCACGTTTTCCATCACGGTGAGTCGCTCGACCAGGTTGAATTCCTGGAAGATCATGCCGATGCGCCGGCGCGCCGCGCGCAGGCCCGCGCGATCGAGGCCGACGAGATCGACGCCGTCGAGAAGGATGCGCCCGGACGTCGGCTCGACCAGGCGATTGATGCAGCGGATGAACGTGCTCTTGCCCGCGCCCGACGAGCCGATCACCGCGGTGACGCCCGACGTCGCGATGACGAAGTCGACGCCATCGAGGGCACGCTTGCCGGTGGGATAGACCTTCGTCAGGCCGGCAACGCGCAGGCGCTCGCGCTCACCGCCGACGCCCCCCTCCGGGGGCGCCTTCGCATTCGCCCGCGCCACCCTATTCCTTGGTGCCGAGCTTCGAGAGGCTGTCTTGCGTGTAGCGGATGCCCGACTGTGCCTGGATCAAGCGGATGTCCTTCCAGCCGCTCGCGTAGTCGACGGCCTTGAAGCCGGAGACGTCCTTGAATTCCTTGGCAAGCGCGGAATTCTTGAAGTCGTACGTCAGGAACGCCTCCTTGATCTTCGCGATGAGCTCGGGCGGGAGGTTGTACGCGACGCCGTACGCGGTGCGCGGGAATGGCTGCGACTCGTAGACCACGCGCAGCGCATCGGCCTTGAACATGCCGCGCGCCTGCATCCGATCCTTGACCGAGGACGCGATGGGAGCGGCGTCGTAGTCGCCGTTGACCACGCCCATCACCGAGTTGTCGTGCTTGCCCGAGTAGACGATCTCGTAGTCCTTGCCGGGCTCGATGCCCTGCTGCTTGAAGAGCACGCGCGGCGCGGTGTCGCCCGAGTTCGACGACGGCGAGACGTGCGCGACCCGCTTGCCCTTCAGGTCGGCGACCTTGGTGATCGGGCTGTCCTTGCGCACGATGAGCTGCAGCGTGTAGCCGATCGTGCCGTCGGCGTGCTGCATCGCGACCAGCGGCACGAAGCCCGCGAGGTTGACCGCGTACGGCGTGGGTCCCGCGGCGACCCCGGCGATGTGCAACCGTCCCGAGCGCATCGCCTCGACCTGTGCCGCGTACGACTCGGCCGGAAACCACTTCACGCGCTTGCCGGTGACCTTGGCGATGTGCTGCATGAGCCCGTCGAAGACGTTCTCGTACACCGACGGGTCCTCGACGGGCGTGTACGAGAAGACGAGCGTCGCCGGGTCCTGCCAATCCTTGGGACTCTTCGGCGTATCGGCGACGAGGTCGCGATTGTCGTCGCAGTAGCGGGCGTCGAGGTCACCGCGGTTGGCGCAGGTCTGCGCGGTCGCCGGCAGGCACGACGCAAACGCAAGCGCGATCCACGCCAGGGCGTGGATGGGGATGGCACGGATCGACATGAAAGGCTCCTCCTCGCGTCGGGCGTATGGGTCGCCCGATCGACGGCGACCGTGATTCTAGCCCCGATTGCCGGCGGTGCGACGCCGGGTTCCCAACCACGCGATGGACAGCAGCGCCGCGATGAGCCACGGCAGGAGCACGAGATTCATCCGCACCCAGCCCAGGCTCGCCAGGAGTGCGCCGGCCGCGAACGACGAGCCCACGCCGACCACGAAGATCGTGAGGTCGTTGATCGCCTGCGCGCGGGCGCGCTCGGCGGCGGTGTACGTGCTGGTGAGCAGCGTCGTGCCGCCGATGTAGAGGAAATTCCAGCCGACACCGAGGAGCACGAGCGCGGTCGCGAACGAGCCGAACCCGGTTCCGGTGAGCGTCATGACGATGTGTCCGGCGAGGATGATCCCGCCGGTGAACATGATGCGCAGGACGCCGAAGCGCACGATGAGCGCGCCGGTGACGAACGACGGGAGGAACATGCCGAGAACGTGGAGCTGGATCACCGCGGCGGCCGCACCGAGGTCGTGCCGGTGCTCGAGCATCGCGATCGGGGTGGCCGTCATGGCGAGGATCATGATCCCGTAGCCGGTCGCCGCACCGAAGAGCGCGACGAGATACGCCGGCTGCAAGACCACCGCGCGCCACGGTCGGGCCTTCGCGCTGTCGGCGGCGCTCGCGTGCTCCGGCGGCATGCGCAATCCGGTCAACAGCCCCGTGGCGAGCAACGCCACCACGACGAGCAGGACGAACGATCCCAGATACTCCGGCGTCATGAGCGGGCCGCCGATCCGGGCGAGCCACGGCCCGAGGACCGCCGCGACGACACCGCCGGCCATCACCCACGAGATGGCGCGCGGGCGGAACGCGGCATCGGCGATCTCGCTTGCCGCGAAGCGGTAGAACTGGGCGAATGCCTGGTAGGCGCCGACCATGAACGTGCCGAGCGAAAGGAGGGCGAGCGAGCCAGCGACGATGCCCAGCGCCGCGACGCCGCCGCCCACCGCGCCTAGCACCGTGCCGAGGAGAAAACCCGCACGGCGGCCGACGCGCGCCATCCACATCGACGCCGGGAACATCGCGCACGCGGTACCGAGGAACATCGTGGCGATCGGCAGCGTCGCCCAGCGGGGCGAGGCGGCGATCTGCGCGCCGGCGAGGCCGCCGATCGTCATCACCATCACCGATGCGATCTGGAAGAGCGCCTGTGCGGCGGCGAGCAGCAGCACCTGCCGGTGCATCGATTCGAGGGACATGGGCGTGCGGGGAAGGGATCGGGGGTGAGGCTTTGTCGTTGTCGCGCGCGCCTGCCGGATGCGCGCCGCGCGCCCGCGGATCAGCGCGCCTTGCTCGCGGCGAGCCGCGCGGCGATCAGCGTCGGATCCCACACCGGCGACAACGGCGGCGCGTAGCCCAGGTCGAGCTGGGCGAAGGCGTCGGCGGTCATTGCATTCCAGACGGCGACCGCCAGCGCGTCGATGCGCTTCGCCGATTCGGGGCCGCCGACGATCTGCGCGCCCAGGAGTCGGCCACTGCCGCGCTCGGCCACGAGCTTCACCGCGATCTTCGCCGCGTCGGGGTAGTAGTGCGCGCGGGTGAGCGCCTCGATCGACTCCGCCACGACGTCGAATCCCGCGGCGCGCGCGGCGCGCTCGTTCAAGCCGGTGAGTCCGATCTCGGTGGTGCCGACCCGGGTCACCGCCGTGCCGATGACCCCGGGGAATCGCGCGTGCGTGCCGCTCACGTTCGAGCCGACCACGCGCCCTTGCTTGTTGGCATGCGTCCCCAAGGCGATCCACGTCGGCCGCTCGCTCACGCGATGGAAGCTCTCGGCACAGTCCCCCGCGGCCCACACCCCGTCGACGGCGGTTGCCATGCGCGCGTCGGTGGCAATGGCTCCGGTCGGGCCAAGTGCGATTCCCGCGTCGCGCGCGAGGGCGACGTTGGGTCGCACGCCCAGGCCGAGCACGACGAGTTCGGCGGGCACGTCACCGCCGCTCGTCACGACGCCACGCACCCAGCCGTCACCGTCGACCTCGAAGCCTTCGACGCCGATTCCGAGCTTGAGCTCCACGCCCATCGCGCGCATCGCTGCCGCGACCCGCTCGCCCATGTCGGGATCGAGCGTTGCCATCGGCGTCGCGAGTTTTTCGACGACGGTGACTTCGAGGCCGCGCTGGACCAGTGCCTCGACGACTTCGATCCCGATGTAGCCGGCGCCGACGACGACCGCGCGGCGCGGACGGCGGTCGCGGATCATCGCGTCGATGGCGACGGCGTTCGGGATCGTGTGGATGACGTGGATGCCCTTCGCCTCGACGTTGGGGAACGGTGGGCGGATCGGTGCTGCGCCGGTCGCGATCACGAGATGATCGAAGGGCTCGGTGAATTCGCGCGCCGCTGCATGCGAGCGTACGGTGACGCGGCGCGCGGCGGTGTCGATGGCCATGACCTCGTGTCCCGTGCGCACGTCGATGCCGTTGGCGCGGTGCTTCTCCGGCGAACGCGCGACCAGCGCCTGGGCGTCCGTCACCTGCCCGCCCACGAAGTACGGCAGTCCGCACGCGGCAAACGAGGTGTACTCGCCGCGCTCGAACACCACGAGTTCGACCGGCCGTGCACCGCGACTGGCCACGGCCGCGGCCGACATTCCCGCAGCATCACCACCGATGATGACGACCCTGGACACGGCCCCTCCGTAGTGATCGAAAATCCGCCGCAAGCATACCCCGACGCCGGCTCCCCGCCGGCGTCGAACGTCACGACGCGCGACGCGTTACAGCGTGGCGATGACGTTGCGCAACTTCCCGCGCACCTCTTCGGCGATGCTGCCGAGCTCGGGATTGTCGATGGCGAGCATCGAGGCGACGGGATCGACCGCGGAGACCTCGACCTTGCCGTCGGCGCGTTCCTGAACGATGACATTGCACGGCAGCATGGTGCCGATCTTGTCTTCGGTCTGCAGCGCCCGGTACGCGAACGCCGGATTGCAGGCGCCGAGGATCCGGTACTTCCGGAAATCGACGTCGAGCTTGTGCTTGAGCGTCGCCTTGACGTCGATCTCGGTGAGCACGCCGAAGCCTTCCGCCTTGAGCGCGTCGGTGACGCGGGTGATCGCCTGGTCGAAAGGAAGGGAGCACGACTTGGTGAAGTGATAGTTCATGGAGGTCACTCCGAAGCTGTGGCAGAAGCGAAGCGGGCCGCGGCGGTCGCGGCGTCGCGCGGACGTCACGCCGCGCGGTCTCGTGCACGGCAGGGACGTCATGCGACACATGGGGTCGATCGGGCGTGGGGCAACGTGGTGCCGCGCGTGCGCCGCGCCGCGCCCTCTGCAGCGAAGACGGTGCGCGCTTGCATCGTCCGAAGAAATGAATTACAATTCACTCCATCAGGCGAGCCGGGAGCCGTGGCATGGCGTATCGACAAACCGCATTGGTGGAAGCGCGTTTGCACGACAACCGCAGTCGCATCCTCGCCGCCGCGCGTCGCCTCGTCAGCGAAGGCGGCTGGAAGGAAGCGCAGGTCGCAAGCGTCGCCGCGGCCGCCGGCATGGCCACGGGTACGGTCTACCGCTATTTCCCGTCGAAAGCCGAACTCTTCGCCGAAGTCCTGTCCGCGGTCTCGCAACGCGAGGTCGACGTCCTGGCGGCCATTGCCGCGTCGAGCGAAGGCGCGCTGGAGCGCCTGCACACGGCGGTGTCGACCTTCGTGCAGCGGGCGATGCGCAATCCGCGGCTCGCCTACGCGCTCATCGCCGAGCCGTGCGACAAGGAGATCGACGAGGCGAGGCTCACGTACCGCGCGGCGATCAGCGAGGTCATCCGCGCGGTGATCGCATCGGGCCAGGCGGCCGGGTCGCTGCGCAAGGACGTCGCCCCCGACCTCGCCGCAACGGTCATCGTCGGCGGATTCATGGAAGGCCTGATCGGCCCCCTGTCGCCGTTGGGCCGCCGGCAGCGGCAAGACACCGAAGGCTATCGGCGGGAGGTCGCCACCCTCGCCGACGAAATCGCGACGCTCGCCTGCGCGAGCGTCGCCTCGCCCCCACCCAATGTTCGTCCTTTCATCCGGAGGCCGTCATGAACAAGCCCGTTCCCGCCAGCATCCTCGAAGTCCCCGCCGATCGTCACGTGACGCACGAGGTGCGCAACCAGGCCGCGCCGGCGAGCGACTTCAACGCCTTTGCGGCCGACGTCGTCGCCCGCGCGGCGATCGAGCGCGAAGCGCCGTGGGCCGCGGCGCGCTGCGACGCGCTCGGCGAAGTGGTCGGCGACGAGGCCACGCAGGAACTCGCGCGGCTCGCCAACCGCAACCTCCCCGAGCTCAAGACGCACGACCGCTTCGGCAACCGCGTCGACTGGGTCGAGTTCCATCCGAGCTGGCACGAGCTCATGGCGCTCGCATGGAAGCACGAGGTCCCCAACCTCTCCTGGCGCACGAGCGAGAAGGGCGGCCATTTCGCGCGCGCCGTGTTGACCTACCTGTGGAATCAGGTCGAGCAGGGAACCGCCTGCCCGACCGGGATGGCGTATGCGTCGTACGCGGGCTTCACCGTCGAGCCGTCGCTTGCCATCTGGGCCGAGAAGTCGAAGGGGACCGTGTACGAGTTCAGCCGCCGGGAGGTGGCCGACAAGCCGTCGGTGGTGATCGGTTACGCGATGACCGAGAAACAGGGCGGCTCGGACCTGCGGCAGACGCAGACGACGGCACGCTTCTCGCACATCGCCGACTACCACGGGGCGCCGGCGCACTGGTACGAGCTCACCGGCCACAAGTGGTTCTGCTCGGTGCCGCAGTCCGACGGCTTCTTCACGCTGGCCAAGGTCGACGGCGGCGTCACGTGCTTCTTCCTGCCGCGCACGCTGCCGGACGGCAGCTTCAATCGGTTCTTCGTGCAGCGGTTGAAGGACAAGGCCGGCAATCGCTCCAATGCCTCGAGCGAAGTCGAGTTCGCCGGCACGCTCGCGATTCGCGTCGGCGAGGAGGCGCACGGCATTCGCGAGATCCTGACGCATTCGCACCTCACCCGTCTCGACTTCGCGATCGGCTCCGCCGGCCTCATGCGCCAGGCGCTGACGCTCGCGCAGGTGCACACCACGACGCGCAGTGCGTTCGGGACCTCGATCGCCGAGCGGCCGATGATGACCAACGTCCTGGCCGACATGGCGGTCGAGGTGGAGGCCGCGACGCTCATGGCGCTGCGCATCGCCAAGGCGACCGACGCCATGGGCAAGAGCGAGCACGAGCGGCTGCTCGCGCGCGTGGCCACCCCGGCCGCCAAGTACTTCAATTGCTCGCGGGCGCCGACGATCGCCAACGAGGCGCTGCAATGCCACGGCGGCAACGGCTTCATCGAGGAGAACCCGATGGCGCGGCTGTTCCGCGAGTCGCCGCTCAACAGCGTCTGGGAAGGCACCGCGAACATGATGTGCATGGACGTGCGCCGCGCGATGCTGCGCCTGCCGCAGACGATCGACGCGCTGCTCGACGAGGTACGCCCCGTCGCAAGCCAGGATGCGCGCCTTGCGACCATGGTCGGGCACACCGAGCGCCTCATCCGCGGCGCGGTCGAAGACGAGTTTCTCGCCCGCCCGATGAGCGACGCCGTCGCGCGCGTTCTCCAGGCGGCCGAGCTCATTCGCTACAGCACGCCGGAAGTCGTCGACATGTTCTTCGCCACGCGCGCCGCGACCGGGTTCGGCGTGTGGGGTGCGCACTACGGCACGATGGCCGGATCGATCACGCAGGCCGCGGCACGCAAGGTGATGGAGCGGTCGATGGTCGCGCACCGGTAGCGCGGCGGGCGCTCGAAGGCCGGAGGAAGAGCCATGTCCGATCTCATCGCCGAGGCGCCTGCCGTGAGCAAGGTGGAGCTCATGACGGGCGACGCTTACCGCGAGTCGCTGCGCGGCTACCGACCCCGGGTTTTCGTCGATGGACGCGAGGTTGCGAGTGTCGTCGACGAGCCCGCGCTGCGCCCGGGCGTCAACGCGCTCGCCTTCACGTACGACAGCGCGCTGCGCGCCGATCTCGAGCCGATCGCGCTCGCCACGCAGACGCGCCGCAACCGGATCGTGAACCGCATGACGCACGTCAACGAGTCGGCGGGCGATCTGCTGAACAAGCTCGAGATGGTGCGCCTGCTGTGCCAGGAAACGGGCTGTGCGCAGCGCTACCTCGCGCACGACGCGCTCAACGGCCTCGCGCAGGTGACCGCGCGCATCGACGATGCGAAGGGCACGCGCGAGCATGGCGAGCGCTTCGACGCGTACCTCGCGCACGTGCAGGACAACGACCTCACGCTCGGCATCGCGATGACCGACGCGAAGGGCGATCGCAGCCGGAAGCCGCACCAGCAGGCCAACCGCGACGCCTACGTGCACATCGTCGAACGCAACGCGAAGGGCATCGTCATCGGTGGCACGAAGGCGATCGTCACCGGCGCGCCGTACATGCACGAGCTGCTCGTCATGCCCAGTCGCAACATGGGGCCGGAGGACGCCGACTTCGCGCTGTGTTGCGCGGTTCGCGTCGACGCGCCCGGCATCACGATCGTGTCGCGCCCCGCGGGGCGCCCCGGCGAGGATCTCGAGCACGGCGACGCGCCCTTCTCGCGCAAGTACGGGCAGGCGACCGCCGTCGTGATCTTCGATCGCGTCTTCGTTCCATGGGAGCGCGTCTTCGTTGCCGGCGACTGGGAGCACAGCCACGTGCTGACCTACAGCTACGCGACGCACCATCGCCACACCTGCATCGCGGCGCGGGCCGGCTTCGGTGATCTGCTCATCGGCGCCGGCGCATTGATGTGCGAGGCCAATGGCCTGGACCCGGGGCGCAAGAGCAGCCTGCGCGAGCCGATGGTCGAGCTCATCACGATCACCGAGAGCTTCTTTGCCTGCGGCGTCGCGGCGAGCGTTTACGCCGAGCGCGACCCGCACAGCGACTCGTTCATGCCGGATCCCGTCTTCGCCAACATCGGCAAGCTGCTGCTCGCGACCAAGATCTACGACATGCACCGCCTCGCGCACGAGGTGTCCGGCGGGCTCATCGTCACGCTGCCGGGGCCCGACGAGGATCACAATCCCGCCACCGCGGCGACGCTCGCCGAAGTCTTGCAGGCGGCGCCCGACGCCCCCTACGACAAGCGCATCCAGACCGCGCGCCTGATCGAGGATCTGACGGCGTCGTACCAGGGCGGCTGGTATTCGGTGATCAGCCTGCACGGCGGCGGTTCGCCCGCGGCGATGAAGCAGGAGATCTGGCGCAACTATCCGGTCGGCTCGAAGGTGGAACTGGTCGAGCGGCTGCTCGATCGCGGCCTCGTGCACGACGACAAACGCGCGATCACCAGGAATCACCAGCCGGGCAAGTGCTGCGACGCGGGCTGCACGGCACCGGGCCAGCCGATGATGGTGGCGCTTCCGGCGAGCCGGCGGACGTCGAAGCGTCCTGACTAGGTGACCTCGAAGCGGCGGCGGGGCCGCCGGCGCTCTGGTGATCGGCTGGCGCCTATCTCTCGCCCTTGCCGTGCATGACCATGATGGTTTGCTGCATGAGCGCGCACGCTGTCTCCTTGCCGTCCGCAACTGCGACGACCTCGGCCGTGGCGACGATCAGCGTGCGACCCGGGCGCACGACGCGGCCGCGCGCGATGAGCGATTGTCCGGCGGCCGGCGCGAGGAAGTTCACCTTGTACTCCACCGACAGGACCGACGCGTCGGCGGGGACCACCGTCATCGCCGCATAGCCCGCCGCCGAATCGGCGATCGCGCCCACGATCGCGCCGTGCACGAAACCGTGCTGCTGCTCGATCCCCGGCCAGTGCGGCAGGTGGATCTCGGTGCGACCGTGTTCGACGACCGCGAGCGTCGCGCGAATGAGTTGCATCGCGCTCTGCCGCTGGAAACTCTCCCGGACGCGCGCGGCGAAGTGGGGATCAGCGCTGCGGGTCAACGTCGCCTCCTTTCACGCTGCGGGTGAATGCCGCTCGCAGGTCATCGTTTGCCGCATGGTATCGCGGCCGGCGGCGGCGAGTACGGCTTGCCCCGCCGTCGACGGCAGGGGACGCTCCGACCCCGAGGACCGTCGATCACGCCCGCGTTTGCGCGCGCATCTCGACCAGTGCCGTGACGACGTCGAGCTGGGGTGTCGCGACACCCGCGTCGCGCCCAAGCACCTGCACCGCGCGCAGGATGCTCTGCGTTTCGAGCGGTCGCCCGGCCTCGAGATCCTGCAGCATCGAGGGCTTGTGCGGGGAGAGTTTGCCCGGATCGAGGGTCGACGCATCGACAGACATCGGCACGCCCTGCGCCGTCGCGACCGCGGCCACTTCGCGCATGAGGTCGAGGCACAGCCGATGCAACGTCGGGTCCGCCGTCACCTGTCGATTGCCGGCTCCGGTGAGCGTGCTCACCGGGCTCAACGCGACGTTGAGCGCGAGCTTGCGCCACACCCGAAGACGGATGTCGGGATCGATCGGCGCCTCGATTCCGGCGCTCGCGAGGAGCTCGTGGACGGCCTGCGTCGCAGCCACGCCCGCCGGCGTTGCCGGCCCGAGCTCGAACCGGCTCGTTGCCGCCGCACAACGCACCACCCCCGGGGCGACCACCGTGTTCGGCGAATAGGCGACGGCACCGACGACGCGGTGCGCCGCAAGGGTGTGCGCAAGCCCTCCCGGATCGAGACACGCACTTGCTGCCGCAGACAGCGGCGCAACGCGTTGCAGCGCGTACCACCAGGGGATGCCGTTGGTGACGAAGGCGATCGCAGCGGCGCGCCGGGCGAGATCCGCGAGGGCGGACGCCGCCGCGGCGAGCGCGTTGGCCTTCAGCGTGACGAGCACGACGTCGGGTGCGGCAATCTCGTTGGCATCGGCGGTGGCTTCGACGGTGGCGTGGATCTCCTGCTCCGGGAGGAGGAGGCGCAACCCTCGCTCGCGCATCGCGGCGAGATGCGCGCCGCGCGCGACGACGTGCACGCGATGCCCGGCATGCGCGAGCCGGGCGGCCAGGTGGCCACCGATCGCTCCGGCGCCGAAGACGCAGACGTGGGACATTCAGGCGGCGCCAGGTACCGGCAGGCGGATTGGTACACACATGCTGTGGCAGCGTACCCGATCGAGTCGGCGCGATACCCGGCTTGCTCCGACGTCTTGCGTCCGATAGGTCATGCGACCACGTAGCGCTCGAGTTTCGCGAGATCCGGTTCGATGCCAAGACCTGGTGTGTCCGACAACAGCGCGATGCCGTCACGTACCGTCAGCGGGGCGACGTCTTCGCGCAATGGATTCGGATTCGCGTCGACTTCGAGATAACTCCCCATTCCGCCGATGGCCGCGACGAGGTGCATCGATGCCGCAAGGCCGATCCCCCCGGCGAGCCAATGCGGGCATACGGCGACGTCGTGTCGGGCTGCGTGGCGAGCGACCTCCATTCCGCCCGAGATGCCGCCCCACTTGCCGACATCCGGCTGCACGAAGCGCAGCACCTTTCGGTCGATCATGGTGCGGAAGCCGTCGGCGCCACGGATGTTCTCGCCTGCGGCAAGTGGAATGGCGCTCGCATGTGCGACGGCGCACCACGCTTCGGGCGGCTCATCGGCGAGAATGGGTTCTTCGATCCAATGTGGCCGAAAGGGCGCGAGCTCGGCGATGCGCTTCGTGGCGTCGACGGGTGACCACGCCTGGTTCGCGTCGACCATGATGATTGCGTTATCGCCGAGTGCCGCACGCAGTGCACCGAGATTCGCGCAATCGCGTTCGGCACCGAAGCCGACCTTCAGCTTGAACGCCCGGTAGCCTTCCTCGCGCTTGGCGAGCGCGACATCGACCACGCGGTCCGGGCCGATGCCGCTCGCGTAAACGCGAACCTGCGGCGACGTGCCGCCCAAGTGCTTCCACAGTGGTTGGCGTGCGCGCCTGGCGGACATGTCCCAGAGCGCCTGGTCGATCGCACCGGCAATCTGCGCGAACGGACCGGGTTCGCCACACTGGATCGCCATCGCGCGGGTCTGCCGTTCAAGCATCGCCCTGACCCCTGCCGGATCGTCCGCCGGCGCCCCCAGCATGATCGGGACGAACAGGCTGTCGACGAGCCGCTTGCGATGCTCGGCGCCAACCTGCGGGAAGTTGCTGAAGACCTCGCCCCAGCCGAAGGCGCCGTCACTCGCGCCGAGGCGCAGGAACACCGCGGGCCGGTTCGTCATTGCACCAAACGCGTTCGCCAGCGGCACATTGATCGGGGCGCGGTAGACGTGGCACTCGATGTCGCTGATCGTCGTCATGGTTCGTCTGGGGACGTCGTGTGACAATGCCGAATCTTACTAAGAAGCACGAGGAAGGGAGGAGCAATGCGCAGTCATCGCGTCATGACGTGGCGTGTCGCGCTTGCGATACTGACGTTCGCCGTTGCCGGTATCGCCGCTGGACAAGCCTACCCATCGAAGCCGATTCGACTCATCGTTCCGTTCCCGCCCGGCGGCGCGGTGGACTTCTACGCGCGGGTCGTGCAACAGCCGTTGTTCGAAGCGCTGGGCCAACAGGTGGTCATCGAGAACAAGGCCGGAGCGTCCGGCATGCTCGGCATCGATGCAGTCGCCAAGGCAGCTCCCGACGGCTACACGATCGGACTCGGCAACATCGCTTCGCTGGCGATCAATGCCGGCATTTACGACAAGATGCCGTATGACCCCGCCAAGGACCTGACCCCGATCACGCATACGATTGATGTCAACTACGTCCTCGTCGTGCATCCGTCGGTACCGGTGAAGACCGTGGCCGAACTCGTCGCCTACGCGAAGGCCAATCCCGGGAAGCTCACGTACGGATCGGCCGGGTCCGGCAGCCTTCCCCATCTTGCTACCGAGAGCTTCAAGGCCGAGACCGGGACCGACATCATTCACGTTCCGTACAAGGGCGGAGGTCCGATGGTCACCGACCTCCTCGGGGGTACGGTGCAGATGGCGATCGCCGATCAGGCAAACCTGATGCCGCACGGGAAGAGCGGGAAGCTGCGCGCACTCGCCGTCGCGAGCCCGAGACGCTCGCCGAATGCTCCAGAATTGCCGACGATCGCCGAGACACTGCCGGGCTTTGAGGCAACCGCGTGGAACGGATTGGTGGGGCCACCGGGGCTCCCGCCGGACATCGTGGCGAAGCTCAACGCGGCGTTCGTCAAGGTGATGGCAATGCCCGCCGTGCGCGACAAGCTTGGTAGCGGCGGCCTCGACGTCGTTGGTGACTCCTCCGAGGAGTTCGGGCGCTTCATTCGCGCGGAGATTGCCAAGTGGTCGGCAATCGCGAAGCGAGTTGGTGCGAAGGCCGATTGATCGTATTCCTGAGGGCTCGACGCCTCTTCCATCACCCTGCCCACACCCCAATGACCGCCAATCTCGCCATGTGGCGCAAGTCGCTCACCCAGTCGGTCAAGATCGCAACCCGGCCGGAATGGGACGCGCTCGACCTCCTGTCGAAGTGGTTCATCGCTACGCGCGCATCGATCTCGACGCTGTCGTTCCATTCCTGCCTCATCGGCGGCCTGCTGGCGTGGGGGCATCTCGCGAGCACGGGAGGGCGCATGGATCTGCCGGTCTGGATCGTGATGACCGTCGGCCTCTTCGTCGCGCACGGCGCGAGCAACCTCATCAACGACTACGTCGACTTCAGCCGCGGCGTGGACTCCGACAATTACTTCCGTACGCATTACACGACGCATCCGCTCCTGCAGGGCTTCATGAGCAAGCGCAAGCACGCGGTCTACTTCTGGGTGAGCAGTGCGATCGCCGTTGCGTCGGGGCTCTACGCCTGGCACTACAGCGGCTATTCGAGCGTGGTCTTCTGGCTCTTCGTCGCGGGCGCCGCGATCCTCGCGCTGTACACCTGGCCGCTCAAGCACATCGGTCTCGGCGAGGTCTCGATCTTCCTCATCTGGGGGCCGCTCATGATCATGGGCGTGTACTACGTGCTGGCCGGAAGCTGGAGCTGGAATGCCGTGCTTGCCACCCTTCCATTCGGCCTCAGTGTCGGTGCGGCCAACAACGCCGAGCACCTCGACAAGCGGGTCGAGGATGCACGCAAGGGCGTGCACACGTTGCCGGTGCTGATCGGCGACGTCGCCGCGCGCTGGGTGACGATCGTGGCGATCGTGCTGTGCTATCTCATCACGATCTACCTCGTCTTCGGCAATCGCTACTTCACGCCGGCGATGCTGCTCGTGCTTCTGGCGCTGACGTCGACGCTGCCCACGATCGAGCATCTCCTGCGACCCAAGCCGAGCGAAGTCCCCAAGGATCATCCGGCGTGGCCGATGTGGTTTTTTGCCGATTGCCTGCGCTTCAGCGCAGCGTTCGGCAACTGGTTCGTCGTGGGCCTCGCTCTCGATACCCTGCTGCGCGCCTTCGTGCCGGGGTTCTGGCGTTAGGCCACGGCTCACGTCAGCCCGGTACTCATCCGTCGTTGTCGGCCGCGCGGATGCGCTGCGCCAACGCCTGCGCTTCCGCCGAGTCGAGTGGTGCGGCGTCGCGTCCGAGGAGATCGTCGAGCAGGCGCTGGACCACCGGCACCTGCGGGAGCGTCGTGCCGTAGTACAGCACGCCTCGCGGGTGCGCGACGACGAGCGTCGGGAAGTCGTCGACGTCGACATCCCCCAGAAGGTCGGCGTCGGCCTCGACGTCCAGGGCGAGAAAGCCGACATGCGGGTTCGCATCCGCCAGACGCTGGACTTGCGGAAGGAACTCACGACAGGTGGCGCACCACGTCGCGCAGATGAAGGCGACCTCGATGCGGCGCGGCGGCTCCAGGGATGCGGGGGCCGGGGCTTTCGCAGTGATTGGGGTCCGCGGTTCGAAATGCTGCATGGGAGAGCGAATGGATGGGTGGAGGGAAACGTTGCGCGCGGCGCGCGTTCAGCGCGTCGGAGCCTGCGTGCACACCTCGGCGAACGGACGCTCGAGCAGCGTCTCGACTTCGTGGCCCTTCGCCTTGATCGCGTCGAACTCCGCCTCGACCGAGGCCTCCGACTGCTTGCCGCTGCGCGCGAGGAAGGCGCGCAGGCCGGGCGGCAGGTCGCGCTGCTTGAGCAGCCCCGTGAGCCAGGTGATCACCGCGTCGGTGAGTGCGCGCAGCGCGACGAGCATGCCGGCGAGGCCCCAGGGGCCAAAGAGGCCCGCCGCAGGAATGCCGAAGATGAGCCCCAGCTGCGTCACCAGCACGCGGATCGAAACCTGGCCGACGCTATTGCCGAGGTCGGCGAACTTCCACGACGGGATGCGTGGCAAGTCGACGACGAGGAAGAAGATCTGCACGCCGGCGACCCAGGCGAGCGCGACTTGCGCGTCACCCCACGTGAGCGGCCCGCCGATCCTGAACACGAACACGAGCGCCAGCACGAACACGCCGTGCGCGAACGTGAAGAGCGTCGTGATGCCGAGGAAGTGTCGCAGGTACGTGTTCTCGTCGCCGAGTTCGCGGATCACGTCGGCGGCACCCGTGTCCTTGTTGGACGTCGCCGTGATCGGTGCGTGGTGGCCCGTCATCCCCGTCGCGCGCCGGTGCACGACGATGCGGATCGCGCCGGTGACGACCCCGAGCACGGTCTCGAACCAGAACAGCAGCACCAGCGTCGCCGGTGAGCGTCCACTCCAGATCACTTCGACGAGCGGAATCGCGCCCATGAGGAGGGCGTAGGTCAGCGCGGCGAGGAACGGCATCGGGGTGACCCTTGTTCGTGCGGTGGTGTCGAGATCGCGCTACGGGCTGGCCGGCTCCGCGGACTCACGGGGCGCGGCGGAATTTCCTGCGAGCGTCTTTCCGGCGGGTACGAATGGAAGACGGACACGAAAGCGCCGGCTGTCGACGGAGGCATCCGCGATGGCGCGTTCCGAGGCCTGCGCGTATGGCATCGGTATCTTGAGCGTTTCGATCACGAGGCTGCCGCGGGTGTCGTCGACACGCACGGCGTAGCGGCCCATGTTGTAGAGGACGTACATCGCGTAGAGATTGTCGAAGTCCCGATACTGCCCCTTCTCCCTCAGGTAGTCGCGCGAGAGCACCGACGGAAAGCGATCGGGCAGATCCTTGAAGGCGATCCTGCTCTCGTCGTGTGGATCGACGTAAGTCGACGCGGCGTACTTTCGGTAGAGCACGACGTCCATGCGATAGCCGCGCGCGTTCCACTGGTCGATGAGCTTCATCGCCATCTCGGTGGGAATGTTGGCGTTGAGCGCCGATGCGAGCTTGCGCCGCGACGACAATCTCGAACTCGCAATCTCCAGATCCGTGTAGCCGGCGCCGTACTTGAAGGCTGAACCGATGCTCTTCGCGCAGTTGAACTGGAGATAGTCGTACCTGACCTCCGCGTCGTGATACTCGGTGGCACGACGGTGTGCGTGGTAATCCTCGTTGATGCGCCGCATGAAGGCGACGAGGGCGGCCTTCTCCGCGTCCGGTACGCCGTAGACGCGCACGCCGATGACCGAGCGCTTGTAGGCTTCGCCGTAGTCGAGCCCGAACGTCGCGTTCTCGCCGAGCGAGGAATGGGTTCCGTACAGGTACTCGAGCTTGGGGATCGCGAGCATGAGGTCCTTGGTGTAGAACCCTTGTGCGTGCTCGCTCGACCGGTCCGCATAGAAATTGGCCGAGTAGACGATGTCGTCACCCTTGCCTTCGCCACGCAGCGCGAGCGCAAGGTGCCCCGCGGACCCGCCCTTGGACGTGCCGAAGCTGATCAATAGCTCCATGTCGTACGGATCCGCGTGCAGGATGGTCGCCACCTGCCCGATCCCCTCGGGCTCGGGTCCGCCGGGCAAGCCGAGCGTCGTCGCGTCGACATGGTCCGCCAGCGCGAAGGCGATCGCCGCGGTGCAAATCGCCGATGCGGCGTCAGCGCGCATGCGTCACCTCGCCATCGCGCCCGGCTACCAGGAAAGATCGCTGCAGTAGCCGAGCTCGATCAGCGTCGCGCCGGCCTCGGCCTTGACGGCGTCGCGCTGCGCTTGCGTCAGGTCGCGCTGCCACCGGCCCTGCGCCGTTGCGTACAAGGGACGCGTCACGGCCTGCGCGCTCGACTCGTTGCCCAGCGCGTGGTCGCGCCGGTGATAGTCGAGCACCGCCGGTTCCCACGGCTCGCCCAGGAATTCGAACAGGCTTCGCAGCACCGGTTCCGGCTGCGCGATGAGCGTTTCGTAGCGAAGCTCGCAGTAGCGGCTGCGTCCGCGCGTGGCTTCGGCAAAGCTGCGGCCGAGCCTGATCGCGTTCGCCCAGTAGCGCGCGGCGGCACCGGCATCCGTCGTGTAGTCGACGCGCTTGCCGTCGGGGGTGCGCCAGTCCATCGACAGCAGCGAGGCGACCACGTCACGGCCATCGCGCACCATGTGCACGTACGCCGCGTGCGGGAACATGGCGTGCAGGTGGCGGAAGAAGAACACGTTGTTGGGCGACTTCTCGGCGATGCGCGGCTTCCCGGACTTGCGCCGGGCGGCACCCAGGAGCGCGGCGATCATCGCCCGCGCCGCACGGTCGATGTCGGCCGGCAGGACGTGCGATTCGGCCAGATGCGGCGCGTGGATCGACCGCATCTCGCCCCATAGCTGCGCGATCTGCGGCAACACCTTGAGCTCGGGGCCGCAGGCGATGCGCGAATGCGAATCGAGGATCACCCGCAACAGCGTCGTGCCGGAGCGGCCGGCGCCGCCGACGAAGATGGGAGGGAAGAGCAGGTCCGGGCCCACCGGGTCGGGTCGCGGCGCGGCGGTGGGCATGGTCGTCAGGCGGGCGACGTCATCGGAGCGCATGCGGGCAGGCTGCAACCCGCGCGCGCCGCCGTGCCTGCCGCAACTTCGTGACCCGTCTCACTGCGCTTCACCCCGGGCGACTTCGATGCGCCCGCTCTTCGCGGCCTTCACGAGCAATCCGTAGTCGCGCTCGGTCTGGTCGGCGTAGGCCAGCGCGAAGGTGGCGATCGCGTCGTCGAGGGCTTCGCTCTTGCCGACGTAGCCGGCGATGAGCGCCGGGTCGCCGGACTTCGCATGCGCCAGCGCCAGGGCCCAGCCGCAGACGTGACAGTAGTCGGGCAAGGTGTCGCGGTCGGTGCGCCCCTCCCGAAACTCGTTGCCGCCTTTCATGTCGCGCAACTGGCGGACGTAGAACTGCACGCCGCGCAGTTCGCCCCAACCGAGGAAGATGTCGGGCGAGCCCTGGATCATGCGCTGTCCGGCGACGACGCGGTGCCCCTCGTTGTCGATCGGCGCCACCCGCGGGGCGTACGGTTGCAATACCGAGGGCTGCGCCTCCTTGATCTGCAGGAAGAGCGGGTCGTCGTCGTCGATGCCTTTGAGGAGGATCACCCAGCAGCGCGTGCCGACACTGCCCACGCCGACGACCTTGCGCGCAACGTCGATGATCTGGTAGCGATCGAGCAGGCGCCGGCGATCCCAGCCCAGCGACTCCAGGTACGACTGCAGGAAGTCGTCGAGCGCCTCGAACACCGATTGCCCGTGCTCGGTGTGGGTCTCACGCACGATGAACGGCCGCTGCTCGACGATGCGGTGCTGGTCGTCGATGAGGTCGGTCATCTTCTCGAGCACCTGGTTGTGCGTGCGTTGCCTCGCCTTGGCCATGATCTTCTCGCCGCGGCGGCGCGCCTCGTCGGAGACGGCGGCCAGCACGGCCTTCTCGTCGATGGTCGTGTACCAGGTCTCGAGGTAGCCCATGCGCGCGTAGTCGCGGATGTGCTGCCGGTACGATTGGACGATGTGCCGCGCCGCGTCGGCGGCGAGCCCATCGTCGTAGCCCAAGCTGCGCGCAACGACGGCGGCGCTCGCCGCCAGGGGCTTCAGGTCCCACTCCCAGGGCCCGGGGAAGGTCTCGTCGAAGTCGTTGATGCCGAACACCAGCCGTCGCTCGGCCGAGGCATAGACGCCGAAATTCGAGACGTGCATGTCGCCGCAGGCCTGCACCATGATGCCGGTGGTCGGTGTCGGGGCCAGGTCGGCGGCCATGACGGCGGCCGAGCCGCGCAGGAAGGCGAACGGCGACTCCAGCATGCGCGCGTAGCGCACCGGAACGAGTTGCGGCAGGCGACTTGCGTTTTGCCGCTCGAGAATGCGCACCGGATCGTCGCGCCGCGGGCCGGGTGAATAGACCGCGTGCTCCTCGCGCGGCAGCTTGTCGCGCAGCGCCTTGCCGGCGGCCAGGCGCTCCTCGCACGTCGGGCGCGCCGCGACGAAACGCTCGATGTACTTGCGCGCCTTGTCCTGGCGTTGCCGTTGCAGACGAACATCCGCCATCACGCGCCTCTTGGTCTTGTCTTGTGACGAACGACGAAGCGTGACGTGCAGCCAGGACGACCGGCAGGCGGCGTCGCGCAGTGGGAGTCGAAATCCTAGCACCCAACGCGGCGCAGCGCTCGAGACGGCTTACGCGCCAATCCGCATCGGCGAACGACGAGGCGGCGGCATTGGACCCTGCACCGGCGACGGCGGTCGCTCTGGCTTGCGGAAGCATCGTGGACCTTCCTATCCTTACGCCTCACCCGACCGGGACCACCAGGAAGATGTCGACCCGATCCTTGCGCCGCGCCTGCCTCTATGGTCTTTCCAATGCCCCTGTCGGCGTCGGCATCGGGTTGCACGTGCGCTTCATTGCGATCGGCGACTACCGCGAGTTTCCCTACTATGCCGGCGTCGCCGCATTCGTGATGCCGGCACTGCTTTGGTTCTTTCTCATCGAGCGCAAACGGAAGATCACCGCGCTGCGAGCCGCGACGATCGGCGTCGCGGGGGCGATCCTCGCGCACGGCTTCACCTGGTACCTCGTGTTCATCGTCGCGAATTTCGACTACTGGATCCTTGGGCACCAGGTCGGCAGCCTCCCCCTGCCGCCGGCCGATCCGATCGTCGGTAGCCTCCTTGGCGCCGCGCTCTACGGGGCGTTCAGCCTCGTCGCGTACGGCTGGCTGACGCTGCCGCTGGGAGCGCTGATCGGCCTTGCCTGGTGCAAGTTCATGCGGGGCTTTCCGGACGACAGCGCTCCCGTCGTCACGACGGGGATCAGGCGCTGAGGGCCTGCGGGGGCGGTGTCGCGCCCCGCCTTCCCGGCCGGAAGATTGTGAATGCGAATGATTTGCATTCGACCGAATTTGGGATTACGATGCGCACATCGCACTCCTCGCTTTCCCCGTCCCCATGTACGTGTGCGTGTGCAATGCCATCACCGACCGCGAGATCTGCGCCGCCGCGGACCTCGGCGCGCGGACGATCGAGGATCTGCAGGCCTCGCTCGGCGTCGCCACCTGCTGCGGGCGCTGCGCCGACTGTGCCCGCGGGGTCCTGGCGAGTGCGCTCGACGCGCATTGCGCCTGCGCGGCCGGCGGCGACTGACCGCGACGAACTCCCGACCGTCGTCGGGGTCGGCTAGACTTGCTGTTCGGACGTTCGACAGCAAGGATCCCCCCATGAAAGGCGATCGCCAGGTCATCAAGCACCTGAACGCGGTGCTCACCAACGAGCTCACCGCGATCAATCAATACTTCCTGCACGCGAAGATGTTCCAGCATTGGGGCTTCGCGCGTCTTGCCGACCTCGAGCGCGACGAGTCGATCGACGAGATGAAGCACGCCGACCAGCTGATCGCGCGGATCCTCTTCCTCGAGGGCCTGCCCAACCTGCAGGACCTGCACAAGGTTCGCGTCGGCGAGGACGTGAAGGAGGCGCTCACCTGCGACCTCGCTCTCGAGCGCGATGCGTACCCGGCGCTCAAGGCGGCGATCGCGCACTGCGAGAGCGTGCAGGACTACGTGTCGCGCGAGCTGTTCGAGTCGATCCTCGAGTCCGAGGAGGAGCACATCGACTTTCTCGAGACGCAGCTCGAACTCATCGACAAGCTCGGCATGCAGAACTACCTGCAGTCGGCCATTGCCGAGCTCAAGTCGGGCGCGTCAGCGGGTTGATCCGGCGCTGCGCGGGCCGGACCGCGCTACCCGTTGCATAGCGCATTGACGAGGCCGAGATAGGCGATGCCGCCTGTGGCGCAGGCGAGCCCGAAGAGCAGCATCTGGCGCGACACGAGTTCGCGCACCGGCACCTGGAAGTTGAGCGACGCCGCGACGATCGGCAGCGTCCAGGGGGAGATGGAGGCGCTCAGCCCCCACGCGAACACCGCAGCGGCGACGAGCACGGCGGGGCAGATGCCGAATGATCCGGCGGCAATGACCGGCAGCACGATGCCCGCGCCGATCATCGGGTGCAGCCCGGCGAGACCGAGGGCGACGAGGACGACGATGAGCGCGGCGATGAGCGCGACGCCGGAAGCGAATCCCGGATCGAGCCCCGCCCCCATCGCGTGTGCCTCGGGAAGCGCGGCGACGACGGTGGCGAGCATCGTTGCGCCGGTCACGATCAGCAGCTCGTCGGCAAGCCGCGCGAAGCTCGCGAGCGTGCGTCGCGCGACCTGGCGCGCGCTCGTCGCGCCGAGGATCGCGATGTAGAGCACGCAGCACAGCGGCACCATCAGCGACACCGATTGCAGGCCGCTCCAGCCGAGCATCGCGTTGGCCCCGACGACCGCGACGATGACGACGGTCATCGGGGCGGCGATCGGCCGCAGCCGGGCGAGGCTTTGCGCGAAGGCATGCGCGCCCAGCGTGGGCGTGAACATGACGTGCGAGACGACGAGGCAGACGACGGCGAGCCCCGAGCCCACTGCCATGATCTGCCAGATCGGGACCTGCGGCACGAGCTGGCTCGTGAAGCCCATGGCCACGAAGAACGGCGACCACATGACCGCGGTGCCGACGCCGCGCGCCGAGCTTGCGGCGAGCGCGCGGCGTCGGGCGCTGTCCGCGCCCTGGGCGACGACCGGCGCCAGGACCGACATCGCGCCGACGTTGAGCACGGCGCCCAGGACATGCGAGCCGTAGAGCGTCCAGTTCTGGGCTCCGGCGCGATCGAGGTCACCCATGCCACGACGCAGGCGCGCGAGCCGCGGGCTCGATTCCGCGGTTGCGCGCAGGAACAGCACCGAGGGCAGGAACGCGCCGAAGATCTGCGAGCGGCGAAAGCCGTCGAGCAGCGTGCCGGGCAGGCCGTGCCACCACGCGAGCACCGCGGCCAGTCCGACGACGAAGCCGAAGAGGACGCGGATATGCGCGCTGGCGCGCAGCGCGGCGAGCCCGAGGAATACGGCAAGCGCCACCCCGACGACGATGGCGAGCGGCCGCATCGGGTGTACGAGTTCGACGAGCCCGCCGATCCACACGCCGGCGAGCAGGACTCCCGAAGGCCGCGCGACGCGCTCGCTCCACGCGTCGCTCAGGAGTGCATCCCCCACCGCTGCACGGTCTTGCGCTCGATCGTCCGGAAGAAAAGATTCTCGACCAGGAGCCCGATCAGGATCACCGTGAACAGGCCCGCGAATACGGCGGGAATGTCGAGCACGTTCTTGTTCTCGTAGATGAACCAGCCCAGACCACCGGAGCCGGACGTTGCACCGAAGACGAGCTCCGCCGCAATGAGCGTGCGCCAGGCGAAGGCCCAGCCGATCTTCAACCCGGAGAGGATGCTCGGAAACGCCGCCGGGATGAGGATCCGGCGCACGTAGGTGAAGCCGCGCAGCCCGTAGTTGCGCCCGACCACGCGCAGGTTGTTCGAGACCCCGAGAAACCCGGAGTGCGTGGCGAGCGCGATCGGCCACATCACCGCGTGCACCAGCACGAAGACGACGCTGCCGTTGCCCAACCCGAACCAGATCAGCGCGACCGGCAGCAGCGCGATCGCCGGAAGCGGATTGAGCATCGCGGTGAGCGTCTCGAGCAGATCGTCGCCGAGCCGGCTGGTCATCGCGATCATGGTGATGACGAGCGCAAGCACGAGGCCGAGGCCGTAGCCCATGAGCAGCACCTCGACCGAAAACCACGCCTTCTGCGGGAGCTCGCCGCTGACGACCCGCTGCAGGAACGAGGTCATCGTATCGCCGAAGGTGGGAAAGATGAGCGGGTTGTTGAGGCGTGCCGCGTAACCCTGCCACAGGAGGGCGAGCATCACGAGGATGAAGAGCTTGCGCACGCCCGCGCTGCCGTAGACGCGCTCCCACATCGTGAGCGGCTTGTTCACGACGCCGAAGTCGTGCTCCTGCACGTCGTCCCGGATGTACTCCGGGCGGCTAGACATGGGCGACCTCCGCCCGGGCCTGACTGCCGGGGAAGAGCACGGCGTGGATGCGGTCCGACAGCCGCGTGCCGGTCGCGTCCTCGGCGTCGGTCCCGTCGCTGTTGAGCTCGCCCTTCACCTGCCCCGGATGCGGCGTCAGGAGCAGGATCCGATTGCCGACGCGCACCGCTTCCGGAATCGAGTGCGTGACGAAGAGCACGGTGAACTTCGTCTCCTCCCACAGTTGCAACAGCTCGTCTTGCATCTTGCGGCGGGTGAGCGCGTCGAGCGACGCGAAGGGCTCGTCCATGAGCAGGATCGTGGGCTCCATCGCCA
This sequence comes from Burkholderiales bacterium, assembly GCA_020851235.1. Lineage (GTDB taxonomy): Bacteria > Pseudomonadota > Gammaproteobacteria > Burkholderiales > Casimicrobiaceae > VBCG01. Next base: position 286,558 of record JADZDD010000035.1, on the reverse strand, counting down.
TGCCACGGGCGATGGCCACACGCTGCTTCATGCCTCCGGACAGCGTATGCGGAAACGCGTCCGCGAACTTCGCGAGGTTGACCTTCTCGATGTAGGTCATGGCGCGATCCTCGGCTTCGCGTCCGCTGAACTTTCCCGACGCCTCGAGGGCGAACAGGACGTTCTGCTTCACCGTTTTCCACGGCAGCAACTGGTCGAACTCCTGGAGCACCATGACCCGGTCCGGACCCGGACGCTGCACCTCCGCGCCCTGCACGTGAATCACGCCCTCGACGGGCTTCAAATACCCGCCTACCGCCTTGAGCAGCGTCGACTTGCCGCAGCCCGACGGACCGAGCAGGACGAACCGGTCCGAAGGCAGCACGTCGAAACTCACGCGGTAGGTGGCCGTAACGAGATGCTCGCGCGTCTTGTACTGCAGGGTCACACCCTGCACCGTGAGGATGGGGGTGGACTGCGCCATCGTCAGCTTCCGGGCAGGCCGTGCACCTCGGGAAAGAACAGGTCCTTCCACGACGCAGGGTCGTTCTTGATCACGCCGACCTTGTGCATGAAGCGCGCAAACGGCAGGAGGCGCTCGGGTGCGAGCGTGTAGTGGATCTGCGGGTCCTCCATGATCTTCAACAGGAACTCCACCTTCTCCTTGCCGCCGCCTTCCTGGGCGTAGATCTCGGCCGCGCGTTTCTTGTCGGCGTTGATCGACGCCATCGCCTCGGTGAGCGCATCGAACACCGCCTTGTAGGTCTTGGGGTTCTCCTGGCGGAACTTCTCCGTGGTCCAAAGCATGAGGAAGGTGTTGGCGCCCCCCATCACGTCGTAGGAGTTGAGCACCGTGTGGATCGCCGGGTTCTCCAGCGCGATGTTCTGGAATGGCGGTGAGGTGAACTGCGCCGTGATCTCTCCCGAACCAGAAAGGAGTGCGCGCAGGCCTTCCGGATGCGGCAGATTGACCATGAGCGGGCTGAGCTTCTTGTAGTTCGCGTCCCCCCACTGCTTGGCCGCTGCCATCTGCAGGTAGATCGTCTGCACGGACGATCCGGCGCCGGCCATCGCGATGCGGTCCTGGTCGCTGAAATCGGCAATCGTCTTGACCTTCGGATCGCGCGAGATGAGGAGGTTGGGCATCGACGAGAGCGCGGCGACGCCGCGGACGGCGACCGGCGTGCCCTTGGTGCGGTTCCACAGGATGATGGCAGGACCCGTGCCGCCCGCCGCGAAGTGCAGGCTCCCCGAGAGCAGCGCATCGTTTGCCGCCGCGCCTGCGCCGAGCGTCATCCAGGAGATCTTGGTGTCGGCGAGCCCGGCGGCTTTCAGGTGCTTGTCGATCAGCTTGTCGTGTTTCATGATCGTGAGCCCCATGTAGCCGATGCCGTACTGCGACATCATCTTGAGCTCGGTCACCTCGGCCGCGGCGAGGTTGCACGTCGCAACGCCAATGGCTCCCACGGTTGCCACCAGTAACTTCAGCTGTCTCATCGTCTCCTCCGGTCTTCTCGTTGCAGCTGCGCTTGCGGGCTGTCCTCGTCTCACCTGACGGTGGCGACGGGGCCTCGGCTTACGACTTCCGTCGCAAGTTCGGTGTGGACGCGCCCGTCGCGAAACTCCCCGGAATCGAGGATCGCGACGAGCGCGGGCACGTTGTGTTTGACGCCTCCGATGCGGAACGCCTGCAGTGCATCGATCAGCCGATCGATCGCGGCGCCCCGGTGGTCTGCCCGTGCGATCACCTTGGCGAGCAGGGGGTCGTAGTACGGTGTGACCTCGCGTCCCGCGGCGTAGCCCGTCTCCACGCGGATGCCGGGCCCTGCCGGCGGCGCGAACTCGACCAGCGTCCCGGGCGAGGGCAGGAAGCGCTTCGGGTCCTCGGCGTAGACCCGGGCCTCGATCGCGTGCCCGTGAAGGCGCGGGGCTTCGGGGACGATCTCGTCGAGCGCCTTGCCTGCCGACGAGGAAAGCTGCGCCGCGACGAGGTCGATGCCCGTGACCTCCTCGGTGACCCCGTGCTCGACCTGCAGGCGCGTGTTCATCTCGAGAAAGCGAAACTCGCCGTCGGGCGTGAGCAGCATCTCGACCGTGCCGAGGTTGTCGTAGCCGAGGCGCTCGAACGTCGATGCGGTCTGCGCGAGGAGGGCCTGCACGCGCGCACGATCCACCCGCGGAGCGGGCGCCTCCTCGATGATCTTCTGGTGGCGCCGCTGCACCGAGCAATCCCGCTCGAACACGTGCATGAGGCGCCCGTGGCGATCGCCGAGAAGCTGCATTTCGACGTGCCTCGGCCGCTCGATGAGGCGCTCGAGGTAGACCTCGCCGTTGGCAAAGCTGCGCTCGGCCATCGCACCGGCGCGCTCGACCGCGGCGAGCAGCTCGTCGCGGTTACGCACCGGCAGCATGCCGATGCCGCCACCGCCTGAGGCTGCCTTCACCAGGAGCGGATAGCCGATGTCCTGTGCGGTCGCGAGCATCGCCTCGCGCGTGCCCGAGAGCACGGTCGAGCCACGACCCACGGGCAATCCTTCGGCGGCAGCGAGTTCGCGCGCCCGGGTCTTGTGGCCCATCGCCTCGATCCAGCGCGGCGCGGGTCCGATGAAGCGCAGACCCGAGCGCTCGACCGCGTCCGCAAAGCCCGCGTGTTCGGACAGGAAACCGTAGCCTGGATGCAGTGCGTCGCAATGCAGCTCGCGCGCGACGCGCAGGATCGTCGCCTGGTTGAGATAGCTCTCCCGCGCCGGCGACGCGCCGATGTGCACGGTCTCGCCGGCAAGGGCGAGCCACGGTGCGCCGCGGTCGGCATCGGAATAGATCGCCGCGCACGGGATGCCGAGCGTGTTGCAGGCGCGGAGGACGCGCGAGGCGACCGCTCCACGGTTGGCGACGAGAACCTTGTTGAAGATCGCCATCCTAGAAGCTCGTCGGCCACGCGCGCATCAGGTGCTGACCCACGCCGTGGCTCGTCCGCAGCCGATGCACATCGAGCATGCGAATGAGGTAGTCGCGCGTGTCTTCCGGACGGATCACCGCTTGCGCCGCATAGATCGACGCCATGTCCCACGGCTCGCTGTCGCGATTCATCGCCTCGACCGCGTCCTCGAACCCGGGATCGTCGGGTGCAAGGCCGTGCACGATCCGCACCGCAAATGCCGGATCCATGAAGCTCACCTCGGCGGTCGGCCACGCCGCGACTTCGTCGGAATTGCGTCCGCCGCCCATGTTGAGATACGCCTGCCCGTAGCTCTTGCGCAGGATCACCGAGAGCTTCGGCATGGTGACGAGCGACAGCGCGTTCATGTGATTCATGATCCGGCCCGGAGCCCTGCGCTTCTCGGCTTCGGTGCCGATCACGAAGCCGGGCGTGTCCACCAGCATCACGACCGGAATGTTGAACGAGTCGCACAGCACGAGCAGGCTCGTGAGCTTCTCGCAGGCATCGGTATCCATCGCCGCGCCCTTGTAGAGCGGGTTGTTGGCGGCGATGCCGACGGTGCGGCCGTCCAGGCGCGCAAGGCCCGTCGTGACACCCTTGCCGAAACGCGCCTTGAGCTCGAAGTAGCTGTCCTCGTCGACGATCGCGCGCACCACCTTGCGGACGTCGTAGACCTGCGTGCGCGACAGCGGAAGCAGACGCAGGATGTCGCGCATCCGCGCCCCCGAGCCGGCGGGCACGGGAGCCACCGGCGGCTCCTCGTTGTGGTGGCTCGGAAGATAGGACAGGAAGCGCTTGATCGCCTCGATCGCCTCCTCGTCGGTGTCCACCACGAGGTCGGCGAAGCCGGTGATCTCGGCGTGCAACTCCCAGCCGCCGAGCGCCTGCGGGTCGACATCCTCGCGGATCGCAAGCGAGGCGAGAAGCGCACTCGACACCGCGAGCACCGCACCCTTGCGCATCACGTTGAAGTCGGACAGCACCGCGTACCAGGTCGCGGAGCCGTAGGACAGGCCGAGCGTCGCCGACGCCCATGGCACCTCGCGCATGCGCCGGTACTGCAGGCCGTCGTTGCCGAGGAGGGCGCCCATGCCGCGCGAACCCATGTGGTCGGGCATGCGCGCGCCGGAGGACTCGCCGAGGAAGACGAGCGGCATGCCGCGCTCGGTGGCCACGCGCTTCATGTGCGCGATCTTGCGACCGTTGGTCGCACCGCTCGACGCGCCCATGACCGTGAAGTCGTTGGACACCGCCGCGGTCATCCGCCCGGCAATCCGGCCGAAGCCCGCGATCTTGCCGTCGCACGGAGACTTGTCGCGATCCCCGGGGTGCGCCGAGGTGGAGAAGAGCCCCGACTCGATGTAGGTGCCCGGATCGAAGAGGCGATCCAGTCTTGCGCGTGCGTCGAGGACGCCGTTGGCGTTGCGCGTCGCGAGCTTCTTCGCGCCGCCCATGGCGAGCGCTCGCGCTTCGCGTGCGGTGAACTCGCGCTCGATGCGCAGGCGGCGCTCGTCGAGCGGATCGGTCGGTGGCGCATCCGGCATGGTCACGGCGGGTTGGGCAGGGTCAAGGCTCATAGGATGAAGTGCTGGTACTTCTCGAGCGAAAGGCGGGCACTGCGCAAGCCGTTGCGCCGGATCGTTTCGGCCTCCTCGGCTGCGCCACGACACATGGCCTGCAGCATCGCGGCGTGCTGCCTTCGACCGATCTCCGGACGTCCGGGCAGGATGATGATGCGGCGGATGAGGACCTGCGTTTTCTCGAAGATGATGTCGAGCATCTCGGCGAGCAGGGGGTTGCCTGCCGCCTCGATGATCTTGCGGCGCAGGCGCTCGTAGTGCTCGACGTATTCCGTGAGCTCGCCGCGTTCGATGAGCTCCTTGAGCGGACCCTGGAAGCGCGCAAAGTCCTCCTTCCACGTCGCGTTCGGCACGTTCTGCGTGGCGAGTCGCGCCGCGAGGCCCTCCAGGACCTCGCGGATGTCGTAGATGTGGAACACCTGCGACAGGTCGAGGCGCGTGACGACGGCACCGCGGTTGGGAATGCGCTCGACGAGACCGCGCTGCTCGAGCGCGCCCAACGCGTCGCGGATGCGCGCACGCGACACGCCGAATTCCTCCGCGAGGTCGGTCTCGCGCAACTTCGCGCCGGGCGCGATCTGCTGCTGCGCGATCCGGATGCGCAGCACGCCGAAGATCTCCGCCGCACTCCTGGCCTCGCGCGGGCTCGCGCGCGCCGCCTTGCTGCGGCGGGCGGTCTTCGACGTCGGTGAGGGATTGGGCAAGCTCGTCTCGCGTGCTGGGGTCATGCCCGCGATTCGCACCGTCGCGAGCGGGCGGTGTCATGCGACCGTACACCCGCTTCGCAACACGTGTCAACAAATATGCATACAAAGCTGTTGACGCGCCTGTCGATGAATCGCAGAATGAACGTCGACGCGTAACGAGGAAGCGAGATGACGCAAGCGCAGGCGGCACCCGCCGGCCCCCTCACCGGCTACCGCGTGCTCGAGATGGGATCGACGGTGGCCGGGCCGTTCTGCGGGCGCCTGCTCGCCGACTTCGGCGCCGAGGTGATCAAGGTCGAGCCCGCCGAAGGTGATCCGGTGCGCACGATGGGCAAGCGCTTTCACGGCCGATCGCTCTACGCCGCAAGCATCTTTCGCAACAAGGCGCTCGTTTCGATCGACCTGCGCAAGCCCGAGGGGCAGGCGATCGCGCGGGCGATCGCGGCGAAGTGCGACGCCGTGGTCGAGAACTTCCGCCCCGGCGCGCTCGAGAAGTGGGGCCTCGGGTACGCGGCGCTTTCTGCCGACAACCCGGGCCTCGTCATGGTGCGCATCAGCGGCTTCGGGCAGACCGGGCCGTACAGCGATCGCGCGGGCTACGGCGTGATCGGCGAGGCAGTGAGCGGGCTGCGCCACATCACGGGCGAGCCGGAACGCCCTCCTTCGCGTGTCGCGGTTTCGATCACCGACTACATCACGGGCCTGTACGCCGCCTTCGGCGCCGTCATGGCGCTCCTTTCGCGCACCAGGACGGGCCGTGGCCAGTACATCGACAGCGCGCTCTACGAGTGCGCGTTCAGTTTCATGGAGCCGCACATTCCCGCGTTCGACAAGCTCGCGGTCGTGGCCAATCGCGCCGGCTCGCGCCTGCCGGACAGCACGCCGAACAACCTCTACGCAAGCCGCGACGGCCAGTTCATCCACATCACCGCCATGGGCGACGCGGTGTTCCGGCGCCTCGCCGCCTGCATGGGCGCGCCGGAGCTCGCCGAGGACGTGCGGTTCAAGGATGCGGTGGCGCGCTCGGCCCACCATGAGGACATCGACGACCGCATCGGCCGCTGGACCGCGGCGCACGATCTCGACGCGCTCGAGACGAAACTGCGGGTCGCCGACGTGCCGGCCACCCGCATTTTCACGATGGCGGACATCTTTGCCGATCCGCACTACGCCGCACGCGGCGCCATCGCCCATGCTCCCGACGATGAACTCGGCGCGGTGGCGATGGCAGCGCCGGTGCCGCGCCTGTCCGCAACACCCGGGGCGATCCACCACGCGGGAGGCAGGGTCGGCCAGGACACGCGCCGGGTGCTCACCGAGCTCCTCGGCATGGATGCGGCGCAGATCACGCGCCTCGAGGCCGCCCGCGTGATCGCCTGCGAGGCGATGGCGCGCGAGCCGGCCGTCTCGCGCGCAGGCGCGGCGTGAGATAACGAACCCAGACAAGGAAAGCAGGCATGGCGACGAGGGACGTGAAGTCGGAGATCACCGGATCGGTGTGGAAGATCGTCAAGCAGCCCGGAGATGCCGTGGAGGAGGACGACGCCTTGATGATCCTCGAGTCGATGAAGATGGAGATCCCCGTGCTCGCCGAAGCGAAGGGGAAGGTGGCGCAGATCTGCGTGCGCGAGAACGAGCCCGTGACCGAGGGTCAGGTCGTCGCCGTGCTGGACGTGTGACGGAGCGCGCGATGAGCTGGAAACCGGAAGCCGACGAGATCGTCGCGAGGCGCGGGTTCGCGGACGCGCTGGGCGGAGCGGAGGCGATCGCGAAGCATCACAGTCGCGGACGGCTGACGGTTCGCGAGCGCATCGACGGCCTTTGCGACCCGGGTTCGTTCCGCGAGGTCGGCGGCCTGGCCGGGAAGGCCACTTACGACAGCGGAAAGCTCGTGAAGGTGGTTCCCGCGCCGTACGTGATGGGGCTCGCGACCATCGATGGACGCCCCGTGGCCGTCGGCGGCGAGGACTTCACCGTGCGCGGCGGCACGAGTTGGGGAAGCGATCGCCGCAAGGGTGGGCAGGGCGGCTTCGTCGAGGATCTCGCGCATGAGTACCGCATCCCGCTCGTGAACCTCATCGACGGCGCGGGCGGGACCGTCACCTCGGCGACGCGCCGAGGCTATACCGTGTTTCCCGGCGTGCACGGCTTCGAGCGTTCGGTCGAGCTCATGTCCGAAGTTCCCGTGGTGTGTGCCGTGATGGGCACCGCCGCTGGCGGACCGGCAGGTCGCGCGATCCTTGCGCATTGGTCGGTGATGGTGAAGGGCACGAGCCAGGTGTTCGCCGCCGGCCCGCCCGTGGTCGAGCGCTCGCTTGGACAGAAGATCGACAAGGAAGCCCTGGGCGGCGCGGCCATCGCGGTCGACATGGCCGGAACCATCGACAACGCCGCGGACAGCGACTCCGACTGCTTTGCGATGATTCGCAGGTACCTCTCCTACATGCCGCAGAACGTGTGGAGCCTGCCTCCGGTCGTGGACACCGGCGACGACCCCGAACGGCGTGACGAGGCGCTGTTGTCCATCGTTCCGCGCGAACGCCGGCGCCCGTACAACATGAAGAAGCTCGTCGCGATGGTCGCCGATCGCGATTCGCTGTTCGAGATCCAGCCGACCTTCGGCCGCGCGCTCATCACCGCGTTCGGGCGCATGAACGGCAAGGTCGTCGGCTTCATCGCCAACAATCCGATGGTCAACGGCGGCGCCATGGACGTGAAGGCCGCGCGCAAGCAGACGCACTTCATCACGCTGTGCGACACGTTCCACATTCCGCTCATCTTCCTGGTCGACGTTCCCGGCTTCATGGTCGGCCTGCAAGCGGAGCAGGCGGCAACGTTGCGCGAAGGCATGCGCAGCGTCTACACCGCGTTGCAGGCGCGCGTGCCGATGCTCACCGTCGTCATCCGCAAGTGCTACGGCATGGCGGGCATGGCAACCACCGACAAGAACGGCCTCGACTTCAAGGTCGCGTGGCCTTCGGCGGAATGGGGCTCGTTGCCGGTCGAGGGAGGCGCCGCAGCCGCGTTTCGTCGCGAGATCGAGGCGGCGGCCGATCCGCAGCAGCGCCTCGCGCAGATCGAGGCCGAGCTTCGCGCGCTGGCATCGCCGTTCCTGACCGCGGAGGCATTCGCGGTCGAGGACGTGATCGATCCGCGCGAAACCCGGCCGTACCTTTGCCGCTTCGTCGACGCGATGCAGGGGCGCCTTGCCACCGACCTCGGCGTCAAGCACCGGGCGGGCGTCGCGCCGTAGGTCGCGTGTGGGGGCGACGGGCTTCGATTGCCCACTACCCATGAGGCGGACGACATGCAGGGAGGGCTGCCACGACCTCCAGGTGGTACAGTGGACCCGTCACGTAGACGGGCCGCATCATCGGCGAACATGCCTGGCCCCCACCGCCTCGCGACGAGACGTCTCGATGGCCCGCATTGCACGACGTTCAGGAAGCACGTCGGACATCCCCTCGACTGAACATGATCGCGGCAAACAACATCACTCTTCGCCTCGCCGAGACCATCGCGAAAGCGGCATCGGTCCCACTCCCAGGCGAAGCGATCGAGACGGCCAGGGCCTGCCTGTTGGACACGCTTGGCGTGGCCATCCCCGGCAGTCGGGAGCCACTGGTCGCGATACTCGATGAGGTCCAGGGGTCGTCGCAGGCCGCAAGGCAGTCGACCCTGTGGTTTCGTCGCCGTCGAATTCCGACCCACGAGGCGGCACTCATCAACGGGGCCGCCGCGCATGCGCTCGATTTTGACGACATGCACATCGAGTCGGCCATGCACCCCAGTGCTCCGGTCGTCGCCGCGGCGCTCGCCCTCGCCGAGACGCAGGGTACCCCGGGCGCTTTGGTCCTGCGCGCCATCGCGCTGGGCATCGAGGCAGAGCTCCGGATCGGCATGGCGGTCAACCCCAGTCATTACCAGCGTGGGTGGCACGCAACCGCGACGCTCGGGCATTTCGGGTCGGCCGTGGCGGCGGCCCACCTTCTGGGGCTCGACCCGCGGCAGACCGTTGCCGCGCTCGGGATTGCCGGGACGCAATCCGGCGGCTTGAAAGAGACCTTCGGATCGATGACGAAGCCGCTCCACGCGGGGATTGCCGCACGAAACGGCGTCACGGCCGCGTTGCTTGCGGTGCGCGGTTTCACCAGTGCCGCCGACATTCTGGGCGGACCGAACGGATTCGGCCACGTCATGTGCGACGCGCCGGTGTGGGACTTCCTGCTGGAGGACTGGAATGCAGGGCGGCGCCCATGGGCGATCACCGAAATACTCTACAAGACGCATGCGTCTTCGTTTTGTACCCAGGCACTGATCGAGGCCGTGCTGGACTTGAGGGCGAAGCACGGGTTGCAAGCACGTGACGTGACGACGATGCGCGGAGAGGTTGGCCCCCTCTCGATCCAGAACGCACCCATCCCGGAGCCGGTCACTGGCCTCGAGGCAAAATTCAGCCTGCCCCACGCGATGGCACAGGCCGTTGCCTACGGTCATGCCCGGGTCGCGGATTTTTCCGATGATCGCGTTCGCGAGCCACTCTTGCGGGATTTGCGAACGGTGGCTGGCATCAGCGAGAACGCGACGCTCGCCTGGCCCGAGGCCATCGCCACGTTGCACCTGGTGGACGGCCGACAGCTATCGTCCCACGTCGACCTTCGCCGTCGTACGGCGACGGCTGCCGACAAGTGGGCTGTCGTCGAGGCAAAGTTCATGGAGTTGGCCACGGGCCTCGTCACATCCGAGGATCGCGACGGCATCATTCGCGCCGTTCGCGGGCTCGATACCGCGCAGGACCTGGGCGAGTTGCTCGCGCATGTGCAGGGCTGATCGAGCTCGGTCCGGACAGCCTATCGCCCCGCCCACCGAGGTTCCCTCTTTTCGAGGAATGCCGCGACGCCTTCCCGCGCATCGTAGGCAGTCGAGTTTCGAGCGGAGAGCTCGGTCACGTATTCGTAGGCATGAGAAATTCCCATCTCCAACTGATGGTAGAAGGCCCTCTTGCCCAGTGCGACTGCGTAGGGCGACTTGCTGGCGATCAAGGACGCCAGCCGTTCGACAGCATCGTCCAGTTCGTCGGGAGCCACCACGTCGTTGACGAGCCCCATCCGCTGCGCGGTCGCAGCATCGTGCAGCTGCCCGGTCAACAGGAACTGGAGTGCATGTTTGCGATGCACGACCCTGCTCAAGGCCACCATCGGCGCGGCGCACCACGTGCCGATGTTGACGCCAGGTGTGCCGAAGCGAGCGTCGGTCGATGCAATCGCGAGATCGGACGCCGCAACGAGCTGGCAGCCTGCCGCCGTGGCTACGCCGCCGATCTTGGCAATGACCGGCTGCGGCAACGCCATCATCGCCTGTGTCATGCGAACGCCAAGGACGGCCCGGCGCCGAATGAACTCCACATTGCCGCTGTTCTCGCGCGACTCCTGCAAGTCGTATCCCGCACAAAAGACGGTTCCCGTCGCTCCGAGGACGAGCACGCGGATCGTCTCGTCACCCGCGGCATCGTCGAACAGTTTCTGCAACGCCTGTATGACCTCGATCGACAGGGCATTTCTGCGTTTCGGCCGATTCAGCGTGATCGAGAGGATGCCGTTGGCCCGGGATGTCACCACGGGTGCGTCTTCGAGAATCTCATTTGCTGGAGTGCCCATGAACAAGCTCCTTGTTGCCTCGTATGTAATGATGCTCGACCGAGTCGGCTCGCGGTCACGCGCAAGGGGTCCGCGACACGGCGGATTCACACTATCGCAAAGGCCGGCCATCGAGGGCAACCGATACCGTCGATCCATGACGCGCACTGCGCTTTCAATTTCTCCAATGGGTGTCGCCGATGCGCGATCTTGCTGCTGACGGCTGGACGGCGTCGACGGACGAGGGCTTCATCGATCGCGTCGGACCGATATGGTCGAAGCGCGATGCCAGGCAGTATCGCTTCGGCTTCCTCGCCGCCAAACACCACGCGAATCTCATTGGTGTCGTGCAAGGCGGCATGCTGATGACGTTTGGAGATCGTGCGCTCGGCCTGCGTGCCTGGGATGCGACAGGGGGCAGGCCCTGTGTCACGGTGCAGTTCGACATGATGTTCCTCTCCGCAGCGCGCATCGGCGAGTTCATCGAAGTCGAACCCGAGCTCGTCCGGCAGACGCGCGCTCTTCTCTTCCTCCGTGGCGTCCTCACGGCGGGCGAGCGACCCGTCGCTTCGGCGAGCGGGATCTGGAAGGTCCTCGACCCCAGGAACTGACCGGCCCGTGGGGCCGGCCGAGGCACCGGACGCTGCCAGCCTCGGACGCTTGACACGCCCCATTCAATAGTTGAACATAACTTTCAGCATGCTGAAAGCGTAAATGGCCTACGTTCGCACCGCCGATCGCACGCTTGCGGTTTTCGAAGCCTTCGAGATCGCGCGGCGACCCATGGCGCTCACGGAACTCGCAGGTCGGGCCCACATTCCCGTCAGCAGCTGCCATGGCCTCGTGCGCACGTTGCTCGATCGCGGGTATCTGTACTCGCTCGGACGCCGCAAGGACGTGTATCCGACGCGGCGCCTTCTCGACGTTGCCGAAACGATCGTGCGGCACGATCCTCTCCTGGAGCGCATCGCGTCCGTCCTGCACGCGCTGCGCGACCGGACGCGCGAGACGATCATCCTCGGCAAGCGGCAGGGCGATCAGGTGCTCTATCTCGAGGTGATTCCCGGGCTGCACACCGTTCGCTACATGGCAAGTCCCGGCGAATTCAAGCCTCTTCATTCGAGTTCGATCGGCAAGGCGTTGCTCGGCGCGCTTGCGCCGGATGCGCTTGCCGGTTGGCTGCGCACGCACCGCCTGCCAGCGATCACCGCCCGGACGCTTGTCGACACGAAGCGTCTGGAGGCGGATCTCGCGCTTAGCCGATCGCGCGGTTACTTCATGACCGACGGTGAGAACGTCTCCGACGTGGCGGCGCTCGCGGTGATCCTTGCCATCCACGGCGAGGTCTTTGGTCTCGCGATCGCGGGCCCGACGCATCGGATGAATACGCGAATCGACGCCAATGCCGCCGACCTTCTCGACGCGCAGCGGACCATCGCAAGGATCTTTCCACAATGACCCGGCCGGAGTGTCTCCATGTGGAGGTTGTCGATCGCGTGCTGCACGTTCGCGTCGATCGCCCGGAGAAGCGCAACCCGCTCAGTCGCGCGGTCCTCGGGGAGCTTCGGCAGGTATTCGAGGCGTACGCGACCGACGCGTCGCTGCACGCCGCCGTCGTGACCGGATCCGGCGACAAGAGCTTCGCCGCCGGCGGCGATTTGAAGGAGTTCGCGGCGTTTCGCAGCGAGGAGGAGGCGGCAACGCTGTACCGGCACGGCAATGACGCGTTGGCAGCGATCCGATGGTTCCCCGTTCCCGTGGTCGCGGCGCTCAACGGCACCGCGGTCGGCGGCGGTGCAGAACTGGCCATGGCGTGCGACTTCCGCGTTGCTGCAGCGCACGCCACGATCGGATTTGTCCAAGGGCGCCTCAACATCTCGACGGGCTTCGGTGGGGGAGCCGATCTGGTCGATCTGGTCGGACCCCGCACTGCACTGTCGCTCCTGGTGGAGGCAAGAATCATCGACGCGCCCGAGGCGAAGCGGATCGGACTCATCGACGTGGTGGCTGACAGCGCCGAATCCCTCGCTGCGTGCCTCGCACGTTTCCTGGGACCGATGCGCGCCCAGGCGCCCCAGGTCCTTCGTGCATTCAAGGCGGTCGCCGCAAGTGGACGTCGTGGATTGCCCCGCGTCGAGCGAGAGGAGGTCGAGCGCACGAGTTTCGTCCGTACCTGGATTCACCCCGACCATTGGGAAGCCGCGGACCGTTTGCTGGATCAGATCGGGCGAGGTCGTGCATGAGCGCTGCCAAGGATCGTGCCGCCGCGGGCGGCGAGTCGCAGGTGTCATCGTCATCCAATCGCTCGGGAATCGAGGCGCCTGTCGTTGCGACGCCTGACACGCCGCGGACGCGGGACTCAGGCCTGCCCGGGCGCTATCCGTTCACCCGCGGGATATTCCCCGACGGCTACCGTGGGCGCATGTGGACGATGCGCCAATACTCCGGCTTCGGTACGCCGGAGGAATCCAACGCGCGTTACCGATTCTTGCTCGATCGCGGCCAAACCGGCCTGTCGGTGGCGCTGGACCTGCCGACACAATGCGGATTGGATCCCTCCGATCCGATGGCGCGACCCGAGATCGGAAAGGTCGGCGTCTCGCTGTCGAATCTCTCGGAGATGGAACTCCTGTTCGCGGGAATCGATCTGTCCCGGATTTCGACGTCGTTCACCATCAATGGAACGGCAGCGATCATCTACGCCATGTACATCGCGTGCGCCGACCGAAACGGCATCCCGCGCGAGAGGCTGACCGGCACCATACAGAACGACATCTTGAAGGAATACGTTGCGCGCGGCACATGGATTTTCCCGGTGGCGCCGTCGATGCGCTTGATCGCGGACACGATCCTCTTTGGCAATCGCGAGACGCCGCGTTTCAACACCATTTCCATCGCCGGCGCGCACATGCGCGATGCCGGGTGCACCGCGGCGGAGGAGATGGCATTCACGCTGTCCAACGGACTCGCCTACGTCGACGAGTTGTTGCGCCGCGGTGGCGAGGTCGACAGCTTTGCGAAACGGCTGTCGTTCTTCTTCTACGTGCACATGGACCTCTTCGAGGAGGTCGCGAAGTTCCGGGCAGGGCGGCGCGTCTGGGCCCGGCTGCTGCGGGAGCGGTACGCGGTTACCGATCCGAAGGCCCAGATGTTCCGCTTCGGCGTTGTCTGCGGGGGCTCGTCCCTGGTCGCGCCGCAGCCCTACAACAACGTGGTCCGCGTATCGATCGAGACGATGGCTGCGGTCCTTGGTGGCGCGCAGTCGATCTTCACCTGCGCCTACGACGAGCCGTTTCAGATTCCCACCGAGTTCGCAGCCGAGCTTGCATTACGCACGCAGCAGATCGTCGCGCACGAGAGCGGCATCGCACGTACGGTCGATCCGCTCGGCGGCAGTTACTACACCGAGTACCTGACCGATGAGATGGAGCGCTGCATCGACGCGCTCATGAAGGAAGTCGACGATTACGGTGGAACGATCAAGGCCATCGAGGATGGCTGGATGCAGCAGCGCGTTGCTCAGCGCGCGCACGAGAGAAAGCAGCAGATCGACAGCGGCGCCCTGCCCGTGGTCGGGGTGAACTGCTTCCGCCGCGACGACCAGTCCGCCGCGCCGGGTGAAGTATTTCACCTCGACCCTGAAGTGAGCCGCCGGGTGCTCGAGAAGCTGGACGTCACCCGCCACCGCCGCGACGCGACCGCCGTCACGCGAACGCTCGACCGCCTCGAAGCGGCCTGCGTCAAGGACGAGGAGAACCTCATGCCGTACTTGATCGACTGCTGCCATGCGTATGCCACGGTGGGTGAAATGGTCGCTCGCCTGAAGGCGCAGTGGGGAGAGTTTCGGGAGCCGGTCCGCCTATGAACGCCACAGCCGCCAGGCCACCGTCGTTGCAGGGCAAGCGAATCCTCATTGCGAAGCCCGGCCTCGACGGGCACGATGTGGGGGCCAAGGTGATCGCGCTCGCGCTGCGCGACGCCGGCGCCGACGTTATCTATACCGGTCTGCGCAAGGCGCCGGGCTTCATCGCCCGGGTGGCGGTCGACGAGGACGTCGATGCCGTGGGCCTGTCCATTCTTTCGGGGAGCCACAACGAGCTCGTCACGCAGACCCTCGAGGAGCTCCGCACGCTCGGTGCCGAAGACATTCCCGTGTTCGTCGGGGGTACGATCCCCGCCGACGACCAGAGCACGCTCCGAGCGAAGGGCGTGCGCGGCGTTTACACCAGCGAGATTCCACTCGACGACGTCATCGCCAGTGTGGCCGAGCTGCTGTCATGAGCCGCCCGCTCACCGGCAAGCGGATCATCGAAGTCGGCCACATGCTGATGGGACCGTACTGCGGGATGCTTCTTGCCGACCTCGGGGCCGAAGTCATCAAGATCGAGCCGCGGGAGGGAGATATCGCGAGGTCGATCAGTCCGCATCGTGTCGGTGGTCACGACATGTACTTCGCGAGTCTCAATCGCAACAAGAAGAGCATCGTCCTGGACCTTGCGTCCGAGCGCGGCCGGGCTGATCTTTTCGATCTCGCGCGGACGGCTGCTGGATTGATCACCAACCTTCGTCCGGGTGCGATTCGCAAGCTTGGCTTGACCTACGACACACTGAAATCCGCGAACCCGAGGATCGTCTGCGTGGCCCTCACGGGCTATGGGTTGGACAGCCCCTTTGCCGAGCGACCCGCCTACGACTATGTCATCCAGGCGCTGACCGGCGTCATGGCGCTGACCGGAGATCCCGACGACCCACCGACCAAGACCGGTTACTCCGCGGTCGACAATTCGGCCGGGATCATGGGGGCGGTCGGCCTCCTGGCGAAGCTCGTGGAGGGAAAGGGCGGGCAAGTCGACATCGCGATGTATGACGTGATGCTCTCCCAGCTGAACTACTTGGCGGGGGCCTGGTTGAATGTTGCCGAGCGACCGGAGCGCCACGCGAACTCGGCGCATCCTTACATCGTCCCCGCCCAGATCTTCCCTACCCAGGACGGCTGGCTCACGCTGTTCATCACGCATGACCGCTTCTGGAAGCTCTTCTGCGAGGAGATCAAGAAGCCGGAATGGATCGACGACTCGTGTTTCGCGACGATGCAGGCCCGACGCGCAAATCGCGCGCTCGTTCTGGAGCAGATCGCCGAAGTGCTTGCCGCGGACACCGCCAGGCACTGGGTATCGAGGCTCGCACCGCTTGGCATCGTCGTGGCGGACGTCGAAAGCCTCGACCTCGCGCTGGCGAGCGAGCACACGCGTGCACGCGGGATGGTTGCGGACATTGCATCCGGCGAAGGGAAGATTCGAGTCGTTGGCAATCCGATCAAGCTTTCAGGCGTGACAGATGAGTACCGGGCACCTCCGAAGTTGGGGGAACACGATGGCGCTGTCTTGAATCGTGCAGAATGAGCGACGAAACATCGACACCGCTGGGCATCGACCGTCGTGCGCTCGCGCGTTCGTTGAGTCAGGTGGTGCGCGCGAGTGTCGACGCGACGCTGCAGGACGCCGAAGTCTCCCACTCGGCAGCGCCCCGCATCGGCGTGACCGGCCCCCCGGGGGTGGGCAAGAGTTCGCTCGTTGCGAGACTCGCACGCCATCGGGTGGAGCGCGTGGCCCCCTTGGCCGTGATCGCGATCGACCCCACCAGCCCAAACAGCCGTGGGTCTCTTCTCGGGGATCGGATCCGCATGGATACCGTCGCGGACGATCCGCGAATCTATATCCGTTCGCTGGCGAGTGGGCAGACGCAGGATGGCCTGAGCGACAACCTGCCCGAGGTCCTTGCGACGATCGATGGCTTTGGCTTTGCGGAGATCATCATCGAGACGGTCGGAGTTGGCCAGTCCGAATACGCGATACGCCAACTGGCGGACGTCGAGCTTCTCGTCCTGATGCCGGGCTCGGGGGATGTCGTTCAGGCGATGAAAGCCGGGATCATCGAGACCGCCGACGTGATCGTGGTGAACAAGGCGGATCTCCCCGGTGCGGAAGCGACCGCAAACGACCTTCGATCGGTGCTCGGGCGCCGGCGGGCGAGATCCTCGCCACCCATCGTTCTCGTCCGCCACGACGACGACAAGGGCCTGCACGAGTTGAGCGGAATGATCGACGACGCCCTTGCGAAGAGCGTGCGATCGGGTGGCGAGCTCGAGCGTCGGTGCCGCTTCAACCGCTACCGGGTGCACATGCTCGCCGTGCGCCGGCTAAGCGAAGTCCTGGGCAGCCTGCCCGCGTCCCGTTTCGCCGAGCACCCGGCGATCGTCTACCGCGATCTGCTCACGCGTCTGATCGAATCACCGAGAGGACGAGGCTAACGCTGGTATTTTTCAACCGCGACACGATGGAGGCACACATGAGCACGAGATTTCGCATGACGGTTCGGGGGTTCCTCGCAACTGCGATGCTGGCGATGTGCGGGGCCGCTTCGGCGCAGGTCCTGAACCTCAAGCTGGCGCACCAGTGGCCGCAAGACGAAGCAGACTATGTGATCGCGACTGCCACCAAGTTCGTTCAGGAGGTCGAGAAGCGCTCGAACGGGCAGATCAAGATCACGGTGTTTCCGGCGGAGTCTCTCGTGAAGGCCGGAGCCACACACACGGCCCTCAAGAACGGGACGGTCGACCTCGCGGTGTACCCGTATATCTACGCAGCAGGAGCCATTCCGGAGATGAATCTGGTGTTGCTCCCCGGGCTTTGGAAGACACATGACGACGTCTTCGCATTTCGCACCTCCGAGGCGTGGAAGCGGCTCGAACAGAAGGCCGAGGCATTCGGTTTCAAGACGCTGTCGTGGATCCAGATTTCGGGTGGTGTGGCGTCGACGAAGAAGGCGATCCACAAGCACGAGGACGTGTCCGGATTGAAGCTTCGTGCGGCAGGCAAGTTCATGGAGTATGCCCTGCAACAGGCAGGGGCCAGTACCGTTTCGATGCCCTCGTCCGAGAACTACAGCGCGATGCAACTCGGGCTCCTCGACGGCATGTGGACGTCGTCCGGTTCGTTTGGGGCGTATCGGATCTACGAGGTGGCGAAGTATTACGTCTCACCGGAGGACTTCAGTGTCTACTTCACGATCGAGCCCATCGCCATCAGCATGAAGACGTGGAACAAGCTCAGCCCTGAGCAGCAGAAGATCATGCTGGAGGTCGGCGCGAGCCTCGAACAGGCGGCTCTCGAGGGAGCCAAGAGGGAGGACTCCCGTGTCGCCAAGCTGTTTGCCGACAAGGGCGTCAAGGTCGAGAAGATGAGCGAGGTCGACTGGAAGAACTGGCAAGCCTGGTTCGCCCAGCACAGCTTCACCAAGTTTGCGAAGGACATTCCCGGTGGCGAAGAGTTGATCCGCGACAGCAGCCGGTTCACGAAGTGACCGTCAACGTGACAGACGGCGGTACCGACGCCGCCCCCGATGGCAGTGAGGGTCGGGGGTGGTTTGCTCGCGCCACGCGAATGTCTGGAGTTGCCGTCGGCGCCGCCGCCTTCCTGATCGCCGTCCTCGTCACCATCGAAGTCATCAACCGCACGCTGTTGGGGATAACGACGGCATGGGTCAATGACCTGTCGGTGTACCTGATGGCATTCATCACATTCGTGGGTGCGGCATACGCCCTCTCCCAGGGCGCGCACGTCCACGTCGACGTCGTGCTGACGCGGGTCGGACCGCGCACGAGACGCGCGCTCGTGCGCACCGCCGACGTCGTCGTCATCGCAACCCTGGCGACCCTGACCTGGCTGAGCGGCATGTTCTGGTGGGACGCCTACACCAGCGGCGAGAAATCGTGGGGCCTCGTCGAAGTCGCGCTGTGGATTC
This sequence comes from Burkholderiales bacterium, assembly GCA_020851235.1. Lineage (GTDB taxonomy): Bacteria > Pseudomonadota > Gammaproteobacteria > Burkholderiales > Casimicrobiaceae > VBCG01. The sequence goes on along the minus strand of JADZDD010000035.1, from coordinate 267,912 downwards.
CGTACTCGTTCCTGGCAGTTGGCATGGCGTGGCTGCTTCTCATGCAGGTCGTCTTGATCATCGCTCGCGAACGAAGCGGCACCATCTGAGCAATCGCGCAGCCGATCGAGTTCACGGGAAGATCGCATGGAGATCTGGGTCGGCTTGGCGATGTTTGGGGCGCTCATCGCGCTGCTCGCCATCGGTGTCCCGGTTGCGTTCGGTCTGTTTGCCGTGGGGATTGCCGCACTGTTTCTCCAAGGGGGTGGCGTCGACGCCCTCGGCCTCATCGCGCCCACGCTGTGGGGCTCCATCACGAGCTTCACCCTGACGGCCGTACCCCTGTTCATCCTGATGGGGGCGATCATCTCCGTGTCGGGGATGGGCTCACGCCTCTACAGCTCGCTCGCCACCCTGATGCACGGAGTTCCCGGTGGCCTCATCGTCGCCACCACGCTCGCCTGCACCATCATGGCTGCCGTCTCCGGGTCGAGCGTCGCCACCGCCGGGGCTATCGGCCGATTCTCCGTCAACGAGATGCGCCGTTTCGGTTATCGCGACAGCACGTCGTGCGGCGCGGTCGCTGCCGGTGGCACTTTGGGCATCCTGATACCGCCGAGCATCCCGATGATCGTCTACGGGATCGTCGCCGAGCAGTCGATCGGGAAACTCTTCATTGCGGGGATCGTGCCCGGTCTCCTGATGGCTGGAGCATTCATCAGCTACCAGATCATCAACGCATTCCGCGAGCGGGCGCAGTTCAGGCATCCAACGGCAGATGCCCGCGTCACGTGGCGCGATCGGTTGCTCGCATTGCGACACGTCGGCCCGATTGCCGTTCTCATCTGGATCATCCTGGGTTCGATCTACCAGGGAATCGCAACGCCCACCGAGGCTGCGGCGCTCGGCGCATTCGCAAGCCTGATCCTGTCGGGGGCGATCTATCGCGAGCTCAGCCTCCAGAAGCTGCGGACCATCCTGGAGGAGACCGCACGAGGAAGCGTGATGGTGCTGATGATCATCGCCGGTGCGATGGTCTTTGGTTATGCGATGACGGCGACCCAGGTGGCACCCGTCCTGTCCCGTACGGTCGCGCAGCTCGACGTGTCGCCATGGCTCGTCTTCATCGCGATCAACCTCCTCTTGATCTTTCTCGGCTGCTTCATGGAGACGCTGTCGATCATCGTCATCACCACGCCGATCTTGATCCCGATCATTACGGTGTTCGGTTGGGACCTCATCTGGTTTGGGATCATCCTCACGATCAACATGGAGATGGCGTTGATTACACCACCCGTCGGCCTCAACCTGTTCGTCGTCCAGGGTGTCGTGCGTGACGTCAGTCTCGAGCGAATCATCGTCGGCGCGCTTCCCTACGTCGTGATCATGCTCGTCGTGCTCGCGCTCGTTGCGATCTTCCCGACGCTCGCCGTCGGTCTGATTAGTGATGTTCGATAGATCGCCTGCCGTCGCTCGGGCATTGGTTTTTCCTTCCGCCGATCGTCAACGTCCGCGACCTCGGCCCTAACGACCATCCGACGCGGCGGCTTCCTGCCGCCGGTGCCGTTGCCGCGGCCATGATGGGCGGCGCGGAGCACGCGGTGCTCACGTTCGTGGTCTTCCCCAAGGCCGCCGCGTGAAGATCCACTCGAACAACGTGCTCGAACGTCTCAATGGCGAGATCAAGCGACGCGCCGCCGTGGTCGGCATCTTTCCCAACGAAGCTGCAATCCGGCGACTGGCTGGGGCGCTGCTGCTCGAGCGGAACGACGAGTACGCGATGCAGAAGCGCTACATGAGTCTCGAGTCGTTGGCGGCAATGAGCGAGGATCCGCCGATCAGGTTGCCGGTGGCACCGGCGTTGGCTTGATGTAAGGAAACAATCCAAGCGGAAGAACCGACGACAACCGCAACGACTTCCTACACCCCTTCCAGGGACACGACCTCCTCATTGGCATGCGTCCACGGTGTGCTGTCGCCATCACCGCGCAATCACTGGATGACCGGGCCGGGCACGGTCAGTCAGCTCGCGAGCGCGTGCTGGAAACCGCGCCCGATCCCTGGAAGCCAACCGGCGCGTAACGCCCGACGATCCAAGTATCCTTTGCCTGCCGCGACTCCAGCGCCGTACCTATGCATCGCCCAGATCTGTTGCGGTTGCTGACATCACTACGGCTGAGGAACGCAGCATGATCGGTGCAGTCGATGCACGCCTATCCCCCGTGTTTACAGGAAATGCTTCCATGTCAAGAAGAATCGTATCTGTCCTCACGACGACGCTATTGGCCTGCGCCATGGGTGCCTCCGCGCAAACCCCGCCGCAAGGCCCCGGCCAATCCATGCTGGTGCTTGACGCATCCGGCTCCATGTGGGGCCAGGTCGGCGGCAAGGCCAAGATCGAAATCGCCCGCGAAGCCGTGGGCAGCATGCTCGCTACCTGGCCCGCGGGCCAGGAGTTGGGTCTGATGGCCTACGGCCACCGCAGCAAGGGCGATTGCGCAGATATCCAGATGCTGAAGGCCCCCGGCGCGCTGGATAAGGGCAGCTTTCAGCATGCGGTGAACGCCTTGCAACCCAAAGGCATGACGCCGATTTCCGCCTCGGTGCGCATGGCGGCGGAGCACCTGAAGTTCAGCGAGCGCAAGGCCACCGTCATCCTGGTGAGCGACGGTGAGGAAACCTGCGACGCCGACCCCTGTGCCGTGGGCAAGGAATTGGAAAAGATGGGCGTGGACTTCACCGCCCACGTTGTGGGCTTCGATATCGACAAGAACCCCAAGGCCAAGGCACAACTTCAATGCCTGGCCCGCAGTACAGGCGGGCGCTATCTGGATGCCAAGGACGCAGGAGAGCTGAACAAGGCGTTGCGCGAAGTGGCACAGGCACCTGCGGCGCCGCCAGAGGCTTGCGGCAAGTTTGTGGAGGGCCCCGAATTCGCCATGAATCTCAGCACCTGGACAACGGGTGAGAACGCCAGCAAGACAGCACAGGCCAAACTCTTTGACAGCATTGAAATGGGCCCGAACGCCGATGCGCGCGCCTGCCAGAAATTGTGCAACGACGACAAGTCGTGCACTGCATGGTTCTTCGAGGCCATTGGCAGCAACTTCCGCACCTTGCCCATGTGCCATCGCTGGGACGCTGTGGCCGCGTTGAGTGAGCCCACCGAAGGCCATCCGGGCAATGCGATGGGCGTGAAGAAGGGCATAAAGCAGATCGTCAAGGAAGGAGGTGCCGCATGCGACGGCTGAACCGCCCCGGATTTTCAGGAGATCTCCGGGTTTGAGTCAGGCCGCCATCGGCAACTGACCCGTGGACTGATAGTACGACGCCTCGAGTTCGGCCGGCGGCACGTTGCCGATCGGCGCCAGCAGGCGGCGATGATCGAGCCAGTCGGCCCATTCCGGCGTGGCGCATTCGACCGCGTCGAGGCGCCGCCACGGAGCGACGACAACCTCAACGACTTCCTGCACCACTTCCTGGGACACGACCAAACTCTGAATCCCGCGCATCGCGCCTTCGGCGCGGTCAGCATCGTCGACATCGGCGGTCAACATCGCCGTCATACGCAGCAAATCCTCGCATTGGGGGGAGAAACGGAACAACTGCTTCGCCCTGTCGCGGTCTGCGGTTCGATCCTCAAACACGGAATCGAACTGGCGCACTGGCCTGACGTCGGGCTGCATCCCATCCTGCGCTCGCCCGCCACTGCCGGTTGAAGCCGTCGCCTGCTGCGAGCGCCGTCAGCACCGGCAGGAGGAATTCGCGCAGCGCATCGATCACCGCCGCCAGTGACATCGGCTCCAAGGCGTTCTTGCGCTGGAAGCCTGCCCACTGCATGTTCTTCTGCTCGTGCCGGGCGAATTCGTCGGTGAGGCCGGACGGCAGGCCCGGCGGCATGTCCGTGCCCCGGCGCTCGAACGTGGCGCGGATCGCCTGCACCAGCACCGCGCCGTCGAAGTCGGAATGCCGCGACAGCACCCACAGGTCGAAGTAATCCTTCATCCGGCTGTTGAGGATGCCGAGCTTGGCCATCGCTTCGAGCTTTTCGGCGACGACCGTGTAGCGGGGATAGACGCGCAGTTGCGGTTGCGGCATGTCGTCGAGGATGACCGGATACTGCACGTTCTCCGGCGCGGGCGTGACGACGTCGCCGAAGCCGATGTCGATCTGCACCGGGCAGCGCGCGTTGTCCAGCAGGCCAAGCAGCGTGACGCGCACGCCTGCGTAGTTGGCCTCCTTGCGGATTTCGGCGGCCTTCACCGTGTCGGCCTGAAACGCGATGCCGTCCTCGACCGCGAGCTGGCTGACCTCGCGGAACAGCTTTTCCAGATGTGGGATTTCGGTGGAGCCGAACCCAAGCAGGTCAGCATCGTGCGTTGGGCGATGCGGCACGTCGAACCAGATGTCGAACAGCAGCGCGCCTTTCAGCAGGAACTGCCCGCGCTGTTCCGAAACGCTCAGGCGGTACAGCATCCGCTCCAGCGCGTAGCGCGTCAGCAGCAGATTGAAGTCGAGCTTTTCGGTGCGGGCCTTGTTGAGCAGCCGGGCGCGAACCGACGCGGCGATGTTGCGCTGGTTCATGCGAGGCTTTCCAGATAGGGCTGCATCACGTTGGCCACGCGGTCGATTTTCGCGTAGTGCCAGATTTGATCGCTGGTCATGCGCTTGCCGTTCCATGCCTCGCGCAGTGCTTCCAGCGCCACGTCGAGGCCGATCTTATTGCGGTACTTGAAGCAGTCGGCCACGGTCTTGGCGACGCCGGTGACGCGCACGGTGACGCCGTCGACGACGTGTTCCTCGACGCCCTCGGTCAGCGCCGCCCCGGAAAAGCGCACGAGGCGCAGCGGCGGGTAGTCGAGCTTGGGGGTGGCGGCCTTGTTGTCGATGGCCAGCCAGACCTCGAACGGGGCCTGCGTGGTCAGATCATGAAACCGCAGCGCCGACAGCAGGCACACCACGCCCTTGGGCACGCGTCGGGCGACCTCGGCCAGTGTGCCGTGGGCCGAGACCGGACGCGCCGTGAGGCCGTACAGGCCGCGCCCGACGCGCTCCAGTTGCCCGCGCCGCACGGCTCGCGTCAGGGCCACCCGTGGGATGCCCAGAGGGGCCAGATCGTGCGGGCGCAGCAATCCCTGCCTGCGCACCAGCTCCAGCAGCTTGTCGGCGGTCGTGTCCATGATCCGGCATGGTGTTTCATAACATCGGTAGATGTCAATAACAACCGATGGATAGGAACCTACGCCACTGGGCGGGCATCCCGGACGAGGAGAACTTCCAGGTCTGCGGGGCGCGCAAGGTCTGGCGGCAGCTCGGCCGAGACGGCCAGGACGTAGCCCGCTGCACGATCGAGCGCCTGATGGAGGTGCGAGCCGTGGCGTCACGCGCAAGCCGTCGAATACGCCACGTTGGAGTGGGTCGACGGGTTCAATCATCGGCGGCTCCTCGAACCGATCGGCAACGTGCCGCCGGCCGAACTCGAGGCGTCGTACTATCAGTCCACGGGTCCGCTGCCGATGGCGGCCTGACTCAAACCCGGAGATCTCCTGACAATCCGGGGCGGTTCAGAGGTGGTGGCGGGGTTTGATGCGTAAAAACTATTCCTCGAACAATTCAGAGTGCGTGCCAGCCCGCACAAAGATGATGGCGTTGCCGTCCAGACGGTAGATGAGCAAGAAGTCGCCGCCGATGTGACATTCCCGGTGATCGGCCCAATCGCCCTTGAGCGGGTGGTCCAGCCATTCGGGGCCCAGCGGCGCATCGTTGCCAATGAGCAGCAGCATCGCCTCCTCCTTTAGGCGCTTCAGGTCGTATCGGCCTGAGCGCGAGAGGCGCTCCCAGTCCTTGCGGAAAGTCTTGGTGTAATCGCACGCCTTGGGCGGCGGTGCCCGCTTACTGCTGGCGGACTTTTTGGGTTGCGCCGAAACTGGCGTTTTCGAGGTCATCGATCAGGGCATCGGCAGAGTCAAATCGGGCAGCACGGGCCTTGGCCATGGCGCGGGCCTCGATCATCGCTGCACGAGTCTGGGCGTTGGGCACCTTCAACTCCAGCGGAAACGCTTGGTCATTGACCACGCGCGTGAGCAGGATGCGAACAGCGTCGGACACGGACAGCCCCATGGCTGCGAGCGCCTCGCTGGCTTGCGTCTTGATCTCGTCGTCCACCCGGACGTGCAGCATCGTGGAATGGGCCATGGTCAGATCCTCCGTTTCCACAATGACGTATCTCGATTGCGATACAGACAAGCAACCGCTGACGATGCTCTGATGGCGTTCGATGACCGGTGGCCGTGGTTGACAGTTGACGATGAACCGCTGCGCGCAAGCTGTTGATTTTGCAAGACTGCCATCTGCGCCTACCCGCAGGCCAAACAGAGAAAAGAGACGGCTCTGGCCGAGAAAGTGGCCGATTTCGGGCGTTTCGGCTGGTGGCCACCCGCAGCAGTGATGGCCACAGCCCCGCGCCACGCGGGGATCTCAGGCAAGAAAAAGGGCCCGGAGAGTATCCGAGCCCTTGTATATGGTGGAGACGAGGAGGATCGAACTCCCGACCTTCGCATTGCGAACGCGACGCTCTCCCAGCTGAGCTACGTCCCCACGAGGCCGGCCATTATAGCCGGAACCGGCTCGCTGCGGTCACCGCCGCGCCCGAGCGGGCGGGTCGGGGGCGGTGACGATCGGGTCCCCGGGGGTTGGCTTCCCGGGCCGCGGGCCCAACTAACGAACTCGCGCGCGCCGCACGTGGGCCGCGCCGGCACCGGGTGCACCCCATGCAAACCCTCGTCGACCTCATCCAGCACTACGGGCTTCTCTTCGTCTTCGCCAACGTCCTGATGCTCCAGGCGGGGCTGCCGGTGCCGGCGTACCCGACGCTCATCATCACCGGCGCGCTGGCGGCGACGAATGGCGCGTCGATACCCGCGCTCGTGGCCGTCGCGGTGGTCGCGGCGCTGATCGCCGACCTTGGCTGGTACCACGCGGGGCGCCGTTTCGGCGGTCGCGTGCTGACGACGATCTGCCGCGTGTCGCTGTCGCCGGATTCGTGCGTGCGTCAGACGGAATCGATCTTCGCACGCTGGGGCGCACGGTCGCTGGCGGTTGCGAAGTTCGTCCCCGGTTTCGCCACGGTGGCCACCTCGATGGCGGGCGTGATGCGCATGCCGATCCGCACTTTCCTCGGCTTCGACGCGATCGGTGCGCTGCTCTGGTCGGGGGTGGCGATCGGCGTCGGCTACGCGCTGAGCGGGGCGATCAACGACGTGCTCGCGGTGTTCGAGTCGCTCGGCCGGATCGGCCTCGTGATCATCGTCACGTTGTTCACGCTGTACATCGCGGGCAAGTGGTGGCAGCGCGAGCGTCTGCTGCGGCAGTTGCGCATGGATCGCGTGACGGCCGAGGAGTTGCACGCGCTCATCGACACGAAGCGCATCGGCAAGATCGTCGACGTGCGCTCGCCGATGGTGCAGGCGCTCACCGGACGCATTCCCGGCGCGATCACGATCGATCCGGAACACATCCGGGTTGCGTCGGTTGCAGTGGACCCGAACGCCGAGGTCGTCCTGTACTGCGCGTGCCCGAACGAATTCACGGCGGCCAAGGTGGCGAAGGTCCTGATGCAGCACGGGCTCAAGCGCGTGCGTCCGCTGCTGGGTGGGATCGACGCGTGGAAGGCGGCGGGGTTCCCGGTGGAAGCGGCGGAGGTCGGTGATGCTAAAGTGGTGCCGTTGCAAGTCGAAAAGGCGACGTCATGACGAAGCTTCCACTCCACTCGCCGCACGCACCTGCGGCGATCGGTCCCTATTCACAGGCGATTCGCGCCGGCGATACCGTGTACCTGTCCGGGCAGATCGGGCTCGATCCGGCGACGATGAATCTCGTCGAAGGGTTGGAGGCGCAGGCGCATCAGGTCTTTCGCAACCTGCGCGCGGTGGCGCAGGCGGCGGGCGGGTCGCTCGATGATCTCGTGAAGATCTCGGTCCTCATGGTCGATCTCGGCGGTTTCGGCAAGGTGAACGACATCATGAAGGAATACTTCGTCGAGCCGTATCCCGCGCGGGCGACGTATCAGGTGGCCGCCTTGCCGCGCGGCGCGCTGATCGAGGTCGAGGGGATCGTCGTCCTGAAACCGGTGGCGCCGATTCCGGGCGAATCGCAGACCGGCCCGCTCGAGGCCTTCGACCAGACGAAGGGGCAGTAGTCGATCTGCGTTCGCGGCCGCGCGCATCGCCCGGGAGCGTGCCGATGCAGCGAACCGCGGCAAGCCCGGGGAAGTCGCGCGGACTTGCCGATCTCCTCGCGCGCCTCGGGATCACGCGTGACGCGGACCTCGTCTTGCACCTGCCGTTGCGCTACGAGGATCACACGCGCCTGACGCCGCTCACCTCGCTCGCGCCGGGACTCGGAGTGCAGACCGAGGGCGTCGTCGTCAACACGGAAATCCAGTACCGGCCGCGGCGGCAACTGACGTGCCTCCTCGCCGATCCGAACGATCGCAGCGCGCAGCTCGTGCTGCGCTTCTTCACGTTCTATCCGAATCAGCAGAAGGCGCTGACGCCGGGCGCGCGCGTGCGTGTCTTCGGTGACGTGCGGCCGGGGTACCACGGTGCGGAGATGGTGCATCCGCAGTGGAAGGTGCTCGCTGCCGACCTCGCGTTGCCAACCAGCCTCACGCCGGTGTACCCGACCACGGCGGGCCTCACGCAGGAGGCGCTGCGCAAGCTCGTCGCACGGGCGCTTGCGGGCGATGCGAGTCGCACGGCGGACACGCTGCCCGCGAGCGTCGTGGCGCGACGCAAGCTGTGGCCCTTCGGTGATGCGGTCCGCTTCCTGCACGCGCCGCCGCCGCATCTGGGCGCGGCCGCGCTGCGCGCGCTCGACGAGCGCACGCATCCGGCGTGGACGCGGCTCAAGTTCGACGAACTCCTGGCGCAGCAGCTCTCGCTCAAGGCCCACCGGCAGGCACGCGCCGCGCGCGCGGCACCCGCGCTCGCCGGCACCGGCGAACTCACCGCGGCGCTCGTCGCGCGGGCGGGTTTCGCGCTCACCGCGGCGCAGCGCAGGGTGTGGCGCGAGATCGCGCACGACCTTCGGCAACCGATCCCGATGCAGCGCCTCCTGCAAGGCGACGTCGGCTCGGGCAAGACGGTGGTGGCCGCTCTCGCGGCGTTGCAGGCGATCGAGAGCGGCATGCAGGTCGCGTTCATGGCGCCGACGGAGATCCTCGCCGAGCAGCACTATCGCAAGCTCTCCCTCTGGCTCGACGGGCTCGGCGTGCGCATGGCCTGGCTCACGGGGTCGGTTCCGGCGAAGGCGCGACGGCAAGCGCGCGAGGAGCTCGCCAGCGGCACGGTGCAGTTTGCCGTGGGCACGCACGCGCTCTTCCAGGAGGGCGTGGAGATTCCGCGCCTCGCCCTCGCGATCGTCGACGAGCAGCACCGCTTCGGCGTCGCGCAGCGGCTCGCGCTGCGTGGCAAGGGCGACACCGAGGCACACCAGCTCATGATGAGCGCAACGCCGATCCCGCGCACGCTCGCGATGACGTTCTACGCCGACCTCGACGTCTCGGTGATCGACGAGATGCCGCCGGGACGCACGCCGGTGGTCACCCGGCTCGTCAACGAGAAGCGGCGCGACGAGATCGTGCGTTGGATCGGCAAGCAGGGCGCGCAAGGGCGTCAGGCGTACTGGGTGTGCCCGCTGATCGAGGAGTCGGAGAAGCTCGAGCTGCAAACCGCGGTGGCGCTGCACGCCGAGCTCACGGCTGCGCTGCCCGAGCTTCGCATCGGCCTCATCCACGGCAGGCAAAAGCCCGACGAGAAGGCGGCGACGATGGACGCCTTCGCCCGCGCGGAGATCGACGTGCTCGTGGCGACGACGGTGATCGAGGTCGGGGTGGACGTGCCCAACGCGTCGTCGATGGTGATCGAGCATGCCGAGCGCTTCGGTCTCGCGCAGCTGCATCAGCTGCGTGGCCGCGTGGGACGCGGGGCGACCGAGTCGACGTGCGTTCTCCTCTTCGAGGAGCCGGTCGGCGCGATCGCGAAACAACGCCTGAAGGTCATCTTCGAGACGACCGACGGCTTCGAGATCGCCCGGCAGGATCTTATGATCCGCGGCCCCGGCGAGTTCCTGGGCGCCCGCCAGTCCGGCGTGCCGTTGCTGCGCTTTGCCGACCCCGAACGCGATGCCTCGCTCATCGGGCCGGTCCAGGAAACCGCGGCGCAGCTCCTGGCCCGCGAGCCGGAGGCCGCGCAGGCGCACCTCGTGCGCTGGTTGGGCGGGCGCGCCGAGTTCATCAAGGCGTAGGCAGCGCCTTTGGCGGGGTCGGGGCCGGCGTTTGCGGCCTTTCTTCATCTGGATCAAGGTCACCACGGCACGCTCGCCGGGGCGGGAGGTAAAATGTCCGCTGTCCATCGGGTCGGCGGCGCGCTCGCCGCCCGGTGCGCGTGACGATCCATCCCATGTCCCTCTACACCCTCGGCCTCGATCACACCACCGCTCCGCTCGACGTGCGCGAGAAGGTCGCGTTCGCGCCGGATACGGTCAACGCGGCGCTGCGCGATCTCGCCGCGACCGGTCGCGTCGGCGAGGCGGCGATCCTGTCCACCCCGACACGCACCGAGGTGTATTTCGCGGGCGGCGAGCCGGCGCCGGTCGCGCAGTGGCTGGAAGGCGTCCACGGCCTGCCGGAGGCATCGCTCGCACCGTACGTCTACACGTTGCCGCGCGACCGCGCGGTGCCGCACGCCTTCCGCGTTGCGAGCGGCCTGGGATCGATGGTGCTGGGCGAGCCGCAGATCATGGGCCAGGTGAAGCAGGCGATGCGTACGGCCGAGGCGGCGGGGTCGTTGGGCCTCATCCTCGATCGCCTGTTCACGCGCACGCTCGAGGTCGCGCACGACGTGCGCACGCGCACCGACATCGGCAGCACGTCGGTTTCGATGGCGGCGGCCGCGGTCACGCTCGCGCAGCGGATCTTTCCGTCGATCGCGACGCAGCACGTGCTGCTCGTGGGATCGGGCGAGATGATCGAGCTCGCGGCGCAGCACTTCCTCGCGCGGCAGCCGCGCTCGGTCACGGTCGCCAACCGGACGCTCGAACGCGGGCGCAGCCTCGCGTCGCGCAGCGGCGCGGCCGAGATGACGCTAAACGAGCTGCCCGACCGCCTGCGCGAGTTCGACATCGTCGTCACCTGCACCGCGAGTTCGCTGCCCATCATCGGCAAGGGGTTATTGGAGCGCGTGGTGAAGCAGCGCAAGCACGCGCCGATCTTCATCGTCGATCTCGGCGTGCCGCGCGACGTCGAAGCCGAGGCGGCCGACCTCGACGACGTCTTCCTGTATTCGCTCGACGACCTCGTGGTCATCGTGCGCGAGAACCAGACGATTCGCGACGGCGCCGTGCAGCAGGCGGAAGCGATGATCGCCGACCAGGCGTCGGCATTCCTGCGCTGGCTCGACGGCCGCGCGATCGTGCCGACGATCGAGGCGTTGTCGAGCCATCACGAGACGGTGCGCGCCGCCGAGCTCGCGCGGGCCCGCGCGATGCTCGCCCGCGGCGCCGACCCGGAGGCAGCGCTTGCCGCCCTCGCGCAGGGCATCACGCGCGAACTCCTTGCGCCGACGGTGGCAGCACTCAACGCCGTGGGGGATGCCGAGCGCGCGCAGCTCGCCGCCGCGCTGCAGCGGTTGTACGGCCTCGCCACCCGGCGCGACGACGCGCTCTAGCGCCGCGTTCCCCGCGGCGGCACGCTCGCCGCCCGCCTCGTCGCCGCGAGTGCGGCGCGGCGCATCCCACCTCCGCAGGTTCGCACCTTCCGCATGAAGCCGTCACTCCGAAGCAAGCTCGAGCAGCTTTCCGCCCGCTTGGCCGAGCTCGACGGCCTTCTGGGTTCGCCCGACGTCACGCACGACATGGAGCGCTATCGCGCGCTCACCAAGGAGCACGCGGACCTCGCCCCGGTGGTGGCGCGCTTCGCCGAGTTCCAGCGCGCGGAAGCCGACCTGCACGCCGCCGACGAGCTCGCGCAGGATCCGTCGCTGCGCGAGTTCGCCGCGGAGGAGCGCGCGAGCGCGCAGGCGCGCATCACCGAACTCGAGGGCGAGCTGCAGGCGGCGCTCCTGCCCCGGGATCCCGACGCCGGACGCAACGTGTTCCTGGAGATTCGCGCCGGCACCGGCGGCGACGAGTCGACGCTGTTTGCCGCGGACCTCCTGCGCATGTACCTGCGCTACGCCGAGCGCCATCGCTGGACGACCGAGATCGTGTCGGCATCGGCATCGGAGCTCGGCGGCTACAAGGAAGTGATCGCGCGCGTCGCCGGGCAGGGCGTGCACTCGGCGCTCAAGTTCGAATCGGGAGGCCATCGCGTGCAGCGCGTGCCGGAGACCGAGGCGCAGGGCCGCATCCACACGTCGGCGTGCACCGTGGCGGTGATCGCCGAGGCGGACCCCATTGCCGACATCGCGATCAATCCGGCCGAGCTCAAGATCGACACGTTTCGCGCCTCGGGGGCCGGCGGGCAGCACGTCAACCGGACCGATTCCGCGGTGCGCATCACGCACCTGCCGACCGGGCTCGTCGTCGAATGCCAGGACGATCGCTCGCAGCACCGCAATCGCGCGCAGGCGATGGCGGTGCTCGCCTCGCGCCTGCTCGATCGCGAACGGAACGAGCGGCAGAGCAAGGAAGCCGCGCATCGCAAGTCGCTCATCGGTTCGGGGGACCGCAGCGAGCGCATCCGCACGTACAACTTTCCGCAGGGCCGGGTGACCGATCACCGCATCAACCTCACGCTGTACAAGATCGACGCGATCATGGACGGCGAGCTCGACGAGATCGTGAGCGCGCTCACGCAGGAGTACCAGGCCGAGCAGCTTGCCGCCCTCGCGGGCGAGGCCTCGTGAGCGTGACGGGTGACGGTGCGCGCTATGACCGTCGGCGGCGCGCTCGCGCAGGCGTGGCTTGCGCCGATCGACGCCCAGGTGCTGCTCGCGCACGTCCTGGGCCGCGATCGGACCTGGCTCATCGCGCATCGCGACGACGCGCTCCCGCGCGAAGCCGCGGATGCCTTCTTCGCGCTGGCCGAGCGCCGTCGCGCCGGTGAGCCCGTCGCGTATCTCGTCGGACGGCGCGAGTTCTTCGGCCTCACGCTCGCGGTGACGCCGGCGGTGCTCGTGCCGCGGCCGGAAACCGAGACGGCGGTCGAGCTCGCACTCGAATGGTTGCCCGCGGATCGGCCCGCGCGGGTCCTCGATCTTGGCACCGGATCGGGCGCGATCGCGCTGGCGCTCGCGCGCGAGCGTCCGCAGGCGAGCGTCGTGGCCAGCGACGTGTCCGCCGACGCGCTCGCCGTCGCGCGGCGCAATGCCGACGCGCTCGGCCTGCGCAACGTCGCGTTTCGCGTGTCGGACTGGTACGCGAGCCTCGACGATGCGCCGTTCGATCTCATCGCGAGCAATCCGCCGTACGTGGCCGCCGGCGACCCGCACCTGACCCAGGACGACGTGCGTCATGAACCGCGGGTGGCGCTCGTGTCGGGCCGCGACGGCCTCGATGCGCTGCAGACGATCGTTGCCGGCGCGGCGGCGCGGCTCGTGCCGGGCGGCGCGCTCGTCGTCGAGCACGGATTCGATCAGGCCGAGGCCGTGCAGGCGCTCCTGCGCGCGGCCGGGTTCACGGCCATCGTCGGTCGGCGCGATCTTGCCGGCATCGTGCGCGTGGCGGCGGGACGGCGCGCGTAAGGGCGTCGGATCGCAGCGCGTGCAAGCTCGGGGCAGCTCAGGCGCGCGCGTCGCCTGCGCTACACTGCCCAAGGATCGTGACCGGCAGCGAGGCGAGTGGAGTCATGGCGGACATCGAGTTGCAACTGGGTAGCATCGAACGGGTCGAGGGCGGATTCGAAGGACGACTCGGCAGGGTTTTCGAACACGACGCGCAAGCCGTGTGGCGCATGCTCACCGAGCCGGCGGCGCTTGCGCAGTGGCTCGCGCCCGGCACGATCGAGCCGCGCCTGGGTGGCGCCGTGAAGATCGACTTTGCCGACAGCGGAACCGTCATCGACAGCCGCGTCTCGGCGTACGAGCCGCAACGTGTCCTTGCCTATTCGTGGAGCAGCGGCAGCGAGCCGCCGCGACCCCTGCGTTGGGAACTCTCGCCCGAGGGCGCGCGCACGCGCCTCGCGCTCACGGTGCGCATCCCCGCAGGCGAAGATCCGGCGAAGGCCTGCGCCGGATTCGAAGGTCACCTCGACATGCTGGCGGCCGCGCTCGAAGGCGTCCCGATCAAGTTTCCCTTCGACGTCTTCCTTGCCGCCCGGACCGGGTATCGGAAGATCGTCGAGGCGTCCGGCTGATCGGTATCCGCCTGTCCGGCGCGCGCTCGCGGTGGGCGCGCGCTACCGCGTCAGCGCGGCCGGCACCGGCACGTGCAGCTTGTGCGCCCACGGCACGAGCGCGGGCATGATGCCCGCGTAGAGTTCGACGCCGCGGCGCGTTTGCTCGTGATACCGGCGCATGCCGTTCTCCCCGGGCAAACGCACGGCAGGACCCCCCGGGCGCGGCGTCGCGTCGTGGCACGCGGCGACGAGCCAATCCATCTGTCGAAGGTATGCCTCGCGTCCGCCGAAGGCCGCCGGATCGAGCACCTGGGCGAAGACGGTGGCACCCCAGCCTTCGGCGGGGTCGGCGCGCCCGAACCCGGCAAGGCCTGCGGTGCACGCCTCGATGAGGAGCGCGAGCGCGTAGCCCTTGTGCCCGGCGTCGAGCCCACCCAGCGGCAGCAGCGTTCCCGGCGGGTCGCGAAAGAGCACCGCGGGATCGTCGGTTGCATTGCCGGCGGCATCCTGGACCCACGGATGCGGCAGCTTCTCCGCCTTGTCGAACAAGCGCTGCGTGAGACCGTTGGTGGTGTAGCTCGCGGAAATGTCGAGCAGGATCGGATCACCCGAGGTCGGGATGCCGGCGGCGAGCGGATTGGGCGTGAACACGGCCGAGGTGCCGCCGAACGGCGCCACGCTGCACGTGGATGGGTCCGACGACATGAGGATCGCGGCGTAACCCTGGTCGGTCATGCGCTTCATGTACGCGGCGAGGCAGGCGATGTGATGCGAGCGGCGGATCGTCACCGTCCCTGAACCGTACGTCGCCGCCATGTCGCGGGCGGCATCGAGCGCGCGCAGCACGAGCCACGGACCCGGCAGGCGCGCGCCGTCCCACGCCTGCACCGCAGGGCGCCGGCTCACCACCTGCGGCTCGCCGGCCGCGCGCATCGTTCCCTTCTCGAGCTGTGCGAGATACGCCGGCAGCAGTTGCAGGCCGTGCGTGGTGTGGCCGAGGAGGTCGCCCTCCACGAGCACGGCTGCGACGTCGCGACCGATGTCGTCGCGCACGCCGGCGCCGACGAGGAGCGCGTGCGCGAAGGCGACGAGCGCCGTGGCGTCGTAACGGGTCGCGGTGCCGCTCGCGGTCATCGCCGTTTCCATCCGTGGCGTTCGTAGAGGGCGAGGCCGGCTTTGGCACCCTGACCCAGGATCCAGGTGTCGGCTCCGTAGAGCAGGACGTTGACACCCATCGCGATAAAGCGCTGCGCTTGCTGCTCGGACATCACCGTGGTGCCGACCGCCTTGCCGGCGTCGCGCGCGAGCCGGGACGCCCGCTCGACGAAGTCGAGCACGCGCGGGTCGTCGACCTGTCCCGGTGCGCCGATCGCCACCGCGTAGTCGTACACGCCGAGATAGACGAGATCGAGCACGGGGACGGCCACGATGCGTGCGAGATCGCTCGCCGCGGCCGGGGATTCCACCAGGACGCCGGTGAACGGATAGCCCGTGGCGTACTTGGGCTGCGGAGGCATGCCGTAGTTGCCGCCGCGTGTGAATGGATTCATCCCGCGCGTGCCCAGGGGAGCGAAGTGCGCCATCCGCACCGCACGCTCGGCACTCGCCGCATCGCCGATCTGCGGCACGACGATGCCGTCGGCGCCGAGGTCGAGCACCCGCTGCGCGAAGAACGGATCGGCACCGGGAAGACGCACGAGCGGCGCGGCACCCGCACCCTCGCAGGCGGCGATGGCGGACTCGAGCGCGCCGAAGTCGAAGGCGCCATGCTCGCAGTCGAGGATCACGAAGTCGAAGCCGGCAGCGGCCACGACCGCGCTCGCCTGCGACGTCGGCAACGCCATCCACACTCCGGCGATCGGGCTGCCGCTCGCAAGCCGCGCGCGAAGCGGGTGGGCAGTGGCAACAGCGCTCACGGCAAACTCCTCGGAAACAACGTTGCGGACCGCGGGGGCAGCGACGACGCGCGGGATCGTGGTTGACGCCTCACGTCGGTTCGCCGACGATTCTAGCAGCGCCGATCCCCCGCGGCGCGGGTGCCCGACCCTCCGCAACCCTCGCTTCCCTTCGTGCTTCCCTCCTCGCTGCAGATCAGCGTCGTCACGTATCGGCCGGACTTGAAACTCCTGGAGCGCTGCCTGCGCAAGCTCATGCTGGCGATCGCAGCCGGCCGCGAGCTGGGTGTGATGCGCACCGTGCACCTCGCGCTCATCGACAACAGCGAGGACGCCGCGATCGCCGATGCCGTGATCGAACTCGGTCGGGCGCGCTTCGCCGATTCCGGCGTGCACGTCACCTACCTCCACGGGCACGCGAACATCGGCTACGGCGCCGCGCACAATCTCGTGTTGCACGGCACGGGGTCGGACTATCACCTGGTTCTCAACCCCGACGTCGAGCTTGCCTCGGATGCGCTCGCGGTCGGGATCACCTGGCTCGATCAGCACCCCGAGATCGGCGCGCTCGCGCCGCAGGCGCACGACAGCCACGGCAAGCCCGTGTACCTGTGCAAGCGCTATCCCGCGATCCTCGATCTCTTCCTGCGCGGCTTTGCCCCCGGCGTCCTGCGGCGGATGTTCCGCCGCCGCCTCGAGCGTTACGAACTGCGCGACGTCCTGGCCGCCGCACCCGATCAGGACATCGTCGGCATTCCGGCGTTGTCGGGGGCGTTCATGCTGGTGCGGCGGGCCGCGATCGACAAGACCGGCGGCTTCGATCCGCGCTACTTCCTCTATTTCGAGGACTACGATTGGAGCGTGCGGCTCAATCGCGTGACGAAGACCGCGTACGTGCCGAGCGTGCGCATCGGGCACCACGGCGGCCACGCCGCACGCAAGGGCCTGCGCCACGTGGCGCTGTTCACGCGCAGCGCGGTTCGCTTCTATCGGCGGCATGGATGGAAGTGGCTGTGACGCCACCGCAGCCAACGATTGCGGTCACCGGGGCGCGGGGATTCGTCGGACAGGCCGTGGTGCCGGCGCTGCTCGCCGCGGGCTACGGCGTGCGTGCGCTGGTTCGCGCCTCCGGCGAGGATCTCGCCAGCGGCGTGGTGAAGCGCGCGGTCGGTGATCTCGTGCACGCCGACGCCGGCGCACTACGCGATGCACTCGCCGGATCGACGACGCTCATCCACCTGGCGGCGCAGGCGCACCGGCCGCACGGCGCGGGGCCGGCGGCACGTGCCGCGCTCGCCGCCATCAATGCCGACGTGCCGGTGCGGCTCGCCGCGGCGGCCGCCGCGGCCGGCGTGCGCCACGTCGTCTTTGCAAGCTCGGTCAAGGTGCACGGCGAATCCTCGCCTGCCGCGCGCGCGTTGCGCGAGGACGACCCGCTTGCCCCCGCCGATCCGTACGGTGCGAGCAAGGTGGCCGCCGAAGCGGGCCTTGCCCGGGTCGCCGCCGAAACCGGATTGCGCGTGACCGCGCTGCGGTTGCCGCTCGTCTACGGCCCCGGCGCCAAGGCGAACTTCGCGGCGCTCGCGCACGCGGTGCACCGCGGCGCGCTCCTGCCGGTGGCATCCATCGTCAATCGGCGCAGCCTTCTTGGCAGTGGCAATCTCGCGTCGGCGCTGCTTGCCGTGCTGCACGCGGATGCCGCCGCCGGTGATGGCGCCGATGGCGCACGCTTTGCCGCGTACTTCGTCGCCGATGCCGAAGCTCCATCCACGCCCGAGCTCGTGCGCGCGCTCGCGGCCGCACTCGACGTTGCGCCGCGCATCGTGCCCTTTCCACCTGCGCTCCTGCGGGCCGCAACGCACCTGCCCGGCGTCGGCGCACGCATCGCGCGTCTGGTCACGTCGCTCGCGGTCGATACGACGGCGTTTCGCACGCACTTTGCCTGGACGCCGCCGCTGTCGCTGGCGACGGGCCTCGCGGCGGCGGTCGGGCAGCGGCCACCGCGTTGACGCGCCTTGCCGCCGGCGCGACGGCGGCGGGCGCAGCGGCAGCGGCCGGTGCGCGCGGATGGCGGGTCCGCGCACGGACGACGCGACAAGGGATAATGACGACTTTGCATCGCCTCGCCTGCTCATGTCCTCCCGCTCCGGTGGTCGCCGCCAGGACGAACTGCGGCCGCTACGCTTCACCCGAGGCTTCACCCGCCACGCCGAAGGCTCGGTGCTGGTCGCCATGGGCGATACACACGTCCTGTGCACCGCCAGCGTCGAGGAGGGCGTGCCGACCTTCCTCAAGGGCCGCGGCCAGGGCTGGCTCACCGCGGAGTACGGGATGTTGCCGCGTGCCACGCACACGCGCGGGCGTCGCGAGGCGGTCGAAGGCAGGCAGAGCGGGCGCACGCAGGAGATCCAGCGCCTCATCGGCCGCAGCCTGCGCGCGGTCGTCGATCTCGCGGCGCTTGGCGAGCGCACGATCAAGATCGACTGCGACGTGCTGCAGGCGGACGGTGGCACGCGCTGCGCTGCCATCAGCGGTGCCTGCGTTGCCGTGGCGGATGCGCTCGCCTGGTGTCGCGCGCAAGGGCTCGTCGCGCAGTCGCCGCTGCGCGAGTTCGTGGCCGCGGTGTCGGTGGGCATCGTCGGCGGCACGCCGGTGCTCGACCTCGACTACGCCGAGGACTCCGCGTGCGACACCGACATGAACGTGGTGATGACCGCGTCGGGGGGAATCGTCGAGGTGCAGGGGACGGCGGAAGGGGCGCCGTTCACGCGTGACGAGCTCGATGCACTGCTCGCGCTCGGCGCGACGGGGATCGCGCAGCTCGTCGCGGCGCAAGAGGCGGCGCTCGCCGCATGATCGAGCGGCTCGTGCTCGCCTCGGGCAACGCCGGCAAGCTGCGCGAGTTCCGGCGGCTCCTCACGCCGCTCGGGATCGACGTCGTCGCGCAGGACGAACTCGGGATCGCCGAGGCCGACGAGCCGCACGTCACCTTCGTCGAGAACGCGCTGGCGAAGGCACGGCACGCGAGCCGCCACGCCGGGTTGCCGGCGCTCGCCGACGACTCCGGCGTGTGCGTGGCCGCGCTCGGCGGCGCACCGGGCGTGCAATCGGCGCGCTACGCGGGTGATCCGCGCTCGGACGCGCGCAACAACGCGAAGCTCGTCGCGGCACTCGCCGGGCAGACGAATCGGCGCGCGCATTACACCTGCGTCCTCGTGCTCGTGCGCCATGCCGACGATCCCGAGCCGTTCATCGCGCAGGGGTACTGCCACGGGCGCATCGTCGACGTGCCGCGCGGCAGCGGCGGCTTCGGCTACGACCCCCATTTCGAGGTCGACGGCACCGGGATGACCGGCGCGGAGCTGCCGCTCGAACGCAAGAACGCGGTCTCGCATCGCGGCCACGCGATGCGCGAGCTCATCGCGCAACTGCGCATGACGCAGGACGGCGCCCGTGCGTGGCAACATGGATGATCCGGCTTCGTTGCGCACTCCGGCGCGGCGGGCGCCGGGGCGCGACGTCGCCGCCGGCAGCGGCAGCACGTCGCGCGTCGCCGCGGCGCTCACCCGGCCGTCGTTCATCGCCTTGCCACCGCTTGCGCTGTACGTGCACCTGCCGTGGTGCTTGCGCAAGTGCCCGTACTGCGACTTCAACTCGCACGAGTTGCGCGGCGAGGTGCCGGAAGACGCGTACGTCGCCGCGCTCCTGCGCGATCTCGAACTCGCGCTGCCGAAGGTGTGGGGCCGTCGCGTCGTGAGCGTGTTCCTGGGCGGCGGGACGCCGAGCCTCTTCTCCGCCGCGGCGATCGATCGGCTCCTCGCCGGCATCCGGGCGCGGGTTCCGCTCGTGGCGGGCGCCGAGGTGACGCTCGAGGCAAATCCCGGGACCTTCGAGCGGCAGAAGTTCGCCGGCTATTTCGCAGCCGGCGTCAATCGCCTGTCGCTCGGGATCCAGAGCTTCGATCCGGTCAAGCTGCGGGCGTTGGGCCGCGTGCACGACGGGGACGAGGCGCGCCGCGCGGCGGAGGCGGCGCTCATGATCTTCGGCAACGTCAACTTCGACCTCATGTACGCGCTGCCGCAACAAACGGTCGACGAGGCGCTCGCGGACCTCGCGGTCGCGCTCACCTTCTCGCCGCCGCACCTGTCGTGCTATCACCTGACGCTCGAGCCCAACACGCTCTTCTTCAAGGCGCCGCCGCCGCTGCCCGACGACGACACCAGCGCCGACATCGAAGGCGCCGTGCAGGCCACGCTCGCGCGCGCCGGCTACGCGCACTACGAGACGTCGGCGTACGCGCGGCCGGGCCACCCGTGCGAGCACAACCTCAATTACTGGCAGTTCGGCGACTACCTGGGCATCGGCGCCGGTGCGCACTCGAAGCTCTCGTACGCCGATCGCATCGAGCGCGAGCTGCGCTGGAAGCAGCCCAAGCAATACCTCGCGAGGCTCGCCGCCGACGATCCGCTGCAGGAGACGCGACTCGTCACGCGCGACGAGATCGGCTTCGAGTTCATGCTCAATGCGCTGCGGCTGACCGCAGGCGTTCCTGCCACCGGATTCGGCGAGCGCACCGGGTACTCGTTGGCGCTCGTGGCGCGTCCGCTGCGACGCGCCATCGACAAGGGATTGCTCGAGGCCGATCCGCGGGTGCTGAAGGCGACCCCGCTCGGGCGGAGGTTTCTCAACGACCTCCTCGAGCTCTTCCTGCCGGCGTCCACGCCGGCCGCAAGCGACCCGGGTGCGGCGTGACGCGCACCCGACCCGATCGGTGCCCGTTGCAAGCGGCATGAAGCGCGCGAAGCAACATCCGCCGCCGCTGCCGAAGCCGCGCAATCCGGTGGCCCGCTCGCCGCTCCTGGGCAAGGGTGGCCCGCACGGCAAGTCGAAGCGTGCGCTGCGTCACGCCGCCAACCTCGCCGCGCGCAGGCTCGCCCGTGATCCCGACGCCGACTGAGCTGCCGCCGCTGTCCCGGGCCGACCTCGAAGCGGGGCGCATGCGCGACCTGTACGCGATCGCCTTCGGTGGCACCGGTCACGCGCTCGACGACGCCGCGCTGGCGACGTCGCTTGCGGACACGCTCGCGGTTCGGCCCAAGGGCGCCGGCTGGTGGGTGTTCGCCTACGGCTCCCTGTTGTGGAATCCGCTGTTTTCCTACGCCGAGGTGCGTCCGGCGTTGCTGCACGGGCGGCATCGGCGCTTTTGCCTCTACTCGATGGCCGCACGCGGCACGCCGAGCGCACCCGGCCTCGTGCTCGCACTGGCACGCGGCGGCGCGTGCGCGGGCGTCGTGTACCGCCTGCGGGCGCGAGACGCCCGCGACGAGCTTGCGCTGCTGTGGCGGCGCGAGATGGTCACCGGCGCGTACCACCCGAAGTGGGTCGCCGTCACCGCCCGCGACGGGCGCGAGGTCGTCGCGGTCACCTTCGTGCTGCGTCGCGACCATCCGCAGTACGCGGGCCATCTCGACCTCGCGGCGCAGGTCGCGCTCATCGCGCAGGCGGCGGGCGCGTTCGGCACGGGACGCGACTACCTCGCACGCACCCGCGCGGCCCTGGCCACGCACGGCATCGTCGATCGCTACCTCGAGACGATCGCTGCGAAGCTCGCAGCGCGCAGCGCGCGCGCCGGCTGACGGCGCGGGGCACGCGCGGTCACAGCACGACGTTGCGACCGCCATCGACCGCCAGCGTGACTCCGGTGACGTACGGCGCGTCGGTCAGGAGGAAGGCGACCGCGCCGGCGATGTCCTCCGGCGCGCCGACGCGCGCAAGCGGGGTTTGCGCAACGATCGCCGCGCGCATCGGCGCGTCGAACGACCCGTCTTCCGGCCACAGCACGGGACCGGGGGCCACCGCATTGACGCGCACGTCGGGTGCGAGCTCGCGCGCGAGCGATCGGGTGAGACCGACCACCGCGGCCTTCGCAATCGAGTAGACGACGTAGTCCTTGAGCGGGCGCTCGGCGTGGATGTCGGCGATGTTGACGAT
Source organism: Burkholderiales bacterium (assembly GCA_020851235.1). Lineage (GTDB taxonomy): Bacteria > Pseudomonadota > Gammaproteobacteria > Burkholderiales > Casimicrobiaceae > VBCG01. The sequence goes on along the minus strand of JADZDD010000035.1, from coordinate 245,712 downwards.
GGCGCCGTGCGTCGCGCGCAGCGCGGGTGCGGCCGCTTGCGCGAGGAAGAGCGGGGCGCGGACGTTCGTGCCCACGAGGTCGTCCCAGTGTTTCGGCGTGATGGCGCCGAGCGGCGTCGCGTAGAACGACGAGGCATTGTTGACGAGGCCGTCGAGGCGGCCGAAGGCGCGCGTTGCCGCATCGACGAGGGCAGGCAGCGCGGAGGGGTCGAGGAGATCGGCCGGCGCGAGCGCGACGGACGCGCCGCGCACGGCGTTGAGTTCGCCGGCCAGGCGCTCGGCTTGCACCGCGGAGGCGCGGTAATGCAGCACGATGTTGGCACCCGCCGCGTGCAGGCGCCGGCAGATGGCGGCGCCGATGCGGCGCGCGCCGCCGGTGACGAGAACGACCTTGCCGTGCACGTGGCGAACCTCCCGTGGCGCGAACGGTAGACTGTGGCGGGTCAATCTAGCACAGGCTGCTCCGCGCTTGCCCGTACCTCGTCCGCCGTCGCTGCCCGAGCCCGACGCCGTCGCCCGCCTGCACAGCGAGCGGGTGCGCTCGCATGTCGCCACGCTGATCGCGCGCGAGGGCGGCTGGATCACGATCGAGCGTTACCTGCGTGAAGTGCTCTACGCGCCGGGGCTCGGCTACTACGTCGCGGGCGCGCGCAAGTTCGGCGCCGAGGGCGATTTCGTGACCGCACCCGAGATGACGCCGCTGTACGGCGCAGCGCTCGCCGGGCCGCTTGCGACGATCCTCGCAGCGAGCGCACGACGCGAGATCGTCGAGCTGGGCGCGGGCAGTGGCGCACTCGCGCGAAGCCTCATCGCCGCGCTCGCCGCGGCGGGTGCCGCGCCCGCGCGGTACCGCATCGTCGAGGTGAGCCCCGAGCTCAAGCTGCGCCAGCAGGCGGCCCTCGCCGATGTCGCGATTCCGCTGGATTGGTGCAGCGTGCTGCCCGAGTCGATCGACGGTGCGATCGTCTTGAACGAGGTGCTCGATGCGCTGCCGCCGCACGTCGTCGTGCGCTGCGATGGGGTTTGGTACGAGCGTGGCGTGACGCTCGCCGGGGCGGATCCCTCGAGCGGTGCGGTGACCTCGCGCCGCGACGGCTCGCCTGGTGTGGTGCGCAACGCCGGCCCCACGCTCGCGCTCGCCGACCGGCCGCTCGCCGATGCGGCGCTGCGCGAGCTTGCCGCGACGCGCTTTCCGCCCGAGGGAGATTACACGAGCGAGATCAATCCCGCCGCGGAAGCGCTGGTCGCAACGCTCGCGAGTCGCCTGGGAGACGGCGCGATCGTCATTGCCGACTACGGGTTTGCGCAGGCCGAGTACTACCATCCGCAACGCACGATGGGCACCCTGGTCGCTCACTATCGACACCGGGTGCATGCCGATCCGTTGCTCTGGCCGGGTCTGACCGACCTCACCGCGCACGTCGACTTCACGGCGATGGCGCAGGCGGCGCAGGCGGCGGGCCTGCACGTGGCCGGCTACACGTCGCAGGCCGCGTTTCTCGTGGCCGCCGGGATCCTCGACCATCTCGCCCGCGTCGGGCCGCCCGAGTCGGTGCCGTACCTGCGCGAAGCGGCGGCGGTGCAGAGGCTCCTCTCCCCCGCGGAGATGGGTGAATTGTTCAAGATCCTCATCCTCGCACGCGACGATGGTATCGTTTGGCGCTATCTCGCCGACGTCGACCGGTCGCACCGGCTGTAGCGGGAGCGCGCGAGCCGCGGCAGCGGCGCATACATTGGGGGAAGCGCATGGCATCGGTGATGGAAGTCAAGGTTCCGGACATCGGCGATTTCACGGATGTCCCGGTCATCGAGATCCTGGTCAAGCCCGGCGAGGCCGTCACCAAGGAGGCGTCGCTCGTCACGCTCGAATCCGACAAGGCGACGATGGACGTGCCCTCTCCTGCCGACGGCGTGGTGCAGTCGATCGCGGTCAAGGTGGGCGACAAGGTGGCCGAAGGCTCGCTCGTGCTCACGCTCGAGATCGCCGAGGAGGCGGCGACGCCGGTCGCGGCAGCGCCTGCCGCACCCGCCGCCGCGCCGCCGCCTGCAGCGGGACCGAGCGCGGCACCGGCGGGCGCTCCCGCGCCAACCGGGGCGGCGCCGGCGTACGCCGGCAAGGCCGACGTCGAGTGCGAGATGCTCGTGCTGGGGGCGGGCCCCGGCGGGTACTCGGCGGCGTTTCGCAGTGCCGACCTCGGCATGAAGACCGTCCTCGTCGAGCGCTACGCGACGCTCGGTGGCGTGTGCCTCAACGTCGGTTGCATTCCGTCGAAGGCGCTCCTGCACACGGCGGCGGCGATGGATGAGGCGAAGGCGCTCGCCGCGCACGGCATCGCCTTTGGCGAGCCCAAGGTCGACGTTGCCAAGCTGCGCGGGTTCAAGGAGAGCGTGGTGAAGAAGCTCACCACGGGTCTCGCCGGGATGGCCAAGCTGCGCAAGGTCGACGTCGTGCGCGGCGTCGGGCGCTTCCTCGATGCGCATCACCTGGAGGTGGTGGTGACCGGGGGTGCCGGCCGCGATCCGACGGGCGAGAAGAAGGTCGTGAAGTTCGCCAAGGCGATCATCGCCGCCGGCAGCCAGGCGGTTCGCCTGCCGTTCATGCCCGACGACCCGCGCGTGGTCGATTCCACGGGGACGCTGGCACTCGCGAGCGTCCCGCAGCGGATGCTCGTGATCGGCGGCGGCATCATCGGCCTCGAGATGGCGACCGTGTACGCGGCGCTCGGCACCAGGATCGACATCGTCGAAATGCTCGACGGCCTCATGACCGGCGCGGACCGCGATCTCGTCAAGGTGTGGGAGAAGCGCAACGCCGGCCGCTTCGCCACGGTGATGCTGAAGACGAAGACGACCGGCGCCAGGGCCACACCGCAGGGGATCGAGGTCAGCTTCGAAGGCGAGCACGCGCCGTCCGGGCCGCAGACCTACGACCTCGTGCTGGTCGCGGTGGGCCGCAGCCCGAACGGTCGCGCCATCGACGCCGGCAACGCGGGCGTGGCGGTGACCGAGCGCGGTTTCATCGAGGTCGACCGGCAGATGCGCACGAACGTGCCGCACATCTTCGCGATCGGCGACATCGTCGGCCAGCCGATGCTCGCGCACAAGGCGGTGCACGAGGCGCACGTCGCGGCCGAAGCGGCGCACGGCGAGAAGGCCTTCTTCGATGCGCGGCAGATCCCGTCGGTCGCGTACACCGATCCGGAAGTCGCCTGGGCGGGGCTCACCGAGGAGCAATGCACGGCGCAGGGAATCAAGTACGGCAAGGCGGTGTTCCCGTGGGCCGCCTCGGGACGCGCCATCGCCAACGGTCGCGACGAAGGCTTCACCAAGCTCCTCTTCGACGAGGCCACGCACCGCTGCATCGGTGGCGGGATCGTCGGCACGCACGCCGGCGACCTCATCGGCGAGGTCTGCCTGGCGGTCGAGATGGGCGCCAACGCCACCGACATCGGGCGCACGATCCACCCGCACCCGACGCTGACCGAGTCGGTCGGCATGGCAGCCGAACTCTACGAGGGCGTTTGCACCGACCTGCCGCCGGCCAGGAAAAAGTAGCGCCGCCAGCGCCTGCAACCGGCCGCCCACGTGGCGGTGCGTGTGCGTGGGCGGCGCTGGCAGCGGAAGGAGACATCGCATGCGCTCGAAGCGCTTCGAACGGCTGGAGGCACGGCCGATCAACAAGGAGACGTTCATCACGCCGTGGCCCGAGGTGGGGCTGGCGACGATGCAAAGCCCGTACGATCCGGCGCCCGACATCGAGATTCGTGACGGCGCGATCGTCAGGATGGATGGGGTCGCCGCGGCCGACTTCGACCTGGTCGAGCGTTTCATCGCGCTGCATGCGATCGACACCCGCGTCGCGCCCCGGGCGATGGCAACCCCTGCCGTCGAGATCGCGCGCATGATCGTCGACATCAACGTGCCGCGCGGCGCGGTCCTCGAGATCGTTTCCGGCTGCACCCCGGCGAAGCTCGTCGCCGTCATCAACGAGATGAACGTGCTCGAGATGATGATGGGGCTCGCGAAGATGCGCGCCCGACGCACGCCGGCGAACCAGGCGCACGTCACCAATCGCAAGGAGAATCCGGCGCTGCTCGCCGCGGACGCCGCCGAGGCGGCGCTGCGCGGTTTCGCCGAAGTCGAGACGACCGCCGCCGTCGCGCGCTATGCGCCACTCAATGCGCTGGCGCTGCTCGTCGGCTCGCAGACCGGCCGGCCGGGTGTGCTCACGCAGTGCGCGGTCGAGGAGGCGACCAACCTCAAGCTCGGCTTCAAGGGCCTCACGAGCTATTCCGAGACGCTGTCGGTCTACGCGACCGAGCGTGCGTTCGTCGATGGCGACGACACGCCGTGGTCGAAGTCGTTCCTTGCCGCCGCGTACGCGAGCCGCGGGATCAAGACGCGCTTCACCTCGGGCGCCGGCGCGCCGGCGCTCATGGGTCATGCTCAGCAGCGCTCGATGCTCTACCTCGAAGCGCGCAGCCTCCTCGCCACGCGCGCCGCCGGCAGCCAGGGGTCGCAAAACGGCTCGATCAGCTGCATCGCGCTGCCCGAGTCGCTGCCCGACGGCGTGCGCGTGGTGCTCGCCGAGAACCTCATCGCCATGCTCCTCGGCATGGAAGTCGCCGCCGGCAACGATGCGCTGTCGTCGCATTCGGACATCCGCAAGGCCGCCAAGCTCATGTTGCAGTTCATTCCCGGCACCGACTTCATCACCTCGGGTTACGGCGCGATCGCGCGTCCGGACAACATGTTCGGCGGCGGCAACTTCGACGTGACCGAACTCGACGACTGGCATGTGCTGCAGCGCGACCTGCGCATCGACGGCGGCATCGTCCCGGTCGACGAGGCGCGCGTGCTCGCGGTGCGCGAGCGCGCGGTACGCGCCTTGCAGGCGGTGTTCGCGGCTCTGGGTGTTCCGCCGATCGATGGCGACGAGATCGACGCGGCGGTCGGGGCGTTCGATTCCGACGACATGGCCGATCGCGATCGCGTCGCCGACATCACCGCGGCGCAGCGGCTTCTGGACGGCGAGACGACGGTCGTCGACGTGATCGCGGCACTCGATCGCGCCGGCTTTCGCGATGTCGCCGCGAGCATCCTCGAGATGCAGCGGCAGCGCGTGATCGGTGACTACCTGCAGCCCGCGGCGATCTTCGACGCCGACTTTCACGTGCTGAGCGCGCTCACCGACGCCAACGACTACCGCGGCCCGGGGACCGGCTATCGCCTCGACGGCGCGCGCTGGAAGGCGATCCAGGATCTGCCGCGGGCATGGGACCCGCGGCAGTACGGCGCTCGCCTCGCGCGTGGCGCGGCAACGCCTTGGCTCATCGAGACCGGCCCGGCGCGCACCGGCACGCGGCCCGAGGTCGTCGTCGCGGTCGGCCCCTCGTTCGGGGCGAGCATCGAGCACACGTTGGGCGGCCTTGCGCACGAGGACGTGCTCGCGGCGCTCGTGGCGGGCATCGAGGGCGAGGGGCTCCCAGCGCGGATCGTGCGCATCCATCACACATCCGACTGCGCGTTCATCGGTCACGCCGGCGCGCAGCTCGCCGGCTCGGGAATCGCGATCGGCGTGCAGGCGAAGGGCACGACCGTGATCCATCGCCACGACCTGCTGCCGCTCGACAATCTCGAGCTCTTCGCGCAGGCGCCCAACATCGACCTTGCGACCTACCGCGACATCGGTCGCAACGCGGCGCTGCACGCGCTGCACAAGCCCGCGGCGCCGATCCCGGTGCGAAGCGACAATACGGTCAGGTTGCGCCTCATCGTGCAGACGACGCTCATGCACCTCAAGGAAACCGAATGCGTCGAGCGCGACCGCGCGCCGGCGGAGTTGCACGTGGCGACAACGCACGCCGCCGCGCCGCCGGTGGCCGACAGCGCCGTCGGCGCGTGAGGGGGAGTCCGGCGATGCGGGACAGGTGCGAGGAGAAGCGATGAGCGATGCGATTCGGACCGCGAGCGGGCGGGCATTGTCCGAGCTCACGCTCGATGCATTGCGCAGCGGCACGCTCGACCGCGGCGACCTGCGCATCAGCCGCGAGCAGCTCGAGGCGCAGGCGGCGGCGGCCGATGCCGCAGGCCTGCGTCAGCTCGCCGAGAACTTGCGCCGTGCGGCGGAGCTCACCGCGGTTGCCAACGACCGCGTCTTCGCGATCTACGATCGGCTGCGCCCGGGACGGGCGACGCACGGCGAGCTCATGGCGCTCGCCAAGACGCTCGCCGACGAACAGTTGCCGCGGCTGGCCGCTTTCGTCCGCGAGGCGGCCGACGCGTATCAGGCGCGCGGTATCGTCAAGGCGCCGCGGTAGAGCGGCGCCCCCGTCGCTGGATTACGCCGGCTGTTGCGCCGCGGCGAGCCGCTCGATCGCGCGTCGCGCATTGTCGCGCAGGCCGTCGCCGCCGGCGGCGAGATGCTCGAGGATCGCCTTGCGCATCCGGGGGTCCCAGAAGCGGATGATGTGATCGGCCACGCCGCCCACGCGCTCCTCCTCCGTGGGCCGCGATTCGAAGAACTGGCTGATCTGGTTGGCCATGCTGACGAGGCGATGGTGCTTGTCGTTCACGTGTTCTCCAGTACGGTCGCGCGCAGGCGCTCATCGTGGGTATAGACGGAGAAGCGGTCGGTACGCAGCCAGGCCGCGAGCGTGACTCCCGCTTCGTCCGCGATCCGGATCGCCAAGCCCGTCGGCGCGGAAACCGCCGCGAGCATCGGGATGCCGGCTTGGGCACACTTATGCACCATCTCGCTGCTCGCCCGGCTCGTGAGCAGCGCAACACCCTCGCTCGTCGCGATTCGGCGCCGGGCGAGCGCGCCGATGAGCTTGTCGAGGGCGTTGTGGCGGCCGACATCCTCGCGCACGAGTGCCAGCGTGCCGTCGGCATGACCCCAGCCCGCGGCGTGCGTGGCGCCGGTGCGCGAGTGCAGCGGCTGGCTTGCCGCGAGCGCGCGCGCGAGCAGGTGCAGCGTGTCGGTGTCGATCGCAAACGTCGACGCCACGCGGGGCACCGGCGGCAGCGCCTGTTCGAGGCTCTCGCGCCCGCACAGGCCGCAGCCGGTGCGCCCGGCGAGCGTGCGCCGGCGCTCCTTCAGGCGCGCGAACGCGCCGCTGCCGATCGTCACGTCGACGGTGATGCCGTCGCCGCACGTGCCGACCTCGATGTCGCGAATCGCGTTCGCCGCGTCGACGATGCCTTCGGACAGCGAGAAGCCGACCGCGAAGTCCTCGAGGTCGGCGGGACTGGCGAGCATCACCGCGTGCGCGATCCCGTTGTACGCGAACGCGACGGGCACCTCGTCGGCCACCGGCTCGCGCGCAGGCGTGCGCTCGCCCTGCGCGTAGCGCACGACGTCGCGCTCGCGCGCGGCGGTGCTCGCGTCGTCGCTCATCGCCGGCCTCGCGCTCGCCCCGCCGCCTACCGCGCGAGCGCCTCGGTGGCCTGCTCGGCCAACCCGACCTGCTCGTCGGAGAAGCGCTGGAACTGCTTCTGCCAGTCGGAAGGCTGCGCCGCACGTGAGACCTGCACCGCCGTCACCTTGTACTCGGGACAGTTCGTCGCCCAGTCCGAGTTCTCCGTGGTGAGCACGTTCGATCCCGCTTCGGGGAAGTGGAACGTCGTGTAGACGACGCCAGGCTGCACCCGCTCGGTGACCCGGGCACGCAGCACCGTCTCGCCGGCACGGCTCGCGACCCCGACCGCGTCGCCGTCGCGGATGCCGCGATCCTCGGCGTCGTGCGGATGGATCTCCAGGAGGTCCTCGGCGTACCACGCGACGTTGGCGGTGCGGCGTGTCTGCGCGCCGACGTTGTACTGCGACAGGATCCGCCCCGTGGTCATGAGCAGCGGATAGCGGCGCGTCACCTTCTCGTCGGTGGGGACGTACTCGGTGACGATGAACTGCCCCTTGCCGCGCACGAACTCGCCGATGTGCATCGTCGGCGTGCCCTCGGGCGCCGCTTCGTTGCACGGCCACTGGATGCTGCCCAGTTCGTCGATGAGCTTGTAACTCACGCCGGTGAACGTCGGCGTCAGGCGCGCGATCTCGTCCATGATCTCGGACGGATGCGCGTAGTCCATCGGGTAGCCCAGCGCCTTGGACAGCGCGCAGGTGACCTCCCAGTCCGCCATGCCGCACAGCGGCTCCATCACCTTGCGGATGCGCGAAACGCGCCGCTCCGAGTTCGTGAACGTGCCGTCCTTCTCGAGGAACGACGTTCCCGGCAGGAACACGTGCGCGTACTTGGCGGTCTCGTTCAGGAAGATGTCCTGCACGACGACGCACTCCATCGCCCGCAGGGCCGCGGTCACGTGCGCCGTGTTCGGATCGGACTGCGCGATGTCCTCGCCCTGGCAATACAGCGCGCGGAAACTGCCGTCGTGCGCCGCATCGAACATGTTGGGGATGCGCAGGCCCGGCTCGGGATCGAGCGTGACCTTCCAGTCGTCCTCGAACTGCTTGCGCACGACATCGTCGCCGATGTGCCGGTAGCCCGGAAGCTCGTGCGGGAACGAGCCCATGTCGCACGAACCCTGCACGTTGTTCTGGCCGCGTAGCGGATTGATGCCCACGCCGATGCGGCCGACGTTGCCCGTGACCATGGCGAGATTGGCGATGCCCATGACCGCGGTCGAGCCCTGGCTGTGCTCGGTCACACCGAGGCCGTAATAGATGGCCGCGTTGCCGGCCTGCGCGTACAGCCGCGCCGCGCCACGGACCTGCGCCGCCGGCACCCCCGTGACCGCCTCCATCGCCTCGGGGCTTTGCGCGGGATCGCTGATGAACGTCCGCCACGCCTCGTACGCCGGCCATTCGCAGCGCTCGCGCACGTAGGCTTCCTTGGCGAGACCTTCGGTCACGACGACGTGCGCGAGCGCGTTGAGGATCGCGACGTTGGTGCCGGGCTTCGTTGCCAGATGGTAGGCGGCCTCGACGTTGGGCACGCGCACGAGATCGATCGCGCGCGGATCGATGACGATGACCTTCATCCCCTCGCGGACGCGCTGCTTCAGGCGCGAGCCGAACACCGGGTGCGCGTCGGTCGGGTTGGCGCCCATTACGATGATGACGTCGGCCCGGTCGATCGAATCGAAGTCCTGCGTGCCGGCGGACTCGCCGATGGTCGTCTTGAGGCCGTATCCCGTCGGCGAATGGCACACGCGGGCACAGGTGTCGACGTTGTTGTTGCCGAACGCCGCACGGACCATCTTCTGCACGAGGTAGGTCTCCTCGTTGCTGCAGCGCGACGAGGTGATGCCGCCGATCGCACCGCGTCCGTACTTGTCCTGGATGCGGCGAAACTCGGTCGCCGCCCGTTGGAGCGCCTCGTCCCACGACACCACGCGCCATGGATCGGTGATGCGCTCGCGGATCATCGGTTTCGTCATGCGATCCTGGTGCGTCGCGTAGGTCCAGGCGAAGCGGCCCTTGACGCAGGAATGGCCGTGGTTGGCCTTGGCGGCCTTCTCGGGGACCATGCGCACGAGTTCGTCGCCCTTCATCTCGGCGCGGAAGCCACAGCCCACGCCGCAGTACGCGCAGGTGGTGCTGATCACGCGGTCGGGGGCGCCCATCTCCACCACGGACTTTTCCACCAGCGCGTCGGTCGGGCACGCCTGCACGCACGCGCCGCAGGACACGCACTCGGAGTCGAGGAAGGGCTCGTCGGCGCTCACGACGATGCGTGAATCGAAGGCACGCCCTTCGACCGTCAGCGCGAAGGTGCCCTGGATGTCGTCGCACGCGCGCACGCAGCGCGAGCAGACGATGCACTTCGCCGGATCGAACTGGAAGTACGGGTTCGACGCGTCGACCTTGGCCGCAAGATGCGTGCGACCCGACTCGTAGCGCACCTCGGTGAGTCCGACGTCGTGCGCGACGCCGTGCATCTCGCAGGTGCCGCTGCCGGCATGGTCGCGGCAGTCGGCCGGATGGTCGGACATGTACAGTTCCATGACGCCGCGGCGCAGGTCGCCGAGCTTCGCGGTCTGCGTGTGGACCTTCATGCCCTCTTCGGCCGGCGTGGTGCACGAGGCCGGGTAGCCCTTGCGGTTCTCGATCTCGACCAGGCACACGCGGCAGGAGCCGAAGGCCTCGAGCGTGTCGGTTGCGCACAGCTTGGGAATGTCGATGCCGGAGGCGAGCGCCGCGTGCATCACCGACGTTCCCGCCGGAACGGTGACGGAGTGGCCGTCGATCGACAGCGTGACGAGCCGCGTCGAGTGGCGCTGCGGCGTACCGAAGTCGGCTTCCTTGTTGGGGTTCATCGTGCTGCTCCTTTGCGGATGAGGCGGCGCGGCGTGATCCGGGTCACGCCGCCTGCGTTTGCGGCTTCTCGAAATCCTGCGGGAAGTGCTCGAGGGCGGAGAGCACCGGGTACGGCGTCATGCCGCCCAGCGCGCACAGCGAACCGTTGAGCATGGTGTCGCACAGGCTGCGCAGGAGCGTCACGCGCTCGTCGCGATCGCTCTTGCCGGCGAGGATGCCGTCCATGATCTCGACCCCGCGCACCGAGCCGATACGGCACGGCGTGCACTTGCCGCACGACTCGACCGCGCAGAACTCGAGCGCGTAGCGCGCCATCTGCGCCATGTCGACGGTGTCGTCGAAGACGACGATGCCACCGTGGCCGACCATCGCGCCCTTGGCGATGAAGGCCTCGTAGTCGAGCGGCAGGTCGAACTGCGACGCCGGGATGTAGGCGCCGAGCGGTCCGCCCACCTGCACCGCGCGGATCGGCCGCCCGCTCGCGCTGCCGCCGCCGAAGTCGTAGAGGATCTCGCGCAGCGTGAGGCCGAACGCCTTCTCGACGAGTCCGGGGTGCTTCACGTTTCCGGCGAGCTGGAAGGCGAGCGTGCCCTTCGACTGGCCCATGCCGTAGTCGCTGTAGTACTGCGCGCCGCGATCGAGGATGATCGGCACGCTCGCGAGCGAGATCACGTTGTTGATGATCGTCGGCTTGCCGAAGAGGCCGGCGATCGCCGGCAGCGGTGGCTTGGCCCGCACCACGCCGCGCTTGCCCTCGAGGCTTTCGAGCAGCGAGGTCTCCTCGCCGCAGATGTAGGCACCGGCGCCGCGGCGCACCTCGAGCTCGAAGACCGCGTTGGTGCCGAGGAGGTGCGTCCCGACGTAGCCCGCGGCACGCGCGACTTCGATCGCGGCGTTGAGCGTGGCCTCGGCGTGCGGATACTCGGATCGAACGTAGATGTAGCCTTGCGTCGCACCCACCGCGACACCCGCGATCGCCATGCCTTCGATGAGCGTCAGCGGATCGCCCTCCATCAGCATGCGATCGGAGAAGGTGCCCGAATCCCCCTCGTCGGCGTTGCAGACGATGAATTTCTGCGGCGCGACCGTCGCCGCTGCCGTGCGCCACTTGATTCCGGTGGGAAAGGCGGCGCCGCCGCGACCGCGCAGCCCCGATTTCACGACCTCTTCGGTCGTCGCCGCCGGGCCGATCTCGAGGGCGCGGGCAAGACCGCGACCGCCGCCGTGCGCGCGATAGTCGTCGATCGACAGCGGATCGATGACGCCCACGCGCTCGAACGTCAGGCGCTCCTGCTTTTCGAGATACGGGATCCTCGCCGCGATCCCCTGGTGCAGGCGATGCGTCGCGCCGGTCAGGAAGCCGGCGTCGAAGAGGCCCTTCACGTCCTTCGGCGTCACCGGGCCGTAGGCGATGCGGCCGGCGGCGCAGACGACCTCGACGAGCGGCTCGAGCCAGAACATGCCGTACGAGCCGTTGCGCACGATCTTCACGTCGGCATTCCGCCGCGCGGCCTCGTCGGCGATCGCGTGCGCGACCTGGTCGGCGCCGCGCGAGATCGCGCTGGCGTCGCGGGGGATGTAGATCGTCGTGGTCATCGCATCGTCCTTTGCGCTACGCGGCTTGGGTCAAGCGGCTTCGGGCTCATCGTGTGCTCCTGCATGCGTCGACGATGGCGTCGAATGCGGCGTTGTCGACGTGGCCACGCAGGTCGTTGCCGTCGACCATGACGGCAGGCGAGCATGCGCAGTTGCCGAGGCAGTAGACGGGCTCGAGCGTGATGGCGCCGTCGGCGGTGGTGCCGTGCAGGTCGACGCCGAGCGCCTTGCGCGCGTGCGCGGTGAGCGCGGTCGAGCCCATCGCCTGGCACGATTCGGCCTGGCAGATCTGCACGACGTGCCGACCCGGCGGGCTGCGCCGGAAGTGCGGATAGAACGAGACGACGCCGTGGACCTGCGCGCGCGTCAGGTTGAGCGCCTGGCCGATGACCGGGACGGCCTCGGCCGGGATGTAGCCCAGGGCATCCTGAATCGAGTGCAGGATCGGCAGGAGCGGGCCGGGGCGGTGCTTGCTTGCGGCAATGGCGGAATCGATGGTGGCGGCAGCGGCCTCGTCCACGGTGACCTCCGAAGGGTGCTTGCGCTTAATATGCGCAATGTTGCATATTTGGCGTGCGATGCGCGCCGGCGGTCCACGCAAGGTAGCATCGACGCTGCGGAAAGCAAATATGAAGCGCGTTGCATATACGATCTTCCTCGTTGCGGGACCCTCCTCGATGCGCCCGCACCGCGCGCGCGCGGTCGCACGAGACCGCGAAGACCCATGATAGCGCCGCGTCGGCGCCGGGCCGAGATGCCGCCGGAGCGCGGTGGCGCAGCCAACGCCGCGGTGAATCGCATCGTCATCAAGCCGGCGTGGGTGCTCGCGTCGGACACCGGCGACCATTTCGAGCCGCAGCTCTTTCGCCTGCTGCGCGCGATCCACGACAGCGGCAAGCTCACCGTCGCTGCGCGCGCGGTGGGACTGTCGTATCGCCATGCGTGGGACCTCCTCGGCCGGTGGAACGCCATCTTCGGCAGCGAGCTCGTCCTGCTCGCGCGCGGCCGCGGCGCGCGCCTGTCGGCGCTCGGCGAAAAGCTCCTCTGGGCGGAGCAGCGGACCGAGGCGGGGCTCTTTCCGCAGCTCGAGAACGTCGCCAACGAACTCAACGCCGCCATTCGCCACGCCCGCGAGCGCGCGACTCCGGTGCTGCGCATCCACGCGAGCCACGGCTACGCGATCGAGAAGGTCCCCGACCTCGTCCGCGATCACGGCAGCGTCGAGGTGGACCTGAAGTACATGAGCAGCGTCGATGCGGTGGCATCACTCGCCCGTGGCGACTGCGATCTCGCCGGCTTCCACGTGCCCGAGGGCGATCTGGGCGCCGTGCTCTGGGCGCAGTACGCGCCGTTTTTCAAGCCGCGCCAGCAGAAGATCGTGCGCATGGTGTGGCGCATGCAGGGCCTGATCGTGGCAAAGGGCAATCCACGCCGCATCCGGACGCTGCGCGATCTCGCGCGGCCCGGCGTGCGCTTCGTCAATCGCCAGCCCGGATCGGGCACCCGCGTCCTCCTCGACACGCTGCTTGCCGCCCAACGCGTCGATCCCGCGCGGATCGCCGGTTACGACACGGGCGAGTTCACGCACGCCGCGGTTGCGGCCTTCGTGGCGAGCGACATGGCCGACGTGGGGATGGCCATCGAGCCTGCCGCCGCGCAGTTCGGGCTCGATTTCATTCCGGTCGTGCGCGAGCGATACGTCCTTGCCGGCCATCATGCGACGCTCGCGAGTCCGGCGGTGAGCGAGCTGTGCGCGTTGCTGCGTGGGCCGCAGTTCGAGCGGCAGATGGCGGCGGTGGCAGGCTACGCGGCGGACAGCCCGGGCGAGGTGGTCGCGGCGAGCGCGCTGTTCGCCTGGGTGGGGCGGTGAGGCGGTCAGGGCACGCCCTGCGGCACGGCGAGGGTTCGCGCCCGCAACTGCCCGCAGCCGGCTTCGATCTCCTGGCCTGCGGAATGTCGCAGTTTCGTGAGGATGCCGCGGCGGTTGAGTTCGGCGGCGAGGGCGGTCGCGTGTGGGTCGGCGACGCGCACGAAGGGCGTGCCAGGGACGGCGTTGAAGGCGATGAGGTTCATCACCGCGTACTTGCCGGTGAGGAGGCGCACGATGCCGTCGACCTCGTCGGGGCCGTCGTTGACGCCGCGCAGGAGCGTCCACTGGTACTGGATGGGGTAGTGCGTGGCACGGGCGTAGCGCTCGGCGGCCTCGACCAGTTCTTCGGGCGGCATCGACGGCGCCCGTGGCAGCAGGCGGCGCCGCGTCTCGTGCCGCGTCGAATGCAGCGATAGCGCGAGTGCCGGCTTGACGCGCTCGCGCGGCAGGCGCTCGAAGACGCGCCGATCGCCCACGGTCGAGAAGACGAGATGCTTGTGGGCGAAGCCGCCCTCGCGGCCGAGGAGGTCGATCGCGTCGAGCACCGCGTCCATGTTGTGCGCGGGCTCGCCCATGCCCATGAACACCACCTTGCCGACGCGGCGCAGCGTGCGGGCGAGCGCCACCTGCGCGACGATCTCCGCGCTGCCCAGGTGGCGTTGCAGCCCGCTGCGGCCGGTCATGCAAAAAAGGCAGCCGACGGCGCAGCCGACCTGCGTCGACACGCACACGCCCGCACGCGGCAGCAGCACGGTCTCCACGGCCTGGCCGTCGGCCAGCGCGACGACGAGCCGGACGACATCGTCGCGCGTGGCGTGCCGGGACCGGACGCGCGCGATCGACGCGAAGGTTTCGGTCAGGGTGGCAAGTGCATCGCGCACGCGCCGCGGCAGGAAATCCGCCGCCCGGCGGGGCCCGCTGTCGAGTGGCTGGGCGTGCATCCAGGCCCGCAGGATGAGCCGTTCGTGGCACGCCCTGGCGCCGTGGTCACGCAGCCGTTGTCGGAGGTCATCGAGATGCATGGGTCGGCGAAGCGGGATGGCCCGACCGGAATTGTCGCCCGCCGCGCATGCGCCGGCGACAGCGCGCACGCTATGATCGCGGATCGCGGGGCACCATCGGCGGCGGCGCCGGTCAAACCGCTGCCTTGCGCCGCGGCCTGCGGACTCACACGACGCGCTGTCACGCTTTGACGATGGTTTTCCTCTGGCCCGAAGGGTTGTGGCTGCTGTTGCTGGCTCCGCTGCTGGTCGCCGGCTACCTGTGGGCGCTGCGTCGGCGCACGCGCGCGGCGGTTCGCTTCGCAAGCCTCGACCTCGTGCGTCCGGCGCTCGGCTCCGGCGCCCGCCTGCGTCGTCACCTTCCGCCGCTCCTGCTGCTCGTGGCGCTCGTCGTCACGATCGTCGGCATCGCCCGGCCACAGACGCGCGTCACCTTGCCGACGACGCAGCAGACGGTGATCCTCGCGGTCGACGTCTCGCTCAGCATGGGCGCGGACGACGTCGACCCGACGCGCCTGACCGCGGCGCAGGTGGCCGCGCGCGCCTTCATCGACGAGCGACCTCCCGACGTGCGCGTCGGCCTCGTGGCCTTTGGCGGCAACGCGATCGTCGTCCAACAGCCCACCGCCAACCGCGACGACCTCCTCGCGGCGATCGATCGCTTCGAGTTGCAGCGCGGGACGGCGACCGGCAGCGCGCTGTATGCGGCGCTTGCGACGCTGCTTCCCGACACGGGCATCGACCTGCAGGCGCTCGATTTCCGTTGGGAGAACGTGCGCAACATGCGCGACCCCAACCAGTTCAAGCTGAAACCGCCGCCGATGAAGGAGATTGCTCCAGTGGCGCCGGGCTCCTTCGACACCGGCGCGATCGTGTTGATGAGCGACGGGAAGAGCACCATCGGGCCTTCACCGCTCGATGCCGCCCGGGTGGTCGCCGATCGCGGCGTGCGTGTGTTCACGGTGGGCTTCGGGACGAAGGAGGGCGCGATGGTGCGCGGCGAGGGGTGGGCGGTCTTCGTGCGTCTCGACGAGGAGACGCTGCAGGCGATCGCCGCGATCACCAAGGGAACGTACTTTCACGCGAGCACCGGCGCCGAGTTGAAGAAGGTCTACCGCGACCTCAATGCGCGCTTCGTGCTCGAGCGCAAGGAGGTCGAGATCACGTTTGCCTTCGTGGCGGCCGCCGCGGCACTGCTGCTCGCCGCGATCGCCCTCTCGCTCCTGTGGTTCGGCCCGATGGGGCGGCGTGCGTGACGCGCGTACCGCCCGGCAGCGAAGGCGCGACGGACGGGCCGCGGCCCCTCATCGCGCCTGTCAAGGCGGGCCGGGTGCGGACACGGGGTAGACTCTCGACCCCGTACGACGGCAGCGCGGCACACGGCGTGCCGGCCCGCCAGACCCTCCTGGAGATACGATGCCTACGAACGAATCGACCGTGAACGTTTCGCGCCGCAGCACCCTCATGATGCTGGGAGCGACGCTTCTCGGCGGCTGCGCCACGCAACCCACGTCCTCGGCGGAGCCCGAGGCGCTGGTGGCGAGCGTGCGCACCACGCTCAGCAACTTCATCCGCGACCCGGACCAGACGTGGATCCAGGACAACCTCAATCGCTCGCGCGGCGTTCTCATTGCGCCGCAACTCGTTCGTGCCGGATTCATCTTCGGCGGTTCGGGTGGGCGCGGCGTCCTGTGCGCCCGCGACGGCAAGAGCTGGGCGGGCCCGGCGTTCTACAACCTCGCCACGGTCAGTGTCGGCTTCCAGGCCGGGATCGACGTGTCGGAGGCGATCATCGTCGTCATGACCGACCGCGGACTGAACTCGCTCCTTGCAAGTTCATTCAAGATGGGCGCCGATGCGAGCATCGCCGCCGGCCCGGTGGGGGCCGGCGCGCGCTCGACGGTCACCGCCGACCTCATCACCTTCACCCGGGCTCGAGGCGTGTACGGTGGCCTCAATCTCGACGGAACCGTCGTTTCCACGAACGTGCCGTGGAACGATGCGTTCTTCGGCGCAAGCAACGTGCTGCCGCCGGACATCCTCATCCGCCGCAGGTACAAGAGCCCGAAGGCGGACGCGCTGCTCGCCGAGATCGCCCGCGCGGCGAAGTGACGGCGACACCGTGTCGTGTCGAGACCCCGCGCTGCTCGCGCGGGGTCATCGCGCCGACGCGTACCGCGAGCGCTCGAGCGCGCTGATCGCCAGGAAGTAGCCGACGATGCCGGTCGCGGCGATGCAGGTGCCGGCGACGGCCGCGACCCAGAAGCCGGGCGTGCCCAGTGGCGTGGCCACGCCCATCCAGCGCAGGTCGATCGCGCTGGTGAGTCCCAGCGCATAACCGCCGGCCAGTCCCACACCCCACAGGCCGACGGCGTTGCACACGAACGGGACGACCGTTCGCTTGTAGCCGCGCAGCGCGCTCACCGCGACGACGAGGACCGCATCGAAGGCGTGGTACACGCCGACGATCGAAAGGAGCATGGCGGCGAGCGCGCGGACCGCGGCATCGTTGCTGTACAGCGCGGCGGCGCCGCTCGCGCTCGACGCGAGCACCGCTCCTGCCCCGATGGCGAGTGCGAGCGCGAGCCCGAGGCCGGTGATTCCGGTTTCGCGCGCGACGGTGAGCGCGCGGGCGCCGATCGCCTGGCCGACGAGGACACTCACCGCCGTGCCGAGCGACAGCGGCAGCATGTACATGAGTGCGGCGACGTTGGCGGCGATCTGATGTGCGGCGGAATTGACGGCGCCCAGGCGTGCGACGAAGAGCGCCATGAAGGTGAAGGCGGTCACGTCGACGAGGATCGTCAGGCCGATCGGCACGCCGAGAACGAGGAGCTCCTTCTGGTCGCGCCAGCGCGGCCACGAGCCGCGGGCAAAGACGGCAAAGCGACGGTGACTGGGTGCCAACCCGCACCACGCCCAGGCGAGCACGCACAAGAGCCAGTTGACGATCGTCGTGGCGAGCGCGCAGCCGGCGGCGCCCATCGGTGGCGCGCCCAGGTGACCGAAGATGAGGACCACGTTGAGCGGGACCTTGATCCCGAGCCCGATGAGGTTCAGCACCATCATCACGCGCGGCAGCGACACGGCCGTCGTGTAGCTCGAAAAGAGCCGGAAGCCCAGCGCTGCCGGCGCACCCCACGCGGCGATGGCGAGGTAGTCGCGCACCTTCGTCTCGACGGCGGGTGCGGGCTGGCTCAGCGCGAGGAACGGCTCCGGCCACGCGAAGATCGCGATCGACAGCGCCGACAAGGCGAGCGTCAGCCATCCCGCTTGCCGGACCGCTTCGCCGATCGCGACCACGTGGCCCGCTCCGAGGAGCTGCGCGCCGATCGGCGTGACCGCGAGGAGCACCCCCATCAGCGCGACGAACACGGAGAAGTAGATCGACGCGGCGATACCGACCGCCGCGAGGTCGTCGGTGCCGAAGTGTCCGGCCATCAGCGTGTCGATCACCGCAAAGGCCATCACCGCGAGCTGCGCTGCCAGCACCGGCCAGGCGAGGTCGTAGATGTCGCGGACGAGTTTGCGGGTGCCGTGGCGCATGCGCGGCGCGTGACGAAGCGGGCGAACGAGGGAGTGGGGGCGACGCGGCGGCAGTACCGCACATCGACAAGAAACGCGGCTCCGGATGCCGGAGGCATCGGGAGCCGCATGCACCCACGATTCTAGCAGCGGTGTCGATGCGCGCGAAGCCGTGAATCGGACACCGGATCGAAGCGCACGTCGACGAGACCGCGCCCGGCGAGCGCCCACGTGCTCCGGTCGGCAACGATATCGCCGTCCGGCATGGGGACCACGCACAGTCGCCCCATCATGACGCGTCCGCACGTCGTTGCGCGTCCGCGCATCCCGATGCATGCTGCGGTCTCGCCGCTGGCGTAAGCGTCGGCAATCGCCACCGCTGCGGGGGCGGCATCGTCGCGTGGATAATCGACGTCCCGCGCGCGTGCTCGGTCCCGCCGGGAGGTGACGGGCGCCGCGCCATCGAGGAACGCATGCCACGACCACTTTCGCGCCGGTTCGCCGTCGCCCCGATGCTCGACTGGACCGACCGGCACTGCCGCTTCTTCCTGCGCCAGATCTCCCGCCACGCGCTGCTGTACACCGAGATGGTGACCGCGCCGGCGCTCGCGCACGGCGATGTCGCGCGCCATCTCGATTTCGACGCCGCCGAGCACCCGATCGCGCTGCAACTGGGCGGCAGCGATCCGGTGCAACTCGCGCACGCGGCCCGGCTCGGTGAGCGCTGGGGCTACGACGAGATCAATCTCAACTGCGGCTGTCCGTCCGAGCGCGTGCAAACGGGGAGCTTCGGCGCCTGCCTCATGGCCGAGCCTTCACTCGTCGCCGACTGCGTGCGCGCGATGCGCGACGCGGTCGCGCTGCCGGTGACGGTCAAGCATCGTCTCGGCCTCGATGCAAACGAGGATTACGGCTTCGTGCGTGACTTCGTCGGCACCGTCGCCCGCTCGGGCTGCGAGGTCTTCGTCGTCCATGCCCGCAACGCGGTCTTGAAGGGCTTGTCGCCGAAGGAGAACCGCGAGGTCCCGCGCTTGCGCCACGACGTCGTGCATCGGTTGAAGCGCGACTTTCCCGAGCTCACGATCGTGCTCAACGGCGGCCTCACCGCGTGGCCCGCGATCGAGCGCGAGCTCGCGCACGTCGACGGCGTCATGATCGGGCGCGCCGCGTACCACGATCCGATGCTCCTCGCGGCGGTCGACTGGCAGGTCTTTGGCGACGAGTCGCCACCGCCTACGCGCGCACGCGTGCTGCAGGCGATGGTTCCGTACGTGGCCGCGCAGCGCGCGCGCGGCGTCGCGCTGCGCTCGATCGCGCGGCACATGCTGGGCCTTTATCACGGCTGCCCCGGCGGGCGCCGCTTTCGTCAGCTGCTGTCGGACGCGACGTTGCTCAAGGACGCCACCGGCGACCTGCTGCTCGCGACGCTGGCGGCGGTAGAGCCGGGTGTCGACGCGGCGCCGGACCCTGTGGCGCCACCGGCGTGCGCGCGCACCGGGGGCCGCCGTGCCAGCCACACGAGCGGCATCAGCGCGACGAAGATCAACGCCGAGAGATAGAACACGTCGTTGAAGGCGAGCGAGTACGCCTGTTGCGTCACGGCGTCGTTGACGCGCGCGAGCGCCTGTGTCGTGTCCATGCCGGCGGCACGCAGCCGGTCGAGCAGCGGCCCGACCGCGGGGTTGGACGGATCGAGCGTCTCGACGAGCTGTGCGTGATGCAGGCTCGCGCGATCGTCCCAGAGCGTCGTGAAGATCGACGTGCCGAAGGCGCCCGCCGTGATCCGCGCGAAGTTCGACAGCCCCGACGCGCTGGGGATCATCGCGGGCGGCAACCCGACCAGCGTGATCGCCACCAGCGGGACGAAGAAGCAGGCGACGGCGGCGCCCTGCACGATCGTGGGCACCATCAGCGTGAACAGGTCGACCTCGGTGTTGAACTGCGAGCGCATGTAGCACACCACGGCGAAGATCACGAATGAGATCGTCGCGATGAGGCGCGGATCGACGCGGGGGATCGAGCGACCCACGAACGGCGAGAGGAGGAGCGCGAGGATGCCGACCGGCGCCAGCACGAACCCGGCATCGGTGGCGGTGTAGCCCAACTGGGTCTGCACCCACAGCGGCAGCAGCACGACGGTGCCGAAGAAGACGCCGTACGAGACCGCGGTGACGAGCGTGCCAACGGTGAAGCTGCGGCCGGCGAAGAGCCTCAAATCGACGACCGGGTGCTCCTCGTGCAGCTCCCAGATGAGGAAGAAGACGAAGCCGACGACGGCGACGATGGCAAGGACCACGATCGCGTCGCTTGCAAACCAGTCGAGTTCCTTGCCCTTGTCGAGCATGATCTGCAGCGCCGCGATCCACAGGACGAGGAGCCCGAGCCCGACGCCGTCGATGGGCAGCTTGCGGGTGGGCGACTCGCGATCCCGGTAGATCGTCCACGTCAGCCACGAGGCGGCGATGCCGACGGGAATGTTGATGTAGAAGATCCACGGCCACGCGTAGTTGTCGGTGATCCAGCCGCCCAGTAGCGGGCCGGCGACCGGAGCGATGAGCGTGGTCATCGACCACATGGCCAGCGCCGTGCCGGCCTTGGCTGCGGGATAGCTCGACAGCAGCAGCGCCTGCGACAGCGGGATGAGCGGTCCCGCCACCGCGCCTTGCAGCACGCGGAAGGCGATGAGCGTCTCGAACGTGGGCGCCATGCCGCACAGCCACGAGGCGACGACGAACAGCGCCGTCGACAGGCAGAACAGGCGTACCTGGCCGAAGCGCTGCGTGAGCCATCCGGTGAGCGGCACCGCAATCGCGTTGGCCACCGCAAACGACGTGATGACCCACGTTCCCTGATTGGGGCTCACCCCCATCTCCCCCGCGATCGCCGGCAGCGAGACGTTGGCGATCGACGTGTCGAGCACGATCATGAACGTCGCCGCCGCGAGCGCCAGCGTGCCGACGACGAGCGTGCTGCCGGCAAGCGGCGCGGGGGAATACGCGCCCGTCGTCGTCCCGGGTCCATCCGTGCGGCCGGCGACGGCGGCCGGCGCCGGGCTGCGGCTCATCGTCGCGTGCCGCCGGCATTGGCGGCAATCGTCGCGCGCACGAGCGCGTCGGCGCCGCGCGCGACGTCGGCGTACACGTCGGTGACGTAATGCGTGTTGCCCTGCGTCGTGGTGGCAAGCGTCGGGCCGGAGCGATCCGCCGTGTCGACGGTGGCTTCCATCGACAGCCCGACGCGCAGCGGATGCGCCGCGAGTTCCTTCGCGTCGAGCGCGATGCGCACGGGCACCCGCTGCACGACCTTGATCCAGTTGCCCGTCGCATTCTGCGCCGGCAGCAGCGCAAAGGCACTGCCGGTCCCCGCGCTCAGGCCCGCGACCGTGCCGTGGTAGCGCACCGACGCACCATAGGCGTCGGCGGTGAGCGTCACGGGTTGGCCGATGCGCATGTCGCGCAGTTGCACTTCCTTGAAATTGGCGTCGACCCAGACCTGGTCGAGCGGGACGATCGACATGAGCCGCGTGCCGGGTGCCACGCGCTGGCCGACCTGCACCGCGCGCTTCGCGACGTAGCCTGCCACCGGCGCGGGAATCGTGGTCCGGGCGAGCGCGAGGTACGCCTCGCGCACCTTTGCGGCGGAGCGTTCGACATCGGGATGGTGCTCGATCGTCGTGCCCTCGGTCAGCGCGCGGCTCGTGGCGAGTTGCTGCTGCGCCGCGACGAGCGCTGCCTGCACCGCCGCCAGCGCGGCTTCGGCGTTGGCCACCGCCGAGCGCGCATGCTCGAGCTCCTCACCGCTCACCGCGCCTGAAGCCTCGAGCGCCTGGCGGCGCGCGAGGTCGTCGCGCGCCTTTGCGAGGTCGGCGCGCACCCGGCCGACCTCGGCTTCGCGCAGCCGGACGTTGGCAAGCCCCGTGGCGTCGGTGGTGTAGAGCGAGCGGACCTGCCGCGCCGTCTGCGCGAGGGCGGCCTGCGCCTGCGCGAGCGCCACCTCGGCGTCGGTGCGATCGAGCGTGACGACGGGGGCGCCGGCCGGCACGAAGTCGGTGTCGTCGGCGCGCACGGCGACCACCGTGCCGGCGACCTGCGGCGTGACCTCGACGAGGTTGCCTTGCACGTAGGCGTTGTCGGTGCGCTCGAAATGGCGCAGTTCGACGTACCAGTACGCGAAGTACGCAAGTCCGAGTATCGCGAAGATCGCCGCGGCGATCCCCAGGAGCCGCCAGCGCGGATTCCTGCCGTTCGTTGCGACGGCGTCGGCCGCCGTCGGTGCCATTTCGGCCATGGTGCTATCGCCCGGTTGCCGCCAGCGCGGCCGGCGCGGGCTCGAGGTAGCCGCCGCCTAACGCGCGAACGAGGTTGACGTCGAGGACGTAGGCGCGTGCCTTGAGATCGACGTCGAGGCGATCCTGCACGAGTTGTTGCGTCTGCGCGGTCAGGACCGTGAGGTAGTTGCCCAGTCCGGCGCGATAGCGGATCACCGCGAGGTCGTAGGCCTGGTTCGTCGCGCTGCGTGCGCGCGCCTGCTCGTCACTCGTGCGGGCGAGGCCACGGATCGACGTCACCGCGTTGGCGACGTCGCCGACCGCGTCGACGAGCGCCTGGTTGTACGCCGCGATCGCGAGATCGGCATCGGCGCTGCGGCCGGCGAGGTTGGCGTTGAGGCGTCCCCCCTCGAAGATCGGCAGGTGCAAGGCGGGCCCGACGCCGGCGATCGAACTCGATCCCAGGAGGAGGTTCGACACGCCGAGCGAGGTGAGGCCGGCGAAGGCAACGACGTTCACGTTCGGATAGAACTGCGCACGGGCGACGTTCACCTCCTCGCGCGCCGCCTCGACGCGCCAGCGGGCGGCGACGATGTCAGGCCGGCGACCGGCGAGATCGAGCGGAATGGCGGTGGGCAGCGCCGATGCCGGCGCGCCGGTCGGTGCCGCCGCGACGATGCCTTCGCCACGTGCGGGGCCGGCGCCGACGAGTGCCGCGAGCCGGTTGCGGGCGATGCCGATCGCCTCGTCGTACTGCGCAAGCTCGGTGCGCACCGTACCCAGCGCCGCTTCCGCCTGCCGCACTTCGACCTTGGTGTCGAGCCCCGCGGTGAAACGCTCGCTCGTGATGCGCACGATCTCCGCGCGCTGCGCGATCGCGTCGCGGGAGACGGCCTGCTGCGCGAGAAGGCGCTGCAACTCGAAGTAGGCCTGGGCAATGCTCGTGGCGAGCACGAGCCTTGCGGCCTGCGCGTCGGCTGCGGCGGCCTGTGCCTGCGACAGGGCCGCGCGCAGCGCCGCGCCGTTCTTGTCCCAGAAGTCGAACTCGAACACGAGATCGATCGTCGCTCGCGCATCCGACTTCCACGCGCCGGCGAGTGGCGGCGGATAGATGAAGTTGCCCGAATACTTCTGCTCGTTGACCGCGGCGTTGCCGGTGACCTGCGGCACGAGCGCCGCGCGCGCAACCCCTGCCGCCGCGTCGGCCCGCACGACGCGCGCGCGTGCCGCGGCAAGCGTCGGGCTGCCCGCGATCCCGTCGGCGATGAGCGCGTCGAGTTGCGCGTCGCCGTAACGGCGCCACCACAGGTCGGCAGGCCACGGTGCGGCCACGTCGCGCGCGCCGAGGGCGGCGGCGTCGATCGCAACCTGCGGCGGCGGGAGCGGATCGAAGTTCGCACAGCCGGCGACGGCGACGGCAAGGAGCGCCGGCAGCGACCGGGCGAGCACGGCGTGGCGTTTGCGCACGATCATTGCTGCGCGTCCTGCAGGTTGGCGAGCATGCGCCCGAGGAAGTCCTTGAGCGTTTCGAACTCCGCCGGCGTGAAGCCGCGCAGGAGCGCATTCGAGACGCGGGCGAGACCGAACGGGATCTCGGCACAAAGCCGCTCGCCGGCGCGCGTGAGCGTGAGCCGCACGACGCGGCGATCGTCGGGAGAAGGGATGCGCCGGATGAGCCCCTTGCCTTCGAGGCGGTCGAGCATGCGCGTCACCGCGCCCGTATCGACTCCGGCCACACGCGCGATCTCGGCGGCGGTATGGCCGAGGCCATGGTCGATCATGAGTAGCGGGCCCCATTGCACGCCGGTGAGGTCGTGCCGCGCCATCTCGGCGTCGACGGCACGCTCGAGCTGGCTGCGGATCTGCTTCACGAGATAGCCGACGCTCTCGCAGATCGGGTACGCGTCGCCGCGGTAGAAGTCGGCGTCGCCCGGGCGCACCGAGCGCTCCCGCGCGGCACGCCGTGGCGGTGTCGCGCCGGCCTTGCGGCGGCGCACGGTCGTTGCCCGGTTCATCGCGAGCATTATCCTGTCTAGACAGTAATTGTCAAGACAGTGATGGTTCGGGAGGCGACGGCTGCGTTCGGCTACCATGCGCGGTGGCGCGCGGCGGCGCGCGATCGCTCCCGGAGGGCCGGTGTCGATGCAGCGTATCGAAGTGATCGATTCCCACACCGCGGGCGAGCCCACGCGGGTGGTGGTGGCGGGTGCGCCGGATCTCGGCCCGGGAACGCTCGCCGAGCGACGGGACCGGCTCGCGGCGCGCTTCGACGTGGATGCGAGTCGGATCGTCAACGAGCCGCGCGGTTCGGACGTGATCGTCGGCGCCTGGCTCACCCCGGCGGTCGATGCCTCGTGCACGACGGGGGTGATCTACTTCGACAACGTCGGCGTGATCGGCATGTGCGGGCACGGCACGATCGGCGTCGTTGCCACGCTCGCGCACCTCGGACGCATCACGCCGGGCGCGCACCGGATCGAGACGCCCGTCGGTATCGTCGCCACCCGCCTTGCAGCCGACGGCACCGTCACCGTCGAGAACGTCCCCAGCCACCGCGCCCACGCCGCGGTGGCGATCGACGTCCCGGGCATCGGCCGCGTGAGCGGCGACGTGGCATGGGGTGGCAACTGGTTCTACATCGTCGCCGGGCACGGGCACGAGCTTGCAGCGCCCAACATCGAAGCGCTCACCGCGCAGGCGTGGCGGATCCGCGGCGCGCTCAACGCGCAGGGCCACCCGGAGGTCGACCACATCGAGCTCGTCGGTCCCGCCGCGCATCCGGCGGCGAGCAGCCGCAATTTCGTGCTCTGCCCGGGCAAGGCCTACGATCGCTCGCCCTGCGGGACCGGAACGAGCGCGCGGCTCGCCTGTCTTGCCGCCGACGGGGCGCTCGCCGAGGGCGAGCGCTGGGTGCAGGAGAGCATCATCGGGAGCACGTTCGTCGCGTCGTACCGCTGGCACGACCGGCGCACGGGCAGCATCGTGCCGTCGATTGCCGGCCGTGCCTTCGTGACGGCCGAAACGACGCTCGTCTTCGACGAGCTCGATCCGTACCGCCAGGGCATCCGCGCGCGCTGACGCGCGACGCGTGCTCCGCTACGCGAGGCGGCCGATCGCCGCGGTGAGCGCTTCGAGCGTGCGCGCGAGGTCGGCGTCGGTGTGCGCGCTGCTCACGTACATCATGCCGCGCGGCAGCGGTGCCACGCCGTGCTCGACGAGGGCCGCGGTCAGCGTGAGCGTGCGCTCCTTGTCGACCCGCGCGAGATCGCGCAGCGTGGGCACAGCGCTCACTCCAGCGAAGAGCTGGACGCAGGGCCCCAGTTGATTGGCAGCGACGGCAACGCCGGTGCGCGCGGCGACCGTGCGCACGTGCGCCGCGAGCGTCGTCGCGTACGCCTCCATGCGCGGATACAGCGTTGCGGCATGCGTGCCAAGGTAATCGAGGCAGGCGACGGCACCGGCGATCGCCGGCGGGAAACCGTTGTACGTCCCGCGCTGCGATACGGTGCCGCGCACGATCGGTTCGAACAGCGCACGCCGCCCGGCGACGGCGCTCACCGGCAGGCCGCCGCCCAGCGCCTTGCCGAGCACCGTGAGATCGGGAGCCACGCCAAAGCGGCCCTGCGCTCCGCCCAGGGCCAGGCGAAAGCCGGTGATGACCTCGTCGAAGATGAGAGCGACACCGTGCCGCGTCGTCCACTCGCGCACGCGCGCGAGGTAGCCCGGCGCCGGCGCGAAGCAACCGGCGTTGACCGCCGCCGCTTCCATGATCACCGCGGCGACGCCGCTCGCGTCGAGCGCCTCGAGCGCGGCCATGTCGCCCCAGTCGAGAACGACGACGTGACGCAGCGCATCGGGATCCTGCCCTCCGGTCGAGGGTCCGTCGTTCGCGGCGTCGGTCGCGACGTGGATCGCGTCGGACCAGCCGTGGTAGTGGCAGCGGAACTTGACCACCGTGAGGCGGCCCGTCGCGGCCCGCGCGAGGCGCAGCGCGAGTTGGGCGGCCTCGGTGCCGCTCGACACGAACGCGCTCATCTCGCACGCCGGCATCGCTTTCGCGATGCGCTCGCCCAGTTCCGCTTCGAGCGGCGTGATGCCACCGGTGCGCAAGCCCTTGCGCAGCTCGCGCTCGGCCGCGGCGAGCACCGGTTCCGGGCTGTGACCGAGGAGCAGGGGTCCGTAACCGAGCGAGTAATCGATGTACTCGTTGCCGTCGACGTCGATCACGTGCGCGGCTTCGCCACGGGCGATCGCGAGCGGAACGGGGCGCTGCGTTGCGCGCGGCGACGACGAGACGCCGCGCGGCAGCACCTGCTGCGCGCGCGCCTGATACGCCTGCGAGCCGGCAAAACGCGACGATGATCCGGGGGTGGCTGCGACAGGGGAGCTTGGTGTTGACATGGGATCTCGCTTCATGCGGCAGGAACTCGCCCGAGCCGCGCGGCGAGTTCGGGGGCGGCCTGCGCGAAGAGCGCGGAGCCTGCGGGCTCGCCGCACTGCGCGAGGAGCCACCACGCGCAGCACAGGTTCGACGACAGGAGCGGAAGGTGCAGCGTCGCGCGCGCCGCGACGATCGAGGGGAGCGTGAGCATCCCGGTGCCGCTCATCACGACGGCGTCGACCGCGCGCGTATCGACCGCGCGCAGCGCCGTCGAGACCTCATCGGCCGACAGTTCGTAGGCGCGAAACGTCTCCGAGATCGACACCACCTGCACCACGTCGTGGCCGGCCGCGCGCCAGTACGCCGCCGCCTCGGCGGTGAGCCATGCAGGGTACGGCGAGAGGAGGCACAGCCGCCGCGCACCGACCGCGACGAGCGCGTCGGCGATCGCCGTGCTGGCGGTCGCCACCGGGATCCCGGCCTGCGCGCCGAGTTCGCGGCCGAGCGCCCGATCGCCCTCGGGCAGCAGCCGGTAGGAGGGGCCCGTGAGCGCCATGACGAGCGCGCGCAGCGTGAGATTGCCGAAGGCGCGAAGCGCGTCGCGGTAATGATCGAGGTAGCGACGATTGCGCTCTTCGAGCGTGGTCTGCGGCATCACCGGAAAGCGCGCCGCGTAGAGCGTGAGCGCGCCGTCGACCAGCCGCGCAAGCTCGGGTTCGACGGTCGGATTGGCGGGGGGCACGACGACCCCGGCCCACGCCGGCGGACGCACGCGGCGAACCACGTCGCCGCCGGTCACGCCGCGTTCTCCGCAAGCGGGGCGAGCGCCGGCGTCATGTCGAGCATCGCCGCGGTGCGCAGGTACGCCGCCGCCTCGGCGGGGTCGGCGGCCATCGTGCGGATCCGGTCGAGCCAGGCCGCGCCTCCGGCCACGTTGCGATCGGTGCGCGGGATCAGCATGTCGCGCGCCACGCGCAGGCGCTCGTCCGCAGCGGCAGCGACGAAAGCTGCGTCGGCGCCGTCGGGTGCGGCGGCGATCGCGTGCGCGAGCGCCCATGCGTCGTGGATGCCGCAATTCATGTTCATTCCGCCGCGCGTGTTGGTGATGTGCAGCGCGTCGCCGGCGAGGAGCACGCGCCCGTCGCGGACGCGGCCTGCGATGCGCCGCGCCACGCCGTAGACGTCCTGCATCACGACGTGCGGGACGCGCTCGCAGTGCGGGACGACTTCCCGGAGGCGCGCGAGGATCCAGTCGCGGTGCAGCGCGATCGCATCGTCGACCTCCTTGGGGACGCGCAGGATGATGCGCCAGCAGTCGGGCATGCGCAGGAAGCTCACCGACTTGGCGTCGTTCCACACGTACGTCACCGGAGCGATCCCGGGCAGGAGCGCGTCGAGGTCGTCGTCGGTCATGAGGCGCAGGATCTTGTTGGCGTACTCGACCCCTTCGAAGGCGATGCCGAGCCGCGTGCGCAGGTCGCTGCGGCTGCCGTCGGCGGCGACCAGCCAGTCGGCGGCAAGCGTCTCGGACGTCGCGCCGCGCCGGACGCGCACCGTGACGCGAGCCTCGTCTTGCACGACGTCTTCGACTTCGGCGTCGAAGAGGACGCGCGCATGAGAGTGCCGTTGCAGGCGCTCGAGGATCACCGGCGTGAGCGCGGCCTGCTCGAGATGCAGGCGGAACGGAAACGCCGTGTACGGCGCGAGGACGGCGAGCTCGAATTCCGCGAAGATGCCTTCGCTTGCCGTGCGGTATTGCACGCGATCGACGCGCTGGCCCAGGTGCTGCACCGTGTCGAGCACGCGCAGCCGGTCGAGGATCGCAAGCGTCGGCGGATGGAACGTCGATGCCTTCGACGCCGTGCTGAGCGCGGGACGCTTCTCGGCGACGGTGACGGCAACACCTGCGTCGGCCAGTGCCAGTGCGGCAACGAGACCCACCGGGCCCGCGCCGGCGACGATCACCTCGCGTGGCGCCGTCATGGCGCGTTCCCGTACTTGCGCTCGACAGCGTCGTCGCCGAGAAGGCGCGCCTCGAGCGCGCGCATGTCGTCGTAACCCATGAGCGCCATGATCTCGTCGATGCCGGCGAGGAGGTCCGGGCGATCGATGGGCTCTCCGCTCTCGACCACGCCACGCATCAGCGCGAGCGCCGTCGTCATCGCCTTGATCGCGGCGGCCGGCAACATGCGTGGCAGGCTGATGCGGCGCACGCCGAGGGCCTTGAGGCGGGGAATCGGGATGAGCGGCGTGGTCGGACGCGAGCGGATTCCGAAGCCCATGTTGATCGTCACCGGCACCCGGGCGGCCTCGACGATGCGGGCGATGTCGTCCTCGCGCTTGACCGCATCGGGAAAGATCATGTCGGCGCCGGCCTGCGCGTACGCCTGCACGCGCTCCAGCGTGTCGGTGATGCCCTCGAGCGCGAGCGCGTCGGTGCGCGCGATGATGACGAAGTCGGGGTTGCGACGCGCAAGACAGGCGGCCTCGATCTTGCGCACCATCTCGTCGCGCGACACCACCTCCTTGCCGGGCATGTGTCCGCAGCGCTTCGGCGCGACCTGGTCCTCGATGTTGACGCCGGCAAGGCCCGCCTCCTCGAACAGTTGCACCGCGTGGTGGACGTTGACCGGGTTGCCGTAGCCGTTGTCGGCGTCCGCGGTGACCGGGATGTCGACGCAGCGCGCGAGGTTGCGGCAGTGCTCGACGTTTTGCGTGAGCGTCATCACGCCGATGTCGTCGATGCCGAGGAGCGCGTTGGAGATCGCCGCGCCGCTCGTGGCCGCCGTCTTGAACCCCGCGCGCTCGACGAGGCGCAGGCTGTAGCCGTCGTAGACGCCGGGCGACACGATGAATTCGCCCGAACGCAGGAGCTCGCGATAGCGCGATGCCTTCGATTTCGTGGTGGTCACGGTGCTTCTCTCCGCTTGCGGCTGTGCACGTCGCGCCTTGCGGCCAGGATGTAATAGGTATGGTACATGATACCAATCAACCTCGGGCGCTACGGCGAGGTGCCGCGCGGGGCGCGACGCTCACTTGGTGTCGAGAGCGAGCTTGGGCACCACGCGCACGAACACCGCGCGCTCGTCGTCGACCGACTTCTGGTACTCGGGCCCCGGCAGGTACGCGGGCACCGCGAGCGCGCGTGCCGCGAACTCCTTGAACGTGTCGGACTGGATCGCCTTCGCGAGCGCGGCATCGAGCTTGGCGACGACGTCGGACGGCACGCCCTTGGGCAGGAAGAAGCCGAACTCGGCACGCAGCGCGACGTCGACGCCGCTCTCCTTCAGCGTGGGCACGTTGGGCAGCGTCGGCGAGCGCGTCGGGCCGAACTGTGCGATGGCGCGAAGCTTCCCCCCTTCCACCTGCGGCCCGATCGTGCCCGGCGCTCCGAGCACGAGGTCCACCGTACCGGCCACCGCGGCGGTGACCGCCGGTGCCGTCCCGCGATACGGGATGTGATTGAGCTTGATGCCCGCGGCGTCGGCGAAGGCCTCGGCGGCAAGGTGCACGGCGGTGCCGCTGCCCGGGCTTGCAAAGGTGACCTTGCCCGGATTGGCCTTCGCGTAGGCGATGAGCTCCGTGACGTTCTTGAACGGCGCGTCGGCGCGTGCGGCCAGGAAATGCGGCGTGATCGAGGCGCGCGCGAGCCCGACGAGATCGTCGTACTTGTACGGCGGCTTGCTCACCAGCGGCGCCACGGTGATCACCGCCGGCGTGCTGAAGAGAATCGTGTAGCCGTCGGGCTTCGACGTGGCGACGTAGTTGGCGCCGATCGTGGCTCCGGCGCCGTCGCGGTTCTCGACCACGATCGGCTGGCCGAGCGTTTGCGACGCGAGCTCGGCGATCTGGCGTGCCTGCCGGTCGGTCGCACCCGGCGCGTACGGCACGACGATGGTGATCGGCCGGGTCGGGAATGTTTGCGCCTGCGCCGGGACGATGCAGGCGAAGGCACAGGCGGCGGCGAGGAGGTGACGCAGTTTCATCGTGGAGTCCTTGTCGGGAGGGTTCAGCGCTGCGCCAGTGCGGCGCGGCGCTCGGCGGTGTCGTTCCAGACTTCCTGCTGCACGATGCGAAGTCCGGAAAGCTCGAAGCGATCGATGAAGCGGATGCCGTCGAAGTCGGTGCCGTCCGGCCAGGTGCCGTGCAGCGTGCCGAGGCAGTAGACGACGACGTTGCCGTTTGGCGCATCGTGCGCTTCCACGCGCTCGATGTGCTTGCCGATGCGCCGGTAGCGGCGCGACGAGTTGGTCACGATGTCCGCAACCGCACGCACCTCGCGCCCGCCCGGCACCACGACGCGCGCGTCCGGCGCGAGATGCGCCTGCGCGCGGTCGACCTCGCGCGCCTCGAGCGCGCGCAGGAAGTCGCGCACGACGGCGATCGCGGCCTCGTGCGCCGGGCTGCCGTGTCGGCTCAAGGTGCGGCCCTCCGCGCGGCCGCGCCGCGGGAAAACTCGCCCTCGGGGCGGTCGATCGGATTCATGGCTTCCTCGCGACGATCGTGTGCCATGGCAGGCGCCAGACGCGGGGCGGGGTGGCGAGGGCGCCGTCTTCCTCGTCGAACGGCGTTGCCTCGACGTGCGTGAAGCCGGCGTCGGCGTACGCGCGCGCGAGGTCGATGCGACTGTGCTCGAGGAGGTACGGCTCGTTGTTGCGCCGCGCGTGACCTTCGAAGAGGAGCCGCAGCACGGGATCGGCGGGAGGCAGGAAATCGAGGTGCGCGACGATGCCGCCGGGACGCAGCAAGCGCGCCGTCTCGACGATGAGCGCGCGCACCGCGGCCTGCGGCATCTCGTGCAACAGCATCGTCGACGTGACGATGTCGTACGTGCCGCCAGGCAGGCCACTGGTCGTGGCCTCGGCCTGGCGAAACGCGACGCGACCGTGCAGCGCTGCCGGTGTCTCGCGCGCGGCAAGGATCACGCAGCTCGCGGCGATGTCGACGCCGTCGACGTGCGCGGCCGGTGCGGCGCGTGTAAACGCAAGTGTGCCGCGGCCGAAGCCGCAACCGAGGTCGAGGATGCGCTCGACGCGCGAGTCGCCGACGATGCGCGTCGCAAAGCGCTCGTGCAGCGTCGCCGCGTCGACCACCCCGCCGGTGACGCCCGCGCGGTAGACGTGCGCGCCGAGCTCGGCGAGCAGCCCGCCGGGCTGCTGGTGAATGTCGCACGCGGTGTAGTACGCCGGCGGGACGAGCGTGGGGTCGAGCGTCAGCAGGCCCGGCGGCGGCGCGAAGGGTAGCGCGACGAGCGCGTCGCGGCTGCGCTGGGCGATCGCGGCGAGCCCGCGCGGGCCGCTGTACTTCATCCTCTGCAGATGGCGCTCGAGCCACGCGAAGTAGCGATGCGTGACGAGGTCGCGCCCGGCATCCGGAGCGCCGCGGGCCTGCGCGTGCAGCGTGCGGAAGAGCGGGCCGCGCCAGTAACTGCGCGCCGCGGCCACGAAGCGCTGGTGCGCCGCGCTCTCGGCGTCGAGGGGCAGATCGCTCACAGCGGACCCTTTGCCTCCTGCTCACCCGCCAGTGGCGCGAAGAGGCGCGCGACGAATGCAGCCGCGTCCGCATCGGGGCTCGGTTCGATGGCGGCCGGCGCGCCGGTACGCGCCTCGATCGCGCGCAGGCGGTCGCGCAGGACGTAGACCTCGGCGGCCAGCGCCATCGTGACGCCGAGCAGGCGATCGATCGCGGGGTCGGAGAAGAAGGTCTGCTCGGGGAGAGGAGCGCTGGGCATGGCCGGAAGCGCGGGGGCACCGCGCGTGCCGCCAAGGGCGGCGGCCGTCGGAAAAATCATACGTTGCGCATCGATCAAGTGTCAACACATTGGGTCGCACACCTCGATGCGATTCCCTCGTGTAACCATGGGATTGGCCGATGTCGAGGCATCGCCAACCGCGAAAGTGTTGACACGTATCCCCCTGCCGGCTATCGTCCCGGCGCATGACGACCCTGAGCGACACGCTGTTCACGAGCACGCTCAATGCGATCTATTCGGGCGAGCTCGCTCCCGGCGACGAGGTCAACGAGGCCGCGCTCGCCGGCCGCTTCGGCGTTTCGCGCGGCCCGGTCCGCGAAGCGGTGCGCCGTCTGCAGGGCATCGGTCTCGTCTCGCGCGAGCCCTACATGCGAGCGACCGTCGTGCGCCTCACCGCGACACAGGTGCGCGAACTCTTCGAGATGCGCGAAGCGCTCGAGGGGATGGCGTGCCGCCTCGCGGCGCAGCGCATGAGCGACGCCGAGCAGGAGCGTGTCGCCGCCGATCTCGACGCGGCACGGGCGGCGCGCCTCGCGGCACGCAAGTCGCGGGCGCGCGCGCCCGACTTCGACTTCCACGAGCGGATCATCCGGGCGAGCGGAAACGCGCGCATCACGAACACGCTGTGCGGGGACCTGTACCACGTCCTGCGCGTCTACCGCCGACGCTCGGGCGCGGTCCCCGAGCGCAGCGACGAGGCGCACGCCGAGCATTGGCAGATCCTGCGGGCGCTGCGCGCGCGTGACGGCGAACTCGCGGAGTCGCTCATGCGGGCGCACATCGCGCGCGCGGCGGTCAAGGTGACCGAGCGCCTGCACGCGCTCGATGGGCGACGGCGGTGAGGCCATGACGCAGGGTGCGCCGACCGGCGCCGTGCTGCGCGCCCTGCCGCCGCCGCACGAGTCGATCGCGTACTGCGATCTTGCTGCCGCGCTCGCACGGCGCGGCGGCGATGCGCAGCGCCTGCCGTACTGCCTGCGCGTGGTCGCGGAGAACCTCGCCCGTCACCTCGCGCGCACCGGCGCCGAGGGCGAGGCGGCACTCGCGGCGCTGGCGCGCTGGCCGGCGGGCCGGGCCTCGCTGCCGCTCTTCGTGAGCCGCGTCATCCTTCCCGATTCGAGCGGGGTGCCTGCCCTCCTCGATCTCGCGGCGCTGCGCGACGCGGTGGGTGAGCGTGGCGGTGATCCCACTCGCGTGCGGCCGGGGGTCCCCGTCGATCTCGTGATCGATCATTCGCTCCAGGTCGACGTCGCGGGATCACCGCTTGCGCTCCGGTCGAATCTCGCCCGCGAGTTCGAGCGCAATGCCGAGCGCTACCGCTTCGTTAAATGGGCGCAGTCGGCGCTGGGCAACGTGCGCGTGTTTCCCCCGGGCACCGGGATCATCCACCAGGTGAACCTCGAGCACGTCGCCAGTGTGGTGAGCGTCGCGGAGCACGAGGGACGAGCGCTCGCGTTTCCCGATTTCGTGATCGGCGGCGATTCGCACACGCCGATGGTCAACGGGATCGGCGTGCTCGGCTGGGGTGTGGGCGGGATCGACGCCGAGGCGCTGCTCCTCGGTTATCCGGCCGACATCGCGATGCCCGAGGTCGTCGGGGTCGAGTTCGTCGGGACGCTTCCTGCCGGCACTACGACGACCGATCTCGTGCTTCTCGTCACGCAGCGGCTGCGCGCCTTCGGCGTGACGGGGAAGTTCGTCGAGTTCTTCGGCCCGGCGGTGGCCGCGCTCCCCGTTCCGCACCGTGCGACGCTTGCCAACATGGCGCCCGAGTACGGCGCGACGATCGGCTTCTTCCCGGTCGATGCGCGCACGCTCGAGTACCTGCGCGCCACCGGCCGCAGCGAAGCGCACGTCGCGCGCGTCGAGGCCTACTGCAAGGCCAATGCGCTGTGGCGAAGCGACGATGCACGCGCGCCCGATTACAGCGCGGTGGTCACGATCGACTTTTCCGACGTCGTGCCCACGCTCGCGGGACCGCGCCGCCCCCAGGACCGCCTGCCGCTACCCGACGTCGCCGCGGATTTCCGGGCGCGCCTTGCGCGCAGCGTCGCCGAGGGCGGTTTCGCGACGACGCCTGCGACCGCCGCGGCACCCTCCACGGCATCATCGGGAAACACGCTACCCGACGGCGCGGTCGTCATCGCGGCGATCACGTCGTGCACCAACACGTCGAATCCGTCGGTGATGCTCGCGGCGGGGCTTCTCGCGCGCAATGCGGTCGCGCGTGGCTTGCGTGCCGCACCATGGGTCAAGACCTCGCTCGCCCCCGGATCGCAGGTCGTCACGCGCTATCTCGAGGCGGCCGGGCTCACGGCTCCGCTCGCCGCGTTGGGCTTCGACGTGGTCGGCTACGGCTGCACGACCTGCGCCGGCAAGTCGGGCCCGCTCGCCCCCGACGTCGTCGCTGCCATCGAACGCGACGGCGTCGTTGCCGCGGCGGTGCTGTCGGGCAACCGCAACTTCGAGGGCCGCATCCACCGTCTCGTGCGTGCCAACTACCTCGCCTCGCCGCCGCTCGTCGTCGCATACGCGATCGCCGGGCGCATCGACATCGATCTCACCCGCGAGCCGCTCGGTCACGATCCGCGTGGGGCGCCGGTGTTTCTCGCCGACCTCTGGCCCGCGGCCGACGCCATCGCGCAACACCTGGTCGGCGCGCGTGATGCGGCGCTCTACCGCGCGGTCTACGCCGACGCGGAGCGTGGCCCGGACCTTTGGCGCGAACTCGAGGCGCCGCGTGGCGCGCGCTTCGCATGGGATCCGGCATCGTCGTACCTCGTCGCGCCACCGTTTGTCACGCGCGCGTTTGCCGGTGATGCGCTGCCGGAGCGCCTTCCGGGGGCTCGCGTGCTCGCGGCCTTCGGCGATTCGCTCACCACCGATCACATCTCGCCGTCGGGCGAGATTCCGGCCGACAGTGCCGCCGGCCGCTACCTCGTCAGCCTTGGCATCGCGCCGAAGAACTTCAACACCTACGTGGGGCGGCGCGGCAATCACGAGGTGATGCTGCGCGGGACGTTTGCCAACGTTCGCATCCGCAATCTCGTCGCACCCGGCAGCGAGGGCGGCGTGACGCGCCTGCTGCCCGAAGGCCGCCTCGTGCCCGTGCACGAGGCCGCGCGCGCGTATCGCGAGCGGGGCGTGCCGCTCGTCGTCCTCGGCGGCCGCGACTATGGCCAGGGCAGCAGCCGCGATTGGGCGGCCAAGGGTACCGCGCTCCTGGGCGTGCGCGCCGTGATCGCCGAATCGTTCGAGCGCATCCATCGCGCCAATCTCATCAGCATGGGCGTGGTCCCGTTGCGCTTTGCCGCGGGCCAGGGGTGGCGTGCGCTGGGGCTCACCGGCGAGGAAACGCTTGCCGTCGAGGGGTTGCGCAGCGGCGTGCTCGACGGCGCGCCGATCGACGTCGTCGCCACGCGCGACGACACCCGAATCAGCTTCACGGTCACCGCCGACGTGCAGACCGCCTTCGAGCAGCGCCTGCTCGCCGCCGGCGGCATGCTGCCCGCGGTGCTCGACCGCCTCCTCGATCCGGCCCCGGAGCGCACCGGCGCACCTGCCCTCTCGCCATGAAACTCGACCTCCTCTTGCGGAACGCAACGCTCGTGCACCCGGGCCTTTGCAGCGTGCCGGGTTCGCTCGGTGTGGCCGACGGGCGGATCGCGGCGCTGCTGCCGGCGGACACCGACGCCGCCGCTGCCGAGACCGTCGATTGCTCCGGCCGCTGGATCCTGCCGGGCGTGATCGATCCACACGTCCATTTCGGCTTCGGCTCGCCGGAGACCGACTTCGCGACCGAAACGCGCTCGGCGGCACTGGGCGGCGTCACGTCGGCGCTGTCGTTCTACCGGACCGCCGACTTTCGTGCGACCTTCGACGGCTTTCGCGACGCGCGCATCGCGCAAAGCTGCATCGACGTGGGTCTGCACTTCGGCATCACGAGCCACCTGCACGTCGAAACGCTGGCCGAGTGCTCGCAACGCTTCGGCGTCACGTCGTACAAGCTCTACCTCATGTACAAGGGCGCGGCCGGTCTCGCGCAGGGCTTCACCGAGATCGACGACGCGCTGCTCTTCGCTTCGCTCAAGGCGACCGCCGCGATCCCGGGCGCGGTGCTCGGCATCCACTGCGAGAACGTCGAGGTCATTCCGTACCTGCGCGAGCCGTTGCGCCGTGCCGGGCGCGACGATCTCGCGGCGTGGAACGAGCAGAGCCCCGACTTCCTCGAGGCGGAGAACGTCCATCGCGCCTGCTACTTCGCAAGCAAGGTCGGCGCGGCGATCAACATCGTCCACCTGTCGTCGAAGGAGGCGCTCGACGAGGTTCGCCGCCATCGACGCACGAGCCGCGCGCCGATCTTCGTCGAGACGTGCCCGCACTACCTGCTGCTCGACGACCATGCGCCGGCGGGCGTGCTCGCCAAGGTCAATCCTCCGGTGCGCTCGCGCGCCGACGTCGACGCACTGTGGGAGGGCATTGCCGACGGCGCGATCGACACGGTCGGCACCGATCACGTGCCCCGCAAGCGCAGCACCAAGCAAGGCAAGGGCATCTGGGCGTCGAGTAACGGCTTTCCCGGGGTCGCCACGATGCTGCCGATTCTCCTGGACGAGGGCGTGCGCCGGCGGGGCATCGCGCCCGAGCGGATCGCGCAGGTCGCCGCGGCCAACGCCGCCCGCATCTACCGCATGACCGGCAAGGGCGCGCTCATGGTCGGGTACGACGCCGACGTCGTGGTGGTCGACCCCGCGCTCACGCGCACGGTCGATCCCGCCGCCCTCGAGTCCTTCGCCGACTATTCGCCGTACGAGGGCATGGCGTTCACCGGCTGGCCCGTCGCCACCTACGTGCGCGGCCGTTGCGTCATGCGCGACGGGCGCGTCCTTGCCGACGCGCGCGAGCACCCGCACGGCCGTTATCTGTTTCGACGCTGACGCCGCGCCCGCCGCGAACGACGCCGGCGATCCGCCGCACCGCACCGACTCCATCCACGAGGACATCACCGTGACCCAACCCCGAATCTGGGATCGTTTCCTCACCGCGCGCGACAAGGAGGTCTACGCGCGCTCCGGCTACGGCAAGCGTGGCGGCTTCGGCACGCGCCCGGCGCTGTTCATCATCGACGTCCAGTACAACTTCTGCGGCGACACGCCGCAGGACATCCTCGACGGGCTCGCGCAGTACCGCACGCACTGCGGCCGGGAGGCGTGGGACGCGGTGGCGCACATCGAGCCGCTGCTGCACCTCGCGCGCGAGAAGAACCTTCCCGTCTTCTACACCGAGAGCGCGCGGCGCGCCGACATGCTCGACAGCGGCGTGCAGGTCGGCAAGAACCATCGCGGCACCGAAAAGACCGTGCTCGAGGGGACGCACGCGACGCAGACGGTGGCGCCGCTGGCGCCGCGCGAGGCGGACATTCGGATCGGCAAGCGCAAGCCGTCGTGCTTCTTCGGCACGATCTTCATGAGCCACCTCAACTTCCTCGACATCGACACGCTGATCCTCACCGGTTGCACCACGTCGGGTTGCCTGCGCGCAACCGCCGTCGATGCCTACTCGTACAACTTCAAGGTGGTGATCCCGGAGCAGTGCGCGTTCGACCGCTTCGAGGCGAGCCACGCGATCAATCTCTTCGACCTCAACTGCAAGTACGCCGACGTGATCCCCAGCACCGAGGTCGAGGCGTATCTCGCGGGCCTGCCGGTGCGCGCACCGTACGTCGCGCCGGCGACTTGAGGGAAGCTGCGTCCGGCGGCGGCACCATGGCGCGCGGAGCGGCGGCGGCGTGGGGACGGCAGCGGCAGCGGTCGCGCCGCGTGGCGGGCCGCCTTGCGAGGCACGCATGAGTTACGATCGCGAACCGCGGCCGGTGCACCTCTTGACCGGGTACCTGGGCAGCGGCAAGACGACGCTCCTCGGGCGCCTCCTGCGCGATCCCGCGCTCGCCGACACCGCGGTGGTCATCAACGAGCTGGGCGAAGTGGGACTCGATCACGTGCTCGTCGATCGCGGCAGCGAGGACGACGTCGTCCTGCTCGATTCGGGGTGCCTGTGCTGCGCGCTCGGCAACTCGCTGCAGGAGACGCTCGAGTCGCTGCACTACCGCTGCGAGCGAGGTGAGCTGCCGCCGTTTCGGCGCGTGGTGATCGAGACGACCGGAGTGGCCGATCCCGGGCCGATCGCCTCGACGCTGGCGCTCGACAGCACGATCGTGCGGCACTACCGCCTGGGGAGCATCGTCACCGTGGTCGATGCCGTCCACGGCGAGCACACGCTCGATCGCTTCGCCGAGGCGAGGCGGCAGGTCGCGATGGCCGACCGCATCGTCGTGACCAAGACCGACGTCGCCTCCGCCGCCACCCGGCACGCGCTCCTGCAGCGCGTGGCGGCGCTCGCACCGCACGCCGTGTGCCGGAGTGCGGCGCACGGCGCGATTGCCGCCGCCGAGGTCTTCGTCGACCCTGGGCACTCCGTCGCCCTGGCCGCGCTGCGTGACGGCGCGCACGACGCCACGCACGCGCACGACGCCACGCACGCACACGACGCCACGCACGCACACGACGCCACGCACGCGCACGGCCCCGGCTGCGTGCCGGAGGGGCACGGCGCCGACGCGCAGGCCTCGGCTCATGACCACCACCGGGCGCACCTCACCGCGAGCGAGATCGTCACCGTGTCGATTCGCCTTCCCGCGCCGCTCGCCTGGGCGCGCTACGCCGCCTGGGTGCAATGGATGCAGCGCGCCTTCGGCGAGCGTCTGCTGCGCATGAAGGGCGCCGTGCGGATGGACGATGGCACGGTGCAGGCGCTGCACGCGGTCATGCACCTCTTCAATGCCCCGACCCCGCTGCCGGCACTGCCGCGGGAATGGGGTGACGGCGTGGTCGTCGTCATCGCCCAGCACGTGCCGGCCGCGCTCCTCGCCGAGGCGACGCAGCGCCTCGGCGCTTCCCTCTCCGACATTCCCACCTGAAAGGATGCTGCAGTGATCTCATTGCCTGACTTGCGGTGCACCCGTCGTGCCTTCGTCGTGACCGGCCTGCTCGCCGCCGCCGTGGCGGCACCCGGCGCGATGGCCGAAGACACGTATCCCGACAAACCGATTCGCCTCATCGTCGCCTTTCCCCCGGGCGGCAGCACCGACATCATCGCCCGGCTCGTGGCGGCGAAGGTCGGCGCGATGTGGGGTGGCAAGGCCATCGTCGTCGAGAACAAGCCGGGCGCCTCGGGCACGATCGGCACCGGCGAGGGGATTGCCGCGGCGCCGGACGGCTACACGCTCACCATCGGCAACAGCCAGACGCACGGCACCAACCAGACGCTCTATCCGCAGCTGAAGTACGACCTCGTCAAGGACGTGACGCCGATCGCGATGCTCGCGCGCACGAAGAACGTGCTCGCAGTCTCGGCCAAGTCGCCCTACCAGACGGTCGACCAGCTCCTGCAAGCAGCCAAGGCGAAACCGCTGTCGTTCGCGTCGGTGGGCAACGGTTCGTCGTCGCACATCATCGGCGAGTACATCAATCGCCAGTTCGGCCTCAACGCGGTGCACGTGCCGTACAAGGGTGGCGCGCCGGCGATCACCGATCTCATCGGTGGCCAGGTCGACTTCATGGTGCCGACCTATGGCAGCGTCGCGCCGTACTACAAGGACGGTCGGGTGCGCATCCTCGCCGTCTCCGACGACGTGCGCGATCCGCGCCTGCCGGGCATCCCCACCTTCAAGGAGGTCGGGCTGCCGTCGCTCGGCCTCGACACGACGATCGGCGTCTACGGGCCGGCGCACCTGCCGCCGGCGGTGGTCGCGAAATGGAGCGATGCGATCGGCGCGCTCGTCAAGGATCCGGAAAGCGAGAAGACGCTCGCGACGACCGGCTTCGACATCTGGTACAAGCCGGCCGCGGAAATGGCCAGGTACCATCCGGCCGAAGTGCCGCGCCTGGGCAAGATCATCAAGGAAGCCAACGTGCAGATGAACTGACGTCCGCTCCTGCACCGGATCACTCGCGCCTTCGCGCTACGCCGCCATGACGTCGGCCCTGCACCGGTTGTCCGCCGTCGAGCTCGTCGCCGGCTATCGCGCGCGCCGCTTCTCGCCGCTCGAGGTCACGAAGGCGTGCCTTGCCGCGATTGCCGCGCGCAACGGCGAGCTCAACGCCTTCCTCGTCGTGCTCGAGGAGGAGGCCCTCGCGCAGGCGCAGGCGGCGACGGCACGCTGGCACGCCGGCACGCCGCAAGGGCCGCTCGACGGCGTGCCCGTCACCGTCAAGGACCTGTGCCCCACGATCGGTGCGCCGGCGCGCCACGGCTCGCGCACGTCGAGTGCGGCGCCGGGCACCGTCGACGCGCCGTGCGTTGCGCGGTTGCGCGAGGCAGGGGTGGTGCTCCTCGGCAAGACCGCGATGTGCGAGTTCGGCTGGAAGGGCGTCACCGACAGCCCCTTGCTCGGCGTGAGCCGCAATCCGTGGAACCCTGCGCGCACCTGCGGCGGCAGCAGCGGCGGAGCGGCGATTGCCGCCGCCACCGGGATGGGCGCGTTGCACGTCGGCTCCGACGGCGCCGGCTCGATCCGCATTCCGGCTGCCTTCTGCGGCGTGTACGGCTTCAAGGCGACGTTCGGCCGCGTGCCGGCGTGGCCGCCGGGTCGCGTGGCGTTGGGGCACTACGGCCCGCTCACCCGCACCGTCGCCGACGCGGCGCTCATGCTGGGCACGATCGCGCGGCCCGATGCGCGCGACTGGACGGCGCTGCCGTACGTGCCGGGGACCGACTACCGTCGCGACCTGGGCGTCGGCGTGCGCGGCCTGCGCATCGGCTGGTGCCCGACGCTGTGCGGGGCACGGCCCGACGCCGAGGTGGCACAGCTCACCGCCGCGGCCGTGTGCGTTTTTGCCGATGCGGGTGCGAGCGTCGAGGAGATCGCCTCGCCCATCGCCTCGCCGCGCGAGCACTTCGACACGTTGTGGGCGGCGAGCATGGCGCAGATCCTGCGCAGGATTCCGGCGCGCGAGCACGACGTGCTCGATCCCGGCTTCCGGCAGCTGGCCGAGCGCGGGCGTGCGGTCACGGTCGACGCACTCCTCGACGCCACGCACGCGCGTCACGTCGACGGCGCGGCGATGAACGCCTTCCACGAGCGCTACGACCTGCTCGTGACGCCGCAGATGCCAACGACCGCGCTCGCCGCGGGTGAGGACTTCCCTCCTGGGCGCGCCATGACGTCGTGGCTCGATTGGAGTCCGTACACGTATCCGTTCAACTGGACGCAGCAGCCGGCGGCGTCGCTGCCGTGCGCGATCGCGAGCGACGGCCTGCCGGTCGCATTGCAGGTCGTCGGCGCCCGCCATGCGGAAGCGCTCGTGCTGCGCGCCTCGCACGCATTCGAGGCGGCGCGGCCTTTCGCAATGCCACCCGGGCCCGGGCCGGCCTGACGTCCGCCTACGCGAGCGGCGGCAGCGCGCGGCACGCGGCGGCATCCCACGCGACGGCGAGCGCTGAGCCACGGTCGAGTGTGGTCGCGGCGTCACCGGCCGCCACCTTGACCACGAAGCTCTCGTTGCCGGCGACGGCAAGACGCAGCTTGCAGTGATCGCCGAGATAGATCACCTCGCGCAGGTCGCCGACGAAGCGATTGTCCCTTTGCGCCTGCGCACCGACGGCGACGCGCTCCGGACGGATCGATACCGCGACCGCGGCGCCGGGGGCGAGATCGGCCTCGATCGTCGCGGCGATCTCGCTGCCGTCGGGCAGGCGGACGCGACAATTCGCACCGTCGCGCCCGACGAGCGTGCCGTCGAAGCGATTGTTCTCGCCGATGAACGACGCGACGAAGGCGTTGGCCGGCCGCTCGTAGAGGTCGGCGGGCGTGGCGAGCTGCTGCACCCGACCCTGATGGAAGACCGCGATGCGATCGGACATCGTGAGCGCCTCCGACTGGTCGTGCGTGACGTACACGATCGTCACGCCGAGCTCGTCGTGCAGGTGCTTGATCTCGAGCTGGAGTTCCTCGCGCAACTGCTTGTCCAGCGCCCCGAGCGGCTCGTCCATCAGCACGAGCTTGGGGCCGTAGACGAGCGCGCGCGCCACGGCCACGCGTTGCTGCTGCCCGCCGGAGAGCTGCCCCGGCTTGCGATCGCGAAGCTGGGGCAGGCGCACCATGTCGAGGGCGCGCTTCACCTTGGGCTCGATCTCGGCCTTCGGCACGCCGTGCATCTCGAGCGGAAAGACGAGATTCTCGGCCACCGTCATGTGCGGGAACAGCGCGTAATTCTGGAACACCATGCCGATGCCGCGACGATGCGCGGGGACGTGGTTGAGCCGCTTGCCGTCGAGCGTGATCGTTCCCGACGTCGGGTCCTCGAAGCCGGCGAGCATCATGAGCGTCGTGGTCTTGCCCGAGCCCGAGGGGCCGAGGAGCGTGAGGAACTCGCCGCGGGCGAGCGTCAAGTCGAGCGCCTCGACGACGAGCGTGCGCCCGTCGTAGGACTTCGTGACCCGTTCGAAGGTGACGATGGGATCGTGCATGAGCGCCGGCTAGTTCGGTTCCGCCGGATCGTCCGGCAGCGTGCGCGTCTTCCCGCGCGTGCGGAAGTATTCGTTCGCGGTGAGCAGGAGGAGCGAGCAGATGATGAGCAGGACCGCCGCGGAGGCGATCGTGGGGCTCAGGAATTCACGCAGGCCCGCGTACATCTGGCGCGGCAGCGTGAACTGTTGGGGGCCGGCGATGAAGATCGCCACGACGAGTTCGTCGAACGACGTGGCGAAGGCAAACAGCGCGCCGGTGGCCACCCCCGGCGCGATGAGCGGGAGGAGGACGCGGC
This sequence comes from Burkholderiales bacterium, assembly GCA_020851235.1. Taxonomy (GTDB): domain Bacteria; phylum Pseudomonadota; class Gammaproteobacteria; order Burkholderiales; family Casimicrobiaceae; genus VBCG01. Next base: position 202,221 of record JADZDD010000035.1, on the reverse strand, counting down.
GGAACGCGGCGGGCGGCGGCGCGCCGAGCGTGGCGGCAGCCTTGAGCAGGTTGCGGTCGAACGTCTGCAGCGTCGCGAGCACGGTGATGAGCACGTACGGCACCGACAGGACCGTGTGCGCCAGCACGAGGCCGGTCAGCGTGTTGTTGAGCCCCACGAACGAGAAGGCGAAGTACAGCGCGATGGCCGTGACCACGACCGGGACGACCATCGGCGTGGCCAGCATCGCCACGAGGAAGGTCTTGCCGCGGAAGCGTCCGAGAAAGATGCCGAGCGCCCCGAGCGTGCCGAGAAAGGTTGCGAGGATCGCGGTGGCGATGCCGACGATGAAGCTGTTGCGCGTGGCGAGCAGCCACTTGCTGCTCGTGAAGAAGTCGTCGTACCAGCGCAGCGAGTAGCCCGGCGTGGGCAGCGTGAGGAGCTCGCCGGAGGACAGCGACAGCGGGAACACGACGACGATCGGCGCGATGAGGAAGACGAGCACGATCGCGGTGAACGTGCGCACCGTGAGCGCGAGGCCGTTGCCGGTCTTCATGCCGAGACGCCACCCAGGCGGAAGCCCGGGACGATGAGACGCGCGACGACGACCAGGATCGCGGTCATGGCGAGGAGGAGGCAGGCGAGCGCAGCCGCCATTCCCCAGTTGATCGTCTGGTTGGTGAAGAAGGCGATGAAGTAGCTCACCATCTGGTCCTCGGGGCCGCCGACGAGCACCGGCGTGATGTAGAAGCCGACGGCGAGCATGAAGACCATGAGGCCGCCCGCGGCGACGCCGGGCATCGTCAGCGGCAGGTACACGCGGATGAAGCGCTTCCACGGCGGCGCACCGAGCGACGCCGCGGCGCGCAGGTACGCGGGGTTGATCCCCTTCATCACGCTGTACAGCGGCAGCACGACGAACGGCAGCAGCACGTGCACCATCGCGATGTACACCGCGAAGCGGGTGAAGATCATGGTGATCGGCGCATCGACGACGCCCAGTCCCAGCAGCAGGGCATTCACCGGACCCTCGCGCTGCAGGAGGATGAACCACGCGGTGGTGCGCACGAGGATCGACGTCCAGAACGGCACCAGCACGAGCGCCATGCCGATGTTGGCCCAGCGTGTCGACAGCGTCGACAGCGTGTAGGCGACGGGATAGCCGATCAGCACGCAAAGGATCGTCACCCAGAAGCTGATGACGAACGTGCGCGCGAACAGGGCGAGGAAGATCGCCTCGTCGGCCGGTGCCGCGACGATCTTGCCGTCGGGGGTGAGCGAGAGGTCGAGCGAGCGCAGGAGATACAGCGGCGTCAACGCTGCGGTATTGCGCGCCAGGATCTGCCACAGCGACGTCTCGCCCCAGCGCGGGTCGAGCGCGACGAGCGCGTCACGATACGGTGCGCTCAGGCGATCCTTCGCGCGCGCGGTCTTCAAGAGCAGCGCACGCAGCCCCGCCTCCTCGAAGTTGAGACGTCGCGAGAGTTGGCCGATCGCCTGCGCCTCGTGCGCCTGCGCGAGTTCGGCGGCGACCGCGGCAAACGCTGCCTCGGACGGGAGGCCCTCGCCGTTCCATCCCCGCAGCGCGGCGGTCGTGCGCGGGAGCGTTTCGCGCACCTCCGGGTTGCCGATCGCCGTCCACAGCGTGACGGCGAGCGGCACGATGAAGCTTGCGACCACCACCGCGAAGAGCGGGGCGATCAGCGCGGCCGCGAGCAGGTTGTTGCGCGAGATCGCCACGCGCGGCCGCCGGCGTTACGCGACTACTTCGCGACCCAGGCGTTGAACTTCGCCTCGAGATCCTCGCCGTGCTGGACCCAGAACTCGGTGTCGATGAAGAGGCCGTCGGCGACGTGGCTCGACAGCATGCCCGGGTTCTTCACCGCGATCTTGGGATTGGCGGCGGCTTCCTTGTTGGCCGGCGACACGGCCCAGTCCTCCGCGAGGGCCAGGAGCGGCTTCGCATCGGTGATCCAGTCGATCATCTTGAAGCCTTCCTTCGCATTGGGCGAGCCCTTCACCACTGCCCAGTAGTCGACCGAGTAGAGGAGCGTCTTCCACAGCAGCGGGTACTTGTCACCGTTCTCCGCGTTGGCGCGTACCGTGCGTCCGGTGAATCCCACCGCGTAGGCCACCTCGCCGCTGCCGACGAGCTGCACCGGCTGCGTTCCCGACTTCCACCAGACGATGTGCGGCTTGATCTTGTCGAGCTTGGCGAACGCGCGCTGCTGCCCGGCGGGCGTGGCGAGGACCTTGTAGACCTCGGCGGCCGGCACGCCGTCGGCCAGGAGCGCGATCTCGAGCGTGCCCTTGGGTGTGGAGCGGAACGAGCGCTTGCCGGGGAACTTGTTCACATCCCACAGTTCGGCGTACGTCGTCGGCCCGTTCTTGATCTTGGTCTGGTCGTAGAACAGCGACATGCCCCACAGCACGGCACCGGCACCGCACGCGGACGTGCCGCCGGGGATGAACTTGTCCTTCTTGACGACCGACCAGTCCATCTTCTCGAACACGCCGTCCTCGCAGCCACGAACGAGTTCGGGCGCCTCGACCATCACCACGTCCCAGGTCACGTCGCCGGCCTTGACCATCGAATAGATCTTGGCCATCTCGCCGTTGTAGACGTCGTCCTTCACCTTGACCCCCGAGGCCTTGTCGTAGGCCTGGAACAGGTGCTTGCGGGCGTTGTCCTGGAAGCCGCCGCCGAAGCCGACGATCATGAGATCGCGCGCCACGGCGGCGCCGGACACGGCGGTGGCCACGGCCGCGGCGACCGCGAATAGCGTTGAAGCGAGTTTGGACTGCATGCGGAAATCTCCTGGTCTACGCTCGAAAAGGGAAGGCAAACGCCGATCCGGGTGCTTGCGCCGGACCCGACCTTCGCGGCACGTCATTGTCCCCCGAATGGCGGTGGCGACGCCCGGACCGGCGGCTTCGTGCGGCGCACGCGCACCGATGGTACAGGGCAATTCGTATTAATGATAGTATGACAAGACAAATTTTCGGTAAATTTTCTGCGGCGTCCCCCGGCGGTCGGGGCAGGGCGCCGCCATGAAGGAAGCACGATGAGCCCGTCCGTTGCCGATCTCGACGCCAAACTCGATCCCGCCGATGCCTCGCTTGCGCGCACGCCGCGCGTGAACGGGCTCGCCCGCTATGGCCTGTTCATCGATGGTGCCTTCGTCGACCCCATCGGCGGGCAGTGGATCGCGAGCGAAGATCCCGTCGCCGGCAAGGTCTGGGCCGAGATCCCGCGCGGCACCGCAGCCGACGCCGAGCGCGCGGTTGCGGCCGCGGCCGCGGCCTTCGCGCGTGGGCCCTGGCCTGCGATGTCGGCGTCGCAGCGCGGCGCGCTCCTGCGCCGGCTCGGCGACCTCATCATCGAACACGGGGAATGGCTCGCGCACGTCGAGATGAAGGACAACGGGAAGCTCCTGGCCGAGCTTCGCATGCAGATGAAGTACATGGCCAATTATTACTACTACTACGGGGGCCTCGCCGACAAGATGGAGGGCACGGTGATCCCCTCCGACAAGCCGGGCGTGTTCAATTACACCAAGTACGAGCCGGCCGGCGTGGTCGTGTGCATCATGCCGTGGAACTCGCCGTTGCCGCTCATGAGCCTCAAGCTCGCGCCAGCGCTCGCCGCCGGCACCACGGTGGTGCTCAAGCCCTCCGAGTTCACCTCGGCGTCGCTGCTCGAGTTCATGAAGCTCGTCACGGCGGCGGGCTTCCCGCCCGGGGTCGTCAACGTCGTGACGGGCTACGGCGCGGAAGTGGGCGACGCGCTCGTCAGCGATCCGCGCGTCGACCGCATCGCCTTCACCGGCGGTCCCGACGCCGGGCGCATGATCAACGAGAAGGCGGCGCGCCACATGAAGCGGGTGACGATGGAACTCGGCGGCAAGTCGCCCAACATCGTGTTCGCCGACGCCGACCTCGACGAGGCGGTGAAGGGTGCCGTCGCAGGCATCTTCGCGGCGTCCGGACAGAGCTGCGTCGCCGGGTCGCGCCTGCTCGTGCAGGATTCGATCCACGACGCGTTCGTCGCAAAGCTCACCGCGTTCATCGCCAACGTGCGCTTCGGACATCCGTCCGATCCGGCAACGCAGATCGCGCCGATCTCGACCCGGCCGCAACTCGAGAAGATCGAGCGCTACGTCGGGATCGCGACGGCGGAGGGCGCGCGCCTCGTCGCGGGCGGCAAGCGCGCGCAGGTGCCGGGCTGGCCCGACGGTCTCTTCTACGAACCGACGATCTTCGCCGACGTCGACAATCGCATGCGCATCGCGCAGGAGGAGGTCTTCGGTCCCGTGCTCGCCGTGATCCGCTTTCGCGACGACGACGATGCCGTGCGCATCGCCAACGACATCGACTTCGGCCTTGCCGCCGGGATCTGGACGCAGTCGATGCCGCGCGCATTCGCCATGGCCGACCGCATTCGCGCTGGTACCATATGGGTCAACAACTACCGCATGACGAGCACGACTTCACCGTTCGGCGGCTTCAAGTTGAGCGGCATGGGTCGCGAAGGCGGCATCGCCGGCATGCGCGAGTACATGGAGATCAAGAGTGTCTGGATTTCCACCGGCGTCGAGTTCCCCAATCCGTTCGTGAGACGGTAGATGGTCGAGCGCGTTCCCGTCGTTCCGTCGTCGATGCAGCGCGTCGTCGACGAGAAGGGCTATCTGCCGGCGCTGCGCGCCGGCGATTTCGTGTTCTGCGCCGGGCAGGTCGGGCGCGCCGCCGACATGAGCATCGTGACCGGCGCGGAGGCGCAGTTCGAGCAGTGCTTCGAGAATCTGCGGACCGTGCTGGCGGCGGCAGGCTGCACCTTCGCCGACATCGTCGACATGACGACCTACCACGTCGACATCGAGCGGCACCTGCCGGCGTTCGTCGCCGTCAAGAACCGGATGCTGCCGCGCGGCGCGTTTCCGTGGACGGCGATCGGCGTTGCGGCGCTCGCCGATCCGGCGTTCCTCCTCGAGGTGAAGGCGATCGCGTGTCGCTCCCGCTGACGCCGCCGGTGAACGGACGCAGCCGGCGGCAGCGCGCCGTGCGGCGCGACCACGTCGCGTCGGATTTCGTCCCGCGCTACTACCAGGTCTACAGCGTGCTGCGCCAGCGGGTGCAGGACGGCGAGTGGCCACTCGATACGGCGATGCCCACCGAGGAGAATTTCGCCGCGGCGTTCAACGTGTCGCGGGTGACGATCCGCAAGGCGCTCAACATGCTCGAACAGGAGAAGCTCATTCTCCGCCAGCAAGGACGCGGCACGTTCGCGTTGAGTTCGCCGCGCCGCGCCGACCCGGCCAATTTCAGTGGGCTGCTCGAGAACATCAGCGACTTCGAGCAGCGCACGCGGGTGCGCGTGCTCGCCTTCGGCAAGGTGCCGCTGCCGGCAGACGCCGCGCGCCTGCTCGAATGTGCGCCGGGAACCCGGGCGCTGCGCATCGTGCGCGTGCGCAGCGACTCGCAGGAGCCGTTCTCGCACACGACCTGCTACATCCCCGAGCCCGAGGCCGACCTCCTGAGCGAGGCGTCGCTGCACAACCGCACGGTGAGCCACGCGCTCGAAACCGCGGGGGTGGCGGCCACCGCCGCCGAGCAGCGCCTGTCGGCGGCCGTCGCCAGTGTCGAGATGGCGGATCTGTTGCGCATCGACGTCGGCGCGCCGCTCATCCGCATGACGCGCGTGATGCGCGACGGCAGCGGCCGGCCCGTCGAACTCCTGCATGCGCTGTATCGCACGGACAAGTACGAGTATCGCGTGAACCTGTCCCGCGACCGCGACCGCGACGGCGACGCGCCGCGCTGGACTGTCAAGGTCGAGTGATCGGCCGCGGCGCGGCGCGATCCGCACCGATCGCATCGCGCAGTGCAGCGTGCCGGGTCGGCGCCCGTCGTCTGCCGCGGGGCGTGACGCGTCGATGCTAGAATTTGGCGTCGTCCCACGTTGCCGCCACGCGATGCCGTCGTACCCTCCGCCCAAGCAGTTGCAGGTCGCGCTACGGAAATCGGCGCTGTCGCTTTGCCACGCGCAGTACATTCGCGACCGCCTGCTCGTGCTGTATCCCGAGTGCGAGATCGTTTTGCGCGGCGTGACCACGCAGGGCGATCGTGTTCTCGACCAGTCGCTCGCCAGCATCGGCGGCAAGGGGCTCTTCATCACCGAGATCGAGACGGCGATGCACGAGGGCCGCGCCGACCTCGCCGTGCATTCGCTCAAGGACATGCCGATGGACGTGGCGCCGGGCTTCGTCATCGCCGCCGTCCCGGAACGCGAAGACCCGCGCGACGCGCTCGTCGCCAATCGCTATGCGTCGATCGAGGCGCTGCCCGACGGCGCGATCGTCGGGACCTCGAGCTTGCGTCGCGAGGCGCAACTGCGCGAGCGCAATCCGAAGCTCGCCGTGCGACTCCTGCGCGGCAACGTCAACACGCGCGTGCGCAAGCTCGACGAGGGCCTGTACGACGCGGCGATCCTCGCTGCGGCGGGGCTCAATCGCCTCGAGCAGAACCATCGCATCTCGGCGCTCCTCGATCCTTCCGACTTCCTGCCCGCCGTGGGCCAGGGAGCGCTCGGGATCGAGTGCGCGGCCGATCGCCCCGACATCGTCGCCGCGCTCGCGCCGCTCACGCACCACCCGACGCTGCTCGCGATCACCGCCGAGCGCGCGTTCTCGCATGCGCTCGGTGGCAGTTGTCACACGCCGATTGCAGGTTACGCGACGTTTCGTGACGGCGTGCTGTGGCTGCGCGGCCTTCTCGCGGTGCGCGACGGCAGCGACGTGCTGCGCGGAGAGCGAAGCGCACCGATCGACCCCGACACCGGCGACCTCGCCGCGGCCGACGCGCTCGGCCGCGCATTGGCGGAGGACTTCAAGGCGCGTGGCGCGGCACGCTTCCTCGCCACGCCCGAGCCGGCGGCGACGTAGCCTTGCGGCAGCACGCGCTGCCGGATCCCTCGACCCATCCGTCGCGACCCACCGTCGCCTTGCGCCCGATGGCGTGCAAGGCAGCGTCCTACGCGCGCGGCATGTCGTCGGCGATGTACGCGCGCACGATGGCGGCGAAGTCGCGGTCGGCGCGCATCCCGAGCGTGGATCCGAGTTGCGCTTCGAAGCGCGCGGGCCACGTCGAGACGATGCGATCGACCGCCGGATCGAGCCGCCAGGTGACGCGCTCGGCGACCTCGTCGCCGGCGACGGCGCGCAGCGCCGCAACCATGTCCCCGACCGATACCGTGATGCCGGGCACGTTGATCGATCGCGTGTGGGTGAAGGCACTCGCCGGCGCCTCGTGGCCGACGATGAGATTGTCGATGACCGCGCGTGGTGACTGCACCCACATTCGCGTCGTCGGTGCGACCGGGCAGGTCGTCGCGATCCCGGCGAGCGGCTCGCGCACGATGCCGCTTGCAAACGACGAGGCCGCCTGGTTCGGCTTGCCCGGCCGCACGGTGACCGTCGGCAGGCGCAGCGAGCGGCCATCGAGGTACCCCTTGCGCGTCATGTCGTACACGAGGTATTCGCCGATCGCCTTTTGCACTCCGTAGGAGGCCTGCGGATTGAGCGGCGCCGCATCGGGCACGGGATCGGGCAGCGGCCCACCGAACACCGCGAGCGAACTCGTGAAGACGAGCTTGGGGGGCGCGGCGAGCGCGCGACAGCGTTCGAGCACCGCGCGCGTGCCGTCGAGGTTGACACGCATGCCGGTGTCGAACTCCGCCTCGGCCTGGCCGCTCACCACGGCCGCCAGATGGAAGACGCTGTCGGTGTCGCGCGTGATCGCGCGTTCGAGAAGCGCGCGATCGCCAAGGTCGCCGGCGAGCGCGCTCACGCGCGGATCGTCGGGCAGGCGCGCGGGCGCGACGTCGAGCAGCGTGATCGCGGTGATCTCGCGCAGGCGGCCGGTTGCATCGGTGAGCGCATTGCGCTCGAGGAGCTTGCGGACGAGTCGGCTGCCGAGAAATCCGGCGCCACCGGTGATGACGATGCGCATGACGATCCTCCATCGAGGCCGCGCGACGCGGCCAGCCGGGCATGATAGCGGAGGCGTCCCGCGCACGCGCTTCGGTGGGCTGCCGTGAATGCGCTCGCGTGCGTGCTAGAATTTTTGCGTGCCTGCGCCGCGCCGCCTCACCATCGCGACACGCAAGCTCGCGCCCTCCATGTGGCCGGCCGAGCAGATTCGTGCCCGGCTCGGCGCGCTCCATCCACGCACGACGATCGGCATCTTGGGCATTGCACCGCGTGGCGGTGAAGATCCCGGCGCGCGCAGCGAGAGCGGGGCTCGCGCCGGCATGATCCGTGCACTCGAGGCGGCTGTCGCCGAAGGACGCGCCGATCTCGCGGTGCACTCGCTCAAGAACCTGCCCAACACGCTGGCGAGCGGCTTCGCGCTCGCCGGCATCACCGCACGCGAGGATCCGCGCGACGCCTTCGTCTCGCACGCCTTCGCGTCGCTCGCGGCGATGCCCGACGGTGCGGTGATCGGCACGTCGAGTGCGCGTCGCGAAGCGCAGTTGCGCGAGCGCTTCCCCACGCTCGAGGTCCGCACCGTGCGCGGCGACATCGCGGCGCGCCTGCGACTCCTCGATGCGGGAGGGTGCGATGCGTTGATCGTGGCGGCGGCGACGCTGTGTCGTGCGGGGTACGCCGCGCGCGTCACGGCGTTTCTCGCACCGGACGAGTGCCTGCCGGCGGCGGGACAGGGTGCCCTCGCGCTCGAGTGTCGCGCCGATCGTCCCGAGATCGTCGCCGCGGTCGCGCCGCTCGTCGATCGCGCCACGACGCTCGCCACGACGGCGGAGCGCGCGTTCACGCAGGCGCTGTGCGGCACCGTGGCGGCGCCGGTGGCGGCGTACGCGGCGTGGGAGGAGGGTTCGCTGTGGCTGCGTGGACTCGTCGGCGGCGGACGCGGCGTGCTGCGAGGCGAGAAGGACGCCACCGTCACCGACCGTGCCGCAGCGACTCGACTTGGCCTCGCGCTCGCCGACGACCTCCTCACCCGCGGCGCGGCGCGGCGCATCGCTTCCTGATCGGGCGGCGTTCGGCGGCGCCGCCGCGACACGTGGATTCGCGTCCCAAGGCCCTTCCCGGCTCGCGTTCGCTCGCGGGCGTCGGCGTGCTCGTCACGCGGCCGGTGCGCCAGGCGGAGGGGCTCGTGCGCGCGCTGGCCGCCGTCGAGGCGACGGCGATCGTGTTCCCCGCGATCGTCATCGAGCCCCCTCGCGACGCCGCTTCACTGTCGCGCGCGCACGCCGCGCTCGAAAGCTACGACATCGCGATCTTCGTGTCGGCCAACGCCGCCCTCCACGGCGTGCCGACGGCTGCGGCGTGGCCGCGCGCATTGCGCGTGCTCGCCACCGGGCCCGGCACCGCGGCCGCGCTCGCGGCGGTCGGGCTCGCCGCAGCGAGCGTGCCGTCGACGACGTACGACAGCGAAGGACTGCTCGCGTTGCCGGAGCTCGCGGCGGTGCAGGGGAAGCGCATCGTCATCTTCCGCGGCGAGGGCGGGCGCGACCATCTGGCACGCACGCTGCGCGCTCGCGGCGCGCACGTCGACTACGCGCAGTGCTACCGGCGCGCGCCGCCTGCGAGCGACACGGGCGGACTCATCGCGGCGATCGATGCCGGCCGCATCCACGCCACGACGCTCACGTCGCGCGAGGCGCTCGACAATCTGTGCCATGTCCTTCCGGCGCCGGCGTGTGCCCGCCTCGCCCGCGCACCGCTGTTCGTCCCGCACCCGGTCATCGCGGCGCATGCGCGTGGCGCGGGTTTCGTGGCGATCGTCACGGCCCCCGGTGACGACGGGCTCGTCTGCGGGTTGCTAGAATGGTTCGCGCTGCATCCCGTCAGCGATCCGCCGTAGAGCCCACACCATGCCCACACCCGACATCCTGATCGCGGCCGCGCTGCCACCGTTCCTGGCCGAGCCGCTGCGCGCCGACTACCGTTGTCACGAGTACTACGCGGCAAGTGACAAGGCAGGATTCCTCGCTGCCGAGGGCGGGCGCATCCGCGGCCTCGTCCAGGGCGGGCACATCACCACCACGCCCGACTTCCTTGCGGCGCTGCCCAAGCTCGAGATCATCTCGGTCTTCGGCGTCGGCTACGACGGCGTGCCCGTCGACTACTGCCGCCAGCGTGGCATCAAGGTGACGAACACGCCCGATGTGCTGACCGACGACGTCGCCGACGTGGCGGTCGCACTCATCCTCATGACCGGTCGCGGTTTCGTTCGTCTCGACCGCTTCGTGCGATCCGGTGGCTGGCTCGAGCGCGGGCCCGAGCTCACGACCAAGCTCGGCGGCCAGAAGGTCGGCATCCTCGGGCTCGGCCGCATCGGCAAGGCGATCGCGCGTCGCGTCGAGGCGCTGGGCATGACGGTGGCGTACACCGGGCGTCATCGCCAGGACGTGCCGTACCAGTTCCTGCCGGACGTCAAGGCGCTGGCGGCCGCGTCGGATTTCCTCGTCGTGGCGAGTCCGGGGGGCGCCGCGACACGCAACCTCGTGAACGCGGAGGTCCTCGCCGCACTCGGCAAGAAGGGCGTCGTCGTCAACATCGCGCGAGGCTCGATCATCGACGAGAGCGCGCTCGTGGCCGCGTTGCAGGCGGGCACGATCAAGGGCGCTGGGCTCGATGTGTTCGCCGACGAACCCCGCGTTCCGGCGGCGCTCCTCACGATGGACAACGTCGTCCTGTTGCCGCACGTAGGCAGCGCGACGCACGAGACGCGCAAGGCGATGGGGGATCTTTGCAAGGCCAACCTCGACGCCTGGTTCGCCACCGGCAAGGTGCTGACCCTCGTTCCCGAACTCGCGTAGCGACGAGCCGTCGCCACGACTGCGGCGGCTATTCGGGCGCCGGCGGCGTCGTCTCGCCGGCGGGCTTAAAGAGGACCGCCGCAAGCGACGCGAGCACGAGACCCAAGGCGACGAATTCGGCGATTCCGGGCCGCTCGCCCAGCACGATCATTCCCGAGAAGACGCCGACCACCGGAACCGGCAGCGACGACAGCGACGAGATCGTCACGGGCAACGTGCGCGCGAGGTGGAACCACGTCCAGTTGGCGATCGTGCCGGCGAGGACGATGTTGTAGGCGACGGCGAACCAGGCGCCCGCCGACAGGTGCGGCAGGTTCGCAAGCGGATTCGCGTCGAAGAAGGGCGCGATGGCGACGAGCGGCAGCGACCCCAGCAACATCATCCACGCCGACAGCGTCGTCTGCAGGATCGGCGGCTTCCACTTGCGCAGGAGCACGGTGCCGACGGCCCAAAGCGTGGCGGCCGTGAGGATGAGCAGCGCGCCGACCGGTGTCGAGCGCACGTAGCGCAGGTCGTCGCCCAGGAGCACGAGCATGCCGAGCATGCCGAGTCCCAGGCCGACGACCTTGCGGCGGTTGAGCGGCTCGTGCAGCACGGCCATGGCGATGAGCGTCGCCCAGATCGGCATCGTGTACGCGATGATCGCGCTGCGGCCGGCGGGAAGCTGCTGGACGCCGAAGAGCACGAAGCCGTTCCAGCCCGAGATGTTGAACAGCGAGAGCACGACGAGCCGTCCCCACCAGGCGCGCGGAATGCCGATGCGCTCCTTGGTGATCTTCACGACGAGGAAGAGTCCGAGGGCGGCAAACGGCAGCGTGAGCGCGCGGAAGGTGAGCGGCGCGATCTCGGTCACGCCGATCTTCAGGATCGGCCAGTTGCAGCCCCACACGAGCGCGAGAATCGCGATCGGCGCAAAGGCGTGCGCAAGCGGATGCCGCGCAGCCATCAGCGGTCGCGCACCGCCAGGACCTCGTCGTACTTGGACTGGTGCAAGGCCCGCGCCTGCGTGACCCAGGCGTCGCGACGGATGCGGCCGGGAAACTCGGGCAGGCGTGCCTCGAAGTCCTCGATGTCGCGCTCGGTCCAGCGCGCGATCTGGCGGTACGTCGTGATTCCCATCTGCTGGAGCATGCGCGCGAGCACCGGCCCGACGCCGACGATGAGCCTGAGGTCATCGGGCGCATCCGGTCCCCCGAGCAGCGGCGGTGGGGCGTGGTTCTCGAGGTCGACGACGAGCGCGCGGTAGCGCGCGGTTTCGGTTCGCGCCGTGGCGAGCGCGGCGAGGAGACGACGCCGATCCTCGGCAAGTTCGGCGAGGTGCTGCCTTTCGGCGTCGCTGTCGGTGCCACGGGCGGCAAGGCGCGCGTTCTCCGCCGTGAGGCTGCGCACGAGCCGTGCCCGTTCGTCGGCGACGTCGGATGCCGCGGCGTCGGCCACGGGACGCGCGGCGGGAGTCGCAGGAGCATGCGCGATGGCCACGGGCGTCGGTGGGCTCGTCGGCACGCCTGTCCCGGAGGCGGCGGATCGTGCCTGCGGGACCGCGCCCGGCGTCGCGAGCGGCGCCGCCGCGGTGCCGAGGGCGGGGCGTAGCGGGGCGCCTGCCGCCGCGCGCTCGCTGCGCCGGCCGCTTGCCACGCCGCCGCGCCACGCCAGCACGAGGGCGACGGCGACTGCGAGCAGCGCGACCAGGGTGAGACCGTTCATCGTCGGAGGGGCGGGGAGGCGGGCGAGGTACGGGCCGCCCCGCACGCGATTGTAAGCGACCCCGATCGGCGCGGTGCAGCATGCGTGGCGCTCGCTGGCCGTCGCGCTGCGCCGCATCGGCGTCGCCCGCGCATTCCACCTTGCCGCCGCGGTGGCGTCGGCAGCGCTCGCACTCGCCCCGCGCCGGGGCTCTCGCGTTCGAGGCTGCTAGAATCGGTGCGTCTTCGTTTCCGCGCTTGTCGCCTTCACGCCATGGACGATCCCGCGATCGCCGGCGGCGCACCCGCTTCCGCGACCGTGCAGGCACGTCCCGAGGCTTCCGCGCCGCAGCCGCCGTTCTCGCGCCCGGCGAGCCGGGGCTGGTTCGCCGTTCTCGCGCTGCTCCTCGTCGCCGGCCTTCTCGGCGGCTGGATGTGGCTGCGCAACGCGCAGCGCGACTTGAGTCTCGAGGTCGGCAAGCGCCTCGCCGATGCCGAAGTCGCCGCCGCGCAGGCCCGCGCGCAGGATTCGCAGATGAGCAACGACTTGCGCGAGACGCGCGCCAAGCTCGCCTTGCTCGAGGCCCGGCTCGAGGAGTCGCAGAGTCAGCAGGCCTCGCTCGAGGCGCTGTATCGCGAGCTTGCACCCTCGCGCGACGAGGTCGCGTTGAACGAGGTGGAGCAGGTATTGCTGCTCGCAAGCCAGCAGCTTGCGATCGCCGGCAATGTGCAGGCAGCGCTTGCCGCATTGCAACTCGCCGATGCGAAGCTCGCGCGCATGGATCAGACGCAGTTCGTGCCCCTGCGACGCTCACTGGCACGGGACATCGATCGCCTGAAGGCGGTCCCGTTCGTCGACGTCGCCGGCATGTCGCTCAAGCTCGATCAGGCGCTTGCGAGCATCGATGCGCTTCCGCTCGCCCGCGACGAGCGGCTGCCGGTCGAGATGCCGCCACCCGCGCCGATCGACGAGCCCGCATGGCGGCGGGCGCTGCGCGAGGCGTGGGACGAACTGCGCTCGCTCGTGCGCGTCGAGGTCGCCGATCGCGCTGCGGCACCCCTGGTTCCTCCACCGCAGCAGTACTTCCTGCGCGAGAACCTGCGGCTGCGCCTCCTCGCGGCGCGCGTGGCGCTGCTCTCGCATGACGTCCAGGGCTTCAAGACCGACGTCACGGCGGCCAATGCCTGGGTGAAGAAGTACTTCGATACCCGCAGCAAGCCCGGGCAGACGTTGACCGCGACGCTCACCCAGCTCGCCGCCACTCCGATGCCTGCCAGCGTTCCCGACATCGCCACGACGATCACCGCGCTGCGCACGCTGAAGGCGACTCGCGACCGGGCCGCGGCCGGTGCCGGACGCTGAAGCCGAACGTCGCCGTGCGCCTCCTCTTCGCTTTCCTGCTCGTTGCAACGCTCGCCGTCCTGGCGGCGCTCCTGCTCAAGCTCAATGCGGGATACGTTCTGTTCGTGGCCCCGCCGTATCGGGTCGAGTTCTCGCTCAATGCCTTCGTCGTGCTGTCGATTCTCGCCTTCATCGCGCTCTACCTGCTGCTTCGCGTTGCGTCGCGGATCATGCGACTGTCGTCCGAGGTGCGTGCATCCCGTGAGCGACGCAACGTCGCACGCGCGCGCAATCGGCACGACGCCGCGGTGGTTGCCCTGCTCGAAGGGCGCTACGGCAAGGCGCGGCAGTACGCCGAGGAGGCGCTCGCGATCCCGCATTCCGGGGGGTTGCCGGCGTTGGTCGGCGCGCGCGCCGCGATCGACATGCACGACTTCGGGCCGGCGGAGACGCTGCTCGGCCGTGCCGACGTCGCGGTGCCCAGTCTCGCCGTACCGCGACTCATGCTCGCCGCCGACATGGCGCTGGCGCAGGATCAGCCGGGCGTCGCGCTCGAAAAGCTCGCGCAGTTGAAGCGCGAGGCCGGATTGCACACGGCCGCGCTGCGACTCGAAGTGCGGGCGCTGACCGCCGCGCGCCGCTTCTCCGAGATTCCACCTCTCGTCGACCAGCTGGTGCGGCGCAAGGTGTACGACGCCGAGCAGGGGCGACTCATCCGCGCGAGCGCGCATGCCGAGGCTCTCGCCGGATTGCGTCTCGACGGCGCGGGGTTGCGCGCGTACTGGAACAAGCTCTCCGACGCCGATCGCGCGAGCGCGAAGGCGGCACGTGCGGCGGCGAGCGCGTTCCTTGCGCTTGGCGGTGATCGCGAGGCCGCCGAGATCATCGTGCGCAGTCTCGATCGCGACTGGGATCCCGAGCTCGCTGTGCTGTATGCCCGCTGTCGCACCGGCGAGCCGACGCGGCAGCTCGAGGTCGCCGAGCGCTGGCTCCAGGCACACGACCAGGATGCGACACTGCTCTACGCGTTGGGCTGCTTGTGCGAGCGCGAATCGCTGTGGGGCAAGGCGCAGACCTACCTCGAGGCGAGCCTCGCGCTCGACGACCACTGGCGCACGCGCGTCGCCCTCGGCGAGTTGCACGCGCGGCTCGGTCACCGTGATCTCGCCAACGCGCATCTCGCGGCGGCGCTTGAGCGGTCGCTTGCCGCGCTCGAGCGCGCCCGCGCATAGCGCCTGGCTAGCGCGGCGCCGGTTCCGGTGACGCCGGCGCTGCCGCCGGGCGCAGCTTCCAGTGCGGTGCGCTGTCGAAGATTCGCGGTCGGGCGAGTCCCCAGCGCCACGCGCGATACGCGAGGCTCGTGCGGACCACACCCATGCCATAGACGAGCGAGCGGGCGAAACTGATCTCGCTTGCGTCCTCGAAGTAGCGTGCGGGGCACGAGATCTCGCCGATGCGCATTCCGAAGGCGAGCGCCTGCGCGATCATCTGGTTGTCGAAGACGAAGTCGTGCGAATTGGCACCGAGCGGCAGCGTCTCGAGCACGCGCCGCGAGTAGGCGCGAAAGCCGGTGTGGTATTCCGACAGCCGCGTCCCGCACAGCACGTTCTGGAAGCCGGTGAGCAGGCGATTGCTCACGTACTTGTAGCGCGGCATGCCGCCTTCGAGCGCCGTCTTGCCCAGCATGCGCGAGCCCAAGGCGACGTCGTAGACGCCGGAGGCGACGAGCGAGGCGAGTGCGGTGATGAGGCGCGGTTCGTACTGGTAGTCGGGGTGCAGCATGACGACGATGTCCGCTTCCGCGGCGAGCGCCGCGGCATAGCAGGTCTTCTGGTTGGCGCCGTAGCCCGCATTCACCGCGTGGCGGATCGGCGCGAGGCCCAGGCGCTCGGCCACGGCGAGCGTCGCGTCGTCGCTCGCGTCGTCGACGAGAAGCACCGCATCGACCACGTCGTGCGGAATCGCGTGATAGCAGCTCTCGAGCGTCTTCTCCGCACGGTAGGCGGGCATCACGACGACGAGGCGTTGGCCGTGGATCATGAGCGGGGAGGGTGCGGCGAGCGATGATTCTAGAGGATCGCAGCCGCGGCAGGCGTGACCGCCCTGAATCGTTCTGTGCGTCCGATCCTGTGTGGATGACGTCAACCCGACCGCGAGTCGTGCACGACGGGGTCGCCCAGACGAATCGACGCCGCGGCGACGATGCGCGTGTCGGTGCGCATGGCAGGTGGCGAGGGCGCGATGTGGTGGCCTGCCGGCGCGGACGCGGGAATCGTGCTACTGCCGCGCCTCCGCCTCGGCGGCGAAGGTGAAGCTGTCGGCGTAGAAGTCTTCCGGCGGCAGCCCGCAGCGCTGCATGAACTCGCGCTTGGCCGCCTCGATCATCGCCGGTGCGCCGCAGGCGTAGACCTGGTAGCCCGCAAGGCGCGGGAAGTCGCGCATCACGGCCTGGTGCACGAAGCCCGTTCGTCCGGGCCAGTTGTCCTCGGCGCGCGGCTCGGAGAGAACGGGGATGAAGGTGAAGTTGCGGTGCGCGCTCTGCCAGGTCCCGGGGAGTTCGGGCAGGTACAAGTCGGCGAGCGAGCGCACGCCCCAGTAGAGCACCATCTCGCGCGCGACCTTGGCGTGGAGCAGGTGCTCGATCATCGCCTTGATCGGCGCGAAGCCGGTGCCGCCGGCCACGAAGATGATCGGCATGTCCGAGTCCTCGCGCAGATGGAAGCCACCGAGGGGTCCTTCGAAGCGCAGGATCTCGCGCCCCTTGTAACTCGTGAACAGGGGATCGGTGAAGAAGCCGCCCGGCACGTGCCGGATGTGCAGCTCGAGCAGCGCATCGTCGTGCGGGGCGGTCGCGAGCGAGAAGCTGCGGCGCTTGCCGTCCTTGAGCAGAAGGTCGATGTACTGGCCGGCGAGGTATTGCAGGCGCTCGTTGGTCGGCAGCTTGAGGCGCACGATCGCGACGTCGGCGGCGACCTTGTCGATCGACTCGATCCGGCACGGCAGCCGCTTGATCGTGATGTCGCCGGTGCGGCGCACTTCGCGCACCTCGATCACGAGATCGGTCAGCGGCTTTGCGCAGCAGAAGAGCGCGAAGCCCTGCCGCTTCTCCTCGTCGGTGAGCGTCGTGGCCTGATGCGGGCCGTAGTCGACTTCTCCCGCGACGATCTTGCCCTTGCACGATCCGCAGGCGCCGTTGCGGCAGCCGTAGGGAAGCATGAGATCGGCACGCATCGCGGCGGCGAGCACGGTTTCGTCGGCCTCGCACGGCACACGATGGTCGCTGGGCTTTATGGTAATCTCGAAAGTCATCAGGAAGGTGTCGGTCGAAACCCCGCGCGCGCCGCGCGTCCAGTGTCGGGTGGAGCGTGATCAGGGTCCTGTTGATCGGATGCGGAGACGTGGGCTTGCGCGCGGCATCGATGTTGCGCGGCCGGGCAAGAGTCTACGGGCTCGTGCGCCGTGGCGACGGCGTGGCGCGACTGCGCAGCCGGGGCATCGTTCCCGTCGTGGCCGACCTCGACGATTTTGCCAGCTTGCGTCGTCTTTCGCTTGCGCCGTTCGCCGTCCTGCATTGCGCGCCGCCGCCGTCGGAGGGCCGCGACGACCCGCGTACGCGAAGGCTCGTGGCGACGCTGTCGCGCGCGCGAATTATACCGCGGCGTCTCGTCTACATTTCGACCTCTGGCGTGTACGGCGACTGCGCCGGTGCTCGCGTCGACGAGACACGGCCGCGGCGGGCACAGACGCCGCGCGGACGGCGCCGGGTCGCCGCCGAAGATCGCCTGCGCACGTGGGCCGCGCGCAATGCCGTGACCCTGACGCTGTTGCGGGCACCGGGCATCTATTCGGAAGCGCGCCTGCCGCTCGATCGGCTGCGCCAGGGCACGCCGGTGCTGGCACCCGACGCCGATGTCTTCACGAGCCACGTTCACGCCGACGATCTCGCGCGTGCCGCGGTGCTCGCGATCTTTCGCGGCCTGCCGAGCCGCGCGTACAACGTCAACGACGATGCGCAGATGCAGATGGGAACGTGGTTCGACGCGGTGGCCGACGCGTTCCATCTGGCGCGGCCCCCGCGCGTGACGTGGGAAGAGGCCGAGAAGCGGATCGCGCCGCTGCTCCTGTCGTTCATGAGTGAATCGCGGCGCCTCGTCAACGACCGGGCGAAGCGCGAGTTGCGCTGGCGCCTCGCGTGGCCCACACCGCATGATCTGCTCGCGAAGGCGGCGCCGCGGTCGCTCACGCACCAGCTGCCCTTGCAGTTGTGACGGGCACGCCGCTGCCGGACGAGGCGCCGGCATCACCCCGTGCGCGCACGCTCGCACAACGGCTCGACGCCTACGAGCGGCTCGTCCGTCTCGACAAGCCGATCGGCACGCTGCTGCTCTTGTGGCCGACGCTGTCGGCACTTTGGCTGGCGGCGCGCGGCGCCCCGTCGCTCGTGCTCGTCCTCGTCTTCACGCTCGGCACGCTCGTCATGCGCAGTGCCGGCTGCGCGTTCAACGACTTCGCCGATCGCGGGTACGACGCGCACGTGAAGCGAACCGCGCAGCGCCCGCTCGCGCGTGGCGAGATCCACGCTTGGGAAGCGCTCGGCGTCGGGGCCGTGCTCGCGCTGATGGCGTTCGGGCTCGTCGTGCTCGCCACGAACCGCACCACCGTGCTGATGGCGGTCGCCGGTTTCGCGATCACGCTCGCGTATCCCTGGTGCAAGCGCTTCCTCGCGGTGCCGCAGGCGTTCTTGGGCATCGCGTTCTCCTTCGGCATTCCGATGGCATTCGCGGCGGTGCTGGGGTACGTGTCGGCGTTCGGCTGGTGGCTCTTCGCCTTCAATCTCTTCTGGGTGGTCGCCTACGACACCGAGTACGCGATGGTCGACCGCGACGATGATCTGCGCATCGGCATCCGCACCTCGGCCATCACCTTCGGCCGCTACGACGTCGCTGCGGTGGGCGTGTGCTACGCGATCTTCCTGGGCGGGTTCGCCTGGCTCGCCGCGCGCGTGCCCCTGGGGTGGCCGTTCTGGCTCGGATACGCGGCGGCGGTGCTCCTTGCGTTCTATCATCTGTGGCTCATCCGCGGACGCGAGCGCGAAGCCTGCTTCGCCGCCTTCCTCAACAATCACTGGCTGGGCTTCGCGCTGTTTGCCGGCATCGCGGCGGATTTCGCATTGCGGCACGCGGCGTGGCCGCGACTTCCCTGACCCGGCGCCCGGCGCGACCGCGGTCGCCATCGCGCCACGCACCCCACGGCGCGCCATTGAAAGGATCCCGACGACATGACCCATTCCTCATCGCTGACCGGCCGCACCGTGCTCGTGACCGGTGCATCCAAGGGCATCGGCCTTGCCTGCGCGCAGGCGTTTGCCGCCGCCGGAGCGCGCGTCGCCATCGTTTCGCGCAGCCGTGACCATCTCGACGCCGCGCTCACGACGTTTGGCGCCGCCGCGACACGACCCGTGGCCATCGCTGCCGACCTGCGCGACCCGGCGCAGGCGGCACGCGCGGTCGACGATGCGTATCGCGCACTCGGTGAGATCGACGTGCTCGTCAATTCCGCTGGCGCCGCGAAGCGCTACGCACCCGCGGAACTCAACGCACAAGCCTGGCGCGACGCGCTCGACGCCAAGTTCTTCAGCTACATCTACGTCACGGATATCGTGGTCAAGCGCATGGCCGCGCGCGGTCGCGGCACGATCGTCAATATCATCGGCTCCGGCGGCAAGATCGCCGGTACGGCACACATTGCCGGCGGCGCGGCGAACTCGGCGCTCATGCTTGCCACCGTGGGTCTCGCCGCCGCGTACGGTCCGCAAGGCGTGCGCGTGAACGGCATCAATCCCGGCGGGACGCTCACGAGCCGCGTGCAGGAAGGCATGGCGGTCGAGTCACGAATGACCGGGATCGCGCCCGACAAGCTGCTCGACGAGGCGCAGGCGCGCATTCCCTTGCGCCGGCTCGGCACGCCGGAGGAGGTGGCGGCGGTCGCGCTCTTCCTCGCCTCGGATGCCGCGAGCTACGTGACGGGTGCGATCGTGCCGATGGACGGCGGCGCGTCTGCGGTGATCTGACTCGGCGTCCGTTTCTTGGCCGGCGCGTCGATCCGTCGATCACGCGGCGCGCCGGCCGCGCGCGAACCACGCGCTCGCCGCGCCGAATGCCGCGGCGCCGGCGAGGATCCATAGCGCCACGTCCCACGCCGCCCCGACGCCACCGCTCGCGCGCCCACGATCGAGCACGACGCCGATGATCGGCTGCAAGAGTCCCGTGCCGAGGAAGATGCCGACGTTGACGAGCGAGGTCGCCATGCCCGAGTACGCGGGGCGATTCGCCTCCTTGGCGAGCGTCCACGAGAGCGTGAATCCCGGGATGACGAGACCCATCGCGAGGCACCAGACGAGGCTGCCCCAGGTCGGCCAGGTCACGTGGCCGAGCCAGGGCAGCCACGACAGCGCATAGAGCGTGGTGCAGGCACGCATGAGTCCGAGTCGGCTGTCCAGGCGATCGGAGAGCCAGCCGATCGCGAGTGCGCCCACGGCAACGCCCAGAATGAGCAGGCTCGCATGCTCGGCAGCGGTGACCGGTGATGCGCCGTAGACTTCGACGAGAAACGGCACGGCCCAGAGCCCGGCGAAGGCAAAGTAGCTCCCGCCGGTGCCGAGATTGACGAAGAATCCGGGCCAGGTGGCCGGGTTGCGTAGCACCACCGCCAGCGCGTGGCGCCACGACGCCATCCCTTCCGCGGTCGCGAACGCATTGACCGCGGCAAAGCCCAAGTCCTGCGGCCGGTCACGCACCCGCCACCAGGTCGCCACGGCGAGCACGAGCGAGACGATGCCCAAGCCGACGAAGACGTCGCGCCAGGACGTTTCCACGACGAGCCAGGCGAGCGGCGCGCCGGCGACGGCGGCACCGGTGTTGCCGGCAAACATCGTCACGCCGTTGAGCGTCGCGAAGCGCCGCGCGGGAAACCACACGGCGGTGACCTTGAGCACGGCGATGAACGCGGTCGACACGCCGATGCCGACGAGCGTGCGGCCGATGGCGGCGATCTCCCACGTCGGTGCGAGCGCGAAGGTGAGCGAGCCCAGGCCCGCGACGAGCGATCCGCCGGCGAGTAGCTTGCGCGGGCCCGTCGTGTCGGCGAGCACGCCGACGGGAAGCTGCAGCAGCGTGTAGACGTAGAAGTACGTGGCGGCAAGCGTGCCCAGCGTGGTCGCGTCGATCGCGAAGGCGCGCACGAGGTCGCCCGCGAGTGCCGCCGGCGCGGTCCGATGGAAGAACGAGAGCACGTACGCGAGGAGGGCGATCGCGAACATCGTCCAGCGCGCGCGCCGGAATCCGGCGTGATCGTGCGTGCGAGGCATGCCCGATTCTACGGGCAACGCCCGGCCCGGCCGCGCTCGCCTGCGGCAGACACCCAGGGGCGTTCGCTACAATCGCGCCATGGCCTACCGGGACCTGCGCGATTTTCTGGGGCAACTCGAAGCGCGCGGCGAACTGCGGCGGATCCGTGCCACCGTCGATCCGCGGCTCGAGATGACCGCGTTGTCCGACCGCGTGCTGCGCGCGCAAGGCCCCGCGCTCCTTTTCGAGCAACCGAAGGGCGGGCGCCGCGGGCCCGGTGGCAATCCGATCCCGGTCCTCACCAATCTCTTCGGCACCCCGGGGCGCGTCGCGCAGGCGATGGGGGTTGCGGACGACGACTGGCGAGCGGCGCTACGTGAGATCGGCCGGCTCCTCGCCTTCCTCAAGGAGCCCGAACCGCCCAAGGGCGTGCTCGATGCGTGGCGCAATACGCGGCCCGTCTTCATGAAGGTGCTCGACATGGCGCCCAAGGAGCGGCGCAGCGCGCCGTGCCAGGAGGTGACGTGGGAAGGCAGCGACGTCGATCTCGCGCGTTTGCCGATCCAGACCTGCTGGCCCGGCGACGTGGCGCCGCTCATCACCTGGGGTCTCACGGTGACGCGCGGGCCGCACCAGAAGCGGCAGAACCTCGGCATCTACCGCCAGCAGGTCCTGGGCCGCGACAAGCTCATCCTGCGCTGGCTCGCGCACCGCGGTGGCGCGCTCGATTTTCGCGACCATGCGCGCACGCACCCCGGCACGCCGTTCCCGGTGGCGATCGCGCTCGGCGCCGATCCCGCGACGATCCTGGGGGCGGTGACACCCGTGCCGGACACGCTGTCGGAGTACCAGTTCGCAGGGCTGCTGCGCGGCAGTCGCACCGAGATCGTGACCTGTCGCACGCACGCGTTGCAGGTGCCCGCGCAGGCGGAGATCGTGCTCGAGGGGCACGTCCGCCCGGACCCCGACGACGCGACGGGATACGAGTCGGCGCCGGAGGGACCCTACGGCGATCACACCGGCTATTACAACGAGGTCGAGCGCTTTCCGGTGTTCACCGTCGAGCGCATCACCCTGCGCCGCGACCCCATCTATCACTCGACGTACACGGGCAAGCCGCCGGACGAGCCGGCGATGCTCGGGGTCGCGCTGAACGAGGTCTTCGTGCCGCTGCTGCAAAGGCAGTTCCCCGAGATCGTCGACTTCTACCTGCCGCCGGAGGGCTGCTCGTACCGCCTCGCCGTGGTGTCGATGAAGAAGCAGTATCCCGGTCACGCCAAGCGCGTGATGTTTGGCGTGTGGAGCTTCCTGCGCCAGTTCATGTACACGAAGTTCATCGTCGTCGTCGACGACGACATCGACGCGCGCGACTGGAAGGAAGTGATCTGGGCACTCACCACGCGCGTCGATCCCGCGCGCGACACGCTCGTCGTGACGGCGACGCCGATCGACTACCTCGACTTCGCCTCGCCCGTGGCCGGCCTCGGCAGCAAGATGGGCATCGATGCGACGAACAAGTGGCCCGGCGAGACGACGCGCGAGTGGGGTCGCCCGATCGCCATGGATGCGGCGGTCCAGGCGCGCATGGACGCGCTGTACACCGAACTGGGGCTGTAAGCGGCGCGAATCCGCCGCGGGCGGCTCGCTATTGGCGCACGCGCCAGGCGCGGACGAGCCGCAGGCCGGTGGCGACGAACGACAGCGTGCGAAGAAAGCTGCGCATGCGACCCGGACCGAAGAGCGGCAGCGCGATGCCGATCGCCGTGGCGGCGAACGAGCGCGACCGCGCGCTGCGTTCTTCCGGCGCCGGGGGCGAGACGATCTTGCGTGCCGCGTGCCAGGCGAGCAGCGCCTGCATGCGCTGCAGGTCCGATTGCGCGATGAGGCGCGCCTTGCGCTCCGCGAGTTCGGCGGCGGGCTTCACGATCGTGGGCTGTGGAACGTGCGCGCGAGCGCGGCGCGATCCTTCTCGAGTTCGGCCACCGTCGCGGCAAACGGCGTGCCCGCGGCATTGACGATCTCCGCGCGCCGCCACAGGAGCACCGCGCCGGCGACGACGAAGAACACGACGACGCCGCCGATCGCGACGATGCGGTAGCTGTCCCAGAAGTACGCGACCACGCCGAAGGCGGTGAAGAACGCGGCGAAGAGGAGGCATCCCACGCCGGCCAGCACCAGTGCGAGTTGCGCACCGATACGGCCGCGTTCCTCCGCGTACTCGACGGAAGCGAGTTCGAGGCGCGTGCGCGCGAGGCCGAGCAGCGCATCGGCCAGGCGCGACAGGGCGCCCGGCAACGTGTCGTTGCGGGGCGCGCTCTCGCCGCTTTCGCTCATCGGGGTCGCCGCGCCTAGCGACGATTCATGAGGAGCCCGATGGCAAGTCCCACCCCGGCGGCGATGCCAATCGCCTGCCACGGATGGTCGTGCACGTAGTCATCCGTATAACGTGCCGCGGCCTTCGCCCGGTCGACCGCTTCGCCTTCGAGCTCCTGCAACTTGAGCTTGGCGGTGAGCAGCCGGGCCTCGACCTGCGAGCGCAGGTCGCGTGCGCGCTCACCGGTTTCCTTGCTGGCCTTGTCGAGGAGCGACTCGGCCTCGGACAGCACGGAGGAGAATTCGTCCACCAACTTGTCGCGTGCGGTATCGATGCTCATGTCAGGGTTCCTTGGGTGCAGACAGCGATTGCCGCGGGCGCGACCGCGCCGCGGGAAGGTCATTATAGCGAGCCGCCGCGCGGTTTCGCCCCATGCGCCATGCCGCGTCGCGTCGGCCGCCACGGCCGTTTCGCGCCCGCGTGCCGCCGTTGGTCGCAACCGCTATTGACGATCGGCGGTGCGGTCTCCACATTGGCGACACGGGCGCCGACGTGCGGCGCGCTCCTTGTCGAGGGTTCCTGGCCATGGCCGACTTCCCCGCCCCGTCTTCTGCTCCCGCCGTCGCGAGCGTTCCGGTCACCGCCGGCATCGTTGCCTACGCGCTCTACGGCATCGCGGCGATCATGGCGATCGTATCGTCGGGTTTCCCGCTCGTTGCGCCGCTCTTCGGTGTCATGGGCATCGTGGGGTTGATCGTGTGCTACGTGAAGCGCGACGATGCGGCGGGCACCTGGGTCGCATCGCACTTCACCTGGCTCATCCGCACGTTCTGGTGGTCGCTCGTGTGGGCGACGTTGGGCTGGCTCGTGCTTCTGGTGCTGGGCATCATCCTGATCGGCATACCGATCGCATATGCGATCTGGTTCGTCGCCGGAATCTGGTTTCTCTATCGCATCGTGCGCGGCTACCTCCTGTTCAACGACAGCCGGCCGATTCCCGGCGTGTGACGCCGGGCCGGAGTCTAGCGCCGTCGGGGTCGCGGTGAGCGCGCGATCTCGAGGCGCGCTTCGAGCAGCGCAAGCCGCACGAGGAGGCGCCGGCGCTGGGTCGGATCGGCGGCACCCGCGACAAGGCAGCGCAGCGCGGCCGCTTCCTTGCGTTCGAGGATCTCGGTCGGGACGAAGCCCGCGTTCTTGAGGATGCGCATGGCGACCCGCGCTTCCTCGGGCACGAGGCGATCGTCGTCGAGCGCAAGCGGCTTGCCGGCGCCCGGCAGGTCATCGAAAGCACCCGCGGCTTGCGCCTGTGCAATCCTCGCTTCGATGAGTGCATCCAGCCCGTGCATACCCTTCTCCTTCGCCTCTTGCGCGTGACGCCCGATCGGGGTCCGCGCCGCGCGTGACGAACCGGTCCAACGGACCCGCGGTCAGCGGCGCAAGCGCGGATCGTACGCGCCTGCTTCCTGATACACCCAGCGCACGAGATAGTCGAGTGCGGGGCCGCTGCGCGCGGCATGGGGATCGTTGACGATGGCCGCGACGAGGAAGCGCCGGTCGGCGGCGTCGGTGACGTAGCCGGCAAGCGCACGCACCCCTTCGAGCGAGCCGGTCTTGAGCGCGGCGCGGCCGGCGACCGCGTCGTCCTGGAAGCGCTTGCGCATCGTGCCGTCGGTGGCGGCGACGGCGAGCGAATTCGCGAAGACCTCGGCGACCGGACTCGCTTGCGCCGCCGCCAGCAGGCGCACGAGTCCGCCCGCGGTGATCCGCGCGCGGCGCGAAAGGCCCGAGCCGTTGTCGAGCACGAGGCCCGGCAGGCGCAGTCCCTTGGCGCCGACCCAGGCGTGCACGGTCTCGGCGGCGAGTGCGGGGGTGGCCGGCGGCGGGTGGCGCGTGGTGGCCAGGGTGAGGAAGATCTGCCGCGCCATGACGTTGTTGGACAGCTTGTTCACGTCGCGCACGACTTCCGTCAGCGGCGGTGAGAGCAGCACGGCAAACGGCGAGGCTCCGGGGGGCGCCTTGCCGGCGGCGAGGCCACCGTCGAAGCTTCCGCCCACGGCAGCAAAGTACGCCGCGAACATGCCGTGCACATAGTGCGCGGTGTCGAGGAGTGCCACGTACCACTCACGCTCGCCGCAGGCGGCGGCGAATCGACCCGGAAACGCAACCACGGCATGGCTGCGCGCATCGTCGAACTGCGCCATGAGCGCGCTGCGCCAGTCGCCGCAGGCGCCGTCGGCGAGCGTGGGTTGCGCATCGACCGTGATGCCGGGCAGGGCCGGGTCGATCCCCAACGCCACCGTGGCACGCTTCGGCTCGGGCGTAAAGGTGAAGCGCACGGCATTGAAGTTCACGAGCAGCGCGTCCGGACCGACGTTGTACGGACGCAGCGGCTCCTGGTCGAAGGCCGCGGCATCGTGCGGCGGGAGCTTGAAATAAGAGCGGTCGAGCACGAGATCGCCGCTCACGCGCGCAAGCCCGTGCCGCTTGAGGTCGGCCATGAAAGCCTGCCATTGCTCGATCGTGATCTTCGGATCGCCGTAGCCCTTGAGGACGAGGTTGCCCGCCAGCGTCCCGCTGGCGTCGAGCCTGCCGGCGAGATAGGCCTCGGTTCGCCAGCGATAGTCGGGGCCGAGGAGGTCGAGCGCCGCGTACGTCGTGACCAGTTTCATCACCGACGCCGGATTGAGCGGCCGCTCGGGGTCGTGGCTTACGAGCGGCTGCGGCTGACCGGATTCACGGACGACGATCGCCACGCTGGTGAGCGGAATGCCGGCATCGCGGAAGGCACGCGCGATGGCGCCCGGCAGCGCCGCCTGCGCATGCGTCATCGCAAGCGCGAGGATGGCTGCGCCCGTGACCGCGCGCGCCGCGGCGAGCCACCGCCGGGTCCGAACGGCGCGCTGCGGACCCTTACGGCCGATCATGGCAAGCGGTCGAGGATGCCCGCGACGCGCTCGCCGAGCATCGCCATCTCGTCGCAGGTGACGATGTACGGCGCCATGACGTAGACGGTGTCGCCGATCGGTCGCAGCAGGAGTTCGGCGGCAAGCGCTTCGGCAAAGAATCGCCGCGCGAAATCGGGCGGGGCTGCGGCGACTTCCCACGCGAAGATCATGCCGCATTGGCGGAAGTCGCGCACCCGCGGGTGCGCGGCGATCGGGGCGAGCGCCTGTCGCCACGTGGTGGCGCGCTCGCGGTTGCGCACGATCGTCTGCTCGTCGCGAAAGAGGTCCAGGACGGCGAGGGCGGCGGCGCAGGCGAGGGCGTTGCCGGTGTACGAGTGCGAGTGCAGGAAGCCGCGCGCCGTGTCGTCGGCGTAGAACGCGGCGTAGACGTCGTCGGTGGTGAGCACGCACGACAGCGGCAGGTAGCCGCCGGTGATCCCCTTCGACAGGCACAGGAAGTCGGGCGCGGCAGCGTTGGCCTGCTCCCAGGCGAACATCGTTCCGGTGCGCCCGAAACCGGTCATGATCTCGTCGGCGATGAGGTGGACGCCGTGCCGAGCAGTGATCTCGCGGGCCTGCGCGAGGTAGCGTGGGTCGTACATCGTCATCCCCGACGCCCCCTGCACGAGCGGCTCGACGATGAGTGCCGCGGTGGTCGCCGCGTGCTGCCCGAGGTACGCATCGAGCGCCGCGGCGGCCGCCTCGACGCTCACCCCACGGCGCGCATCGGGCACCGGAACGCGCGCATTCACGTTGAGGAGCGGCGCGTAGACGTCGCGGAAGAGCGCGACGTCGGTCACCGCGAGCGCGCCGACCGTCTCGCCGTGGTAGCTGCCGGCGAGGCTCACGAAGTGGCGCTTGTCGGGATGGCCGCGATTGCGCCAGGCGTGAAAGCTCATCTTGAGCGCGATCTCGTTGGCCGATGCGCCGTCGGAGGCGTAGAAGGCGTGGCCGAGGCCAGGCGGCGCGAGCGCCGCCAGGCGCTCGGAGAGCTCGACGGCGGGACGGTGCGTGAAGCCCGCGAGCATCACGTGCGCGAGCGAATCGAGCTGCGCGCGCACCGCGGCGTCGATGCGCGGGTGCCGGTGACCGAAGAGGTTCACCCACCACGAGCTCACGGCGTCGAGGTAGCGGTGACCGTCGAAGTCCACGAGCCAGGCGCCCTGCGCGTGGGCGATCGGCACGAGCGGAAGCGTCTCGTGCACCTTCATCTGCGTGCACGGGTGCCAGACCGCCGCGCGACTGCGCGCGAGCCACGCGGCGTTGGTGTCAGAGTCGGCCAAGGTAGAGATAGTAGCTGCGCTGGCCGCCGCTCGCGATGCCCCAGCCCAGGTAGAAGGGGCCGAGCCAGGTGTCGGCGGCGAGGAAGATCGCACCCGAGGTGCGCAGGTTCGCGGAAATCGCTCCCGTGTTTTCCCAGGTGTTGCCCGTTTCGAATGATCCGCCCACGTACACGGCGCGACCGACGACGGGAACCGTTGCGATCTGGTAGTACCCGACGGCGCGAGCGAACGCCATGTAGTTGCCCGAGATCTGATGCGTGCGCAGGCCCGACAGTTGCAGGAAGCCGCCGAGATTGAAGTCCTCGATCACGTTGTCGGCATGCGATTTGGTGATGCCGCCCACGCGCGCGTGGACGTTGAGGAAACTGTCCTTCGACAGCGGCCAGGCCCCGTCGACGAACGCACTGCCGCGCGAGCTGCTTCCTTCAAGCTCGATGCCGAGGAGCTTGGTGTTGCGATTGCCGTAGAAGAGTTCGCCAGCCATGCGCAACCCCGTGCGCGGGAAGTATGGCTGGTCGAGCTCGTCCCAGTGCAGCGTGAGGCGGGCGCCGGTTTCGGTGGTGCGGATCGTCGGAAACTCGGCATCGCCGATGGTGCGATCGCCACGGTAGTGTGTCCACTTGAAGCCTGCGCGAACTTCGCCGGAAGGGCCGAAGGCCCGGCCGAGGTCGAGGCCTGCGGTCTCGTAGAGGACGTCGTACTCGGCCAGTCGCGTGTCGCCGTCGAAGATGAACTCCGGCGAGCGCTGCGCGACGCCGTACGCCGACGCGAAGAAGGCGCTACCGACGCCGAGGGGCTGGTAGAACTCTGTCGCGACGCGTCGCGTGCTGCCGAGCACGATCTCGTTGACCCACTCGGCGCCCCAGCGATTCACCCACACGCGCCGATGTCCCGCCATCAGGTTGAAGAAGGTCTCGCCCTGGAAGTCGGTGGACAGCGACGCGCCGAAGCGCAGGTAGTTGGGACCCCACGACTTCTCGAGCACCTTCACCACCACGCCGGTCTGCGCCCCGACGGTCGTGAGTTCGTAATCGAGCTGATCGAAATCGCCGCGACCGTACATGCGCGCGAGGTCCTCTTCGAGCGTCTTCGGCTCGAACGGCGCATCGGGCTTGGTCGCCATCGACGCCTCGAGCACGTCCGGATTCGCGTGCTGCGTCCCTTCGACCGCCACGAAGTCGAGCTTGGCGGGCAGCGGGCGGCTCGGCACGCGCAGCCGCTGCTCGTACTGCGCGTACCGTGTCGGCGAGACCGCGAGCGCCGCGAGTTTTTCGCGCATCGCGTCGGCGGCTTTCTCGCCGAGTGCAACGAACTTCGGCGCGGCCGTGAAATCGATGAACGTGAGCGCGCCCAGGTCCGGCGAGATGAGGATGTCGGTCGGCTTCAGCGACGCGAGTTGCTGGCGCACGTTCTGCTCGGTCAGGATGTTGAGCATCTGCGAGGCGTAGCCGACGAGCGATTGCAGTTGATCGCGTGACATGAGCGGCGTGCCGATGTTCACCGCGATCACGATGTCGGCGCCCATCGCGCGCACCACGTCGACCGGAAGGTTGTTGACGAGCCCACCGTCGCCCAGGATGCGCCCGTCGATCTCGACCGGCGCGAACATCCCCGGCACCGACATCGACGCGCGCATCGCCTGGTAGAGCCGACCCGACGAGAACACCACCTCCTGGCCCGACACCATGTTCGTCGCGACCGCGCGATACGGAATCGGCAGGAGGTCGAAATCGTCGATCGCGTCGACGTTGCGCGTGAGCTCGTGCAGGAAGAGCTCGAGGTTGGCGCCGGAGAGCGCGCCCTTCGACCAGCGGAATTCGCCGTCGCGGAAGCCGATCTCGAACGACAGGGGAAACGCGGCCTGCTCCTCCTTGCGGCGGAAGTCGAGGTCGCGTCGCTCCGGGCTGTCGGACAGGAGCGTGGGCCAGTTCACCGCGCCCAGTTCCCGCTCCATCTCCGCGGGCGACATTCCGCTCGCGTACAGGCCTCCGACGATCGCGCCCATCGACGTCGCCGCGATGTAGTCGATGGGGATGCGCATGTCGTGCAGCACCTTGAGCACGCCGATGTGCGTGATGCCGCGCGCCCCACCCCCGGAGAGCACGAGCCCGATCTTCGGGCGCGTCGGTGCGTCACCGGCCCCGGCAGGCGGCGCAGGCGCGGCTTGCGCGTGGGCGCAGGCGGCGCCGATGAACGTGGCCGCGAGGGCGGCGACGAGCGCGACGGCCAGGGTGGCGAGCCGACCCGTGCCCTGATGGCTCGCCGCTGATGGGCGTGGCGGCGCGGCGCTTACGCGAGACACTGCTGCATGCGCCGTGCCGCCCGGACGAGTTCGCGGGCAATGCCCGGCTCACGGGCGGAGTGCCCCGCATCGGGGACGACGACGTACTCGGCGCCGGGCCACGCGCGCGCGAGCGCATCGGCCGTCACCGGCGGGCAGACGACGTCGTAGCGACCCTGCACGATGCTGCACGGCAGGTGGCGAATGCGCGGCACGCCCGCGAGCAGCGCGCCTTCGCGCAGGAAGATGCGATGCATGAAGTAATGCGCCTCGATCCGCGCGATGGTGAGCGCCGCCGCGGCGTCGTCGAACGTGACGGGGGTGTCGGCTTGAGGCCGCAGCATCGAGCACGCGGTCTCGTAGCGATCCCACGCACAGGCCGCCGGGCGATGCACGGCGGGGTCGGGATCGGTCAGGCGGCGGTAATAGCTTTCGAGGATCGTGGAGCGCTCGGCAGACGGCAGGAACTCGACGAAGGCGCGCCCCGCTTCGGGAAAGAACGTGCCCATGCGGTGCACGAACCAGTCGATCTCGCGCTCGGAGCCGAGGAAGATGCCGCGCAGGATGAGTCCCAGCACGCGCTCGGGGTGCGCCTGCGCATACGCGAGTGCCAAGGTCGATCCCCACGAGCCGCCGAAGAGGACCCAGCGGTCGACCCCGCGGGCGATGCGCAGGCGCTCGAGATCGGCGACGAGATGCGGCGTCGTGTTGTCGATGAGGCAGGCGGCCGGCGTCGAGCGGCCACAGCCACGCTGGTCGTAGAGCGTGATGTCGTAGACCGTCGGGTCGTAGTACCGACGGTGCTGCGGCAGGCTGCCGCCGCCCGGGCCGCCGTGGATGAACACGAGCGGCACGCCGCCTCGCGTGCCGCAGGCCTCCCAGTGCAGCGTGTGCACGCTATCGAGAGCGATGGTGCCGGTCGCGTAAGGCTCGATCTGCGGATACAGCGTGGCGTCGAGACTCGCCTGCGATGGCGTCGCGCGCGGCTCGGTCGAAGGCTGGGGCGTCATCGCCACGGGTGGCGTCAGCCGGCCGCCCAGGGAGTCTTCAGGCGCGTGAATTCGAGGTGATACACCGCGTCCTCGATCTGCGTTGCGCCGTGCGCGCCCAGTGCCGCGTGAAGCGGTGCGGCGGCCGCATCGACGGCCGCGAGCGAGATGCCTTCGACGAGGACGACGCAGGAGGGAACGAGGGTCGCGTTGGCGCGCGCCTTGCGCTCGGCGGTCTCGATGCTGCTCGCGGCGACGTCGGCAACGCCGACGTGGATTCCAGCCACGCCATGGCGCGCGACGAGCGGCGGCAGCACACGCTCGCGCAGCGCGGCGACGAGGCCGTCACGCGCGGCGGGCTCGACGGCAAAGCGCAGCGTGCGCAGCGTGCCGCCGCTGCCCACTCCTTGCGTGAAGACGACGCGACAGATCGCGCGCGCGACGTTGCGAAACGACGGCACCACGCGTTGCGTCCACGGTGTCGGCGCGTTGAGCCGCTCGAGGTAGTCGCGACCGGCGAGGACTTCGGGACTGTCGGCCTCGTACAGATTGAAGTACTCGGGCGCGCCGCGCGCGGCGATGTAGCGGCGGCCGCGGCGGAAGCCGGGGATGCCCACGCGCTCGGGCATGTGCTCGCGGTTGTGCCACTCGTAGAAGTCGCCCTTGGCCGCCGACTCGAGGTCGTGCCAGATCGCGACGATACCCAGCCCGGCGAGGCTCAACGCACGCCTCCTAAGCGGCCGTCAGCGAAACCGCGAGCGTGCCGAGGTCGCCGTACACGAAGCGCAGCGGGGTATCGACGGGCACGTCGAGGATGCCGCAGTACGAGCCCGTGGTGACGACGAGGCCGCCCTCGAGCGCCTCGCCGCGGCTCGCGAGATGGTTCGCGAGCCAGACGAGCGCACGCAGCGGGTGCCCGTCCGGATGCTTCCCGTCGCGGGTGAGGAGCGTGGCCGCACCGGCATGGACGACGAGCGGAAACGCGTCGAGCTTGCGCGACCACGGATCGGCAAGCACGGGGCCGACGAACATGCCGAGGTTCGCCACGTGGTCGGCGAGGAGTTCGGGGAAGGTCGCGCTCGCCGGATCGGCGTAGCGCGACCCCACGATCTCCAGGACGAGGCGCGCCTCCTTGACCGCGGCCTGGACTTCGGCCTCGCTGTACGGCGTCGCGCGCGGGGGCAGATCGTGCGCCATGACGAGCGCGATCTCGGGCTCGATGGCGATCTGCGCCGCGGCGCCCGGGACCGGATACGGCGCCGCGGACCGGATCGCGGGCGCGTAGATCGGTGCGTAGGAGACGGGCCGCGACGCCGTCGGCGCCGAGCACTTGTAGCCGCCGATGGGCGCACCCACGAGTTCGCCGATGCGTGCCTGGATCGCGAGCGCGTCGGCAATGTCGTTGGGCCGCAGTTCGAGCGGCAGGCGTGGGCCGGGCGTGCCGCTTTGCCGTGCGGCGTAGAGCGCGCGCGCGGCGGCGTCGAGTTCGGTGCGATTCATCGTGCGGGCCAGGGGCGGGTGCAGCGCGTATTCTGGCATAGCCGCATGCGCTGACCCTCGGTTATCCTTCGGGCTCGCCCTCCATCG
Organism: Burkholderiales bacterium; assembly: GCA_020851235.1. Classification (GTDB taxonomy): domain Bacteria; phylum Pseudomonadota; class Gammaproteobacteria; order Burkholderiales; family Casimicrobiaceae; genus VBCG01. The sequence goes on along the minus strand of JADZDD010000035.1, from coordinate 169,633 downwards.
GATCCCGCTCGCACGATGAAGCTCACTGCCGCTGCCACGCTTCCCAGTGATCGCGAACGCGCCTTGCTCGTGGGTCGCGCCTGGGTTCCCGCCATGGACGGCCCGGTGCTCGTCGCCGTCCGCGGCGACGATCTGGTCGACGCCACTCGCGTCGCCGCCACGTCGGCCGCGCTCATGAACCTGTCCGATCCCGCGGCGGCCCTGCACGCGGCGAAGGACCTGCCGCGCGTGGCGGCGCTCGCCGACGTCTTGGCCAACAGCGGTCCGGAACGACGCACCGCGTCGACCCCGTGGCTTCTCGCACCGAATGATCTGCAGGCGATCAAGGCCTCCGGCGTGACCTTTGTCGCGAGCATGCTGGAGCGCGTGATCGAGGAGCAGGCCCGGGGTGATCCGACACGCGCCGAGAGCGTGCGCCGGGCAATCGTCGGTGTCATCGGTGACGATCTCGCGAACGTGCGCCCGGGTTCACCCGAGGCCGCGCGGCTCAAGGAAGCGCTCATCGAGCAGAACGCGTGGTCGCAGTACCTCGAGGTCGGCATCGGCCCCGACGCGGAGATCTTCACCAAGGCACAGCCGATGTCCGCGGTGGGAACCGGCAGCGAGATCGGCATCCACCCGAGATCGGAGTGGAACAATCCGGAGCCCGAGATCGTGCTCGTGGTCGGCGCGCACGGCAAGACCGTCGGCGCAACGCTCGGCAACGACGTCAACCTGCGCGATTTCGAGGGCCGCAGCGCGTTGCTCCTCGGCAAGTCCAAGGACAACAACGCCTCGTGCGCGATCGGACCTTTCATTCGGCTCTTCGATGCGCACTACACGATCGACGACGTGCGCCGCTGCGATCTCGACATGCGCGTCGAGGGCCCCGACGGCTTCGTGCTCGACGGATCGTCGGCGATCTCGCTCATCAGCCGCGATCCGCTCGACCTCGTCGGCCAGGCGATCGGTCCGAATCACCAGTATCCGGACGGTTTCGTGCTCTTCCTGGGAACGATGTTCGCGCCGACGCAGGATCGGCATGGCCCCGGGCAGGGCTTCACGCACGTCGTGGGCGACATCGTGACCGTGTCGACGCCGAAGCTCGGTGCGCTCGTCAATCGCGTCAACACGTCGGATCGCATCGCGCCGTGGACCTACGGCAGCGTCGCGCTCATGCAAGGCCTCGCGCGCCGCGGCGTGCTGTAGCCGCCACGGCGCGCGAGAGTCGGGCGTCCTACTTCTTTCCCTTGTAGGCGACGACCTTCTGTTTCTGCTCACCCAGGCCCTCGATGCCGAGGGTCATGACGTCGCCTGGCTTGAGCCACTTGGGCGGCTTCATCCCGAGCCCCACGCCGGGGGGCGTGCCGGTGGTGATGACGTCGCCCGGGAGCAGCGTCATGTACTGCGACACGTCGGCCACGACGTCGGCGACGCCGAAGATCATCGTCCTCGTGTTCCCCGTCTGGCGCCGCTCGCCGTTGACGTCGAGCCACATGGCGAGGTTCTGCACGTCCTTGATCTCGTCCTTGGTCACCATCCACGGACCGGTCGGCCCGAAGGTGTCGCAGCCCTTGCCCTTGCTCCACTGCGACGCGCTCTTGGTGAGCTGGAAGTCGCGCTCGGAGACGTCGTTCACCACGCAGTAACCCGCGACGTACTTCAGCGCATCCTTCCGGTCGACGTAGCTCGCCTTGCGGCCGATGACGATGCCGAGCTCGACTTCCCAGTCGAGCTGCGTCGAATTCCGGGGCGCGATCACGTTGTCGTTGGGGCCGACGATGCATCCCGGCGACTTGAAGAACACCACCGGGTGCTCGGGGATCGGCGAGCCCGTTTCCTCGGCGTGATCGACGTAGTTCAAGCCGATGGCGACGAACTGCGACGGCTTGGCCACGCACGAGCCCAGCCGCGGCTTGCCCTTGACGAGCGGCAGCCTCTTCACGTCGAGCTTGGCGAGCATCGACAGGACGCCCGGGGCCAGCGACTCGCCGTCGATGTCCTTGACCTTCTTCGACAGGTCGCGCAGCTTGCCGTCAGCGTCGATCAAGCCGGGCTTCTCCTTGCCGGCGGGTCCGTAGCGTACGAGTTTCAAAGACGTCTCCTTGTCGTGGTCGAAGTGCAAAAAGACGGGCGCGCCGCGCGCGCCCGATTCCAGCCCGAATCTAGATCGTCATGCCGCCGTCGACGCTGAACACCTGCCCCGTTGCAAACGCCGACTCGTCGGAGGCGAGGTAGACGACGACCGGGGCGATCTCCTCGGCCTTCGCGATCCGCCCCATCGGTTGCCGGGCGACGAATGCCTTGCGCGCTTCGGCCGGATCGGCGAAGGCATTGATGCGCTCGCCGAGCGACGGGGTGTCGACGGTGCCGGGGGCGATCGCGTTGCAGCGCACGCCCTTCTGCACGAAGTCCGCGGCCACCGCCTTCGTGAGCCCGATCACCGCTGCCTTGCTCGTGCCGTAGACGAAGCGATTGGGCAGGCCGCGGATCGATCCGGCCACCGAGGCCATGTTGATGATCGACGCCCACCGGCCGTCCTTCTGGTGGCGCTCGACCATCTTGGGCAGCGCCGCCTGGATCGCCACGTACATCGAGCGCACGTTGAGGTCCATGCTGAATGCCCAATCGCGCGGCGTGCACTCGAGGATCGAGCCGTGGTGCACGAAGCCGGCGCAATTGAAGAGCACGTCGAGCGGCGGCAGCTCGCCGATCAGTTGCTGCACGGCGGCATCGTCGAGGACGTCGAGCTTGCGGGTGATCACGTTGGTCACGCCCGCGAGATCGGCGAGCAATTCCGCGTTGACGTCGGTGGCGTGGACCGTTGCCCCTTCCGCCGCCATTTGCAGCGCGCAGGCGCGTCCCATGCCCTGGCCTGCGGCCGTCACCAACGCCGTCTTGCCGGCGAGTCGTTGTGCCATCGTTTCCTCCGGGAATGACTGCGGCGAAACCGCAGCCCGCGCACCCGTCGAATCGGGCGCCGCATGCGGTTATCTTAGCGCAGGCGTGAGCGAGACGGCGGGGTCGGCCCAACGCGTGTTGGGGACGAGCGGATACCAGCCGGGCCGGCCGGGATCGCGATCGTAGGGGTATCCACCCAGCTCGCGGAAGAGCTCGTGGTACCGCGCGAGCCTGTCGCGGTCGAGCGTGACGCCGAGTCCCGGCGCGTCCGGCACGCGGATCGCGCCATCGCGGTAGGCCAGCGGGCCACCGACGATCACGTCGTCGACGAGATGGTGGTAATGCGCATCCGCGGCGTAGCCGAGGTTCGGCACGACGCTGCCCATGTGCAGCATCGTCGCGAGCTGGACGCCGAGCTCGCCCGAGCTATGCACCGCGACGCCCAGTCCCATCGTTTCGCACACGCCGGCCGCCTTGATGCAGGCGCGGATGCCGCCCCAGAAGGTGGTGTCGAGCAGGATCACGTCGACCGCGCCGTTGCGCACGGTCTCCGCGAGCTGCTCGAAATTGATGACCACCGTGTTGGTCGCGATCGGCAGCGGCACGAAATCCTTCAGCCGTGCGAGCTGCGGCATGCCCCACACCGGATCCTCGAAGTAGTCGTTGCGGATGTCGAGGATGGCATTGCCGAAGGCGATCGCATCGGCAAGCGAGAGCGCCGAATTGGGGTCGTAGCGGAAGCGCTCGCCGGGCAACGCCGCGGCGAGGGCGCGGTAGCACGCGAGTTCGTGCTGCGGCGGATACACGCCACCCTTCAGCTTGTGCGACGCGAAGCCGTGCTTCGCCTTGAGCCGCGCCGCGTGCGCGACCAGCTGTTCGGCGGTGCGCACCTCGCCTTCGCCGGTGACGGGATCGGCGTAGCGGAAGAAGAGGTAGCTTGCAAACTCGACGGTGTCGCGGACCTTGCCGCCCAGGAGCGCGTGCACCGGCACGCCGAGCTTCTGGCCGATGATGTCGAGGCAGGCGAACTCGAGTGCGGCGTGCAGTTGCGTGCGATTGTTGTACAGGCTCGCGGTCGGATTGCAGATCGCGAAGCGCATCTTCTCCAGGGCAAAGACGTCGTGACCGCGCAGGTACGGCACGAGGCCGGCGAATGCCCGCGTCGCGTCCTCGCCGCCGCCGCCCATCTCGCCCAGGCCCACGAAACCGTCGGCGGTCTCGACTTCGACGATGGTGCGCACGAAGCGACCCCAGTGCGCGCCGTTGCTGTGCAGGAGGGGGGCTTCGAGGGGGACGCTGACCGGGGTGGCGCGGATGCTGGCGATCGTGGTGGCGGACATGGCGGACGCTCGGGTCGCGCGGCCCCGTACCATAGTCGACGACGCCGAAACCGGTCAAACTGGTCATGCCACTTGACCAGTGCGCGCCGTCGCCGTAGCCTTCGCGATCGCACGGGAGGCGCCGCGATTCGCGCCCGCCCCCGATCCACGGTGGCCATGCCCTTCCAGAACATCGAGCCGCGCCGGCTCTACCGGCAGATCGCCGACCAGATCCGTGGCCTCATCGGTCGCGGCGAATTCGTGCCCGGGTCGCGCCTGCCGCCCGAGCGCGATCTCGCGCGCCAGCTCGGCGTGTCGCGACCGTCGGTGCGCGAGGCGCTCATTGCGCTCGAGGTCGAGGGGTGGGTCGACGTGCGCATCGGTTCGGGCATCTATGTGCAGGCGCAAGACGGCGCTGCGGAAACGCGGCGGGCGGCGCCGGCGGACGTGGGGCCCCTCGAGCTCCTGCGGGCACGGGATGTGATCGAGTCCGAGTGTGCCGCGCTGGCGGCGAAAGCCGCGGGGCCGGACGACATCGCGGCAATGACCGCGGCGCTCGACGAGATGCGGCGCGAGATCGCCGCGGGGCAGCGGCAGCCGCTCACCGGCGATCGCCTCTTCCACCAGCGGGTCGCGGAGGCCACGGGGAACGGCGCGCTGGTGGCGGTCGTCGAGCTCCTGTGGAAGGAGCGCACCGGGGAGCTGTACCAGCGGCTCGAGGAGCACTACGATTCACCGGCGGTGCTCGCCGCGGCCCTGGTCGAGCACGAGGCGGTGCTGAAGTGCATCGTGGCGCGCGATGCGCGCGGTGCGCGAACGGCGATGCGCCGGCATCTGCGCCTTGCCTACGAGCGCCTGTCCGCCGGTTGGGACCATCGACAATAGAAGGAGGTAGCCATGCTGGCCTGTCGCATTCACGCCAAGGACGACCTGCGCGTCGAGCCCGTCGCGGTACCGGAAGCGGGACCCGGAGAGGTCCTGCTGCGCTTGGGCGCGGCCGGGATCTGCGGCTCCGACCTGCACTACTACTTCGAGGGCCGCAACGGCAACTTCGTCGTGCGCGAACCGCTCATTCCCGGACACGAGGCGTCGGCCGTCGTCGCGGCGATCGGGTCGGGGGTCACGCGCGTGAAGGTCGGCGACAAGGTCGCCGTATCCCCGTCGCACGCCTGCGGCCGCTGCGAGTATTGCCGCGAGGGGCGCGAGCAGCTTTGCTCGCAGATGCGCTTCCTCGGCAGCGCATCGCGCTTTCCGCACGTGCAGGGGATGTTCCAGGAATACTTCGTCATGGGCGAGCGCCAGTGCTATCCGGTCCACGGCGACATCTCGTTGGGCGAGCTTGCATTTGCCGAGCCGCTCGCCGTCGGCCTGCACGGCGTTCACCGCGGCGGCGACCTCCTCGGCAAGTCGGTGCTCATCACCGGTGCGGGGACCATCGGTTGCGTGACGGTGCAGGCCGCGCGGCTTGCCGGGGCGCGCAAGATCACCGTCACCGACGTGCTCGACCGGCCGCTCGCGCAGGCGCAGCTCGTCGGCGCCGACGTGACGATCCGCGCCGACCGCGATGCGCAGGCGCTCGCGGAGCCGCAGTTCGACGTCGCCTACGAGGTCTCGGGCAATTTCAATGCCCTCAAGAGCTGCGTGGCCGCGACCAAGCGCGGCGGGATCGTGGTGCAGGTGGGAACGCTGCCGCACGAGCCGCTGCCGTTCGTGGTCAACGAGCTCATGGCCAAGGAGCTCGACCTGCGCGGTGCCTTCCGCTGGGGCATCGAGTTCGACTGGGCGGTGGACTATCTTGCTTCGCGCCGCGTCGACGTGCGGCCGCTCCTGTCCGGCCAGTATCCGTTGCAGGATGCGGTGGCGGCCTTCACCGCCGCGGCCGACAAGAACAAGAGCACCAAGATCCAGGTGATCGCACCGACGGACGCCGCGACGCGTCACTGATCGATTTTCACGAGTGCAGTTCCACCCGTCGTATCAACGCACGACCGACAACGTCACCGAACGCGCATCCGACGCGCACGAACCAGGAGGAAGTCTCATGCAACGCATTCGCCAGGTCGCCCTCGCGGCCATCGCCGTGACGGTCCTGGGCGCCAGCCCGGCGCTCGCCCAACAGAAGCTCAAGTGGGCCCACGTCTACGAGACGAGCGAGCCGTATCACACCGAGTCGGTGTGGGCGGCGCAGGAGATCAAGAAGCGCACCAACGGCAAGTTCGACATCGAGGTCTTCCCGGCGTCGACGCTGGGCAAGGAGACCGACCTCAACCAGGGTCTCACGCTCGGCACCGTCGACATGATCATCAGCGGGCCGTCGTTCGCGGCCCGCACGTACCCGCGCATCGGCATCGCGTACTACCCGTTCATCTTCCGCGACGCCGATCACCTCATCGCCTACTCCAAGAGCCCGATCTTCGCCGAGATGGTCGAGGAGTTCCGCAAGAAGACGGGCATCCAGATGACCGCGTACACGTACTACGGCGCGCGACACACCACGGCGCAGAAGCCGTTCAAGGACTGCGCGGGCATGAAGGGCCTCAAGATCCGCGTCCCCGACGTGCCGGCGTACCTCGCGATGCCGAAGGCGTGCGGCGCCAATCCCACGCCGATCGCCTTCGCCGAGGTCTACCTCGCGCTGCAGAACGGAACGGTGGACGCGCAGGAGAACCCGCTCACGACGATCGAGGCCAAGAAGTTCTACGAGGTGCAGAAGGCGATCATGCTCACCGGGCACATCGTCGATGGACTCACGACGCAGATCGCGCCGCACGTGTGGAACAAGCTCACTGCGGACGAGAAGAAGATCTTCACCGAAGTGACACGCGAGGCCGCGGCACGCGCCACCGACAAGATCAAGAAGCGTGAGGCCGAACTCATCGAGGAGTTCAAGAAGAAGGGTCTCGAGATCGTCGTCGTCGACAAGAAGAGCTTCTCCGACGCGGTGCTGAAGAACACCACGCTCGAGTCGCTGGGCTTCACGCGCGCGGATTACGACAAGATCCAGGCCGCGAAGTAGGCGCGGCCAATGCCGGCCGGGGTGGCGCACCCTGGCCGGCATCCGCAGGAGGGGGTCGTCGGCGCCGGGCACGCGCTCGTTGCGTGTGCGGCGCCGGGCAGCGGGGGTGCCGTGCCTGGGCGTCCGCGCCGTGACCGACTCCGCCGCTCGCCGTCCGCTGTCTCCCGCCGCCCGACATCCCATGACGCACACCGAAGGTCAGAACGAAGTTCCGCCGTCGAGCGGCCCCGTCCTCGACGACGAGGGGCATTTCCATGCCACGGATGCGCCGATCGACCTCGGCGAGTACGTGTTGGAGGACTGGCTGTCGCTCGCCTTCTTCTGGCTCCTGGGCGCCTGCGTCTTCTACCAGTTCTTCACCCGCTACGCCCTGAACGATTCGGCGGCGTGGACCGAGGAGATCGCCCGCTACCTCCTCATCGCGACGACGTTCATCGCGATTGCCGCGTCGGTGCGGCGCACGCGGCACATCCACGTCGATTTCCTGTACCGGATCGTGCCCGCGCGGGTCGGCCGCACGCTGTCGACGCTCGTCGACCTCGTGCGCGTCGCCTTCTTCGCGATTGCGGTGTTACTGACGCTGCAGATGATGCAGCGCATGGAGCATCTGCAGATGACGATCATCGACCTGCCCATGAACATCATCTACGGGATCTGCGCCTTCGGCTTCCTGTGCGCGACGGTGCGTTCGATCCAGGTCACCGTCGAGAACTGGCGGCGCGGCTTTTCGATCCTCGAGCGGCCCGAGCACGAGATCGAGGAGGTGATCGAATGATCGCCCCCGCCGCGACCCTGCCCGCGCCGCGCAACGTCGCTCGCCGCCCGGCTCACCACGACGCGAGGAGCGCCTGACATGACCGGAGCGCTCCTCACCTCGTTTCTCGCCTTCATGGTCACCGGCATCCCGGTGGCGATCGCCATGGCGGGGTCCGCCCTGGTCTACATCTGGCTCACCGGCAACACGCCGGGGCTCGTCGTCGTGCACCGGATGATCAGCGGCATCGACAGCTTTCCGCTGCTCGCGGTGCCGTTCTTCATCCTCGCCGGCAACCTCATGAACAACGCCGGCATCACCAATCGCATCTACAACTTCGCGCTCGCTCTCGTGGGCTGGATGAAGGGCGGGCTCGGCCACGTGAACATCGTCGGCTCGGTGATCTTCGCCGGCATGTCGGGAACCGCGATCGCCGACGCGGCCGGCCTTGGCACGATCGAGATCAAGGCGATGCGTGATCACGGCTACAGCAAGGAGTTCTCGGTGGGCGTGACCGCGGCGTCGGCTACGCTCGGCCCGATCATTCCGCCGTCGCTGCCGTTCGTGATCTACGGCATGGTCGCCAACGTGTCGATCGGCCAGCTCTTCGTCGCCGGAATCGTGCCGGGCCTCGTGCTGACGATCCTCATGATGCTCACGGTCGCGTATTTCGCGCACAAGAACAACTGGGGTGCCGACATCAAATTCGTCTGGCCGCGGGTGTCGAAGGCGCTGGTCGAGCTCGTCATCGTCGTCGCCTTCCCGCTCGTGATCTGGGCGGGCATCGCGGCCGGGGGCCTGCCCATTGCCGTGGTCGCCGTCGCGCTGGTGGCACTCTTCCTCGCCGACTGGAAGTGGAAGTTCGAGGCGGTGCTGCCGATCATGACGCCGATCCTGCTCATCGGCGGGATGAGCACCGGCGTGTTCACGCCGACGGAGGGCGCGGTGGCGGCGTCGATCTGGGCGCTGGTGCTGGGCCTCGTGTGGTATCGCACGCTGTCGTGGCGCATGCTCGTCAGGGTTTCGATGGAGACGATCGAGACGACGGCCACCGTGCTCTTCATCGTCGCTGCAGCGTCGATCTTCGGCTGGCTGCTGACGGCAACGCGGGTGACCGACATGGTCACCGCGTGGGTGCTGGGCTTCACGAGCTCACCGTGGGTCTTCCTGCTGCTCGTGAACCTCCTGCTCCTCTTCGTCGGTTGCTTCCTCGAGCCGACGGCCGCGATGCTGATCGCGCTCCCCGTGCTCCTGCCGGCGGTGCAGCAGCTTGGCATCGACCCGGTGCACTTCGGGCTCGTCGTCGTCCTGAACCTCATGATCGGCCTCCTGCATCCCCCAATGGGGATGGTGCTCTTCGTGCTCGCTCGCGTGGCGCGCATGTCGCTCGAGCGCACGACGATGGCGATCCTGCCGTGGCTCGTGCCGCTGCTGGTGAGTCTCGTCCTCATCACGTACGTGCCGGCGATCTCGCTGTGGCTGCCGCGACTCATCTATCACGCCCCGTGACGGCGATCGCGCGTCGCGACGGAACCCTTCGATCATCATCATCCGAGGCCTTGCCATGTCCCGCATCGAGCGCATCGAGTTGTTGCAGGTCGACCTTCCCGCCAAGGTCGCGCGCCGCGACGCCATCCAGGCGTTCGACAAGCAGGAGACGCCGCTCGTGCGCATCACCTGCGCCGACGGCGCGGTCGGCACCGGTTACTCGTACACGATCGGCACCGGGGGGTCGTCGGTGCTGGCGCTCCTGCGCGACCACCTGGCGCCGCGACTGATCGGTCGCGACAGCACCGAGATCGAGGCGATCTGGAAGGATCTCTTCTTCGCCACGCACGCCACCGCGGTGGGTGCGATCACGAGCATCGCGCTCGCGACGGTCGACACCGCGCTGTGGGATCTGCGTTGCCTGCGCGCGGACCTGCCGCTGTGGAAGATGGCTGGCGGCGCGCAGCATCGCGTGCCGGTCTACACGACCGAAGGCGGCTGGCTCAACCATTCGCGGCAGCAGATCGTCGACGAGGCGCTCGCCGCGAAGGCACAGGGCTTTCGCGGCGCCAAGATGAAGGTCGGCAAGCCCTCGTCCGCGGAGGACGTCGATCGCCTTGCCGCCGTGCGTGCCGCGACGGGCGACGCCTTCTCGCTCATGGTCGACGCCAATCAGGTCTTCACGGTGGCCGAGGCGTGTCGCCGCGCGCACGCGTATCGTGATCTCGACCTTGGCTGGTTCGAGGAGCCGCTGCCGGCGGAGGACCTGTCCGGACACGTCGAACTCGCCGCCAAGGCCGCGATGCCGATCGCCATCGGCGAATCGCTCTATCACCCGTCGCACTTTCGCGAGTATCTCGTGCGACATGCCTGTTCGATCGTGCAGGTCGACGTCGGCCGCATCGGCGGCATCACACCGTGGCTCAAGGTCGCGCACCTGGCCGAGACGTTCAATGCTCCGGTGTGCCCGCACTTCCTCATGGAGATCCACGTCTCGCTCGCCGCCGCGGTGCCCAACGGTGCCTGGGTGGAGTACATTCCCCAGCTGGACGACGTGACGTCCGCGCACATGACGATCGAGGACGGTTACGCGGTGCCTCCGGCCGCCGCGGGGCTCGGTATCGCGTGGGACGCCGCGGCGCTCGCCCGCCACACCGTCGCCCGTCATACCGTTGCCTGAAGAGGTTCATGATGTCGACCCCAAGCTCACCCGTCGTTCGCCTCCATCCCGCCGACGACGTGGTCATCGCGCGCTCGCAACTCGTCGGCGGGACGAAGCTTCCCGGCGAGAACGTCACGGTGAGCGGCCTCATTCCGCCCGGGCACAAGGTGGCCACACGGGCGATCAAGGCCGGTGCTCCCGTGCGCCGCTACAACCAGATCATCGGCTTCGCGAGCCGCGACATCGCTCCCGGCGAGCACGTCCACCTCAACAATCTCGCGATGGGCGACTTCGAGCGCGACTACGCCTTTGGCGTCGACGTGCGGCCGATCGAGTACGTGCAGCCCGCCGCGACGTTCCAGGGCATCGTGCGCGCCGACGGCCGGATCGCCACGCGCAATTACATCGGCATCCTGTCCAGCGTGAACTGCTCGGCGACGGTCGCGCACGGCATCGCGGATCACTTCACGCGCGAACGCCTCGCCGCGTACCCCAACGTCGACGGTGTCGTCGCGCTCACGCACGGGACCGGCTGCGGCATGGATACGCAGGGCGAGGGGATGCAGATCCTGCGCCGCACGCTCGCGGGTTACGCGCGGCACGCCAATTTCGGCGGCGTGCTGATGGTGGGGTTGGGCTGCGAGGCGAACCAGATCAGCTCGCTCCAGGGCGCCGAGCACCTCGAGGACGGGCCGCTGCTGCGCTCGTTCAACATCCAGGACACGGGCGGAACGAGCAAGACGATCGCGCATGGCATCGCGCTCATCGAGGCGATGCTGCCGCATGCCAATGCCGTCGAGCGCAAGACGGTGCCGGCGTCGCACATCGTCGTCGGCCTGCAGTGCGGCGGCTCGGACGGCTATTCGGGCATCACCGCGAACCCCGCGCTCGGTGCCGCGGTCGACCTCCTCGTGCGGCACGGCGGCACCGCGATCCTTTCCGAGACGCCCGAGATCTACGGCGCCGAGCACCTGCTCACGCGGCGCGCGGTCTCACGCGCGGTCGGCGACAAGCTCATCGCCCGCATCAAGTGGTGGGAGGACTACACCGATCGCGAGAAGGGCGAGATGAACAACAATCCGTCGCCCGGGAACAAGGCGGGCGGCCTCACGACGATCCTCGAGAAGTCGCTCGGCGCGGTGGCCAAGGGCGGCACGACCAATCTCGTCGACGTCTACGAGTACGCGCAGCCGGTCACGGCCAAGGGCTTCGTGTACATGGATACGCCAGGTTACGATCCGGTCTCCGCCACCGGCCAGGTCGCGGGCGGCGCCAACATGATCGTGTTCACGACCGGCCGCGGATCCGCGTACGGCTGCGCGCCGTCGCCGTCGATCAAGGTCGCGACCAACACCGCGCTGTGGGTGCGCCAGGAAGAGGACATGGATCTCAACTGCGGCGAGATCGTCGACGGCACCGCCACGGTCGAGGCGATGGGGCGGCGTCTGTTCGAGCTCATGCTCGCGACGGCATCCGGCACCAAGACCAAGAGCGAGCTGCACGGCTACGGACAAAACGAGTTCGTGCCCTGGCAGCTCGGCGCGGTGATGTGATGCACGCGACGGGCGGCATCCATCGGTGCGGCCCGTTGACAGCGTTTGCGCGCGCCCGTAGGCTGCCGGACGAGGCGCGCGAGAAGACGACGGCAGCAGACGAAGTCGCAGCGTTCGGATCCATTCTTGGGAGGGTTTGCGCATGAAGTCGTTCGTCAAGATCGCCGCCGCGCTCGCTGCGGCCGGCATGCTGACCGCCGCGATTCCCGTGGCGGCGCAGGAGACACTCGTCGTCTGGTGGGTCAAGGGGTTCTACAAGTCCGAGGACGACGCGCTGTTCGCCGCCATCAAGAAGTACGAGGCGAAGACCGGGGTCAAGGTCGAGCTGTCGCAGTACCCCGTGCAGGACATGATTCCGAAGACGGTCGCCGCGCTCGACGCCGGCAATCCGCCCGACGTCGCCTACGCCGACGTCTACGACTTCCAGGTCACGGGCAAGTGGGCCTTCGAAGGCAAGCTCGAGGACATCTCCGACATCATCGTCCCGATCAAGGATCGCTTCCTCAAGAACACGATCGAGACGACGTTCCTGTACAACGACAAGACGAAGAAGAAGGCGTACTACGCCTTCCCGCTCAAGCAGCAGACGATGCACATCCAGTACTGGAAGGACATGCTGGGTGAGGCCGGCTTCAAGGAGTCGGACATTCCGACCACCTGGAAGGCGTACTGGGACTTCTGGTGCGACAAGGTTCAGCCGGCGCATCGGTCGAAGACCGGCAAGCGCACGTACGCGATCGGGCACCCGATGGGCGTGGACGCCTCCGACTCGTTCTACTCGTTCCTGACGTTCATGGATGCGTACAACGTCAAGCTGGTCGACGACAACGGCAAGCTCCTCGTCGACGACCCGAAGGTGAAGGCGGGCCTGACCAACGCGCTGCGCGATTACACGAGCATCCGCACGCGCGGTTGCACGCCGCCGTCGTCGACGAGCTGGAAGGATCCGGACAACAACGTCGCCTTCCACAACAAGACGATCCTGATGACGCACAACGCCACCATCTCGATCGCCGCCAAGTGGCTCGACGACGCCAACAATCCGGCGCTGTCGGCCGAGCAGCGCGCGCAGGCCAAGAAGAACTACGAGCAGCTCATCGCCACCGCCGGCTTTCCCGCGAAGCCGGACGGCAGCAAGTTCGTCTATCGCGCCGCGGTGAAGACGGGCGTCGTCTTCGATCTCGCCAAGAACAAGAAGCGGGCGAAGGAGTTCGTCGCCTTCATCCTCAACGAGGAGAACCTGCAGCCGTACGTGGAGGGCTCGCTCGGTCGCTGGTATCCCGTGACGATCGCCGGCACCAAGAGCGCGTTCTGGCAGGGCGATCCGCACCGCAAGGCCGTGTACAACCAGTTCACCGCGGGCACCGTGCCGTTCGAGTTCGTGCGCAACTGGCGCTTCACGATCCTCAACAACGAGAACGTGTGGGCGAAGGCGATGAGCCGCGTCGTCAACGACGGCTGGACGCCCGAGAAGGCGACCGACGAGATGATCGCGCGCATCAAGCAGGTGGCAGGGTGACGCCGTAGCGAGGCGAGCGCCGCATCCGCGCCGGGCGACGGCGCGCGGTGCGGCGGCCAGGCACACGATTCCTTCCGGACCTCCCCTTGGCCTCGGTCGCATTGCCGGAGAACGGGTCGCTTCCCGACGGCTCGTCGGGAAAGCGCGCGTGGTCGCCGTGGCAGAAGTGGGGCGTGATCCTCCTCGCGCCGTACATCGTCGTCTTCCTGGTGCTCGTGCTCTATCCGGTGGGCTACGGGCTGTGGCTCGCGCGGCATCCCGCGAGCTACGTGAAGCTCGTCGAGGATCCGATCTTCGGCCGCTCGGTCATCAACACGATCGCGTTCCTCGTCGTCGCGATCAACATCAAGATGGCCGTCGCGCTGGCGCTGTCCGGCTTCTTCACCACGGCGCGCACGTGGATCAAGTGGCTGTCGGTGCTCTTCATCCTGCCGTGGGCGGTGCCGTCGATCCCCACGATCCTGTCGTTCCGCTTCATGCTCAATCCCGAGTGGGGGATCATCAATTCGCTCATCTTCCGCTACACGGGCCTCGACGGTCCCAACTGGCTCAACGATCCGATACTGGCCTTGAGCCTTGCGATGGTCGTGCACGTGTGGAAGTCGCTGCCGTTCTGGACGCTCATCCTGATCGCCGGCCGGCTCGCGATCCCGCAGGAGCACTACGAGGCGGCATCGGTCGACGGCGCGACGCGCTGGCAGCGTTTTCGCTTCATCACGTGGCCGGCGATTCGCACGCTCTACCTCACGTGCACGATCCTGTCGATGATCTGGACGCTGGGCGACTTCAATAGCGTCTACCTCCTGACCGGCGGCGGCCCGGCGGATCTCACGCACGTCCTGGCAACCCTGGGCATCCGCTATCTGCGGCTCGACCAGGTCGACCTCGCGATGGCGGCGATCGTGATCGCACTGCCCGGAATCCTGCCGCTCATCTACTTCATGATGAAGCGACTGTCGCGATGAGTGCAGGCTTCTCCTGGCGCAAGGTCTCCACCGAGGCGAAGCTGCTGCTCATCGGCATTCCGGTGGCGCTGTGGACGCTCCTGCCGATCTACCACCTCGCGCTCTTCGCGATCTCGCCCAAGGACTCGGCGATGAGCGGGCACCTGTGGCCCGACCATCCGACGCTGCGCAACTTCGTCATCGTCTTCACGCAGCAGCATCACTATCTCGAGTACTTCTGGCGGCAGATGTGGAACTCGCTCGTCATCGCCGTCGCGGTGGGCGCGCTGACGCTTTTCGTCGCCACCGGTGCGGCGTTCGCGATCAGCCGCCTGCGGGTCAAGGGCGGCCGCGCGGTGATGAACCTCGCCTTGCTCACCTATTTCATTCCAGCGGCGTTCCTCGCGGTGCCCATGTACAAGACGATGGGTGTCTACGGCCTCCTCAACACGCAGTGGGCGTTGATCCTCGCCATGATGGCGATTGCCGCGCCGTACTCGATCTGGGTGCTCAAGCAGGCCTCCGACAAGCTGCCGTACGAGCTCGACGAGGCGGCGCGCATCGACGGCGCCTCGCCGTTGCAGTTGTTCCGCCTCGTCTACCTGCCGCTCATGATGCCGTCGCTCGTCGCGGTGGGCACCTACGCGCTCCTGCTCGCCTGGAACGAGTACCTCTACGCCTTCCTGCTGCTGTCCAACGACCGCGAGTTGACACTCGGTGTGGCGCTGGGCAACTTCCTCGCCGCCGACGACTCGCCGTGGGAACTGCTGATGACGACGGGGCTCATCTACGCCTTGCCGCCGGCAGCGATCTACTATGCTTTCAAGCGCTACATGGTCGGCGGGCTGACGGCGGGTGCCGTGAAGTCGTAGCGCATCGTCTCCAACATCGGATCATCCGTCGTTCGCGTCCCGGAGTCAGGCATGGCCAACGTATCGTTCCACGCGGTCGAGAAGGCCTTCGGCACGACCAAGGTACTGCACGGCATCGGCTTCGCGATCGACGACGGCGAGTTCGTGGTGCTGGTCGGCCCGTCGGGTTGCGGCAAGTCGACGCTGCTGCGCATGCTGGCCGGCCTCGAGGAGATCACCGCCGGAACGATCGCCATCGACGGCAAGGTCGTGAACGATGTCGAATCCAAGGATCGTGACATCGCGATGGTGTTCCAAAGCTATGCGCTGTATCCGCACATGACCGTCGGACAGAACATGGCGTTCAGCCTCAAGCTGCGCAAGGCGCAGCCCAACGTGATCCAGGAACGCGTGAATCACGCCGCGAAGATCCTCAATCTCGAGCCGTATCTCGACCGCTACCCGCGCGAGCTCTCGGGTGGGCAGCGGCAGCGCGTGGCGATGGGGCGTGCGATCGTGCGTGACCCCAAGGTGTTCCTGTTCGACGAGCCGCTCAGCAACCTCGACGCCAAGCTGCGCGTGGCGATGCGCGCCGAGATCAAGGCGCTGCATCAGCGCCTGAAGACGACGACGGTCTACGTCACCCACGATCAGGTCGAGGCGATGACGATGGCCGATCGCATCGTCGTGATGCACGACGGGCGCATCGAGCAGATCGGGCGTCCGCTCGAGCTGTACGACCATCCGGCCAACCTGTTCGTCGCGCAGTTCATCGGCTCGCCGGCGATGAACGTGGTCCACGGCACGATTCGGCGCAGTGGCGGCGGCACCGTCGTCGACATGGGCGACGGCGTGCAGTGGCCGTTGCTCGATGGCCCCGGAGTCGAAGGGCAGAGCGTGGCCTACGGCATCCGACCCGGCGACCTGTCGCTTGCGAGTTCGACCGCGCCGGGGGCGGTTCCGGGCGAGATCGTCGTCATCGAGCCCACGGGTGCCGAGACCGAGCTCCTGGTGCAGGCCGGTAAGGCGCAGGTCACGCTGGTCACGCACGGCCGCCCCGAAGTGAGCCCCGGCGAGCGCGTCGGCCTCGTCGTCGCCCCCGGCAAGGTGCACGTCTTCGACCAGACCACCGGCGAGCGGTTGGCCGCGTAACCGCACCACCGCATCCGCATTCGCCGGCCGCGCGCGCAGGCCTGCGGCCGGCCGCATCACTTCCACCGCAACCACCGTTCCACCTCCCACGACCGATCATGCCCAAGAAGCCGCCCCGCAAGAAACCCGACCTTCGCTCACGCAAGTGGTTCGGCGTCGCCGATCGCGACGCCATCGTCCATCGCTCGTGGATGAAGAACCAGGGCATTCCCCACGATCAGTTCGACGGCCGCCCCGTGATCGGCATCTGCAACACGTGGTCGCAGGCCACGCCCTGCAATGCGCATTTCCGTGAGCTCGCGCAGCACGTGCGCGACGGCGTGCTCGATGCCGGCGGCTTTCCGATCGAGTTCCCGGTGATGAGCCTGGGCGAGACGCTGATGCGGCCGACGACGATGCTCTTTCGCAACCAGGCGGCGATGGACGTCGAGGAATCGATCCGGGCCAATCCCTTCGACGGCGTCGTGCTGCTCATGGGCTGCGACAAGACGACGCCGGCGCTCCTCATGGGGGCGGCGTCGTGCGACCTGCCGACGATCGGCCTGTCCGGCGGCGCGATGCTCAACGGGAAGTTCCGCGGCACCGACATCGGCTCGGGAACGCACG
The DNA here is from genome assembly GCA_020851235.1 of Burkholderiales bacterium. Classification (GTDB taxonomy): domain Bacteria; phylum Pseudomonadota; class Gammaproteobacteria; order Burkholderiales; family Casimicrobiaceae; genus VBCG01. The sequence goes on along the minus strand of JADZDD010000035.1, from coordinate 152,389 downwards.
TGTGGAAGTTCACCGAAATGCTCAAGACGGGCGAGATGAAACCCGAGGACATGGTCGAGGTGGAGTGCTGCATGTCGCGCTCGGCCGGCCACTGCATGACGATGGGCACCGCGTCGACGATGGCCTCGATGGTCGAGGCGCTCGGCATGGGCCTGCCGACCAACGCCGCGATTCCGGCGGTCGACTCGCGCCGCCGCGTGCTCGCCCGGATGGTCGGGCGGCGCATCGTCGAGATGGTGCACGAGGATCTGCGCATGTCGAAGATCCTCACCAAGAGCGCGTTCGAGAACGCGATCATGGCCAACGGTGCGATCGGCGGGTCGACCAACGCGGTCGTGCATCTGCTCGCGGTCGCCGGCCGCATGGGCGTCGATCTCACGCTCGACGACTGGGATCGTCTCGGCCGCAACATGCCCTGCCTCGTCAATCTCATGCCGTCGGGGCAGTACCTCATGGAGGACTTCTACTACGCCGGCGGGCTGCCCGTCGTGCTGCGCGAGATCGGCAAGTTCCTGCACAAGAAGGCGCTCACCGTCAACGGCAGGACGATCTGGGAGAACGTGAAGGATGCCGTCAACTACAACGAGGCGGTGATCACGCCGCTCGCCAAGCCGTTCAAGCCATCGGGCGGCATCGCGGTGCTGCGCGGCAATCTGGCGCCGTCGGGCTGCGTGCTGAAGCCCTCCGCCGCGACGCCGGAGCTCATGCAGCACAAGGGTCGCGCCGTGGTCTTCGAGGACATCGACGATCTGCACGCGCGCATCGACGATCCCAAGCTCGACGTCGACCCCGATTGCGTCCTGGTGCTCAAGAACTGCGGCCCGAAGGGGTACCCCGGCTTTCCCGAGGTCGGCAACTTCGCGCTGCCGGCAAAGATTCTCAAGCAGGGCGTGACCGACATGGTGCGCATCTCGGACGCGCGGATGTCCGGCACGGCCTACGGCACGGTGGTGCTGCACACGGCACCCGAGGCCGCCGCGGGAGGTCCGCTCGCGCTGGTGCGCAACGGCGACATCGTGGAGATCGACGTCGCCCGGCGGCGCATCCACCTGCACGTGAGCGACGCCGAACTCGCGCGCCGGAAGAAGGCCTGGAAGCCGCTCCCCGCGCATTCGGATCGCGGCTGGGTCAAGCTGTATTGCGACACCGTGCTGCAGGCCGATCGCGGCGTCGATCTCGACTTTCTCGTCGGCAAGTCGGGCGCGAAGGTGGGGCGCGAGAGCCACTGAGCGGGCGCGCGTCACCCCCGTGATCCGCTGGCGGGGGCGCGCGCAGCGCCGCCGCGCCGCACGCTCACCCCGGCAGGCACGCCGGGCCGAGCGGGGTGAAGCTCTTGTACGTGAGGATGAACTCGCGGTGGCGCAGCGCTTCGGACTTCGTCGCGGCGCCGTTGGCAACGGCGAGCACGAGATCGAAGACCTCGCGGCCGACCGCAGGCAGGCTTGCCTCGCCCTCGAGGATGCGGCCGGCATCGACGTCCATGTCGTCGCGCATGCGCCGGTACGTGTCGGGATTGGCGCAGACCTTGATCACCGGGGCGATGGCGGAACCGACGACCGAGCCGCGGCCGGTGGAGAAGAGGATCACGTGCGATCCGCAGGCGATGAGCTCGGCGATCTCGGCGTTGTCGTTGATGTTGGGAAAGCCGAAGCGCACCTCGCCATCCGGCACGACGTCGAGGAGGTAGAGGCCGCCGCGCGGCGGCGCGATGCCGGGCTTGACGATGCCGGCGATGCGCGATTGCCCCGACTTGGCGTAGGCGCCGAGCGATTTCTCCTCGATCGTGGTGAGGCCGCCATCGGCGTTGCCGGGAGCGAAGCTCGCGTAGCCGAGCGTGGCGTAGTACGTCGCCGCCTTGGCCACACACTGCTGCAGCGCGGTTCCGAGTTCGCGCGTCGCGGCGCGCGCCGCCATGAGATGCTCCATGCCGATGAGCTCGCCCGTCTCCTCGAAGATCGCGGTGCCGCCAGCCTCGACGAGGAGGTCGAAGGCGATCCCCATCGCCGGATTGGCGGTGAGCCCGGACGTCGCGTCGGAGCCGCCGCAGATGGTGCCGACGACGAGTTCATCGAGACCCATCGGCGCTCGCACGGCGCCGGCGAGCGCGGCGAGCGTGTCGGCGACCCACGCGCGTCCGGCGTCGATCGTCCTGCGTGTGCCGCCGCTGTCCTGGATGCCCAGCACCTGCACGGGCCGCCCGCTCGCGGCGACGCTGCGCGCGAGCGCATGCCGGTCGAAGCCTTCGCAGCCGAGCGAGACGAGCAGCGCCGCGCCGACGTTGGGGTGCGCGCACAGCCGCTCGAGCATCGAGTGCGCGTAGGTGTTGGGATAGCAGCCCGGAAAGCCGATGAGGTGCACGTCGGCGTCGCGAAAGGCATCGGCGATCTCGCGCGCGACGTGGTGCGCGCACTCGACGAGGTAGGCGACGACGACGACGTTGCGGATTCCCTTGCGCCCATCGGCGCGCGCGAATCCGGTGAGAGGGATCGCCATCACGCCGCCGGCAACGTGTACGTCGGCAGGTAGGCGCTCTTCACGTTGTGCGTGTGCACGTGGTGGCCGGCTGGAATGGGCGCGGTGGCCACGCCGATCGGGCAGTTGTACTTGACGATGCGCTCGCCCGCCGCGATCGCGCGCGCCGCGATCTTGTGGCCCACGGCGACGTCGCGCTCGACGGTGCAGCTGGCATCGTCGAGCGCGATCACTTCGCCCGCACGGAGCGGGCGCAGCGCGATCGCGACGTTGTCCGCCGGTGCGAGCTTCATCACGCCCGGGCGGGTCGGCAGTTCAGAACTTGCCATAGCGATCGTAGGCAGCCACCGGATCCATGCCGCCGATGAGCGCGCGACGCATCTCGCTTTCGGTCGCGACGACCTCTTCGGTCTTCGCGACGACGTCGGCGGCGGCGGCGCGCGGAACGATGACGACGCCGTCGCGATCGGCGAGGAGGTAATCGCCGGTGGCAATCGTCACGGTGCCGATCGTCACCGGCTCGCCGTAGCGGTCGGGAATCCAGCGCTGCACGATGTCCGCCGGCGTGAGGAACGAGCAGAAGACGGGAAAGCCCTGCGCGAGGACGAGGTCGGTGTCGCGCGAGCCGCCGTCCACGACGTATCCGAGGACCCCACGCGCCTGTAGCGTCTGCGCGGAGAGCTCGCCCATGAGCGCCACCTCGTGATTGTTGGGCTGGCACACGACGACGTGTCCTGCCGGTGCCCTGGCGAGCAGCGTGCACCAGCCGCGCAGCGTCTCGTCGCGCGTCTTGGTGCGATCGATGTGGCCGGCGACGGTCCACACCGGGCCGGCGAGTCGTGTCCCAGGTGCGATCGCCTTGATCGCGGGCGGCAACACGACGTTGTCGTGACCCATCATGCGCAGCACGTCGTGGACCGCGCCCGTGTAGCACGCGGCCAGCCGTGCGGTGAGGGGATCACCCGCTGCATTCATCGTTTCCTCCTGTCGGTGTCCTGGAAGAGCTCGCCCTGCGCCGCGTTCGCGCGCGGCGGACGAAACCGCGAGGTGTCCATCGGCGCATCGCGGCGTCGATCGAGGCCGGCACGACGCGCCGCGAGCGCGAAGCGTGCGGCGATGAGATCGGCGAAGCGGCCGGTACCGCGCATGCGCGCACCGAAGCGCGAGTCGTTGTCGCGCCCACCGCGCACCTCCTGCACGATGCTCATGACGTGTGCCGCGCGCAGCGGAAAGTGCACGTCGAGCCAGGCGCGGAAGAGCGTTGCCACCTCGCGCGGCAGGCGCAGCATCGTCCAGCTCGCGCTGGTGGCGCCGTGCGTGGCCGCGGCCTCGACGATCGTCTCGAGCTCGCGGTCGTTGAGCTGCGGGATGATCGGTGCCACGAAGACGCCGACGGGGACACCCGCGGCAGCCAGCGTGCGCACGAGCTCCAGGCGGCGCTGCGGCGCGACCGCGCGCGGCTCGAGCTTGCGCGCGAGATCGCGGTCGAGCGTCGGCAGCGAGACGAAGACGCGGGCCATGTTCTTCGCCGCCATCGGCGCGATGAGGTCGAGGTCGCGCTCGACGAGCGCCGACTTGGTCACGATCGTGAATGGGTGCTCGTGCGCGGCGAGGAGCTCGACGATCGCCCGCGTGATCTTCCATTCGCGCTCGATCGGCTGGTAGGCATCGGTGTTGCTGCCGAGCGTGATCGGATCGCACACGTAGCCGGGGCGGGCGAGTTCGGCGCGCAGGAGCGCCGCCGCGTCGGGCTTGGCGAAGAGCCGTGTTTCGAAATCGAGGCCGGGGGAGAGGTCGAGGTACGCGTGCGTCGGGCGCGCGTAGCAGTAGATGCAGCCGTGCTCGCACCCCTGGTAGGGATTGATCGATTGCGTGAACGGGATGTCGGGTGAGTCGTTGCGCGAGATGATCGTGCGCGCCCGCTGGATCGTGACCGTGGTGGCGAGTTGCCGGGTCGGCGTGGCATCGACCGCGGCCACGGAGGCGGGATCGAGGGCGCCGGCGCGGTCGACGGGCGTCGCCCATCCGTCGTCGTACGCCTCGCGGGTGTCGCGCCGATATCGATTGTCGGGGTTGAAGGTGGCGCCGCGGCCGCGCGGCACCTCGCCTGCACCGCGACGCGCGGGGTCGCTGCTTCCCGGCATCCGGCCCGGCGGCGATGCGGATCTCATGCGAGGATTCTACGCTGCGCGGCGCTCGCGAGGCCGCGCGCATGCGCTGCCGTTCTCGCCGCCTTACCCCGCCCCCGTGAATCCGCCTAGAATGTCCGACCCCGCCACGCCCGCCTTGCAATGACGACCGCCAAGACCCATCGCTTCGACACGCTGTCGCTGCACGCCGGTGCGGCGCCCGATCCTGCGACCGGCGCGCGCGCGACCCCGATCTACCAGAGCACGTCGTTCGTCTTCCCCGACAGCGATCATGCCGCGGCGCTCTTCAACATGGAGCGCGCGGGCTACGTGTACTCGCGTCTGGCCAATCCCACGGTCGCGGTGTTCGAGGAGCGCATCGCCGCGCTCGAGGGCGGCGTGGGCGCGATCGCCACCGCCAGCGGCCAGGCGGCGCTGCATCTGGCCATCGTCACGCTGCTGGGCGCCGGACAGGACATCGTCGCGTCGCGCTCGCTCTACGGCGGCTCGCACAACCTCCTCGACTACACGCTGCCGCGCTTCGGCATCGAGACGACGTTCGTCGATCCGCGCGACCTTGCCGCGTGGGAGGCGGCGATCCGGCCCGAAACGCGACTCCTCTTCGGTGAGACGCTCGGCAATCCCGGACTCGAGGTGCTCGACATCCCGCGTGTGGCCTCCCTTGCACACGCGCACGGGCTGCCACTGCTCGTCGACTCGACGTTCACCACGCCATGGCTCGTGCGTCCGTTCGAGCACGGCGCCGACCTCGTGCTGCACTCCGCGACCAAGTTCCTGTCGGGGCATGGCGTGGTGATCGGCGGCGCGATCGTCGACGGTGGCACGTTCCGGTGGGATGACGGCGCGGCGCGGGCGAAGTTCCCCACGCTGAACGCGCCGTATCACGGCTTCCACGACATGGTGTTCAGCGAGGAGTCGACGACCGCGGCCTTCCTGCTGCGCGCGCGGCGCGAAGGCATCCGCGATTTCGGCGCCTGCATGGCGCCGTTCACCGCGTTCCAGATCCTGCAGGGGATGGAGACGCTGCCGCTGCGCATGGCGCGGCACGTCGCCAACGCGCGCGTGATCGCGAACTTCCTGGCGACGCACGCGTTCGTGGCAAGCGTCGGCTACCCGGACCTGCCCGACCACCCCGACCACGAGCTTGCCAAGCGCCTCCTCCCGCGCGGCTGCGGCGCGGTATTCAGCTTCACGATCAAGGGCACGCGCGCGCAAGGTCGCAAGCTCATCGAGTCACTCACGCTCTTCTCGCACCTGGCCAACGTCGGTGACGCCAAGTCGCTGGTGATCCATCCGGCATCGACCACGCACTTTCGGATGTCGGCCGCCGACCTCGAGCGCGCCGGGATCGGCGAAGGCACGCTGCGATTGTCGATCGGTCTCGAGGATCCGGACGACCTCATCGACGACCTGTCGCGCGCGCTGCACGTCGCCGCGAAGGCGACGCCCTGATTCTCGACGCGGCAGCCATCATGCATCTCGACGTTGCCGGTCACGAGACCTACGCATACACCGGAGCGCGCCCGCTCGTGGCGACGCAGCCGACCGTCGTGTTCGTGCACGGCGCCGCGCACGATCACAGCGTCTGGGCGCTGCAGTCGCGATATTTCGCGCATCACGGCCGCAACGTGCTCGCCATCGACCTGCCGGGGCACGGCAAGTCGGCCGGGATGCCGCTGCCCGATATCGCGGCGATCGCCGCGTGGCTCGTCGACCTCCTCGACGCCGCCGGCGTCGCGCGCGCGGCGTTCGTCGGCCATTCGATGGGCGCGCTCGCCTGCCTCGAGATGGCGGCAGCGCATGCGGCGCGCGTGGACAAGCTCGCGCTCCTGGGTCCGAGCGTGCCGATGCCGGTCAGCGATGCCCTTCTCGCCGCCGCGAGGAACGACGATCACATCGCCTTCGAGCTCATCAATGCGTGGTCGCACAGCGTACCCAGGCAACTCGGCGGCAATCCGGTTCCGGGCCAGTGGTTGACGGGTGTTTCGCTGCGCCTGCTGGAGCGCTCGCGCCCGGGCGTGCTGCACGCCGACCTTGCGGCGTGCCACGGCTACGCCGACGGGCTCGCCGCCGCGTCGCGCGTGCGCTGTCCGACGCTCGTCGTCATGGGCGAGCGCGACCTCATGGCGCCCGCGCGCAATGCGCAGGCGCTGATCCAATCGTTGGCCGACGTGCGCACGGTTACCGTGCGCGGCGCCGGGCACGCCCTCATGACCGAAGCCCCCGACGCCGTGCTCGATGCGTTGCGCGCTTTCCTGTAGCGACGGTGGCGGCTCCACGCTTCTTCGTCGCAGCGCCGCTGGCACGGGCCCTGGTCGGTCGCGAGATCGCGCTGCCCGACGCGACCGCGCATCACGCGCTGCGCGTGCGTCGGCTCGTCGAAGGTGATGCGCTCGTCCTGTTCGACGGTGCCGGCGGCGAATACGCCGCAACGCTCGTGCACGCCGGCAAACGCGACGCGCAGGTGCGTCTGGACACCTTCGGCGACGGCGTGCCGGAGCCCACGCGCAGGATCACCGTGGCGCAGGCGTTGGTGGCCACCGATACGATGGACACCATCGTGCGGCACGCGGTCGAGCTCGGCGCGAGTGCGGTGCAGCCGCTCGTGACGGCGCACGGTGCGCCCTTTCCCGCCGGCGCGCACGGCGACAAGCGCATCGCGCACTGGCGGGGTGTGGCGATCGCCGCCTGCGAGCAGTGCGGTCGCAACCGGGTCCCCGAAGTCGCCGCGCCACTCGCGCTGTCGGCATGGATCGCGCAGCGCCCCGAAGGACGCGCCGGCATCGTTCTCGTTCCCGGAAGCAGCACGCCGTGGGTGCGGCTCGCCCCCCCGCCCGATGACTTCGACCTCCTGGTCGGCCCCGAGGGAGGATTGACGGCGGAGGAGATCGCGCAGGCCAGCGCTGCGCGAATGCAGGCGGCAAGCCTCGGTCCACGCGTGCTGCGCGCGCAGACGGCAACGCTCGCGGCGCTCGCCGCGGCATCGCTGCTGTGGGAGGGGCGATGAGGCAAGGCGCCAGCGCGAAGCGGGGTGAGGTGCGCACGCGCCGTGCACGCGCCCGCCGATCGCTCCGGCACTTCGGCGTCGCCGTCCTGGGCGTCGTCCTCGCCGGCTGCACGACGCTGGACACCGCTCCCGCGGCGGATTATCGCTACGTGCTCCTGGGGCCCGAGGGCGAGGCGGTGGTGCGCGTCGTCACGACGGCACGAAGCTGCCCCACGCTCGAGGTCGACGGCCGCCCGCTCACGCTGTCCGTGCGCATGCCGTCCGGCACCATGCCGCCGCGTCCGACGCGCGGTGGATCAACGGCGAAGCCCGCGGTCTTCGCGGTGACGACCTGCGAGCTCAGACTGCCGGCCGGTGCGCGGCGTGCCGCGGTCGACGGCGTCGCATTGCCGCTGCCGAAGGCGCAGCCAAAGCGCATCGTGCTCATCGGTGACACCGGCTGTGCGATCGACTCCGGTCGCGCGTCGGGGCAAGCGTGCAACGATCCGGCGCAGTGGCCGTACGCGCGCATCGCCGCGGCGGCGGCGGCCCTGCACCCGGACGTCGTCATTCACGTCGGCGACTATCACTATCGCGATCGCCCCTGTCCGGACGGTGATGCCGGCTGCGCCGGGAGTCCGTGGGGATTTGGCTTCGATGCGTGGCAGGCGGACTTCTTCTCGCCGTCGCGTCCGCTCCTCGCCGCGGCGCCGTGGATCGTCGTGCGCGGCAATCACGAATCCTGCAAGCGCGCCGGGCAGGGCTGGTGGCGCTTTCTCGATCCGCGGCCACTCGATCCGCTGCGCACCTGCAACGATCCGGCCGCCGACGAGACCGGCGACTTCAGCGCCCCGTACGCGGTGCCGCTCGGTATCGACGCCGACACGCAGTTCCTCGTCTTCGATTCCGCGGCGACCGGCACGCAACCGCTGGTGCCGACCGATGCCGCGTATCGCCATTACCGCGCGCAGTTCGAGCAGGTCTTCGCCCTCGGCGCGCGGCGACCCCACGCCTTCTTCCTCGTCCATCATCCGGTGCTGGGGTTCGCCGCCAATGCGCGCGACCCACGTCATCCGTTTCCGGGCAACGCCGGGCTGCAATCGGTGCTCGCATCGCTGTTTCCCGAGGCGCTCTTTCCCTCCAGCGTCGACGCCGTGCTCTCCGGACACGATCACCTGTTCGAGGTCGTCGGTTTCGCAAGCGCCCATCCTGCGCAGATCGTCGCCGGGCACGGCGGCACGCAACTCGACCTGCCCTTGCCGACGCCGTTTCCCGCCGATGCGACGCCCGCCGCCGGGGCGCGTGTGGCGCAGATGCTGTCGAGCTCGCGCTTCGGCTTCGCCACACTCGAGCGCGACGGCGAGCACTGGTCGCTGCGCGCGTGGAGCGTCGACGGCCGTCCCATCGCCACCTGCACGTTGCGCGGCAGGGCGGTGAGCTGCAATCCGATCGTCGAGCTGCCCAAGGCACGGTGAGCGCGCGCACCGCGCCCGGCTTCCGACTCAACCGAAGACCGCACGCGGTGGCAGGGGAGCCACCTTCACCCCGGCGAGTGCGAGGCCCGTCGTCGCGAGTTCGTCCCACACGCTGCCCGCGCCGATACCCTTGGCGAGCGCGTCGAGGTGCGCGACGGCGAGAAGCAACGGCGGAATCGTCGCGGGTGCGACGCGTCGGACCGCACGGGCAAGGGCCGCCTGCCGCTTGCCCCACACGCGCACGCCCCTGATGGCGGATTCGACCGCGGTGCCGCCGTGCACCGCCTTGGTCACCGCAGCGAGCGCGTGCACGTCTTCGGACAGTTGCCAGATCGGTAGCGTCACCGCGATCCCCGCGGTTTCGAGCGCGCGCAGGATGCGCAGCGTGCGCGTCGCGTCTCCGGCGAGCCACGCCTCGGAGAGCTCGAAGATGTCGAAGCGGGCGACATCCGCAATCGCCGCCTCGACCGCCGTGTGCTCGAGCTCGCCCGCGGGGAGGACCAGGGCGAGCTTCTCGATCTCCTGTCGCGCGGCGAGCAGATTTCCCTCGCAGGTGTCGGCGAGGAAGGCGAGCGTCTCGGGCGTGGCGTGCTGCTCCTGGCGGGCGAGCCGCGCCGCGATCCACGACGGCAGCGCCTCGCGCTCGAGCGGATGGACGGCGACGCTGACGCCGGCCCCGGTCAGTGCGGTAAACCACGCGGATGCCTGCGCGGCACGATCCAGGCGCGGCAGCGTGACCAGCGTGACGTTGTCCGGATTGGGGCGTGCGGCGTAGGCGACGAGTGCGGCGGCGCCGTCGTTGCCGGGTTTCCCCGTCGGGATGCGCAGATCGATGCACTTGCGTTCGCCGAAGAGGCTCGCGTTGGCGTTGGCGGCGAGCAGGGCGTCCCACTTGAAGCTCGCATCGGCCACGAAGACCTCGCGATCGGCGGCACCGGCCGCGCGCGCCGCGGCGCGGATCGCGTCGCCAGCCTCGAGCGAGAGCAGCGGCTCGTCGCCGTGGACGACGTAGAGCGAGCCGACGCCACGGACGAGGTGCGCGGCGAGCTGCTCGTGGCGGATCTGCATGAGACTGATTCTAGCGCTCGGGTGCGCGCGCCTTGGCCTGCATCGTGCGGCGAACGAAGTCGATGTGCTCACGCAGCGTGTAGAGCTCTCCCGCGTAGCTTGCCGGCGCCCGCACCCGCGTCGCCGCGTCCTCGATGCGGTCGAGTTCGGCATTCCAGCGCGCGAGCGGCGGGTCGCCGGTGTGACGCCGCACTTCACGTTCGAGCAGGGCGAGTTCACCGTACCAGCGGTAGATGCGCGAGCGCGCCCGCCAGCGCAGGACCTGCGGCAGCACGTTGACGAGCGGGACCAGGATCACGAGCAGCGGCAGCAGCACGACGATGAGGCGCTCGACGTACGTCGCCACGAAGAACGGCAGATAGCGGTGCAGGAAGCGCGGACCGAATTTCTGGCGACGAATCGCCGCGTCGGATACCGGCAGGTCGACGCGATCGACCGAGGGGAATTCGCTGTTCGTCGCGAAAGTATCCGCTTCGGAGTGGATGTCACCGGCGGCATCGAGCAGGAGGTCGACGAGCGGATTCGGCAGATCGTCGCGCGCGACGAGCATCGCCTTGGTGCCGAGGAGCGTGACGTCGTGCGGTGGAATGTCGCGGGCGAGATCGATCGCGCCGGCGGGAAGCGTGAGCTTGGTGAGGAAGTGGAAGCGGCGCGGGTAGGCATCGGCACGGCCGATACTCATGAGCACGAGGGACGGATCGCGCAGCGCCGTGCCGATCGCCTTGCCCTGTGCCGAGCCGACGAGAAGGATGGCGTCGACGGCGCCGTCGCGAAGCGCTCCGACGGCCTCGAGGTTGGTGAGCGGCATGAGCGTCGAGTTTTCGGACGTGACGTCGTTGGCGCCAAGCACACGTTCGGCGAGGTCGCGCGTGCCGCTGCCTTGCGGTCCCACCGCGATGCGCTTGCCGCGCAGCTGATCGAGCTGCGTGAGCGCGCGCCCGCTGCGCGTGAACACCCACAGCGGTTCGTAGTAGAGGGCGGCGAGCATCTCCACGCCGGTGACGCCGTCGCTCATGCCGCCCTGGACGAATGCGACGTCCACCCCCGAGCGCGGATTCATGAGCAGGCGCAAGTTCTCGGCCGAACCCTGTGTCGGGCGCTCGACGAGCGTGATGCTGTCGGCAGCGAGGAGGTTCTCGTACTTCTGGGCGAGCAGGTGATAGGTACCCTCGGGCGCACCGCTGGCGATCACGATCCGCCGCGGAATCGCCGACTGCAGGAACCAGGTGAGCGCTGCTGCGAACAGCACGACTGCGAGGATGGTGAGGGCGACGTGGCGCAGCGAGCGGCGCGCGCCTTCCGTGGGGCCCAGGCGGCGCATGTGCCGGGAAGGCGCTGCCGGAGGGTCAGGCCGGCTTGCGCGCGGCCTGCATGCGCCGGATGAGCTGCTGCACGGCGTCGCCTTGCATCTCGCGCAGGAGCCGCTGCTCCTGGATGTCGCGGGCGAGAACCTGCGTTTCGTTGAACGTGTACGAGCGGCGGATCACGATCTCACCCGCCGGGATCCAGTCGTCGCCGTTCTTGTCGTGGAGCCGATACTGCACCCGCTTGACGAGCTGGTACTCGCGCACCGAGCCGCCGGACGACAGCGACAGCACGTCCTTGTCGTCGACGACCACCGGCAGGTCGAGCGTCACCTCGGCACGCGCCGGGGAATCGACGACCTTCGTGCGTGCGTCGGCGGCGCTGATGCCGCGCCGGGTCTCGGCGGCCATCGGCGGCGACGTCGGCGCGTTGACGTAGATGCTCGCGAACGCGAAGCTCGCCTCGCCGCGCAGGTGGAAGCCGCACGCCGAGACGAGCGCGGCCAGTGCGAGCGTGACCAGCGCACGCATCACGCCGCCGGTGCGGGGGCGACGACGTTCACGAGCCGACCGGGGACGATGATGACCTTGCGGATCGGCGCCCCCGCCGTATGGCGCGCGACCTCGGGACTGTTGCGCGCCGCCACCTCGATCGCCTGCGCGTCGGCTTGCGTCGGCACCACGAGCTTGCCGCGAAGCTTGCCGTTGACCTGGAGGACGAGCTCGATCTCGTCCTGCACGAGTGCCGCCTCGTCCACCGCGGGCCACGGCGCATCGATGATGTCGCCCGCCTGCGCGGTGAAGCCCAGGTCACGCCAGAGCACCCACGTCGTGTGCGGCACGACGGGATAGAGCACGCGCAGGAGGATCGAGATCCCTTCGCGGCGCAGCGCCTCGGCGCCGCGCGCCTGCGGCGGCAGCGCCTCGAGCGTGTTCAGCATGATCATGCCCGCCGATACCACCGTGTTGTAGTGCAGGCGGGCGTAGTCGGTGTTGGCCTGCTGGAGCGTGACGTGCAACTCGCGGCGGGCCTTCTTCACGGCGTCGTCCGCGGCGCCGAAGTCGAACGCGTCGGCCGTGGCGGCGATGGCCGCTGCATGCGTCTGCGCGTAGGTCCAAAGCCGCTTGAGATAGCGATACGCGCCTTCGACACCGGCATCCGACCATACGGCCGAGTCCTCGGGCTTGCCGGCGAACATCACGTACAGGCGCGCGGTGTCGGCGCCGTAGCGGTCGATGAGCGTCTGCGGATCGACACCGTTGCGCTCCGACTTGCCCATCTTGCCGACCCCGCCGTACTCGACAGGCGCGCCGTCCTTCTTCCACGTGCCGCCGACGAGCCTGCCGTCGGCGTCGTGCCGGACGTCGACCTCGTCGGGCGGGACGTAGTCGATGCCGCCCTTGTCGTTGCGACGGAACCAGATGTGGTTGAGGAGCATGCCCTGCGTCAGGAGTCGCGTGAACGGCTCGTCGCAGCGCACGAGCCCCAGGTCGCGCATCACCTTGGTCCAGAAGCGTGCGTACAGGAGGTGCAGGATCGCGTGCTCGATGCCGCCGATGTACTGGTCCATCGGCATCCAGTGGTCGTTGCGGGCATCGACCATCGACGGCGCGCCCGGGCACGTGTAGCGCATGTAGTACCACGACGAGTCGACGAACGTGTCCATCGTGTCGGTCTCGCGCTTCGCGGGCTTGCCACACCTGGGGCAGGGCACGTCGGTGAAGTCGGCGCGCTTGCGCAGCGGATTGCCGCTGCCGTCCGGGACGCAATCTTCCGGCAGGATCACCGGGAGGTCTTCGTCGGGCACCGGGACCGCGCCGCAGTCGTTGCAGTGAATGATCGGGATCGGCGTACCCCAGTAGCGCTGGCGCGAGATCCCCCAGTCGCGCAACCGGTACGTGACGCGCTTTTCGCCCAGGCCCTTGGCCGCGAGATCGGCCGCGACCGCGTCGACCGCCGCGTGGTGGTGCAGCTCGTCGTACGCACCGGAGAACACGCAGCGGCCGCGCTCCTTGTCGGCGTACCACGGCTGCCACTGCGTGTTGTCGAAGGCCTCGTTCTCGACGGCGATCACCGGCTTGATCGGCAGGCCGTACTTCCGCGCGAAGGCGAAGTCACGCTCGTCGTGCGCGGGCACGCCCATGACGGCGCCGTCGCCGTAGCTCATGAGGACGTAGTTGCCGACCCACACCTCGATGGGCTCGTCGGTGATCGGGTGGCGGACGAACAGCCCCGTCGGCATGCCCTTCTTTTCCATCGTGGCCATGTCGGCCTCGATCACCGAGCTGCGCTTGCACTCGTCGATGAAGGCAGCGAGCTTCGAATCGCGCTGGCCGGCGACGCCGGCGAGTGGATGCTCCGGGGCCACGGCGCAGAAGGTCACGCCCATGATCGTGTCGGCGCGGGTCGTGAACACGTACATGCGGCCGTCGCCGACGAGCGCGCCGCTCGCTTCGCGGATGTCGTGGGTGAAGGCGAAACGCACGCCGACGCTCTTGCCGATCCAGTTGGCCTGCATCGTGCGCACGCGCTCGGGCCAGCCCGTCATGCCGTCGAGGCAGGCCAGGAGCTCCTCGGCGTAGTCGGTGATCTTGAGGTAGTACATCGGGATCTCGCGCTTTTCCACCGGCGCGCCCGAGCGCCAGCCGCGGCCGTCGACCACCTGCTCGTTGGCGAGCACGGTCTGGTCGACCGGATCCCAATTGACGACCCCGGTCTTCAGGTACGCGATCCCCTTTTCGAGGAGCCGCAGGAAGAACCACTGGTTCCACCGGTAGTACTCGGGGTCGCAGGTCGCGAGTTCACGCGACCAGTCGATTGCCCACCCCATCGCCTGGCACTGCGCCTTCATGAACGCGATGTTCTCGCGCGTCCACTTCGCCGGTGCGACGCCGTTCTTCATCGCCGCGTTCTCGGCCGGCAGGCCGAAGGCGTCCCAGCCCATCGGCATCAACGGATTCACGCCGCGCATGCGCAACTGGCGATACATCATGTCGTTGATGGTGTAGTTGCGCACGTGCCCCATGTGCAGCGCACCCGATGGATACGGGAGCATCGAGACGCAGTAGTACTTGGGTCGGTCGGTGCGCTCCTGCGCGCGATAGACGTCCGACGCCTTCCAGGCGCTCTGGGCTTCGGCTTCGATGTTCTGGGGATGGAAAGGCTTCATGGCGGCGACGGCGAGGAAGCCGTGAATTATACCGAGGGGGGTACGCGAGGCCGCCATTCCGGGACGTTCGTTCGACGCGCGTGCCTGTGCTATCGTGACCGCCTGCCCGTCGCCGGGGCCCGCGCTTGGGGCGCCGGTTTGCATCGTGTGCGGCGGGAACCACCCGCACCGGTTTGCGCACCAAGCGCTGTCACCGCCTCCCGCGGTCCGACCTCACGTCGATTGCCGTCAACGCCATGCTGCGCCGGTCACTGGACCTCCTTCTTGCCGTCGTGCTGCTCGCCGCGTCGTTCGGTGGCGTCGCGGCGCCGGCGAAGACCGCGCACGTCGAGGCCGAACTCGTCGCCGAGCGCACCGCCTTCGTCCCCGGGGCCACGACGACGGTGGCCCTGCGCCTGGCCATGGCCGACGGCTGGCACACGTACTGGCGCAATCCCGGCGACACGGGGCTGCCGACCGCGCTCACGTGGAAGCTCCCCGAAGGCGTCAGCGCCGGTCCGATCCAATGGCCCGCGCCGCGCGCGCTGCGGGTGGGCCCGCTCATGAATTTCGGCTACGAGGGCGAGGTCTTCCTCCTGACCGATGTCGCGGTGCCTGCCGCCGCGCGCCCGGGGGATACGCTCACGCTTGCCGGCAAGGCCGAGTGGCTCGTCTGCCGCGAGACCTGCATACCCGAGGAAGTCACGGTCGACCTCACCTTGCCGGTGGCCGCCCACGCCGATCCGTATCCGCAGTGGGGTGCGGCGATCGCCGCCGAGCGCGACGCGCTGCCGCGGCCGGCGCCGGGCTGGGTCGCCGATGCCCGCGGCGACGGCCAGAAGGTGACGCTGACGCTCACCGGCCCGGCCGGTGCCGCCGCCCCCGACGACGTCCATTTCTTTCCCTACGACAGTGGCCGCATCGAGCCCGCGGCACGACAGGTCTTCGCCCGGGCGGACAACGGCACGTTCGTGTTGACCCTGCCGGTGGCAAGCCAGCTCGCGCCGGGCTTTACCGAAGTGGCCGGCGTGCTCACGGCCGGCAACGGCTTTGTCGTCGGCGACGGCAAGGTGAAGGCGATGGCGATCCGGGCACCGCTTGCCGGCACGGTGATCGCCGGGCCCAAGCCGGTCGTGGCCGCAGCGCCCGCGCTCGACACCACCACACTCGGCGCCGCCGGCACCGCGCCGATCTCGTTCGTCGTCGCCGTCGTCTTCGCCCTTCTGGGCGGCGTCATCCTCAATCTCATGCCCTGCGTGTTCCCGGTCCTGTCGATCAAGGCGTTGGCGCTCGCGAGGCCCGGGCATGGCTCGAAGGCGCACCAGCGCCGCGAAGGCATCGCCTTCGGCGTGGGCGTGGTCGCGACCTTCCTCCTGCTCGCCGGACTGTTGCTCGCGTTCCGCGCCGCAGGGGAGGAGTTCGGCTGGGGCTTCCAGTTGCAGTCGCCGGGCATCGTCACTGCGCTCGCCCTCCTTTTCTTCGTGCTCGGGCTCAACCTGTCGGGGGTGTTCGAGTTCGGCGTGCTCGCACCGGGCGCGGCGGCCGGCTGGACGCTGCGCAATCCCGACGCCAATGCCGCGCTCTCCGGCGTGCTTGCCGTCGTCATCGCCTCGCCGTGCACGGCACCGTTCATGGGCGCGGCGCTGGGTTATGCGCTCGCGCAGCCGGTGGCGCTCACCTTGGTCGTCTTTGCGGCACTCGGCATCGGAATGGCGCTGCCGTACATGCTCCTCGCCTGGTTCCCTGGCTGGCGCCGCCTGTTGCCCCGACCCGGCGCGTGGATGGAGCGCTTGCGGCAGTTCCTCGCCTTCCCGTTGTACGGCACCGTCGCGTGGCTCGTCTGGATCCTGGGCGTGCAGGTCGACAACGACGCGGTGGTGCGTCTGCTGGCGACGCTGGTCGTGCTCGCTTTCGCGCTGTGGGCGTGGCGCGCGTATCGCGGTGGCGGCGCGCGCGGATTCTCGCTCGCCGCGCTCATCGGTCTCGTCGGCGCGGCGTACGTCGTGTGGCCGCTGCTCGTCGGGCACGCGAGCGCCGACGCGGTGACGTCGAGCCGGGCGACGCGCACGGCGAGCAGCGCCGATCCGTGGCAGCCGTTCACGCCGACGCGGGTCGCCGAGCTGACGGCTGCGAACAAGCCGGTCTTCGTCGATTTCACCGCCGCGTGGTGCGTGACGTGCCAGGTGAACAAGCGCCTGGTGCTCAACCGCGGCGACGTGCGCGCCGCCTTCGCCGCGCGCGGCGTCGAACTCGTTCGCGCCGACTGGACGCGGCGTGATCCGACGATCACGCAGGCGCTTGCCGCACTCGGACGGCAGGGCGTGCCCGTGTACGTGCTGTATCGCCCGGGGCAGGCGCCCCTGCTGCTACCCGAGGTGCTCGCTCCAGGAACGGTGCTCGATGCGCTCGCGACGCTGTGATGCGCGGTCGGTCGCTGCCTGCGTGCCACCTGTGGCAAGAGGCGCCTGAGCGCGCCAGGAAGGACACACGATGACCTTCGAGACCTGGCTCGCGTTCCTCGTCGCCTCGTTCCTCATCAGCCTGTCGCCGGGTCCCGGCGCGATCTCGAGCATGGCCGCCGGACTGCGCTTCGGCGTTCCGCGTGGCCTGTGGAACATCGCCGGACTCGCCCTCGGGATCGTCCTCGTCCTCGTCGTCGTCGCGACCGGACTCGGTGCGCTGCTGGCGGCATCGGCCGGTGCGTTCACCGTGGTCAAGTGGCTGGGGGTGACGTATCTCGCCTATCTTGGCATCGTCACCTGGCGCGCGCCGTCGCACGCGATCGATCCGACCGCGGACGCGGCAGCCCTGCGTGGATCCGCGCGCCAGCTCGTCATGCATGGTTTCCTCGTCAACGCCACCAATCCCAAGGGCATCGTCTTCATGCTCGCCGTGCTCCCGCAGTTCATCGATCCGGCACGGCCGCAGGCGCTCCAGTACGTGATCTGCTGCGTGACGCTTCTGGCCACCGACCTCGTCGTGATGACGGGCTATACCGCATTTGCCGCCAAGGCGCTGCGGCTCATGAAGAAGCCGGCACAGATGAAGGCGATGAATCGCGCTTTCGGCGGCGTGCTGATGGCGATGAGCGCGCTGCTCGCGACGTTCAAGCGCGCGGCGTAGCGGCGCCGCCATCGCGCCCGGGACGCGATCATGGACTCGACCTACCGCGCGATGCAGATCGCGCGCCCCGGCGTTCTCGAACTCGTGCACCGGCCGCTGCCGACGCCCGGGCCCGGCGCCGCGCTCATCGCCGTCGAGGCCTGCGGGGTCTGCGGCGCGGATGTCGGCGACATCGAGCGCGCGGGGCCCGCGCTCGACCCGCCGCGCGTGCCGGGCCACGAGGTCGTGGGTCGCATCGTCGCACTCCCCGAGGGCACGGCGTCGCGCTGGGTGGTCGGACAGCGCGTCGGCGTGGGCCGACTCGGTGGGCCCTGCGGTGAGTGCGTCGCGTGTCGTCGGGGCGAGTTTCAACTGTGCGAGCGGCAGCCGATCGTCGGTGCCACCTGCGACGGCGGCTACGCGGAGGCGATGCTCGCGCGGCAGTCGGGGCTCGTCGCCATTCCCGACGCCCTGGATTCGGTCGACGCGGCACCGCTCTTGTGCGCGGGCATCGCGACTTTCAATGCATTGCGCAAGTCCGGCGCGAGCGCTGGTGATCGCGTCGCGATCCAGGGGATTGGCGGCCTGGGTCACATGGCGCTCCAGTACGCACGCCGGATGGGCTTCGAGGTCGTCGCCATCGGCCGCGGCGCCGACATCGCCGACGACGCGCGACGGCTCGGCGCGCACGTCTACATCGACGCAGCGATCGACGATGCCGCCGCCGCATTGCAGCGCATGGGAGGCGCGCAGGCGATCGTCGCCACGAGCACCGACGCGGCGGCCGTGACGCGCCTGCTGCCCGGCCTCGCGCCGCGGGGGAGCCTCATCCTCCTCGGCGTCGCGAAGGAGCCGCTGCACATCGCGGCCGGGGCGATGATCCGCGGCGAACGCAGCATCGCCGGCTCGATCACGGGAACACCCTACGACACCGAGAGGGCGCTCGCCTTCAGCGTGCTCGTCGACGCGCGGCCGGTCGTCGAGACGATGCCGCTCGAGCGTGCCAACGAGGCGTATCAGCGGGTGAAGTCGGGCGCGCCGCGCTTTCGCATCGCGCTCACCATGCGCGAACCCGCGCCTCAATCGCGGCGGGGCACCGCCGTCGCGGGGGTCGCCGCGTCGCGCCGGGCGTAGCGCAACAGGAGCCACGCACTGAACGCGAGCATGGCGAGCGCGGCGCCGGCAAGCGAGACATGGATGCCGACTGCACCGCCGACGACCCCGACCACGATGCCGCTCATCGCGCGCATGCCGAGCGAGGCCATGTTGAACAGGCCGAGCACGCGCCCGCGCAACGCCTCCGGCGCGTGGATCTGGACGAGCGCCTGCGCCATGCTGTTGAAGGCGAGCTCGAAGAAGCCGGCGACGAAGAGGAACGCGAGCGCCACCGGGAAGCTCGTGGCGAAGGCAAAGCTCGCGAGTGCGATGCACCAGATCACCGCGAGGGCGAGCGCGGTGCGCGCCTCGGTGCGCAGGAAGCCGCGACTCTCGAGCGCAATGCCGGCGACGAGCGCTCCGGTGGCGTCGGCAGCCAGCAGCATGCTGTAGAAGACGCCCACGCCATCCTCGCCCAAGTCGTGCGCGAATTCCGGCATCTGCGCCTGGTAGCTGTTGCCGACGAAGAACGACGCGCCGCCCGCGAGCAGGATCATGGGAACGAGGATGCGGTGGCCGGCGACGTCACGCATCGTCTGCACGATGTCGGCGAGGCCGCGCACCGCGCGTGCCGGTGGCTGGCCGGGATGGCGCACACCGTACGGCGCCCGCACCAGCCACGCGACGAGCGGCAGATACAGCAGCGTGTTGACGAGCATCCCGTTGGCAGGACCCAGCGCCAGCATGACGCCCCCGCCGATCGCCGGGCCCGCGAGGAAGCCCAGGTAGCGCGCGGTCGCGTTGAGCCGCACCGCGCTCGGCAGTTCCTCTCGCGGCACGAGATCGTAGAGGAGGAGCTGGCTCGCCGTGCCCCAGAAGACGCCGGCGAAGCCGTGGATCACGAGCAGGACGATGCAGTGCCACAGCTCGAGCGTGTCGGTGACGAAGAAGTAGCTCCAGCCGAGCGAGGCGACGATGAACAGCAGCATTCCGAACTGGATGAGGCGCCGCGGATCGATGCGATCGGCGAGCGCGCCGACGGGAACGGCGAACGCGAGATACGGCAGCCAGTGCGAGATCACCGCGAAGCCACCCAGCGCCGGCGAGCGGAACTTCTGGTACATCATCCAGTAGCTGATGACGTGCTCGATGTTGTCGGCCGTCATCGCGAGGAAGTACGTGACGACGAAGGTGCGAAACGCGGGGTGGCGCAGCGCCGCGAACGCGCGGCGGTTCTCAGCGGATGGCAAGCGCAAGCCCCAGTGGCACGAAGACGACGGCGAGCACGTTGCCGATCAGCACGATCGAGGCGACCTTGCCCGGCTCCTGCCGGAACTGCTCGGCCACCATGAAATTGAGGACCGCAGGGGGCAGCACGGCGAACAGGATGAGAAGCCCGCGCTGCATGTCGTCGAGCCCGAGCAGCGGTATCAGCGCGAGCGCGGCGCCCAGGCCGACCAGCGGACGCACGATGCCGCCGACCACGCCGATGCCCGAGTCGGCCCAGCGCACGTCGGCGAGGCGCACGCCGAGCGAGAGCAGCATCATCGGCACCATCGCGTCACCCATGATGCGGATGCCCACCTCGATCCATTCGGGCAGCGGCGGATGCGTGAGCGCAAAGGCGAAGCCGACGATGGTCGCGGCGACCATCGGATTGCGCAGCAGGTGGTACATCCGGGCACGATGGTCCATGAGCCACGTGCCCAGCGTGAACTGGAGCAGGTTGCTGATCGTGAACAGCGCGACCATCGCCGGAAATCCGGCCTGCCCGAAGGCGAGCACCGAGAGCGGCAGACCCAGATTCCCGCAGTTGTTGAACATCATCGACGGCACGAAGGTGCGGTAGTCGATCTTGAGGAACCGCGCGATGGGCCAGGCGAGCAGTCCCGAGCCCAGCACGACCCCGATGCAGCCGACCATGAGGAGCGCGTTGGCGCGAGCGTCGAATTCCTTGCTCGCGAGCGCCGAGAAGACCAGCGCCGGCGCGAGGATCGTCATCGACAGCCGGTTGACGTGCGTCATGTCGGGCTTCACCCGACGCGCGTAGACGTAGCCGACGACGACGACCACGAGGACCGGCAGGAAGATCCCGAGGATGCGCTCGATCATGTCGAGCCGCGCTCCGGCGATCGCCTGGCGGTCAAAGGATGTACTTGGCGAGGTTGTCGTCGCCGGCGATGTCGGCGAGCGTGGCGTCGACGAATGCGGCGTCGATCGCAATATGCTCGCCCGTGCGCTGCGTCGCGTGAAAGGAGACGTCGTCGAGCAGCCGTTCCATGACCGTGTACAGGCGCCGCGCGCCGATGTTCTCCTGCTTCTCGTTGACGGCGAAGGCGATCTCGGCGAGCCGGCGGATGCCGTCCGGCGCAAAGTCGAGATGGACCTGCTCGGTGGCGAGGAGCGCCGCGTACTGGCGGGTGAGGCAGGCGTCGGTCGCGGTGAGGATCTTCTCGAAGTCGGACACCGACAGCGACGAGAGCTCGACGCGGATCGGAAAGCGCCCCTGCAGTTCGGGGATGAGGTCCGACGGCTTCGACAGGTGAAAGGCGCCGGATGCGATGAAGAGGATGTGATCGGTCTTCACCATGCCGTACTTCGTCGTCACGGTGGTGCCCTCGACGATCGGCAGCAGGTCGCGCTGCACGCCCTGACGCGAGACATCGGCGCCATGCGCATCGGAGCGCGATGCGATCTTGTCCATCTCGTCGAGGAACACGATGCCGTGCTGCTCCGCGGCGGCGAGCGCCTTCGCCTTGATCTCGTCGTCGTTCAGGAGCCGCGCGGCCTCCTCGTCGGTGAGGACCTTCATCGCCTCGGCCACGCTCATCTTGCGCAGCTTCTTGCGCCCCCCGCCCATCTGCTGGAACATGCCCTGGATCTGGCTCGTGAGTTCCTCCATGCCCGGAGGCGCCATGATCTCCATCTGCGGCGGGAGCAGCGAGACCTCGACCTCGATCTCGCGGTCGTCGAGCGCGCCCTCGCGCAGCATCTTGCGGAATTTCTGTCGTGCCGCGTTGTCGGTCGGCTTCAGGTCGGAGAAGTTGACCTCGCGCGCGGGCGGAATGAGGATGTCGAGCAGGCGCTCTTCGGCGTTGTCGGCGGCGCGATCGCGAACCTTGCGCGTCTCGGCCTCGCGCGTTTCCTTGATCGCGACTTCGACCAGATCGCGGACGATCGTGTCGACGTCGCGCCCGACGTAGCCGACCTCGGTGAATTTGGTCGCCTCGACCTTGACGAACGGCGCGTCGGCCAGGCGCGCGAGCCGGCGCGCGATCTCGGTCTTGCCGACCCCCGTGGGCCCGATCATCAGGATGTTCTTCGGGGTGATCTCGTGGCGCAGCGGCTCGGGAACCTGCTGTCGCCGCCAGCGATTGCGCAACGCGATGGCGACCGCGCGCTTGGCACCCTGCTGCCCGACGATGTGCTTGTCGAGTTCGGAGACGATCTCTTCGGGGGTCATGCGCGAGGACATGGCGGCGCGGCAGCGGGAGGATTGCGAGGAAGGCGCGCCCGCGGGGCGGGCAGGCGGATTGTACTGCACCGCAGCGCGCGTCCTTCGCCGCGAAAATGCGACAATCGCCGCATGACTCCGGGACAGCGTCTGGTTGGCGCGAGCCTCGCTGCGGCGCTACTCGCCGGCTGCGGGTCGTCGCGCGACCTGCAGGGACTGCAAGGGCTCAGTGCCTACGAGGAGCGCGATCCCGGACTCGTGGCCCAGATGCACAGTCGCTCCTCGGCGGTCACCGGCGCGGTCCGGGTGTTCGACTATCGCGATGGCGTGCAGGTGCAGCTCGCGGTGAGCAACCTCATTCCGGGATCATATCGGCTCGCGCTGCACGAGCGCGGCAACTGCTCGTCGCCCAACCTCTTCTCGGCCGGACCC
Source organism: Burkholderiales bacterium (assembly GCA_020851235.1). Lineage (GTDB taxonomy): Bacteria > Pseudomonadota > Gammaproteobacteria > Burkholderiales > Casimicrobiaceae > VBCG01. Next base: position 129,702 of record JADZDD010000035.1, on the reverse strand, counting down.
GCGTGGGCGCCACCCGGGTCGGCCAAACCCGCAGCGGACCTCTTCCCCGGATTCACCGCGGGCGTGGAGGGTCAGGTCTCGGGCTACGTCGTCTACCTCAAGGGGGTGAGCACGAGTGGGCCCACGTCGATCAAGGGCCGCTCGTTCGTGATCCATTACGGCGACCTTGTCGGCGAGGCGTTTCCCGGGCAGCCCAACAATCGCATGGCGTGCGGCGTCCTCGTCGACGGCAAGGCGCTCTTCTGAAGCGAAGGATCGATCAGGCATGGGCTTTCTCGCAGATCGCAGGATTCTCATCACCGGCGTGCTCTCGCAGCGATCGATCGCGTACGGCGTGGCCAAGGCGTGCCAGCGCGAGGGCGCGAGCCTCGCGTTCACGTACGTCAACGACGACTTGAAGGAGCGCGTGGTCAAGCTCGCAGCCGACTTCGGCAGCGTCCCCATCCTGCGCTGCGACGTCGCGCGCGACGACGACATCGACGCGCTCTTCGCCGCGCTAGGCCGCGAATGGGGTGCGCTCGACGGTCTCCTGCACGCGATCGCCTTCGCGCCGCGCGAGGCACTCGCGGGCGACTTTCTCGAGGGCCTGTCGCGGGCGGCGTTTGCCACCGCGCACGACATCTCGAGCTACAGCCTCGCGGCGCTCGCGCGCGGTGCGCGCCCCTTGATGCAGCAGCGGGCGGCGGCGCTCGTGACGCTGACGTACCTCGGCGCCGTGCGCGCCGTCACCAGCTACAACGTCATGGGACTCGCCAAGGCGAGCCTCGAGGCGAACGTGCGCTACCTCGCCGCGACGCTGGGCCCCGAACAGATCCGCGTCAACGGCATTTCCGCGGGACCCATCAAGACGCTCGCCGCCTCGGGCATCGCAGGCTTCTCGAAGATTCTCGGCTTCGTCGAGCGCAATGCTCCGCTGCGCCGGAACGTGACGATCGACGAGGTCGGCAACGTCGCCGCCTTCCTGCTCTCGCCGCTTGCGAGCGGCATCACCGGCGAGATCACCTACGTCGATGCGGGGTTCTCCACCGTCGCCGCGGGCTTGGGCGACGCGTAGGAGGCGTCGATGCTTCCGGCGCCGGGCGCCGGCCGGGGCCGACCGTGACCTCCGCCACCTACGATGCGGTGGTCATCGGTGCGGGCCACAACGGCCTCACCTGTGCGGCGTATCTCGCGGCGGCGGGGATGCGCGTGTGCATCGTCGAGCGCCGCGGGGTGGTCGGTGGCGCGGCGGTCACCGAGGAATTTCACCCCGGCTTTCGCAATTCGACGGCAAGCTATACGGTGAGCCTGCTCGACCCCGGGGTCATTCGCGACCTCCGGCTCGCCGAGCATGGTCTGGTCGTGCGCGAGCGGCCGCTCGCCAATTTCCTGCCCTTGGGCGGCGAGTTCGCGGACGGGTTTCTCGAAGTCGGCGGCGGCCTTCCGGCCACGCAGGCCGAGGTGGCGAAGTTCTCGCGTCGCGACGCCGACGCGCTTCCCGCGTACTACGCGATGCTCGAGCGCGTGGCCGCGATTTTGCGCTCGCTCGCCGGCAGCACGCCACCGAACGTGGGTGCCGGGTTGCGGCAGGACGCGGCGTGGGCCGTGTCGATGCTGAAGGCGAGCAAGGGCTTTCGTGCGCTCGACCTTGCGGCGCGACGAGATCTTCTCGATCTTTTCACCAAGAGTGCCGGGGACCTCCTCGATCGGTGGTTCGACAGCGCGCCGATCAAGGCCGCATTCGGCTTCGACGCCGTGGTTGGCAACTTCGCGAGTCCGTACGCGCCCGGGTCGGCCTACGTGCTCTTGCACCACGTCATCGGCGAGGTCAACGGCAAGCCTGGGCAGTGGGGACACGCCGTGGGTGGGATGGGCGCGATCACGCAGGCGATGGCGAGCGAATGCGCCGCGCGTGGGGTGATGATTCGCACGGGCGCGCCGGTCGCGCGCGTTCGCATCGACGGCGGCCGCGCCACCGGTGTCGAACTCGACGGCGGCGAGACGATCGCGGCAGCGCGCGTCGTCGCCAACGTGAATCCGAAGCTCCTCTTCGAGCGGCTCGTGGCGACCGAGCACGTGCCGGCCGACTTTACCGCGCGCATCGCCGCGTACCGCTGCGCCTCGGGGACGCTGCGCATGAACGTGGCCTTGAGCGCGTTGCCCGCGTTCACCGTGCGCCCGGGCGCGGGCCTGCAGCCGCACCTCGCGAGCGGCATCATCATGGCGCCGTCGCTCGCGTACATGGAGCGCGCCTACTTCGATGCGAAGCTCGCGGGCTGGTCGCGTGCGCCGATCGTCGAGATGCTCATCGCGTCGACCGTCGACGACTCGCTCGCCCCTCCCGGAATGCACGTGGCAAGCCTCTTTTGCCAGCACGTGCACCCCGATCTGGGCGCGGTGCAGCCGGGCCGCACGTGGGACGACGCCCGCGACGAGGTCGCCGATGTCATGGTCGCCACCGTCGATCACTTCGCCCCGGGGTTCGCCTCGAGCGTGCTCGGTCGCCGCATCCTGACGCCGCTCGATCTCGAGCGTGACTTCGGCCTGGTCGGCGGCGACATCTTCCACGGCGCACTGTCGCTCGATCAACTCTTCAGCGCCCGGCCGATCCTCGGTAACGCGGCGTACCGGATGCCGATCGCGGGCCTGTACCTGTGCGGGTCGGGCGCGCATCCCGGAGGTGGCGTCACCGGCTTGCCCGGCCGCAACGCTGCACGCGAGATCGTGCGCGATGCGCGCCGCCGGGCGCATCGGGGCAAGGGCGCATGACGCAGCGTGCACCGTCACCGGTGGCCAACGTCGCCACGCTCCTCGTGCGCACGGCGCAGCGCTGGCCGCGCCTGCCGGCCGTCGCCGTTGGCACGCGCATCCGCCATGACTACGCGACGCTGGCGGCACGGTCGCACGCGCTCGCGGCGCGCATGCTCGACGGCGGCCTGCACCCGGGTGACCGCGTCGTCCTGGTCGGCCGCAACGGCGCCGGCTACATCGAGACGCTCTTTGCCTGCTGGATCGCCGGACTCATTGCCGTGCCCGTCAACGCGAAGCTTCACCCCAACGAGCTTGCCTACGTGCTGGGCGACAGTGGTGCACGCTGGGTCTTCGCCGACGCGGCGTGGGCCGCGGCGCTGCCGGCCGCGACGGGCGTCGAGCGTGTGGTCGTGCTCGATGGCCCCGAACACGAGGCGTTCGCAGCCGCGGGGATGCCGGTGGCGGTGGCCGCGGTGTCGCTCGACACGCCGGCGTGGCTTTTCTACACGAGCGGCACCACCGGGCGGCCGAAGGGTGTCGAGATCACGCACGGCAACCTCTTCGCCATGGGCCAGTGCTTCCTGTCCGACGTCGCGGGGATCGCGCCGGGGGAAGCACTCCTGCACCCGGCGCCCCTGTCGCACGGCTCGGGCCTGTACCTCGTCCCGCACGTCGCGCGTGGCGCGTTGAGCGTGGTCCCGGAGTCGGGTGGCTTCGACCCGGCGGAGATCGCGACCCTCGTGCGGGCGCACGACCAGGCGCTCTTCTTTGCCGCGCCGACGATGCTGAAGCGGCTCGTCGCCGCGGCGACCCTCGCCCACGACGATCTCGTGGCGCGCCTCAAGGGCATCGTGTACGGCGGTGGGCCGATGTACGTCGCGGACTGCCGGGCGGCTTTCGCCCAGCTCGGGCCGCGCCTCGCGCAGATCTACGGCCAGGGCGAGTCGCCGATGACGATCACGGCGATGGATCGCGCGCTCGTCGCCGCGGCGATGGCCGACGGCGACGAGGCTCGCCTCGCTTCCGTCGGTTGCGCGCAGACGGGAATCGACGTGATCGTCGCCGGTGCCGACGATCGCGCATTGCCGGCGGGGGAGGTTGGCGAGATCCTCGTGCGCGGCGCCACCGTGATGCGCGGCTACTGGCGCAATCCCGACGCCAGCGCGCGGGCGCTCGCCAACGGCTGGTTGCACACGGGAGACCTCGGCAGCATGGCCGGCGATGGCTTCCTGACGCTCAAGGACCGTTCGAAGGACCTCATCATCAGCGGTGGCTCGAACATCTACCCGCGCGAGATCGAGGAAGTCCTGCAGCGTTCCGCCGACGTCGCCGAGGTGGCCGTCGTCGGCCGTCCGCATCCGGAGTGGGGCGAGGAGGTCGTCGCCTGCGTCGTTGCGCGCGGACCGCAACCGACGGGCGCGCAGGCGCAGCGCATCGAAGCCGCGCTCGATGCGCTGTGCCTTGCGCACATCGCGCGCTTCAAGCGGCCGAAGGCGTACGTGTTCGTCGCTGCGCTGCCGAAGAACGACACGGGGAAGGTCCTGAAGACGGTGCTGCGCGAAACGGTGCGCACGAAGCCGCCGGCGTCTTGACGTCGGCGGCGGGACCCCCATACGGGTAGAATCGCACTTCCGAAGCCAGCCAGACCGTCGCTGTCCGCGAAAGCGGGCAGAGGAAAGTCCGGGCTCCGCAGAGCGGGATGCGGGGTAACGCCCCGCCGCTATAAGCCGTCGCTTGCGACGGCCCAAGGCGAGGAACAGGGCCACAGAGACGAGTCGCGCGCCGCGAGGCGTGCGGGTGAAACGCGGCAACCTCCATCCGGAGCAACACCAAGCAGGCGGACATTGACGCTGCTCGCCGAGTCCGCGGGTAGGTGGCACGAGCGTCGCGGTGACGCGGCGCCCAGAGGAATGACGGCCATAGCGCATCGGGGACGATGCGCCGTAACAGAACCCGGCTTATCGGCTGCGCTTCGGTTCTTCCACTTGCCACGCAAGCGTCTCTCCGGCGCGCAGCGGGACGATCGTGTCGTCGCCGAACGACTGCGCGGCGGGGACGGTCCACGGCGCACGGATGAGCGTCACCGTCTCGTGCGCCACCGGCAACCCGTAGAAGCGCGCGCCGAAGCGGCTCGCGAAATCCGGCAGAGCATCGAGCGCGCCGGCAGTGTCGAAGACTTCCGCATACAGCGGCAGCGCGAGCGGCGCCGAATAGCAGCCGGCACCGCAGCAGGCGGCTTCCTTGGTGTGCCGCGCGTGCGGCGCGGAGTCGGTGCCGAGAAAGAAGCGCGGATCACCTGACGTCGCGGCCGCGACGAGCGCCTGGCGGTGCGTCTCGCGCTTGAGGATCGGCAGGCAATAGAGGTGCGGGCGCAAGCCCCCCGTGAAGAGCGCGTTGCGCGACCACAGCAGGTGCTGCGGCGTGAGCGTGCCGGCGACATTGCCCGCCGCGGCGCGCACGAAATCGACGGCTTCCTTCGTGGTGAGATGCTCGAGCACGACGCGCAGCCCCGGGAAATCGCGCACGAGTTGCGCGAGGAGCGTCTCGACGAAGACGCGCTCGCGATCGAAGGTGTCGACGGCGGGATCGGTCACCTCGCCGTGCACGCACAGGACCACGCCGTGCTTCTCCATCGCGGCCAGCACCGGATAGACGCGCGACAGCGCGGTGACGCCCGAGTCCGAGTGGGTCGTCGCTCCCGCCGGGTAGTACTTCACCGCGTGGACGAAGCCCGATGCCTTTGCCGCGACGATTTCGGCGGGTGGGGTGTTGTCGGTGAGGTAGAGCGTCATGAGCGGCTCGAAATCCACACCGGGCGGCACCGCTGCGACGATGCGATCGCGGTACGCCGCCGCCGCGGCGACGGTCGTCACCGGCGGGCGCAGGTTCGGCATCACGAGCGCTCGCGCAAAGACGCGTGCGGTCGGCGGGACGACGTCGGCGAGGACGGATCCATCCCGAAAGTGCAGGTGCAGATCGTCGGGGCGCGGCAGGACGAGGCGGTCGGTCGGCATGGGCTGTCTCGGCGCGAATTATAGGTGGGAGTCGCGCCGGCGCATGGACACCTCGTGATGTGCCTCGCAGCATCCGTGCTCTAGCGGCGGCGCGCGAGCGACGCCAGCAATTTTTCGAGGTCCGCGGAGAACTCGGTGGCACAGTTGCTGCCACCCTGGAATTGCGAGGCTGCGGCCGATTCCGCGATCGGGATCCCCGCTTCGATCTCGGCGGCGAACGATTCGGCGTCATCCTGTGAGACGTAACCCAGGCGGCGCGCCGAGCCTACATCCCACCAGTTGCGGCGGTTGTCCGACACCCCGAACACCACTTCGTAGTGGACCCTCGGCGCCTCGATGCAGCAGCGCACGAGATCGATCACATCGCGTCGGCTGATCCACGCGCTAAGCATGCGGCGATCGAGCGGGCGCGGCCGAAACGTGCCGATGCGCATCACGACGACTTCGATGCCGTGCTTGTCGGCGTAGAGCCGGGCTAGCGTTTCGCCAAATGCCTTGCTCACCGCATAGCGACTGTCGGGACGCACGGGCTCGTCGACGCCGAGCCGTTTGCCGCGCGGATAGTAGCCAACGACGTGGTGCGTGCTAGCGAACAGGATGCGTCGAACCCGGCGGATGCGCGCGGCTTCGAAGAGGTTGAACGTCCCCGCGATGTTGTTGTGCAGTATCACCGGCCAGGCGTCTTCGGCAGCCGTGGCACCGAGGTGCACGATCACGTCGATACCGTCGACGACGTCGATCATGGCATCGAGATCGGTGAGGTCGGCGACCACGAATTGTTCGCCCTCCACCGGATCGGGAAGCGGTCGCTTGTCCGAAAGCCGAAGGCACTCGTAGCGGCCGCGCAGGCCCTCGCGTAGCACCGCCCCGATTCGTCCCGCCGCTCCGGTGATCAATACGCGCATCGCCGTCCCCCGCACGCGATTACCGCTGAGAAACCGTTTTCTCAAGCAACCGCTGGATGTTTTGTAAGCTAAGGAATAGTATACGAAAATAATGCGAAAAGCTTTTCACAGTTAGGCGTCCGCCAGCGACGTCGACTGATCACCGGAGGAACTCATGTCAGCAGATACCTGGTTGCGCAGCATTCCCCGCTGGGCGCTCGCGGCGATGGCGCTCGCCTGGCTCGCCGTGGCGCAGGGTCAACCCCTGACGATCGGGACGATGGTCGAGCCCAAGTCGATGGACCCGCAACTCACCGCATTGAGCTCCGACCTCAGCTACTACCGGCATGTGTTCGACTCGCTCGTCACACCCGACGACCGGCTGCGGCCGCGTCCCGGGCTCGCCGAGTCGTGGACCGTGGTGAGCGACACCGTCTACGAGTTCAAGCTGCGCCGCGGCGTGCGCTTCCACGACGGCTCGACGTTCGACGCGAAGGACGTCGTCTACACGCTCGAGCGTCTGCCGAAGGTTCCCAACGGCGACGGCCTGACCGCCGGCAAGCTCAAGCCGATCGCGCGCGTCGAGGTCATCGATCCCTACACGGTCCGTCTGCACACCAGCAAACCCGACAGCGGCATCTTGCGGGCGCTGGGCCAACTCTTCATCCTGCCGAAGGGACTCGGCCCGAATGTGACCAGCGACGACTTCTCCAGCGGCAAGGCGGCGATCGGCACCGGCCCGTTCCGCTTCGTCTCCTGGAAGCGCAGCGACAACATGCAACTCGTGCGCAACGATGCCTGGTGGGGTGGCAAGCCGGACTTCGACAAGGTCACGTTCCGCTTCATCCCCAATGCGGCTTCGCGCGTGGCGGCCTTGCAGGCCGGTGACGTCGACATGATCGACTTCGTGCCGCCGCTCGACGTGCCGCGCCTGTCCCGCGATCCGAAGATCAGCATCTTCAAGGCCTCCGCGGCGCGCGTCATCTACCTCGAACTCGACACGCTGCGCGACGTGGCGCCCGGGGTCACCGACCTCACCGGCAAGCCGCTCGATCGCAACCCGTTCAAGGACATCCGGGTGCGCCGCGCGATCAGCCACGCGATCGACCGGAAGCTCATCGTCTCACGCGTGCTCGAAGGCATGGGCGAGCCTGCGACGCAACTGATGCCGCAGGGCTTCGGCGGCTACAACGATGCGTTGAAGGTGCCCGCGTTCGATCCGGCGTTGTCGCGCAAGCTCCTCGCCGAGGCCGGCTATCCACAGGGCTTCGCGATGACGCTTGCCTGCACCAACGACCGGTACGTCAACGACTCGGGTTTCTGCCAGGCGATCGGCCAGATGCTGGCGCGGGTCGGGATCAAGGTCGCGGTCGACGCCATGCCCGCCAACGTTTATTTCCCGAAGTACAACAAGGCGTCGTTCGGTGCCTACATTCTCGGCTGGGGCAATTCGTCCGGCGACGCGTCGTCGGTCCTCACGAGCGTCGTGCATTCACCCAACAAGGCGACCGGCCGCGGAAGCTGGAACCACAACTACAGGAACACGACGCTCGACGCGCTGATCGACGCCGCACTCGGCACCGTCGACGATACGCGCCGCGAAGCGCTGTACGCGAAGGCGATGGAGCGGGTCATGGAAGACGCCGCGATCATTCCGCTGCATGCGCAGCTCGTGATCGTCGCCACACGCAAGGGCCTCAACTACACGCCGGCGGCAGACGAAGCGACCCTCGCGCAGAACGTGCGGGCGAGGAAGAACTGACACCCAGTGTGCGGCGCGTTCCGGCGAGCTGGGTTCCGGGACGCGACGCAGGCTCTGCACCGAGATGGTCAAGCTGATTGCCGGCCGAATCCTGCAAGGATTCGGCGTGCTCGTCGCGGTGTCGCTGATCGCATTCTTCGGCATCTACGCCATCGGCGATCCGACGTCGCTGCTGGTCGATCCGCAGGCCACGCAGCAGGACGTCGAGCAGGTGCGCCACAACCTTGGACTCGACCAGCCGATGTGGCGGCAGTACGGCCTGTTCGTCGGGAGCCTCGCCAGCGGCGACTTCGGTCGCTCGTTCGCCACCCACGAGCCCGCCATGCGCATGATTCTCGAACGTCTGCCCGCGACGCTCGAACTCGCGCTGGCGGCGATCGTCATCGCCGTCGTCGCTGGCGTCCCGGCCGGCCTCGCCGCAGGGACGCATCCCGGCTCGCGCCTCGACCGCGTCGTGATGACCGCGTCGATTCTTGGATTCAGCCTGCCGACCTTCTGGGTCGGCCTGATGCTCATTCTGGTGTTCGCGGTCAACTTGGGATGGCTGCCCTCGTTCGGCCGCGGCGAGTTGGGGTCGTGGCTCGGCATCCATTCGAGCCTCTTCACGCTTGATGGCTTGCGCCACATTCTGCTGCCTGCACTCAACCTCGCGCTGTTCCCGATGTCGCTGGTGGCGCGGCTGACGCGCAGCGGCGCCCGCGAAGCCCTGGAGCTCGATTTCGTGCGCTTCGCCCGGGCAAAGGGCATCTCGGAACGGCGCGTCGTGTTCGTGCACATCCTCAAGTACATATCCGTCCCGATCGTCACCATGATCGGCATGCAACTCGGGTTGCTGGTCGCGTTTGCGATCGTGACCGAGTCGGTGTTCTCGTGGCCCGGCACGGGGAAGCTCCTGATCGAGTCGATCGGACGCCTCGACCGCCCGGTGGTTGTCGCCTACCTGCTGGTGATCGTGTCGATATTCGTGCTGCTCAATCTTCTCACCGATCTCGTGTACCTCACGCTCGATCCGCGGGTGCGCTTCGACGCCGGAGCCCACGCCGAATGAGGTCGGCGGCGTTCGTCCGAGCCGTGTCGGTACTCGTTCCCGGACGTCCCCGATGAGCCGGCAACACGCAAGCGCGATGGCGATCCCAGCCGTGGGGCCGCGGGCGAGGATGCGGGCGTTCTTCGGCACATCTGCGGCGCGTGTCGCCACCGCGGCGCTCCTGATCCTCGTGGCCGGTGCCGTACTCGCGCCGTGGATCGCGCCGCAGAACCCCTTCGACCTCGCACAGCTCGACATCCTCGCAAGTCGCCTTCCACCGCTCTCGCGCGGCGCGAGCGGTGCGCTCTACCTGCTCGGAACCGACGATCAGGGACGCGACATTCTGAGCGCGATCCTCTATGGGCTGCGCATCAGCCTGGTGGTGGCCACCGTCAGCGTGAGCTTCGCTTTCGTTCTCGGCACCGCATTCGGCATGATCGCCGGCACGGCGGGGGGGCGCATCGACGCGCTGATGATGCGCATCGTCGACATCCAGCTCTCGGTGCCGGCGATCCTGGTTGCGCTCGTGCTGCTTGCGCTGCTCGGCCGCGGCGTCGACAAGATCATCGTGGCGCTGGTCAGCGTGCAATGGGTCTATTTCGCTCGAACCGCGCGCGCGGTGGCGCTGGTCGAGAAGCGGCGCGAATACATCGACGCGGCGCGCAACCTGGGATTTTCGCAGGCCCGGATTCTCGTCGGTCATCTGCTGCCGAACGCGCTCGCGCCATTGATTGTCGTCGCCACGGTGGAGGTGGCACACGCGATCGCGCTCGAGGCCACCCTCTCCTTCCTCGGTGTGGGCCTTCCGGTAACCCGCCCGTCGCTGGGACTGCTGATCGCCAACGGCTTCGCGTTCATGCTCAATGGCGAGTACTGGATCAGCGTCTTCCCTGGCGTCGCGCTGGTGCTCGTCGTGTTTGCCATCAATCTGGCCGCCGATCGCATGCGTGATGTGCTCGATCCGCGGCGCACGCCATGAGTCCGACCGTGTGTCCGGACGGAGCGAGTCAGGGCGCGACGAGCGAGGGCCACTTCGCGGCCGAGGCGCCGGTCCTGCGCGTCGCAGCGCTGCGGACGGAATTCGCGACGGCGGCCGGGATCGTGCCTGTTGTCGACGGCGTCGACTTCGCGCTCGCCCGCGGCGAGGTGCTCGGTATCGTCGGCGAGTCGGGCTCGGGCAAGTCGGTGACCGCGTACTCGATCCTGGGCCTTGTGGAACCACCGGGGCGCGTCACCGGCGGCCGCGTGCTGCTCGGCGACATCGATCTCCTGGCGCTGCCGCCCGAAGCCCTCGCGGCGATACGCGGCGCGCGGGTGAGCATGGTCTTCCAGGATCCGATGATGTCGCTCAATCCGGTGTTGCGCGTCGACACCCAGATCATCGAGGCGTTACGAGCCCACGGGTCGATCGGCCGCCACGACGCGCACGCGCGCGCCGCCGATGCGCTGGCGCGCGTCGGGATCGCCGCGCCCGAGGAGCGCCTGCGGAGCTACCCCCACGAACTCTCCGGGGGCATGCGGCAGCGGGTCTGCATCGCCATCGCAATGCTCCACCAGCCCGAGGTCATCATCGCCGACGAGCCGACCACGGCGCTCGACGTCACGATCCAGGCGCAGATTCTCTCCGAGATGCAGGCGTTGTGCGCGTCGTCGGGAACGGCGCTTTTGTGGATCACCCACGACCTGTCGGTGGTCGCGAGCTTCGCCGATCGCGTGTGCGTGATGTACGCCGGGCGCATCGTCGAATCGGGACCGGTCGATGTGGTGATCGGTGCGCCGCGTCATCCCTACACACGGGGGTTGCTCGACTCCGTTCCCGCGCTGGCCGCGGGTGGGCGACGTCTGGCTCCGATCCCCGGCATGCCCCTCGCGCCGGCAGACTTGGATGCAGGCTGCGCATTTCGCCACCGCTGCGCGCGAGCGAGCGAGCGATGCGCCCTCGCTCCCGACGAAACCTTCCCGGCACCGGGGCGCACACTACGCTGCCACCATCCGCTCGATCGCGCTGCGGACCGGGATTCATGAGTCCTCCGATCCTCGAGGCTCATGCGCTCGAGAAGCGCTTCGCGGTGCGAAGGCATCGTGACCCGCGTGCCCGACGCAGCGCTGCGACCTCGGTGCTCGCCCTTGACGGAGTCACGCTGCACGTCGATGCGCACGAGATCGTCGGCGTGGTCGGCGAGTCGGGCTGCGGGAAGTCGACGCTGGCGCGCATCGTCTGCGGTCTCTCGACCGCCAGCGGGGGCAGCGTCCGCTATCGCGGTGAAGATGTCGGGAGCCTCGACAAGGCCAAGCGCCTTCGCTACACCCTCGCCGTGCAGATGGTGTTCCAGAACCCGTTCGCCGCGCTCAATCCGCGCCATCGCGTGTCGCGCATCGTCGGCGAGGCGCTGATGGTACACGGCCTGGTCCCGGCGAAAGAACACGAGGCCTGCGTCGTCGACCAGCTCGCGCGCGTCGGCCTGCCCGCGGACAGCCGCGATCGCTATCCGCATCAATTCTCCGGTGGGCAGCGGCAGCGCATCGGCATCGCGCGCGCGCTTGCGGTGAACCCGGAAGTCCTGGTCTGCGACGAAGTGGTCTCGGCGCTCGACGTGTCGATCCAGGCGCAGATCCTCAACCTGCTTCTCGACCTGCGCGCTTCGCTTGGGCTGGGCTCGATGTTCATCAGCCACGATCTGGGCGTCATTCGCTACCTGTGCGATCGCATCGCGGTGATGTACCTCGGCCGCATCGTCGAGGAGGCGCCGGCGCGCACGTTCTTTTCGCAGCCCGCGCACCCGTACGCCGTCGCCCTCCTTGCGGAATTGCCGGCCCCGGTGGCCGGCAAGCGTCGCTTCGAGCCGATCCGCGGCGAAATACCGTCGCCGATCGATCCGCCGGCCGGCTGCCACTTTCACCCGCGCTGTCCGCACGCTTTCGATCGTTGCCGTGTGGAGCAGCCGGTACTGCGCGAGATCGCGCCAGGCCATCGGGCGGCCTGCCACCTGCACGATCGGCCATAGAGCACTTCATGAACGGCACCGTTGTTGCTCCGCAACCTGAAGCCGTTGACGCCGGCGCGGAAATGCTGCGCGGCGGCGGTAACGCCGTCGACGCCGCGGTCTGCACGGCGCTGGTGCAGGCCGTGGTCGATCCACTGATGTGCGGCATCGCGGGCTTCGGCACCATGCAGGTCTGGTCTCCCGCATTCGGGCCGGTGAGCATCGATTTCCACGCGGAGAGCGGCAGCAGATCGCGGGAAGACATGTGGATGGCGGATCTGATCGGCGAATCCGCCGATGGCTACACGCAGCGCCTTGCCGGCGATGTCAACGAGCTCGGCTACGGATCGATCGCCACACCCGGCACGCTCAAGGGGCTCGCGTTGGCGCTGCACTTGCATGGCACCCGGACCTTCGCCGAGGCCGTCGCACCGGCCATCGCCTGGGCACGTGAGGGATTCGCGGTGCGCCCATTCATGCACAGCGCGTGGATTCACGACGAGGACGCCGCCGGAGCCCTGCCATTGCTGCGCAAGCTCGACTACTCGGCGGCGGGTCGGCGGCTATTCTTCCGCGACGACGGTTCGCTCAAGCGGCCCGGTGACCGGATCCGCAATCCTGAGTTCGCGGACACCCTGGAGCGGCTCGCGCGTGCGGGTCCGGACGATTTCTATTCCGGCGAGACCGCGGCGGTCATCGCGCAGGACTTCGCGCGCGGCGGCGCACTGGTGACCGGCGGAGATTTGCGCGACTACGCCGTCGATGTCGCGCAGCCGCTGACCGGGCGCTATCGGGGTCTGCGCGTGTGCAGTGCACCGCTGCCCGCCGGCGGCGCGCATCTTATCCTGGCGCTCAACGTGCTCGACCATTTCGACCTCCGCGCGCTGGAGCACAACTCGCCGGACTACATCGAGTGTGTCAGCGCGGTGATGGCCATAACGCAGGAAGCGCGACGCACGCTGGGCGATCCGCGCTTCATCGACGTGCCGCTCGCGTACCTGCTCGGCGCGGAGCATGCCGCCGCGCTCGCGACCCGTGTACGCAGACGACCCCGCACCGGTGGGTCGCCTGCCACGCCTGCGGAGCACCCGCATACGACGCAGGTGTGCAGCGCCGACGCCGCAGGCAACGTGGTCAGCCTGACACACTCGCTCGGTACGCCCTCCGGCGTGATCACTGCGGGCCTCGGCTTCATGTACAACGGAGCGATGAGCGTGTTCGACCCGCGACCTGGCACACCGCAGTCGATCGCACCCGGCAAGCGCCGCTACACCGCGATCGCGCCGGCCCTCGTGACGCGTGACGGCGTGCCGCTGCTCGCGATTGGCGCTCCGGGCGGCGCGCACATCACCAACGCCCTGGTGCAAGGCATCGTCAACGTGCTCGACTTCGGCATGACCATCGGCGAGGCGGTCGCCGCGCCACGTTTTTCGCTGATCGGCGGGGCGATTCACGTGTCGAACCGCATCCCGTGGCAGACCACGCGTGAGCTCGAACGCCGCGGCCACCGCGTGGTGCGCAGCCACCAGAGCTACGCCTTCGCGGGGTTACATGGATTGCTGCGTGAGGCCGACGGGCGCTGGCGAGGTGGCGCCGATCCGCAGCGCGACGGCATGGCGCTCGAGGTGTAGGCCGACGGCCCGCTCGGCGCCGTCAGTCCGGCGGCGCCGTGGAAGCCCGCACGACCAGCGAGTAGCCCACATCCGCCGAGCGCATCGGTGTGGCGGCATCGAGATGCGAGAGGAGTTCCTGCGCGACAACCATGGCCATCTCCTCGACGGGCACGTGAACCGTTGTCAGCGGGGCGGCGAAGTGTGCGGCAAAATCGAAATCATCGAAGCTCGCGATCGACAGATCCTGCGGAATGCGGAAGCCCTCGCGCTGCGCCTGCGTCACGGCGCCGAACGCGAGCAGATCACTGCCACAGATCAGCGCGGTGGGACGCTCGGAGCGCGCAAGCAGGTTGCGGGTCGCCGACTGGCCTTCGGCGATGGCGAGGGGCCGCTCGATGCACAACTCGTCGTTCCAGGGAAGTGCACGCGCAGCGAGGGCGTCGCGGAAGCCGGACAACCGGGCCGCCGCCCGATCGTTGCTGCGTCGCAGTGCAGAGATCACGCCGATGCGGCGATGTCCGAGGTCGAGGACGTGCGTGGCAAGATCGAACGCTGCACGGTAATTGTCGAATCCGATCGCGGTGATATCGTCGCTGCCGGCGACCGTGAAGGTGCGAAGCGCGGCGATCCGGTGGATCGAAACCAGTGCCACGAGTTCCGGCTTCTGGAAAGCGCCGACCAGCACGATGCCGTCGAGCCCCACGCCGAGCAAGCGCCGCGCCGCAGCGAACTCGTTCTCCGGATCATCGTGCGTGCACGCCGTCATCAGTGTGTAACCGCCGCGCGCAAGTGCAGTCTCGAGTGTCTCCGCGAAACGCGCAAACGCCGGAATCTGCAGCGACGGCAGGATTGCACCGATTACGAGCGCGCGGCGACGCTTGAGCCCCTGTGCCGCGGCACGCGGCGCGTAGCCCAACGCGGCGACCGCAGCGTTGACGCGCGCAACGACTTCCCGACCGGGCGAGCCGCGATGGTTCATCACCCGCGATACCGTGGCGATCGACACCCCGGCCTCACGTGCAACATCCTCGATGGTGGCGGTGTCGCGGCGGACGCGCATTGCGGTCGAGCCTCGTCGTTGCGGGCGAAATCGATTGTAGCGCGGTGGTTCGCGCGGTCGGTTCGCCGATCGGGTCGGTCGGTGTGGTGCCGTGCGGCGTCGTGGGCGGTCCGAGGAAGCGCTCGGGATCGATACCGCGACCCGATCCGGGGGTCAAAATACGCAAGAAGCGGGAAAAAATGGCATCGATGTTGCTTTTCCCGCTATAATGCCCAATTCACTTTCGGGCGGGTCGGCGCCCGTGCCCGACGCGCTCTGCGGAGCCTTTCCGCGCCCACGTTAATGGACAGAAGGATGGCCACCAAAACCGCAACCGCCGTCAAGAAAGTCCGCGAGCTCACTGACGAGGAGATCGTCAAGCTGCCCGAGAAGGACTACATGAACGAAGCCCAGCTCGCGTTCTTTCGCAAGAAGCTCCTCGAATTGCGCGACCAGCTCCTGCAAAACGCCGACAACACCGGCGAGCATCTGCGCGAGAACGAAGTCACGACCGATCCGTCGGATCGCGCGACGCTCGAAGAGGAGTACACGCTCGAGTTGCGCACCCGCGATCGCGAGCGCAAGCTCTTGAAGAAGGTCGAGAAGTCGCTGCGCATGATCGACGACGGCTCCTACGGCTGGTGCGAGGAGACGGGCGAGCCGATCGGGGTGGCGCGGCTCATTGCCCGTCCGACCGCGACGCTCTCGCTCGAGGCGCAAGAGCGCCGCGAGCGTGTCCAGAAGCTGTACGGCGACTGAGCTTGCCCCAAGGCCGGAGCGCCTGCTAGCGCGGGTCTCGACTGGCCTTGTTTACAATGGGCCCTTCCCGTCGCAGAGTCAGGAGAATCTCATCATGTTCACGCTTCCTCCGCTTCCCTGGGCCGAAAACGCGCTCGCGCCCGTCATCTCCGCCAACACGATCTCGTTCCACTACGGCAAGCATCACAAGACCTACGTCGACAATCTCAACAATCTGACCAAGGGCACCGACTACGAAGGTGCGACCCTCGAGAAGATCATCACCGAGACCGCCGGCAAGGCCGACAAGGCGGGGCTGTTCAATAACGCCGCGCAGGTCTGGAATCACACCTTCTACTGGCACAGCATGAAGCCGGGTGGCGGCGGCAAGCCCACGGGGAAGCTTGCCCAGATGATCGACGCCGCGTTCGGCAGCTACGATGGCTTCAAGAAGGAGATGTCGAGCACGAGCGTGTCGCAATTCGGCTCGGGCTGGGGTTGGCTCGTCCTCGACGGCGGTGCGCTCAAGGTCGTCAAGACGCCGAACGCCGAGGTGCCGTTCACCCGGAACCAGAAGCCGCTGCTCACGATCGACGTCTGGGAGCACGCGTATTACCTCGACCAGCAGAACAAGCGCGCCGCATACGTCGACGCGGTGATCGACCAGTTGCTCGACTGGGACTTCGCAGCCCGCAACCTCGGCTGACCTTCCGGCGCGCACGAGGGGCCGTGAGAGTCGACGTCTCGCCCATGCGCAGGCGCTGCTTCCGGGAGGCAGGCGCCGGCGGTGCGATCGGTCGGCGGCGGGGCGACACGTCCGCGGCCGCCTGACCGCGCGCCTCGATCGCATGGCCCTGTTCTCGAAGCCGCCGGCAAAGAAGCCGGCTACTCCGAAGGCCGTCGTCAAGCCGACGCAGGGGGCGGCGCGTCCGGTCGTCTCGGCGCGTGACATCGCTGCCCAGGCGCAGGGACGCCGCGGCACCAGCAGCCGCCCGCGCGCCGAACCTGCGGCCGAGATCTCGATGGCGGCGGCGAGCCTCATGGACATGGCCCCGGCGCAGGCGCCGATCGAAGTCGGTGCCTCGAGCCCAGGCCTTTGCGCCGTGCTCGAGAATGCGGCACTGCTCTTCGCCAGTGGCCAGACGCAACCGGCGCGCGCGCTCCTCGAGGAAGGGGTGGCGGCCGACCACGATGCGCGCAGTTCGGTGCTCGCGTGGCTCAGTCTCTTCGACGTGCTCCAATCGCAGGGGGACCGGGCCGCCTTCGACGATCTCGCCTTGCGCTTCGTCGTCCAGTTCGAACGCTCGCCGCCGCCTTGGGACGAGCGCGACGCCGGAGCCGCGGGTGCCGGGGCGCGCGTCAAGGCGACCCCGGGCGGGATCGCGGTGATCACCGGCAAGCTCAACGCCACCACGGCGCCGCAGATCGAAGGCCTGCGGCGCGCGATCGACAAGGGGGCGCCCGTGCGCCTCGACCTCGCGCAAGTGGCGGGATTCGACGACGCCGGCGCGCGGCTCCTCGCCGAGGCGCTCGCGTACGGGCGCGCGCGGCGCGTGCCGATCGCGCTCCAGCGTGGCGAGAAGCTGTACGCCGCGCTCGACATCCTGTTGCGGCGTGGTCGCGACGCCGGCGAAGGGGCGTGGCTCCTGGTGCTCGAGTTCCTGCAATTCGAGCGTAAGCAGGAGGCCTTCGACGATCGCGCCATCGAGTATGCCGTTGCCTTCGAGCAGTCGCCGCCGTCGTGGGAGCCGCCACCGGAAGTCCGCGGCAGCGCGCCCGTCGACGACATGACGGTCCCGTCCGCGGAAGATGCGGCACTTGGCGATGCGGCACCGGGCGACGTGCTCGCCTGGACCGGCGTCATGGCCGGTGCGTGTGCGCCCGCGATGGCGCGCATCGCCGAGCATGCGACGAGCCAGTCCGTCGTCGTCATCGACATGACCGCGGTCCAGCGTGTGGATTTCGTGTGTGCCGGTGCGCTGCTCAATGCCATCAATCGCGTGGAGGCGCAGCGCCGGGCGGTCCAGATCGTCGGGGCGACGCCGATCGTTCGCGCGCTGCTCCTCCTCATCGGCATCTCGCCGCGGCACTTCGTGCGCAAGTTGCCGTAATGGCCGGCCGCACACGCGGCGCTCGCTTCGCATCCCGTCATGGAATCCTTTCACGGCACCACCATCCTCTCGGTCCGTCGCGACGGCGTCGTCGCCCTGGGGGGTGACGGCCAGGTCACGCTGGGCGCCATCGTCATCAAGGCGACGGCGCGCAAGATCCGGCGGCTCTATCACGACCGCGTGCTCGCCGGATTCGCCGGCGCGACCGCCGACGCCTTCACGCTGTTCGAGCGCTTCGAGGCGAAACTCGAGAAGCACCAGGGTCATCTCGTGCGCTCGGCGGTGGAACTGGCCAAGGACTGGCGATCCGATCGGATCCTGCGTCGTCTGGAGGCGATGCTCGCCATCGCCGATGCGCATTCGTCGTTGGTGATCACCGGCAACGGCGACGTGCTCGAACCCGAACTGGGGATCGTGGCGATCGGGTCCGGTGGGGCGTATGCGCAGGCGGCCGCCCGCGCGCTGCTCACCCACAGCGCGCTCGCGGCACCCGAGATCGTGAAGGAGGCGCTGACCATCGCCGGCGATCTTTGCATCTACACGAACCAGAACCACGTCATCGAAGTGCTGGCGGCGCCATCGTGACGACCGACGCGGTCTGGGATGTCGTGGTCGCAGGCGCCGGATTGCCCGGCCTTGCGTTTGCGGCTGCCGCGGCGCAGGCCGGGCTGTCGGTCGCCATCGCCGACGCTGCACCGATCGGCGTCGCCGCCGACGATGACACCGGATTCGATCTTCGTGTCTTCGCGGTGAGCCCCGGCAGCGCCGAGTTCCTGCGCTCGATTGGCGCCTGGCAGCGCCTTGCCGGCGACCGGATGGCGCCCATCGAGGCGATGGACGTTCGCGCCGACCGCGGCGCGCGCCTCGAGTTTTCCGCCTACGAACTGGGCGAGCGCGCCCTGGCCTGGGTCGTCGAAGAGCGAGCGCTGCGCAACGCGCTCGCCGCCGCCGCCCTCGAGGCCGGCGTCGAGCCCTTCGGCGGAGCGCCGTTCGTCGGATTGCAGTTCGCCGCCGATCGCGCCGTGCTTGCGCTGGCCGGGCACACGCTCGCCGGCCGGCTCCTGGTCGCCGCCGACGGCGTCCGGTCTTGGGTGCGACAGGCCGCCGGCATCCTCACACCACCCAGACCGTACGGGCAACAGGGGGTCGTCGCCCATTTCGCCTGCGAGCGCGCGCATCATGGCACCGCCCGCCAGTGGTTTCGCAGCGACGGCAGCGTCCTCGCGTGGCTGCCGCTGCCGGAGCGGCAGATGTCGATGGTGTGGTCCGCACCCGACGGGCTCGCGGCCGAACTCCTTGCACTGGAACCGCAGGCCTTAGCGCAGCGTGTCGCCGATGCCGGCGGACACGCGCTGGGCGCGCTGCAGTCGATCTCCGCGTCGGCGGGTTTTCCGCTCGCGCTGCTGCGCCTGGCCACGACCGTGGGTCACCGCCTCGCGCTCGTCGGCGACGCCGCGCACGGCGTGCATCCGCTCGCCGGGCAGGGCGTGAACCTGGGCTTCGGCGACGCGCGCGCGCTCGCCGAAGCCTTGTCCGCACGCGGCCCGCTCACCGATCCGGGGGCAGCGCTCACGCTGGGTCGCTACGCCCGCCGCCGGACCGAGCCCGTCTTTGCGATGCAGGCGGTCACCGACGGCCTCGTGCGTCTTTTCGGGCTGCGCCAGCCGGGCATCGCGCTCCTGCGCAACGTCGGCATGGCCGCCGTCGATCGGTTCGCGCCGCTCAAACGCGCGCTCGCGCAACCTGCACTGCGCTAGACTGTCCAATGGCGCTTCGCACGCTCGTGTGCCGCCGTTCCATCGTGGAGACAACGTTCATGGATTCCCTTTCGCGCCTTGCCATGCGCGCATCGCTCACCCTCATCGCTGCCGCGTGCTTCGGCAGCGGCGCGGCCATTGCGCAGCCGGTCAAGCCGCAGCCCGCCGTGGCCGCGCCCGCAGCCCCTGCCGCGTCGAGTCCCGAGGCCGCCGGCATCAAGAAGGTCCTGGAGCAGAAGTTCCCCGGCGCCGAGGTGCGGGGCGTGATCAAGTCACCGTATTTCGGCCTCTACGAGGTCCAGTTCGACGATCGCATCGTCTATACCGACGCCAAGGCGAAGTATCTCGTGGTCGGCGCGATGTACGACAGCGACACGAAAGTCAACCTCACCGAAGAGCGCCAGCGCAAGCTCAACCGCGTCGACGTCGCGCAGCTTCCGGTCGATCTCGCGATCAAGACGGTGAAGGGCTCCGGCGAGCGCACGCTCTTCGTGTTCTCCGACCCCGACTGCCCGTTCTGCGCCAAGCTCGAGCAGGAACTGAAGACCGTCGACAACGTGACGATCTACACCTTCTTGTACCCGATCGACAGTCTGCACCCCGACGCCGCGCGCAAGTCGCGCATGATCTGGTGTGCCGACGATCGCGCCAAGGCGTGGGATGCCTACTACGCAACCGGCGCGCTGCCCAACAACAAGGGCGAGTGCGACAACCCGGTGGCGAAGCTCGCCGCGCTCGGTGCCAAGTACAAGGTCAACGCCACGCCGACACTGGTGTTCGCCGACGGTACGATCATCCCCGGCGCGCTCCCGGCACAGCGGCTCGAGGCCGAGCTCGCCACGGGCGAGGCGGAAGCAAAGAAGCTCGCCAGCGCCAAGAAGTCGTAATCCGCACGTCTTTCGCATCGCACACGAGGCACCGATGGCGATCATCGATTTCCTGAAGAAGCAGTTCATCGACATCATCGAGTGGACGGACGACTCGCGCGACACGCTGTCGTACCGCTTCCCCGACGAGGACAAGGAGATCAAGAACGGCGCGCAGCTCATCGTGCGCGAATCGCAGGTCGCGCAGTTCGTGTACCTGGGCGAGTTCGGCGACACGTTCGGCCCGGGCAAGCACACGCTCACGACCGACAACATCCCGATCCTCACGAACCTCAAGAGCTGGAAGTACGCCTTGGAGAGCCCGTTCAAGGCCGACGTCTACTACGTCGTCACGCGGCTTTTCACCGGCAACAAGTGGGGCACCGCGAATCCGGTGATGATGCGCGACGCCGACTTCGGCATCGTGCGCCTGCGCGCCTACGGCACGTACGATTTCCGCGTCGTCGACGTGCCCCGGTTCCTGAAGGAGGTCGCGGGGACCGACGATCACTTCCGGCTCGACGAGTTCAACGACACGATGCGTTCACGCATCGTGTCGGTGTTCACCGATGCGCTCGCCACTGCCAGGATCCCGGCGCTCGACGTCGCCTCGCGCTATGGCGAGTTGGGCGAAGCGCTGCTGCCGCTCATCAATCCCGCGATCACGGCGAAGTACGGACTCGAGATGACGACCTTCGTCCTCGAGAACGTGTCGGTTCCGCCCGAGGTGGAAGCCGCCATCGACAAGCGCTCGAGCATGGCGGCGGTGGGCAACCTGAACGACTACGTCAAGTATCAGATGGGTCAGGGCATGGCGAGCGGCAGCGGCGGTGGCGGAATCGGCGGCGCCGGTGCCGAACTCGCGATGGGGATGGCGCTTGCGCAGCAGATGATGAATCAGCCCGGCGGCATCCTCGCGCAAGCGAATCCCGGGGTCGCTGCCCCGGCGACACCCGCGGCCGCCGCACCCGCCGCACCCGCCGCGACACTCGATCTCATGACCCCACAGCAGGTGGCGCAGTTGCTCGGCGTCGGCGAGTCGGACGTGCTTGCGAGCCTCGAGGCGGGCGACCTCAAGGGTCGTCGCATCGGCACGCAGTGGCGCGTCACGCGCGCGGCGGTCGACGCATTCCTCGCGGGCTGAGCGTGCGCGCCTGCAACGTGGCGCGCCGCGCGGCGCTCGCGACGCTTGTCGCCGCCTCGCTCGCGGCAGCGTTCCCGGCGTTGGCGCAGGATCCGCGGCTGTCTGAGGCGCACGGCGCGGGCATGGCCTGGCTCGTACTGGCCGACGCCGACGACGTCGCCGGCACCTATGACAGCGCCGCGAAGCGCTTTCGCGACGCGATCACGCAGGCGCAGTGGGCGAGCGCTCTGCATGCGGCCCGCAGCCAGTTCGGCAGGAACCTGCGGCGCACGATCGTCTCGGTCCAGCCCTCCGCCGGCACCGCCGCCGTGCCGGGCGAGTTTGTCGTGATGATCTTTCGCGCCGAATTCGAGAAGCGTCCCGACGCGGTCGAGACGCTCACCCTGGAGCGCGACGCCGACGGCAAGTGGCGCGTCGTCGGGTATCTCATGCGCTGATGCCCGAGCTTCCTCCCCGCGCGGGCGCGGCCCCCGATCCGTCGCCGACTGCGGCTCTCGCCAAGCTCGCCTGTCCCGCCTGCGGGGGCCAGGCGATCTGGAATCCGGCGAAGCAAAAGCTCATCTGTCCGTTCT
This sequence comes from Burkholderiales bacterium, assembly GCA_020851235.1. Lineage (GTDB taxonomy): Bacteria > Pseudomonadota > Gammaproteobacteria > Burkholderiales > Casimicrobiaceae > VBCG01. The sequence goes on along the minus strand of JADZDD010000035.1, from coordinate 107,461 downwards.
GCGGAACCGAATCTCCGGCGAAGTTCGACGAAGGCACCGGCGAGATCGTCGAGCACGACCTCGTGACGGCGCTGCGTGGCATCGGCGACGACGAGCGTGGCTGGAAGCGCGCCACGCGGCAGGTCCGTTGCCAGAGTTGCAACGCGATTTCCGTTTTCGACCCGGCGCGGCAGGCGCAAAACTGCGAGTTCTGCGGTTCGGCGCAACTCGTCGCGTACGAGGAGACGAAGCCGGCGTTCAGCCCCGAGAGCGTCCTGCCTTTCGCGGTGAGCGAGGCGACCGCGCGCGATCGCATCCGGCAGTGGTACGGCAAGCTATGGCTCGCCCCGCGTGCACTGAAGCGGCGCGCACTCACCGATACCGTCAAGGGCATCTATCTGCCGTACTGGACGTTCGACGCCGCAGTCGACGCGCGCTGGACGGCGGAGGCCGGGCACTACTACTACACCACCGAGACGTACAGCGAGGGTGGACAGACGCGCACGCGCCAGGTGCGCCATGTCCGCTGGGAGCCGGCGGCGGGGTCGCTGTCGCACTTCTTCGACGATGATCTCGTCTGCGCCTCGATCGGCGTGCATCCCAACCTGCTCCGAGGGATCGAGCCGTTTCCGACGCAGTCGCTCAAGCGCTACGACGCGGGCTACGTCGCTGGTTGGATCGTGGAGCGCTACCAGATCGACCTCGTCGGCGCCGCGCAGCGTGCGCGCGATGCGATGGAGGCGAAGATCACGCAGATGTGCGCGCGGCAGATTCCCGGCGACACGTATCGCAATCTCGTCGTACACACCTCGTACTCGGGACAGACGTTCAAGCACATCCTGGCCCCCGTGTGGCTCATGAGCTACCACTATGGGCGGCGGGCCTTCCAGGTCGTGCAAAACGGCGTGACCGGCGCGATCGCGGGCGAGTATCCGAAGAGCCCGTGGAAGATCGCGCTGATCGTCCTCGTGGTCATCGTGTTCATCATCCTCGCCATGTCAGGCGGCGGCCGATAGGGCCGCACGATCGCGCCCGCGATGCGCGGCGTGATCGTTGCCCTGGAATGTGCGCCGGGCCGCGCACGACGGCGACCGAAGCGAGGCGACCGCGCCGGTGGGCGTGCCACCGGCGCGATCCCTTGCGTCTGCCGGAGCCGAATCGTCGCCTGCGGGAAGGTGACGCCTGCGGCGCTCCGCGGCTCAGCCCTCGTACTTGAACGACAGCAGGATGCGCGCGCGGAACGCGACGACGGCGCCGTCCTCGACCTTCATGTCGAGCTTGGCGACTTCGGCGATGCGCAGGTCGCGCAGCGTCTTGGCGGCGGCGGCGACCGCATTCTTTGCCGCATCCTCCCACGAGATCGGGCTGCTGCCGATCACTTCGGTCACGCGATAGACGGGCTCCGCTGCGGGTTTCTTGGCCATAGGACTCCTCCTCGGTAAGGGTCGGTAACCGCGCCACGGCACGCGACGCGGGCCGAGGTCATCTTACCGCGATCGCGGCGGCCGATCGCGCGACGGGATGAACCACAGCCAGGCGCCGGTCACGAGACCCACGGCGACGAGGAGCGCCTTCGCCCACCACAGCGGGACGAAGAATGTCGCGGAGAGCGCGATCATCGCGCTCATGAGGCCGATGGCGAAGAGTTTCGTGCGCCATGGGATGCTGCGATGCGTGCGCCATTCGACGAGCGTGGGGCCGAAGAGCTTCGACCTGGTGAGCATGCGATCGAGACGGGGCGAGGCACGCGCGAAGCACGCGGCGGCGATGAGCAGGAACGGCGTCGTCGGCAAGACCGGCAGGAAGGCGCCGACGACACCGAGCCCCGTCGCGACGATGCCGGCCGCGATCAAGAGCCAGCGCACCGTCGCCGACGGGTGCAGATGCGTTGGATCGGAGCGCGTCGGCTCGGGCATCGTTGACGTCACAGGCGGTCGAGCGCGGTGCAAAGGTCGTCCGGGTGCGTCACGAGCGCGTTGGCCGCCCCGAGCTCTTCCCGCGAGCCGTACCCCCACAGCACGCCAATGGCGCGCGCGCCGTTGCGGTGTGCCGCACGGATGTCGTTCGCGCGATCACCGATCATCACCGCGCTCGCCGGTGCGAAACCCTGCTCGGCCGCGAGATGCGCGACGAGTGCCGACTTGTCGTCGAAGGTGCCGGCGAGGTCGGTGCCGTAGAGCGCGACGAAGTATTCGGTGAAGCCGAAGCGTTCGATGATGCGTCGCGCGTAGACGAGGGGCTTGGCCGTGCAAAGGAAGAGCGGCCGCACCCGGGACAGCGCGGGCAGCGCCTGCGCGATGCCCGGATAGACGACGTTCTCCCGCCAGCCGACGTCGGCATAGCGCTCACGGTACAAGGTGATGGCGCGCTCGATCCGCGCGGCGTCGTCGGTTGCAAGCAGGCGGCGAAACGAATCGCGCAGTGGCGGGCCGACGCACGAACGCAACGTCGCCGCATCCGCGGCCGGCGCGCCCAAGGATTCGAGGGCGTGGCCGATGCTGCGTGCGATTCCGGTGTAGTTGTCGGAGATCGTCCCGTCGAGGTCGAGCAGCACGGGAAGTGCGGTGCGGGTCGCTGCCATCATCGCGATCGTGGCGGAAGGATGCGGATCCAGTAGTCGACGATGGCGCCTTCGCGCCCGACGTCCCAGCGCGCACAGTAGCGACGGCTCGCCGGAGGCGGAAACACCCCGCTCCCTGTCGTGACATCGTCGCGCACGATGGGTGCGATTCGCGTGCCCCCGTCCGTGTAGTAGATCGTGAAATGGACGGGTCGCGTGGCGACGAACCGGAAGTCGATGCGTTCACCCGCGGCGATCTCGCCGCATTCCTCGTGGAACTCGTACGGCGCGATCTCACGGCCCTCGACCGCGAGGGGTGTCGTCACGGTGAGCGTGGTCGGCGCACAGGCGGCGAGCGAAAGCACGCCGAAGGCGAGCGGAACGGTCCGCCCACCGCGCCATCGTGCGGCGCGCGATCGTGCGGCACGCGGCATTCGGGCGCATCGCCACCGTCGGTCGACCTGCGGCCCACCGGTCACGTGCTGCGTCCCCGGCGCAGGTGGTGCTCGCCGCGCAGCGCTCGCCAGTCCTCGGCCAGCATCGCGTAGCGTTCGTGATCGCGCCAGCGTCCGCCGATCTTCACGTAGCGCCGCGAATAGCCTTCATGCGTGAAGCCCAGCCGCCGTGCGAGCGCGAGCGAGCGCAGGTTGCTGGGTTGGATGTTGACTTCGACGCGATGCAGGGCGAGTTCGCGGAAAGCGACATCGAGGGCGAGCGCCATGCCTTCGGTCATGTATCCCTGACCGGAATGGGGAGAAAAGGCGAAGTACCCGAGATACGCGCTCTGGAAGGCACCGTACGTGATCGCGGAGAAGTTGAAGGCACCGACGAGCGCGTGGTCGTCGCGACGGAATACGAGAAAGCCGGCGTGGCTTGCCCCGCGGCGGTTGCCGTAGCGCGCGGCGAACGCGGCATAGCGCTCCGGCGTGTCGGGCGGTCGCGCCCAGGGCCCGTGCAGGGCGCGGCTCGCGCGCACGCTGGCGAGGAACGCGCGTGCGTCGATGAGGCGAGGCGGCCGCAGGTACACGCGCGCTCCCACGATCGTCGGCCGCGGGCGGGTAGGCATAATGCTATGATTTTACGTGAGGGACGACAGGCGATGGCGGCGTGGGTGGAAGGGCGGGTGCAGGGACGGCGGCAGTGGACGCACGACCTGTTCTCGTTGTACGTCGACGCGCCCGAGGTGACGTTCGTCGCGGGCCAGTTCGCACGTCTCGCGTTGCCGGCGGCGGCGGGTGCCGCGGAGGCCATGATCGGACGCCCGTACTCGTTCGTGAATCCGCCCCACGTCGCCCCGCACGAGTTTTACTTCATCGTGGTCGAGGAAGGTCCGCTCTCGCCGCGCCTCGCGGCGCTCGAGGCGGGCGCGCCGATCTGGCTCGGCGCACGCGCCAACGGGTTCTTTTCGGCCTCTGAGGTGCCGCCTTCCGAGGTCTTGTGGTGCCTTGCCACCGGCACCGGAATCGGCCCGTTCCTGTCGATGCTGCGCTCGCCTGACACGTGGGATCGCTTCGCGCACGTCGTGCTCACGCACGCGGTGCGGCGTGCGGTCGAACTCACGTATCGCGACGCCATCGCAGGCATCGCCGCGGAGCGCGGCGATGCTTTCCATTACGTGCCGATGGTCAGTCGCGAGGCGCATCCCGAGGCGCTTGCCGGCCGCATTCCGGCGGCGATCGACGATGGCCGGCTGGAGGCGCGCGTCGGGATCGCGCTCGGGGCCAGCAACTCGCACGCGATGCTCTGTGGCAATCCGGCCATGGTCGAGGACACGCAGGCGGCGCTCGCGCGCCGTGGCATGCGACGCCATCGCCGGCGCGAGCCCGGGCACGTGACCGTCGAGACGTACTGGTAGCGCGTGAGCCTCCCGGTGCATCCCGTGGTCGATTCGCGCGAGGCGTGGCAGCGGCTGGTGATCGGTGTCGCGCTGTCGACGATCGGCGGCGTGGGCATGTGGTCGGTCGTGGTGGCGCTGCCTGCCGTGCAGGCCGAGTTCGGCGTCGCGCGTGGCGGCGCGTCGCTGCCGTACACGCTGACCATGATCGGCTTCGGATTCGGCAGCATCGCCATGGGCAAGCTCTCGGATCGCCACGGCGTCGTCCTGCCCGTCGTGGCGAGCGCGATCGTGCTGTGCCTGGGCTATTTCGCCGCCGCCGCTGCGCCGGGCATCGGCACGTACACGGCGGCGCAAGGGCTCCTCATCGGCGTCGCGGCGTCCGCGACGTTCGCACCGCTCATGGCGTACGTGTCGCTGTGGTTCGCCCGGCGGCGCGGCATCGCCATCGCCGTCTTCGCGAGCGGCAACTACGTCGCCGGCGCATTCTGGCCTCCCATCGTGGCGCATTTCATCGCGACTTCCGGATGGCGCGCGACGTACGTCGGGATCGGGGTTTTCGTGCTCGTGACGATGATCCCGCTCGCGTTGTACCTGCGCGGTCCGGTGCCGCACAGCGACGCCGCCGACAGCCTCGCGCCGCCGGTGGGCACGCCGGCGACGCTGGGCCTCACGCCGCGGTCGCTGCAGACGCTGCTGCTCATCGCCGGCGTCGCGTGCTGCGTGGCGATGTCGATGCCGCAGGTGCACCTCGTCGCCTACTGCAGCGATTTGGGCTACGGCCCGGCGCGTGGCGCGGAGATGCTCTCGCTCATGCTCGCCTGCGGCATCGTCAGTCGCCTCGTCTTCGGCGTCGTGTGCGATCGCATCGGCGGCCTGCGCACGCTCATCATCAGCTCCGCATTGCAGGGGGTGTCGCTGCTCTTCTTCCTCCCGTTCGACGGGCTCGTCTCGCTGTACGTGATCTCGGCGCTCTTCGGTCTCGCCCAGGGCGGCATCGTGCCGACGTACGCGATCATCATCCGCGAGTATTTCCCGGCGCGCGAGGCCGGAGTCCGCGTGAGCGCGGTGATCACCGCGACGCTCTTCGGGATGGCGCTCGGCGGCTACGGCTCGGGCGTCATCTTCGACGTCACCGGCTCGTACAAGGCGGCGTTCGTCAACGGCCTGCTGTGGAATGCGCTCAACGTGTCGATCGCGTTCTTCCTGCTGCGCCGGTCGCTGCTGCCGCGGCGCGCCCGTGCGCTGGCCTGAGCGGGCGCGCGCTTGTCCATGCGAAGGAAGCCATCGTGAGTGCCAGGACCTCTGCGCCGAGAAAGCGCCGCGACCGCCCGTCACCCGCGTCGCCCGCGGCATCGCCGCTTGCCGACGCCGCGCGGCAGGTGCGGGCCTGGTCCGATTCGGTGCTGGGGATCGCCGGTGCTGCCGCCGACGTGTCTCTCGGCGCGGCCAAGGCGATCCTCGCCAAGCCCGGACAGCGTGCGAGTCTCGCCCGGGCAGGCAGCGCACTACGCACGCTGCGCGAGGGCGCGGGATTGTCGGTGAAGGAACTGGGCCACGCAGTGGACCTGTCCGACCCGGCATTGCTCGAACTCGTCGAGAACGGCAAGGTCGCGCTGCCGTTCGAGATCGTGCTGCGGCTCGCCGCGGTGCTCGGCCGCAACGATCCGATCTCGTTCGTGATGCGCTTCACGCGGACGTGGAATCCGCAGGTGTGGGCCACGCTCGAGGGCCTGGGCATCGGCCGGCTCGCCGTGCAGGCCGGCCGCGAGCGCGAGTTTGCCAACATCTACCGCGCGAGCGACGCCGCCCGCACGTTGTCCGACCGTGAATTCGCAGCCGTGCTTGCGTTCACGCGCAGCGCATTCGACCTTGCCATGACGCTGCACGCGAAGGAGGGTGGTCGTGCCGGGAAGCGGGCCGCGCGCACCCCGTCGCGCGCGAAGCCGGCGCGGACGTCCGGCTGAAGGCCCCGCCCGAGACGTCAGGCAGCAAGAGTGCGGCCTGCCACCTCGGTCACGTCGGGGGACAAGTCCGGGGCCGCCGCGATGCGTTGCAGCGCCGCCTGCATGAGCGCTGCGCGTGCCGGCGGGAAGCGTCGCCACAGGTTGAAGGCGCCCGCGACGGTCGCGGCGAGCTGGGGATTGGTCGCGTCGAGGGCGAGCACCTGATCCGCGGCAAACGCATAGCCCGCACCGTCCGCGGCGTGGAAGCGATGGAAGTTGCGCAGCGTGAACGCTCCCACGAGCGAGCGCACGCGGTTCGGATTGCGCGCGTTGAAGCGTGGATGCGTCAGGAGCTGCTGCACGCGATGCAGCGCATCCACCCGGTCGGAGGTCGCCTCGAGCGCGAACCACTTGTCGAGCACGAGCGGCTCGTCGCGCCAGCGCGTCTCGAAGTGCGCAAAGATCCGATCCCGCTCGGGTGAAACGCTGTCGCGCAGCGCAGCGAGTGCGGCGACCGAGTCGGTCATGTTGTCGGCGTCGTCGTAATGCGTGACCGCGAGGCCGCGTGCGGCGGCATCGTCGATCGCCCCCAGATAGCGCAGGCACACGCCGGCGAGCTTGCGCGCGCCGGCCTGGTCGGGCGTCGGCGCGTAGACCCGGCGCGAGCGGCGACGCGCATACGTTTCCTCGAAGAGCGGGCGCAACGCGACGGCAAGCGCGCGCACGAGGAAGGCCCGCGCAGCCACGATGCCATCGACGTCGAGCACCGGCTCGAGCGCGGCGAGGTACGACGCGTCAGGTGGCGTGAGCGCCAGCGCGAGCAGCGCGGGGTCGCCCGCGGGATCGGACAGGAGCGAGCGCGCGACGTCGCACAGCACGGCGGGAAGGACGGGGCGCTCACCGCGGCGCGTGTGCTGGACCAGGGCGAGCGTGGCCGCGGCAAAGCTGCGCTGCGCGGCGTCCCAACGCGCGACGGCGTCGCTGTCGTGCGCTGCGAGAAACGCGAGTTCGTTCGCCGTGTACGGGAAGTCGACGTTCACCGGCGCGGTGAAGCCACGCAGGAGCGAGGGCGTGGGCGCCGTGTCGATGTCGCCGAAGACGAAGGTCTGCTGCGGTAAGACGACGTCGAGCACCCGGGTCGTGCCCGCCGGCGCGGCCTCGTGGGCAAGACGTAGCGGAATGTCGCGGCCGTCGGCGTCGAGGAGTCCGACCGCGAACGGGATGTGCAGCGGTAGCTTTTCCACCTGGCCGGGCGTGGGTGGGGTGTGCTGCGTCACCTGGAGCGTGTACGTTCGCGTGCGCGGATCGTGCGTGCCGCGCACGGTCAGCTCCGGTGTGCCGGCCTGTTCGTACCAGCGCTTGAACTGGCGCAGGTCCCTCCCGGTCGCGTCGGCCATCGCCTGGACGAAGTCGTCGCAGGTCACCGCCTGGCCGTCGTGGCGCTGGAAGTAGAGGTCCATGCCGCGACGAAAGTCCGCGGGCCCGAGCAGCGTGTGCTGCATCCGGATGAGCTCGGCCCCCTTCTCGTACACCGTCGTCGTGTAGAAATTGTTGATCTCGATGTACTCGTCGGGTCGCACGTTGTGGGCCATCGGCCCGGCATCCTCGGGAAACTGCTCACGGCGCAGGTACTCGACCGCGCCGATGCGCTCGACGACACGCGAGTTCTGATCGCTGCTGAACTCCTGGTCGCGAAAGACCGTGAGCCCTTCCTTGAGCGAGAGCTGGAACCAGTCACGGCAGGTGACGCGGTTGCCCGTCCAGTTGTGGAAATACTCGTGGCCGATGACGCCCTCGATCGCCGCGTAGTCGTCGTCGGTGGCGCTGAGGGGATCGGCGAGCACGAGGCGGCTGTTGAAGATGTTGAGACCCTTGTTCTCCATCGCGCCCATGTTGAAATCGTCGGCGCAGAAGATCATGAAGGCGTCGAGGTCGTACTCGCGGCCGAAGCGCTCCTCGTCCCAGCGCATGGCGCGCTTGAGCGAATCCATCGCGTGCCGGCAGCGCGCAAGATTCGCCGGCGTCGAGTAGATCGCGAGCGCCACGTTGCGGCCCGACATCGTCGTGAAACGGTCCTCGAGCGCGGCGAGATCGCCGGCGACGGCGGCGAAGAGGTACGACGGCTTGGGAAACGGATCGCGCCACGTCGCGAAGTGGCGTCCGTCGGGCAGCGCACCCTGCGCGACGCGGTTGCCGTTGGACAGGAGCACCGGGAACGCTGCGCGGTCCGCGCGCAGCGTCACGGTGTAGCGCGCGAGGACGTCGGGGCGATCGGGAAAGTACGTGATGCGGCGAAAGCCCTCGGGTTCGCACTGCGTGCAGAACACGCCCGACGAGATATACAGGCCTTCGAGCGACGCGTTGCGTGACGGTGCGATGCGCGAGCGCACGGTGAGCGTGCCGGCCGCAGGCGGATCGAGGACGGTAAGCGTGCCAGGGGTGAGAAGGACGCGGTCGCAGGCGAGCGCAGTGCCGTCGAGGTCGACCTCGACGGCATCCTGCTGCTCGCCGTCGAGCACGAGCGGCGACGCATCGGGGTCGCCGACCACGGCCGGATTGCGGCGGAAGGCGAGGCGGGCCGTGACCTGCGTTGCCTCGGGCACGAGATCGAGCGTGAGGTCGATCTCGTCGACCAGGAAGGCCGGCGGCCGATAGTCGAGTCGCCGCTTGACGGCGACGCTGCCATCCCGGGGAAGCACGGCGGCGGGCCGTCGATCCTATTTCACGTCGAGCAGTTCGACGTCGAAGACGAGCGTGGCATTGGGCGGGATCACGCCGCCGGCGCCGCGAGCGCCATAGCCCATGTCGGGCGGGATGACCAGGGTGCGCTGGCCGCCGACCTTCATGCCGGCCACCCCTTCGTCCCAACCCTTGATGACGCGGCCGCCGCCGAGAGGAAACGAGAACGGTTGCCCGCGGTCGCGCGAACTGTCGAATTTCTTCCCCTTCGAGCCCGGCTTCTCCGCATCGTAGAGCCAGCCGGTGTAATGCACCACGACCGCCTTCCCGCTCTGGGCCTCGGCTCCAGTGCCTTGTTTTACATCGATTTTTTGCAGTGTCGTCGGCATGGCATCCGTCTTGCTTTGGGTTGGGGTGGCGCTCGGTTTCGCCGGCGCTTGCGCGCAGGCGAGACCGGCAGGGGTCGACAACAGGGCGGTGCAGCTTGCCGCCGCAGCAAGGAGGCGCAGCGCGCGGCACGTGCTACGGCAACGGGTGATGAGCGATTCGGACACGGGATGGGCGATGGCGCAGCGCCGGCTCGACGGCGGCGGCACACGCGGATGGACGAACGCGGCGATTGTAGCCGACGACTCGGCGTTTTTGCGCGTATCGCGCTTTTGGACTATAAATGTCGCCTCTCCCGCTGGGTATCGTTCGCCGCATCGCATCGCCGCGGCGCGCCGACGCACGGCGGCGGTCGAGGCATGAGGAGGACATGTTCGGGTTTCTGACATCCGGCACTCGCGAGTTCGCGGATCCGCTCGTATCTGCGCGCGTCGCGGCCGCTTGGCTGCGGCAGCTGCCCGCGCTCGATGTCATCGGCCGTCAGCAGCACGTGATGGGTGCGCTCGATGCCATGCGGCAGTCGCGACGTCCGGTCGATGCCGCGCGCGCCCACGCCGTGCAGTATCTCGACGCGGCGCTCGGCACCGATCGGCGCCAGCTCATCAAGCAGTACGTCGAGAACTACGCCACCGGCCCGAAGCTCGCGGATCGTATCTGGCAGGCCGTCTACGACCTGTCGCAGGGCTTCATCTTCGCCTACCAGACCACGCTCGAGGCGTCGTTGCACGCGCCGCAGCACGCGCGCTGGAGGGGTCTGCCCCCGGTCCTGTTCGCGCGCCTTCTGCACTACTACAGCACCGACGCCAAGCTTCGCGTGTTCCGCTTCGAGCGCTGGATCCCGGCGAAGTGGGTCGAGTTGCATCGCACGTACCTGCGCGCGAGCGAACTCGGCTTCGATCGCGTTCCCGCGGTGCTCGCGGGCGCCGGACCGCATGCGACGCAGTGGACCGCCGAGCAGGAGTACGTCTACGCCCTGCTCGTGCACCAGCTCAACACCGGCAACATGACACCCCCCGAGCTCGACTGGGCGATGTCGCAGTTGCGCGCGTGGAGCCGTCGCCTGTCGCTCGATGCGGTGCCGCGATCGCCCGAGGGTTTCTTCGTCGACGTCGCCGGCAAGACAGGCCTGGGTCGACGCACCGGCAACGACAACGGTTCGATGCTGCGCTACCTCGACACCACGCCGCTGGCCGAGGCGCTCGAGCGTGCCATCGCCGCGCTGCGGGGCGCGGAGATCAGCGATCGCGGCCCCGCCACCGTCATCAACGAGTCGCGCATCGCGATCCTCGAGAAGGTGGCACCGTCGGTCGCACCGAATCTCAACGCGGACATGCGACGCGACCCGCGCGTCGCCTGCGCCGTCGCCGCGAAGGTTCGCATCGGCCTGCCGCGCATCTGCCACGAGCTCACGCAAGGCGACGTCGTCGAGCCGTCGCCGAGCACCGAGGAGATCGAGGTTTTCGCCGTCTCGAGCACCGGCGGGAGGCGGCGCGTTCCCGACGAGCACGATTCGCTCGCGGCCTCGCTGTCGTCGTTCTCCGATCCGATGTGGCAGATCAAGGATCGCAGCGTTGCCGGCCTGCGCATCGCGGCGTCGAGCGGCATCGGACAGGCGCTCACGCTCGGTGCGCTGGTGGCCGTGCGCCAGTCCGATCTGACCGACTGGGTGGTGGGGGTCGTGCGTCGACTCAACAAATTGAGCAACGACGAGGTCGAGGCCGGCATGTCGATCATCGCCGATCGTCTCGTTCCGGTCGCCCTCCATGCATTGCGGCTTCCCACCGAGGAGCAGGGCTTCGTGGTCGACGGCATCGACGTGTCGACGCTGGGCGCCCGGTTCTACGGCTTGTACCTGCCGCCGCCGTCGCGACCGGACAAGCCGCTCACGGTGAAGACGTTGATCGTGCCGACGCAAGAGTATGCCGAAGGTCGGCGTGTGGTCCTGACGACCGGCCGCTCGATCTACACGCTCGCGCTGCGCCACCTCATCGAGCAGCGTGCCGACTGGAGTTGGGCCGCGGTGCAGATCGTCGAGAAGAAGCCGCGGCTGTAGGCGATCGCGAAATCGGCCGCCACGGCGCGCGACGGTGCCGTCGACGGCTGGCGAATGCCCCGCACGACGCGCTCCCGCGTCCCCCGATCGGGGACCTCAACGCGACTCGCGCAGCGTCTCCACATGGCGCTGGCGTGCAGCGTCGATCTCCTTGCGCGCGATGGTCCGCAGATGCACCTCGTCGGGGCCGTCGGCAATGCGCAGCACGCGCCCCCACGTCCATAGCGAGGCGAGCGGCGTGTCCGGGCTTAGCCCCATTGCGCCGAAGACCTGCATCGCGCGGTCGCACACGCGCGTCTGGACGCTGGGGACCAGCGCCTTGATCATCGCAATCTCCTTGGACGCCGCCTTCGCACCGTGGCGATCGATGATCCATGCGGCCTTGAGCACCAACAGGCGAGCCTGGTCGATCTCGATTCGCGACTGCGCGATCCAGTCCCCGACGTTGGCGTGCTGATGCAAGTAGCGGCCGAACGACTTGCGTTCGCTTGCCCGCTGGCACATGAGTTCAAGTGCGAGTTCGCTCTGCCCGATCGAGCGCATGCAGTGGTGGATGCGCCCCGGCCCGAGCCGCGCCTGAGCAATCGCGAACCCTGCACCCTCCTCGTGGATCAGGTTGGCGCGCGGCACGCGGACGTCGCGGAACACGATCTCGCAGTGCCCCTCGGGGGTCAGGTGGTGCATGACGGGGATGTTGCGCACGACCTGCACACCGGGTGCATCGATCGGAACGATGACCATGCTCTGCTGGCGATGCGGCTCGCCGTCAGGGTCGGTGACACCCATCACGATCGCGAAGCGGCACAGCGGGTGGGCGGCGCCGGAAATGAACCACTTTCGACCGTTGATGACGTAGTGGTCACCGTCGCGCCGAATCGCCGTGCGGATGTTCGTCGCATCGGAGGACGCGACGTCCGGTTCGGACATCGCGAAGCACGATCGGATCTCGCCGCGCAGAAGCGGTGAAAGCCAGCGCTCGCGTTGCTCCCCGGTGGCGAACAGGTGCAGGATCTCCATGTTGCCGGTGTCCGGCGCGCTGCAGTTGAATACCTCGGAGGCCCAGATCACGCGTCCCATGATTTCCGCAAGCGGCGCGTATTCGAGGTTCGTGAGCGCCGTGCCTGGCTCGTCGTCACGCAGCGCGGGCAGGAACAGGTTCCACAAGCCGGCATCGCGCGCCGCGCGCTTGAGGTCCTCGACGATCTGCGGATGTGCATTGCCGGCTGCGACGTCGCGCTCCCACGTTGCCATGGAAGGTGCGATTCCACGCGCGACAAACTCACCGATCTCGGCACGCAGGCGCTCGACCTTGTCGCTGTACGAGAAGTCCATCGTAGAGTCTCGCCTTTGGAAAGTTGATTATACTTGCACAATGAAAGCGTCACGCTGGCACGGGCGCATCGCTTCTGCTCGATCACCATCGAGGGAGTCGTGGCCATGAACGGGAAGCAGTTCACCGCCCGCCGCGGTCAACGCCCGGAGGCGCGTGTGCGACGTGCCGCGTCGGCCGGCGAAGGGCGTCTCGTTCCGGCGAATTCCGTCGGACGGGCGCTGGTGCAGATCGGCGATCGTTGGTCCCTGATGATTCTCGGTGCGGCGTTCTCCGGCATCGAGCGCTTCAGCGATTGGCGCCGGCAGATTGGTATCGCGAGCAACATTCTCGCGCGGCGGCTCGACCATCTGGTGCAAATCGATTGTCTTGAGAAAGCGACGCCGGGCGCCGGCGGTCGCGCGACTTATCGCCTGACCGCGAAGGGCCGCGATCTCTATCCGGTCGTGCTCATGTTCAGACGATTCGACCGCGCGTGGTCGCCAGGTCGCTCGACGCGGCCCGGAGCGCATCTTCACGCCGCGTGCGGAGGGGTCGCCAACCCGGAACTCGTCTGCGGGCACTGTCGCGCGCCCGTTCGCGCACACGACGTCGCCTACGTCGAAGGGCCGGGGGCACGCCTCGAGCGGATGCCGCCGCCAATGCCGAGCCGGCGGTCGAGCGGCGCGGCAGAAGGCGCGTCTTCGTCGGCCGGACCGTTCGGCGCATCGGTCGACGTTTTCGGCGATCGCTGGACACAGCTCATCCTCGGCACGTTCTTTCTCGGGGGGCGTCGCTTCGAGGACATTCGCGCGCGGTGGCACGTCGCGACCAACGTTCTTTCCGATCGCCTCAAGATGCTGGTTGCACATGGATTCCTGCAGAAGCGCGTCTACCAGGAGAATCCGGAGCGCAGCGAGTACGTGCTGACCCCGAAGGCGATGGACGTCTACCCCATACTCGTGACGCTGAACCAGTGGGGTGATCGCTGGCTCGCGACGGACGGCAAGGCGCCGCTCACGCTGTTCCATCGAAGCTGCGGCCGCACGCTCGCTCCCGTCGTCGTTTGCAGCCACTGCGCTGCCCCGCTGCGTGGCGATGACATCGACACGCACGGCACGCGCGACGGTCCAGTGGCTACGCCGGCTCCTTGACGGTGATTCCGCCGTCGACCACGATCGTCTGACCGGTGAGGTAGGCTGCCGCTCGCGACGCGAGGAAGACCGCGACACCGCTGATATCGTCGGGTACGCCGATCCGGCGTAGCGGCGTTCCCTTCTCGACGCCTGCGAGGAGCGTCGGGTTCTCCCAGAGTGCGCGCGAGAAGTCGGTCTTGATGAGGCCGGGCGCAATGCAATTCGCACGTACTCCTCGTGGCCCCCACTCGACGGCGAGGTTGCGCGCGAGTGCGAAGTCGGCAGCCTTGGAGATCCCGTAAGCGCCGAGCGTCGCGCTTCCCTGGTTGCCCCCGATGGACGAGACGATGATGATCGAGCCGCCGCCCTGCTTTGCCATCAGGGGCGCCGCGGCATTCGCCAGCACGTAGTTCGACTTGACGTTGCAGTCCATCACCTTGTCGTAGGCTTCCTCGGGCATCGTCGCCATCGGCCCGAAGTACGGGTTGACCGCGGCGTTGCACACCAGGACGTCGAGACGCCCCCACGTGTTCATCGCGACGTCCAGCAGGTGCACGAGTTGGGCGCGATCCGACACGTTGCACGCCACGGCGACGGCGTCACCGCCCTCGGCCTTGATCGCGTCCACGACCGCGGTGCACGCATCGATCTTGCGGCTCGAAACGACGACCCGCGCTCCCGCACGGGCCATCTGCTGGGCAATCGCGCGGCCAATGCCGCGGCTGGATCCGGTTATGACGGCTACCTGGTCGGTGAGATCGAACACGGGTTCCTCGAGTCGTTGAGTCGGCATGCTTCCAGCCGCTGAGTCGCGGAACTTACCATCGTCACTTGTGCTGTGCAAGTAACATGCGCCACCCGGGGCGAGTGGGGCAGGGCGAACCGGAGGCGAAACCGGCTCCCGTGGCGCCACCACGACGCGGGGGACTCGCATCCCGCCTTGCGTCCCGTCCTCTGCCTTCACGACCATTTTTCGAAGGAGATTTGACGAAGATCAAGGGAAGGGCGAGGTGCGCTCGAACGGCTCACGGCGAGGCGCGCGCGCGTGGCCGTGCGAGTGTCTCGCCATCAGACACGGGGGAAATCGCCGGACGGGCAACGCGTTTGTCTCGTCACTTGCGATATGCAATCATGCGTGCTAACGTTTTTGAACGCGGCAGCGTTTCGATCCGTGCTGCGGTGCGGTCGGGCTGCGGATTCGATTCCAACGAAGGGGAGATCCATGCCGATGCAAATCAAGCGTCTCGCGTTGCTCGCGGCGGTGCTGCTTGGCGCTCAATCCGCCGAATTGGCCCAGGCCGAGCGCTTCACCACCGAAGGTGGCCTCGAGGGCGAGTGGAATCTCAACGTCTCGATCGGGACGAGCGTGCGCACCACGGGCATCGACCCGAGGCTCGTGTCGGCCGGCAACACGCTCCCGGATGGCACCACGAAGGGCGTGGCCAACACCGGAAGCGACAACGGCAATCTCAACTTCGACCGTGGCGACGTCTTCTCGACGGTCGCGCGTGCCGTCGGAGACGTGCGCCTGCAGGGTGAGACCTTCGGCGGCCTCGCCCGCTTCCGGGCGTGGTACGACTACACGCTGGAGAACCAGTCCGTGTGGCTCGGCTCAGCCGCGAACTATTACGCGCAGAACACCAAACTCGTCGACAGCGGCGCCGATCGCGAGACGCGCTTCTCGGGTGTCGACCTGCTCGACGCCTACCTGTGGGGTGACTTCAAGACGGCATGGCCGACGAGCGGTCGGGTCGGTCGGCACGTCGTGAACTGGGGTGAGTCGCAGTTCATCCCCGGGATCAACCAGTACTCGGTGTTCGACATCCAGGCGGCGCGTCGGCCGGGGGCCCTCATCAAGGACTTCCTGATGCCGATCAACCAGATCTCCGTGTCGACGAGCCCGGCCGGAGGCGCGAGCGTCGACGCGTTCTACATGTTCGAGTGGCGCAAGCACCTGCTCGACGTGTGCGGAACGTACTTCTCGACGGTCAACGTGATCAACTGCCGCACCGACTTCGCGCAGATCTTTCCTCCAAACCTGGGGCCGCTCCGATTCTCGGATTCGCAGATCCTGAACAACGGGATCACGTTCCCTCCCCTCGGACTCGTCAACCGTAACGGCGTGCTCGACTGGGCGAGCGAGATCGAAGGCTCCAGCAGCGGACAGTTCGGGATCTCCGGCCGCTACTTCGTCACCCCGATCTCCACCGAAATCGGCGCCTACTTCGTCAACTACAACTCGCGCGGTCCGATGCTGTCGGTCTACAAGGGCATGCCCACGACGCACCCCGGCTCGGTGTGGAATGGAACAGTGCCCGCGCTGCGCAACGCGGCGATCACGGCGGTCCTCGACTACAGCGCCGAGGACATCAAGATCTACGGCATGTCGGCGTCGACGCAAGTCGCGTCGTGGTCGATCGGCGGTGAAGTGAGCTATCACGACGGGATCCCGCTGCAACTCAACGCACCCGACATGCTGAACGCGATCGCATTCAACAGCGGGCCACTGCGCTCGCGCTACGCATCCCTCGGCAGCGGTGAGTTGTGGCATGGCTACGACCGCAAGAACAAGACGCAGGCACAGATCTACGCAACGCGCATTTTCCCGCAGGTGCTCGGCGCCGAGAGCCTGTTCTTCATCGGTGAGGCCGCGTATCAGCACCTGAGTGGCATCCCCGACCCCACCAACGGCGTGCGATATGGCCGCAACTTCGTGTATCGCGCAGCCGACTGGAACCTCGGCCAACCCGACCAGATCAATTGCACCGGGGCCAACGGGCCCACGTCCCCGCTCTATCAGACCAACGACTACTGCGGAACCGGCGGCTTCTACACGACGGACGCGTGGGGCTACCGCCTCTTCTTCGAGCTCTCGTACCCCAATGCCTTCCTCGGCGTGAACATGAAGCCTCGCCTGTACATCGCGCATGACGTCAACGGCAACTCGGGAGACGGCACCTTCATCCAAAGCCGTGTCCTGGCCTCGCTCGGGCTTCGCTTCGAGTACACGCAGCGCTATTACCTCGATATCGCCTACACGAAGTACAACCCGTCGGCGACCTACGACTCGCTGCACGACCGTGACTACGCGACGGCCGTCCTCGGCGTCAACTTCTAATCCGGAGAGTGACCATGACGAGCAAGATCAAGGGTGCGCTGCTGGTCGCAAGTCTCGCGTTTGCGAGTGGCCCGACATTCGCGGGTGCGACCGCCGACGAGGTCGCATCGCTCGGAGGGCCACGGTTCACGCCCGTCGGGGCGGAGCGGGCCGGCAATCAGGCGGGGACGATCCCGGCGTGGGACGGCGGCATCACGAAGGCGCCGGCCGGCTTCGATCCGAAGCAGGGCTATGCCGACCCGTTTGCGGCCGACAAGCCGGTGTTCACGGTCACCGCGCAGAACGTGGAGCAGTACAAGGCGCTTCTCGCGCCGGGGCAGATTGCGATGTTGCGCGCGTTCCCCGAGTACAAGCTGACCGTGTACCCGACGCGGCGCAGTGCCGCGATGCCCGCGCATGTGGCTGAGAACGTCAAGCGTGAAGCCGCCGGCGTCGAACTCGTCGACCACGGGAACGGCGTGTCGGGTGTCACGCGGTCGACGACACCGTTCCCGTTCCCGAAGAGCGGCGTGGAGGTCATCTGGAATCACACGTTCCGCTGGCGCGGGCAATCGGCCATCCGGTTCGTGGCGGCGTTCCCGGTGCAAACCAACGGCAACTTCGTGCCGATCACCTACACCGAGACGCTGGCCTTCAATGGCGCATTCGAGAAGCCGGAGCCGAATCGATTGCTCTACATCAAGAGCCGGACGACGGGTCCGTCGAACCTGGCGGGCAACGCGTACGTTGCCTACGACCCGATCGATCAGGTCAAGGAGCAGCGCGGCGCATTCCTCTACAACCCGGGCCAGCGCCGCGTGCTGCGCGCGCCGGAGTTCGCCTACGACTACCCCGGCACGAACAGTGACGGGCTGCGCACCGTCGACGACTACGACGGGTTCAATGGCGCACCGGATCGCTACGACTGGAAGCTCATCGGCAAGCGCGAGATGCTCATCCCCTACAACACGTTCCGGCTCAATGGCAAGACGCTCAAGTACCGGGACATCGTGAAGCCGGGTCACATCAATCAGGACCTCGTGCGCTACGAGTTGCACCGTGTCTGGGTCGTCGAGGCGACGCTCAAGCCGGGCGCACGGCACGTCTACGCGAAGCGCGTTTTCTTCGTCGACGAGGACACGTGGCAGGTGGCGCACGTCGATCAGTACGATGGCCGGCTCGAGCTCTGGCGCGTCCACGAGTTGCACATGATGCCGTTCTACGATCAGCTCGTGCCATGGATCAGCAGCGAGGTCATCTATGACCTGCAGGCGCGCCGTTACCTGATGATCGGGCTATCGAACGAGGAGCGGCCGTACGAGTGGAACGTGAAGCTCTCGCCGGCTGATTTCACGCCCGAGGCGCTGCGCCGGACCGCAAATTGACGGGCGTGGTGGCGGAGGATCGCCGGATGCAGCGTCGCGGCTTCCTCCGCGCGGGTTGCGCCCTTTGCGTCGCCGGGTATGCATCGGGCATCCATGCGGCAAAGGACTGGCTCGAGCTCCCGGCGCGCATGTCGGCGCGCGCCTCGACCCGTCTGCTGCTCGCGCTCTCGCGCGACGGCGAGGGCGCGAAGGCGAGGCTCGTCGCCGCCGGGCAGCGCGGGATCATTCTCGTGAGCAGCGACCAGGGGACGAGCTGGCAGCAGTCGCCAGTGCCGGTCTACGTCACGCTCACCGCGCTGACCGCGTTCGGCGATCGTGCGTACGCCGTCGGCTATGACGGCGTGGTGCTCAAGAGCGACGACGCCGGCCGAACGTGGCGGAAGCTCCTCGATGGCCGTGACGGCAATGCCTTGACGCTGGCGGCCGCCGAACGCCGCTTTGGCGCCTCGCGCAAGGACGACGACGCGCGCATCGCGCTCGAGGATGTCAAGGCGACGCTCGAGTTCGGACCCGCCAACCCGTTGTTTGGCGTCGCGGCACAATCCGTGGGTGGGCGCGAAACCGTGATCGCAGTCGGCGCCTTCGGCCAGGCATTCCGCTCACGCGATGGCGGCGCCTGGGAGAGTCTTCTCGACCGGATCGACAACCCCGACAATCTGCACTACAACGCGATCACGCTCACCCGCGATGGCGCATTCGTCATCGTGAGCGAGGCCGGGCGCGTCCACGTGTCGGTCGATGCGGGGGAGAGCTGGCGGCGCAGCGAGACCGGGTACAACGGCGCGCTCTTCGGCGTGATCGATGCGCCGCGGGGGCAGGAAGGATTCTGGGTGCATGGCTTCGCCGGGACCATCTTCGCCACAGCGGATCGCGGCGCGACCTGGCGTGAGTTGCCGCGGCTCGGACGCTTGCCGCTCGTCGCAAGCGCGCGCAACGCGGCAGGTGAGGTGGCGATCGTTGCGCTCAACGGCACGACGCACGTCGCGGACGCCACGCGCTGGCGCACGCTGAAGAAGCGCCCGGCCGGGCTTGCCGCCGCCATCATCGCCAGCGACGGCGGTTGGGTCGTTGCCGGCAGCAAAGGCGTCGCGCAGGTCCCGGGCGGCGCATGACGCAAAGCCGCGTGCTGGTCGCATGGACCGAGCGGTGGCTGTTCGGCCACCGCCGTCTCGTGCTCGTGCTGTTCGCGCTCGCCACGCTCTTCCTGGGCTACCACGCGGCGCAGGTCAAGGTCGAGACGAGCTACTTCAAGATGATTCCCCAGGCGCATCCGTACAGCAGGAACTTCCTGCAGTACTTCGATGACTTGCGCCCGTTGGGGAACGTGCTGCGCGTGTCGGTCGCCAACCGGACGGGCGACATCTACGACGCCAAGTATCTCGAGACGCTGCGCCGGGTGAGCGACGCGGTGTTCTACGTCCCCGGCGTCGACCGCGGCAACATGAAGTCGCTGTGGACGCCGAACGCAACCTGGGTCGAGATGACCGAGGACGGCTTGCGCGGCGGCACCATGATCCCGAGCACGTACCGGGGACGGCCCGAGGATGTCGAGCAAGTGCGCCGCAACGTGATGCGCAGCGGAGCCGTCGGCAGCCTCGTCGCGCTCGATGAGAGCGCTGCGATGATCGTCGCGCCGCTGCTCGACCGCGATCCGCAGACCGGAGATCCGCTCGATTACGGGAAGCTGTCCGACGCCCTGGAGGAGACCGTGCGCGCCGCGTTCGAATCCGACCAGGTCGAGATTCAGATCATCGGCTTTGCGAAGGTCGTCGGCGATCTGATCGCCGGCACGAAGTACATCGCAGGGTTCTTCGCGCTCTCGGTGCTGCTCACGACGTTGTGCCTGTACGCGTTCTGCCGCTGCCCGCGCAGCACGGCGATGACGATCCTCTGCTGCCTGATCGCCGTCATCTGGCAGGTCGGGATCGTCCAGTTGATGGGCTACGCGATCGATCCATACTCGATCCTGGTCCCCTTCCTGACCTTTGCCATCGGCGTTTCGCATGCGCTGCAGAACGTGAACACGATGGCAATCGAGCGAAGCCGCGGCGCGAACGACGCGGACGCCGCCCGCGCCACCTTCTCGCAGCTCTTCGTTCCGGGTGCCGTCGCGCTCTTGTGCGACGTCGTCGGCTTCTCGACGCTGCTCGTCATCGACATCGGCGTGATCAAGGAACTCGCGATTGCCGCGTCGATCGGCGTCGCCGTCATCATCTTCACCAAGATGCTGCTGCTGCCGGTGCTGATGTCGTACGTTGGCGTGGCGCCGGCGGCCGTGGCCCGGCAGCAGGCGCGCAACCAGCACCCATCGCCGATCTTCCGGCGGATCGCGGCGCTTGCCGATCCCGGACGCGCGCAGGTGGTGTTCGTCGCGTTCCTCGCACTGCTCGCGGTGGGCTGGTGGGTGAGTCGCGACGTGAAGATCGGTGATCTCGACCAGGGTGCTCCGGAGCTTCGGGCCGACTCGCGATACAACCGCGACAACGCGAAGATCGTCGCCGCGTACAGCGCCAACACCGACGTCTTCGTCAGCATGGTGACCACGGCGCCCGGCGAGTGCGGCAGCTATCCGGTGGCCACGCTGGTCGATCGGCTGCAATGGGAGCTCGAGAACCTGCCCGGCGTCGTCGACACGCTCTCGCTGTTCGGCCCGATGCAGTTCGCGATCGCCGGCGCCAACGGCGGGAATCTCAAGTGGCACAGCATCACCCGCAACCGCTTCGCGGCTAACGGCGTGTTCCGGCAGATTCCGTCGAGTCTGTTCAACACGGACTGCTCGATGCTGCCGGTCATTGCCTACCTGCACGATCACAAGGCCGACACGCTGGCGCAGACGCTTGCCGCGGTCGAGGCCTTCGCGACCGACAACGCGCCGCAGGACAAGTCGGATCCCCGCATCCTGCTCGCTGCCGGCAGCGCCGGCGTCGAGGCGATCACGAACCGGGTCATCGAGTCCGCCTCGGTGGAGATGCTGATCTGGGTGTACGCGATCGTGTCGCTGCTCGTGCTGCTCGAGTTCCGCTCGCTCAGGGTCACCGCGGCGATCGTGTTCCCGCTCTTCGTCACCTCGGTGCTCTGTGAAGCGCTGATGGCCGCCCTCGGCCTCGGCATCAAGGTGGCCACGCTGCCGGTGATCGCGCTCGGGGTGGGTATCGGCGTCGACTACGGCATCTACCTGTACAACGCCCTGTCGCGCCACCTCGCACGCGGGCTGTCGCTCGCGGAGGCCTACGAGGCGACGCTCAACACGACGGGCCGCGCGATCATCTTCACCGGCCTCACGCTGGCGCTGGGGGTGGTCACCTGGGTCTTCTCGCCGATCAAGTTCCAGGCCGACATGGGCCTCCTGCTCACGTTCATGTTCATCTGGAACATGATCGGCGCGATCGTGATGATCCCGGTCTTGCTGCGCGTGTTGGGTCATCGAAGCGCCGTGGCGGTGCCGGCATGAGCGCGGTCGCCAGGAGGCCGCGGGCCGTGCGCGCGAATCCGTTGCGCGTGCTGCTGCGCGTGCGCTACGGAGAGTGCGATGCCCAGGGCATCATGTTCAATGCCCGCTACGCGGACCACCTCGACATCCTGATGAGCGAGCTCGTGCGCGCCGCTTTCGGAAGCTATCGGGCAATGCTCGAGGAGGAGCTCGACACGCACGTGGTGCGCTGCCTGATCGAGTGGACGGCGCCCGCGCGCTTCGACGACGTGCTCGCGCTTTCGATCGTCCACCTCGCGTTCGGTACGACATCGTTCACCGCCGAGGTGGCGATGTGCCGCCATCCGGGCGGCGAGCCGATTGCACGCGCCGAGCATGTCAACGTGATGGTGCACGCCGTGCGCAAGGGCAAGACGCCGATTCCCGCCTCGGTGCGCAAGCGTCTTGCCACTGCCGCCGCGCGCGGCGGCACCATCGATTTCAGCGGCGGGCCCGGCGTTGCCGGCGCCGGCCGCCTTCCAGGAACCCACTCAACGACCGCAACGAGGGAGAAGCCATGAGTGCCAACCAGAAATTCGACGTCATCGTCATCGGAGCAGGGGTCGCGGGGCTCGGCGCCGCCGCGCTGCTCGCCAAGGACCACGGCAAGCGGGTCCTCGTGCTCGAGCGTGCGCCGTTCATCGGCGGGCGCACGCTGTCCTACGTCGGGAAGGGCGACAAGGTCGTTGCCGACGGCATCGAGATGGATGCGAGGGCGTTTCGCAAGTCGCTCGCTTTCGCACACTGCTACCTTGGCAAGACCGAGCCGTCGATCGAGCGCATCTTCGCCGAGGGGCTGCTCGACGGGCGGACGTTCGAGGCAGGCGGCCACGGTCTCTTCTGGGGCAACCGCGGCCGCGTCGACTTCCTGATGAAGCACCTCGGTGTCGGCCACAACCTGCCGCTGAACAAGGGGCTGGGCTTTGTCGAGTGGAAGGGCGAGGGCCAGCCGACGCGCCAGCACCAGGTGCAGAAGAACCAACCCTATCCGTGGATGACGGAGGCAGGCTACGCCGCGACGATGGAGCAGCTCGGGCAGATGGCGCGCTCGTCGTTCGAGGACATGGCGCGTCTGATGAAAACGCCGCTGCAGTCGTGGCTCGAGCAGCGCAACATGCACCCCGAGGCCTACGCGTACATCAAGGTGCTTGCCGCATCGCAGACGGCGCAGGCCGAGCCCGCGATGACGCCGACCGGCGATTTCCTGGGATACATGGCGATCGCGGGTCAGATCCGGATGAATCTCGTGTCGGGCTCGGTCGCCACCGCCGACGAGCCCGGTTGCATCGCGATTCCGCAGCAGTTCGAGAAGGTGGTGCTCGCGCACGGTGGCGAGGTGCGGCGTAGCACGCCGGTGCGGGAGGTCCTGATCGAGAACGGGCGCGTCACCGGCGTGCGCATCAAGGGCGAGGACAACGACTACGACGTGGACCAGACGATCGCCGCGGATTGCGTGATCTGCACGATCCCGCCCAAGTACATCTTCCGCGTCCTGCCTCGCCAGCACTTTCCCGCGGAGTGGGTGAACCTGCTCGAGAAGCGTTTCTGGGGTGCGGGCCTGCTCACCGGGTGGTACGGCATGAAGCGTGCACAACTGCCGGATGCGGGGATCGACGAGGGTAGCTTCGTCTACATGCCCGGCATCACCCGACCGGACGAGGGGTTCATCGGCGTGGTCGACATGGTGATGTGCGACTTCACCGCGTTTGGCGGGGGCACCGCGAGGCGCGGCCCGCCGGGCAAGCGCGAGTACCTGTTCTCGACCGCGCTCACCGACGTGGAGATGCGTAACCCGGATCGTGTCAATCGGGTGATCTCGCTGTGCGAGGATTGGGCCCATCGCACGTTCCCGAACTGGCGTAACGATTTCGAGTTCTGCATCTGGACGCCCGGCCCCGAGGCTTACGGTCTGTGGCGTCCGGTCGGCGAGGACCGGCCAGACGTCGTCTCGCCGTGGGTGGAGGGTCTTTATTTCGCCGGCGATCAGTACGGGCGCCAGCTGTGGGGTGGCGGTGTCGACGGCGCCTCGCTGTCGGCAGTGATGTGCGTCGACCGGATGATGGGCACCCACAGCGAGGAGACCATCATGCCGGCCTATCACCGCGGAATTCCCGATCTGGCTGCCTGAAGAGCCCGAAGCACCATGAGCCGCGGCAAGACAGCCATCGTCGGCATCGGTGAGATCCCGACCGGCCGCCATCCGGATCGCGGGGCGATCAGCTACGCACTGGAGGCGGCCCGTCTGGCGATTGCCGACGCCGGCATCGCCAAGGACGAGATCGACTTCGTCATCCCGACGACGGCGGTGTTCAGCTTCCAGTTCAGCAACGAGCTCACCACGTGCCGGCTCGTCGAGGAGCTCGGCTTGAAGAGCGTCTCGGCGAACGCGACCGTATTCTCGGGAGGGTCGTCGAGCACCAACGCGTTGCGCATCGCCAGCGCCCTGATCGAGACCGGTCGCGCGCGCTGCATCCTCTTCGTCCACTGCGACAAGCTCGGCACCGGAGTCAGCGCGCAGGGCGGCATCGATCTCTTCTCGACCGCCGGCATCTCGATGGAATGGGAGGTGCCTTTCGGGCAGCACTATTCGACCGTCGCGGCGCTGGCCACGCAGCGCTACAAGCACGAGACGGGAACGACCGACGAGGAGCTCTCCGCGGTGTGCGTGTCCAACCGCAAGTGGGCCGAGCTCAATCCCAACGCCTTTTTCCGGAAGCCATTGACGCTCGAGGAAGTGATGGCCTCGAAGATGCTGGCGACCCCGTTGCGGGCGAAGCATTCCAACATGCTCTTCGACGGTGGCGCTGCGTTCGTCGTCACCTCGGCCGAGCGCGCGCGTGATCTCGTGCCGCGACCCGCCTACGTGCTCGGCGAAGGCGGGGTGGTCACGCACTTTGCCTACCATCAGGAGCCGGACCTCACGCGCTTCGGCTGGGCGAGCGCCGGGCGCCAGGCATTCGCCGAGGCCGGCATTGCCCCGTCGGACATCGATGTCGCCGAAATCTACGACTCGTATCCGATCTACCAGCTGATCGCAATGGAGGAGATCGGCCTGTGCGCGCGCGGCGAGGCCGGGGCGATGCACCTGCGCGGCGACACATGGCCAGGCGGGCGGCTGCCGACGACCACCGACGGCGGCATGCTTTCGAAGGGCCACATCGGCGCCGGAGGCTCGGTATCGCTTCTCGTCGAGGCCGCGCGGCAGGTGATGGGCAAGGCGGGCGCGCGCCAGGTGCCGAACTGCCGCTTCGCGGTCGAGACCGCTGTCGGCGGGACGTACATGGATGCGCAAGTCACCATCCTGGGCAACGAGCCATGAGCGCTGACCCGATGACCGGAACTGCTCCACCGGCGAAACCCCGGCCGGTCGTTCAACCGTGGGCGCGGCCGTTCTGGGAGGCGACGCGCGAGGGTCGCCTGGCGCTGCAGTACTGTCGGGCGTGCCACGTGCACGTTCACTACCCGCGCATCGCCTGCCCGCACTGCGGCGGCGATCGCATGGAGTGGCGCACGGCGAGCGGTCGCGGGACGATCTACAGCTACACCGTCGTGGTCAGCAACGCGCCGTCGGCGTTCACCGCCGACATGCCGTACGTCGTCGCGATCATTCATCTCGACGAAGGCGTGCGGATGCTGAGCAATGTCGTCGGCTGCGACCCCGACGCGCTTCGCTGCGACATGCCGGTCGAAGTCGTGTTCGAGCGGATCGACGACGAGTTCACGCTGCCCAAGTTCAGGCCGATCGAGGCATAGCCATGGCACAGCAGAAATACGGCGACGACTTTCAGGTGGGCGATGTCCATCGCACCGCCCGCATCACGGTGACCGAGACACACGTCGTGACGTGGGCGGGGCTCACCGGCGACTTCTATCCGTTGCACATGGACGAGGTGTATGCCGCACGGACCGAATTCGGCACGCGGCTCGTCCACGGCCCGCTGATCTTCGGACTCGCGGTGGGGCTGGTTGCGCAGGCCGGATTCGGCGGCGACGCCGCGATCGCGTGGCTTGGCGTCGAGCGGATGCGCATGCTGGCGCCGGTACGCATCGGCGACACCATCGACGTCGAAGTGACGGTCAAGGAGCGGCGAACGACCCGCGATCCCCGCAAGGGCGTGCAGACGTGGACCTACCGCGTGCGCAATCAACGCGACGAGCCCGTGCTCGAGTTCGACTACGTGCTGATGATGCACATGAGGGAGGCATAGCGCACCATGATGCCGCTGAACGTGGCGCAACTCTACGACCGTGCCGTGCTGCACGGCGGATCGCGCGTTGCGATCGTCGAGGGGGAGCGCAGGACGAGCTACGCCGATCTGGGTGCGATGGGTGCACGCATCGCGGGCGCGTTCGCCGCGCTCGGCCTCGAACCGGGCGACCGCGTCGCGTTCCTGATGGCGAACTGCACGGAGTACGTGGGCTGCGAGTATGCGGTCGCAAGACTCGGCGCGACTCGCGTGCCGCTCGCGGTGCTGCTGGGCGACGACGACCACGTCTACATGATGAACTTCGCGCGTTGCCGCTTTCTCGTCTACCACGCGCGCTTCGCGCAGCGCGTGCAGGGCATGGCGGCGCGACTGTCGACGATCGAGCGGTTCGTGTGCGTTGGCGCGACGGCGGACATCGCATTGCCGGCGGGGCACCTGCGGCTCGAGGACCTGCTCGTCACGGCGCCGCCACCGCCGGCAACGCCGCCGATCGATCCGGAGGACATCGCCGGCATCTACTTCACCGGCGGGACGACGGGTCGGCCCAAGGGCGTGATGCTTTCGCACCGCTCGTGGTTCCAGACCTACTTCATGGAAATGCTGGACTTCGGCATCGGCATGCACGAGGTGTTCGTGTTCGCCACACCGATGACGCACGCCGGAGGCTGCCTCATCCTTCCCGTTCTGCTACGGCAGGGAACGTGCGTGATCCTCTCGCACTTCGAGCCGGAACTCCTTCTCGGGACGATCGCGCGCGAGAAGGCGACCGCGACGCTGCTCGTCCCGACGATGATCTACCTGTTGCTCGACCACCCGGCGCGCGACCGCTACGACCACTCGAGTCTGCGCAACGTGCTCTACGGAGCATCGGCGATCTCGCCGGAGCGGCTCAAGCACGCGGTGCAGGTGTTCGGGCCGGTGTTCACGCAATTCTTCGGGCAGACCGAGGCGCCGATGGCGCTCACGGCGCTGCAGCGCGAGGACCTCCTCGTCGACGACCCCGCGCGCGAAGCCGCGGTGTACGCGAGCGCGGGGCGGGCAACGTACGCGGCGCACATCCGGCTGGTCGACGATGAGGGCCGCGACGTGCCGCACGGGGAGGCCGGCGAACTGATCGCGCGCGCGCCGAACATGATGTCCGGCTACCTGGACAATCCCGAGGCGACGGCCGCGGCGATCCGCGATGGCTGGCTCTACACGGGCGACGTGGCGCGGCGCGACGAGCAGGGGCTCTACACGATCGTCGACCGCAAGAAGGACATGATCGTCTCGGGGGGGTTCAACGTCTATCCGCGCGAGATCGAGGATGTCCTGTTCGAGCATCCGGCGGTCCGGCAGGCGGCGGTGATCGGGGTGCCGAGCGAGAAGTGGGGCGAGGAGGTCAAGGCGTGGGTCGTGGTTCGTCCAGGCGCGAGCGTCACCGCCGAGACGCTCATCGAGTTCGTCAAGCACCGCAAGGGAAGCCTTGCCGCGCCGAAGAGCGTCGACTTCGTCGACGCGATCCCGCTCACCAACCTCGGCAAGGTCGACAAGAAGGCGATCCGCGCGCGGTACTGGGAAGGCCGCACGCGCGCGGTGTGATGGCAACGGGTGAGGGCGATGGATTTCGACGAGACTGAAGAGACGAAACGGCTGCGCGAGACGCTGCGCCGGTTCCTCGATCGGGAGTTGCCGCGCGAGAAGGCGCGCGAGCTGGATGCGCGTGCGGCCCACGACCCGGCGACGTTCGCGAAGCTCTGCGAGCTCGGCGTGACCGGGCTCACGGTGCCGGAAGAGTTCGGCGGCGTCGGTATCGACGTGCTCTCGGCGGTCGTCGTGATCGAGGAACTCGCCCGTCGCGGCAGCTCGCTCGCCGGCCCGTATATCCACTGCGCATTCTATGGGTCACTCAATCTGGTGGAGAACGGCAGCGACGCACAGAAGCGGCACTGGCTGCCGCTCCTTGCGCAGGGCAAGGCCCTGTTTGCCTACGCGTTGTCCGAACCGGACGTGGGCGGGGACCTCGCGTCGGCGGCAGTGACCGCGCATCTCGACGACTCGGGGCGAAACGTGATCATCAACGGCACCAAGCGCTGGTGCACGGGCGCGCGGATCGCCGACGTGATCTACACGCTGGTGCGGAGCGGGCCCAAGGAGGAGCGTGGCAGGAATCTTTCGCTCGTGCTCGTCCCGCGCGACACGCCCGGCCTCTCGATCGTCGATATCGACCACCTGGGGCTCCGCTACGCGGCGACGACCGACGTGATCTACGACGGGGTCACCGTGCCGATCGACAACGTGGTCGGCGGGCCCGGCTGCTGGAACCGCGGCTGGCCGATGCTGGTGGGTCGCGGACTCGACGTCGAGCGGCTCGAGATCACGGCGGTTGCGTACGGCATCGCGGCGGCAGCGGTCGAGGATGCGTGGCGGTACGCGCAGGAGCGCGAGCAGTTCGGGCGCAAGATCTGCGGGCACCAGGCGGTGCGCAACGCGCTGGTCGAGGCGCGGACGAAGCTCGCTGCGTGCCGGCATCTGCTCTATCACGCGGCGTGGCTTGCGACGCAGGGCCGCGATTGCAGCGTCGAAAGCTCGATGGCGAAGCTCTTCGTCGCCGACACCGGGGTGGAGATCGTTCTCGCCTGCCAGCGCGTGCTCGGCGCCTACGGCTGTGCGCGCGACTATGACATGGAGCGCTACGTGCGCGACATCGTCTGCATGCCGATCGTCGGCGGCTCGTCGAACATGCAGAAGAACAACATCGCGGCACGGCTCGAGTTGCCTGCGCGATGAGTGACGCACGATGCGGAAACTGACATGACGGAAGCCTATATCTACGATGCCGTGCGCACGCCGCGCGGGCGAGGCCGCAGGGACGGGGCGCTGCACGCAGTCACGCCGGTCCGGCTCGCGGCGACGCCGCTTGCGGCCCTCGCGCAGCGCAATCCGATCGACACCGCGGCGATCGACGACGTGGTGTTCGGGTGCGTCGAGCCGGTCGGCGAGCAGAGCTGCGACATCGCGCGCATCGCGGCGCTCGTCGCGGGCTACGACATCGCGGCGCCGGGGACGCAGGTCAACCGCTTCTGCGCGTCGGGGCTCGAAGCGTGCAACATCGCCGCCGGCCAGATCATGGCCGGGCAGTCCGATCTCGTCGTGGGCGGCGGGGTCGAGAGCATGTCGCGGGTGCCGATGATGAGCTCGGGCGGCATGTGGGCGACCGATCCGCAGGTCGCGGCGCTGACGCACTTCGTGCCACAGGGCATCTCGGCCGACCTGTTGGCGACGCTGCATGGCTACTCGCGCCGGGACCTCGACGCCTACGCGGCGCAGAGCCATCGCCGTGCCGCGGCGGCGCAGGCCGCAGGCGCGTTCGACCGCTCGCTCGTCCCGGTACGCGACGTGGGCGGGCGCGTCGTGCTCACGACCGACGAGGGTGTGCGACCGGACACGACCGTCGAGTCGCTCGCCTCACTCAAGCCGGCGTTTGCCGACCAGGGCGAGAAACTCGGCTTCGACGCGGTGGCGATCGCGCGCTATCCGGAAGTCTTGCGCGTCGAGCACCTGCATCACGCCGGCAACAGTTCGGCGATCGTCGACGGCGCGGCGGCGGTGCTCTTCGGCACGCGCGCGGCCGGCGCGCGCTTTGGCCTTACGCCGCGGGCGCGGGTGCGCGCGTTCGCGTCCGTCGGCACCGAGCCGACGATCATGCTTACCGGCCCGAGCTTCGCCGTCGAGAAGGCGCTGCGCCGGGCCGGCATGGACGCACGCGACGTCGATCTGTTCGAGGTCAACGAGGCATTCGCCGCGGTCGTGCTGCGTTTCATGGAAGCGACCGGCGTGCCGCATGACCGCATCAACGTCGCGGGTGGCGCGATCGCGCTCGGCCATCCGCTCGGCGCGACGGGGGCCATGATCCTCGGTGTGTTGCTCGACGAGCTCGAGCGGCGCGATCTCACGGTGGGCGTGGCCACGTTGTGCGTCGGCGCGGGCATGGGCACCGCGATGCTGATCGAGCGGGTGCAAGGGTGACGAGGGCGATCGTGAACGAGGAGATTTTTCGCTTTTCGGTCGGCGGCGACGGGGTCGCGACGCTGACGTTCGATGACTCCGGGCGCAGCATGAACGTGCTGAACGAGGCCTCGCTCGCCTCGCTCTATCGTGGCATCGAGGCCGCCGTGGCGGACCCGCAGGTGAAGGCCGTGCTGATCGAGTCGGGCAAGGACGACTTCATCGCCGGTGCCGACCTCGACATGGTGCTCGCGTTCGACGACCGCGAGAAGACGTTCCAGGACACGCTTGCATTGCACCGCCACCTGCGACGTCTCGAGACGTGCGGCAAACCAGTCGCCGTGGCGATCAACGGCACCGCGCTCGGCGGCGGGTTCGAGCTCTGCCTCGCGTGTCACCGCCGCATCGCAGGCGATCGCCCCAAGGCGCGCATCGGCCTTCCCGAGGTCACGCTGGGCCTCCTGCCGGGCGGTGGCGGCACGCAGCGCCTGCCGCGCCTGCTCGGGATCCGCGCGGCGCTGCCGCTGCTGCTCGAAGGCAAGACCGTCGCGCCTGCTGCCGCGCTCGAGCTCGGGCTCGTGCACGAGGTGGTCCCGGCCGGCAGCGAATCGGAAGCGGCGCGCGCCTGGCTCCTTGCCAACATCGGCAAGGACATTCTCCAGCCGTGGGACGCGAAGGGATACCGCATCCCCGGTGGCCCGGTCCAGTCGCCGCAGGGAATGGAGACGTTCTTCGCCGGCAACCCGATGACGCTCGCGAAGACCCGTGACAACTACCCGGCGCCGCGCTGGATACTCTCCTGCGTGTACGAAGGCCTGCAGACCGATTTCGACACGGGTTGCAGGACCGAGGCCGCGTACTTCGTCGAGGCTGCGTTCTCGCCCGAGGCACGCGCGATGATCCGCACGGTGTTCATCGGCATGGGGCGCGTGAAGCGGCAGTCGGCACGACCGACCGGTATCGCGCCGCGCCGCTTTTCGCGCGTCGGCGTGCTGGGTGCGGGGATGATGGGTGCGGGCATCGCCTTCGCGCAGGCGAGTGCAGGCATCGATACCGTGCTGCTCGATGTGACGACGGAGGCAGCCGAGCGTGGCAAGCGCCACGCGCAGGACCTGCTCGACCGGCGGATGGCAAAGGGGCGCACGACGCAGGAAGCCGCCGCGGCGGTGCTCGCGCGCATCCTGCCAACGACCGACTACGACGCGCTTGCCGGATGCGATCTCGTGATCGAGGCGGTGTTCGAGGATCGCGCGATCAAGGCCGAGGTGACGCGCGCGGCCGAGGCGCGACTCGCACGCGACGCCATCGTCGCGTCGAACACCTCGACGCTGCCGATCACCGGACTCGCGCGTGCGTGCGCGCGGCCGGAACGCTTCATCGGTCTGCACTTCTTCTCGCCGGTCGACCGGATGGAACTGGTCGAAGTCATCGTCGGTGAGGCGACGTCCGACGAGACGCTGGCGCACGCGATGGATTACGTGAAGCAGATCCGCAAGATCGCGATCGTCGTGCGTGATTCGCGCGGCTTCTACACGAGCCGCGTTTGCGCGTCGTATGTGCGCGAAGGGTTGCGCATGCTCACCGAAGGCATCGCGCCGGCGTTGATCGACAACGCAGGGACGCTCGCCGGAATGCCCGTGGGTCCGCTCGCGCTCGCCGACGAACTCGCACTGGACACGATCCTGCGCATCAACCGGCAGAACGCCGCCGACCTCGGCGCAGAGTACGAGCGTAGTCCGGTCGACGACGTCGTCGAGACGATGGTCGAGCGTTGTCACCGCCTCGGCAAGGCGCGCGGCGGCGGGTTCTACGACTACGAGCCCGGCCGTCACCGGCGCATCTGGCCCGGGCTTGCCGAGCGCTTCCCGCGGCGTGATCCGCAGCCTGCGCTCGACGTCTTGCAGCGGCGCCTGCTCCACGTGCAGGCGATCGACGCGGCACGTTGCCTCGAGGCCGGTGTGGTGCGCAGCGCGACGGACGCCGACGTCGGCGCCTTGCTTGGGTGGGGCTTTCCGGTCTGTCGGGGCGGTCCGATCGGGCTCATCCGGCAACTCGGTGCGGCGACGTTCTGCGCGGAGTGCGATGGCCTTGCCGCCGCGTACGGGCCGCGCTTCACGCCGACCGAACGCCTGCGCCGCATCGCGCGTGGCGACGAGCCCTTCTATGCGGACTGAATCCACCCGCGCCGCGGACCTCCCGGCATGGATCGGGCAGCTGCGGTTGCCGGTGATCGCGGCGCCGATGTTCCTGCTGTCCGGCCCGGATCTCGTGATTGCGGCGGCCAGAGCCGGCATCGTTGGGGCCTTCCCGACGCTCAATGCGCGCACGCCGGCGATCCTGCGCGAATGGCTCGACCGGATCGTGCGCGAGATTCGAAGCGGCGACGAGGCGATGCGCGGCACGTGGGCGGCCAACGTCATCGCTCACCGCACGAACCCCCGCCTCGATGCCGACGTCGACCTGCTCGCGGCATATGAACCGCCGATGGTCATCAGTGCGCTCGGCAGTCCGCGTCGGCTCATCGATCGCGTGCATGGCTACGGTGGCATCGTCGTCGCGGACGTCAACTCGATCCGCTTCGCACGCAAGGCGGCGGATGCCGGCGTCGACGGGCTCCTGCTCGTGGCGAGCGGCGCGGGCGGCCACACCGGAGACGTCAGCCCCTTCGCATTCGTGGAGACCGTGCGCACGTTCTGGAGTGGGCTCCTCGTGCTCGCCGGTGGCATCTCGACCGGGCGCGGCATCCGCGCGGCGATCGACCTCGGCGCCGACCTCGTGAGCATCGGCACGCGCTTCATCTGCAGTCACGAGAGCCAGGCAAACCCCGAGTACAAGCGCATGGTGATCGACTGCGGCGTCGAGGACATCGTGCGCACCGATGCATTCACCGGCGCTTTCGCCAACATGCTGCGACCGTCGATCGTGCGCGCGGGGCTCGACCCCGACCGGCTGCGTCCGAAGGGAAGCGTCGATGTCACCGATGACCCGGCCGGCGAGCACACGCCGTGGCGCGACATCTGGTCGGCCGGGCATGGGGTGGGCACGCTGCAGCGGGAGGAACCGGTCGCTGCGATCGTCGACGCCCTCGCGCACGAACACGATGCGGCGCGCACGCCGGCGCGCCCTGGAGGCCAGCAATGATCGAAAGCCCAGCCGACAAGATCGCGGACTACACGCAACGTGGCTGGTGGGGCCACGACACGCTGGACGATATCTTTCGACGCACGGTCGGGCGCGTGCCCGAGCGTCTCGCCGTGGCGGACGCTCCGAACCGCGGCAAGGTGTGCGACGGCGCAGTGCGTCGGATGACGTACGCGGAGCTCGACCGCATGGTCGACACGCTCGCCGGGAACCTGCTCGCACACGGCCTTCGCCGCGACGACATCGTGCTCGTGCAGATGCCGAACGTGAGCGAGATGCTGGCATTGATGCTGGCCTGCGCGCGCATCGGCGTCGTCGTCTCGCCGGTTGCCGTGCAGTATCGCGAGAACGAAATCGAGTACATTGCGCGCAGACTGCAGCCCAAGGCGGCGTTCACCGTCACCCGCTGCAGCGGCTTTGGGATGGCGGCGATGCTCACTGCGGTGACGCACGCGCTGCCCGACTGCACGCTTTTCGCGTTCGGTGCGGATCGGCCCGAGGGGGTTGCCGACGCCGACGGCCTTCTGGTCGATGGCGGCAACGCCGGACGTCTGGCCGAGCATCTGCGCGAGCGGCGCCCCGACGCGAACGACGTGTTCACGATCTGCTGGACGTCGGGCACCGAGGCCGCGCCGAAGGGCGTGCCGCGCAGCCACAATCACTGGATAGCGATCGGCAGGGTGGTGGCGTCGGCTGCGCAGCTGGCCGACGGCGAGGTCCTGCTCGGACCCTTTCCGATGATCAACATGGCGGCCGTCGGCGGCGTGCTGGTGCCATGGCTCCTTTGCTCGGGCACGGTGGTGCTGCACCACCCGTTCGACCTGGCGGTGTTTCTCGCGCAGATCCAGCAGGAGCGCGTCAACTTCAACCTCGTCCCGCCGCCGATCCTCAATGCGCTGATCAAGCAGCCCGAGGCGCTGGCCCAGGTCGACGTCTCGTCGCTGCGCGCCGTGTGCTCGGGATCGGCGCCGCTCGCGCCGTGGATGGTGCGCGCGTGGCACGAGCGCCACGGCATCGGCATCATCAACTATTTCGGCTCGAACGAGGGCGTTGCGCTTGCGAGCAGCGTGCAGGACGTTCCCGATCCGGACGAGCGTGCGAGCTACTTCCCGCGCTTCGGGGTGCCGGGCCTCACATGGTCGATCGGCGCTGCGGTGACCTTCGAGACGCGGCTGCGCGACCCCGCGAGCGGGCGGATCGTGGACGCGCCAGGCGAAGTCGGCGAGCTCTGCATCCGCGGCGCGACCGTCTTCGAGGGCTACTTCGGGGATCCGGAGTTGACACGCAGGTCGTTCGACGCCGATGGCTTCTTCTGCACCGGCGACCTCTTCGCGATCGCCGGTCCACCGCCACACCGTTACTACCGGTTCGCCGGCCGCAACAAGGAGCTCGTGATCCGCGGCGGACAGAACATCTCCCCGGCGGAGGTCGACAACCTCGTTGCCGAGCATCCCGCCGTGGCCGAGGCCGCGTGCGTGGGCATCCCCGACGAGGAGATGGGCGAGCGGCTGTGCGCCGTGGTCGTCTTGCGACCCAACGCCACGCTGACGCTCGACGACCTGAAGGCGCACATGCAGGCGCGCCGCGTGGCGATCTTCAAGTGGCCGGAGAAGCTCGTCATCGTGACGCAGCTTGCGCGCAGCCCGGTCGGCAAGATCGTGCGTCGCGAGCTGCGCGAGCAGGCCATCGCAAGGATCGCGGAGGAACAGCGAGCGTGACACCGAAAGATCCTTCGGACGGCGAATCGGTGGCGGCGCAGCGGGGCTCCCGGAGCGACCCGCGTCCCGGAACCCGGCCCGTGAGCGAGCGTCATCGCTTCGACGAAGTCGCGCTCGGGCGCTGGCTCGCCGGGCGCATCGAAGGCACGACGACGACACCGATCGTCACGCAGTTCGCCGGCGGCCAGTCGAACCCGACGTTCCATCTCGCGTATGGCGACGCCGAGTACGTGCTGCGCAAGAAGCCGCCGGGTGCGCTCCTGCCTTCCGCGCATGCGATCGATCGGGAGTACCGTGCCCTTGCCGCCCTGTATGGCAGCGCAGTCCCGGTGCCGCGACCGCGGGTCTACTGCGACGACGAGAGCATCGTGGGCACGCCGTTCTACGTGATGGACTACGTGCCCGGGCGCATCCAGACCGACCCACTCATCGCCGGCGCGACGCGAGAGGAGCGAGGCCGCCTCTACGACGCGATGAACGCCGCACTCGCGAGCCTGCACGCGTTCGACTGGCGCGCCGCAGGCCTCGACGACTTCGGCAAGCCCGACCGCTTCGTCGAGCGGCAGATCGCGCGCTGGAGCAGGCAGTACGGGGCAAGCCGCACTGATGACGAGCCGGCGATGGACGACGTCATCGCGTGGCTCGATGCACACCGACCGGACGACGAACGTGCCGCGATCACGCACGGCGATTACCGTATTGGCAATCTCGTGTTCGCTCCCGACGCACCCCGCGTCGTTGCGGTTCTCGACTGGGAGTTGGCGACGATCGGGCACCCGCTCGCCGATCTCGCGTTCAATTGCATGACCTACTACCTCCCCGCCGGCCACGCGGTGGCGCCGGGTTTCGTCGGTGCGGATCTGGTGAGTCTCGGAATCCCGAGCGAGGATGCCTACCTGGACGCCTACGCGCGGCGGACCGGCATCGATCCGCGGCCGCACTGGCGCTACTACGTCGTCTTCAGTCTCTTTCGCGTCGCGGCGATCCAGCAGGGCGTGTACGCGCGTGCGCTGCAGGGCAACGCGAGCTCGGATCGCGCGGCGCTGTTCGGCGAGAGCTGGCGCATGGTCGCGCATGCAGCGCAGCGCGTGGCTCGGGCGTAGGTACGACGCGATGATTCCCCGCGATCTGTTCTCCCCCGAGCACACGGCGTTCCGGCACGCGGTGCGCCGCTTCATGGAGCAGGAGGTCGCTCCGCATCGCCAACGATGGGAACGGCAGGGCTTCGTCGACCGCGCGTGCTGGCGGCTCGCCGGGGCGAACGGCTATCTTTGCCCGACGATGCCGGAAGCGTACGGCGGTGCCGGCGCCGACCGGCTCTACAGCGTCGTGCTGATGGAAGAGCAAGCGCGCGTCGGCGCGACGGGACCCGGGTTCGGGCTGCACTCGGAGATCGTCGCACCGTACATCCTGCGCTACGGCAGCGAGGACATGCGCCGGCGCTACTTGCCGGCGATGGCGCGCGGCGACATGATCGGGGCGATCGCGATGACCGAGCCGGGCGCAGGGTCGGACCTGCAGGGGATCCGAACCACCGCGCAGCGTGACGGCGGCGACTACGTCCTGCGCGGCGGGAAGACCTTCATTACCAACGGTACCCAGTGCGACCTTGCGATCGTCGTCGCACGCACGGGTGACGGCGCTGGCGCAAAGGCGCTGAGCCTTCTGGTCGTCGACGCCGCGACGCCGGGTTTTCGCAAGGGGCGCAGCCTCGAGAAGGTCGGAATGAAGGCACAGGACACCGCCGAGCTCTTTTTCGACGACGTTCGCGTGCCCGCCGGCAACCTGCTCGGCGAACCGAATGCAGGCTTCGCCATGCTCATGTCGGAGTTGCCGTGGGAGCGCTTGCAGATCGCGATCCTCGCGGTCAGCGCTGCCGAGGCCGCGCTCGCGTGGACGCTCGAGTACGTGCGACAGCGCCACGCGTTCGGCGATGCGCTGTTCGCGTTGCAGACGGTACGGCACACCTTGGCCGAGCTCGCCACCGAGATCGAGGTCGCCCGCGTGTTCGTCGACCGCTGCACGGCACTGTCGTTGGGAGGAGGACTCGATACGGCGACGGCGTCGATGGCCAAGTATTGGACCACCGATCTGCAGTGCAAGGTGATGGACGCATGCGTGCAGTTGCACGGAGGCAATGGCTACATGTGGGACTACCCGATCGCGCGCGCGTTCGCCGATGCGCGCGTGCAGCGCATCTACGGCGGGTCCAACGAGGTCATGAAGGAGTTGATCGCGCGTCATCTTTGAGGGGGTCGGGGCATGGATGCGGTGGGGACGAGGGCGCGCGAGGCCGAGTACGTGCGGCGCGGGTGGTGGCGCGAAGACACGCTGTGGTCGTGCTTCGCGCGCAATGCCGCGGCGACACCTTCGCGGATGGCGCTTTGCGATCCGCCGAACCGTGCGGCGTTCGGCGCCGGAGAGCCGCGCTCGCTCGACTATGCGGCGCTGCGCGTCGAGGCTGAAGCGACCGCGCGGCGACTCGCGGGAATGGGCATCGGGCGCGGCGACGTCGTCCTGGCACAGTTGCCGAACGTGGTCGAGCCGATCGTGCTGCTGCTCGCGGCAGCGCGACTCGGGTGCGTGGTATCGCCGGTATCGACGCAGTTTCGCGCCCACGAACTACGCCAGGCGCTCGGGCGGGCGCGTCCGAAACTTGCGGTGACGTTTGCCTCGATCGACGGCTTCGATCACGCGCGCATGTGGCGCGACCTTGCACGCGAGTTTCCGGCGACGCGGATCGCGACGTGGGAGGCGGGAGAGCTCGGCGATACAGGAGGCGACGGCAGTCTTCCCGCGGAAACCCCGGACGCGGCGACGCCACTGACCCTGTGCTGGACGTCGGGCACCGAGGGCGCGATCAAGGGCGTGGTACGCGACCATCGCCGCTGGCTGTGCCTGGACGATGCCGTGACCGACATCGCCGGCCTTGCACCGGGCTCGACGCTGCTCAATCCGTTCCCGGTCGCGAACATGGCGGCCTACGTCGGCTTCGTGCTGCCGTGGCTCGCGACCGGCGGCACGCTCGCGATGCATCACCCGTACGACTTGCGCGTGTTCGCGATGCAACTCGCGGCAGGTGACGTCGACTTCACGGCAGCGCCGCCGGCGCTGCTCAACCTCATCCTGCGCCGGCAGGAGGTGGCGCAGCAGTTGAACCTGCGCTCGCTGCGTGCCATCGGAAGCGGCGGCGGGCCGCTCGACCCCGCGACGATGCAGGGCTTCAAGGATCGCTTCGGGGTCGACGTGCTGAACTTGTACGGCTCGACGGAAGGTGGATCGCTGATTGCGGGACCCGGCGACGTCCCGGATCCGATGACGCGCGCGACGTGCTTTCCGCGCTGGGGTGCTGCCGGGTTGCGATGGCATTCGCGGCTGTCGGAGCGGGTCGATACCCGGCTCGTCGACCCGTCCACGGGGCTCGACATCGAGGCATCGGGCTGCGTGGGCGAGCTGCGATTTCGCGGGCCGGGCGTGTTCGATGGCTATTTCGCGGATCCCGAGGCGACGGCGCGCGCTTTCGACGAGCGGGGGTTCTATCGCAGCGGCGACCTGTTCGAGATCGCGGGCGAGGGAGGTCGCTTCTACCGATTCGCCGGGCGACTGAAGAGCATCGTGGTGCGCGGAGGCACGAACATCGTACCCGAGGAGATCGAGGCGCTCCTCGCCGATCATCCGGGCATCGCCGAGGTCGCCGTCGTCGGTTATCCGGACGACGTGATGGGCGAGAAGGTCGCCGCGGTCATCGTTGCGAAGAGCGATGCATCACCCACACTCGACGACTTGGGGGTCTTTCTCGTCGAGACGAGAAACGTCGCCCGTTACAAGGTGCCCGAGAAGCTGGTCGTCGTCGCGCGGCTGCCGCGCAATGCCATGGGCAAGGTCCTGCGCGACGAGCTGAAGCGCCTCGCCAGCCGGTGACGCGCGGTCACCCGAAAGCCCTACGCGACGGCAGCCAGAATCGCCGCGCTTGCCGAGGTGCCGATCCGATTCGCACCGGCCGCGAGCATCGCCTCGACGTCGGCCAGCGTCCGGATGGCGCCCGAGGCCTTGACGCCGATGTCGGGACCGACCTCGGCGCGCAGCAGGCGCACGTCGTCGACGCTCGCGCCGCCCGCGGGATGGAAGCCGGTCGAGGTCTTGACGAAGGCGGCACCGGCCTCACGCACCAGGCGGCAGCCGAGGCGCTTCTCCGCATCGGTGAGTGCGGCGCTTTCCAGGATCACCTTGACCCGCGCGTCGCCGGCGGCACGCACGACGGCTGCGATGTCGGCGGCAAAGCTGCGCGCGTCCCCGCCACGAAGCGCACCAAAGGCGCCGACCATGTCGATTTCTGCGGCGCCGGCGTCGACCGCGCGCCGCGTGGCCTCCACCTTGACCGGCGTCACGTCGCAGCCATGTGGAAAGCCGACGACGCTCGCGACGACGGCGTCGGTCCCGGCGAGCGCCGATCGCGCGTGCTGCACCCACCACGGCTGCACGCAATAGCAGCCGATGTTCCATTCGCGCACGACCGAGGCGCCGGCGCCGATGTCGGCGGCGGTGGCCTCGGGCTTGAGCACCGAGTGGTCGAGGAGGCGGGCGAGATCGTTGCGTGTCACTTGGCTCCTCCGCTCGCGCGGCGCGCCTGCTCGAGACGACGCGCGAGCGAGGCATCGAGTTTGGCCGGATCGTCGAACTCCGGCGTGGTGTCGGGGACACCGCGATAATCGACCACGAGCGCTTGCCCAGCCGGATCCTTCGGCAGGAAGCGCCACTCGGTCTGCGGCAGGTCGGCGAAGCGCGAGCGCGCAAGGCGCACCACGACGGAGCGGTCGAGTCGCGTTTCCGGCGCGAGCGGCTCGCCCTTGCTCGTGAAAGGATCCATCCCGGTGACGACGAGCGCCCGATAGCGCTCGGTGTCGGCATCCACGCGCACGACGACGAACGTGGTGGCCTCGTCCTTGCCGCGCAGCACGGCCCACGCCATCGCGACCCCGTGCCCCGCGTAGGCGTCGAGCGCACCGTGCACGTCGAGGCGGGGCTGCGCCGGAGCCGCCGACGCGGGCCACGCCATGACACAGGCCAAGCCGAGAACCGCGATGAGGGAACGTCGGCACGACGAGGCAGCGGGCTTCATGGCGAATCTCCTTGGGAAGCATCGGCAACGAGCGTTCCGGCACCACGGGCGATCTGCACCCCCACCGCCGCACCGGGCGCGAATGCGTCGGTCACGCCCTGACTGTGCCGGACGACCTGCAGCGTCACGCCGGCGCAGGCAATCGTGTACTCGATCTTTTCGCCCAGGAAGGTTCGCGTGCGCACGGTGCCGGCGAGCGTTCCGCTCGTGGCGTCGGGTTCGCCCAGAACGATCGCTTCCGGGCGCAGGAGCAGCAGGCAGCGCGTTCCTGCCGCCAGGGCGCTGCCCTGCCGTGGGATCGCAAGCTGGCGGTCGAGCGCGGCGACGTCGACGTATCCGTCACGCACGGCGATGACCTGCGCGGCGACGAGGTTGGCGCGACCGATGAACTCCGCGACGAAGCGTGAGCGCGGCGAGTGATAGAGCGTCTCGGCGGTCCCGATCTCGGCGATGCTGCCCCGATTCATCACGGCGATGCGATCGGAGACGGCCATCGCCTCCTCCTGGTCGTGCGTGACGTAGATCGCGGTGATGGCAAGGCGCTTTTGCAGCGCGCGAATCTCGTCGCGCATCTGCACTCGCAGGCGGGCATCGAGGTTCGACAGGGGTTCGTCGAAGAGCAGCACGCGGGGGTGAATCACGATCGCCCGGGCGAGCGCCACCCGCTGCTGCTCGCCGCCCGACATCTGTGCCGGGAACTGGCGCTCGTAGCCTGCAAGGCCGACGAGGGCGAGGACGTCGCCCACGGCGCGGCCGATCTCGCTGCCGGACTCGCCGCGCACGGCAAGCCCGTAGGCGACGTTGTCGAAAACGGACAGGTGGGGGAACAGCGCGTAATTCTGGAAGACGAATCCGATCCCGCGCTGGTTGGCCGGCAGACGCGTCACGTCGTGACCGCCAAAGGCGATGCTGCCCTCGTCGGGCATCTCGAAGCCGGCGATCATGCGCAGCGTGGTCGTCTTGCCGCAGCCCGAGGGGCCGAGCAGCGTGAGGAACTCTCCCGGCGCCACGTCGAGCGAGACGTCGCGCGCGGCGTGGACTTCCCCCTTCACCGCATGCGTGAAGCGTTTGGAGACGTGCGCGACGGTGACGCCGATGGCCTCGGCGGGCGCGGGAGTATTCATGCGATGCTCCCTGGCACCGCGGCGCGGTGAAAGGGTCGCTTCATGCCGCGAGCAAGCCCGTGGCCGGCTTCGAGCCGGGGGTGCGCAGCAGGCGCAGGACCTGGCCGATGGCACCGATCACGATGAAGACGATGATGACGACGATCACCGAGAACGCCGCTGCCATGCCGAGGCGCAGTTCGGTCATGTTCTCCAGGATGCGCACCGTGACGAGCGTCCACGAGATCGAGACGAGGAAGATGGTGGCGCTGATCGCGGTCATCGACCGGATGAACATGACGCCGAGGGCGGCGAAGAAGGCGGGGAGCACGAGCGGGAGCGTGATGCGGCGAAACGTGGTCCCCGTTCCGGCGCCCAGGCTGTGCGACGCCTCCTCGAGGCTGGGATCGACCTGCTGCAGGAGCGCCATCGTCGTGCGGATGCCGGTTGGCCCATAGCGGAAGACATAACAGGCAACGAGGATCACCGCGGTGCCGGTCAGTACGATCGGCGGATCGTTGAATGCGATGAGGTACGCGATGCCGACGATCGTGCCCGGCAGCGCGTAGTGGATCATCGATACGATCTCCATCGCCGTGCGTCCGACGAAGCGGCGGCGGGTGATGAGATAGCCCATCACCACGCCGTAGAGCCCACCCAGCGGTGTCGCGAAGGCCGCGATGATGAGCGTGTCGAAGAGGACCCGCAGCCCTTCGGTGAATACCGCCCGGTAGTGCTCGAGCGTGAGCGTGTCGTTGGCACCGAAGGCGCGAACGAGCGACGCGTACACGAGGAGCGCGTACAGATAGACGATGAAGAGCGTGACCGCGACGCACGCGGCGACGAGCAGCACGCGCGCGATGGGCGAGACGCTGTCGAAGGGCGCCTGTCCCGCGCCCTTGCCGGTCACCGTGACATAGAACCGGCGGCCCACCCAGAAGCGCTGGGCGATGAAAACGACGAACGCAGGCATGAGCAGGACGAGCGACAGCGCCGCCCCACCGCTCAAGTCGAAGAGCCCCGTGATCTGCAGGTAAGCCTGCGTGGGCAGCACCGGAAACTGGTTGCCGGCCAGGATCAGCGGCGTGGCGAAATCGGCGAGCGACGCGGCGAACAGGAGCAGGAACGCGTTGGCGAGCCCCGGCGTGCACAGCGGGAGCGTGACGGTCCGGAACACGCGCCAGCGCGAGGCGCCGAGCGACAGCGCCATGCCCTCGATGTTCGAGTCGATCGCGGCAAGCATCGGCCGCAGCGTGAGGTAGGCGATGGGAAAGTAGGTGAGCGTCTCCGCGGTCATCGTGCTCGTGAGGCCGTACACGCTCACGTTGCGGATGCCGAGGAGGTCGTAGGTGATGAGGCCGCGCGCACCGAACGAGAAGATGTAACCGATCGCGGTGGTGAACG
This sequence comes from Burkholderiales bacterium, assembly GCA_020851235.1. GTDB lineage: Bacteria > Pseudomonadota > Gammaproteobacteria > Burkholderiales > Casimicrobiaceae > VBCG01. Next base: position 64,947 of record JADZDD010000035.1, on the reverse strand, counting down.
GCGGCGAGACGAGCGGCAGCAGGACCGCGATGTCGATGAGGCGCACCACCGTGGGCGGCAGCCGGCAGCGCGTGGCTGCGAACGCAAAGCCGAATCCGAGCACGGTGCCACCCACGCCCACGAGCGTGCCGAGCAAGAGACTGTTGCGAAACGCGGCGACCTGATTGCGGTCGGTCAGGACCTTGACGATGGTCGCCGAGGTGAACTGCCCCTGGTCGATGAAGACCCGGGCAACGAGCGCGACGATGGGATAGAGGATGAAGAAGGCCAGGAGCAGCCACAGGAGCGTGAGTGCGACCGCAAACGCCGGTTCGGCGCGCCAGCGCGCGCCGAACCCCGGCCGGGCAGCCGCGCTCACGACCATGGCCACCGGCGCTTACGGAAGGATCTCGGCGATCCAGCGGTCGACCATCTTCTTGCGGTTGGCCCCGGCGTAGGCGTCGTCGATCGGGAAGATCTTGGCGTCCTTCAGCACCGCGGCAAGACTCGGTTCGACCTTCACGTCGGGCGAGGCCGGAACGAAATTGATCTTGTGCTTGGCGAACGTGCTCTGCATCTGCGCTGACGTCGCCCAGTCGATGAGCTTCTTCGCGTTCTCGGGGTTCTTGGCGCCCTTGATGAGTGCGATCGCCTCGGCCGACGTGCCGATGCCTTCCTTCGGGAAGCTCACCGACACGTCGTAGCCCTTGGCCTTCGTGTCGAGCGCATCGACGATGAAGAAGATGCCGCCGCCGGCCTGGCCCAGGCCGACCGGGAGCGTCCCGCCGCCGCCGCTCTTGGTGTAGAGCTGCACGTTGGGGCGCAATTGCTTCATGTAGGCGAACGCCTTGTTCTCGTCGCGACCGTTGACCTCGAGAATGCTGAAGATGCGCGTGACCGCGGTGCCCGACGTGCGCGCGTCGGCCATCTGCAGCATGTTCTTGTAGGCGGGATCGAGCAGGTCCTGCCACGACGTCGGCGGCTTCAGCTTGTGCTCGGCGAGAAACTTGTTGTTGGTCATGAAGACGAGGGGATCGTCGGCGATCGCGGTCCACTGGCCGTCGGCGTGCCGGAAGCGCGCCGGGAGCTTGGCGAACGACGGCGACTTGTACGGCTCGAACACGCCTTCATTGATTCCGGCAGCGAACGTCTCGACGGGGCCACCGAAGAGCACGTCGACCTTGGGATTGTTCTTCTCGGCGATCACGCGCGCGAGCGCTTCGCCGGAGGAGAAACGCACGAAGTTCACCTTGATGCCGGTGGCCTTCTCGAACTCCTCGAACATGGGTTTGGCCCAGTTCTCGGGCCAGATCGAGTACGCGTTGACGACCTCGGCCGCGTGGACGGCGGGGGCGACGGCAAGTGCCGCGAAGGCAAGGCTCGCGAGGATGCGCGCGGCCGCGCGCGGCAAAGTGCGAATCGACATCGACAGTCCTCCTGGGTGATTTTCCTCCGCCTTGCACGCCTTCTTTCGAGCGCACGATCGACGGCACGCGATGCAGGTAGTGTAGCGCGGTGGCGGTGGCCCGGGGAGCTACCTGCCGCGGCACGGAGGCTTCAGTCGAAGGGCCGGAATTCCAGGCGCAGTTCACGCTGGAACAGGTCGTTGCGCTCCGGCCGTGGCAGCGGCGACGACTTCATGATCGCGCGCTGGACCGCGTCGTCGTAGGCGCGGTTGCCGCTCGACTTCCGCAACGTTGCCTGCAGGATCTCGCCGGTGGGCAGCTGCACGACATCGAAGATGGCCGTGGGATTGCCGGCGAGGTCGGGCGGCACGATCACGTTGCCCTTGACCTTGGCCTGGATGCGCCGAATCCAGTCCGCCTCCGCCTTCGATCGCGCTGCACCGGCGGCGGCTTGCTGCGCTTGCCTTTCGGCCTGCTCACGCGCCGCCTGGTCGCGCAACTGCTTCTCGCGCTCCGCTTGCGCCCGCATCGCCGCCAGCTCCTCCTGCTGCCGGCGCTCGCGGGCTTTCGCTTCGGCCTGCTGCTTCTCCAGCTCCCTCTTGCGTTCGACTTCCTTCTGCCGGGCGAGCTCCTTCTGCCGCTCGGCCTCCTTGCGCTGCTCGGCCTCCTTGCGCTGCTCGTCGGCCCTGCGCTTCTCCTCGGCGAGCCTCGCCTGCTCGCGCGCGTTCTTCTCCTGCTCGAGCTTGCGCTGGCGTTCCTCTTCCTGCGCGCGCTCGCGTTCCTGTCTTGCCTTGAGCGCGATCTCCGCGGCACGCGGATCGGGCTCGGCGGCGACCGGCTCGGGGGGCTTGGGTGGCGGCGTCGGAGTGGGTTCCGGCCTGGGTTCGACCCTGGGGGGTGGGATCGGCTGCGGCGCGGGCGCCTTGACCGGCGGCGCATAGAGTTCGACCGACACCGCTTCCGGGGGCCGCCGCTGCCATTGGATCGAAAAGACGAGAACGGCGAGGAAGCCGAGTTGCACCGCGACGGCGAGCACGAACGCCCAACCCTTGCCCTCGACGCGCCGCGGTCGGCGCGGCCTCTCGCGGCGGTCCGCGGCGGGATGGCTCATCGGCGGCGTGGGGGCGTGCAAGCGCTACTTCGCCGCGGGGCGCGCGAGGAGCCCCACGCGCTTGACGCCGGCCCGCTGCAGGCCGTCGACGATCGCGATCACGTCCTCGTAGCGTGCGTCCTTGTTGGCGGCGATGACAACGGGCTGCGTGGATTCGCGCTGCTTGTCGACGATGGTCGCGGTGAGGTCGGCGAGCGACCCCCGCAGCGTCTGGCCGGTTCGCGTGTCGCGCAGCGACAGCGTGTTCTTGCCGACGAGCGTGAGCTCGAGCGGCTGGTCCGGGACCTTCGGCGCGCCGCCGACCGACGGCAGCTCGATCTCGCCAGGCGTGATGAGCGGTGCCGTCACCATGAAGATCACGAGCAGCACCAGCATCACGTCGATGTACGGCACGACGTTGATCTGGTTGATCGATTTGCGCTGGCGTCGCATGGGGTGCTCTCGTCCGGACGCGGCGACACCTAGCCCTGACGCTGCAGGATGTTCGAGAACTCCTCGATGAACGTCTCGTAACGCGTGGCGAGCCGATCGAGGTCGTGGGTGTAGCGGTTGTACGCGACGACGGCGGGGATGGCGGCAAAAAGCCCGATCGCGGTCGCCACCAGCGCCTCCGCGATCCCCGGAGCGACGTTGGCCAGCGTGGCCTGCGTCACGTTGGCGAGGCCGCGGAAGGCGTTCATGATGCCCCACACGGTTCCGAAGAGGCCGATGTACGGCGACACCGAGCCCACGGTGGCGAGTCCCGACAGCCCGGCCTCGAGCGCATCGATCTCGCGCTGGTACGCCGCCCGCATCGCGCGCCGTGCCGAATCGAGGGTGACCGCCGAGGCGCTGCCTTGCCGCCGGTGCTTCGCGTACTCGCGAAATCCGGCGGTGAAGATGTGCTCGACGCCGCTGCCGGTGCGGGCTTGCTGCGTGCGCTGGTAGAGCTCGGCCAGGTCGCCACCTTTCCAGAATGCATCCTCGAAGCGGTCGGTATCGGCGGCCGCACGGCGCAACTGGAAGAGCTTGAGGAAGATCTGCCACCACGACCACAGCGAGAGGGCGGCGAGCAGCGCCATCACGGCCTGCACGACCACGGAGGCGTGCAGCATCAGCGTGACGAACGACAGGTCGGTGTGGACGTTCAAGCGTGGATCTCCAGCCGTTGCATGAGGGGTTGCGGCATCCGCGTGGGGCGCCAGCGCGCGGTATCGATGCAGGCGAGCGTCACCTGCGCCGTCGTGAGCACGGTGTCGTCGCGCCGCACGTGCTGGCGCACGACGAGCCGTGCCGCCCCGCGCGCGACGACTTCGACCGTGGCCATGAGCGCATCGTTCAATCGCGCCGGTGCGTGGAAGTCGATCTCGCAGTGCTGGACGACGAAGGCCACGCCGTGCTCGCGCTCGAAGCTCGCGAGCGGGAAGCCCAGGGCGGCGAGCCATTCGGTGCGCGCGCGTTCCATGAACTTGAGGTAATTGGCGTAGTACACGACGCCGGCGGCGTCGGTGTCCTCGTAGTAAACGCGGACGGGAAACGAGAAGGGTTGCGCCGCGGTCATTCGCCGAAGAGGTCCGCACCACCCTGGGCCGCGGGCGGGGTCAGCCCGAAGTGGCGAAACGACAGCACCGTCGCGACGCGGCCACGCGAGGTTCGCTGCAAGAACCCCTGCTGGATGAGGTAGGGTTCGAGCACGTCCTCGATGGTGTCGCGTTCCTCGCCGATGGCAGCCGCCAGGTTGTCGACGCCGACCGGGCCGCCGGCGAACTTGGTGAGCACGGCGGCGAGGAGCTTGCGGTCCATGACGTCGAGCCCCGAGGCGTCGACGTCGAGGAGCGACAGCGCGGCGTCAGCGACCTCGCGGGTGACCTCGCCCTGCGCCTTGACCTCGGCGAAGTCGCGCACGCGGCGCAGGAGGCGGTTGGCGATCCGTGGCGTGCCGCGCGAGCGTCGGGCGATCTCGCGCGCGCCGTCGTCGTCCACCGTGATGGCGAGCAGCCGCGCCGAGCGCTGGACGATGCGCATGAGCTCGTCGGTCGTGTAGAACTCGAGCCGGGCGACGATCCCGAAGCGGTCGCGCAGCGGATTGGTGAGCATGCCCGCGCGCGTGGTCGCGCCGACCAGCGTGAACGGCGGCAGGTCGAGCTTCACGCTGCGTGCGGCGGGCCCCTCGCCGATCATGATGTCGATCTGGAAGTCCTCGAGCGCGGGGTAGAGGATCTCCTCGACGACCGGCGACAGGCGATGGATCTCGTCGATGAAGAGCACGTCGCGCGGCTCGAGGTTCGTGAGGAGCGCCGCGAGATCGCCCGGGCGCTCGAGCACCGGCCCAGAGGTCTGGCGCAGGTTGACGCCGAGTTCGTGCGCCAGGATGTGCGACAGCGTCGTCTTGCCGAGCCCGGGCGGGCCGAAGAGCAGCACATGGTCGAGCGCATCGCCGCGCTGCTTCGCCGCGGCAATGAAGATCGCGAGCTGGTCGCGGATCTTCTCCTGTCCGACGTACTCGGCGAGTCCGCGCGGCCGCAATGCGCGATCGGCGACCTCCTCGTGGACACCGGCCGCCTTCGCGGTGACCACGCGGTCGAGCGGGTCGCTTTCGATGGCCATGGGGCGCGATTCTAACTATGCCTTGGCGAGGAGCTTCAGCGCCTGACGAATGCCGTCGGCCACGGTCAGTCCCTCGGGCAGCGCCTTGATCGCGGCAACCGCCTCCTTGTCGCTGTAGCCGAGCGCGACGAGCGCGTGCAGCACGTCGCTCGTCGGCGGCGGCGTGCGGTGGACGCCTGCGACGCTCGCAAGGTCGGCGCCGAGCTTGTCCTTGAGTTCGAGGAGCAAGCGTTCGGCCGTCTTCTTCCCGATGCCGGGGATCTTGGTGAGGCGCCCGGACTCCTGCAGCGTGACCGCCTGCGCGAGTTCGGCCACCGAGAGTCCGGAGAGGACCGACAACGCGATCCGCGCGCCGATGCCGCTGATCTTCAGGAGCTGGCGAAACGCCCGGCGCTCGGCGTCGGTGCCGAAGCCATAGAGGAGATGCGCGTCCTCGCGCACGACGAGGTGCGTGTAGAGCGTGACGGCAACACCGGTGGCGGGAAGGTTGTAGAACGTGCTCATCGGCACGTCGACCTCGTAGGCGACACCCTGCACGTCGAGGAGGACTTGCGGCGGGACCTTCTCGAGGAGCGTTCCGTGGAGGCGGCCGATCATGGCCGATTATCGCATCGGATCCGCGGCGTCATCAGCCCGCCGCGCCGAGCCACTGCGGCACCTGCGAGAGGGATTCCAGCACCAGGACGCCCTGCGCCAGGATCTCCGCCGACGGCGGCGCGAGATCGGGCACCATGATCGGCGTCATGCCGGCGGCGAGCGCCGCGCGCACGCCGGGCTCCGAATCCTCGAGCACGACGATGTCGGCGGGAGCGTATCCCATCCGCCTTGCCGCAAGCAGGAAGATGTCGGGTGCGGGCTTGCCGCGTGCGATCTCGTCGCCGCCGGTGAGTGCGACGAAGCGATCGGCGATGCCGGTTTGCGCGAGCTTCGCATGCGCCCGATCGCGGCGTGTCGAGGTCGCGACCGATTTGGGGATGCGCTCCTCCTCGAGCCAGGCGAAGAGCGGGAGGAGCCCGGGTTTGAGGTCGATCCCTTCGCGCTCGACGATGGCGTCGTAGGCGACGCCCCACGCGTGCATCAGGGCGTCGACGGGAAAGCGCGGTCCGTGCCGTTCGATGACGAGCATCCGGCAATCGATCGCGTTGCGCCCGACCATCGCCGGCAGGAGTCCCATGTCGAAGTCGACACCGAGTTCGCGTGCGGCGTCGCGCCAGGCGGCGGGCGCGAGCCGCTCGGTGTCGAGCATGAGGCCGTCCATGTCGAAGATGACCGCGTGCGGCCGCCTGATTGCGGGACGCGCTGCGCTCATCGCACGTAGCGTCCTTCGCGGCGACGATAGCCCGCACCGTGCAGGGCGCCGACACCGGTGGTGCCGTGCGCGTGGCAGATGGCGCAGGCGAGCGCATCGGCGGCGTCGGGCGACGGAATGCCCGGGAGCGACAGGAGTCGGCGCACCATCTCCTGCACCTGCGGCTTCAGCGCACGGCCGCGACCCACGACCGACTGCTTGACCTGGCCCGCGGTGTACTCGTGCACCGACAGGCCGGCGAGCACGGCTGCGGCGATCGCGGCGCCGCGTGCCTGCCCCAGCAGCAGCGTCGAGTTGGGATTCACGTTGACGAACACGCGCTCGACGGCGACCTCGGTGGGCCGCTCCTCGGCGATGACGAAGGCGAGGTCGCGCGCGATGATGCCGAGGCGCACCGGCAGGCTGTCACCCGTCGCCTTGATGCAACCGCTCGCCGCGTACTGCAGGCGTCCGTCCTGCTCGACGACGATCCCGAAGCCGGTGATGCGTAACCCCGGATCGATGCCGAGAATGCGGCGCGCGGCCATGTCCGGCGCGCCACCGCCGCGTCACGCCTCGTCCAGGACGGCCGAGGTGTAGACCTCCTGGACGTCGTCGAGTGCTTCGAGCGCGTCGAGGAGCTTTTGCATCCGCACGGCGTCCTCGCCCGCGAGCTCGATCTCGGTCGACGGCTTCATCGTCACCTCGGCGAACTCCGGAACGAGCCCCGCCTCGGCGAGTGCTGCCTTGACGCCGACGAATTCGTCGGGTCCGGTGATGACCTCGAGACTGCCGTCGTCGTTGGCCACGACGTCGTCGGCACCAGCCTCGAGCGCGGCTTCCATGAGCCGCTCCTCGTCGGTTCCGGGAGCGAACACGAGTTGTCCGCAGTGCTTGAAGAGGTAGGCGACCGACCCATCGGTACCCAGGTTGCCGCCGTGCTTCGAGAATGCATGGCGGACGTCGGCGACGGTGCGGGTGCGATTGTCGGTCATGCAGTCGACGATCAATGCGGCACCGTTGATCCCGTAACCCTCGTAGCGGATCTCTTCGTAATTCACGCCTTCCATGCCGCCGGCGCCGCGCGCGATCGCGCGCTGTATGGTGTCCTTCGGCATGTTCTGCGCCGTGGCCTTGTCCATCGCGAGCCGCAGGCGCGGATTCATCGTGGGGTCACCGCCGCCCAGCCGCGCGGAGACGGTGATCTCCTTGATGAGGCGCGTGAAGATCTTGCCGCGCCTGGCGTCGGCCGCGGCCTTCTTGTGCTTGATGTTCGCCCACTTGCTGTGGCCGGCCATGGCAGATTCGAGAATCGATCACGAGACGATGAAATTATACGCATGCACCTGCGGAGTGCCGCGGCGACTCGCCGCGGCTCGGGGCGCATCGCGCCGCAATCACACGAGGCCCTGCTGCACGAGGAAATGCTGCAATGCCTTGAGGCGAACGTTCGCTTCGTTGATCTCGAGCATGCTCTGCTTGACGTGCAGCGGCAGCGGGAGCACCTCGGCGAGCCGGTAGCCGACCCACGACGCGTCATCGAGCGCGCGTGCCGCTGGAAAGCGGGCAGGCTCCAGGCGCGTGGCGACGAGCTCGAGCAGATTCGCGAGTGGCTGGTACGCCGGGGCGAGGGCGACCTGTGGCTCGGGCTCGATGGCGACCACATCACCGACGATGAGGCCGTCGGGGCGATGGTGCTGCCGCTTCACCTCGAATCGCGTCTCGCCGACGATCGACACGTGCAGGATGCCAAGCGTCGGCATGTCCCAGGTGGTGATGCGGGCCATCGTGCCCACCGTGGCGATCTCGGGGGGCGTTGCACCTGCCGTCGCGACCTCGTCGCCCTTGCGGATGAGGCACACGCCGAAGGGGCGATCTTCGGCGAGGCACTGCTTGGTCATCGCGATGTAGCGTTGCTCGAAGACCTTGAGCGGCAACACGCCGCCGGGGAACAGCACGGTCTTCAGCGGGAAAAGCGGGAGCGGTCGGGAGCGGCGCTCGCCGCCGCGCAATGACCACACGTCAGCGGCGCCCACCGGACGACCGCGCGCCGCCGCCACGCGATGGTCCAAAGCGGGCCCTCGCGCGCACCGGGCGACGCTCGCTCGTCACCCACCCGCCTCGGATCCGGCACCGAGCTCGCGGTGGCGCACGAGGACCTGATAGCGGTGGCGGAAGGCGGCGGCAAGGCGCTCGACGAGGTAGACCGACCGATGGCGGCCGCCGGTGCAGCCGATGGCTGCCGTCAGGTAGTTGCGATTGTCGCGCGCGTAGTCGGGAAGCCAACTGGCGACGAAGTGGTAGATGTCGCCATACATGCGCTCGACCTCGGGCAGCACCTGCAGGAACTCGACGACCGCGGCGTCACGGCCGGTCAGCGGCGCCAGCGCGCGTTCGTAATGCGGATTGGGCAGGCAGCGCACGTCGAAGACGAGATCGGCATCGAGCGGCACGCCGTGCTTGAAGCCGAACGACTCGAAGAGGAGCGTGAGACGCGACGGGTCGACCGCGATGAAGTCCTTGATCCAGCCGCGCAGCGCCGCCGCCGACAGATCGCTCGTGTCGAACGTGAAGCCTTCCTCGCGGGCAGGGCCGAGCAGCGCGCGCTCGTGCTCGATCGCCTCGGTGAGCGTGCGGGTGTCGCTCGAAAACGGATGCCGGCGCCGGGTTTCGGAGAAGCGCTGGACGAGGGTCTCGATCTTGGTATCGAGATACAGGAAGCGCACCGTCCAGCCCAGCGCGCGCGCGCGCGCGATCATCGCGGCGAGCCCCGGGAGACCCGGTCCGCTCTTCACGTCGAGCGCGACGGCCACACGCTGCTGGCCGCTCTTGTCGAGGTCGGCGACGGTGTCGATCAGCATCGACGGCGGCAGGTTGTTGATCGCGTGATAGCCCGAGTCCTCGAGCGCGGCGAGCGCCACGTTCTTGCCGCTGCCGGAGACACCGCCGATGAGGAGCAGGTCCACGTTACCGTGCGTCGTCGTCCATGAGCCTTTGCTGGCGCTCGATGAACTCCTGCGTGCTGTCGATGCCGCGTTGGTTGAGCACGAAATTGCGCACGGCCGCCTCGACCAGCACCGCGAGGTTGCGACCGGCAGCGACCGGGATCGTCACCTTGCGGATCGGCACCGAGAGCACGTCCTGGTACGTCGCATTGACCTGGAGCCGATCGAGGTCGGCGAAGGCCTCGTGACTGTGATCCTCGAGGTGGACGATGAGCTTCAGCAGCTTGCGCGGCCGAACGGCCGTTTCACCGAAGATCGTGCGGATGTTGAGCACGCCGATGCCGCGGACCTCGAGAAAGTCACGCAGCACGGCGGGGCACCGCCCCTCGACCGTGTCGGGCGAGATGCGGAACAACTCGACGATGTCGTCGGCGACGAGGCCGTTGCCGCGCGAGATGAGCTCGAGGGCGAGTTCGCTCTTGCCGATCGCCGACGCGCCGGTGATGAGGACGCCCATCTCGAGGACGTCGAGGAAGACGCCGTGCAGCGTCGTCGACTCGGCGAGGACGCGTGACAGGTACAGGCGGATGACGTCGACCACCTGCGGCGACGGCTGCGGTGACGTGAAGAGCGCGACGTGGCGCTCGTTGCAGCGCTCGAGGAGGTAAGGGGGCACGTCTTCGCCATTGGTGACGAAGACCGCGACGAGCTCGCCGGCGACGAGGCGATCAAGCGCGCGGTGACGCTCGTCCTCGGTGAGATCACGCAGGTACGCGCTTTCCACCGCGCCCAGGATCTGGATCCGGAACGGGTGGATCATGTTCATGTGTCCGACCCGGCCGACGACGGGCTTTTGCCCCGCATCCGCGATCAGGACGCGGTTGCCGCCCTGGCGCCCCCCCAGCCAGTGCAGTCCGAGCCGGTCGCGATTGTCGTCGAAGATGCTCTGGACGCTGGCCTGGCGCATGGCGGAGTGCACGCGCTTACGGCTCCCACGCCCGGAAGAGCGCGAGGAGATCGGTGGGCGACGTGGCCGTGGCGAGGCGCTCGCGGAACGCGCGCTCGGAGAACATCTGCGCGAGTTCGGACAGCAGTTGCAGGTGCAGGTCGGTGGCCTGCTCCGGAACGAGCAGCACGAAGACCTGCGAGACGGGCTTGCCGTCGGGTGCGTCGAAGGCGACGGGTTCGCGCAGGCGCACGAATGCGCCGCGTGCCTGCTTCAGCCCCTTGATGCGACCGTGCGGAATCGCGATGCCCTGGCCCAGTCCCGTCGATCCCAGTTTCTCGCGGGTGGCAAGGCTCGTGGCGATGCTCGCGGCGTCGAGTCCGCTCGCGGCGAACAGCGCCCCGACGGCCTCGAAAAGGCGCGCCTTCGATGCGACGTCGAGGTCGAGCGCGATGTTGCTCGGATCGAGCAAGTGGGCGATCTGGTTCATCTGGGGAGCGGGAGCTTCCTGGGGAGCCCGGGAAATGAAACGGCGGGCAGGTCGTACCGGACCCCCCGCCGCCTCCTGGCGTGTGCCGAAAATTATACGCCGCTCGTCGTGGTGATGGTGCGGGTCGCCCGCTACTCGGCAGCCGGTGAAGGCTGGACCGCGGTGGCGGAGCGCTCCAGTGTCTCCCGGTCGCAGCGATGATCGGCGAGCTTCTCCTTGTACTTCAGGATCTGACGGTTGAGCTTGTCGGCGAGGGCATCGATCGCGGCGTACATGTCGGGCTCGATGGCCTGGGCGTGGATGTCCTTGCCGCGCACGTGCACGGTGGCGTCGATCTGGTGCCGGAGCTTGTCCACCGACAGCACGACGTTGACGTCGATCACGTGGTCGAAATGACGATTGACGCGGTCCAGCTTGACGATGACGTACTCACGGATCGCCGGGGTGATGTCCAGATGCACGCCGGTGAGGTTGAGATTCATCGTGTCTCCTTTCCTGGATGGTTGCGGTCGATCCCGTCGCAAGGAGCAGGCCAGATGCCCGGTTCTACAGGGCCTTGCGCATGTTGACGGGGGGAATCGATAGCGCCTCGCGGTACTTGGCGATGGTACGTCGCGCCACGAGGATACCCTGCTCGCCCAGGAGATCGGCGATCCGGCTGTCGGTCAGTGGCGCGGTCGTGTCTTCCGCGGCGACGAGCTGCTTGATGAGCGCGCGGATCGCGGTGGCCGACGCGGCGCCGCCGGTATCGGTGGCGACGTGGCTGCCGAAGAAGTACTTGAGCTCGAAGGTGCCGCGCGGCGTCAGCATGTACTTCTGCGTGGTCACCCGCGAGATCGTCGATTCGTGCAGGTCGAGCATGGTGGCGATCTCGCGCAGGACCATCGGACGCATCGCGACCTCGCCGTACTCGAAAAAGCGGCGTTGCCGCTCGACGATCGCCTGCGCGACGCGCAAGATCGTCTCGAAACGCTGCTGCACGTTGCGGATCAGCCACTTCGCCTCCTGCAACTGCGCCGAGAGCTGCTGGTTCGACGCATCGCGGTTGCGGGTGAGGATGTCGGCATAGATCCGGTTCAGGCGCAGCTTTGGCATCGCCGCCTCGTTGAGCGAGGCCTGCCACTGGTTGCGTACCTTGCGTACGACCACGTCCGGGACGACGTAGTTCGCCTCGTCCCGGGAGAATGCCGCACCCGGGCGCGGATTGAGGCTGCGGATGAGCTCGCGCACGCCCTTCACGCCGGCGTCATCGCAGCGCAGCACACGGCGCAGCTTCGCGAAGTCGCGCGCGGCGAGGAGCGGGAGGTGGCCGTCGACGGTTTGCAGTGCCTCGTCCCGGTACGGCGTCGCCTTCGGCAGCGCCTGCAACTGCAGCGCGAGGCACTCGGCCGGGCTGCGCGCCCCGACACCCGCCGGCTCGAAGCTTTGCAGGTACTTCAAGCCGATCGTGAGCTCCTCGGGCTCGATCGCGTCGTCCGCGAAGAGCTCGCCGATCTCGTCCAGCGATGCCGCGAGGTAGCCGTCGTCGTCGAGCGCATCGATGAGCGCCGCGACGATCTGCCGATCGCGCAATGCGAGGTTGAGCAGCGCGAGCTGTTCGAGCAGGTGCTCGCGCAGCGTGCTGGTGGCGGCCTGTTGCGGCGCGAAGTCGTCCTCGTCGTTGCTGGCACCGCTTCCCCAGTCGCCGTCGCCACCGCCCCCGTAGTCGGCGAAATCGGTGACATCGGGAAGATCGTCCCGGGTCGGCGCCGTGTCGACACCGGCGGGCATGTCGCCGTCCCCGTCGCCGTCGTCGTCACGCGCGGGATCGGACGTCGCCCCAGCGGGGAGGATCGACGCCGCAAGCTCCGGTGCGATCGTGTCATCGTCGCCCTCCTCGCGTTCGAGGAGCGGGTTCTCCTGCAGGATGCGATCGACTTCGGCGTTGAGTTCGAGCGTGGACAACTGCAGCAGACGGATCGATTGCTGCAACTGCGGAGTGAGCGTGAGGTGCTGCGTGACCTTGAGCTGGAGCGTCTGTTTCATCGCGTCAGAGTAGGCTCGAGCCAGGTGTCACAACCGGAAGTGCTCCCCGAGGTAGACCTTGCGGACGTCTTCATTATAGACAATGTCCCCGGGTGCACCGGAGGCGAGCACGCGCCCCTCGTTGATGATGTACGCGCGATCGCAGATGCCGAGTGTTTCGCGAACGTTGTGGTCGGTGATGAGCACGCCGATGCCGCGCTCCTTGAGGAAGCCGATGATGCGCTGGATGTCGAGCACGGCGATCGGATCGACGCCGGCGAAAGGCTCGTCGAGCAGGATGAAGCGCGGTCGCGTCGCCAGCGCCCGCGCGATCTCGCAGCGCCGTCGCTCGCCACCGGACAGCGACACGGCCGGCGCGTCCGCGAGATGCGAGATCGACAGGTCCTCGAGCAATGCGTCGAGCCGGTTGTGCAGCGTGTCGGGGTCGAGATCGGACAGCTCGAGGATCGCGCGCACGTTCTGCGCCACCGTGAGCTTGCGGAAGATCGACGCTTCCTGCGGCAGGTACGACAGGCCGCGGCGCGCCCGCTGGTGGATCGGCAGGTGCGACAGGTTCTCGCCATCGAGCGCGATGCTGCCGCCGTCGGCGGCGACGAGTCCGACGATCATGTAAAAGCAGGTCGTCTTGCCGGCGCCGTTGGGTCCCAACAGGCCGACGACCTCACCGCTCGCGACGTCGAGCGAGACGTCGTGAACGACGGTGCGCGCCTTGTACCGTTTCTTGAGTTGCGCCGCCTTGAGCTCGCTCATTTGGCAGCCGGCGCGAGTTCCCCCGACGGGCGCAGCTTGAGCGCGGGCGCCTTCGTGTCCGGCGCCTTCGCGTCCGGCGCCTTGCCGGGGAGCCCCTCGCCGCTCTTGGGCTGGAAGACCCCCTGCACACGCGCCGGTGGCGCATTCGCGATGGGCGCGGTGACGGGCCGACCCTCGGCCTTGAACTGTTCGGTGGCCGCGTTGTACGAGATGTAGTTGCTGCGGATCTCGTCGGTCCCGCGGCGCAGGATCGCGTTATCGAAGAGCTCGAGCTGATCCTTCGAGCCGTCGTAGACCGCGCGCTGCGCCCAGCCCTCGTCGTAGGCATCGAGGCCGTCGCGCTTCTGGCGAAAGGCGAGCGGGTTGCCGTAGGCGGTGGCGGAAAGCGAATTGTCCGGATTCTGCTTGAAGTCGATGCGGTTGGCGCGGATGGTGATCGTCCCCTGCGTGATGATCACGTTGCCCTTGAGCACGCCGGTGCCCGACTCGTAGTTGACCTCCGCGCCGTCGGCCGAGAACGTGATCGGCTTCGCCTTGTCGCCCGTTTCGGCGCCGACGCCGCAGGCGAGCGTGAACGCGAGGCAGGTGGCTGCGAGGCGCAACGGGGAGGTGACTGCGGTCATCGTGTCGATCGAACGGGGGCGGCGGTCGCGGGGAGGGCGCCCGGTTGCAGCGTGCCGCTGACGCCTGCTTCGAGCTTGAGGGTCTTCGCCTTGTTGTCGAGCGCAAGGCCCGTCGCGCGGATTATTCCACGGGGCTCCTCGATCGTCACGGCCTTGTCGGTGGTCGCCCGCTCGGTGGCCGGGACCACGTACAGGTATTCGGTCGAAAGCGTCACGGGCCCCGCGGTGTCGCCGCCGGTGCGTGTGGGGCCCGCTTCCTGCGTGGCGCGCACGTTGCCGGTGAACCACGCCTCCTTGCGGTCACCCGACAGCGTGCCCTTGGCGGCGGTGATGCGTATCGCGGGCTTGCCCGCCTCGGTTTGGGCGAGGAGCGGCTCGATGACCTCGGTCGTCTGGTCGTCGCCGAAATGGACGGCGCGCTTGCCGGCGATGAGTTGCTTCGGCAGCCCGCGCGCGTCGAGTTCGACGGCGCGGAAGTTCTCGACGTACAGGTCGGGGTCGTGTCGCTGCGAGCCGTCGCGCCGCGCCGGCGGCGGCTGCACCTGCGCATCGAGCCAGAACGTGAGCGCGGCCAGTCCGCCCAGCAGCAGGACCGGCGACCACGCGGTGAGCCGATCGAGGAGCGTGCGTGCGCGCGCGTCGTGCTTCATGCCGCCGTCGCCGTCAAAGCGAGCGCGCCCGGTCGCTTGCGGCCGCGCGCCCCTGGGCCGTCAGGATGAATTCGGCCAGTTCGCGCACGGCGCCGTGGCCGCCGGCGCGCCGCGTCACGTAGTGCGCGTGCTCGCGCACCGCGGCCGGTGCGTGCGGTACGGTGGCGGCGAATCCGCAGGCGCGCATGATCGCGAGGTCGGGGACGTCGTCGCCGATGTGCGCACACGCCGCCGGCGCGATCCCGAGTGTTGCGCACAGCGCGTCGAATGCGCTGCGCTTGTCGCCGATGTCCTGCAACACGTGCTCGACGCGAAGGCGCTTCGCGCGCAGCGCGACGCAGGGCGCGGCGCTGCCGGTGATCCAGGCGACGGCGATCCCCGCGTCGCGCAGCAGGTGCATCGCGTAGCCGTCGAGCGCGTTGAACGCCTTCATCTCGTGGCCGCGGTCGTCGAGGTAGATGGTGCCGTCGGTCAGCACGCCGTCGACGTCGCAGCTCAGCAAGCGGATGGCGCGGGCGCGTTCGAGGGCTTCGGGATGCATGCGTGCGAGGGCGGCGGCGTCAGACGATGCGCGCCTTGAACAGGTCGTGCAGATGCAGCGCGCCGACGAGACGGCGATCGGCGTCGACGACGAGGAGCATCGTCACCTTGGGCGCAGTCTCCATGATCCCGACGCAGTCGATCGCGAGCGCGTCGCCGTGCACGGTGCGCGGCGTGCGCGTCATCACGTCGGCAACGCGTACCGTGGCGATGTCGCGCACGCGCGCGAGGCAACGGCGCAGGTCGCCGTCGGTGAGAATGCCTGCGACCCGCGATTCGCGATCGACGATCGTGGTCATGCCCATGCCCTTGCGACTCATCTCTTCGATCGCGGCCGGCAGGAGCGAGGTCACCGGAACCATCGGCAGCGCGTCGCCGACACGCATCACCTCGGCGACCCGCACGAGGCGCCGGCCGAGCGCCCCTCCCGGATGCGAGCGCATGAAGTCGGCCGCCGAGAAGCCGCGCTGATCGAGCAGCACGAGTGCGAGCGCGTCACCGAGCGCCAGCACGGCGGTCGTGCTCGCGGTGGGCGCGAGGCCGAGCGGACACGCCTCGTTGTCGACGTGGGCGTCGAGGTGGATGTCCGCGGCCTTCGCGAGCGTGCTGCTCGCATTGCCGGTCAGGGCGATCACGGGCGCGCCGGCGCGCTTCACGTGCGGGACGAGCGCCAGGAGCTCGGCGGTCTCGCCGGAATTGGAGAGCATCAGCACGATATCGCTCGCGGTGATCATGCCGAGGTCGCCGTGCAACGCCTCGGTCGCGTGGACGAAGAACGCGGGCGTGCCGGTCGATGCGAGTGTCGCCGCGAGCTTGCCGCCGATGTGTCCGGACTTGCCGATGCCGACGACGACCACGCGGCCGGGGCAGCGCAAGACGAGCTCGACCGCCGCGACGAAGCGCTCGCCGAGCCGTGCGGCAAGCGCGCTGATCGCGCCGGCCTCGACCGAGAGAACGGTACGGGCGAGCTCCTGCGCGCGGGTCGCGTCGACCCGGCACGGCATCGTCGCGACGGGCTCGTCGCTCGCTCGCTCCTTCATGGCGGAAAGTATAACCGTGAGGGCAGGCGCGATCGGCGCGCGGGCCCGCTGACATATCATGCGGGACGAGCGTCCGCCCGTCGCTTGCCCGGGTTCGTCATGCCGCACGCGCTGGTCTTCATCGTCGAGTTGCTTGCCGCGGCCGTCGTCGTGGTCGTGCTGTGCCGGCTCGCGCACCTCCCGGCGATCCTGGGCTATCTCGCCGTCGGCATCGCGCTCGGGCCGCATGCGCTGGGCGTCGTCCCGCTCGATGAGACCACGCGCTACCTGGGCGAGATCGGCGTCGTCTTCCTCATGTTCTCGATCGGGCTCGAGTTCAGCCTGCCGCAACTGCACGCGATGCGACGGGCGGTGTTCGGCCTGGGGTTCGCGCAGGTCGTCATCACCACGGTCGGTGCCATGGTGGTCCTCCACTTCCTCGACTACGGGTGGGCGGCCGGGTTCGTTCTCGGCGGCGCCCTCGCGATGAGCTCGACCGCGATCGTCTCGAAGATGCTCGCCGAGCGCATGGAGCTCTCCTCGCCGCACGGACGCGACGTGATGGGCATCCTGATCTTCCAGGATCTCGCCATCGTCGCCTTCCTCATCATCATCCCGGCGCTCGGCAAGTCGGGGCAGGAGCTCGCCATCGACCTTGGCATCGCCGCGGTCAAGGCGGCAGCGGCACTCGCGTTGATCCTCTTTCTGGGCCAGGCGCCGATGCGCGCGTGGTTCCACGTCGTGGCGCGCCAGCGCTCGCCCGAGCTCTTCGTCCTCAACGTCCTGCTGGTGACGCTGGGGTTGGGTGCGCTCACGGCGTCGCTCGGGCTCTCGCTCGCACTCGGGGCCTTCCTTGCGGGGATGCTCATCGCGGAGACCGAGTACCGTTATCAGGTCGAGGACGACATCAAGCCGTTTCGCGATGTCCTGCTCGGCCTCTTCTTCGTCGTCGTCGGGACCACGCTCGATCCGCGGGTGGTCTTTGCGAGCTTCGGCACCGTGGCGCTGCTCGTCCTCGTTCCGGTGACGGCCAAGGTCGTTCTCGTCGCAGTGCTGGCGCGCGCCTTTGGCGACTCGCTCGCCACGTCGCTGCGGGTGAGCTTCTATCTCGGGCAGGCCGGCGAACTCGCGCTCGTGATGCTCGCTCTCGCGGTGAGCAGCGGCGTGCTCCCCGATGCGCTGCTGCAGCCGGTGCTGGCCGCGATGATCGTGTCGATGTGCGCGGCGCCGGTCGTGATCCAGCTCGCCGATCCCCTCGTGCGCCGGCTCACGAGCAACGACTGGCTCGCGCGCGCGGCGCTCGTCACGCAGATCGCGGCGCAGACGATGGGGCGGCAGGATCATGTCCTCGTTTGCGGATACGGCCGCAGCGGGCAGAACCTCGCGCGCCTGCTCGCGGCCGAGGACATCGGCTACGTCGCGATCGACGCCGACCCGCAACGCGTGCGCGAGGCGGCGCCGGATGGCGGCAGCGACGTCATGTACGGCGATGCGAGCCGGCGCGAGGTGCTCTCGAGCGCCGGACTCGCGAAGGCGCGCGCGGTCGTCATCACCTTCACCAACACCGCCGTCGCGCTCAAGATCCTCCACCACGTGCACCAGATCCGGCCGGACCTGCCGGTGATCGTGCGCACCGTCGATGACTCCGAGATCGCCCGGCTCGAGGCGGCCGGTGCCGCCGAGGTGGTGCCGGAGGTGCTCGAGGGCAGCCTCATGCTCGCCTCGCATTCATTGCTCGTCGTCGGGGTCCCGCTCAATCGCGTGCTGCGGCGCATCCGTACCGTTCGCGAAGAACGCTACGGCCTGTTCCGCGGCTTCTTCCGCGGCGCGAGCGACGTGCCCGACGCCGCGGATCATCGCCAGATGCGGCTGCATACCGTGGTCCTGCCGGATCGGGCGTCGGCGATCGGGCGAACGCTGGCCGAGATCGGACTGGACGGCGCCGTGGAAGTGACCGGGGTGCGCCGGCGCGGCGCGCGATCGCAGCGTCCGGATGCGCAGTGGCGCTTCGAAGCCGGCGACGTCGTCGTGCTGCTGGGCTCGCCCGAGGCATTGCTCGCCGCCGAGGAGCGGTTGTTGAAGTCGCGGGGTGCCGTTTCCGGCCCGCGCCCGGCGTGACCGCTTCACTGTCGGCCTTCGGCGCGGACGGCTACAATAACGGGCTTTGCCCGTCGATCGGCTGCTTCCCTTGTCCGAGACCCTTCCGCGGCCTGCCGCCGCACCGCCCCCGGCGATCGAGATGGCAGGCGCGAGCTTTGGCTACGATCCCCGCCGGCCCGTGCTGCGCGGCATCGACATGCTCGTGCCCCGCGGCCGGGTGGTCGCCATCATGGGTGGCTCCGGTTGCGGGAAGACGACGATCCTGCGGCTCGTCGGCGGGCAACTGCGGCCGCAGGAAGGCAGCGTGCGCGTCGATGGGCAGTCGGTGCCCGATTTGGGACGCGACGGACTCTTCGCGCTGCGGCGGCGCATCGGCATGCTCTTCCAGTTCGGCGCGCTCTTCACCGACATGTCGGTGTACGAGAACGTCGCCTTTCCCATCCGCGAGCACACCGACCTCGACGAGTCGCTGATCCGCGATCTGGTGCTCATGAAACTGCACGCGGTGGGCCTGCGTGGCGCCGCGCAGCTCTACCCCAACGAGTTGTCGGGCGGGATGGCGCGTCGCGTCGCGCTCGCCCGGGCGATCGCGCTCGATCCGACGCTCGTGCTCTACGACGAGCCGTTCGCCGGGCTCGATCCGATCTCGCTCGGCGTCGTCGGCCAGCTCATCCGCCAGTTGAACGATGCGCTGGGCATCACTTCGGTGATCGTGACGCACGACGTGTACGAGTCGCTCAAGATCGTCGACTACCTGTATTTCGTCTCCGCAGGAAGGATCGTCGCGCACGGCACTCCCGACGAGGTGCGCCGCTCGACCGACCCCTTCGTGCGCCAGTTCGTCGACGGCGAGCCCGATGGGCCGGTGGCGTTCCACTATCCGGCGCGGCCGTACGCCGAAGATTTCGGGATCCGCGCGTCATGACGAGCGTCGCCACGGGCTTGCGTCGCGTCGGTGCCGGCACCTTGCGCGCGATCGCGCGGGTCGGTTTCGCCGCCCGCTTCTTCGTCGCGGTCGTGCTGCAGACCCCGGCGGCGCTGCGTCGCATCCAGCTCACCGCGCGCGAGATCTACTTCGCCGGCGTGCTCTCGCTCGTCGTGATCATGGTGTCGGGACTGTTCGTCGGCATGGTGCTCGGCCTGCAGGGCTACGACGTCCTCGTGAAGTACGGCGCCGGCGATTCTCTCGGCATTTTCGTCGGCTTGTCGCTCGTGCGGGAACTCGGGCCGGTGGTGGCGGGTCTGCTGTTCGCGAGCCGTGCCGGCAGCGCGATCACCGCGGAGATCGGCCTCATGAAGACCACCGAACAACTCTCCGCGATGGAAATGATGGCGGTCGACCCGCTCGCACGCATCGTCGCGCCGCGCTTTTGGGGCGGCGTGATCGCGATGCCGCTCCTTGCGGCCCTGTTCTCCGCGATGGGGGTCTTCGGCGCGTACCTGGTCGGCGTGCGCCTCATCGGCGTCGACGACGGCACGTTCTGGGGCAACATGCAGGCCTCGATCGACTTCTGGCCGGACATCACCAACGGCATCGTCAAGAGCATCGTCTTCGGCATGGCCGTGAGTCTCATCGCGGTCTTCGAAGGCTACGACGCGCATCCGACCGCCGAAGGCGTCTCCGCCGCCACCACGCGCACGGTCGTCGGCGCATCGCTTGCGATCCTCGCGCTCGACTTCGTGCTCACCGTCTTCATGTTCCGCGGGCTCGGCAACACCTAGGACGTCACATGAAACGCACCACCCTCGACCTTTGGGTCGGCATCTTCGTGACGATGGGCTTTGCCGCGATCGTCTTCCTGGCGCTCAAGGTCGGCAACCTCGCGAGCCTCGAGACGCGGCCGAGCTATCGCATCGAGGCCGAGTTCGACAACATCGGCGGCTTGAAGCTGCGAGCGCCGGTCAAGGCCGCCGGGGTCATCGTCGGCCGGGTGGAATCGATACGCCTCGACCCGAAGACCTACGAGGCGGTCGTGACGCTGCGCATGGACAAGGACTACCAGTTCTCGAAGGACACGATCGCCTCGATCCTCACCTCGGGCCTTCTGGGCGAGGTGTACATCGGGCTCGACGCCGGCGGCGACACCGCGATGCTCGCCGACGGTGCGCGCATCGCCAAGACGCAGTCGGCGATCGTCCTGGAGAAGCTCATCGGGCAGTTCCTCTTCGACAAGGCGTCGAGCGATCCGGCGTCCACATCGGGGGCACCCAAGTGAGGCCGCGCGCCGATCGCGGCGTGCTCGCGGCGCTCCTGGCGGCGACCCTCGTCCTCGGGGGCTGCGCGAGCGCGCCGAAGCAGGGCGAGATCGACGATCCGTTCGAGCCGTTCAATCGCACGATGTACGCGATCAACGAACCGCTCGACAAGTACGTCGCGCGTCCCGTGGCCGAGGCGTACGTCCAGATATTTCCGGACTTCGTGCGGCAGGCGGTCACCAACTACGTCAACAACATCGACGACCTCTTCTCCGCGCTCAACGGCCTGCTCCAGGGCAAGCTCGACAAGGCCGGTCACGATATGGGCCGGGTGATGATCAACACCGCGTTCGGGTTCGGCGGACTGATCGACATCGCGTCCAGCGGCGATATCCCTCGTGGCATGGAGGATTTCGGACAGACGTTCGGCTACTGGGGCATGCCGCAGGGCCCGTACCTCTTCGTCCCGCTGTGGGGGCCCACCACGGTGCGCGATGGCACCGGGGAGCTGCTGCGTCTCGTGTGGTCGCCGACCAATGAGATTCCGAATGTCGCCGCGCGCAACGTCGTGTATGGTTTCGCTGCGGTGAACGCGCGGGCCAATGCACTCGACGCCACCGCGCTCATCGAGCAGGCGGCCATCGACCCCTACACCTTCGTGCGCCGATCGTATCTGCAGCGGCGCGAATATCTCGTGTACGACGGCAAGCCGCCGCCTCCCAAGGACGACGATTAGATGACCCTTCTTTCAACCCTGCGGCAGGGCGCCCTCGCGCTGTGCCTCGCGCTCGGCGCCGCGGTGGCGATGGCGCAGGAAGCGCCCGATGCCCTCGTCAAGAACGTCTCGACCGAGGTGCTCGGCATCATCAAGGCCGACCCCAAGGTGCAGGCGGGCGATCAGGCGCGCATCCGCGAAGTGGTGGAGACGAAGCTCCTGCCGTACTTCGACTTCGAGCGCATCACGGCGCTTGCCATGGGGCGCAACTGGCGCAAGGCCACACCCGAGCAGCAAAAGGAGCTCGTCGAACAGTTCCGCGCGCTGCTCGTGCGCACGTACTCGGGTGCCCTCGCGCAATATCGCAACCAGACGATGGAGTACAAGCCGCTGCGCGCGGACCCCGGGGCCACCGACGTCACGGTGCGCACCGAGGTCGTGCGCCCGGGCCAGGCGCCGGTGCCGATCGATTACTCGCTGGCGAAGGTGAACAACAGCTGGAAGGCCTACGACGTGATCGTCGGCGGCGTGTCGCTCGTGACCAACTATCGCGACGAATTCAACGAGCAGATTCGTGCCGGCGGCGTGGACGCGCTCATCAAGTCGCTCGCCGCGAAGAATCAGGGCGGCAAGTGATGGCCGCGCGCTCTCGCGAGGCTCGGGTCGTTGCCGGTGCGTTTGCCGTCGCCGGCGACCGCTGGACCTACAGCGGTGACCTTCGCTTCGACGACGCGATGCCGGTGCTCGCCGCGGCGGCGGCGTTCCCGTTGCCGGCGACCGGCGTGGTCGAAATGAGCGGTCTCGGGCACGGCGATTCGTCGGCGCTGGCCGTGCTCGTGGCGCTGCAGCGCCGTGCGCAAGCCGAGGGGCGCCGCCCGTTGTCGTTCCCCGGGATCTCGCCCGCCATGCTCGCTCTCGCCCGCGTGTACGGGGTCGAGAGCGTCCTCGTCGCCTGACGGCGGACGCGGCGCCGGCCGCCTGCACGCCCATGGGTCCCGCCGTCGAGGTCGTCGGTGTCGCACGCAGCTTCGCGAGCGTCGAGGCGCTCGCGGGTGTGGACCTGCGCGTGGAGCAGGGCGAGTTCTTCGGCCTGCTCGGGCCGAACGGCGCCGGCAAGACGACGCTCATCTCGATCATCGCCGGGCTCACGCGCGCGACCCGCGGCTCGGTGCGTGTCCTCGGCCACGACGTCGTCAACGATTTCCGCGCCGCGCGCCGCAGCCTCGGCGTGGTGCCGCAGGAACTCGTGTTCGATCCCTTCTTCACCGTGCGCGAGACGCTCGAGTTCCAGGCGGGCTATTTCGGGCTCACCCGCCCCACGGCGTGGATCGACGAGCTTCTCCATCATCTCGATCTCACGTCGAAGGCCAACGCCAACATGCGTTCGCTGTCCGGCGGCATGAAGCGGCGCGTGCTCGTCGGCCAGGCGCTGGTGCACAAGCCGCCGGTCATCGTTCTCGACGAGCCCACCGCGGGTGTGGACGTGGAGCTGCGGCAAAGCCTGTGGCAGTTCATCCGCAAGCTCAATCGCGACGGCCACACGATCATCCTCACCACGCACTACCTCGAGGAGGCCGAGACGCTGTGCCACCGCATCGCGATGCTGAAGGCAGGGCGCGTGGTGCGTCTTGATTCCACCGCAAACCTCCTCGCCCGCGTTGGCGGCCTCGCCTGCCGCGTCGTCGCCGCGCGCTTGCCGTCGGCGTGGCAGGCCCGCGGCCAGCGCGACGAGCACGGCGCGTATCGCGTCGGACTCGAGTCGTACGCCGAGCTCGAGACGCTGCTCGCGGCGATGCGCGAGGAAGGCATCGCGGTGCGCGAACTCGCGCTCGAAGCCGCGGATCTGGAGCAGGTCTTCCTCGAGCTCACGGGCAGCCGAAGGAGCCTCAAGTGAGCGGCGGCTCGACGGGAGCAGTGGGGCCATGAACACGTCGGCGATCGAGAAGGCCGACGCGGGTAAGGTGCGCTCGCCGGTGCCCACGCGGCCCGGCTGGCTCACGCTGTTCCGCAAGGAGATCCTGCGCTTCTGGAAGGTGGCCTTCCAGACGATCGCTGCGCCGATCCTCACGTCGCTGCTCTACCTGCTCATCTTCTCGCACGTGCTGGAGGGCCGCGTCGCGGTGTTCGGCGGGCGCGTGAGCTACACGGCCTTCCTCATCCCCGGCCTCGTCATGATGTCGGTGCTGCAGAATGCCTTCGCCAACGCGTCGTCGTCGCTCATCCAGTCGAAGATCACCGGCAACCTCATCTTCGTGCTCTTGCCGCCACTGTCCGCGCTCGACCTCTTTGCCGCGTACGTGCTGGCGGCGATCGTGCGCGGCATCGCAGTGGGCTGCGGCGTCTACGTCGTCACGCTCTTCTTCGACCCCGCGCTGTTGGCGGTGCCGCATCCGTTGTGGGTGCTGGGCTTCGCGTTCCTGGGCAGCGCAATCCTCGCAACCCTCGGGCTCGTCGCCGGGATCTGGGCCGACAAGTTCGACGAGCTCGCGGCGTTCCAGAATTTCATCATCCTTCCGCTCACCTTCCTGTCGGGGGTGTTCTACTCGATCCATTCGCTGCCGCCGTTCTGGCAGACGCTGTCGCACGCCAACCCGTTCTTCTATATGATCGATGGCTTCCGCTACGGATTCTTCGGCGTCTCCGACGTGTCTCCGGCGCTGAGCCTCGGCGTCGTGGCGATCGCGGCGCTCGCCTGCGCCAGCGTGGCGATCGCGCTCCTCCATCGCGGCTTCAAGCTGCGCAACTAGTCCATTCGAGCCTTTCTGTCATGGTCACTCCCGAATCCATCGGTGCCTCGATCGAGCAGGGCCTCGCCTGCACGCACGTCGAAGTGCGCGGCGACGGCGCCCACTTCGAGGCGATCATCGTGTCTGGCGCGTTCGCCGGCCTCTCGCCGATCAAGCGGCACCAGCTCGTGTACGCCGCGCTCGGCGATCGCATGCGCGCGGAGATCCACGCGCTGTCGATGCAAACGCTGACGCCGGAGCAGTGGTCCGCGCGCGGCCGTGGATAAGCTGCGCATCGAGGGCGGCACGCCGCTCAACGGCGAGGTGCACGTCTCCGGCGCCAAGAACGCCGCGCTGCCGCTCCTGTGCGCGGGGCTGCTCACCGCCGAGCCGCTCACCCTCACCAACGTCCCGCAGTTGAACGACGTGCGCACGATGCGCACGCTGCTCACGCAGATGGGTGTGGCGATCGAGGCGAGCGACGGACGCGTCGCGCTCGACGCGGCGCGCGTCGACTGGCCGCTTGCACCCTACGAGCTGGTGAAGACGATGCGGGCATCGATCCTCGCACTGGGACCTCTGCTCGCCCGTTGCGGCGAGGCGCGGGTTTCGTTGCCGGGCGGCTGCGCGATCGGCTTGCGCCCCGTCGACCAGCACGTCAAGGGGCTCGCCGCGATGGGCGCCGAGATCGACCTCGAGCATGGCTACATCAGCGCCAAGGGCCGTTTGCGGGGTGCCAAATTCGTTTTCGACATGGTCACCGTCACCGGCACCGAGAATCTCCTCATGGCGGCGAGCCTCGCCGATGGCACGACGGTGCTGGAGAATGCGGCGCGCGAGCCCGAGGTCGTCGACCTCGCGCGCTGCCTCACCGCGATGGGGGCACGGATCACGGGGGCGGGCACCGATCGCATCGTGGTCGAGGGCGTTCCCGAGCTGCACGCCGCGACGCACGCGATCATGCCCGACCGCATCGAGACCGGCACCTACCTCGTGGCCGCCGCGGCAAGCGGCGGGCGGGTCGCCGTGCGTGGCGGCGACGCCGATTCGCTCGACAGCGTGTTGACGAAGCTCGTCGAAGCCGGCGCGACGATCACGATCGACGGCGACGTCATCGTCGTCGAGCGCAGCGGAACGCTGCGCGCCGTGAG
Source organism: Burkholderiales bacterium (assembly GCA_020851235.1). Taxonomy (GTDB): domain Bacteria; phylum Pseudomonadota; class Gammaproteobacteria; order Burkholderiales; family Casimicrobiaceae; genus VBCG01. The sequence goes on along the minus strand of JADZDD010000035.1, from coordinate 39,701 downwards.
CGTGCGCACGGCGCCGCATCCGGGCTTCCCGACCGACATGCAGGCACAGTTCATGGCGCTTGCCGCGCGCGCCGAGGGCACCGCGGTCATCACCGAGACGATCTTCGAGAATCGCATGATGCACGTGCAGGAGCTCGTGCGGCTCGGCGCCGACATCGAGGTGGAGGGCGGCACCGCGCTCGTCAGGGGTGTGGCCAAGCTCACCGGAGCGCACGTGATGGCGACCGATCTGCGCGCGTCGGCGTGTCTCGTCATCGCCGGCCTCGTCGCGCAAGGCGAGACGGTGATCGATCGCATCTACCACCTCGACCGCGGCTACGAGCGCATCGAGGACAAGCTCTCCGGCCTGTCCGCGCGCATCGCGCGCGTGCGCTGACGTCGCGCGAACGCGCCGTGACCCACCGCACGCGAACCTCGTCACCCCCGCCGCCCGCACCGATGACGACACTCAAGGACGAACTCGCTGCCGCGCCGCTGGGGCACGCGACGACGTACCCCGATACCTACGACGCCACGCTCCTGTTTGCGTTGCCTCGTGCGCCGCAGCGCGCGGAGCTCGGCATCGGCGCGGACGTGCCGTTCACGGGTGCGGACGTGTGGACCGCGTACGAGCACACCTGGCTCGATCTCGCGGGGAAGCCGGCCGTGGCGATGCTGTCGTTTGCGGTGCCGGCGACGTCGCCTGCCATCGTCGAGTCGAAGTCGATGAAGCTCTACCTCGGCTCGTTTGCGCAGTCGCGCTTCGCCGAGGGTGGCGACGTCGTGGCGCGCATCGAGCGCGACCTGTTCGCCGCGACGCAGATGCCGGTCGCCGTGACGCTCACCCCGCAGCGCGCCTTCCGCACGCAGCGCCTCGCGGAGCTTGCCGGCGAGAGCATCGACCGCATCGAGGTCGGCATCGACCGCTACGAGGTCGAGCCCGCAGTCCTGCATGCCGGGCACGACGAGGTGCGCGAGACGCTGCGCACCGATCTCTTCCGCTCGGTGTGCCCGGTGACGGGGCAGCCCGACTACGCGTCGCTCGCGATCACCTACGCCGGGCCGCGCATCGACCGTGCCGGCCTCCTGCGCTACGTCATCTCTTATCGCCTGCACGCCGGCTTCCACGAGCACTGCGTCGAGCGCATGTTCACCGACCTCATCGCGCGCTGCGGGTGCCGTGAGCTGTCGATCGAGGCCCGCTTCACGCGTCGCGGCGGTCTGGACATCAATCCGTTTCGCACGAACGCCGGCGTCGCGACGCCGGACAACGTGCGCACACCGCGCCAGTAATCGCGGCGGATCCGGGCATGCTCGCGCTGCGCGGCGCCGCGCTCAGCTTCACCGGTGATCCGTTCGATGCCGGCATCGAGGCGACGCGCGAGCACATCGCCGACGCGGTCGTCGCCATGGACGGCGGACGCATCGTCGCGTTCGGCGCCGCCACCGCGGTGCTGCCGACGCTCCCGCCCGGAACTCCGGTGGCCCGCTACGACGACGCGCTCATCAGCGCCGGGTTCGTCGACGCGCACGTGCACTATCCGCAGCTGCCGATCATCGGTGCCGGCGGCAAGGCGCTGCTCGATTGGCTCGCGGACCACGTCTTTGCGGAAGAGGCGCGCTACGCCGACTTCGAGCATGCCCGCGCTGTCGCGCGCACCTACCTGCGCGAGAGCCTGCGCAACGGCATCACCACGGCGTCGGTGTTCTGCACGGTGCATCCGGCGTCGGTCGACGCGCTCTTCACCGAGGCGGCGAAGCTCGACCTGCGCCTTGTCGCCGGCAAGGTGCTCATGGATTGCAACGCGCCGCCGGCCGTGCTCGACACCGCGCAGCGCGGCTACGACGAATCGAAGGCGCTCATCGGGCGCTGGCACGGTCGGGGCCGGCTACGCTATGCCGTCACGCCGCGCTTCGCCGTCACCTCGACGCCGGCGCAACTCGACGCGGCAGGCACGCTCGTGCGCGAGCACGACGACGTGCACGTGCAGTCGCACGTGTCGGAGAACGCCGCCGAGGTCGCGCTCGTAACGACGCTGCATCCGAAGGCCGCCTCGTATCTCGACGTCTATGCCCGCCACGGCCTCGTCGGGCCGCGCGCGATCTACGGCCACGGCGTGCACCTCACCGCGGCGGACTTCTCCGTGCTGCACGAGACGGATACCGCGCTCGCGCACTGCCCCACGTCGAACAACTTCCTCGGCAGCGGACTCTTCCGGCTCGCCGAGGCCACGCGTCGCGGGCGGGCCGTGCGCGTGGGGCTTGCCACCGACGTGGGGGGCGGCACGAGCCTGTCGATCCTGCGCACGATGCAGGCCGCCAGCGAGGTCGCGCAGCTCGGCGGCGAGCCGCTTGCACCGTCGTGCGCGCTCTACCTCGCCACGCGGGGTGCGGCGCGCGCCCTCGGCCTCGACGATCGCATCGGCTCGCTGGCGGTCGGGATGGAAGCCGACGTCGTCGTGCTCGACCTCGCATCGACGCCGCTTCTTGCCATGCGCATGCGCCACGTGCGCGACATCGACGAGGCGCTCGCGGTGCAGATGGCGCTGGGCGACGATCGCGCGATCCGGGCGACGTACGTCGCCGGGCGCTGCGTGCACGATCGCGACGCCGCCGCCTCGCAGTGACGCGCATCGCACGGTGCGGCGGCGCCTGCGTTCGCTCCGGTAGAATGTCGTTCCGACACAACCGCCGCTGCCGGCCTCGTGCCTTCCGTGTCCGCACTCACCCTCGCGCTGTCCAAGGGACGCATCCTCGACGAAACGCTGCCGCTCCTCGCTGCCGCCGGTGTCGTGCCGCTCGAGGATCCGGAATCGTCGCGCAAGCTCATCCTGCCCACGAATCACCCCGACGTGCGTGTCGTCGTCGTGCGTGCCTCGGACGTCCCGACCTACGTGCAGTACGGCGCGGCCGACGCGGGCGTCGCCGGCAAGGACGTTCTTCTCGAGCACGGCGGCGACGGGCTGTACCAGCCGCTCGATCTTGGCATCGGTCGTTGCCGCATGGTGGTCGCGACCCGTCGCACGTTCGACTGGCAGGGTACCGTGCAGCGCGGAGCGCGGGTCCGCGTCGCGACGAAATACGTGCGCATCGCGCGCGAGCACTTCGCGCGCAAGGGGATGCACGTGGACATCGTCAAGCTCTACGGGTCGATGGAGCTCGCGCCGCTCGTCGGGCTCGCCGACGTGATCGTCGACCTCGTATCGACGGGCAACACGCTGCGCGCGAACGATCTCGTCGCAGTGGACGACATCATGCCGATCAGCTCGCGGCTCATCGTCAATCCGGCCGCACTCAAGATCAAGCATGCGACGATGCAGCCGTTCGTCGATGCGCTGCGGCACTCGACGCAGGTGACGACGTGAGCGCGCCGACGGTACAGCCGGCCGACGCGGCGGGTGCACCCGCGAGCGCGTCACCGGGTCCGGCGGCACACCTCGAGCTGCGCATGCTCGACGCCGCCGATCCCGGATTCGGCGCGGCACTCGACGCGCTCACCGCGTTCGAGGCGGCACAGGATCCTGCGCTCGATGCGACGGTAGCCGCCATCGTCGCCGACGTGCGCGCACGCGGCGACGCGGCCTTGCTCGACTACACGCGCCGCTTCGACCGGCTGGACGTCGCATCGGCGGCCTCGCTCGCGATCGATCCGGCGCAGCTGCAGGCGGCGTACGACGCGCTGCCCGAGGCGGAGCGGGCGGCGCTGGCCGCCGCGGCGACACGGGTCCGTCGCTATCACGAGCGACAGAAGGCGGCCGGTGGCAGCTTCCGGCTCGTCGACGCCGACGGCAGCGAGTTCGGCCAGCGCGTGACTGCGCTCGATCGGGTCGGGATCTACGTCCCCGGCGGCAAGGCAGCGTACCCGTCGTCGGTGCTGATGAATGCGATCCCGGCCAACGTCGCCGGTGTCGCGCAGATCGTGATGGCGGTCCCGACGCCGGATGGCGTGCGCAATCCGCTGGTGCTCGCCGCGGCGCACCTCGCTGGAGTCACGCAGGTGTACACGATCGGCGGAGCGCAGGCGGTGGCTGCGCTTGCCTACGGGACCGAAACGATCGGCGCCGTCGACAAGATCTGCGGCCCGGGCAATGCCTACGTCGCGGCGGCGAAGCGGCGCGTCTTCGGCACCGTGGGCATCGACATGGTCGCCGGCGTCTCGGAGGTCGTCGTCGTGGCCGACGGCAGCGCGAATGCCGACTGGATCGCGCTCGATCTCTTCGCGCAGGCCGAGCACGATGCGCTCGCGCAGGCGATCCTCGTGACGCCGGATGCGGCGCTCCTGCGCCGTGTGGCGGAAAGCGCGCAGCGTCTGCTGCGCGAGATGCCGCGCGCCGACATCATCCGCGCCTCCTTCGCCCGGCGCGGCGCGCTCATTCGCGTTGCCGACCTCGCGCAGGCGTGCGACGTCGTCAATCGCATCGCACCCGAGCACCTCGAACTCGCGGTCGCCGACCCCGACGCCCTGCTGCCGCGGATCCGGCACGCGGGCGCCATCTTCCTTGGCCACTACACGTCGGAGGCGTTGGGGGATTACTGCGCCGGACCCAATCACGTGCTCCCGACCGGGCGCACCGCGCGCTTCTCCTCGCCCCTGGGGGTGTACGACTTCGAGAAGCGCTCGAGCGTGCTGCGCGTATCGCGCGCGGCCGCGCAGACCCTCGGGCGCGTGGCCGCGACGCTTGCGCACGGTGAGGGGCTCGTGGCGCACGCACGGGCGGCGCAAGCCCGACTCGATGGCACGCCATGAAGCGACGCCACGACACGTTGCCGGCGCAAGGAGGGCAGGACATGACGCGCACGTCGCCACCCGCGGCGGTCGCCAACATCGCCGACACCGCGGTCGCCGCGCGGGTGCGCGCCGTCGTGCGCCCGAAGATCCGTGCAATGCACGCGTATCCGGTCGCCAAGGCCACCGGCCTCATCAAGCTCGATGCGATGGAGAACCCCTACGGCCTTTCCGGCGAGGCACGCGCCGAGATGGCCGCGGCGGTGGCCAATGCGCGCATCAATCGCTACCCCGACGGTGGCGGCGACGAGGTCAAGGCGGCACTGCGGCAGACGCAGGGCATCGGCAACGATGTCGGGCTCGTCCTCGGCAACGGCTCGGACGAGATCCTCCAACTGCTCACGATGCTCGTCGCCAAGCCCGGTGCGACGGTGCTCGCCCCCGAACCGTCGTTCGTGCTCTATCGCACGCTGGCGGAGGCGTTCGACCTGCGCTTCGTGGGCGTGCCGCTCAACGCCGACTTGGCGCTCGACATCGATGCGATGCTCGCGGCGATCGCGCGGACGCGCCCTGCGCTCGTGTGGCTCGCCGTGCCGAACAACCCCACCGGGACGCTGTTTGCCGTGGCGGACATCGAGCGTATCGTCACCGCCGCGCCTGGGGTCGTCGCCGTCGACGAGGCCTACCACGCCTTTGCCGAGGTGAGCCTGCTGCCGCGCGTCCTCGCATTTCCCAGCCTGGTCGTCGTGCGCACGTTGTCGAAGATCGGCATGGCCGGCGTGCGGCTCGGTTACGCGGCGGCGCATCCGGCGTGGACCACCGAGATCGACAAGATTCGCCCGCCGTACAACGTCAACGTGCTCACGCAGGCCGTGGTCCCCGTGCTGTTGCGCCACGGCGAGCTCCTGGCCGAGCAGGCGGCCGCGATCCGACGCGAGCGCGCACGCATGGCGAAGGAACTCGCCGCGCTGCACGGCGTCACCGTGTTCCCCTCGGCAGCGAACTTCCTCCTGATCCGCGTCCCCGATGCGAACGCGTGGTTCCAGGCGCTGCGCGAGGCAGGCATCCTCGTCAAGAACGTGCATGGCTGGCATCCGTTGCTCGACGGTTGCCTGCGCATCACGATCGGCACGCCCGCCGAGAACAACGCCGTGCTGGAGGCACTGTCGCGTCCGACGTGACGGTGTACAGTCTCGCCACGACCACGCACGCCCCCGATCGATCGACTGCATGAACGCCTCCGCCGACCTCTCGCCCGCTCCGCGCCGCGCCCAGGTGGCGCGCAAGACCGCGGAAACCGACATCGTCGTCGAGATCGATCTCGACGGCGACGGTCGCGCCGAGCTTGCCACCGGCGTGCCGTTCCTCGATCACATGCTCGATCAGGTCGCGCGCCACGGCATGGTCGATCTCACGGTGCGGGCGACAGGCGACCTGCACATCGACGCGCATCACACCGTCGAGGACATCGGCATCACGCTGGGACAGGCATGCAAGCTCGCGCTGGGCAGCAAGCAGGGGATCACGCGCTACGGTCATGCGTACGTCCCGCTCGACGAGGCGCTGTCGCGAGTCGTGATCGACCTGTCGGGGCGTCCGGGACTCACGTTCGACGTGCCATTCACTCGCGCCATGATCGGCACCTTCGACGTCGACCTCGCGCACGAGTTCTTCCAGGGTTTCGTGAACCACGCCCAGGCGACGCTGCACGTCGACAACCTGCGCGGCACGAATGCGCATCATCAGTGCGAGACGGTGTTCAAGGCCTTCGGGCGCGCGCTGCGGATGGCCATTGCCGTCGATCCGCGGGCCGCATCCGCGATCCCGTCGACGAAGGGTGCGCTGTAGTCGGCAGCAGGCGCGAGCCCACTGCGCGGTCGACACGAAGGCTGCCGGCCGCGCCGACGTTCAAGACTCGATTCCCGATGCCTGATTCGATCGTCGTCGTCGATTACGGAATGGGCAACCTGCGCTCGGTGGCGAAGGCGCTCGCCCACGTCGCACCCGATCGTGAGGTGATCGTCTCAGGGGATCCGGCGACCATCGGCCGCGCCGCGCGCGTCGTGCTGCCAGGCCAAAGCGCGATGCCGGATTGCATGCGGGAACTCGCAGCGCGGGGTCTCGAGGGGCCGGTGCGCGACGCGCTGCGCGAACGTCCGTTCCTTGGGATCTGCCTCGGCTTGCAGATGCTCTTCGCGCGGAGCGAGGAGGGGCCCACCGCCTGCCTGGGCGCCGTGCCCGGGCGTGTCGTGCGCTTCCGCGATGCGAACATGACGCTGGCGGACGGCACGCGGCTCAAGGTTCCGCACATGGGCTGGACCCGCGTGCATGCGACGCGCGCCCATCCGCTCTGGCACGGCATCGAGGATGGAGCGCGGTTCTATTTTGCGCACAGTTACTACCCGGTTCCGGATGATCCCGCGCTCACCGCGGCCACCGCGGAGTATCCGGCGCCGTTTACTTGCGCCATCGCGCGGGCTAATATCTTCGCAACCCAGTTCCACCCGGAAAAGAGTCAGCGCGCCGGCCTTGCGCTCCTCGCGAATTTCGTTGCCTGGAATGGCCGTGAGTAGCGGGCCCCCGATCGATGGGGCACGGCCGGTACCGTGCGTTTTCGTAGTACCGTAACGCTTTCGTCGCCCCAGGCACATCCGTCACACGCTTTCCGCTTCAACGCAGCCCGACTTCGCTGCCATGCAGATCATTCCCGCGATCGACATCAAGGACGGCCACTGCGTGCGCCTGCGACAAGGCGACATGCATTCGGCCACGATCTTCTCCGAGGACCCCGCGGCGATGGCGCAGCACTGGCTGGAGCAGGGCGCCCAACGGCTGCATCTCGTCGACCTCAACGGCGCCGTGGCCGGGAAACCCCGCAACGAGCTCGCGATTCGCGAGATCGTCAGCGTGATCGGCGAGGAGATCCCCGTGCAGCTCGGCGGCGGCATCCGCGACCTCGACACCATCGAGCGTTATCTCGACGACGGCTTGTCCTACATCGTGATCGGCACCGCCGCGGTCAAGAATCCGGGCTTCCTCCACGACGCGTGCTCGGCGTTTCCGGGTCACATCCTGGTCGGTCTCGATGCGCGCGATGGCAAGGTCGCCACCGACGGCTGGTCGAAGATGACGGGCCACGACGTCGTCGATCTCGCCCGCAAACTGGAGGACTACGGTGTCGAGGGGATCATCTACACCGACATCGGCCGCGACGGAATGCTCACCGGCATCAACGTCGATGCCACCGTGAAACTCGCGCGCGAGATCAGGCTCCCGGTGATCGCCTCCGGCGGGCTCTCGTCGATCGCCGACATCGAAAGGCTCGTCAAGCACGAGGCCGACGGCATCATCGGCGCGATCGCCGGGCGCGCGATCTACGAGGGCACGCTCAACTTCAAGGATGCGTTGAAGGCGGCCGGCAACTGACGTTCGACGTCGCCGCAGCGTGTCATGCTCGCCAAGCGCATCATTCCCTGCCTCGACGTCGCCGACGGGCGCGTCGTCAAGGGCGTCAACTTCGTCAACCTCCGCGATGCCGGCGATCCGGTGGAGATCGCGCGGCGCTACGACGAGCAGGGTGCCGACGAGCTCGCGTTCCTCGATATCCGGGCGAGCGTCGAGAAGCGCGCGCTGCTCTACGACATGATCGAGGCGGTGGCCTCGCAGGTGTTCATCCCGCTCACCGTCGGCGGCGGCGTCAATACGGTCGACGACGTGCGGGCGCTGCTCAATGCGGGCGCCGACAAGGTCAGCATCAACACGGCCGGCGTCGTCCGTCCCGAACTCTTCGGCGAGGCCGCGGCGCGGTACGGCGCGCAGTGCATCGTCGCGGCCATCGATGCGAAGCAGGACGGCCCGGGCAAGTGGCAGGTCTACATCCGTGGTGGCCGCACGGCGACCGGTCTTGACGCGGTCGAGTGGGCGCGGCGCGTCGCGAGCCTGGGCGCAGGCGAGATCCTGCTCACCAGCATGGACCGTGATGGTGCACGCACGGGCTTCGATCTTGCGCTCACGCGCGCGGTCGCCGACGCCGTCGAGGTTCCCGTGATCGCTTCGGGCGGTGTGGGGAGCCTCGCCGATCTCGTCGACGGCATCGTCAAGGGCGGCGCCGCCGCGGTCCTTGCGGCCTCGATCTTTCACTACGGCGACTTCACCATCGGCGATGCCAAGGCCGCCCTCGCCGCCGCCGGCATCGAGGTGCGCACGTGAGGAGCGACGAGGGGCCCCGCGTCGCGGGGATGCGAGCGTGCGCGAACGGGCGCGGCGAGCGACGCGCAGGCGTTGCGGCGGGCGGGGTGGCGCAATGAGGGAGCGCACGTGAGCAGCGAGCGGGGCGGCGCAATGAGGGAGCGCACGTGAGCAGCGACGAGGGGCCCCGCGCCGCGGGAGCGCCAGCGCCCGAAGCCGGCGCCTGGCTGGGTGAGGTGCGCTGGAACGCCGACGGGCTGGTCGCTGCCATCGCGCAGGACGCCGCCACGCAGCGCGTGCTCACGCTGGCCTGGATGAACCGCGAGGCCCTGGCGCGGACCGAAGCGACACGGGAAGCCCATTACTGGTCGCGATCGCGCGGGAGGCTGTGGCGCAAGGGCGAATCCTCCGGTCACGTGCAGCGGGTGCAGGAAATCCGCCTCGACTGCGACGGCGATGCGATCGTGCTGCAGGTCGAACAGGTCGGCGGCATCGCGTGTCATACCGGCCACGCACGCTGCTTTTACCGCCGCCTCGAGCGTGGGCGCTGGATCGAGACCGATCCCGTGCAAAAGGACCCGCGGGAAATCTACGGCCATGGCTGATCCCGTGGGCGCCGACGTGCTCGCGCGCCTTGCGAGCGTCATCGAAGCGCGCAAGGCGGCAGCGCCGGCGAGTTCGTACGTCGCCTCGCTCTTCGCCAAGGGCGACGACGCGATCCTGAAGAAGATCGGCGAGGAAGCCACCGAGACGGTGATTGCAGGCAAGGACGGAAACCCGGCACGCATCACGAGCGAAATGGCTGACCTCTGGTTCCATTGCCTCGTGCTGCTCGCGCACCACGGACTGTCGCCCGCCGACGTCCTGCGCGAACTCGCCCGGCGCGAAGGCGTCTCCGGTCACGCCGAGAAGGCGGCACGCGGCCCGGGTTGAGGCGGTCGCGCGCCGCGGCGAGGGGTCGACCCGCGGTCCAGGGGTCGCGCGTGCGGCGTCGCCGACGCCGCGAGGCGACCCCCCGTGGCTGCGGGTCGCCTCGCTATACAATAGCGGGATGGCGACCGATCCAGACTGCATTTTCTGCAAGATCATCCGTGGCGAGATCCCGAGCCGCAAGGTCTACGAGGACGCGGACGTGCTCGCGTTCCACGACATCGAGCCGGTGGCGCCGGTGCATTTCATGCTGATTCCGAAGCGCCACGTGCCGAGCATGTACGAGCTCACCCCCGAAGACGCGCCGGCGATGGGCAAGATCATGGCGATCGCGGGTCGGCTCGCGCGCGAGCAAGGTGCGACCGACGGCTTTCGCACGATCGTCAATACGGGTCGCGTGGGTCGGCAGGACGTGGCGCACGTCCACGTGCACGTCATCGGCGGCCCCGATCCGCTCGGGCCGATGATCACGCGCAACAACACTTAGGAGCACACCATGGGTGGCTTGAGCATCTGGCACTGGCTGATCGTCCTTCTGGTCGTCGTCCTCATCTTCGGCACCAAGAAGCTGACCAACATCGGCAAGGACCTGGGCGGTGCGGTCAAGGGCTTCAAGGAAGGCATGAAATCCGACGACGGCGACAGCGCGGCAACGCCGCCGTCGCAGATCACCGGCACCACGATCGAAGCCGAGGCCCGCAAGGAGCCGAACAAGTCCTAGCGCTTCGCGGTCGGTCCCGCAAAAGCGCGCCGGCGCGCTTCGACGCGACACGGACCGACAGCGCACGCGTGGTTCGCTGGCCATGTTCGACATCGGCTTCTCCGAGATCGTGGTGATCGCCGTGGTGGCGCTCGTCGTGATCGGCCCGGAGCGTCTCCCCAAGACCGCGCGCACGCTCGGCCATCTCTTCGGTCGCCTGCAGCGGTACGTGAACGACGTCAAGGCCGACATCAATCGCGAGATGGAACTCGACGAGCTGCGCAAGCTCCAGCGTGACGTGCAGACGGCTGCGACCGACCTCAAGTCGTCGATCGAGAGCGTGGGACGCGAGGTCGAATCGAGCGTGCACGAGGTTGGACGCAGTCTCAACGAGGCGGCGAACGAGGCGGCGCCGGCGACCGATCCCGAGGTGCGGCGTCTCGCCGAGTCGGGCCCGCTGTTCAACGAGCCCGGTGGCGAATTGGCCGATGCGACGCCCGCAAGCCCACCGCGCCAGGCGTCGCTGCCGGGCTTCGACAAGATCTAGACGACATGGAAGCCACGCCGTCGCCCGAAGGCGAGCAGGAGACATTCCTCTCGCATCTCATCGAGCTGCGCTCGCGGCTCATGAAGTCGATCATCGCGGTGGCGATCGTGCTCGTGGTCCTTTTTCCCTTCGCCAAGGACATCTACGCGTTGCTCGCGCGCCCGCTCCTGCGCGCGCTGCCGCAGGGCGCGACGATGATCGCCACCGACGTCACCGGCACGTTTCTCGTGCCGCTCAAGGTCACGTTGATGGCGGCGTTCCTGGTCGCGCTTCCGTACGTGATGTGGCAAGCATGGGCTTTCGTGGCCCCCGGGCTCTACCAGCACGAGAAGCGACTGGCCGCGCCCGTGATCGTGTCGAGCGTCGTGTTCTTCGTGATCGGCATGGCCTTCGCGTACTTCTTCGTCTTCCCGGTGATGTTCGGCTTCTTCGCGGGCTATGCGCCGGCCGGCGTGCAGATGATGACGGACATCGACAAGTACCTGTCGTTCGTCCTCGCGATGTTCCTCGCCTTCGGCCTCACCTTCGAAGTGCCGGTCGTCGTGATCGTGCTGGTCCGCATGCGGGTGGTGAGTCTCGAGAAGCTCCGCGCGATCCGCTCGTACGTGATCGTCGGCGCTTTCGTCCTGGGTGCCGTGTTCACGCCGCCCGATGTCCTTTCGCAACTCATGCTCGCCATTCCGCTGTGGCTCCTCTACGAGTTGGGACTCATCCTCGCGCGCTTCGTGAGCGTCTCCGCGCCGGAGGGTGACGGCGAGGAAGCGGCCGCCAAGTAGCGATCGCTGCGGCGGGCGCCCGTCACGCGCTATTGGCGATCGGGAGGCGGGCGCTTGCCGACGACGACGTCGACGGCAACGTCGCTGCCGGCTCTCACGATGCGCACCTTCGCCGTCGCTCCCGGGGCGAGCTCGGCGATGCGGGCGAGGAGCTGCGGCACGTTGCGCGTGCTCTTGCCGCCGATCTCGGTCACCACGTCCATGAGTTGCATCCCCGCCTTGTCCGCGGGTCCGCCCTGCTGGAGGCCGACGATGATGACGCCTTCCGGCTGCGCGAGTGACAGTTCCTTCGCGAGTGCCGGCGTCACCGGGACGGGCTGGATGCCGAGCCAGCCGCGGGTGACCTCGCCATCCCGGGCGATCTGCTCGAAGACCTTGCGGGCGAGCGACACCGGAATCGAGAACGCGATGCCGACCGACCCCCCGCTTTGCGAGTAGATCGTGCTGTTGATGCCGACGAGGTTGCCGGCGGTGTCGACGAGCGCGCCGCCCGAATTGCCGGGATTGATCGCGGCGTCGGTCTGGATGAAATCCTCGAAGCGATTCACGCCGAGATAATTGCGTCCGAGCGCACTCACGATGCCCAGGGTCACGGTGTTGCCGAGGCCGAACGGGTTGCCGATGGCGAGCACGACGTCGCCGACCTGCAGGCTGTCGGCCGGGGCGAACGTCATCGCCGGCAAGTCCTCCTCGTCAGCCTTGAGGACGGCGAGGTCGGATTCCGGATCGCTGCCGCGCAGATGCGCCTTCACGCGACGACCGTCGGCGAGCACGAACTGGATGTCGTCGGCGCCCTGGACCACGTGGTGATTGGTGAGGATGTAGCCATCCGGCGAGACGATGACACCCGAACCCAGGCTCGTCTGCCGCTGTGGCGTCGGCGACGGGAAATACCGCCGGAACATCGGGTCGCCGGCGAGGGCGTTGCGCGATGGCAATTCCTTGCTCGTATACAGGTTGACCACGGCGGGCATCGCCTTGCGCGCGGCGTCGGCGTAGCTCGTCACCCGCGTGCCGGCGACTTCCGTTGCCGTTTCCTGCGTCACGATGATGTTGGCCGCGTGCTCCTTGACGCGCGGCAGGAGGTCGGGCCGCAGCGTGGCGACCACGAAGAGGAGCGCGAGGCAAATCGTGCAGGCCTGCGCGAAGACGAGCCAGAACTTGCGCAACATCCGCGAAGTATAGTGGCACCGTCACCCTCGCCGAGAGTCGTTGCAAGTCCTTGATCGCGCGTGCATTTATGCCGTTGCGCGGTGCCGAGGCTTCCGGCGCGACGGGCAGATCCGCTATAATCGCCCGGTTTTGCAAGCGCATCGCGACGAATCGTTCGTGGGCGCACGAGTGCGGGGTGGTCGGCGGCCGCCGTTGCCGGCAGCACCACACCGCAAGGCCAAGGCTCGCCTAATCTTGGATATCGGGATGTCTGACGCTCTTACTCCAACGGTCGACGACAAGAAGCGCCGCTTCCTGCTCGGCGCTGCCAGTGTCGTCGGCGGCGTGGGGGTGGTTGCCGCCGCCACGCCCTTCGTGATGTCGTTCTGGCCATCGGCGCGCGCCCGTGCCGCCGGCGCACCCGTCGAGGTCGATCTCACCAAGATCGAGCCGGGACAGCTCATCACCGTCGAGTGGCGGGGGCAGGTGTGCTGGGCGCTCAACCGCACGCCGGCCATGATGGCGACGCTGCCGAAGCTCGACTCGCGGCTGGCCGACCCCAACTCGAACAACTCGATCCAGCCGGCGGATTGCAAGAACGAGCACCGCTCGTCCAAGCCCGAGATGTGGATCGCCGTGGGCATCTGCACGCACCTGGGCTGCTCGCCGACGTTTCGTCCCGATGTCGCGCCGCCCGATCTCGGCGCCGACTGGCTCGGAGGTTTCTTCTGCCCTTGCCACCAGTCGAAGTTCGACCTCGCCGGACGGGTGTACCGCGGCGTTCCGGCGCCGACGAACCTCGTCGTGCCGCCGCACCGCTACGTGAGCGACACCAAGGTCGTCATCGGTCTAAGCCAGGAAGGTAAGAGCTGATGGAAAAGCTGCTGAACTGGATCGATGCCCGCTTCCCGCTGACGCCGCTGTGGGAGTCGCAGTGGGGCAAGTACATCGCGCCCAAGAACTTCAACTTCTGGTACTACTTCGGGTCGCTCGCGGCACTCGTGCTGGTGATGCAGATCGTCACCGGCATCTTCCTCACGATGAGCTACAAGCCCGACGCCGCCAAGGCGTTCGGCTCGGTCGAGTACATCATGCGGGACGTCGAGTGGGGCTGGCTCATCCGCTACATGCACTCCACGGGCGCGTCGATGTTCTTCGTCGTCGTCTACCTGCACATGTTCCGCGGCCTCATGTACGGCAGCTATCGCAAGCCGCGCGAACTCGTGTGGATCTTCGGCTGCCTCATCTACCTCGCGCTCATGGGCGAGGCGTTCTTCGGCTACCTGCTGCCGTGGGGGCAGATGTCGTACTGGGGCGCGCAGGTGATCGTGAACCTCTTCTCGACGGTGCCGTTCATCGGTGAGGGCCTGGGCGTGTGGATCCGCGGCGACTACACGATCTCGGACGCCACGCTCAATCGCTTCTTCGCCTTCCACGTCATCGCGCTGCCGCTGGTGCTGATCGGGCTCGTCGCCGCGCACCTCATGGCGCTGCACGAGGTCGGCTCGTCGAATCCCGACGGCATCGAGATCAAGAAGCAGCCGAAGGACGCCAAGACCGGCCTGCCGCTGGACGGCATCTACAGCCATCCGTACTACACGATCAAGGATCTCGTGGGGGTCGTCGTATTCCTGTTCGTGTTCTCGATCATCATGTTCTTCATGCCCGAGATGGGCGGCTACTTCCTCGAGGCGAACAACTTCATTCCGGCCGATCCGCTGAAGACGCCGGAGCACATCGCGCCCGTGTGGTACTTCACGCCGTACTACGCGATCCTGCGCGCAGTCCCGTCGTTCCTCAATTCTCAGTTCTGGGGCGTGCTGGCGATGGGTGCGTCGGTCGTCCTGTTCTTCTTCCTGCCGTGGCTCGATCGCGGTGCCGTGAAGTCGATCCGCTACCGAGGGACGCTGTACAAGGCGTGGCTCGCCGCATTCGTGATCTCGTTCCTGATCCTGGGCTACCTGGGCGTCGTGCCGGTCACGGTCTGGGGCCAGTTCCCCGACGGCTGGCCGCTGGTGGGGGGCGCGGACAAGGCCACCGTGCTCGCTCGCGTCCTCACTGTCGTGTACTTCCTCTTCTTCGTGCTGATGCCGTGGTACACGGCGCGCGACAAGACGAAGCCCGTTCCGGAAAGGGTCCGCTAAAACGCCATGAAGAAGACCTTCCTCACTGTCGTCGCGGCGTTGCTCGTCGGGACGGGCACGTTTGCCATCGCCTCCGGTGGCGCGGACCTGCGCCTCGCTCCGGCGCCGGCGCATCGCCTCGACGCCGAGTCGTTGCAGCGCGGTGCGCGCAACTTCGTGAATTACTGCCTCAACTGCCACAGCGCGCAGTTCATGCGCTTCGAGCGCTTGCAGGACATCGGTCTCACCGAGGACCAGATCAAGGACAACCTCATGTTCGGCGCCGACAAGATCGGCGCGACCATGACGGTCGCGATGACGCCTGCCGAAGCCGCCAAGTGGTTCGGTGTGGCGCCTCCCGACCTCTCGGTGATCTCGCGGGTGCGCGGCACCGACTGGCTGTACAACTACATGCTGGGCTTCTACGCCGACAGCAAGTCGACGACGGGCTGGAACAACCTCGTCTTCCCGAGTGTGGCCATGCCGCACGTCCTGTGGGAGCTCTCCGGCCCCAACCGGCTGGTCGAGCAGGAGTTCGACGACCACGGCAAGGCCGCGGCCGCGGCGATCGCCGTCAAGGGCCTCGTGCGACTCGCCTCCGCTCCGGGCGGCAAGTGGATCGTGCAGCAGGTCGACACCGACCCGAACGCACCCGGGACGATGCAGCCCGCGGAGTACCGGGCGTTTGCCGCCGATCTCGTGAACTTTCTCGATTTCGTCGGCGAGCCGACCAAGAACAAGCGCATCAGCCTGGGCATCATCGTGCTGATGTACTTCGTCGTGCTGTTCGCGCTCGTGTACGCGCTGAAGCGCATGTATTGGAAGGACGTGCCGCACTAGAAGGAGCGGCCGCTGCCGAGGCTCGTCGCACCCGCGCGGTGGTCGAGCCGCCACACGGGCCCGCGCCTGTTGCCCCACCGCGAGCGCAAGCCCGCGTCGTGACGCACGCCAAGGAGACACCGCCATGATGACCCTCTATTCGGGCACGACCGACCCGTTTTCGCAGCGCTGCCGCATCGTGCTGCACGAGAAGGGCATGGATTTCCAGATCATCGACGTCGACCTCGACCACAAGCCCGAGGACCTCGCGGTGATGAATCCGTACAACCAGGTCCCGGTCCTGGTCGAGCGCGATCTCGTGCTGCACGAATCGAACATCATCAACGAGTACATCGACGAGCGCTTTCCGCATCCGCAACTCATGCCCGCCGACCCGGTGATGCGGGCCCGCGCCCGGCTGTTCCTGCATCGGTTCGAGAAGGAGCTCTTCGTCCACATCGAGGCGCTCGAGGGCAACAACCAGAAGAATGCCGAGAAGGCGCGCGGCCTCGTGCGCGATGCGCTGCTCCAGATCACGCCCGTGTTCGCCAAGCACAAGCACATGCTGGGCGAGGACTACTCGATGCTCGATGTGGCGATCACGCCGCTGCTGTGGCGGCTCGACTACTACGGCATCCAGATGCCCAAGCAGGCGGCGCCGCTCATGAAGTACGCCGAGCGGCTCTTCGCGCGCCCGGCGTTCTCGGAGGCGCTGACCTCCGCTGAACGGGGAATGCGCAAGTAGGCGCCGGCCCGGCACGGCGCTTGACGCCGTTGCAGGGCTGCGTAATATGCTCAGCACTCCATGTCCGAGCAATCCGCCAAGCCCTATCTCATTCGCGCCATCTGCGAGTGGTGCGGCGACAATGCGTTGACGCCGTTCCTCGCGGTGAAAGTCAACGACCAGACGCGGGTCCCGGCGGCGTACGTCAAGAACGGCGAGATCGTCCTCAACGTCGGCGCGACGGCGACGCGCAAGCTCACGATCGACAACGAGTGGATCCAGTTCACCGCGCGGTTCAACGGCGCGTCGCAGGAGGTCGCGGTGCCGATCTCCGCCGTGTCGGGGATCTTCGCCAAGGAGACGGGTTACGGTTTTGCGTTCAGCGCGCCCGCCGATCCCGTCGCCGCCCTGGGCGCGGCGACCGTGCCACGGGACCCCGATCCGGTCGGCCCCAAGGGTGGCAAGCGCAAGCCGCGGCCACCGCATCTTTCGATCATCAAGTAGGACGCGTCGCGTCCCGCTCTCCGTTTCGCCGGCATAGCTCAGTTGGTAGAGCAGCGGTTTTGTAAACCGTTGGTCGTGGGTTCGAGTCCTACTGCCGGCACCGATCCCACTCCCTGGAAGTACCGGCGATACCGGTCACGCTTCGCGCCGGGGCGGTGCGAAACGAGCAGGCGTTGCGGTACCATGTCGAACGTATGTTCGACGGAACGGCCGGATGACGCCACCCTCCACCGCCACGGCGTCGCCGCACGCGCCGACGCCCACGCAGCAGCAAGCGATCGACCACGGCAACGCACCGCTGCTCGTGATCGCCGGCGCGGGGACCGGCAAGACGGCGACGCTCGCGCAGCGCGTGGCGCAGTTGGTCGGCAGCGGCGCCGACCCGACACGCATCCTGCTCATCACCTTCACCCGGCGCGCGGCCGCTGAACTCGAGCGCCGCGCCGGGCACAGCGTGGCACGGCGACTCGGGCGGCCCGGCCACGAGCCTGCGCTCAGCCTGCCGTGGGCAGGGACGTTCCATGGCGCCGGAGCGAAGCTCCTGCGCGCCTTTGCCACCGACGTGGGTCTTGCCCCCAACTTCACGATTCACGATCGCGGCGATTCCGAAGACCTCATGGCGCTCGTGCGGGAGGAGCTTCGCATCGACGTCACGCGCCGGCGGTTTCCATCCGCCGCGACGTGCATGGCGATCTACTCGCGCATCGTCAACGCCGACGAACCGCTCGCGCAGGTGCTGCGCGCGGGCTTTCCCCGTTGCGCCGAGTGGGAGGAGGCGCTCGACACGCTCTTTGGCGCGTACGTCGATGCGAAGCAGGCGCAGCACGTTCTGGACTTCGACGATCTCCTCCTCTACTGGGCCGCAATGCTCGCCGACGAGACGATCGCGCCGCGCGTGCGCGCCTTGTTCGACCACGTTCTCGTCGACGAGTACCAGGACACGAACCGTTTGCAGGGGACGATCCTGCGCCGGCTCAAGCCCGACGGCGTCGGTGTCACGGTGGTCGGTGACGACGCGCAGGCGATCTACGGGTTTCGTGCCGCGGACGTGCGCAACATCCTCGACTTTCCCGCGTCATTCACGCCAGCCGCGAGCGTGGTGAAGCTCGAGACGAATTTCCGCTCGCTGCAGCCGATCCTCGATGCGGCCAACGCGGTGATGGCGGACGGCACCGAGGGCTTCGCGAAAACGCTCACGGCGGTGCGAGGCCCGGGTTCGCTGCCGCGCCTCGTCACCGTGCGCGACGAGGCGGAGCAGGCGCGCTTCGTCGCCGAGGACGTGCTCGTGCAGCGCGAGCACGGCAGCACGCTCAAGGCGCAGGCGGTGCTGTTTCGCAGCGCGAGCCATAGCGCACTGCTCGAGCTCGAACTCCTGCGCCGCAACATCCCGTTCGTCAAGTACGGAGGCCTCAAGTTCCTCGAGGCGGCGCACGTCAAGGACGTGCTCGCGCTGCTGCGTTTCGCGCACAACCCGCGCGACCGCGTTGCAGGCTTTCGTGGCGCACGCCTGGTCCCGGGCGTCGGACCGGCGACCGCGCACCGCCTGCTCGATGCGATCGCGGCGACGGGTGCGACCGGTGAGGCGCTGCACGCGCTCGACGTTCCGCCCGCAGCCAGCGCCGGCTGGCGCGACCTTGCCACGCTGTGCGCGGCACTCACCACCTCCACGAGCGCGTGGCCGCGCGAGCTCGACGACGTCATCGCCTGGTACACGCCGCAGCTCGAGCGCCTGTACGACGATGCCGACGCCCGCGCCGGCGACCTCGCGCAACTGCGTCGCATCGCGGGGACGTTCCCGTCCCGCGAACGCTTCCTGACCGAGATGACGCTCGATCCGCCGACGGCGACGTCCGATCGACCCGCGGCGCCGTTGCTCGACGACGATTACCTCGTGCTGTCGACGATCCACTCTGCCAAGGGCCAGGAATGGCGCAGCGTCCACGTGCTCAATGCGGTCGACGGCTGCCTGCCGTCGGACATGGCCACCGGCAGCACGGCGGAAATCGAGGAGGAGCGGCGACTGCTCTACGTGGCGCTGACGCGGGCGCGTGATCGCCTCACCGTCGTCGTGCCACAGAAGTTCTACGTGACCGCGCAGTCGCGTCACGGCGATCGCCACGTCTACGCATCGCGCAGCCGCTTCCTCACGGCCCGCGTGTGCGCGCGCTTCGAGGAGACGGCATGGCCTCCTTCGGACGCGGCGACCGCTGCGCCAGCGGCGGCCACCGACGCACCTCGCGTCGACCTCACCCGCGCGATTCGGGCCGCGTGGCGACGGTGAGCGCGGGCGCCGCGACGGTCCTACAAGGGAACGCAGCCGATGACGCCGATGCCCGAGCCCTCGGGTATCCAGCCCAGCTCGCGCATCGAATCGAAGATGTCGAGCTCGGTCGTGTAGCGGTGGTTCGGTGCGCCACCCTGGCCGTCGTTGTACAGGCGGTACAGCGGTCTCGTCGCCGGCGGGCAGGCGACCGCAGCGTCGGGCAGCGCCATGTTGAACACCGTATCCTCGAACTGCCAGCTGTCGCTGCTCTTGAGGCCAGCGCACTCGGGCGCCGACGGCGTGTAGAAGTGCGAGCTCTTCGGCGCGAATGCCGTACTGAAGAAGCGGCACACGTCGACCGTACCCGGCGTGCCCGAAACGAAGACGTTGAACGCACGTCCCGTACGCTCCCAGCCGACGAACGTTCCGTTGTCGAGCTTGGTGATCTCGTCGGGGCTCGACGTGATGAAGTAGTGGTCGAAGTCGTGGTGGTAGTACTCGATGACCTTGCGCAGCGCACTCGTCGTGAGCGAGCTGCCGCCCGGCGAGCGGATCCCGCCGGCGGCGACGAAAACCGCGGAATCGTAGACGCCGTTGGCCGTGTCGGCGATGGCGATGCGCACGCGATTCACCATTCCGGGGTTGGCTGCGGCGACGCACTCGAGCGGCCGCGTGAGCCCGTCGAGTTCGGTGCTGCGCGCGCCAAGGCGATTGTCCACGAAGAGGTTGGCGTTGATGCCGGCGTTGATCGAATTCACGCTCACCGGCAGGCCGCCGACGTTGGCGCAGTTCACGCCGTTGACGAAGATGGCGACGACGTCGGCGAACGGGCTGCCCACGAACTCGGCGTGCTCCTCCGTTCCGAACACGTAGCTCACCGCGATGGTGTCCGACGTGGGCGTCACGTCGAACTCGAGGATCACCGCGTCCTGCGTCAGCAGCGGGGCGATGAGGCTGTCGAGATCGGCGTCGCCCGGCATGGCGAAGTCGGTGCTGGTGGCGTCGAACTGGTTGGGACCCGCGATGTCGGTCACGCGTCCCGTCGAGAGGATGACCCCGTTGGCGATGCCGACGTCCGCTTGCGCATTGACGAAGGTTCCCGCGGCCAGCACGTCGCCGATGAGACGCGCGTTGCCGATCGTCACACCGGGGCCCGCGAGGAGCGCGGCGAGTCGGGCTGCATCGGTGCTCGTATCGATCGAGCCGATGCGCGGCTGCACCTGCGGCGGCTTGGCCGGGTCGCCACGCGCCGTCGGTGAGGCGAGCGCGGCAGCGGCGAACAGGCAAAGCGCGGCAACGAAGAGGGGACGCTTGGCGTGGCGCATGGGACCGGGCGAGAGGAGCCGGGCAGTCATTGTCGCCGACCCGGACGAATATGACAATGGCATTCTGTCGATTACAAGCTGACGGCGCGGATGCGACGTCGCGCGGCGTGCGGTTTGCTATCCTCCGCCGGTCCAGGCGAATCTACGGATCCAAGGCATGAACGCACTCGATTTTGCAGGGCGGACCGCGGTGATCACCGGCGGCGCGCAAGGGATCGGCCTCGCCGTCGCGCAGCGGCTGGTGGCGAGCGGTGCGCGCGTCGCGCTGTGGGATCGCGATGCGGGTGCGCTCGCGGCGGCGGTGGCAGCACTGGGCGCGGCCGCACATGCGCAAGCCGTCGACGTTGCGGCACCCGCGGACGTCGCGCAGGCGGCGCGCGCGACCGAGGAGGCGTTGGGCGCCATCGACGTCCTCGTCTGCTGCGCCGGGATCACGGGGCCCAACGTCCCGCTCGCCGACTACCCGGTCGAGGAGTGGAAGCGCGTGTTCGACGTCAATGTGCACGGCCTCTTCCTGTGCAATCAGGCGGTGGTCCCGATCATGCGCCGGAAGGGTTACGGGCGCATCGTGAACGTCGCGTCCGTCGCCGGCAAGGAAGGCAATCCCAACGCGTCGGCGTACAGCGCTTCGAAGGCGGCGGTGATCGGTCTCACCAAGTCGCTCGGCAAGGAGCTCGCGACGACGCCGATTCGCGTCAACTGCGTCACGCCCGGCGCGGTGCGCACGGCGATCTTCCAGCAGATGACGCAGCAGCACATCGACTTCATGCTCTCGAAGATTCCGATGGGACGCTTCGGGCTCGTGGAGGAGATCGCGGCACTCATCGCGTGGCTTGCAAGCGAGGAGTGCTCGTTCTCGACCGGCGCCGTGTTCGACCTGTCGGGGGGGCGCGCGACGTACTGACGCGACGCGCGTTCCCCGCGCGCCCCGGGTCGCGGCGCCACGACCCGGTCGAGTCGCGCCGCCGCGTGCTGGTCAGTCGGCGCGCACCGCGAGGGCGATCTTGCCGATGAGCGTGCCCGATTCCATGAGCGCGTGCGCGCCTGCGGCGTCGGCGAGCGTGAATGTCTGCGCGAGGATCACGTCGAGCTTGCCGGCGGCGAACAGCGGCCACACGTTCTTGCGCAACGCCTGCGCGAGCGCCACCTTGCGCGCGTTCGGACTCGCGCGCAGCGTCGATCCGGTCACCGTGAGGCGCTTCATCATGATCGCGCGCATGTCGAGCTCGACGGTGCTCGCCTGCAGGAAGGCGATCTGCGCCAACCGACCGTCGGGAGCGAGCGAGCGGAGGTTCTTCGCGACGTAGTCGCCACCGACCATGTCGAGCACGACGTCGATGCCCTTCTTCTGCGAGATCCGCCACACCTCCGCTGCCCAGTCCTGCGTCCTGTAGTTGAGCGCGTGATCGGCGCCCATCTGGCGACAGAAGGCGACCTTCTCGTCGGAGCCCGCCGTCGTATAGACGGTGGCCCCGTACGCCTTGCAAAGCTGGATCGCGGTCAGTCCGATGCCGCTCGTTCCGCCGTGGATCAGCACGGACTCGCCGGCTTCGAAGTGCAGGCGGTCGAAGAGGTTGTACCAGACGGTGAAGTAGGTCTCCGGCACGCACGCGGCCTGCGCGACCGAGAGCCGTTCCGGGAGCGGCAGGCAAAAGCCCGCGGGGGTGATGCAGTATTCGGCATAGCCCCCGCCCGGAGTGAGCGCGCAGACGGCGTCGCCGACGCGCCACGCGGTGACGTCCGCGCCCACCGCCGCGATGCGTCCGGCGACCTCGAGGCCGAGGATCGGGGACGCACCCGGCGGTGGCGGATAGTGGCCGGCGCGCTGGATGCAGTCGGGCCGGTTCACGCCGGCATACGCGACCTCGATCAGGACGTCGCCGGGTCCGGGCGACGGCACGGGGCCGTCGACGACGGTGAGCACGTCGGGCGGGCCGGGTTCGCGGATGCTGACGTGGCGCATGGTGGCGGGAAGGGTCATCGGGCGCTCTCGTGATATTGGATCTCGACGCTGTCGGGACTCAGCCACTCGCGCAAGCGGGCGATGAGCGCGTCGTCGAGGTTCACGCTCCAGGCTGGGGACAATTCGATCGCGCCGACGATGCCGCGGGCGCTGCGGTAGGTGACGGTGACCGGCTTGTCGCCGGGACGGTGCGGTGCGAGCAGTTCCTCGAGCTGCGCGGCCGTTCCCTTGCCGTTCACGGTGATGCAAAGGCGCCTTGCGCGCTGGCGGCGCATGGCGGCGAGATCGTACATGCCCTCGGCGATGATGCGCAGACCCTGCGCGTCACCCTCCTCGTTCATGCGCTGCGACACCTTGACCTCGGCGATCACGAGCTGGTCGTCGCGCAGAAGTGTCCGTACGGCGTCGAAGGTCTCGTTGTACACCATCACTTCCTGCGACGCGTGGCCGTCGTCGAGCGTCACGAACGCCATCTTGCCGCGCTTGCCGGATTGGACGCGGACTTGCGTGACGATTCCCGCGACGAGGACCTTGTCGGGTCGTGGCGCGAGATTGCCGAGCGTGGTCCGCGTGATGGCGGCGATCTCCTCGGCGTCGGCGCGAAACGGATGGCCCGAGAGGTAATAGCCGATCGCGGATTTCTCCTGCGTGAGCCGCTCGGCTTCGGTCCACTCCCGTACGGCCACCAGTGCATCGAGCCGGCTCGCCGGCTCGTCCTCGCCGAAGAGTGAGACCTGCGCAGCCGTCGCCTGTGCCCGTTGGGCCGCGTCGAGCGCAACGCCGATCGTGGCCAGCAGCGCGGCCCGTCGCGGCTCGATCGCATCGAAGGCGCCCGCCTTGACGAGCGCCTCGATCGCGCGCCGGTTGACGATGCGCTTGTCGATGCGCGCGCAGAAGTCGAAAAGATCGCGGAACGGTCCGCCGGCCCGACGCGCCGCAACGATCGCCTCGATGGCGGCCTGGCCGGTGCCCTTGATCCCGCCCAGGCCGTAGCGAATGCGCGTCGCGTCGACCGGCTCGAAGCGGTAGTTCGATGCGTTCAGGTCGGGCGGCAGGAGCGTGAGCCCCTGTGCGAGCGCGTCGTCGCGAAGCGCGCGCACCTTGTCGGTATCGTCCATCACGAGCGTCAGGTTCGCCGCCATGAACGCCGCCGGATGATGCGCCTTGAAGTACGCGGTCTGGTAGGCGACGAGCGCGTACGCCGCGGCGTGCGACTTGTTGAAGCCGTATCCCGCGAACTTCTCCATGAGGTCGAAGAGCTGGGTCGCCTTCGCCTCGGCAACCCCGTTCTTCGCCGCGCCCGCGACGAAGATCCCCCGGTGCTTGGCCATCTCCTCGGGCTTCTTCTTGCCCATCGCGCGCCGCAGGAGATCGGCGCCACCGAGCGTATAGCCGCCGATCTCCTGCGCGATCTTCATGACCTGCTCCTGGTACACCATCACGCCATACGTCGGGGCGAGGATGGGTTCCAGGCGCGGATCGAGGTAGACCGGCCGCTCGCGTCCCGACTTGCGCGCGACGAAGTCGGGAATGAGCTCCATCGGACCCGGGCGGTAGAGCGCAACCAGTGCGATGATGTCCTCGAAGCGCGTCACCGGCGCCTGCTTGAGGAGCTCGCGCATGCCGCGCGATTCGAACTGGAACACGGCGGTCGTGTTGCCGGCGCGAAAGATCGCGAATGCCGCGTCGTCGTCGAGGGGCAGCGAATCGAGGTCGAGCGGGAAGGCCGGATCGAGCTCGCGCACGTAGCGCAAGGTCCAGTCGAGGATCGTGAGCGTCGTCAGTCCAAGGAAGTCGAACTTGACGAGCCCCACCGCCTCGACGTCGTCCTTGTCGAACTGCGAGACGAGCGCGGCGGCGCCGGGCTGCACGTACAGCGGACAGAAGTCGGTGAGCTTGCCCGGCGCGATGAGCACGCCGCCGGCGTGCATGCCGACGTTGCGCGGCAGGCCTTCGAGGTCCTCGGCGAGGCGCAGGAGCTCGCGAACTTCCTCCTCGGCGGCCTCGCGCTCGTCGATGAGCGGCTCGACCTCGCGCGCGTGGATGACGTTGGCCTCGGCGTCGCCGTCGCGGCGGCGCAACGTCACGACCTTGCCCGGCTGGAACGGGATCAGCTTGGCGATGCCGTCGACGAACGAGTACGGCAGGTCGAGCACGCGGCCGACGTCGCGGACCGCCGCCTTGGCCGCGAGCGTGCCGAAGGTCGCGATCTGCGAGACCGAGTCGGCACCGTACTTCTCCTTGACGTAGTCGATCACACGATCGCGGCCATCCTGGCAGAAGTCGATGTCGAAGTCGGGCATCGACACGCGCTCTGGATTGAGGAAGCGCTCGAAGATGAGCGCGTACCGCAGCGGGTCGAGGTCGGTGATTCCAAGCGAGTACGCGACGAGCGAACCCGCGCCCGAGCCGCGCCCCGGGCCGACGGGAACGTGGTGGGTGCGCGCCCAGTTGATGAAATCGGCGACGATGAGGAAGTAGCCGGCAAAGCCCATCTGCACGATCGTTCCGGTTTCGAACTCGAGCCGCGCGAGGTAATCCGGACGCTTCGCGTCGCGCTCTGCCGCATCGGGGTAGAGCTGCGCGAGTCGCCGCTCGAGTCCGCGACGCGCCTCGGCGCGCAGGTGTTCGTCGATCGTCAGCCCGTCCGGCGTCGGGAACTCGGGGAGATAGTTCCGGCCGAGGTCGATCGCGACGTTGCAGCGCTGTGCGATCGCCACCGTGTTGGCGAGCGCCTCGGGCAGGTCGGCGAAGCGCTCGGCCATCTCCGCCTGCGTGGTGAAGTACTGCTGCGCGGTGAAGCGGCGCGGCCGGCGCGTGTCGGCGAGCACGTGTCCTTCGGCGATGCACACGCGCGCCTCGTGAGGGTGGAAGTCCGCCTGGCGCGCGAACTGTACCGGATGCGTGGCGACGACAGGCAGGCCGAGTGTCCCCGCGAGCGCGACGGTGGCGGCGACCAGCGGTGCGTCGTCGGGCCGGTCGGCCCGCTGCACTTCGAGGTAGTAGCGCTGTGGAAAGCGCGTCGCCCACGCGGCCGCGGCGGATTCGGCGGCGCGCGCGTTGCCCTGGAGCAGCGCCGCTCCCACGTCGCCATCGCGCGCGCCGGAGAGCGCGATGATGCCTGCCGTGCCCTCGTCGAACCACTCGCGACGCACCTCGGCGCGCCCGCGGTGCTGGTTGTCGCGGTACGCGCGCGTGAGCCACTCGCACAGGCGCAGGTAGCCGCCACGGTCGGTGGCGAGCAGGATCGCCCGGTGCGGGTTGTCGCGCTCGCCGTCGTGCGTGATCCACACGTCGCAGCCGACGATCGGCTTGATGCCCTTGCTGCGTGCGGCCTTGTAGAACTTGATCAGTCCGAACGCATTGGCGAGATCGGTGAGTGCGAGTGCACTCATGCCATCCGCGGCCGCTGCAGCCACGGCGTCGTCGATGCGCAGCGTGCCGTCGACGATCGAGTATTCGCTGTGCAGGCGCAGATGAACGAACGACGGAGCCGGCATCGAAGCGAACGATTGGAAGGCGCGTGATGAGCGCGGGAAGCGAGGGTCGTGGACTGCTACAATTCTACTTCGATATGGGCGCCACGGAATCGAAGCGCACCCCGTCGCGCACGCGAGCGACGCCGTCGTCGCGACGAGCGATGCGCGTGCTCGCGGCATGTGCCAGTGCCTGCGTCGGTGTCGTCGTCGCCGGTTGCGCGACGACGACGAGCGCACCGGGCTCGCCAACCGCGGCGCCGCCGGCGCCGCCCATCAACCTGCAGGGTTTTCCGCCCGCGTATCGCGAGGGATTCGGCGACGGCTGCGCGACGGCGCGCGGCGCGGAGCGACGCGACCTCGCGCGCCTTGGCAGCGACGGCAACTATCGCACGGGATGGCAGGACGGGATGGCGCAGTGTCGAACCCGATGATCTCCCACATGCGGCAATGACGCCTTCTCGTTCGCAGTTCGTCGGCATCCGCGGGCTCACCTACCACGTGCGCACGTGGGGTGACCCCGACGCGCGCAAGCTCTTCCTGCTCCACGGCTGGATGGACGTGTCCGCCTCGTTCCAGTTCGTCGTCGACGAGCTCGGCAGTCCGTGGTGCGTGCTCGCTCCCGATTGGCGTGGCTTCGGCTTGACCGAGACGCCGCAGGACGGCTACTGGTTCGCCGACT
Organism: Burkholderiales bacterium; assembly: GCA_020851235.1. GTDB lineage: Bacteria > Pseudomonadota > Gammaproteobacteria > Burkholderiales > Casimicrobiaceae > VBCG01. The sequence continues at coordinate 12,824 of JADZDD010000035.1, read as the reverse complement.
ACGTGGCCGATCTCGATGCCCTGGTGCGTGAGCTTGCCGCCGATGCGCCGCCCGTGGTCGTCGGTCACAGTCTGGGTGGCAACGTGGCGCTCGCATGGGCGGGCGCGCGGCCCGAGGCGGCGGCGTGCATCGTCACGCTCGATGCCTTCGGCATTCCCGCGGAGGCCCCCACGCGGGCGCCGCACAAGCTCGCGCGCTGGCTCGACGCGCTGCGTGATGAACCGGTGCTCACGTCGTACGCGAATCTCGGCGCCGTCGCCGACCGTCTGCAAAAGACGAATCCGCGCCTGCCGCGCGACAAGGCCGAGTACCTCGCGACACAGTGGGCGCAGGAGCTGCCCGACGGTAGCGCGCGACTGCGCGCCGATCCACGGCACAAGCGGCCGTTTCCCACCGTCGCCCGCATCGAGGAGATGGAGGCGCTGTGGCGGGCGATTGCCGTTCCGGTGCTGGGGGTCGTCGCAGGGCAGTCGCACATCGCCTCGTGGATCGCCCCCGAAGGCGACGTCGATGCACAGATCGCGCGCCGCGTCGGCTGGTTGCGCCACGGCCACCTCGCGCGCATCGACGATGCGGGACACATGGTGCACCACGACCAACCCCGCGCCGTGGCACGGCTGATCGAAGACTTCGCGGCGGCGCCGCGGTGAGCCCGCAGGGCCGCTTGGCGGGCGAGCCGACGGACCCACGCGCAGCGCACGCGACGCCGCGCGCGTCGCGCTTTGCCGTGCATTCGCGCCGTGGGGCCTACGTTGCGCTCGTCGCGCTGACGCTGCTTTGGGGTTTCAACTGGGCGGTGATGAAGGTCGGTCTCGAGCGTTCGGACCCCGTCGTCTTCAACGTCGAGCGTACCTGGGCCGCGGTCATCGTCCTCTTCGCCGTCCTGGTCGCGCAGCGACGCCCGTTGTGGCCGCAGTCGTGGGTCGCGGTGCTCGTGACCGGTTTCTTCCAGACCACGATCAATTTCGGCTCGACCACGATGGCTCTCGCGGGCGGCGGTGCGGGCCGCACGTCCGTGCTCGTGTTCACGATGCCGTTCTGGACGCTGCTCATCGCCTGGGTGGTGCTGCGCGAGCGCGTGCGCGGGGTGCAGTGGCTCGCGGTTGGCCTCGCGCTCGCCGGACTCGTGCTCGTGGTGCAGCCGTGGGACTGGTCGGGCAACCTCGCGCCGAAGCTGTGGGCGGTCCTCTCCGGATTCGGCTGGGCGGCAGGCAGCGTCGCGACCAAGTACTTCCAGCGCGAGCGCACGTTCGATCCCCTCAACTACCTTGCCTGGCAGATGGCTGCCGGCGTGGTGCCGCTCACGGTGCTGCCCTTCGTGCTCGGATTGGGGCCGTCGCAATGGGGCCTGACCTACGCGCTCATCCTGGTCTACGTCGGCGCGCTGTCCACGGCGCTCGGATTCCTGCTGTGGCTCGTGATCCTCAATCATCTGCCGGCCGGCACGGCGTCGCTCAACATGATGGCGATACCGGTCATCGCGCTCGTGTCCGGCATGTTGATCTTCGGCGAGCGATTGAGCGGTGTCGAGTGGATGGGGATCACCTGCATCGGCGTGGGACTCGTCATCGTCTCGGCGTACGGCTATATCGCGAGTCGCCGGCACCTCGCACCGGCACCCGCGCCCACACCGCTGGACGGAGGCTGACGCGCCGGCGCCCTCGCGCGACGTGCCGCGGGTCGCCGTCGGGCGCGGCGTTCGTGGCGGCGATCGTCACGGCGACGCCACGCCGGGGCGCGGGGAACTGCAAGGTAGAATGCGCGGTCCTTGGGCATGCGCCCAAGCTGCCGATGCACCCGACGCACCCCTACGCCCATGACGCAGACGCCTGCGCCGGACCTGTCCAAGCTCAAGATCAACCGCGACCTCGCGCCGATCCGCTCGCGGCGGCGCCGGCGCTGGATCGTGTGGGGCATCGTGCTCGTCGCGGTGGCGGCCGGCGCAGCGTGGTTCGCACTGCAACCCAGGATCGCCACGGTGACGGCGACTTCGATCGTGACGACATTCCCGTCGCAGCAATACGTCGTGCTGAACGCCACGGGCTACGTCGTCGCGCAGCGCAAGGCCGCGATCTCGTCGAAGGCGACCGGTCGCGTCGAATGGCTCGGCGTGACCGAGGGTTCGCGCGTCAAGGCAGGTGATGTCATCGCGCGCATCGATGCGCGCGACGTCATCGCGCAGAACGAGACCGCGCGGGCCAACGTTGCCGCCGCGCGCGCGGCGCTCGCCCAGGCGCGCGCCGAGGAAATCGACGCCAAGGCGCAGCTCAAGCGCAGCCTCGAGCTCCTCGCGCAGAAATTCGTCTCGGCGGCGTCGGTCGATACCGCCAAGGCGCGGGCCGATCGCGCGTCGGCGGCGGTGGCCAACGCGCAGGCGACGGTCGCTGCCGCCGAGGCGACGGCACGCAACGCCGCCGTGCAGGTCGACTACACGATCATCCGTGCGCCGTTCGATGGCGTCATCCTGTCGAAGAGCGCCAACGTCGGCGACCTCGTCACGCCTTTCTCCAATGCCGCCGACTCGAAGGGCGCCGTGGTGTCGATGGCGGACATGAGCACGCTCGAGGTCGAGGCGGACGTCTCCGAATCGAGCCTTGCCAAGATCAAGGTCGGCCAGCCGGCGGAGATCGTCCTCGATGCGCTGCCCGACACGCGTTTTCGCGGTCGCATCAGCCGCATGGTGCCAACGGTCGACCGCGCGAAGGCGACCGTGATGACCAAGGTGAAGTTCGACGAGATCGATCCGCGCATCCTTCCCGAGATGAGCGCCAAGGTGAGCTTCCTGTCGCAGGAGGTGACGCCGGCGCAGCAGCAGCCGCTGCTCGCGGTCAATCCCGACGCCATCGTCGAGCGCGACGGCAAGCGCGTCGTCTTCGTGATTCGCAACGGCAAGGCGGTGCTCGTTCCAGTGACGCCGGGCCAGAAGATCGGCGACGTGACGGCGATCGGCGGCGCCGTCACGAGCGGGGAGAAGGCGGTGGCCCATCCGCCCGAAACCCTGCAGAGCGGCGCGCTCGTGAAGATCGCCGCGCACTGACGGCCGACGGGACCCGGCGCGTGCTGGCCGCCTCATGAACGACGTCCCACCCGCTGCGCTCGTCGAGATTCGCAACCTGTCGAAGAGCTACGTTCGCGGTGACCAGGTCATTCCGGTACTCGTCGGCATCGACCTCGACGTGGCAGCCGGCGACTTCATCGCGCTGATGGGGCCCTCGGGGTCGGGCAAGTCGACGCTGCTCAATCTCATCGCCGGCATCGACAAGCCGAGCGGTGGGCAGATCCACGTCGCCGGCGTCGACATCGCGCAGCTCACCGAGGGCGAGCTCGCCGCGTGGCGCGCGGCGCACGTCGGCTTCATCTTCCAGTTCTACAACCTCATGCCGGTGCTGACCGCGTTCCAGAACGTCGAGCTGCCGCTGCAGCTCACGGGATTGTCGCGGCGCGAGCGCCATGAGCGTGTCGACAATGCGCTCGCGCTCGTCGGCCTCGCCGATCGCATGGAGCATTACCCGAACGAGCTTTCCGGCGGCCAGCAGCAGCGCGTCGCGATCGCCCGGGCGTTGATCGCCGATCCGACGCTCATCGTCGCCGACGAGCCGACCGGGGATCTCGACCGCGTCACGGCGGAGGAGATTCTCGATCTCCTCGGCGCGCTCAACCGCGAGCTCGGCAAGACGATCGTCATGGTCACGCACGATCCCAGGGCCGCGGGCCGCGCCGCGCGCCTCGTGCACCTCGAGAAGGGCGTGCTGGTCGACTGACGAGCACGCGACGGCCCCGTGTTCGTTCCCTTTCTCGTCTTTCGCAACGCCTTTCGGCACAAGCTGCGCACGACGCTCACGATCATCGGCATCGTGGTCGCGATCGTTGCCTTCGGCCTGCTGCGCACGATCGTCGACGCCTGGTACCTGGGGGCGGAGGCGACGTCGTCGGCACGGCTCGTCACGCGCAACTCGATCTCGCTCGTCTTTCCGCTGCCGTACAACTATGCGCAGAAGATTCGCCAGGTCCCGGGGGTCACCGCGGTCGCGGCGGCCAACTGGTTCGGCGGCGTGTACATCACCGAGAGCAATTTCTTCCCGCAGCTCGCGATCGATCCGGGTCCGTATCTCGACATGTACCCCGAGTACCGCCTCTCCGATGCCGAGCGCAAGGCGTTTCTCCTCGACCGCCAGGGGGCGGTCGTCGGCCGCCGCCTCGCCGAGCGGTTTGGCTGGAAGATCGGGGACCGGATTCCGTTGCGCGGCACGATCTATCCGGGAACGTGGACGTTCACGCTGCGCGGCATCTACGACGGCGCCGACGCCAAGGTCGACGAGAACCAGTTCTTCTTCCACTGGGCGCTCCTGAACGAGCGCATCAAGCAGATCTACCCGCGCCGCGCCGATTCGGTGGGCGTGTATATCGTCGAGATCAACGAGCCTGGTCGCGCGGCGGCGATCTCCGAGCAGATCGATGCCGTCTTCAAGAACTCGCTCGCCGAGACGCTGACCGAGACCGAGAAGGCGTTCCAGCTGGGGTTCGTCGCGATGACCGAAACGATCCTCGTGGCGGTGCAGGCCGTGTCGTTCGTGATCATCCTGATCATCATGGCGGTGATGGCCAATACCATGGCGATGACCGCGCGGGAGCGCTACTCCGAATACGCGACACTGAAGGCGATCGGCTTCTCGAACGGCTTCGTGGCGTTCCTCATCTTTGCCGAGTCGCTCGGCATCGCGCTCGTCGGCGGCGCGATCGGGATCGCGCTCACCTTTCCCGTGACGAGGGCGTTCGGCGCGGCGTTGGCCAATCTCTTCCCGATCTTTGCCGTCTCCCGCGAGACGATCCTCATGCAGGTCGGCTGCGCACTGGTGGTGGGCGTGATCGCGGCGCTGATCCCGGCGTGGCGGGCGGCGCGCGTGCGCATCGTCGACGGCCTGCGAGCGATCGCGTGACCACGGTTCCGTTTTCCTATATCGCGCGCAACCTCTTCGCGCGCAAGCTCACCACCGCGCTCACGGCGGGCGGCATGGCGCTCGTCGTCTACGTCTTCGCGACGGTACTGATGCTCGCTGCCGGCCTGAAGGAGACGCTCGTTGCGACCGGACAGCCGGACAACGTCCTCGTGATTCGCCAAGGCTCGCAAAGCGAGGTGCAAAGCGGCATCGATCGCCCCTCGGCGGCGATCGTGGAATCGCTCCCCGGGATCGCGACGGGCGAGGACGGCGAGAAGCTCGTGTCCAAGGAGCCCGTCGTGCTCATCACCCTGCCCAAGCGCGACACCGGGACCGCAGCCAACGTGGTCATTCGCGGCGTGACCGCGCAGGGCCTGGCACTGCGACCGCAGGTGCACATCGTCGAGGGACGCATGTTCCGCCCGGGGACCTCGGAGATCGTCGCCGGGCGCAGCGTGGCGCAGGGCTTTCGCGGGGCGTCGTTGGGTGAGACGCTGCACTTCGCGCAGCAGGACTGGACTGTCGTCGGCGTGTTCGACGCCGGCAAGACCGCGTTCAACTCCGAGATCTGGGGCGACGCCGAGCAGTTCCTCCAGGCGTTTCGCCGCGGCGGCTTCTCCGCCGTGATCTTCCGCCTGCAAGATCCCTCCGACTACCCGGCCATCAAGCGCAGCATCGAGGGGGACCCTCGGCTCCACCTCGAAGCCAAGCCCGAGCAGCAGTTCTACGCCGACCAGTCGGAACAGCTCGCGCGATTCATCTCGTATCTCGGCACCACGATCTCGATCATCTTCTCGATCGGCGCCATCATCGGCGCGATGATCACGATGTACGCAAGCGTCGCCTCGCGCACCGCCGAGATCGGGACGCTGCGCGCGCTCGGCTTTCCGCGCACGTCGATCCTGGTCGCCTTCCTGGGCGAGGCACTGCTCCTGGGCCTCGTCGGCGGAGTCGTCGGGCTCGTGGGCGCGTCGTTCATGCAGATGGTGCCGATTTCGACGACGAACTTCCAGACGTTCGCCGAAATCGCCTTCACCTTCACGCTGACCCCCTTCATCGTCGTGGCCTCGCTCGCCTTCGCGCTCCTCATGGGCTTCGTCGGCGGCTTCCTGCCCGCCGCCCGCGCGGCGCGGCTGTCGATCGTCGACGCGCTGCGCGCGGCGTAGCCCGGATGCGGCTCGCCGGTTCGCGCGTCAGTCGCGTCCGTACTGCGGGATCACGTCGACGTTGTCGATGAGGCGCGTGGTGCCGAGCTTGGCGGCGGCCAGCACGATGAGCAGATTGGGGTGATCGAACCCTTCCGGATGCGGAATGCGCAGCGCGAGGCCGTGCCGGATGGCGACGTAGTCGACCTGCCAGCCGCGTGCCGCGAGCTCGGCACGACCGGCGGCTTCGAGGTTCGCATAGTCGCGTCGTCCGCCAACGATCGCATCGGCGATTCCGCGCAGGACCCGATAGAGGTTGGGTGCCTCTGCGCGCTCCGACGGCGAGAGGTAGCCATTGCGCGTCGACAGCGCGAGCCCGTCGTCGGCACGCACGGTCTCGGCGGGCACGATCTCGATGGGCAGGTTGAACTGCTGCACCATGCCCCGCACGATCTTGAGTTGCTGGCGGTCCTTCTTGCCGAAGACGGCCACTTCCGGGCGCACGAAATTGAACAGCTTCAGCACGACGGTGCACACGCCGCCGAAGAAGCCGGGCCGGAAGGCGCCCTCGAGCTCGTCGGCGAGCGGGGGTGGCTGCACGCGATACACCTGTGGCGTCGGATACATCTCCTGTTCGTGCGGCGCGAAGAGGACGTCGACGCCTTCGCGTTCGAGCCCGGCGCGATCGACCTCGAACGTGCGCGGGTAGCGGTCGAAGTCCTCGTTCGGGCCAAACTGCAGGCGATTGACGAAGATGCTCGTGACGACGGTGTCCCCGTGCTCACGCGCGATCCGGCACAGCGCGTAATGTCCGGCATGGAGATTGCCCATCGTGGGTACGAAGGCGACGCGCCGGGCCGCACCGAGGCGTGCGGTGAGTTCGGCACCGGTATGGATGATGTCCATGGATTCAGCCCTGTCCGAGGTTGAAGAATTCGCGCTGGCCGCGCAGGTTCGCGATGCGGTCGAGCAGCATGCGGAAATGCGCCGGGTCGTGCACGAAGTCGAGGCGCTCGCTGTTGATGATGAGCAGCGGCGCGGCCTCGTATGCGTAGAAGAACCGGGCGTACGCGTCGGCGAGTCGGGCGAGGTACTCGTCGGGAATCGCCTGCTCGAAGCGCACGCCGCGCTGGCGCACGCGGGCGAGCAGCGTGTCGACCGGCGCCTGCAGGTAGATGACGAGATCCGGCGTCGGGACCTGCAGCTCGAGGTGCCGGTAGATCCGGGCGTACAGCGCGTACTCGTCGTCGGTGAGGTTGAGACGCGCGAACAGCGGATCCTTGTCGAGGAGGAAGTCGGCGATGGTCGGCCGGCGGAAGAGGTCGAGCTGCGCGAGCGTGCGCAGCTGATCGACGCGCTGGAAGAGGAACGTGAGCTGGGTCGGCAGCGCGTAGCGCGGCATGTCCGCGTAGAAGCGACCGAGGAACGGATTGTCCTCGGGTTCCTCGAGCAGCGGGTCGGCCGCGAGATGCTCCGCCAACTGGCGCGCGAGGCTCGTTTTCCCGGCACCGATCGGACCCTCGACGACGACGTAGCGGCACTGGCCGAGATCCATGCCCGGGGCCGTTCAACGGTTGCGTTGCGCCATTTCGTGCCCGCGGCGAGGGCCCAGGGGTGCGATCGCCTGGTCACGCACGGCTCGCAGATGGCGTCGCGCGAGGCCCCGGCGGGGAATCGTCACCGTTCGTGCGACGCTCACGAGGGGCAGCAGGACGAATGCCCGCCGATGCATGCGCGGATGCGGTAGCGTGAGCGTCGCTGCCGCGAGGCGCCGCCGCCCGAAGAGCAGCAGGTCGAGATCGAGCGTGCGGGCGGCGTTGCGCGGCGTGTCGGCCCTGCGTTCGCGCCGCTGCCGCCGCTCGAGCGCATGCAGACGGGCGAGCAGCGCGCGCGGGGCAAGCGACGTCGCGATGACGGCGACGGCGTTCACGTAATCGGGTTGCGGTCCGGGTGCGTCGAGTGGCGCGGAGACGAAGTCGCGCGATACCCGCACGAGGCGGGTACGTGGCAGGCGGGCGAGCGCGCGCACGGCGCGGGCGAGCTGGCGCCGCGGATGCGCGAGATTGCCGCCCAGGCCGATGAAGGCGAACGTCATCGTCGCGCCGGCGCCGATCGGGCGCGACGAGGGGCGCCGCTAGATGTCGCGGGGATGGGCATCGTCGGGAGGATCGATGGCGGCCGCTTCCTGCGCCTTGCGGCCACGTCCGCGACCCCGCGAGCGGCGCGTCTTGGGCGCTTCCTGCGGTCGCAGCATCGCTTCGCGCTCGGCCGGCGCTGCATCCTGGAAGCGCGTCCACCACGTGGCGAGCTCTTCGGGGACTTCTCCGCACGTCGCCCGCAGCAGGAGGAAATCGTACGCGGCACGGAAGCGCTCGTGCTCGACCAGCCGCTGCGGACGCGCGCCGGCGCGCTGCTCGAAGCGCGGCTGCAGGCCCCAGATCTCCTTGATGTTGGCCTCGAAGCGGCGTGGCACCGAGATGCGCTCGGCCTGCGCCGACAGCACCTGCTCCATGGCAGCATGCAGTGCGGGGATGGGCCGCTCGCCGCGCGCCTTCGCCGCATCCCACTGTTGCACGACCTCGCGCCAGAGCAGCGTGGCGAAGAGGAACGCGGGTGACACCGGCTTGCCCGCTCGCACGCGGGCGTCGGTGCCGGCGAGCGCCACCTCGACGAAGCGCGTGCCGTTCGGCTGCTCGAGGATCACGTCGAGGAGCGGCAACAGTCCGCGCGACAGGCCGTGCGCGCGCAGGCCCTGCAGCGCCTCGGTCGCGTGTCCGGAGAGCAGGAGCTTTTGCATCTCGTCGAACAGGCGCGCCGGCGGTACGTTGTGCATGAGGCTCGCGAGTTTCGGGATCGGCGCCGCCGTCCTTGGGTCGATCGTGAGACTCGCCTTCGCCGCGAGGCGCACGGCGCGCAGCATGCGGACGGGATCCTCGCGATAGCGCGTGGTCGGCGGCCCGATGAGCTTCAGGCGCCTCGCGCGGCAGTCGCTGACTCCTCCCACGTAATCCCAGATCTCTTCGCTCGCGGGATCGAAGTACAGCGCATTGATGGTGAAGTCGCGGCGCGCGGCGTCCTCGGCTTGGGTGCCGTAGACGTTGTCGGACAGCAGACGCCCGTGCTCGTCCGTCGCATCTTCGCCCGTCTGCGCCGCGCGAAACGTCGACACCTCGAGGACCTCCGCGCCGATGTGCACGTGCACGAGCCGGAAGCGCCGACCGATGATGTACGCGCGGCGGAAGAGCGGCTTGACCTGCTCGGGCGTCGCGTCGGTCGCGATGTCGAAGTCCTTCGGTGTCAGGCCGAGGAGGAGATCGCGGACGGCGCCTCCGACCACGAAGGCCTTGAAGCCGGCCTCCTGGAGCTTTTCGGTGACCATTCGGGCGCCGCGTGGGATCGCATCGCGGCGCACGGGGTGCAAGGCTGCAGGATAGACGCGCGGCGTGCGTGCCGGCCGACCGGGAATCAGGCGGGCGAGCAGGCGGCGGATCATTGCGGGGGACGATCCGGCGGGTGGGCGGTGCGGCAAGCGATCGACACGACGCGGACAGGATACCCGGGCGAGCGCGCCAACCCGGCCTCGGGCGCTGCGCGAAGGCGCGCGATCATAGCACGGGCGCCACGCGCCACGCGCCTGGGGCAAGGCCGTCGACCATCCATGGCCCCACGCTTTGCCGCACGAGGCGAAGCGTCGGCAACCCGACCGCGGCGGTCATGCGACGGACCTGCCGGTTGCGGCCCTGCGCGAGTTCGACGACGAGCCACGCCGTGGGAATCGCGCGCCGGACTCGGATGGGCGGGGAGCGTGGCCACAGCCACGCGGGCGAGTCCTCGTGTCGCACGCGCAAGGCACGCGCCGGGCCGTCGTTGAGATCGACGCCGGTTCGAAGCCGAGCGAGTGCCGCCGCGGTGGGCGCGCCTTCGACCTGGACCCAGTAGGTCTTGGTGAGCGCGTGGCGCGGATCGGCGATGCGTGCCTGCAAGGGGCCGCAGCCGGTGAGGACGACGAGGCCCTCGCTGTCCGCATCGAGGCGCCCGGCCGGATAGATCTGCGGCAGGGGCACGACATCGGCGAGCGCGGTGCGACCACCGTCGCGTGTGAACTGGCACAGCATGCCAAAGGGCTTGTTGAGAAGGACGACCGCGCGGCCCGCGCGCAGCGCGGCGCGGATCCTCGGGTGCGTGGCGGGAAGGTTCGAAATCACGGATAATCAGCACTCTCGGCCCGGCGTACACGAGACTTGGCGCGCCGGGCCCCCCGCGCATCCCGAACGCTTCGCCACCTTGTCCGTCCACGGGCGACGGTGGCGCCCATTCCAAGCAGGAGCATCGATGTCGACCTACCAGCACGTCAAGGTACCGAGCGGTGGCGCCCGGATCACCGTCAATCCCGATTTCAGCATCAACGTCCCCGACCACCCGATCATTCCGTACATCGAGGGCGATGGTACGGGCGTCGACATCACGCCGGTCATGATCAAGGTCGTCGATGCTGCCGTCGCCAAGGCCTACGGCGGCAAGCGCAAGATCCACTGGATGGAGATCTACGCCGGCGAGAAGTCGACCCGAGTGTACGGTCACGACGTGTGGCTGCCGGACGAGACGCTCGCGATCCTCAAGGATTACGTCGTCTCGATCAAGGGGCCGTTGACGACACCCGTTGGCGGGGGCATACGCTCGCTCAACGTCGCGCTGCGCCAGCAGCTCGACCTGTACGTCTGCCTGCGTCCGGTGCGCTGGTTCCAGGGCGTGCCTTCGCCCGTGAAGGAACCGGGCAAGGTCGACATGGTGATCTTCCGCGAGAACTCGGAGGACATCTACGCGGGCGTCGAATGGGCGGCCGACTCGCCGCAGGCGAAGAAGCTGATCGAGTTCCTGACGACCGAGCTGGGCGTGAAGAAGATCCGCTTTCCGGCGACGTCGGGCATCGGCATCAAGCCGGTGTCGAGCGAGGGCACCGATCGCCTCGTGCGCAAGGCGATCCAGTACGCGATCGACAACGACAAGCCGTCGGTGACGCTGGTGCACAAGGGCAACATCATGAAGTTCACCGAGGGGGCGTTCCGCGACTGGGGCTACGCGCTCGCGCAGCGCGAGTTCGGTGCGACGCTCCTCGATGGCGGTCCCTGGATGTCGTTCGCGAATCCCAAGACCGGCAAGCAGATCGTGGTGAAGGACGTCATCGCCGATGCGTTCCTGCAGCAGATCCTCCTCCGCCCGGCGGAGTACAGCGTGATCGCCACGCTCAACCTCAACGGTGACTACATCAGCGACGCGCTGGCGGCGCAGGTCGGCGGCATCGGCATCGCCCCCGGCGCCAACCTCTCCGACTCGGTCGCGATGTTCGAGGCCACGCACGGTACCGCCCCCAAGTACGCCGGCAAGGACTACGTGAACCCGGGCTCGGAGATCCTCTCGGCCGAGATGATGCTCGTGCACATGGGTTGGAAGGAGGCGGCGGCGCTCGTGGTGTCGAGCCTCGAGAAGGCGATTGCCGACAAGGTCGTCACGTACGACTTCGCCCGACTCATGGCGGGTGCGACGCAGGTCTCCTGCTCCGGCTTTGGCCAGGCCATGATCGAGCGCATGTAGGCGTCCGCACCCACGCCCCGATCGCAAGGCGGGGCCGCCGGGCCGTCGCCTCGCTTCACCCCACACGCCGCGGGGATATCCGGTTTCCGCCTTCGGCGGGATGCGCGGCGGCGTTCGGTCAAAAAAATGGCCCGCGCGCGGGCGGGCCCGGGTCATGGGCGGGCGGCGGCACGAGGGCCGCCGCCGCGCCGGAGCCGTTCTACACGGCCTGGATGTTCGACGCTTGCTTGCCCTTCGGGCCCTGCGTCACGTCGAACGAGACCTTCTGGCCCTCCTTGAGCGTCTTGAATCCCTGCATGTTGATGGCCGAGAAATGGGCGAACAGATCCTCCCCGCCGCCGTCCGGCGTGATGAATCCGAAACCCTTCGCGTCGTTGAACCACTTGACCGTACCAGTTGCCATACCACGTGTTCCTCTAGGTTTTGAACGGGCGTCCGGCGGGTTCGGAGCGCAGCCTGCGAGCACGTCCGCTCGCGATCCCGCGGCCTGTGCGGGCGCTTGCGGCTCGGATCGGAAACCGAAGTTCGCCAAACATGCGCTTTCTACGCGGAAACTTCCGACAGCGTCAAGGCCATGGGCCGTTGGCGCCGGCGGTCTTGCGAAAAGTGTTGCATTCGTCAAACATTGACCCAAAATCGATCCGGAGTATCGTTGGGGGACATGCGAAATCAGGAGCAGCGCGGCGCGGTTCTCGAAGCCGAGAAGGCGAAGTTGAAGCCGCCGCCGCTGTACAAGGTGATGTTGCTGAACGACGACTACACCCCGATGGACTTCGTGGTGGTCGTCCTGCAAACTGTCTTTGCCATGAGCCGGGAGAAGGCGACGCAGGTGATGTTGCAGGTCCACCGCGAGGGAATGGGGGTGTGCGGAACGTATACGCGGGAAGTGGCATCGACCAAGGTCGAGCAGGTCGTTGCCATCGCCCGCAAGCACCAGCACCCCTTGCAGTGCACGATGGAGGAGACATAGGCGTTATAGTCACTGGACGGGATCGTCCGTCCGTCGGTGCTGAAAGGATGAAGGTAGGTCGATGATCGCGCAGGAACTGGAAGTCTCCCTCCACATGGCCTTTGTCGAGGCCAGGCAGAAGCAGCACGAGTTCATCACGGTCGAGCACCTGCTGCTCGCGATGCTCGACAACCCGTCGGC
>JADZDD010000034.1 GCA_020851235.1 Burkholderiales bacterium | reverse complement strand
TCGACGGCAATCCGTTTGCCATCGAGCCGAACGGTTACCCCGATGGGAACCGTGCGGTCGAGATGCACGCCGTCATTGTCGAGGAAGGAATGCGCCGCAAACTCTCCCACGGGGGCCGCCCTTATCGCCTCTTCGCTCAGCCAGCGCGCGTGGGCCCACATCGCTGCAATGGCACTGCGAAAGCGGCCGACACCATACTTGTCCACCACCTGGGCAACCATGTCCCGGCCGAGCAGGCATCCGGCAACCTGCGCCTCGACGTCGCCGATCAGCATCTCGGGGAAACGCGTGTTGTACTGGATCATGCGGAACATGTCGGCATCACGGACCCCGCCACGCAGAAGGCGCACGCTTCGGAACTGGATACCCTCCTGAAAGATCTCCGTGGTCGAGGTTGATGTACACGAGCCGACCATGATCCCGCCGACGTCGATCCAGTGCATCAGGATGCAGAAGAACGCGACAATCTCTCCTTCGCCGTCATTCGAGCGTATCGGCGTGTACATGACGACGTTGTTCAAGTGCTGACCAAGTGTCTCCGCGTGGTTGGAGATCAGTACATCGCCGTGCCGCATGTTCGCGATGCCATGCAGTGCGATGCCGTCTCGGACTGCAGTCCCCAGGGCATTGGCCGCGAAGATGAGGAGGCTGCCGCGCGACTGCGAAATCAGTTGACCGCCAGCGTCGACGATTCCTACTGCGTAGTCCTTGTACTCTTTGATCAGCTGAGAAAACGCTGTCCTCGTGATGTTTCGATCGATCTGGTTCGGTATGGAAACGAGATCGTTCTTGATGATCTGAATCGTGATCGGATCATCGTCGCTCCCGGCTGGAGCGCCTTGACCGTTGACGATACGTAGCTCACTGTCCATCTCGCCACCTCATGTCACTGCATGTTCCACGAAATTGAGATCTCGCCGAGCTTCCCCACGACAGCCGTATCACCCGGAAGGACTACGGTCGTTGCGCTGTATTCCTCGATGATCGCGGGCCCGTGGATCGTGTATCCCTCTGGAAGGGACAGGCGATTCCAGACCGGCGTCTCGATGCGGTTGAACGGCTTCGGGAAGTAGACGGAGCGGGATGACGAAGGCTGCGGCGACGCGGACTTACTGGGCGACCGGAGGGAGGCAAGCGAGGGCTGCGCGATGCTGCCCTCCATGAAGAGACGCACACCAACCACCTCGATGACACAGCTCTCGTTCGTGTGGCCATATCGTTGTCGATAGATGTCTCCAAACGCGACAGCGATCGTTTCGACCGTGGATTCCCGTTCGACGGGCACGCGGACGCTGTGGCGTTGCCCACGGTAGCGCAGCTCCAGCGCTCGCTCGCCGACGAGGTTCCCGGATCCACACTCGCGTTCAAGTGTCGCGCGAGCGCTGACCTCGAGCTCATCGAGTGCGGCCGTAGCGGCATCCAGGGTGGGGCTCGAAAGTTCACCGACGATCGTCCTGGCCAGGTCGACACGTATCGGCGCCAACAGCATCCCGAGACAGCTGAAGTTGCCGGGTTGCGGGGGCACGATCACGCGGGGAATGCGTAGCGTACGTGCGAGCTGTGTGCCGAACAGGGGCCCGCTGCCTCCGAACACGAAGAGGACGAATTCGCGAACGTCATGTCCTCTCTCGATCGATATCTCCTTGATCGCGTTCGTCATCGTGATGTTCGCGAGATCGAGGACGCCTTGGGCGGCAATGTCGACGTTGTCCGCACCCACGTATCCCAGAGGCTCGGCGACGCGGGTGCGGATCGCGTCCCTGGCCTTGGATAGATCGAGCTGGAGGCGCCCGCCAAGGAACACCCCGGCACCAATTCGCCCAAGAGCGAGATTGGCATCGGTCACGGTGGGCTCGGTTCCGCCTCGGCCGAATGCGACGGGGCCCGGCTCAGAGCCGGCGCTGCGCGGACCCACCTTGAATTCTCCGCCGGAGTCGACGTGCGCGATGGAGCCACCGCCCGCGCCGACCTCCACGATGTCAATGACGGGGCTCCGTAATGGAAAGCCGTGGTCGTAGCCGCCGACATAGTATGTCGGTTGCACGTCGAAACGCCCATCCATGACAAGGGCACACTTGGCGGTCGTCCCGCCCATATCGAACGCGATGACCTTGGTGAGGCCGAGCGCGGCGGCATATCGAGCCGCTCCGATGCATCCGCCGACCGGTCCAGATTCGACCAGGGCAACGGGCTCGGAAATCGCGCGATCTGCCGGGAGCACGCCGCCACTCGACCCCATCATGTAGAAGGTCCCGGGGAATGCGCGCTCGCGCAGGCGCGCGTCGAATGCATCGACGTACTGCCGCATCTTCGGACCCACGTAGGCATTGGCGGCGGCCGTCGTGGTGCGCTCGTACTCGTACCACTCCATGCTGAGGGCGGCTCCCGAAGTGATGTACGCACCGGGCAGGCGCTGCGCGAGGATCTCAACGGCCCGCCGCTCGTGCGTCGGATTGGCATAGGAGTTGAGGAAGGCAACTGCGATCGCCTCCACGCCGAGTTCATGCAGGCGGGCAGACAGCGCGAGGATTGCGGCCTCGTCCAGCGGGATCACGATCCGACCTTGGGCGTCGATGCGCTCGGCGACCTCGAAGCGCAGATCACGTGGAACCAGGACCGGATCGCGGCGATATCTGAGTGAGAACGGGACGGGCCTGTTCCCCCTCCCGATCTCGATGAGATCGGAGAAGCCTTGCGTGGTCACCAACGCGGTCCTCGCACCACTTCGCTGGATGAACGCGTTGATGACGTGGGTCGTGCCGTGCTTGAACAGCAGACCTTGGGCGAGATCGACGTTGGCGACGTTCAGGCCATCGATGGCGCCATCCGCCAGGTTCGAATAGTTGGTGAGCGCCTTGCCGTAGCGGATCTCCCCGCTCGATGCGTCGAACGCCGCGACGTCGGTGAAAGTTCCTCCAGTGTCGGCCGCGATCAAGTGCGTGCGATCTGGCATGTAGTCGTCCTCGTGCTTGAAGTCCTGTCGATTATCTCGCCGTCGCCAGGATCCCGGGACGTGCAAAGGCGTACATGTACAATGGCTTTTCGAGCCGCAATCCGCTGCGACCCCGGTGATTGCACGCCGTCGTGGCGCGAACGGGGTGTCGTGGCTGGGCCGTTCGGTCCGATGCGGGGAGAGGCGTCGGAATGCCGACGAGAGCAGCTCGGCGACCGGTACAGCGGGTTCCCGGCTCGAAGCGGGGCAGACATCGGGCGGCTCGCGAATCCTGCGCGAGAGGGTGCCGTCCAACCCTGGTAAAGGGATCGGCGGGGGTGCATGGCGCCGCGGGCCATCGAATCCGCCCTGGGAAGGACCTGGAATCGGGCAATGCGACACCGCGACACGAAGGAGCGAGCAGACGCGATCGTACCGGTCCGAGTTGCCTCGGGCATTCGATCACGCGTCACGCTCATGCAGCTCGATCTCATGCAGCGCGTTGCCGCCGCGCGCAACATTACCGCGGCCGGTCGTGAACTGGGCCTCACGGGCTCTCTCGCCGCGCGTCAGATTGCATCCTTGGAACGCGCGCTCGGCGTGCGTCTGTTTCAACGAACCACGCGAAGCGTTCGACTGACCGAGGCGGGTGAGCGGGTGCTCGAGTGGGCGCATGACACACTCAATGGGTTCGCCGATCTCGATGATTCGGTGGCCGCGATGGTGCAGGTTCCTCGGGGTACGGTGCGGCTTGCGGTCAATCACTACGCGGCGGGGAGCTATCTGCCGCTCGTCCTCGATGAGTTCAATGCGCAGTACCCGGACATCAGGCTTTCGATCGTTGCGACCGACAACCTGGTCGACCTGGTCGCGGATGGAATCGACGTCGCCATTCACTCGGGCCGAATTCCCGACAGCAGCATGGTCGGGATCCGCGTGCGGGACGTGATTCGGGTGTTGTGTGCGTCACCCAAGTATCTCGAGCAGGCCGGAGTCCCCAACGCATTGGAAGACCTGACGAAGCACCGATGTCTCGTTCACTCCTCGAATGAACCGCTCAACTGGTTCTTCCGCTGCGGCGACAAGACAGTAGGCGTGCCCGTTCGTACCGGCATCGAGGCCGACAGTCATAACGTGCTCCTTGAACTCGCCCGTCACGGTCTCGGCATCGCCAGACTCGGGCGGAACATCGTTCGCGCAGACATCGAGGCCGGGCGATTGCAACGAGTTCTCCCCGACTATGCGTGCGTCTATCCATCCGGTGAAGTGCCGAGCCTGTGGATTCTCTACCCGAACCGGCGCCTCCTCTATCGCACGAGGGTCCTCGTCGACTTCCTGGCCGAGCGACTTGCTGCGCTGACGGATTTCGGCGGCGTTGGGTTGGACGCACCGGCGGTCCGTCGCGGGGGAGGCTAGCAGTCGTCCGCGAGAGTCCGGAGCGTCGGGAGTCGGCCAAGGGGCGTGGCCACATTGACAACCAACCGGTCAACGGTTATGGTCCGGACAAATGGATGCACTCGACCTGACGTATGTCGTCAACGGACCGCTGGCGCGCATCGCCTTCAATCGGCCGGCGCGGCGCAATGCACTTGGCGATGGCACCACGCGGCAACTCCTCGGGTTGTGCGAGAAGGCGATCGCTGACCCGGTCGTGCGGGTCATCGTCATTACGGGCGAGGGTGAAGCGTTTTGCGCCGGAGGTGATTTCCGGGATACCTTCGAGCGTGGGGCGTCGCGATCGGAGGCGGATTGGCGGGAGCGGTTGCGCCAGGGGCCGAACGCGCTGGTGCGCTGCCTCACCGGATCACCCAAGCCCATCATCGCAAGCGTCAACGGAGCTGCCGTTGGCGGCGGCGCCACCATCGCGCTGGCGTGTGACTTTCGCATTGCTTCGGATCGTGCGCGCTTCGGCTTTCCCTTCGTGCGCCTCGGGTTGGCGCCGGAGTTCGGCTGTTCGGTACTGCTGGCTCGCGCGGTTGGTTTCGGACAGGCGACGGAACTCTTGCTTCTCGGTGATCTGATCGATGGACGGACGGCCGAGAGGATTGGTCTCGTACATCGTGTCGTTGCGCACGAGAAACTCGACGCGACCACGGCAGAATTCGCGTCGCAGCTGGCGGCACGACCGCCTTCGGCGCTGACCAGGATCAAGTCGATGCTGCATCGCGCGCAAGCCATGGACCTCGAGACTGCGCTCGAGATGGAGGCAAGCGAGCTTGCCGCCGCCTTCAAGTCCGAGGAACACCGCGCAGCCGTGAGCGCCTTTCTCGATCGGCGGTCGGCGGCCGGGCCACAGCACTGAGTTCGCAACGAAGCGCATTGGGGAGAGCAAGCGATGGATCTCGCTTTCACGCCGGAGCAGGAGCTGTTTCGGGAGTCCGTTCGCCGCTTCATGGCGAAGGAGTGCACGCGCGACTATATCCGGTCGTGTAGTGACAATGACCGCTTTCCAACCGAGCTCTACGCAAGGATGGCCGCACAGGGGTGGATGGGTATTCCCTTTCCCACCGAGTTCGGTGGCGCAGGCCTTGGACCGATCGAACTTGCGATATTCCTCGAGGAGGCGGGGTATGGCTGGTACGGAGCGGGCTCATCGTACTTCACGACGGTCGTCCTCGGCGGCTACAACATCCTCCTGTACGGGTCCGAGGCGCAGAAGCGGGACTTCTTGCCCGGGATCATCTCCGGCGCGATAAAGAGCGCTTTCGCCCTTTCCGAGCCCAATGTCGGCTCAGACGCTGCGGCCGTCGAACTCTTCGCGGAAGACCATGGTGACCACTTTGTCCTGAACGGCCAGAAGATGTTCACCACGAATGCGCATGTCGCGGACATCATACTTACGGTATGTCGAACGATACGTCATCCACAGAAGAAGCATCATGGCATCACGGTCTTCATCGTCGACGCGGATTCGCCCGGGATTGAAATTCGTCCGCTGAAACAGTTGGGCCGCACGGCAACGCACACGAACGAGGTTTTCTATCGGGACGTCAGGGTGCCAAGAAGCCGAATGATGGGGGAGCTTCACGAAGGCTGGGTTGGGCTCAACAAGGGGCTTGGTGTCGAGCGATTGAGCGTCGCGATGATGTACGCCGGCACGTCGCAGGCGATCGTCGATTACGCCGTTCGGTACGCGAAGGAGCGGCGCCAGTTCGGCCAGCCGATCTCAAAGTTTCAGGCTGTGCAACACAAGCTCGTCGACATGCAGATGAAGGCGGACATCGCACGCCTGCTGGGCTACCGCGTCGCCTGGATGTTATCGGCAGGGATGCCGTGCTTCAAGGAAATGTCGATGGCCAAGCTCTACGCTTCCGAGGCGTTGTTCGATGTTGCCAACAATGGCGTACAGGTCATGGGCGGTTACGGCGTGCTCAAAGAGTACGACATGGAGCTCTTCTTTCGCGACTCGCGAATCGGGACGATTGGCGCTGGTGCCTCGGAAATACAACGTACGATCATCGCAAAGCAGATGGGGCTTTGATGGACGCGATCACGGGATCTCGGATTATCGCGGATCGGTATTGGCGGCGTGAGGTGCGGACGGGGCCGGTCCGCTTCGCGGATGTCATCATATCGCCCGCGCTGCCGATAAGCGTGGCGGAAGGCGTGCTCCTCGTTCGTCTCCCATTGCCGTTCGCGCTCGATCACATCAACGTCTACTTGCTCGATGAGGGGGACGGTTGGACGCTCGTGGACTGCGGGCTCGACACGCCGGAGGCGCGCGAGGCATGGGATCGCGTCCTGACCCACCCACTCCTCCAGGGGCGGCCATTGCACCGTATCGTCGTCACGCACCACCACCCTGATCACGTGGGGCTTGCAGGGTGGCTCTCTGCCCGATTCGGTATTCCAGTTGCCATGACCGCCGGCGAGTTCGCCGTGGCGGGCCGTTACGCGGATCCCGCGCGCGATGTCGTCGCCGAGCGTTGCCCCTTCTGGCACGAGCATGGGCTGCCCGCCACGCTCGCACCCGAACTGCTGGAGCGAATGCCACGCTATTCGCGCCAGGTTCATGCGCTTCCGGCCCGAGTGGATGGCGTCGATACGTCCGCTCCAATCACGCTTGGAGGGCGACATTGGCGCCCGGTGGTGGGCCGGGGACATTCTCCTGAGCATCTGAGTCTCGTCGACGACGAGGGAAAGCTCGTGCTGGGGGGTGATCAGGTGCTTCCCAAGATCACCCCGAATATCGCGGTATGGCCAGGAGGCGACAGCAATCCACTACGGTCGTATTTCGAAACGCTACCGGCGTTTGCCGAGTTGAGTGACGACGCACTGTTGCTGCCGTCGCACCGACAACCGCTTCGTGGCATTGCAACTCGCGTCGACGAGATCCGCGCACATCATGAAGATCGACTGAATGCGGTGATCCAGGCGTGTGGCACGCCGGTGACGTGCTACGAGCTGTTGCCAGTCCTCTTCGGCCGCCCGATGCGACATGCCGAACTTGGCTTTGCACTCGGCGAAGGTGTCGCGCATCTCAACTTCCTCGAAGGGGAGGGCCTGGTCGTCTCCTCTCTCGGCGAGGACGGTCGTCGTCGCTTCGTGCGTATGTGAGGTTTCATGCCTGCCACGCTAGACGCACTATTCCATCCGGCTTCCATCGCCTTCATCGGGGCGTCGGCGCGACCGAATACGCCTGCCTCGCGGGGCTTGCGTAACTGCCTGCGTCTCGGATTCGAGGGTGGCCTTTATCCGATCAACCCGAGATACTCAGAACTCTTTGAAGTGCCGTGCTACCCGGAGATCGCATCACTCCCGGAAGTGCCCGACCTCGCGATGATTGCGCTCAATGCCGAGGCGACGCTCGATGCCGTCATTGCCTGCCGCGATGCGGGAGTGAAGGTGGTCGTGGCGTGCAGTTCGGGGTGGGAAGAGGAGGGGACGGAAGGTGAGGCCCGTGCGGCGCGACTACGGGCGATCCTGGCCGGCTCGCGCACGCGCTTGCTGGGACCCAATTGCCTCGGCGCGGGCAACCCCGCGATTGGCATGTCGCTCGGCTACAACAGCTCATTCGAGTCGCTCGCACATCGCCGGCGCGGCCGGATCGCGCTGGTCACGCAAAGTGGTGCGATGATGGGTGGCCTCATCCTCAACGCCGAGGATACCGGCGTGGATCTCGGGTTGTACGCGCATGTCGGCAACGCGATGGACATCGGCATGGAGGAGCTCATGGAGGCACTCGTCGCCGATCCCGGTATCGACGCCATCGCCCTCATGATCGAGGGACTACGCCAACCGATGCGCTTCGCCGCCGTCGCCTCGGCCGCGCATCAGGCCGGCAAGCCCATCGTTGCCTTCAAGGCAGGCTCGTCCGAGATGGGTCGGCAGGCGGTACTCTCGCACACCGGAGCGCTCGCCGGTTCGGACGAAGTGTTCTCCGCCGTTTGCCGCGAACGCGGCGTCGTTCGTGTCGACGAGTGCGAGGACTTGCTTCCTGCGGCCGCGCTCCTCACCGCATCTCGACGTCGCGTGCCGATGCGACGCGGCGGCGTCCTCATCCTCACGCTCTCGGGCGGTGCAGCGTCGATTCTTGCCGACGAGTGTGAGGCGGCCGGGGTTCCGATTCCACCGCTGTCGCCGCGAACGATGGAGCGACTCGATTCGATCCTGCCGTCGTACCTCAAGGCCGGCAATCCTCTCGACGTTGGCGGCGGGGTGTTCAGCGACGCCGAGTTGCCGCGAATGAGCCTCGCGGTGGCTATCGAGGACGAGGCGATCGACAGCGTGATGTGGGTCAGCGTGGGCGCACCGCGCGACGCACGGTCCAAGCTCTGGCTCGATGAAGCGCTGGAAGTGTTGGAGTCCGCGGCACAGGTGGGCGTCATCGTGCCCGTATCCGGTCACCCGCAGGAGGTCGGATTCGAACGTGCACGCGAGTGCGGCGTTCCCGTCATGCGCAGCATGCGTTCCGCGGCGCGGCTGTTAGGGCTCGCGCGCGCCGCCGGGCGCCCGCTGCCTCCGCCAGGGGAGGTGGGACGCGACGACTTGCCGCCACTGCCCGAGGGGGCGCTCGTCGATGAGGTTCGCGCCAAGGCGATTCTCGCGGCCCTTGGCATCCCGACGCCCGCTTCGCGCGTCGCGCCGCGCGTCGACGACGTCGGCGCCTGCGCGAGGGCCATTGGCTTTCCCGTGGTGATCAAGGGCATCGCGACAGGCGTTGCGCACAAGAGCGAGCTCGGCCTCGTGGCGCTCGGGATCACGACTGCGGAAGGCGCCGAGGATGCTGCGCGCGCCATGATCCGGCGTCAGCCGCAGCTCGTGTTCGATGGCTTCCTGGTCGAGCGCATGGCGCCACGCGGCGTCGAGGTCGTGCTTGGAATCAAGCGGGACGCCGACTTCGGACCGGTGTTGATGTTCGGATTGGGAGGGGTGTCGGTGGAGCTCTTCCGCGACGTCGCCTTTGGCATGTGCCCGCTGAGTCCCGCCGGGGCGCACGCGTTGATCGACCTCACGAAGGCATCCAGGCTGCTCGCCGGTTTTCGCGGTCAGCCTGAGGCCGATCGCGACGCTCTTGTCGCAACGATGGTGCGGCTGTCGCAATTTGCGGCGCATCATGCCGACCGCCTTCACGAAATGGACGTGAATCCGTTGATCGTGTTGCCGCAGGGCGAGGGCGTACTGGCGCTGGATGCGGTGATCGCGTGTCGCGCCCGCGAATCCATCGACGCCGCGTGACATCGCATCGGAAGCGCCCAACGCCGCGCATCCCCCGCTACGTCGAGATCGCCGACGAGCTCGAGTCACAGATCGTGGCGGGCGTGCACGCGGTCGATGCCACGCTTCCGCCGGAAGTGGAACTGTGTGCCCGCTTCGGAGTGAGCCGGTTCACGGTACGTGCTGCGCTCGCCATGCTGCAGCGCCGTGGTTACCTCACGCGTCGTCCACGCGTGGGCAGCGTCGTCGTAGCGCGCGATCCGCAGATGAGGTTCAGTCTTGCCGTGCACAGCCCGGAGGATCTCCTGCGCTTCTCCGGCACACTCGACATTCATCCAGTGGAAAGCGCGGAGATCGAAGCCGATGCGGATCTCGCGGTCGATCTGGGCTGTGCGGTCGGCGAGCATTGGATCAGGGTGTCGGCGTATCGCACGGCACCGGGCGCGACGCAGTCTGAATCATGGACGGATTTCTACCTTCGACCGGAGCATCGATCCATCGTCCCGCAAATCGGGAAGCGACGAGGACCCGTGCACGCGCTCATCGAGGCGCATCACGGCGGCCCCGTGGAGCGCGTCGAGCAACGCATCGAGGCGTGCGCGGTGTCGGCTCGCGTCGCGAAGGTCTTGGGCGTTCCGGTGCGGAGCCCCGCCTTGCGCGCGGTATACCGCCTGCATTGTCGCGGTGACGAGGGACGTTACTACGCGGCGATCAGTGTGTATCCTGCCGGGCGCTTCAGCCTGCTGCAGACGCTCACGCGTGAGACCTAGGCCGGGGTCTTTACAGGACCTGCTCTCGCTTGCCGAATCCAGCGGCATTGTCGATCCAGTAGGCGCGCGCCGCGATGAAGCGGTACCAGCGGACCTTGCTGAGCGCGGCGGCGACGGGGGCCGGCGTGTCGGAGTTCAATTGCGCGATCGGAAACTTGAGTGCATAGAGCGTGCGCGCCTGCTCCATGGCGACGTCGTCGAGCATGATCACCTCGCCACCGAGTTGCACGCCCTGGATGGCGCGCCAATCGGCGTAGTCTTCCTGGATGGTGGCGGCTGCCGCGCCCTTGCGTCCGAGGTCGCACGCGTGTCGCGAGCCGGGCGAGGACAGGAAGATGAAGTCGAAGCCGGCGTTGGCATAGAACACCGCAGCCGCCCATGGTCCCTCCGGCCCGTGCGTGGCCAGCGTGGCGACGCGGTGTTGCGCGAGGTAGTCGAGGGCGCGCTCGCTGATCGAGGGCATCAGGGGTCGCGCACCGAGCGCAGCGCGTCGTCGGCGACGGTTTCCTTCCAGCGTCGGAAGAGCTGGTGGCCGATGCCGAACAGATCGAGCGCCTTGCCTACGGAATGATCGACGATGTCGTCGATCGTCGTCGGGCGGTTGTAGAACGCGGGAACGGGGGGCGCGATGATCGCGCCGCTTCGTGCGGCGGTGGCCATGAGTTCGAGATGGCCCAGGTGCAGCGGCATCTCGCGTACCATCAAGACGAGTGGGCGCCGCTCCTTGAGACACACGTCGGCCGCACGCGTGAGGAGATTGTCCGCGTAGCAATGCGCGATTCCGGCAAGCGTCTTGATCGAGCATGGTGCCACGAGCATCCCGGCGGTCTGGAACGAGCCGCTCGCAATGGCGGCGCCGATGTCGCGGTGGCTGTGCACCACGTCCGCCAGCGCCTCGACGGCATCGACGCTCCAATGCGTTTCCTCGACCAGCGTGCGCTTTGCCGCGGCCGAGAGCACCAGATGCGTCTCGATGTCGTCTGCCTCCCGGAGCACTTCAAGTGCCCGCACGCCGTAGATCGCACCCGAGGCGCCCGAGATTCCGACGATGAGGCGGCGCATGGACACGGTCTCGTCCGCAGCGGCAGTGTCGGGCGAAGCGGGATCGCTACTCGATCTTGGCGCCGCTGATCCGGACCACCTCCGCCCAGCGCGCGATCTCGCGCTTGACGTAGGCGTCGCTCTCGGCGAGTCCGAGGGCGATCGGCTCCTGGCCCATCGCCATGAGCTTGTCGCGCAGTTCGGGGGACTTGAGCGCCTTCGTGATTTCGGCATTCAACCTCTCGGCGATCGCGGGTGGCATGCCCGCCGGCCCCATGACGCCGTACCACGCCTTCAGGTCGAAGCCGGGTAAACCCTGATCGGCGAGTGGCTTGACATCCGGCAGGGCCGATGACGGCTCGGCCGAGGTGACGCCAAGCGCCCGCAAGCGCCCTTCCTTGATGTGCGGGAGCGCGGTGGGGATGTCGGTGAACATCATCGTGATGCGATCACCCAAGAGGTCGGTCATGGCGGCGGCGCTGCCCTTGTAGGGCACGTGCGCCATGTCGACCTTCGCCATGTACTTGAAGAGCTCTCCCGATAGGTGTTGCGAGGTGCCGGCGCCCGGCGAGCCGAACGAGAGCTTTCCGGGGTTCGCTTTCGCGTAAGCGATGAGCTCGGCGACGTTCTTGGCGGGTGTGTTGACGTTGATCACCAGGACGTTCTTCTGCACCACCGAAACGGAGATGGCCGTGAAGTCCTTCACGGGGTCGAACGGCAGTCGGGATCCATACAACGCCGGGCTGATGCCGTGTGTCGCCGAAGAGCCCATGAGCAGCGTGTAGCCGTCGGGCTTCTCCCGCGCAACGAATTCAGCACCAATGTTCCCGGAGGCACCCGTACGATTCTCGACGACGACCGACTGACCGAGGCTCTCCGAGAGTTTCTGCGCGAGGTTGCGTGCGAGCTGATCGAGACCACCGCCTGCGGAGAACGGATTCACGACGCGGATGGGCTTGGTGGGCCAGGTCTGCGCACGAGCGAGCGAGGGCAGGAGCGCCAGGGCGAGGGTGGTCTTTACGAGTGTGCGTCGGTTCATGGTGAAGCCCCAAGGGGTTCGGATCAGAGTTTGCCGGCGTAGTTATGCTGGAAGGCCTTGGCTGGGTCGCACTGCGGCCCGTACGGCGGGATGGGGTAGCGGATGCCTCGCTGTGCGAGCCAGTCGAGTCCGGTGAGTGCTTCGTCGATGTGCTCCATGCGCAGCGACACCAACAACTCGTCGTCCTGAACGCCACCGAAGCGTCGCTCGGCGAAGCAGGGGATCGAGATGCTCGGCTCGCCGGTGGCGAGGCCGCGACCCCACGAATCGGCACACGCGGTCTCTCCCGTGACCGTGAAGTCGGCGCGGAAGTAGCGACGGTGCTGCAAGGCATTGACGAGCAGCATCATCTGACCCGGCGTCGCGTAGATCAGCACCGCATCAGGCGGATCGAGCCGGCCCTTGGCGAGCGGCGAAGCGACGAGTGCGTGATACTTGCCGGCAGGCACACGCGGCATCTGCGCCTGATGCTCGCGAGCCGCCTCGACGGTGGCGAACCAAACGTTGTGGAACATCGTGCCATCGAGATACTTCGGCGCCGGCGCATTGAGACCGGGAACGCCGCCGCAGTTGCTGTTCGGCATCACGTTGTCGTGCGTGATGCCGAGCGTCCAGCCGAGCCAGCGCACCTGACCGATGAGCTGACACATCGAAAAATGCACGCCAGCCTCGGGGCGGCGCAATCCCTTGATCGTGTCGAGCACGTCCGTGCTCTCGAACAGCTTGAGCGCGATCGGATCGGCTCGCAGGCGCAGACCCGACTTCAAGGCTTCGACCGTCGCACCGTAGTCGCGCACGGCGTCGCTCACTTCACTTCCACCTTGAAGGACACCTGTCCCCAACTGCCGTTGCAAAAACCGGCGTCCTGGCAGCTGAAACGATCGAACCACATCTCGTTGGGATCGAGACCCGCAGCGATCCGATCGTGTGCCATCGCGGCGTGGATCGTCATCGGCGCCACGGCGTAGATGCACACGTTGCAGGACTTCACGACGCCTGCACCGGACACTTCGATGGTGTCACCCAGCTTGAAGCCGGCCGCGCAGCCGTGGCTTGCGACAACGGTGGCCACGATCGTGCGCCGGTTGGCTTCGGGCAGCGCCTCGGCGGCGCGACGCCGCTTCTCGTCGGCGCGGAACGTCGCCATCTGCTCGTCGGTGTAGCCGAGATTCTTCTGGAACTTGTCCCAGTTGAAGGGCTTTTTCACTGTGTCTTCGGCCATGATTCCTCCTTGGATCCGGATCAATGATGGCGCGCCAACAGCGACTTCACATAATCGCTCTGCTGTGCGCGTACCTTCTCGGCAGCCTCGGCGCCGAGCCACTGCGCGAGGTCCACAGGCTCGAACACCCCGCGCGTGTAGCGCTCGCGCTCCGCGAAGGGAGCGGTGGCATCGATGTACACCTTGCGGCCAAGCCCTGCGGCGCTGCCCTCGGCGAGCATCCCGCTCACCTTGGCGAGCGGCGAGAGCATCATCCCGTCCTTCATGTCCCCCCGCGTGATCACCGCCCACATGACATCGTCGGCGTTGCCGATGTCGATGTCGTGATCGACCGCGATGACCCACCCCAGGTCGGAGTGGGCCGACAGCGCGCCGAATGCGAGATTGTTCTGCAGCCCTTCATCGCGGAAGCTCTTGCGGTTGATCCGGATCACCACGCCGAGACAACCACGCATGCCCTGCAGGACCTGGCAGGTATCGAATACCCGCGGGCTGATGCGCCGGCACGCGTCGTAGACGGAGGCTTCCGCGGGCAGGCCCATGAGATTGGTCGTCTCGGCGTTGATCGCCAACGGGAACCAGTAGGTGTAGTTGTCGCGGTGCGTGATCGCGGTGACGGTGAAGGTCCACACCTTCCAGGCTCGACCCATGTAGCCACCGGCCTCGGGCATCATACCCTTGACGCCATCCTGACCCGAATCCTCTTCGGAGGTGAGTTGAGTCATGTCGATGTAGCCCTCGAGCACGAGTTCGGCCTCGCCGAGCGCCCAGGCACCTGGCTGCGTCAGGGCCGGCGCGATCGTCACCGGCTCACCTTGCAGCGCGCCGGCAAAGCCCAATTCGTCGTAGCCCATCGGCGTCAGCGTCTGCTGCGTACTGCCCGAGCAGGCGAGGAGCACCGCAGGTCCTGCGCCGACGTTGACCGTGACCGGAATGCGATCGCGCCCGGCCTTCTTGTGCTTTCGCGCGATTTCCAGGAGATGCCGACCGGCCTGGATCGTCATGCAGGTCGTGTCCTTCGAGAGCACCCGCATCCGGTGGTACGAGCCGTTGAACGCACCGGTCTCGGGGTCGCGCGCGAGGATGAGTCCGCCGGTGATCACGTAACCCGCATCGTCCCTCGTCTGCTGCGTGATCGGTACGGTCGCGGCGATGTCGATGTCTGCGACGATCGCATGCTGTTGACTCGGCACGGCCTTCGGTTCGACCGATGGGATCGGCGCGAGCGCCGCATCCGCGAGAAAGCGGGGCAGGTAGTCGGGATGCACCTTGCACATGCGCGCGATCCGACGCCGGTCACCGAAAATGTTGGTGATGACGCTGCGACGCGGGTGACCTTTGACATTCCGGAAGAGAACTGCGGGACCGCCGTCGGTCGCACGGGCGACGGCGGCGAGTTCGAGGAAGGGATCGACCGGGCGGTCGATTTCAAGCAGGTCGCCGTCACGGCGGGCCTGTTCGATGAACGTGCCGAGGTGCGTGATGCCGCGCATGGAGGGACACCCTTCGGTGAGGCGCCGGTCGGTTCCGGAGCGGTGATTGGTCCGGACAAATGATAATCGCAGGCCGGGGGTACGTCAAGCGATCGAGGCGGCCCCTCAGGACACGCAGGGCATGCCTCGGGCGCAGACGCTGCAGCGGAGCGTCGAGCGACTCAATCGGGAGCTGAATGCGATCGGGGCGACATCCGAGATCGCCGAGAAACTGCCGCCGTCCCGCGCCGCCCCTACAACCCCTTGATCGGCGGGCGGGCGGCAGCGAGCTTGGCGAGCGCAGCGGAGGCGATACGGCCCGGCAGCGGGTCGGAGCGACTCGTCAGCACGATGGGGATGCGTGCGCCGAGGACGAGCCCGGCGGCGGTGGCTCCCGCGAAATAGATGAGCTGCTTGGCGAGCATGTTGCCGGCCTCGAGATCGGGGACGAGCAGGATGTCGGCCTGTCCGGCGACCGGTGAGACGATGCCCTTGGTGCTCGCGGCGTCGCGATTGATCGCATTGTCGAAGGCGAGGGGGCCGTCGACCAGGGCGCCGGTGATCTGACCTCGTGCCGCCATCACGGTGAGTGCGGCGGCATCGAGGGTTGCCGGCATCTTCGCATTGACGGTCTCGACGGCAGCGAGCACCGCAACGCGCGGCTTCGCGATACCGAGCACGTGGAGGAGATCGACCGCGTTCTGGCAGATGTCGCGCTTGTGCTCGAGTGTGGGCTGGATGTTGATCGCGGCATCGGTGACGACGAGCGGCTTGTCGTAGGCCGGAACGTCGAGCACGTAGACATGGCTGATGCGCCGCTCGGTGCGCAGGCCCGATGCCGGCGCCACGACCGCACTCAACAACTCGTCGCTGTGCAGGCTTCCCTTGACGAGCACGGACACTTGGCCTGCGGCCGCGAGTTCGACAGCGCGTGCGGCTGCGGCGTGACTGTGCGGAACGGGCTCGATCGCGATACCGGCGAGCGAGACTTGCGCTGCTTGCGCCGCAGCCTGGATCCGGGCGGTGGGACCGATGAGAATCGGATCGAAGAGGCCCTCGTCGCGTGCCTCGACCACGGCCATGATCGCGGCAGGCGAGCACGGATGAACGATGGCCGCCCGGACCGGCGGTGTCCCACGTGCCCGCGTCACCAGGGTATCGAAGCGCTCGTGCCGTCGCAGCGAGACGTCGGGGAGGTGTGCGCGGGGCCATTCGATGCTGCGATCAGGAGCGATGACGGTCGCCACTCCCTCGAGCACGCTGTCACCACGCTGGTTCGTGCACACGGTGTCGAGCGTGACGATGTGCTTGTGATCCTCTTTGTCCTTGACGGTGACCGTCGCGGTGATCGTGTCCCCCGGCGTGACGGGTTTGACGAAGCGCAGGTTCTGGCCGAGATAGATGGTGCCCGGACCGGGGAGCTTGGTGCCGAGCACGGCCGAGATCAGCGCCGCGGTCCACATGCCGTGCGCGACGATATGACCGAACTGGTCGGTGGCGGCAAATGCCGCATCGAGATGCGCCGGATTGACGTCACCCGACACGGCAGCGAAGAGGTCGATGTCGTCGCGCGCGGCGACCCGGACGATGGACGCCGTATCGCCGGGCGCGAGCTCGTCGAACGTGCGGTTACGCAGGAAGTCGTTCATCGCGACGTCAGCGCTGCAAGACGTAGGTGCCGGGGGCGTCCTCGAGCGCTCGGTACCCCTTCGCTGCCGCACCCATCGAAGGCGGCGGAACGCGTTTGGCCGTCGAGCGCGCGGCGAGCCAGTCGCTCCACTCGATCCACCACGAGCCATCCTTCATCTCGGCGGCCTTGAACCACTCGTCGGCGCCGCGGCACAGGTGCGCGCTGCCCTTGACCGCGACCCGATAGCGTCGGCGCGGGCGCCCGGGCTCGCTGACGATGCCGGCGTTGTGTCCACCGCTGGTGAGCACGAAAGTGACCTCGGCATCACTGCAAAGATAATGGATCTTGTAGACCGACCGCCATGGTGCGACGTGGTCACGCTCGGTTCCGACCGCGAAGATCGGCACGTGGATGTTCTGCAGCGCGGCGGGACGCCCATCCACGATGAAGCGGCTCGCGGCGAGCTCGTTGTCGAGATAGAGCCGTTGCAGGTACTCGGCGTGCATGCGATACGGCATGCGCGTCGAGTCGGCGTTCCAGGCCATCAGATCGTTCATCGGCACGCGCTCACCCATGAGGTACTCGCGGACGAGCCGCGACCAGACGAGGTCGTTGGAGCGCAGGAGCTGGAAGGCTCCGGCCATCTGATCTGCCGACAGGTAGCCGCGGTTCCACATCATGCTCGCGAGGTAGTGCATCTGGCTGTGATCGATGAAGAGCGCGAGCTCGCCGGGTTCGGTGAAGTCGGTCTGCGCCGCAAAGAGCGTGAGCGACGCGAGCCGCGTGTCGCCGCGACATCCCATCGACGCCGCGGCGATGGACAGCAGCGTTCCGCCGAGGCAGTAGCCGGTCGCATGCACCTTGCGTCCCGGCACGACTGCCTCGACGGCGTCGAGTGCGGCCATGACCCCCAGTCGACGATAGTCGTCGAGCGTGAGATCCCGGTCGTCCGCGGTCGGATTGCGCCACGAGATGCAGAACACCGTGTGACCTTTCGCCACGAGGTAGCGGATCAGCGAGTTCTCCGGTGAGAGATCGAGGATGTAGTACTTCATGATCCACGCCGGAACGATCAGCACCGGTTCGGCGTACACCGACGCGGTCGCCGGCGCGTACTGGATGAGCTCGATGAGTTCGTTGCGGAAGACGACCTTGCCGGGCGTGACAGCGACATCCTTGCCGACGCGGAAGCGCTCGGTGCCTGCCGGCCGCTGTCCGAGAGCGAGGCGGGTCAGGTCCTCACGCCAGTTCTGAAGGCCCTGGACGAAGTTGAGGCCGCCGGAGGCGATCGCCTTGTCGATCACCTCGGGATTGGTGAAGGGGTTGTTCGATGGTGCGAAGACGTCGAGCCACTGGCGGGCACCGAACGCGACCATGGCCTCGTGATGCGGCGTCACCCCTGGCACGCCGCGCGTGACGTTGTGCCACCACTGCTGCTGCAGCAGGAACGCCTGCGCCCAGGTGTTGAAAGGCTCTCGCTTCCAGGCTTCGCCGACGAAGCGGTAGTCGCCGGGCAAGGGCTCGATGCATGGAGGAGCCGACGGGTCGAAGGCTGCGGCCGCAGCGTGCGCGAGGATGCGCGTTGCCTTCCGGTTGGCCTTGGCAAGTACCTCGATCTGCTTGCCCGGCGCGGACGCGAGATGGATCGACCAGTCGATGAGCGCCAGCGCCAGCGCCGCAGGCGACATCCCGCCGGTGAAGCGGCCGCGGTACGCCGACCACATGCGATCGATGGCGCGAAAGCCTTCGTCACCGAGGAGCTTCTCGGCGGTGGCGGGCGCAGCCGACGCGCTCGGCACGTTTGCGGTCGCGGGCGGGTTCGGTTCCGTGCGTAGCTTGGCGTCCATCACAGCTCCCATGGGGTCGTCGTCGTGCGCCGTCGACCCACGCTCGTGTCGGGTCGGGGCCGCCTTCGACCATGCAAGTCAGGTACATGAGGGCGTGTCGCCGAAAACTCCAGCACGGGGGCGTGCCGCACCCGGCCCGGTGCGCGCCGGCGGCGGCGCTAGGTCGCGAGCGCGGGTACCGGCGACGCCTGCAACATGGCGTGGATCTCGTCGGGATCCAGCGGACGGGCGTGCCAGAAGCCCTGCGCTTCGTGACAGCCCAGGTCGCGCAGCGTGCGCGACTGTGCTTCGGTTTCGACGCCTTCGGCAACGATGCGCTTGCCCATCGCGCGGCCCATCGCGATCATGGCCCGGAGCACCTCCTCGCCCTCACGGCCGCACGCCAGGCGCGCGACGAACGAGCGATCGATCTTGATTTCGCCGACCGGCAGGTCCCACATCCGCGCGAACGACGAGTACCCGGTGCCGAAATCATCGATGCTGATCTGCAAGCCTGCGGCGCGCAGTTGCCTAAGGTTGGGCAGCGCCATCGACGTGCTGTCGAACAGGACGCTCTCGGTCACCTCGAGTGCGATCGACTCGCGCGGGATGGCGGCACGGTCGACGATGTCGAGGACGCGCTCGACGAAATCGGTTTGCAGCAACTGCGCACCCGACACGTTGACGTGCACCACGAACCGCGGCGCGGTGGGCAGCGCCTTGTACCACAGTGCAAGCTGTCGACACGCGGCTTCCAGCACCCACCGACCGAGTGGAACGATGAGCCCGGACTCCTCGGCCACGCGGATGAAGCGCTCCGGCGGCACCGCGCCGCGCTCGGCGTGCGTCCAGCGGCACAGCGCTTCGACGCCGACCATCCGTCCCGTGTGCAGGTCGAAGATCGGCTGATAGGCGAGGTGGAGTTCCTCGTCTTCGAGCGCGCGACGCAGCGCACCTTCGAGTTGCATCTGCGAGGACAGCTCCGCGCGCAGCGCCGTATCGAAGATCGCGTACTGGGCGCGCCCCTGCGCCTTCGCGCGGTACATGGCGAGATCCGCATCGCGCATCACGTCCTCGGGCGACCGATAGTACGGGCCGCCCATCGCAATGCCGATGGCCACCGTCGTCGAGATTTCGGCGGCGCGGATGTGGACCGGCTCGCTGACCACGCGTTGCAGGCGCTTGGCGAGCGTGACGGCGTCTTCCTCGCACATTCCACGGGCGAGAATCGCGAACTCGTCGCCACCCAGGCGGGCGATGGCGTCGGTCGGCCGGACTTGCGCCGCGATGCGTCGCCCGAGCACGACCAGGAGTTCGTCGCCGATACGATGACCGAGGCTGTCGTTGATCGTCTTGAAGCGATCGCAGTCGAGGAACAGCACGGCGAAGCAGGAGGTCGGATCGCGCTGTGCCGCCTTGATCGCATCGCTGACCTGTCCGAAGAAGTGCGCTCGATTGGGCAGGCCGGTGAGGTCGTCGTGATGCGCGATGTGACGCAGGCGGCCCTCGGCGATCTGTCGCGCGGTGATGTCCTCGAGCTGGAAGATGAGGCAGGGGGCGCTGTCGTCGGTGGCAGAGAAGAATGCGGCGTGGAGTGCGACGGCGACGAGCGAGCGGTCGGGACGGATGCAGCGCAGTTCGACCGTGCAGGTGGTGACGATGCCGGCGAGGAGATCGCTCAGGTCACGGTCGAGTGCCGCACGATCCTCGCGGTGGACGTACGCGCCGAAGTCGGATCCGATGAGCGACGCCGCATCACGGCCGACGATGCTGCAGAGGGCGGGATTGGCCTGCAGCACGATGCGCTCGTGGGTGACGAGCGCCATGCCGATGGCGGCGTGGGCGAAGGCCTTCTGGAAGCGATTCTCGCTCGCCTGCAGGGCGGCGAGATGGCGTGCCGACTCGGTGGCTTCGCGCTGCGCCGCAGCGACGCGTTCGTGGTGCGCGAGTTCGCGATCTTCGAGATAACGTGCGTGGAGGCGATACGTGAGCATCGCTCCGGCGACGAGGGGCAGCGCGGCGACGAAAACCCCTGCACCGAGATGCTCGTAGCCGGCGTGGAGCAGCGCCGCAAGCGCCGCACTCGCGAGATAGACGATCGCCATCCAGCCGTGGCTGCGCAGGATCGTCCAAGGTCGGAGCGGCAGGCGCTGCTTCAGGGTGAAGACCGATGCCACGAGCAGCGTGCCGGATGCGAAGTACGCAACCGCAGTCGGCAGCAGGAACGCGAGCTGCACGAGGAGCGTCGGTTCCGTGCCGTCGGCGGTGAACCTTCCGACGCCGAGCACGTAGAGCGTTCCGGAGGCGTACATCGCAAGGCCGGCCATCGCGGGGGTTCCGATCCGGCTCGTCCAGCGCGCGGAGGTGCGAGACGAGGCGACCGCGCCTTCCGCGGCCGCGGCCAGTGCGGCCGAGGCAGGTCCCGTCATCACGAGCGCGAGGAAGATCACGGTCTCCGCGGCGCTGATCGACGTCTTGCCCCCGGCCAATCGGTACGGGAAGGCGCCGGCGACGCCAGCGAGGATGATCGCGAAACCGGCCTGGGCGATCCCGGGGTAAGAGAGCGTCAGCGTCGAGCGGACCGCGAGCACGAGGACGGCACCGCCGAGAAGGGCGGTGATCCACCAGTAGGTCTTGGCGACCGGATTGTAATCATTCATCCGCAGCATGCGAGCACCTGCAGGCCGTTGGCCCTGCGGGCGAGGCCTGGTCGCAGGCGGTCACCCGATGGTCAGCCTATCGCAGATGCAAAAAACGCGCCGCTGCCCGTGGCAGCGGCGCGTCTCGGGGTGAACCCTTGGATAAGGTGCGGCCGGGTCAGGGTTCGCCGGCCAGGACCGCCTCGGACATGATGAGCCCTTCGGACATGATGAGCCCCTCGGACATGATGAGCCCCTCGGACATGATGAGCCCCTCGGACATGATCAGTCCCTCGGACATGATCAGTCCCTCGGACATGATGAGCCCCTCGGACATGATGAGCCCCT
>JADZDD010000033.1 GCA_020851235.1 Burkholderiales bacterium | reverse complement strand
TGACTCTCCCATTCGCCGGCGACGCCTCGTGGGGCAACGCGGCATGCCGCCGTCGATCCTGTTTGGATGCAGCGGGTGCGTCTTGCGGATTCGGCGCCGCGCGCAGGTCGTCGCGACGGCCCCGACCCACTTCCGTGACAACGCCACCCGGAAAAAGTGCGCGATTGTCGCCGCCGCGGGTGCGCTCGCACAACGTCGATGCGACGAAACGCCGATGCCGTCGACGAAACGCGACCGCCGCGACGCGGGGGGCCCCGCCCTCGTGGCCGGGACATTGACAGTCTCGTGGCAGCCCGTAATAATAGCCCGCTTTTTTTCACGGCGCACCGGCCGGGCGTATCGATGCTCCCAACGGCCGCGTTGCACGGTGTCGTGTTTCGTCGCTGCGCGCACCCGGCCGGACGTCGGGCGGCGCCCCTGGAGCCGCCGTCAAGTCGAGTGCGTCACCTTCCGTTGCGCAGGATCATCGCCGGTCCCGTTTGCCCGCGTCTGCGACCGATTGCGCGACGTCTCCCCATTTCGCATCCAAAGAGGATTTCATGAACATGTCGCGCAAGCTCGGCATCACCGTCGTTGCCGCCGCGCTCATCGCCGCGTATGGCTGCGGCAAGCAG
This sequence comes from Burkholderiales bacterium, assembly GCA_020851235.1. Taxonomy (GTDB): domain Bacteria; phylum Pseudomonadota; class Gammaproteobacteria; order Burkholderiales; family Casimicrobiaceae; genus VBCG01. Next base: position 58,240 of record JADZDD010000033.1, on the reverse strand, counting down.
GAAGAGCCGAAGAAGGCCGAGGCCCCCGCCGCGCCGGCGGCCCCTCCGGTCGAGGAAGTCGTCGTCGTCAAGATCGGCCACGGAGGCCCGCTGACCGGTGGCATCGCCCACCTGGGCAAGGACAACGAGAACGGCGCAAGGCTCGCGATCGAGCAGGCCAACGCCAAGAAGATCAAGCTCGGCGGCAAGACCGTGAAGTTCGAGCTGATGGGCGAGGATGACCAGGCGGACCCGAAGATGGGCCCGACGATCGCGCAGAAGTTCGCCGATGCGAAGGTCGCCGGCGTGGTCGGCCACTTGAACTCTGGCGTGACGATCCCGGCATCCGCCGTCTACAACCAGGCCGGCATCCCGATGATCTCGGGCTCGGCGACCAATCCGAAGCTGACCGAGCAAGGCTTCAAGGGCATCTTCCGGGTGGTGGGACGCGACGACCAGCAAGGACCGGCGGTCGCCCAGTACCTCGAATCGATGAAGGTCAAGAAGGTCGCGGTCGTCGACGACGCCACCGCGTACGGCGAGGGTCTCGCCAACGAGGTCGAGAAGACGCTCAAGGCCGGCGGCGTCCAGGTCGTCGCCCGCGAGAAGACCAACGACAAGGCGACCGACTTCAAGGCGATCCTCACCAAGATGAAGGGCAAGGCGCCCGACGCCGTGTTCTACGGCGGGATGGACGCGACCGGTGGCCCGATGCTCAAGCAGGCCCGCGAACTCGGCATCAAGGCGGTATTCAGCTTCGGCGACGGCGCGTGCACCGACAACATGAAGCAGCTTGCCGGCGAGGGCGCCGCCGATGGCCTCGTCTGCTCGCAGGCCGGTTTGCCGGTCGTCGCCGCGTCGAAGGAGTTCCTCGAGGCGTACAAGCAGAAGTTCAACGTCGAGCCCATCCTCTACGCGCCGTTCACCTACGACGGCGTCAACCTGCTGATCGCCGCGATGCAGAAGGCCGATTCGGCCGACCCGGTGAAGTACCTGCCCGAACTGCAGAAGATCGACTTCCAGGGCGCGACCGGCCACATACAGTTCGACGACAAGGGCGACCGCAAGGACGCGGAGATCACGATCTTCACGATGAAGGGCGGCAAGCTCGAGCCGATCGCGGTCGTCAAGGGTGGCAAGAGTATCGCCTTCGACGAGTTCATGAAGGCGGCGGCACCGGCGCCGGCGGCCGCACCCGCGGCCCCTGCAGCACCGGCGGAAGCGCCCAAGAAGTAGCACCTCGCCTTCCGAAAAGAACGGCGCCCCGCGGGGCGCCGTTTTTCTTGCGGATCGTGCGCCGTTTCGGCCGGATGTGGTGAAATGTGCGCGCTCGGCCCGTTGCCCAACCCTCGCCCATCGCCTTCCCGCACCGCAGCCCAACGCCACACCGCCCGTGGATACGTTTCTCCAGCAGATCATCAACGGGCTCACGCTCGGCAGCGTGTACGCGATCGTGGCACTCGGCTACACGATGGTCTACGGGATCATCCAGCTCATCAACTTCGCGCACGGTGAGGTCGTGATGATCGGGGCGATGGTCGCCTACTCGACGATCGTGGCGCTGTCCGGAGGAACGGGGCTGCCCCCCGCCCTCGTGCTCGCAAGCGGCGTCGCCGCTGCGATTCCGGTGTGCATGGCGGTGGGCTACGCCCTCGAGCGGGTGGCGTACCGGCCGCTGCGCCACGCACCGCGCCTTGCCCCGCTCATCACCGCGATCGGACTGTCCATCATCCTGCAGCATCTCGCGCTCATCGTGTGGAGCCGCAATCCACTGCCGTATCCGCAGATCATCGCGACGGTGACCTACCAGATCACAGCGACCGCCGGCGGGGCCACGATCACCAACGTGCAGATCGCGATCATCGGCGGCTCGCTCGCCACCATGGCGCTGCTGCTCTTCCTCGTGTACCGGACCAAGCTCGGCATCGCGATGCGGGCCGTCGCGCAGAACCAGCAGGTGGCCGGACTCATGGGGATCGACATCAATCGCGTGATCTCGCTCACCTTCGTGATCGGCGCCGGCCTCGCCGCGATCGCCGGCGTCATGGTCGGCAGCTACTACGGGATCGCGCACTACCAGATGGGGTTCATCCTGGGCCTGAAGGCGTTCTCCGCCGCCGTCCTGGGTGGCATCGGCAACCTGGGTGGAGCGATGCTGGGCGGCCTCCTGCTCGGGATCATCGAGGCGCTGGGCGCAGGGTACGTGGGCGACCTCACGAACCTGTGCAACCTGTCCGGCTGGTCGACTGCGCTCGCGCAACGCTGCGCGGTGGATTCGAACCTCACGCTGTTCGGCTCGAACTACCAGGACGTGTTCGCGTTCCTGGTACTCATCGCCGTGCTCGTCTTTCGGCCATCGGGCCTCCTGGGCGAGCGCGTGTCCGACCGCGCCTGACCGCACCCGCCATGCCCGGCCTCATCGACGCGCGCCATCGAAAGCGACTCGCCTGGGCCGGCGTCGTCGTCGTCGCGATCGTGCTCGCGATCCTGCCGTTCGCGCTGGCGCAGGTGGGTACGGCGTGGGTCCGCATTACCAATACCGCGATCCTCTACGTCTTCCTCGCCCTCGGACTCAACATCGTCGTGGGCTTCGCGGGGCTCCTCGACCTGGGCTACATCGCCTTTTACGCCGTCGGCGCGTACGTCTACGCGCTGCTCGCGAGCCCGCACTTCAACCTGCACCTGCCGTTCTGGATCATCCTGCCGATCGGCGCCGCGCTGGCCTGCGTCTTCGGCGTCCTCCTCGGCACGCCCACGCTCAAGCTGCGCGGCGACTACCTCGCGATCGTCACGCTCGGTTTCGGCGAGATCATCCGTATCTTCCTCAACAATCTCGCGCGACCGGTCAACATCACGAACGGTCCGCAGGGGATCGCGCAGATCGACCCGGTGCGCATCGGCGACATCAACTTCGCCACCACGCAACAGGTGCTGGGCGTTGCGGTCACCGGCCCGATCAAGTACTACTACCTGCTCCTCCTCCTGATGATCGCGGTCGTCGCCATCAACGTGCGGCTGCAGGACTCGCGCATCGGGCGTGCGTGGGAAGCGGTCAGGGAGGACGAGGTGGCGGCCCGCGCCATGGGCATCAACACGCGCAACATCAAGCTGCTCGCCTTTGCCATGGGGGCGTCGTTCGGCGGCGTGGCCGGGGGCATGTTCTCGGCGATCCAGGGTTTCATCAGCCCCGAGAGCTTCGGCCTCGTCGAGTCGGTGATGGTCCTCGCCATGGTCGTGCTCGGTGGCATGGGCAACGTCTGGGGCGTGATCCTGGGCGCGATCCTCCTCTCGTTCGTCCCCGAGATCCTGCGCTACACGGTGGAGCCTGCGCAGAAGGCGATCTTCGGCCGACTGCTCCTCGAGCCCGAAGTGATCCGCATGCTGCTCTTCGGCTTCGCGCTCGTCCTGATGATGCTGTTCCGGCCGGCGGGCATCGTCCCCTCGTCGGTGCGCAAGCGCGAACTCGAGTCGAGGCGCGCATGACGGCGGCCGCGCCGTCGCCCGACGTCCCAGCCACCGGTGGGGCGCACGTCCTTCTCGCCGCCCGTGGCATCACCAAGCGTTTCGGCGGCGTCCAGGCGCTCTCCGACGTCGGCTTCACGATCAACCACGGTGAGATCTACGGGCTCATCGGGCCGAACGGCGCCGGCAAGACCTCGCTATTCAACGTGCTCACGGGAATCTACGCGCCGGACGGCGGCGAGTTCGTGTTCGACGGCAATCCGCTCATGAACATGAAGCCCAACGAGGTCGCCCGCCGCGGCATCGCGCGCACGTTCCAGAACATCCGCCTGTTCGGAAACCTGTCCGCGCTCGAGAACGTGATGATCGGCCGCCACGTCCGCACGCGCGCCGGCGTCGTCGGCGCGATCGTGCGCAACGCCGCCACGCGCGCCGAGGAGCGCGCGATCCACGAGCGCGCGTACGAGCTCCTCGAGTACGTGGGCGTTGCCGCGCACGCAAACCGCTTCGCCAAGCACCTCGCCTACGGCGACCAGCGGCGCCTCGAGATCGCCCGCGCGCTCGCGACCGAGCCCAAGCTCCTCGCCCTCGACGAGCCCGCGGCAGGCATGAATGCCACCGAGACCGCATCACTGAAGCGCCTGCTTGCGGCCATTCGCGGCGACGGCGTCACGATCCTGCTCATCGAGCACGACATGAAGCTCGTGATGTCGATCTGCGATCGCGTGCTGGTGCTCGATTACGGCAAGAAGATCGCGGAAGGTTCGGCCGCCGACGTGCAGAAGGATCCCAAGGTCATCGCGGCGTACCTGGGCGGCGAGATATCGCTCGAGCTTCCGGCCCGATGAGCGCACCCGGAACACCCATGCTCGTGCTGTCCCGGCTCGAGCTCGCCTACGGCGGCATCCAGGCCGTCAAGGGGATCGACATCGTCGTCGACCAGGGCGAACTCGTCTGCCTCGTCGGCGCCAACGGCGCCGGCAAGACGACCACGCTGAAGGGCATCTGCGGTCTCCTCCCCGTCAAGGCCGGGACGATCGTCTACCGCGGCGAGAACGTCACCGGAAGCCCTGCGTTTCGCCTCGTGCGCCAGGGCCTGGCACTCGTGCCGGAAGGTCGCGGCGTGTTCGGCGGGCTCACCATCGAGGAGAACCTCGCGATGGGCGCGTACATCCGCACCGATCGCGCCGGCGTTGCCGCCGACGTCGAGCGTGTCTACGCGCTCTTTCCACGGCTGAAGGAGCGGCGCCGGCAGACCGCGGGCACGCTGTCCGGTGGCGAACAGCAGATGCTCGCGATGGGACGGGCGATCATGTCGCGCCCGAAGCTCCTGCTGCTCGACGAGCCGTCGATGGGCCTCGCACCACTCATGGTGCAGAAGGTCTTCGAGACGATCATCGCGGTGGCACGGGAAGGCGTGACGATCCTGCTCGTCGAACAGAACGCGAGGCTCGCCCTCGAGGTGAGCCACCGCGGCTACGTGATGGAATCGGGCGAGATCACGCTCGCAGGCGAAGCCAGGGCGCTCTTGCACGACCCCAAGGTGCGCGCTGCGTACCTGGGTGAGGCCGCATGAGCGGCCGCATTGCACGAGCCGGGGCCGGCCGCGCGTGAGCGAGGGCACGCCGCGACCCCTGCCGCGCGCGCCGCGCGGCGTCGCGGGCGGGCGCGCGCTCGTCTGGTTCGCGGAAGCGATCCGGCTTTGGAAGCGACAGCCGGTCGTGTTCTCGCTCATGGCCGTCGCCGTGCTGGTGGCGAGCATCGCCTTCGACGCCGTACCCGTCGTCGGCCTCATCACCGCGAACGTCGTCGCGCCGCTGCTCGCCTGCGGATTCCTGTACGGCAGTCTCGCCGCCGATGGCCAGGATCGACCGCGCCTCGCGCACCTCGCCGCGGTGTTCACCGCACCGTTGCGTGCCCAGGTTGCGGTGGTCGCCGCCGGGCTCGTCGTGACGTGCGTCGAGAGCGCGCTCCTGTGGCTCGTGGCGGGCGTGAATCTGTTCGGGCCGGCGCCGGACACGAGCGGGCTGACGCCGACGACGGTGCTCCTCGCCTACGCTGTCGGCATCATCGCGTCGCTGCCGGTTCAGTTCGTGCCGATGGCGGTGCTGTTCGACGGCGAGGCGCCGCGCTCCGCCTTCGCGAGTTCGCTGCGCGCCTGCCTCATGAATCCGCGGCCGATGCTCGCGCTCGCGGTCTACTCATACGCGCTGCTCATGGTCGGCCTCGTCACGATGGGCGTCGGCCTCGTGCTGGCGCTGCCGTGGATCGCGATCGCATCGTACGCGGCGTGGAAGGACATCTTCGCGGTCGGCGCCCGGCACGGCGCGGGCGCATAGGAAGGCTCTCGCCCCGCTGCCGCTATCCGCGCCGCCGCTTCCACGCGAAGTAGGCGGCGATCGTCTTGCCGTCGGTGAGCCCGCCGCAGTCGTACGTGACGAGGAGTTCCTCTTCGGTCATGGCAACGATGTCGAGGAACTCGCCCGGGTCGAGCGAGCGGCCGACCGGCGTGAGGTCGGTCGCCTCGAAGACCTCGATGAACTCGGTCGAGTACCCGACCTCGGGATGGATCGTCCCGAGCGACGTCCAGCGGCCCGCCGCGTAGCCCGCCTCCTCGCGCAACTCGCGTTGCGCGGTGGCGAGCGGCTTCTCGCCGGCGTCGATCTTGCCGGCGGGGAACTCGAGCACCACGCGCCGCACCGGATAGCGATACTGCCGCTCCAGCACGAGGCGTCCATCGGCGAGCACCGGCACGATCAGCACCGCACCCGGATGCACGACGTACTCGCGCGTGGCCTCGTTGCCGTCGGGGAGGCGGATGCGATCGGTGCGCACGACGAGGAGCCGCCCCTCGAACGCGATCTGGCTGTCGAGCGGGGATTCGACGAGATGCGCGTCGTCAGGGGGTGAAGTGTGCATGCGATCGTCCAGGGCCCGTCAGCACGCGAGCCAGTCGCGCGGCACGAGAAAGTCACGGTACAGCGCGGCTTCGGCCGTCCCGGCGTCGGGCTGCCACGCGTAGCGCCAGGTCGCGTGCGGCGGCATCGACAGGAGGATCGCCTCGGTGCGTCCGTTCGACTGCAGTCCGAACAGCGTGCCGCGGTCCCACACGAGATTGAATTCGACGTAGCGGCCGCGGCGATAGCGCTGGAAGTCGCGCTCGCGCTCGCCGTACGCGGTGTCCTTGCGCCGCGCGAGGATCGGCGCGTACGCGGCGAGGAAATGCTCACCCACGCTCTGCGTGAGTGCACGGCAACGTTCGTGCCCCCCCTCGTTGAGGTCGTCGAAGAAGATGCCGCCCACACCGCGCGGCTCACCGCGATGGCGCAGGTAGAAGTACTCGTCGCACCAGCGCTTGTAGCGTGGGTGCACGTCGGCGCCGAACGGCGCGAGCGCATCGCGGCAGGTGCGATGGAAGTGCACGGCGTCCTCGGCGTACCCGTAGTAGGGCGTCAGATCCATCCCCCCACCGAACCACCACACGTCGTCGCCGCCCTCGCGGGGCGCCGCGGCCGCGAAGCAGCGCACGTTCATGTGCACGGTCGGTGCATGCGGATTGCGCGGGTGCAGCACGAGCGACACGCCGAGCGCCTCCCACGCGCGCCCGGCGAGGTCGGGCCGCTGCGCCGTGGCCGACGGTGGCAGGCGCGAACCGCGCACGTGCGAGAAGAGCACGCCGGCGCGCTCGAGCACGCGCCCGTCCTCGACCAGACGCGACACCCCGCTGCCGCCTTCCGGGCGCGTCCAGTCATCGCGGCGGAAGGTCCCACCGTCGATCGCCTCGAGTCCCGCGACGATGCGTGCCTGCAGATCGAGGAGCCACGCGCGAAACGGCGCCGGATCGATGCGTGTGGCCGAGGCGTCCTGCGTCACGCGTCGTCCCCTCACGCGCCGTGATGCCCGTTGGACGCCGCCTTGCGCCCGATGGCGCGATGGCCGATGTCGCGACGATACTGCATGCCGTCGAAACGAACGGCGTCGACCGCCGCATACGCCGCCTTCTGCGCCTGGCGCACCGAGTCGCCGAGTGCCGTGACGCACAGCACGCGCCCGCCGCTGACCGCGACGTCGCTGTTGACGAGCGTGGTGCCGGCATGGAAGACCTGCACGTCCGGATGCGTCACCGGCGTGATGCGATCGAGACCGCGAATGATCGCGCCACGCCGTGGTGCGTCGGGATAGCCCGCCGCCGCGAGCACGACGCCCAAGGCAGCGCGACGATCCCACTCCGCCTCGACCTGGTCCAGGGTGCCCGCGACCCCGTGCAGCAGGAGATCGACGAGATCGGACTTCAGTCGCATGAGGATCGGCTGCGTCTCCGGGTCGCCCAGGCGACAGTTGAATTCGAGAACCTGCGGCTGGCCCGCGGCGTCGATCATCACGCCGGCATAGAGGAACCCGGCGTACGGCGTACCGTCGGCAGCCATTCCTTGCACCGCCGGCAGGATCACCTCGCGCATGATGCGCGCGTGCAGGGCGGGCGTGACGATCGGCGCGGGTGAGTACGCGCCCATGCCGCCGGTGTTGGGGCCGACGTCGCCGTTGCCGAGGCGCTTGTGATCCTGCGACGAGGCGAGCGGGAGCACGTGGCGGCCGTCGACCATGACGATGAAGCTCGCCTCCTCGCCGTGCAGCACGTCCTCGATCACCACGCGCGCGCCCGCGTCACCGAGGGAATTGCCGGTGAGCATCGCATCGATTGCCGCATCGGCCTCGGCTTGCGTCGCCGCGACGACGACGCCCTTGCCGGCGGCGAGCCCATCGGCCTTGACCACGATCGGCGCGCCGCGTTCGGCGACGTAGGCATGCGCCGCCGCAGCGTCGGTGAACGTGCGGTACGCCGCCGTCGGCAGGCCGTGGCGCTGCATGAACGCCTTGGCGAAGTCCTTCGAGCTCTCGAGCTGTGCGGCGGCGCGGGTCGGTCCGAAGATCGGCAACTGCGCCGCGTGGAAGGCATCGACGATGCCCGCGGCAAGTGGCGCCTCGGGACCCACCACGGTGAGGGCGACCTCGTTGTCGCTGGCGAACCGGACGAGTTCCGGGATCGCGCTGACGGCGACGTTCAACACCATGCCATCGCGGGCGGTGCCGGCGTTGCCCGGAGCGACGAAGACGCGCGTCACGCGCGGACTCTGCGCGATCTTCCACGCGAGCGCATGCTCCCTGCCGCCACTGCCGACCACCAGGACCTTCAAGGCTCGCTCCGCTCGTGCGCGTCAGTGTCGAAAATGGCGGATGCCCGTGAAGACCATCGCGAGGCCGCGCTCGTCGGCCGCGGCGATCACTTCGGCGTCCCGTACGCTGCCGCCCGGCTGGATCACCGCGGTGGCGCCGTTGTCGGCGACGACGTCGAGGCCGTCGCGAAACGGAAAGAACGCATCCGAGGCCACGGCCGATCCCGCGAGCGACAAGCCCGCGTTCGCGGCCTTGATCGCCGCGATCCGGGCCGAATCGATACGGCTCATCTGGCCGGCGCCGACCCCCAGCGTCCGCCCATCACCGCCGTAGACGATCGCATTCGACTTGACGAAGCGCGCGACCCGCCACACGAACAGGAGATCGCGCTGCTCGGCGGCGGTGGGCGCGCGGCGGGTGACCACGCGCAGCGTGTCAGCACCGACGGCGTCACGGTCGGGCGACTGCAGGAGGAAGCCGCCACCGACACGCTTGAGGTCGAAACGCTCGCCCGCGCTGCCGTCGGCCGGCAGCGCAATGGCGAGCACGCGCACGTTCCCCTTGCTCGCGATCCGGGCCCGCGCCTCGTCGGTGTACGACGGCGCGAGCACGACCTCGACGAACTGCGCCGCGACCGCGTCGATCGTCGCCGCGTCGACCTCGCGATTGAAGGCGATGATCCCGCCGAACGCCGACGTGGGGTCGGTCGCGAAGGCGCGCCGATACGCTTCGAGCGGGGTCGCGGCGATGGCGACGCCGCAAGGGTTGGCGTGCTTCACGATCACGCAGGCCGCTTCGCCGAACGCCTTCACGCATTCCCACGCCGCGTCGGCGTCGGCGATGTTGTTGTACGACAGCTCCTTGCCCTGGAGCTGGCGGGCGCTCGCGATGCTGCCAGGGGCCGGATCCTCGTCGCGGTAGAACGCCGCCGTCTGGTGCGGATTCTCGCCGTAGCGCAGGTCCTGCACCTTCACCCCCGCGAAATGGACGTCGTCGGGCCACGCTGCGCCCGCACCTGCCGCATCCCGCGCCGTCAGCCAGTTGGCGATGGCGCCATCGTACGAGGCGGTGTGCGCGAAGGCCTTGCGCATGAGCCGGAAGCGCGTGGCCGAGCTCAACGCCCCACCACCGGCCGCGAGCTCGTCGACAATGGCGGCGTAATCCGCCGGATCGACCACCACGCCGACGTGCGGCCAGTTCTTGGCCGCGGCGCGGACGAGCGACGGGCCGCCGATATCGATGTTCTCGATCGCGTCCTCGAGCGTGCAGCCGGCGCGAGCGACGGTCTCGCGGAAGGGGTACAGGTTGACGACGACGAGATCGATCGGCGGGATGGCGTGCGCGCGCAGCGCGTCGGCGTGACTTGCGATCTCGCGTCGCGCAAGAATGCCCGCGTGCACCTTGGGATGCAGCGTCTTCACGCGACCATCGAGGATCTCGGGAAAGCCCGTGTAGCTGCCGATATCGGTGACCGCGACGCCCGCGGCCGACAGCGCACTTGCGGTACCGCCGGTCGACAGCAGCGCAATCCCGCGCGCGGCCAGCGCGCGCGCGAAATCGACGAGGCCGGTCTTGTCGGAGACCGAGAGCAGCGCCTGGCGCACCGGAGCCGCGTCGGCCATCACACGAGCCGGTGCTTGACGAGCTTCGCGCGCAGTGTGGCGCGATTGACACCGAGGATGTCGGCGGCCTGCGTCTGATTGCCGTTGGCGCGATTCATGATCGACACGAGGAGCGCGCGCTCGACGTGCCCCATCACCATGTTGTAGACGCCGGTCGGCGTCTCGCCGTCCAGCCGCTCGAAGTACTCGTCGAGCGAGCGATCGACGCTGCGGCCGATGTCGCTCGCGCCGTTCACGCGGGTCTTGCGCGCGCTCATCGGGCGAGGCGCCTCGACAGCGTGCGCGGGAGCAGGTTCGCGATCATGCCGCGACCAGCCCGGCCGCCTGCGTCCGGGAAAGGAGCGCCGGGCGCGCGGTCGTGTCCCCCGCGGTCCGGTACGGCACGCGCACGTGGTGACGGGCGAGAACGTCGAAGTACGCCTCGACCACCGCGACCTGCGCCTCGATCGTTTCCGCGGCGCACATCGTGCGGCGAAACGCGTCGCCACCGACCCACTGCGCCGTGTACCACCCAAGGTGCTTGCGCGCGGTGCGCAGGCCCGTGTCGGGTCCGTAGAACGCGTGATGGTCGGCAAGGTGCGCGAGGATGAGTGCGCGCGCCTCGGCCACCGTGGGCGGTGGCAACGTGGCACCGGTGGCAAGGAAGTGTGCGATCTCACGAAAGATCCACGGTCGCCCTTGCGCAGCACGTCCGATCATGATCGCGTCGGCGCCCGTGACGGCGAGCACCGCGCGCGCTGCCTCGGGTGAATCGATGTCGCCGTTGGCGATCACCGGTATCGTGACCGCACGCTTGACCGCGGCGATCGTTTCGTACTCGACCGGTCCGACGAAGCCGCAGGCGCGCGTGCGGCCGTGCACGGTGAGCGCGGCGACTCCGGCGTCCTCCGCGATGCGGGCGATGGTGAGCGCATTGCGCGCGTCGGGGCGCGTTCCGGTGCGGATCTTGAGCGTGACCGGCACGTCGACCGCGGCGACCACCGCCGCGAGGATCCGCGCGACGAGCGACTCGTCGGCGAGGAGCGCCGAGCCGGCCGCCGCGTTGCAGACCTTCTTCGCCGGGCAGCCCATGTTGATGTCGATGATCTGCGCGCCACGGGCGACGTTGTAGCGCGCCGCCTCGCCAAGTCGCGCCGGATCGGCGCCCGCGATCTGCACGGCGATCGGCGCCGCCTCGCCCCGATGATCGATGCGCCGACGCGACTTGTCGGTGGCGTAAAGGCGCGGATCGGATGCGACCATCTCCGAGACGGCGTAGCCCGCGCCCAGGCGCTTGCACAGGGCGCGAAACGGCCGATCGGTCACACCCGCCATGGGCGCAACCGCGAGATTGTTCGGCAATAGATACGGCCCGATGCGCATGCCCGGAAAAAACTTCGCGACTGGAGTTCGACGATGGAGCGCTACTGCAGCGGCGCGCGGTGCCGGCGGATGCAGGCGATGGTGACGATCACGCTGCACTCACTGCAACCACACTCGATGCGACGCACCACGCACGGAAATTATACCGGCTTTGTGCGCGTGTCACGCGCAGGCGACGCGCGGTAACTCGACGGCGCGAGCGTGCGAGCGATGCACGCGAGCGAACGCGCGTTCACGGACCGAAGAGCATGGCGCGCGTGAAGATGCGCTTCGCCGGCGGCAGCGCATCGAGCAGCGCGAGGCCGATCCCGCGCGGCCAGCGCAGCCACGCTCGGTCCGCCGCGAAGAGGCGCACGAGACCATCGGTGAACGTGAGGCCGAGATTGCGATCGGCGCTGCGACGCGCGACGTAACGGGCGATGAATGCGTGCGAGCCGAGTGTGGCCGGAGGCGCCGCGTTGATCGCCTGCGCCAAGGTGTAGGCATCGCGCAGCCCGAGGTTGAAACCCTGCCCTGCGATCGGATGCAAGGCCTGCGCCGCGTTGCCGACCAACGCGCAGCGTTGTACCGCGGTGGGTTGTGCATATTCGAGCGCGAGTGGAAAGCTGCGGCGATCGACGGCACCGACGAAGTCGTCGCGGCGCGCGCCGAACACGCGCGCCAGCTCCGCGATGAACGTCGCCTCGGGCCAGGTGAGCGCCTGCGCCGCGGTGTCGGGCGGTAGCGTCCAGATGAGTCCGTAATGATCGCCCTCGGGCAGGAGTGCCACCGGACCGCTCGCGGTGAAGCGCTCGTAGGCAACGTTGCCGTGGCCCTGGCGCGTGGCGACCTTGGCGACGACCGCGGTCTGGGCGTAGTCGCGGCGCGTGCGACGCACGCCTTGCACGACGGCGCCTGCGCCGTCGGCGACGACCGCGAGTTGCGCCCGCACGGTGCCGCCGGCGCCCGTCTCGACGTGCGCGCACTCGGGCGTGGTGCGCACCGCCCGCACGTCGACCCCGTAGCGCACGACGGTGCGGGTGCGGGCGAGCGCCGCATCGAGCGCCTGGGTGAGCGCACGGTACGACACGACGTAGCCCAATGCCGGCAGCCCGTACTCGTCGGCCGCGAGCGTCGTGACACCGAATCCCCCCGCCTGCGAGACGTCGATGGTGGTGATCGGGGTGACCGCATCGCACCGTGCAGCGAGCGTACGCCACACCCCGAGTCGCTCGAGGATGAGCCGCCCACCGTGCGAGATCGCAAGCGATCGATCACCGCGCAGCGTGTCGCCCGACGCCCGCGCGTCGAGCGCGACGACGTCGAGGTCGGCGTCGGCGATCGCGAGCGCCAGCGCGGCGCCCACCGGCCCGGCACCGACGATCGCGACGTGGCAGCGCTCAGGTGACAGGGGACGGCTCGCGCGTCAGCGGGTGCAGGCGGCCTCGACGTCGGCGACCGACTTCGGCGTCGCGGCGGTGAGGTTCTCGTGGCCGCCTGCGGTCACGAGGACGTCGTCCTCGATGCGCACGCCGATGCTCCACCACGTCTCGGGCACATCGTCGGCCGGACGGATGTACGTGCCGGGCTCGACGGTGAGCACCATCCCCGGCACGAGCTTCTGCGGCACGCCCTTGACCTGGTACAGGCCCGCGTCGTGAACGTCCATGCCCAGCCAATGCCCGGCGCGGTGCAACGAGAAGCGGCGGAACGTTCCGGTTTCGAGGACCTCGTCGAGCGTCCCGGTGACGAGTCCGAGATCGAGATAGCCTTGCGCGAGCACGCGATCGGCGACCTTGTGATAGTCGTGGAAGTCGACCCCGGGCTTCACGGCATCGAGACAGGCGTGCTGCGCGGCGAGGACGAGCTCGTAGATCTCCTTCTGCGGCCCGGTGAACCTGCCGCCCACCGGAAACGTGCGCGTGATGTCGGCGGCGTAGCCCTGGTACTCGCAGCCGGCGTCGATCAGCAGCAGCTCGCCGTCGCTCATTTCGCGATCGTTCTCGCGATAGTGCAGGACGCAGGCATTGGGACCCGACGCGACGATCGACGGGTACGCCACCGCCAGTGCGCCCGCCCGCAGGAACTCGTGCACGAGCTCGGCCTCGACCTGGTACTCGCGCCAGCCGGGCCGCGTGCGCGCCATGGCGCGACGGTGCGCCGCGCTGCTGATCGCGTTGGCGCGGCGCATGAGCTCGATCTCGTGCGCGTCCTTGACCAGACGCATGTCGTCGAGGATGCCGCGGACGTCGACGACGGCATCGGGTGCGGCGACCCCGGTGCGCACCTGCGCGCGCACGGCGTTCAGGAGCTGCACGATCCTGTGGTCCCACGCCTCGAAAAGACCGAGCGGCGTGTACAGCGCCGGCCGATCGACCGCGAGTTCGCGCAACTTCGCATCGAGCTCCGGGTACGCGTACGCCTCGTCGAATCCGAAGATCTCGCGCGCCGCATCCGGACCGTAGCGGAAGCCATCCCAGGTCTCGCGCTCGGCGTCCTTGTCGCGGCAGAAGAGGAGATGCCGCTCGCCGTCGCCATCGGCGATCACCACGACGGCCGCTTCGGGCTCGGGAAACCCGGACAGGTAATGGAAGTAGCTGTCCGGGCGGAACGGATAGAGCGTATCCCGATTGCGCGCGACCTCGGGCGCCGTCGGCACGATCGCAAGTCCGCCCTCGGTGTGACCGCGCATCGCCAGCGCGAGCGCGCTGCGACGGTCGCGATGAAACTGCCGCGTGTTCTTCATGGCCTGACCCGAATGGCGAGGCCCGCATTATATAAGTGCCCGCCCGGTGCACACGGCGCGTGGGCGGGCGCGAGCGTTCCCGTAACATGGCGAGATGTCTGCCGTTTCCGCCGCGACGCCGCTCACCGGCGCCGCCCTGCGTGAGGCCAAGCGGGACCTGCGCGAGAGCACGCTGGCACGCCGCGACGCGCTCGACGCGGCCACGCACGATCGCGCATCGCAGGCGATCGTCGAGGGCATCCGCGGGCTCGCCTCGTTTACCCGCGCCTCGTGTCTGCTGCTGACGCAACCCTTCCGCAGCGAGTGGGACTCGCGGCCGCTCGTCGACGCGGCGCTCGCGCGCGGCGCCACGGTGGCGCTGCCGCGCGTGGACGTCGCCGCGCGCATGCTCGTGCTGCACCGCGTGCGGACGCCGGCCACCGAGATCGCGACCGGGTACCGCGGCATCCCCGAGCCGCTCGCGGACCTGCCCCGCATCGACGTTGGCGCGATCGACTGGGTGCTCGTTCCCGGTGTCGCGTTCGACGCGCATGGGCATCGCCTGGGCTATGGCGGCGGCTACTACGATCGGCTCCTCGCTCTCGTCGCGCCGTCGGTGCCGCGCGTGGCCGGAGCGCTCGACGTCCAGATCGTCCCTCAGGTCCCGTCGGCGCCGCACGACCTCACCGTCGACACGATCGTGACACCGAGCCGCATCGTCGTGGTGGATCGCGCGTGACGAAGCGTGTCAGGGCGAGCGGATTCGTCGCGCTCGCCGCAACGCTGGGCATCCAGATCTACACGTCGCTGACGGCGACGGCGCCGGCGGTGCTCGCGCCCATCCTCGCCACCGACTTCGGCATCGCGCCGAGCTGGATCGGCGTCTTCATTGGCCTCTTGTACGTCGGCGCGATGGCGGCGAGCCTCATCGGCGGCGAACTGGTCGGGCGCTACGGGGGCATCCGCGTCTCGCAGGCCTGTGTGGCCCTGTGCGCCGCCGGGATGCTCACGATGACCGCGCTGCCGGCCGGCGCCATCGCGCTCTTCGTCGTCACCGCGCTGGTGATGGGGTTGGGCTACGGTCCGATCACCGTCGCCTCCTCCGAGATCCTCGCCCGCACCACGCCACCCGGGCGCATGGCGCTCACCTTCTCGATCAAGCAGACCGGCGTCCCGGCCGGTGCAGCGATCGCCGGCGCGCTCCTGCCGGGCCTCGCGCTCGCGCTGGGCTGGCGCGGCGCATTCATCGTGGTTGCAGCCGTCGGCGTGCTCGTCGCCGCGATGGCCGAGCCCGTGCGCGCGTCGCTCGACCTGCGCGTGCCGCTGCGCAAGCCACTTACGCTGCGCTCGGTCGTCGCGCCGCTTGCGCTCGTCACGCGCAATCGCGAGTTGCGCGTCCTCGCCCTGACGGGACTTTGCTATTCCGCGGTCCAGGTCAGCATCACGACGTTTCTCGTCGTCTATCTCACGCAGGCTCTCGGCTGGTCGCTCGTTGCCGCCGGCCTGGCGCTCACCTGCGTGACCGTCGCTGCCATTCCCGGCCGCATCTTCTGGGGCATGGTCGCCGATCGCACGCACCGGGCGATGCTCGTGCTGATCCTCCTCGGCGCGCTTTCGGCGTTGTGCGGGGTCGCTTTCACCTTCGCGCAGGCGTCGTGGCCGGCGCTCGTGGTCCTGCCTTTGGCGTCGCTCTACGGCTTCACCGCGATCGGCTGGAACGGCGTGCAGATCTCCGAGGTCGCGCGACGCGCACCGGCCGGCGCTGCGGCGCACGCCACCGGCGGCGCGTCGTTCATCACGTTCAGCGGCGTGATGCTCGGCCCGATGGTGTTCGGCGGCCTCGCTGCGCTGTTCGGGAGCTTCCGGTGGAGCTTCGTCTTTTGCACCGCGATGAGCGCACTGGCGGCCACCCTGCTCCTGCACCACCTGCACGGCGGCCACGCCGGCCCTCCATCAGACGGAAACTGATTCCGACCGATGGTAAGATCGATCGCATCGGGTCGCCCTCGCTCGTGACGGCTGGTGAGCGCGCACCGCACGCACCGTTAGAATCGATGTTGCCGAACGCAGGCACGATCGAACACACTGCACCCGGTACCCCGCCAAGGAGGCTTTCATGGATGCGCAACGTCAAGATCCCGATCCGCTGGAGACACGGGAGTGGCTCGACGCCCTCGCCGGCGTGCTCGCTGCCGAGGGCCCCGATCGCGCCCACTACCTCATCGAGCAGTTGATCACCGCAGCGCGTCGCCAGGGCGCGTGGCTGCCGTTCTCCGCCAACACCGACTACATCAACACGATCCCGGTCGATGCGCAGGCGCGCATTCCGGGAAGCCAGGAGACGGAGCACCGCATCCGCTCGTACGCGCGCTGGAATGCGATGGCGATGGTGCTTCGCGCCAACAAGCACAGCAATGTCGGCGGCCATATCGCGAGTTTCGCGTCCGCGGCAACGCTCTATGACGTCGGCTTCAACCATTTCTGGCACGCGCCATCGGCGCAGCACGGCGGCGACCTCATCTACCTGCAAGGGCATTCCTCGCCGGGAATGTATGCCTACGCCTTCCTGCTCGGCCGGCTCAGCGCCGACCAGCTCGACAATTTCCGGCAGGAGGTCGACGGCAAGGGGATTCCGTCGTATCCGCATCCGTGGCTCATGCCGGACTTCTGGCAGTTTCCCACCGTATCGATGGGCCTGGGACCGCTGATGGCGATCTACCAGGCGCGCTTCATGCGCTACCTGCAAAGCCGTGGCCTTGCGCAGACCGAAGGCCGCAAGGTCTGGGCGTTCATGGGCGACGGCGAAATGGACGAGCCCGAGTCGATGGGCGCGATCAGCATGGCGTCGCGCGAGAATCTCGACAACCTCATCTTCGTCATCAACTGCAATCTGCAGCGGCTCGATGGCCCGGTGCGCGGCAACGGCAAGATCATCCAGGAACTCGAGAGCGAGTTCCGCGGCGCGGGATGGAACGTCATCAAGGTGATCTGGGGCACGCTGTGGGAAGCGCTGTTCGCCCGCGACAAGAAGGGGCTGCTGCGCCAGCGCATGATGGAGTGCGTCGACGGCGAGTACCAGACATTCAAGAGCAAGGATGGCGCCTACGTGCGCAAGTACTTCTTCAACACCCCCGAACTGCGGGAGATGGTGGCCGACTGGTCCGACGACGACATCTGGCGCCTCAATCGCGGCGGCCACGACCCGCACAAGATCTTCGCCGCGTACCAGGCCGCCGTGAATCACAAGGGACAGCCGACGGTGATCCTCGCCAAGACCATCAAGGGGTACGGCATGGGCACCTCGGGCGAGGCGCAGAACATCACGCACCAGCAAAAGAAGATGTCGAGCGACTCGCTGCGGATCTTCCGCGATCGCTACCGGATCCCGGTGACCGACGAGGAGCTCGAAAAGATCCCGTACATCACGTTCCCCGAGGGTTCCCCCGAGCTCGAGTACCTGCGCCAGGCGCGTGCCAAACTCGGTGGCCCGCTCCCGGCACGCCGGCAGAAGTCGACGACGCTGCCGATACCGGAGCTGTCGGCGTTCGAGCGACTCCTCAAGAGCACCGGAGAGCGCGAGATCTCGACCACGATGGCGTTCGTGCAGGTGCTGGGCATCCTCGTGCGCGACAAGAACATCGGACGGCACGTGGTGCCGATCGTCCCCGACGAGTCGCGCACCTTCGGCATGGAGGGCATGTTCCGCCAGCTCGGCATCTGGAACCAGCAGGGCCAGCTCTACACGCCGGAAGACCACGACCAGCTCATGTTCTACAAGGAGGACAAGAGCGGCCAGATCCTGCAGGAGGGCATCAACGAGGCCGGCGGGATGAGCGACTGGATCGCGGCGGCGACGTCGTACTCGACGCACGACGTGCCGATGATTCCCTTCTACATCTTCTACTCGATGTTCGGATTCCAGCGCGTGGGCGACCTCACGTGGGCCGCCGGCGACATCCGGGCCCGCGGCTTCCTCCTGGGCGGCACCGCGGGGCGCACGACGCTCAACGGCGAGGGGCTGCAACACGAGGATGGGCACTCGCAGATCCTCTCCTCCGTCGTGCCGAACTGCATCTCGTACGACCCGACGTTCGCCTACGAGGTCGCGGTCATCCTCCACGATGGCCTGCGGCGGATGTACGTCGAGCAGGAGGACGTGTACTACTACATCACGTTGCTGAACGAGAACTACATGCACCCGGACATGCCCGAGGGTGCGGCTCCGGGCATCCTGAAGGGGATGCACAGGATCGGCGATACCGCGTCGCTCGCCGCGCATGCGGCTTCGATCCGGGAGGGTGCGCCACCGGAAGGAAAGGCCACGGGCGGCGCCAAGGCGCCGCGGGTGCAGCTGTTGGGCTCCGGGTCGATCCTGCGGCAGGTGATCGCTGCCACCCGGCTCCTCGCCGACGACTGGGGTGTGCAGGCGGACGTGTGGAGCTGCCCGTCGTTCACCGAACTCGCCCGCGACGGCAACGCGGTGACGCGATGGAACATGCTGCACCCCACCGACAAGCCGCGCCAGTCGCACGTCGAAGCCTGCCTCGCCAACACGAAGGGTCCGGTGATCGCCGCCACCGACTACATGCGCCTTTACGCCGAGCAGATCCGACCGCTCGTCGGGCGTCGCTACACGGTGCTCGGAACCGATGGCTTCGGCCGCTCCGACACGCGCGACAAGCTGCGTGGCTTCTTCGAGGTCAATGCCGAGTACGTGACGGTGGCCGCGCTGAAGGCGCTCGCCGACGAGGGCACGATCGCACCGGCAAAGGTTGCCGACGCGATCCGCAAGTACGGCCTCGATCCCGAGAAGCCGGCGCCCTGGACCGTGTGACGCCCAGATCCGGCCAACGCCCCCAAGAACACGAGCGAGATCCCCATGATCGAAGTCAAGGTACCTGACATCGGCGACTTCAAGGACATTCCCGTCATCGAAGTGCTGGTGAAGCCCGGCGACACCGTCAAGGTCGAGGACCCGCTCGTCACCCTCGAGTCGGACAAGGCGACGATGGACGTGCCGGCACCGGCCGCGGGCGTGGTCAAGGACGTCAAGCTCAAGACCGGGGACCGGGTGAGCGAGGGCTCGCTCGTACTGCTGCTCGAGGCCGCGGAGGGTGCACTCGCCGCCGCGCCGGCGGCCGCACCGCCGCCCCCGCCCGCAGCGAGCGCCGCGCCGGCGCCCGTGGCTGCACCCGCGCCCGCGGCTGCGCCCGCACCCGCATCGGCGCCGGTCGCATCCGCCACCCCGGTCCCGCCGGCTCCCGCCGCAAGCACCGCCGCGCCGATCGACGACGTCGCCTTCGTCGCTGCGCACGCGTCGCCGTCGGTGCGCAAGTTCGCGCGCGAGCTCGGCGTCGATCTCGCCCGGGTCAAGGGGAGCGGCCCCAGTGCACGGATCCTGCACGAGGACGTGCAGGCCTTCGTGAAGGGCGCGCTCGCCGGCGGCGCGGGGGCGGGCCCCGCCGGCGGCGGGCTCAATCTCCTCGCGTGGCCGACGGTCGATTTCGCGAAGTTCGGCCCGGTCGAGTCGGTGCCGCTGTCGCGAATCAAGAAGATCTCCGGCGCCAACCTCGCCCGCAACTGGGTGATGATCCCGCACGTCACGCAGTTCGACGACGCCGACATCACCGACCTCGAGGCGCTGCGCGTCACGCTCAACAAGGAGAACGAGAGGGCGGGCGTCAAGGTGACGATGCTCGCCTTCCTCATCAAGGCGGCGGTCGCGGCGCTGCGCAGGTTCCCGGACTTCAATGCCTCGCTCGACGGCGACAACCTCGTGCGCAAGCAGTACTTCAACATCGGCTTCGCCGCGGACACGCCGAACGGCCTCGTCGTGCCGGTGTTGAAGGACGCCGACAAGAAGGGGGTGCTCGCGATCGCCAGGGAGATGACCGAGCTGTCGATGAAGGCGCGCGAGGGCAAGCTCGGCGCTGCCGACATGCAAGGCGGCTCCTTCTCGATCAGCTCGCTGGGCGGCATCGGCGGCACCGCCTTCACGCCGATCATCAACGCCCCCGAGGTCGCGATCCTCGGGGTGTCGAGGAGCACGATGAAGCCGGTGTGGGACGGCAAGGCCTTCGCGCCACGGCTCGTGCTGCCGCTGTCGCTGTCGTACGACCACCGCGTCATCGACGGGGCGTCGGCCGCGCGCTTCATCACGTACTACTCGGGGCTCCTCGCCGATCTGCGGCGCGCGCTCGTCTAGCGCTCGCGCACGAGCACCGGCCATCGCCGCGGGAAACGCGCATGACGCAGGACGAGCAAAAGCAAGCCGTCGCGCGCGCGGCGATCAAGCATGTGATCGCCGATTCGTGGGTCGGCGTGGGCTCGGGCAGCACCGCCAACTTCTTCATCGACGAGCTCGCCCGGATCAGGCACAACATCAAGGGTGCCGTCTCGAGCTCGGCGAAGTCGACCGCCCGCCTCGAGGCGCACGGCATCGAGGTCGAGGAGCTCAACAACGTCGACGACATCCCGGTGTACGTCGACGGCGCCGACGAGGTCACGCGGTGGGGTGCCATGATCAAGGGCGGCGGCGGCGCGCTCACGCGCGAGAAGATCGTCGCCGCGGCAAGCCGCAAGTTCGTGTGCATCGTCGATCAGAGCAAGGTCGTACCCGTCCTCGGCGCCTTCGGCCTGCCGGTCGAAGTGATTCCCATGGCGCGCAGCTACGTGGCGCGCGAGCTCGTCCAGCTCGGCGGCCGCCCGGCGTGGCGCATGGGCTTCACCACCGACAACGGCAACGTGGTGCTCGACGTCGATGGGCTCACCATCACCGATCCGGTGGCGCTCGAGACCCGGATCAACCAGATTCCGGGTGTGGTCACGGTAGGCCTCTTCGCGCAGCGAGGCGCCGACGTGATCCTGGTCGGCTCGCCAGGCGGCGTGGAGACGCTCACGCCCGCACGCTAGAATCGGTCCATGACGAACCTCGCCGTTCCCGGCCTGCACGACATCGCCGATGTCGCCGCGTACATGCGTGACGTCGGCGACGCCGCGCGCCGTGCGGCGCGAGCGGTGGCCCGCGCCGACACCGGCGCCAAGGATCGTGCCCTGCGCGCCATGGCCGCGGCGATTCGGGTGAACGCGCCGGCGCTCCTCGCCGCCAACGCCGACGACGTCGGCCGCGCCACGGCAGCCGGACACGACAGCGCGTTCATCGACCGCCTGACGCTCACGAGCAAGGGCGTGCAGGCGATGGCGGAGGGATTGGAGCAGGTCGCGATGCTCGCCGATCCGGTCGGAGAGATCAGCGACCTGCGCTACCGGCCGAGCGGCATCCAGGTCGGGAAGATGCGCGTGCCCCTCGGCGTGGTCGGCATCGTCTACGAATCGCGCCCGAACGTGACCGCGGACGCCGCCGGCCTGTGCCTCAAGTCGGGCAACGCGACGATCCTGCGCGGCGGCTCGGAGGCACTGCGCAGCAACGCGGCGATCGCCGCCTGCGTCCACCAGGGACTGCGCGAAGCGAGGCTACCGGAAACCGCGGTGCAGGTGATCGCCACCGCCGACCGTGCCGCCGTCGGTCACCTCATCACCGACGAGGCGCACGTCGACGTCATCGTGCCGCGTGGCGGCAAGAGCCTCATCGAGCGCATCGCGCGCGAGGCGAAGGTGCCCGTCATCAAGCATCTCGATGGCGTGTGCCACGTCTTCATCGACGCGACCGCCGATCTCACGATGGCGATCCGCATCGCGGACAACGCCAAGACGCAGCGTTATGCCCCGTGCAACACGATGGAGACGCTTCTCGTGCACGCCGACATCGCGCCGCGCGTGCTGCCGCCGCTCGCGGCGATCTACCTCGACAAGGGTGTCGAACTGCGGGGTGACGCGCGCGCGTGCGAGTTGGTCCCGGCGATGGACGCCGCGGTCGAGGACGACTGGTACGCGGAGTACCTGGCGCCGATTCTCGCGGTGCGCGTGGTCGCCTCGCTCGACGAGGCGATCGACCACATCGCGAAGTACGGCTCGCAGCACACCGATTCGATCGTCACCGAGCACCACGGCAACGCGCTGCGCTTCCTGCGGGAGGTCGATTCGAGCTCGGTGATGGTCAATGCCTCGACGCGTTTTGCCGATGGCTTCGAGTACGGCCTGGGCGCCGAGATCGGGATCTCGACCAACAAGCTGCACGCGCGCGGACCCGTCGGGCTCGACGGCCTCACCAGCCAGAAATGGGTGGTGCTGGGGACCGGGCAGATCCGCACGTAGCGCGCGACGCCCCGCGCCATCCTGGAACACCCGCGGCACGAGCTCGCCGGCGCGGCGCCGGCGCAGTCGGCGTCGCCTCAGCGCTCGCGCACGTCGGCGACGGGTTGGCTGCCGAAGTCCTCGCGCTCGAGGAAGGCGACGATCTTCCGCGCCGCAGCGAGGGGCGAATCCAGATTCCCCTCCGTTCGCAACGCGACGAAGCGGGCGTGATCGGGAAAGTGCTCGGGTCCTGCCGCGCGTAGTGCGACCTGCATGTCGGTGTCGATGACCCCGGGGGCAAGCGAGACGAGCCGCGCTGGATGCGCGGCGTGCTCCTGTTCGAGCGCGACGCAACGCGTGAAGTGATCGAGCCCTGCCTTCACCGCGCAGTACGCGGCCTGGCTCGCCATCGGGCGGCGACCGAGACCCGACGACACGTTGAGGACGCGACAGCGCCCCGCGGCGCGTGCGGACCAGTGCGCCGTCGCGCGCAGGAACGCGGCGGTGAGAACGAGGGGCGCCTCGAGGCCGACGCGAAGCGTGCGCGCGAGATCGTCGGCGACGGCCGTTTCGAGGGGACCGATGCGCGCGAGCATCGCGGCGTTGTTGACGAGCGTGACCGCGTCGAAGGCGTCGGCGTCCTGCGCCTCGAGCCAGCGCCCGAGCCGTGCCGCCACCGGCCCCGGATCGGTGAGGTCGGCGCGCCACTGCTCGCAGCGACCGTGCGGCGCGGTCGCGTCGAGGGTGGCGTTCGTGCTCCGCGCGATGCCGATGACGTGGTGACCGCGTTCGACGAGCAGCGACGCGATCGCAGCTCCCATGCCGCGCGAACTCCCGGTAACGATCGTGACCGCGCGCATCGCTACAGCGGCGTCAGCGCCGAAGCCACGAAGCGAAAGCCCCAGCCCGGACCCTCACGTGGCCAGGCGTGGCCGCCTTCGATGCGCAGCGGCGTATCGATGAGCGCATCGATCCAGTCGAAGGATTCCGCGCCGTGGGGATGGCTCACGGTGCACAGGAGCGGGACGTCGTAGTCGCGATAGTAGTGCGGCAGGACGGGAATCGAGTGCGCCGCGGCGTACGCGGCCGACTCGCGCCACGCCTCCACGCTGCCCAGCCGCAGGAGGTCGGGTTGCCACAGGTCGAGCGCGTTGCGCGCGACGAGCTCGCGCAACGGCACGAGGTCGTATTCGCGCTCCCCCATGGCCAGCGCCACCCCGGCGCCTGCCCGCAGCGTTGCGTAGCCGTCGAAATCGCGATGGTCGATCGGCTCCTCGAACCAATCGATGCCAAGATCGCGCCCGGCGCGGGCAAGGGCGAGGGCGTCGGGCACGCGCAGGCCCTGGTTGGCGTCGATCATGATGCGCACCTGCGGTCCCACCGCCTCGCGCACGCGTCGCATCCGCGCAAGATCGCGGCCGGGCTCGGGCGCACCGACCTTGAGCTTGACCGCGGTGAACCCCCGCTTCACGTAGCCGCGAACCTCGTCGAGGAGTTCGGCGTCGGAGTACGACAACCAACCACCGCTGCCGTACACGGGGATGGCTCGGGCGTCACCACCCAGGAGTCGCCAGATCGGCGCATCGAGCGTGCGGGCATGCGCGTCCCACATGGCGACGTTGGCAAGCCCCAGCGCCCAGCGCTGCAACCCCTCCTGCCCGAAGTACTCGGTTTCACGGTTCCAGTCGCGGATGAAGGCCTGTGTCGCCGTCGCGTCGCGCCCTCGCGCAAATGCCGCGAGGTCGCGCAGCACGCCACGCAGCGCCTGCGGCGAGTAATGGAAGGCAAGGAGGTAGGACTGCCCGACGACGCCGTTGGCGAGCTCGACCTCCCCGACCACGAACTCGATCGCGGGAATGACGTGTGTCGCGTCGGCTATCGGCTGCGACAGCGTCGATCGGGCGCGAAAGCAGCGCAGCTCGCGAATCGTGGTGGGGGACGGCAAGACGCTTCTCCGCGATCCCGGTCACGCCGGCAGGATCCGCGCCGCCTTGGCCGTGCGGGCGTACCAGACGACGACGGCTGCGGCAAGGACGAGGAACGGCAGCGCGATCCAGTTCATGATCTGCCACCCGGTCGACGACACGAGCGCGCCCGACGCAAACGAGGTCAGCGCCATCGTCACGAACATGATGAAGTCGTTGATCCCCTGCGTGCGAGCCTTCTCGGCCGCAGTGTACGACTCGGTGAGGAGCGCGGTGCCTCCCGTGTACATGAAATTCCAGCCGACGCCAACGAGCACGAGCGCCCCGAGGAAGTGGCCGAGCTCGTTGCCGGTGAGCGCCACCAACGCGCCGGCCGCCATCACCGCGACGCCGGCGAGGATGACCTTGAGCACGCCGAAGCGCGTGATGAGCGACCCGGTCACGAAGCCCGGCGCGTACATCCCCACCACGTGCCACGAGATCACCGTCGCCGTTGCCGCGTACGGCAAACCGCAGAAATCCATCGCGAGCGGCGTGCCCTGCATGAGGAGGTTCATGAGGCCGTAGCCCAGCGTGCCCGACACCGCCGCGACGATGAAGATCGGCTGGCGCACGATGTCGCGCAGCGGCCGGCCGCCGCCGGCGCGCTCGGCGGTCGTCGGCTTCGGCACGTCGACGCGCGACTGCACGGCGAGGGCGACGATCGCCACCGCGGCGAGCAACACGAAGGAACCCAGGAACGGTGTGGCGAACAGATCCTTGCCGAAACGGGTGATCGGAGGCCCCAGGAAACCTCCACCGATGCCGCCGGCGAGCACGAGCGAGATCGCACGCGCCTTGGTCGCAAGCGAGGAGACCTCCGCCGCCGCGAAGCGATACTGCAGGCCGATCGCGTTGTACACGCCGATCACCGCGGTCGCGGCGCAGAAAAGGGCGAAGCTGTTCGCGACGAGCGCGAGCACGGCGATGGCGCAGCCGGCGACGTTGACGAGGGCGCCTGTCATGAAGCCGCGGCGACGCCCGACCTTCGCCATCCACAACGACATCGGCATCGTTGCCGCGGCGGAGCCCAGGACGTACGTGGTGGCCCCGAGCGTGGCAAGCCCCTTGTTGCTCGCCAGCGCATAACCCACGAGCCCGTTCATCGAGACGAGACCCGAGGCGTTGGTGAGGAGCAGCGCCTGGCAGCAGGCGAGGAGGAAGACGTTACGCTGGGATGCGCTCATCGGGTGGCGGCGCGGCACCCCTGCCCGATGGCGCCGGAGGCCGCGCTGTTGCGTATGATAGCCGGATGGCTCAAGGCCCCCTGGACGTACTCCATTTCTGGTTCGGCGCCCCCGGCTCGCCGGAGCACGGGACGACACGCGCGGCGTGGTTCACCAAGGATCCGCGCTTCGACGACGAGATCCGTCGTCGCTTCGGCGCCACCGTGGCAAGCGCGCTTGCCGGCGGGCTGGTCGAGTGGTGCGACGACGCGCGGGGGACGCTGGCGTGCGTGATCGTCCTCGACCAGTTCACGCGCAACATCTTTCGCGACACGCCGCGCGCGTTTGCCGGCGACGATCGCGCGCTCGCGCTCGCGCAGGATGCCGTGGCGCGAGGCCTCGACCGCGAGCTCGACGGGCACGAGCGATCGTTCCTGTACCTGCCGTTCGAGCACGCGGAGAGCGAAGCCATGCAGCAGCGCTCGCTCGAGCTCTTCACCGCGCTCGCCCGCGATACCGGCGATGCCGAGCCGCTCGAGTGGGCGCGCAAGCACGCCGAGATCATCGCTCGCTTCGGCCGCTATCCGCATCGCAACGAGATCCTCGGCCGGACCTCGACGCCGGAGGAGATCGCGTTCCTGGCGCAGCCGGGTTCGCGTTTTTGATCGACGCCCGACCCCGCGTGGCGCACTCGACTTGATCGCCCCGGTGGCGCTCCTCGGCGGAACGTTCGATCCCGTCCACGACGGGCATCTGCATCTCGCGCAGGATGTCCGCACGGGTCTCGCGCTGCCGGAAGTGCGGCTCGTTCCCGCCGCCGACCCTCCGCACCGGGGCGGACCCGTGGCATCGGCGGCGGATCGACTCGCGATGCTGCGCCTTGCCGTGCACGCGTGGCCCGGTCTCGTCGTCGACTCGTGCGAGATCGACCGCGGCGGCAAGAGCTACACGGTGCTCACGCTCGAGGCGCTGCGCGAGGCGAATGCACGCCGTCCCCTCCTCCTGCTCGTGGGTGCCGACGCCTTCCACGGCCTGCCGACCTGGCATCGCTGGGGCGAGATCTTCGAGCTGGCGCACGTCGTCGTGGCAGCGCGCCCCGGCGTCGACCTTGCGCGCGACATGCCCGACGCGCTCGCCGCGCAATGGCGCGCCCGTCGCGTCACCGAAGCGTCTGCCTTGCGTTCGACACCTGCAGGCGCCATCTACCAGCAGTCCATCGCGCCGCACCCCATCTCGGCGACGTGGATTCGCGCGCAACTCGCCCGCGGCAAGGCGGGTCGCGACGCCGTCCGCGGATTGCTGCCGCCGTCCGTTTTGGCCTATATTGACCAGCACCACCTCTACTTACCCACGAGCCCACCGCCCCAGGATGCGCCTTAACAAGCTCACGCAAACCGCCGTCACCGCCCTCGAGGACATCAAGGCCCGCGACATCAAGGTCCTCGACGTCCGCAAGCTCACCACGTTCTACGATTTCCTGGTCATCGCCACGGCCGATTCCAACCGGCAGGTCAAGGCGCTCGCGCATCACGTGCGCGACCGCATGAAGGAAGCCGGGGCGCACGTGCTCGGCCTCGAGGGTGAAGAGACCGGCGAATGGGTGCTCGTCGACTGCGGCAACATCGTGGTCCACGTGATGCAGCCCGCCGTGCGCGCGCACTACAACCTCGAGGAACTGTGGGATACGAGCGCCAGCCGTCGCCGCGCCAAGGCGGCGTAGCGAGCCCACGCCACGCGCGTCCGCTGCGGCGTCCCGCCGGGCCACGGCGTTGAAGCTGCGCATCGTCGCGCTGGGCCAGCGCATGGCCGCGTGGGTCGACGCCGGGTTCGCCACCTACGTGCAGCGATTGCCGCGTGAATACGCCCTCGCCACGGTCCAGATCCGACCTGAACCACGCAGCGGCGGCAAGACGATCGAGCAGGTGCTTGCCGCCGAAGCGGTGCGCCTGCGTGCCGCATGCGCCGGGTGTCGGATCATCGCGCTCGACGAGCGCGGCGCGGCGTGGACGACCCGCGACCTGGCAAGACGGATTGCCCACTGGCGGGACGCGGCCGTCGAGCCCGCCTTCGTCATCGGCAGCGCCGATGGCCTCGACGCCGCGTTCAAGCGCGACGCCGACGAGCGTGTCGCGCTGTCGGCGCTGACCCTGCCGCACGGACTCGTCCGTATCATCGTCGCCGAGCAGATCTATCGCGCCGTGGCGATCCAGACCGGACACCCGTACCATCGCGAATGAGCCACGCGCGTCGCCGCGGACCGCAAGCGTGACGCGCCGCCTGCCCCATGCCATGACCCCACCCGCACCGACCGATCGTGCCGCCGCGCGCCCCACGCCCGATCGCGCCATCTACCTCGCCTCGCGCAGCCCGCGCCGGCAGGAGTTGCTGCGGCAACTGGGCGTCGAGTTCACGGAACTGCGCCTGCGCAGCGCGCCCGGGCGCCACCGCGACGTGGTCGAGGAAGCGCTCGACGGCGAACCGGCGCTGCACTACGTCGAACGCATCGCCCGCGCCAAGGCGGCGACCGGGTGGAAGCGGATGCTCGAGCGCAACCTTCCGCCGCGCCCCGTGCTGGGCGCCGATACCGAGGTCATCCTCGACGGCATCGCCTTCGGCAAACCCGTCGACATCGACAGCGCCCGGACGATGCTCGCGCGGCTCGCCGGACGCACGCACGAGGTGGCCACCGCGGTGGCGCTGCGCAACGACGGCGATACCGAGGTCGCGGTCAGCGTCTCGCAGGTGACGCTGCGCCGGCTCGACTCGCGCGAGATCGAGCGCTACCTGCACACGGGCGAGCCCTTCGACAAGGCGGGCGGGTATGCGATCCAGGGCCGCGCCGCCGCCTTCGTCACCCGCATCGAGGGCAGCTATTCGGGGGTGATGGGCCTGCCGCTCGCCGAGACCGCCGACCTGCTCGCGCGGATCGGCCGGCCCGTGCTATAAGGCGGCAACCGCCTGCCCACCGCGTGCCGTCGCACGACCCCGGTACCGTCGCGGTGGGGTCGCCGCCATGACGCACGAGATCCTGATCAACGTCACGCCGCAGGAAACGCGCGTCGCCATGCTCGAGCAGGGCGTGGTGCAGGAACTGCACATGGAGCGCGCGAGTGCGCGCGGCCTCGTGGGCAACGTCTATCTCGGCCGTGTCGCCCGCGTGCTTCCCGGCATGCAGAGCGCGTTCATCGAGATCGGATTGGAACGCGCGGCGTTCCTCCACATCGCCGACATCTGGGAGCACCGGCAAAACGGCCACGGCGGTGAGCGGCCGATCGAGCGCATCCTGCACGAGGGCCAGTCGCTCCTCGTCCAGGTGATCAAGGACCCGATCGGCACCAAGGGGGCGCGCCTGTCCACGCAGATCAGCCTCGCCGGACGGCTCCTCGTCTACCTGCCGCAGGACTCGCACATCGGCATCTCGCAGCGCATCGACGACGAGGCCGAGCGCGAATCGCTGCGCGAGCGCCTGCAGCACCTGCTCCCCGAGGGTATGACCGGCGGCTTCATCATCCGCACGATGGCCGAAACCGCATCCGAACGCGAGATGCAGGCGGACATCGAGTACCTCACCAAGCTGTGGTCCGACCTCGACGGGCGCTCGCACGAGGCGGCGCCCGCCTCGCTCCTCTACCAGGATCTCAATCTCGCGCAGCGCGTGCTGCGCGACATGTCGACCGACGAAACCGCGCGCATCCTGGTCGACTCCCGCGAGACCTGCCTGCGCATGATCGACTTCGCGCGCCAGTACACGCCGGCGCTCGTCGAGCGCATCCATCATTACGCCGGGGAGCGGCCGCTGTACGACCTCCACGCGGTCGAGGACGAGATCGAGAAGGCGCTCGCCCGTCGCGTCGACCTCAAGTCGGGCGGCTATCTCATCTTCGACCAGACCGAGGCGATGACCACCGTCGACGTCAATACCGGCGGCTTCGTCGGCGGGCGCAACTTCGACGACACCATCTTCAAGACGAACCTCGAGGCCGCGCAGGTGATCGCCCGCCAGCTGCGCATGCGCAACCTCGGCGGAATCATCATCCTCGACTTCATCGACATGGAGAATGCCGATCACCGGCACGCCGTCCTGTCGGAGCTCAATCGCGCGCTCGAGAAGGATCGCACACGTCTCACCGTGAACGGCTTCACCCAACTCGGCCTCGTCGAGATGACCCGCAAGCGCACGCGCGAATCGCTCGCGCACGTGCTGTGCGAACCCTGTCCCACGTGCCAGGGTCGTGGTGCGCTGAAGACGGCGCAGACGATCTGCTACGAGATCCTGCGCGAGATCGTGCGCGAGGCGAAGCAGTTCAACGCCCGCGAGTTCCGGATCCTCGCCGCGCAGTCGGTGATCGACATGTTCCTCGACGAGGAATCGCAGAGCCTCGCCCAGCTCGGGGATTTCATCGGCAAGCCGATCTCGCTCCAGGTGGAGACGGTCTACACGCAGGAGCAGTACGACATCGTGCTGATCTGAGGGGATGGTGCGGACGCTTGCGACACCCGATGCAAACGGCGAACCCGCGAAGCGACTCGCCCTCCTCATCGATGCCGACAATGCCCAGGCATCGGTGATCGAAGCCCTCCTCGCCGAAGTTGCCCGCTTCGGCGACGCAGCCGTGCGCAGGATCTACGGTGATTTCACCTCCCCGGGAAGCGCGGCGTGGAAGAAACTCCTGAACCGGCATTCGATCAAGCCGGTGCAGCAGTTCGCCTATACGACGGGCAAGAACGCGACCGACAGCACCATGATCATCGACGCGATGGACCTCATGTACACGCGTCGCTTCGACGGCTTCTGCCTCGTGACGAGTGACAGCGACTTCACCGGCCTTGCGCTGCGCCTGCGCGAGGAAGGCTTGCTGGTGTACGGATTCGGCGAGCAGAAGACACCCGAGCCGTTTCGCAACGCGTGCCACCGTTTCGTCTTCACCGAGGTACTTCGCCCGGCGAACCCAACGGTCACCGCCGCCATGCCGGCGCCGGTGAGCATGGCCAAGGAGTCCCCGCCTCGACCCGCGGCCCCTGATGCCGCCGCCGCGGCGCGTCCTCCGTTTCCAAGAGATTTCCTGATTCAGGCGCTCGACGGATCCGCAGATGACTCCGGTTGGTCTCACCTCGGAGCCTTCGGGACCTACCTCCAGAAGGTCCAGCCGGACTTCGACTCGCGGCTTCACGGCTTCAAGAAGCTGTCCGACCTCGTTCGGGCGCATCCTGAACTCTTCGTCACCGAAGAGCGCCCTTCCCAAGGGGGCCACAAGATCATGTACGTGAGGGCAAAGGTCCATGGCTAGCGCGTCGATCGACGTGGCAGGCGATGCCCCGGAGCCTGTTGCGGCGGTGAATTCGCCGTCACTCGCCCATGTTCGCGGTGAGGCGACGTCGCGGTATTGAGATCGGGCCCGCCATGCCCGCCGAACCCGCCATCCTCCGCGACGTCGCGTGCGAACTCGCGACCGATCGGCTCGTGCTGCGCCGTCCGCGGGAAGGCGATGGGCGGCGCGTGTTCGAAGCGGTCGTGGAGACGCTCGATGCGCTTCGCGCGTGGCCGGCGTCGCTGCCGTGGGCGCTGGCCAAACCTTCGATCGCGGCGTCCGAGATCTACTGCCGGGAGAGCCTTGCGGCCTTCACGCGCCGCTCCGCGCTCACCTATTTCGCGTTCGACCGCACCGGGACCTTCGTGGCGAGCACGGCGCTGCATGGCATCGACTGGAAAGTCCCCGCGTTCGAACTCGGCTACTGGTGCCGGTCGAGCCGCCAGCGCCAGGGGTACACCAGGGAGGCACTCGCTGCCCTGCTGCGCCATGCCTTCGATGGACTGGGCGCCCGGCGCGTCGCCGTGCGCACCGACGAGGCGAACGTCGCAAGCCGAAGACTGTGCGAAGCGGTCGGCCTCGAACTCGAAGGCACGCTGCGCAACGACAGGATCACGCCGTCCGGCGCCTTGTGCAGCACCTGCGTCTACGCGACGATCCGTGACCCGCGCTAGGCACGCCCGCGACACGGCCGCCGGTCGCGAACGGCGTCGGCGCGTGCCTGGCGCCGCCTGCTGATCCATGCGCTTCGTGCGTTGGCTCCTGGTGCTGCCGGCGATCGCGGTGAGCATCGCCGTCGGGGTGTTGCTCTCCTTCACGCTGCTCGGCGTCGCGCTGCGCGGCTGTCCCGCCGGCAGCCGTGAGGCGGCGGCGTGCGCGGCCTCGTGGTTCCCGCAGGCCGAGGTTGCGATCGACGCCTTGGGCAGCGCCGTGGCGGGGTTCCTCGGCGTCGCGCTCGCCATGGCGATCGCACCCGCGCACCGACGTGCCGTCGCGGTCATCGCCGCCTTCTGCGTACTTGCCGCCGCCTCCGCGATCCTCGTCCTCCTTGCCGTGCCCCTGCCGCTTCCGTTGCTTGGCGGCGCTGCGGGCAGCGCCTTGGGCTTCGCGGTCCTGCGACGGCGCGCGATGGTTGGCGCGATGCGCCCGAGGCCGGGCGCGAGCCCGGATCGCTGAGCACGATCGCCCATCGAGGATGCAAGCTCGCGATCGCGATGGCCAACGATGTCTTATCCTCCTGCTTGCAGGGAGGAGCGAGACGATGGCTGTATCCGGCATGAACCACTTCACGATCCTGACCGACGACGTTGCGGGCACGGTCGCCTTCTACACCGGGCTCCTGGGCTTGCGCGACGGGCCGCGTCCCGACCTGGGCTTTCCCGGTGCCTGGCTCTACCTGGGGGACGCCGCCATCGTGCACGTGGTCGGCGACGCTGCACCCGAGCGCCTGCGCGCCGGCGTCATCGACCACGTCGCCTTTACCGCGACAGGGCTGTCCGACGTGCTGGCGACACTCGCGGCGCACGGCGTTGCGCATACCTGCCGACAGCAGGTCGGCACCGGGGCGTGGCAGGTATTCTTCTTCGATCCCAACGGCGCGCGTGTCGAACTCGACTTCGCCGCCGGCGAAGTGCCGGCGCACGCCTGAGCGCGCATCGCGGCGCGCGGCACACGGGTCCTCCGAACGCCTTCCGATGCAATCGACAAGCGCAGTGCCCGATCATCTCGTGGTGGCGGCCGCCACCCTCGACGGCGGCTGCGACTGGGTGGCCGAACGCCTCGGCGCGCGACCCCAACCTGGTGGCCGGCACGTCGCGATGGGCACGCACAACGCGCTGCTGCGTCTGGGGCCCCGCGTGTATCTCGAAGTGATCGCCATCGACCCCGCGGCCGCCGCACCGACGCGCGCACGCTGGTTCGACCTCGACCAGGCCACCATGAGGGCCGCGCTGGCCGAAGGCCCACGGCTCGTGCACTGGGTGGCGCGCACGGGGAACCTCGACGACGCCGTCGCTCGCCTGCCCGCACTCGGCGCGATCACGCCGATGCAGCGCGGTGTCTTCACCTGGCGCATCACGATTCCCGACGACGGTCACCTGCCCGCGCGCGGTCTCGTACCCACGCTCATCCAATGGTTCGACGGACAGCATCCGGCGGACGGCCTGCCCGATCACGGGCTTTCGCTCACGCTTCTCGCGGGCGAGCATCCGGAACCGGCGACGGTTCGCTCCGCCCTCGCAGCACTCGGGCTCGGCGACGTCCTGAAAGTGACCTACGCGCGCACGGCGCGGCTGGCTGCGATGATCCGCACGCGGCGAGGCACGGTGGCGCTGTAAGCCGCGTTCGACTTCACGTCCGCGTCCGAAACAGCGCATTCAGCGTCGCCGATGACATGGCGCGCCCGAGACCGTCGAAGCTGCCGTGGTCGAGGATCTCGCGTGCCGACCGGTCGAACTCACCCCACGCGGCCCGCGCCAGGGCGCTGCCCAGGCTGATCCGCCGCACGCCGAGTGCGGCGAGGTCGGCGACCGTGAAGCCGATGGGCCGCAGCATGACCACGTTCACCGGCTTGGGTGCCACCGCGGCCACGACGGTCGCGATCTCCTCGCGCGTTGCAAGCCCGGGAGCGTAGAGGCAGTCCGCACCCGCCCCGGCGTAGGCGCGCAGGCGCATGACGGTCTCGTCCAGATCGGGGCGACCGACGAAATAGCACTCGGCGCGCGCCACGAGCATGACGTCGGGTGCGGCCGCATCGAGCGCGCGCCGCGCTGCGCGCACGCGCTCGGTGGCGAGGTCGAGCGGATACAGCGGCGAATCGGCGCGGCCGGTCGAGTCCTCGATCGAGATACCGGCCACGCCCGTTGCCGCCGCGAGGCGCACGTTGGCGGCCACCCCCGCCGGATCGTCCGCGAAACCTCCCTCGAAGTCGGCGTTGATCGGCACGTCGGTGGCAGCGACGAGTTCGGCCAGGTGCGCGAGGACCACGTCGCGCGGCACGGCGTTGTCGGCATGACCGCGCGCGAAGGCAAAGCCCGCCGACGTCGACGCGAGTGCCGCAAAGCCCAGATGCTGCAAGTACCGCGCCGTGCCGACATCCCAGGGATTGGGTAGGACGAAGCAGCCCTTCTCGTGGAGACGGCGGAACGCGGCGCGTTTGGCGGCGACGGTGGGCATGGTGACGGCTCCGCAGGGTTTGGCCGGATCAGCCGATGGCGCCGCGCGCGGCGATGGGCCACACGCATTCGACGCGCTCGCCACGCATGCCGACGATCCAGTCGTAGAGATTGACGGTCGGATCGCAGTGGCCGGGTATGAGCCACACGCGCTCGCCGAGTTGCGGTTGCGCCTGTGCCGGGTCCACGTCGAGCACGCCATGCTCGTCGGAGCCCTTGCCGTAGGTGAGGCCGCGCGCGACGTGCACGAGCGGCGGCCCGGAGTCGAAGGCGAGAGCCTTCAAGCCGGCATCGACGACGGCACGCTCCGGCGTGGGCGTGCTCATCACGGTTGCGAGCACGTACAGGCTCTGCTCGAAGGCGTGCTCGTCGGGGGCGAGCGCGTTACGGCCGTAGTCGGCGTCCATGAACACGTACGAGCCCGGTTGCAGCTCGGTGTAGACGCTGCTGTCGCGCTCGCACTGCCAGGTGCCGGTGCCCGCACCGGTGATGACCGGGCACGGGATCCCTGCCGCTTCGATGAGCACGCGCGTGCGTCCGGCGAGGCGGCTCGCCTGGGCGATGGCCGCCTGTCGTTCGGCGGGCGCGCGCAGATGCTGCGCGGCACCGTGGTACGCATGCAGACCCCGAAAGCGCAAGCCGCGACTGCCGACGATCGCGCGGGCGAGCGCGAGTGCCGGTTCACCCGGCGCCACGCCGCAGCGGTGCGAGCCAACGTCGATCTCGACGTAGACGTGCAACGTGCCTCCCGCCTGGACGGCGGCAGCGGCAAGGTCCGCGACATTGCGTGCATCGTCGACGAGGACACCGATCGTGGCGGTCTGCGCGAGGCGGGCGAGCCGCGCGATCTTCGCGGGAGCGACGATCTCGTTGGTGACGAGGACATCGGCGATGCCCGCGGCGACGAAGACCTCGGCCTCGTCGACCTTCTGGCAGCAGATGCCGACGGCTCCGCGTCCGACCTGAGCCTTGGCGATATCGGGCGACTTGTGCGCCTTGGCGTGCGGCCGCAGGGCGAGACCCGACCCGCGCACGACGTTGGCCATGAGGTCGAGGTTGTGCTCGAAGACATCGAGATCGAGCACGAGTGCGGGCGTCTCGACGGCGGCGAGCGCGTCGCCGATGCGGGCGGGAATGCGTTGCATCGTCATGCCATCTCGGATTGCCGTGGCGAACGGCCGTGGTGCATTATCGCGCGCCTCGACGACACTTCCCTCGCGCTGCCACCTGTGGCCCTGCCCGGCGCCCCTCCGGACGGGGTGATGCGCGTATGACCCGTTCGCGGTCCAGTCACGAGGGCATCGAACCCCAAAGCGCGCCGCACATCATCGGATCGGCTTCGACGCACCCTTCATCGACCATCGCATCGAGCTGCCGGTGCTACGACTTCGGCGCCGCCGCGAGCTGTCCGTACACCGCACGCCCGATCACGAGCAGCTGCGCCCGGTCGAGGTTGCCCGACAGCGCGTAGGCAGCGGTGTCATCCACCCAGTAGTACACGCCGACGCCATCCTCGACGACATAGCGGAACGCAGCCTCGTGCCCCGGGCTCACGGGCTTGCGGACCTGCAGCGTGAGGCGTTGCCTCGCGGCATTCTCGTAGACGAAAAGCGCGGTGGGATTCTCGTTGCCGGCGACGAGGCGCCCGCCGACGAGCGCGAAGCCCTGTGCATTGAGATCGGGCGCGCGGACCGGAAAGCCGAGCCGGCGCGAGAGCCAGCGCACGAGGCGCGCCTCTTCGGCCGCCCAGATCTCGACCGGTCGGTTGGCGTCGGTGGCATAGAGCGCGTGCGCGAGCGCCACCTGGCGAGAGAAAGTGGTCGGCGTGCCTTCCTGCTCGAGCACGTGTTCGCGCGCGACCCAACCCACGCCCAGACCGACGACGAGCGATGCGGCTGCCGCGAACGCCGGCGCGATCCACGTCGACCGGCGCCCGCGCACCGGCGGTGACGTTGCGGCAGCGATCAGGCGTCGGGGCACGGGTTCGTCGAGGACGGCGTCGAAGACGTCGCGCAACGCCTCGTTCTGGCGACGCAGTTCGGCCACCCGCGCGGCGAGTGCGGGATCGCGCGAGAGCGCCTCTTCCAGGGCTGGCACGCGCGCTGCCGCAAGCTGTCCGTCGACGTAGGCGTGCACGTCGGCGTCGGTGATGGGTGAAGACGGGGCGGACATCGTCGAGGCTCTATTTCACGACCTTGAGGAGCGGCGCCGTCGCTTCGGCAAATGCCGCGCGCAGCCTCTCGCGGGCACGACCCAGGCGCGACATCACCGTTCCGATGGGGATCGAAAGGAGCACAGCGATCTCCTCGTAACGCAGTTCCTCCACCACCGCGAGGAGGAGGACTTCGCGCTGATCGACCGGAAGGCGACCGACGTGCTGCACGAGTTCGAGGAGTTCGACGCGGGCGTGCTGCGCGGGTCGCACGGGAATCTGCCAGGCTTCGTGCGCCTCGTCCGCGGCGTCGAGTGACACGTGCTGCCCTTCACGCCGCGCGAGTGCTCGCTCGTTGACGAAGACGTTGTGCATCACGGTGAAGAGCCACGCCCGCAAGTCGCTTCCGGCCCGCCACAGCCGCCGCTTCTCCCAGGCGCGCGCGAGCGCCTCCTGCACGAGGTCGTCGGCGCTCGCCGCATCGCCGGTGAGCACGCGCGCGTAACGGCGTAACCGCGGTATCGCGGCGACGAGGTCCGGGTGCGGCAGCGGCGGGTCGGTGCTCGACGCGGTCATCGCAACCCATCAGGACGCGATCAATCCTTGGCGACGCGCCACGCTCCATTGAGCATGCCGTCACCCGTCATGTCGCCGGGCTTGGTGTCCTTGACCCAGGTATACAGGGGCTTGCCCGCGTGGGCCCACTGCCGACTGCCGTCGTCGCGCGTGATCACGGTCCATTCCCCGTGCGACTTCGCTTCCGCAGCGGCGGCAAGCGGCGGCCAGTTGGCAGCGCACGGCCCGTTGCAGGCGCTCTTGCCACCGCTGTCCTTGGCGAAGGTGTACAGCGTCATGCCCTTGGCGTCGACCCACACACCCTGCGGGCCTTTCGTCGCGGGAGCCGTTTGTGCGCTGGCCGCGGCAGCGACCGCGAGCAGGGCAGCGGAAACGATGAGGCGGCGTGCTTTCGACGACATGGTGGAACCCTCCTTGATTGGTCGACCCGACCGGTGCGTCGGTCACCCGGGTGAACAGGAGCGGTCCCGGATTATTCCGGCGTCAGCCGACGAGGAAGATCGTCGCCAGCCCGAGGAAGATGAAGAAGCCGCCGGAGTCGGTCGCCGCGGTGATGAGCACCGACGAGCCGAGCGCCGGATCGCGGCCCAGCTTCAGCATCGTCATCGGGATGAGCACGCCCATCGACGCCGCGAGCATGAGATTGAGCGTCATCGCAAGCACCATCACGAGGCCCAGCGACACGTCGTGGTAGAGCATCGCCGCGACGAACCCCATCGCACCGCCCCACACGAGCCCGTTGACGAGCGCGACCAGGATCTCCTTGCGGATCAGGCGGCGCGCGTGTTCACGGGTGACGACCCCGACGGCGACGGCGCGCACGATCATCGTGATCGTCTGGTTGCCCGCGTTGCCGCCGATGCCCGCGACGATCGGCATCAGCGCGGCAAGCGCGACGAGCTTGGCGATCGATCCCTCGAAGACGTCGATCACGCGGGAGGCGATGAAGGCGGTCACCAGATTGATGGCAAGCCACAGCCAGCGGTTCTGAAAAGACTTCCACACCGAGGCGAAGAGGTCCTCCTCCTCGCGCAAGCCCGCCTGCGCAAGAACGTCCTCCTCGCCGCTCTCGCGCACGAAATCGAGGATCTCGTCGACGGTCACGCGACCGACGAGCCGGTCGTTGGTGTCCACCACCGGCGCGGAGACGAGGTCGTAGCGCTCGAACGCACGCGCGGCGTCGCGGGCATTCTCGTGCTGGAGGAGTTTCACCGCCGGCGGCACCATCACCTCGGCCACGCGCTTGCGCGGATCGCTCACGAGGAGCTTCGCGATCGGCAGCACGCCGAGGAGCCGCTCGGCACGATCGACGATGAAGAGCTGGTCGGTCTGCGACGGCAGCTCGTCGAAGCGCCGCAGGTAGCGCAGGACGACCTCGAGCGTCACGTCGGACCGGATCTGGACGTCGCCGAAATCCATGAGGGCGCCGACCATGTCGTCCTCGAAGGACATCGCGGCGCGCAGTTGCTCGCGCTCCTCGATGGTGAGGCCGGAGAAGACGTCGTCCATGACCTCCTGCGGGAGGTCGGGGGCGAGCTCGGCGATGTCCTCGGCGTCGAGCGTTTCGGCGGCGGCAACGAGCTCCTCGGTATCCATCGAGGAGATGAGCGATTCGCGTACCGGCTCCGAGACCTCGAGCAGGATCTCGCCGTCGCGATCGGCCTTGACGAGATCCCAGATGTAGAGCCGCTCCTCGAGCGGCATCGCCTCCAGGATGAAGGCGATGTCGGCAGGGTGCAGGCGGTCGAGTCGCCGCTGCAGCTGCGCCTTGTTCTGCCGCGTGACGAGACTCTCACCGAGCTCGCCAGCGGGCGTCGCGTCGCCTACCGGGGGGTGCTCGAGCTGCTCGTGGACGAGCCCCTCGACGAGCCGATGCCGGCGCAGGAGCGCAGTGATCTCGGCGAGTGCATCCTGGACGCGCTCACCGGCTTCCTGGCGTTCACCCGCCGAGGATTCGACGTTGTCGGGCATGACGCGTGGGGTGACAAGGCGTTGACGCGGCGCCGTGGGGAGAGGCCCCGCATTCTAGCGTTTGGCGGCGCGCGCGACGAGCGTCGCGAACGGTGTCGTGCACGTCAGGCCCGCGTGCGAGCGCCCCCGTGGCGCGGCGGTGCCGTGCTCACGGCAGCTCGGCCGAGGGCATGCGGGCGACGATGATGCCGATCTTCCGGTTGAGGCCCGGCGCGCCCTGATTGCGCTCGTAGAAGCGGGGGTTGGGCGCCATCGCCGCAAGCCGTGCCGCCTGCTCCGGGCCAAGCTGCGCCGCCGAGACCCCGAAGTAGCGGCGCGAGGCCGCCTCGGCACCGAACACGCCCTGACCCCACTCGACCACGTTGAGGTAGAGCTCGAGGATGCGACGCTTGGACAGCAACGCTTCGAGCATCACCGTGATCAGCGCCTCCTCCGCCTTGCGCAGATACGAGCGCGACGGCGTGAGGAAGAGGTTCTTCGCGAGCTGCTGCGTGATCGTCGAGCCGCCGGCGACGACACGCCCCTTCTTCTGGTTCTTCGCGAGCGCGAGCTCGATTCCCTCCCAGTCGAAACCTTCGTGGTCGACGAACTTCGCGTCCTCCGCCGCGACCATCGCGCGCTTGAGATGGTTGGAGATCCGCTCGTACGGCACCCACGTGTACTGCAGGCGTGCCCGGGGCGACTTGGCGTGCAACTCGTCCATGCGGTAGGCCATGAACGAGGTCTCGCCGACCGGATGCGTGCGCCACCACAGGATCTGCGCCGCGAACCAGACGTTGACGACGACGACCGCCAGCGCGATCACCGCGCTCGCCACGAGGAGCCAGTGCGCAAGGCTCCGGCGGCGCGCCGCCATCAGCCCGGGGGGCGCAGGAGCGTGTAGACGTCCGCGGTGGGTGGACGCACGCCGCGCCACAGGAAGAAGCTCTCGGCCGCCTGCTCGACGAGCATGCCCAGGCCATCGGCGGTGCGCGTCACGCCTTGTCCGGCCGCCCAGCGCAGGAACGGCGTCGGTGCGTTGCCGTAGATCATGTCGTAGGCGAAGCCATCCGCTGCGAAGAGGCCTTCCGACCAGGGCCACACGGCGTTCGGATCGAGGCCCGCGCTCGTGGCGTTGATCACGACGTCGAAGCGCCGGTTGCCGAGTGCACCCGGCGCAATGGCATCGAGCGGTCCGCGCGTGCCGAAGCGCTCGACGAGTGCGTCGGCCTTGCTTGCGGTGCGATTCGAGATGACGATCGAGCGCGGCTTCTGGGCAAGGAGCGGCAGCAGGACGCCGCGCGCCGCCCCGCCCGCGCCGAGCAGCAGGAGGTCGGCCCCCGCAAGCGCGACCCCCAGGTTCACCGTGAGGTCGCGCACGAGACCGGCGCCGTCGGTGTTGTCGGCATACCAGGCATCGCCTTCGCGTGCGAGCGTGTTGCTGGCGCCCGCCGCCTGAGCGCGCTCGCTCGCCCGCGCCGCGATCGCGAGCGCCTCACGTTTGAAGGGCGCCGTCACGTTGAGGCCGCGCCCGCCGGCCTCGGCGAAACGCTGCACCGCCTCGACGAATCCGCCCAGCGGCCCCAGGATGCGTTCGTAGGTGAGCGCCTGCCCGCTCGCCCGCGCGAACGCCTCGTGGATCGAAGGGGACTTCGACTGCGCGATGGGATTGCCGATGACAGCGTAGCGGTCCATGCCGCCATTCTACCGGGATGCGCTCACTGCGACTCGAGCGAGTCCGCCTTGGTGAACGTCCACGTGCGCGTGATGGCGAGGACGTCGGTGTCGCGCTTGATGTCGGGGGGGAATGGTGCGAACGGCGCCGACATCTCGACGATCTTCACCGCGGCGGCGTCCAGGATGCGACTGCCCGAGGTGCGCAGCACCTCGACATTCTCGAGCGAGCCGTCGCTGCGAATCGACACCGACAGGAGCAGGTTGCCGTAGAGCTTGCGCTGTCGTGCCGCCTCGGGGTAGTTGTTGTTGCCCACGCGCTCGATCTTCAACCGCCAATCCTCGACGTAGCGGGCGAAGCGGTACTCCTCCGCGCGGGCCCCGATGA
Source organism: Burkholderiales bacterium (assembly GCA_020851235.1). Taxonomy (GTDB): domain Bacteria; phylum Pseudomonadota; class Gammaproteobacteria; order Burkholderiales; family Casimicrobiaceae; genus VBCG01. Next base: position 17,391 of record JADZDD010000033.1, on the reverse strand, counting down.
AGCGGCGCTTCGGCCGCTTCTGGTAGGCGTCCATGTCCTTGGCGATCTGCGCCTCGAGCCGCATCGATTCGAGCGTGCGCTGCATGAGCTCGGTCGCGGTCGGCAGTTTCGTCGTTTCGCTCGCTTCGGTCGGGGCGGGGAGCGACTGCGGCACCGGCGCCTGGCGCAAGGCGGTCATCAGTTCGACCGCCTTCTTCTCGAGCTCCTCCACGCGCTGCGTTGCGACCGCGATCTCGCGCTCGGACGACGGCTTGGGCAGCACCGGGAGTGGGGTCTTGGCGCGGCGATTCTCGTCGGTGTTGCCGCCACCGTCGAGGTTGGCCTGCGCGAGCACGTCGGCCTTCGCCGGCTTCGCCGTGGTCTTGGCGTTGACGAGCGCCACCTCGAGCGGCGGGCCACGATCGTCGCGCGGCTTCGGGTCGAACGGCTTGAAGTGGAGCGCGAGCACGACCGCGTGCAGCAGCAACGACACGCCGAGCGCCCACGCGAGCACGCGATCGCGGCGTGGCGACTGCAGCGCCTCGTGCGGGATCACCGCGGGCGCGAGCGCCCCGACAGCCTTGACCTGCGCGGTCCGCCGCGGTGGTCCCTGGCGCGTGGGCTCGGTGACGGCAGGAACGACCGGATCGGCGATCAGCGCCTTCGCCGCGCGTGTCGCGGGCTTGCGCGCCGGTGCCGCCGCGCTGCCGGCTGCACCCGTCGCAGACGCCGGGGATGCATGCTGCGCCGTGCGCGCACGCGGCGCCGCACGTGTCGGTGCGCTTGCCGATTTCGTGGCGGGGGCCGGGCGGGCGGGGGTGGAGCCAGCGACGGCGCCCGGTGCGGCGTCGGGGGTCGCGGCCGCCCGACGAGCGGCCGGTGCGCGCAGGCTCGCGGCCGGCTTGCGGCCCGGCGCCGCGGCGGCCGCCGGCGGGGCTTCGACCGCGGTGGCTCGCTGCGACGCTGCCGCGGCTGCGTCAGGGTCGGCGGAGGGCTTGGGCGTCGCGCGGCGCGGCACGTGGGGCGAGTCGAATGAGGCGTGGCTGCGAGGTATTGTATGCGCCCATCATGCCGCCGTCATGCCGTCGTCATGCGGCGCCGCACGTCATGCCTCTTCCTTCGTGCCCAGGACGCGACATTCGAGCGTTGCGGCGAGGAGATCGATGCGGCCCACCCCGATGCGGACGATGCAGCCGGGCGCTTGCGGTGGCAGGTCGGGCAGGCGCATCACGATCGGCAGGCGGGTGAAGCGCACGAGATTCTCGCGAATGACCTCGGCGGTCGTCTCGCGCACCTCCTCCTGCACGAGCCAGCGCAGGCACCAGTAGTGCTCCATGCGGGACTGGAACTCGGCGTACTGGCTGTACGTTGCCTCGAAGTCGGCGAGCGCCGCGAAGAGGCTCGCGTCGTTGTCGGCGTACGGCGGCGCACGGCCGTCGATCACCGCGAGCAGTTGTCGCTGGTTGACGAGATCGCTGTAGCGGCGCAGCGGCGAACTCGACCACAGGTAGTGCATGAGTCCCAGTCCCTGATGCTCGCCGGGTCGCGTGCTCATCTTGACCTTGCCGCCGCTTTGCACCCGGTACAGGCCCGCCACGCCGTGATCGGCGAGGAGCCTCCCCCACGTGTCGTTGACGTGGATCATGAGTTCGGCCACGAGCTTGTCGAGCGGGCTGCCACGCTCACGCGGCACGATCGCGATGCGCCCGCCGGGAGCGGCCTGCCAGTCGACGTCGAAGCTGAAGTCGATGCGATTGACGTCGTCCTTGCCGCGCGCGGCGGCGAGCTTGCCGACGACCTTCCACAGCATGCGCATCTCGGCCGTCCACGGCGGATCGTCCGGCGACGGCAGGTCGTTGGCGAAGGTGGAACTGACCGCGTCGAGGCGCAAATTGGCGGCGATGGTGACGCGTTCGACGCGCGTGGTCTGCGCGACGACCGTCCCGTCGGGGGTCACTTCGAGCGCCAGCGTCAATGCCGGCGGCGCGGTCCCCGCCTTCATCGTGAAGGCGTCGACGACCTCGTCGGGGAGCATGGTGAGCTTGCGACCCGGCATGTAGACCGTCGACAGCCGCTCGCGCGCGATCCGGTCGAGCGGCGTGTCGCGTCCGATCGCGAGCGCCGGACACGCGATGTGGATGCCGATCTCGACGTTGCCGCCGGGCAACTCGCGCACCGAGAAGGCGTCGTCGATCTCGACCGTCGAAGCATCGTCGATCGAAAACGCGCGAACGAAACTCGTCGTGAGATCGGGCAGTGCCGGGATGGCGCCCCAGGGCGCGAAGGCGAGTCCCTGCGGAAACGCCTCCAGGACGAAGGCGTCGAAGTGATAGTCGTGCGTCGACGGGATGGCGCCGCACGCTGCGAGCACCTCGACGGGGCTTTGCTTGCGCACCTCGCAGGCGGCGGCGAGCACCTTCCATTCGAGCGCGTTCTTGTCGGGCCGGTAGAGCAGCATCGAACGCCGCGCGCGCAGCGCATCGGGCAACCGGCCTTCGACGAGCTCGTGCGCCCAGCCCGCGATCTGCTCCGCCTCGCGCGCCTTGCGCTCGACCGAGGCGAGTGCCGCCTTGAGCGACTGCGCCGGCGCCTTGCTGTAGCGACCCTTGCCCCGCTTGTAGAAATGCATCGGCGAGGCGTGCAGCAGGAGCGCCACCGCTGCCGCCTGCGGGGCGGTGGGTGCACCGCCGTAGTACTCGCGGGCGAGATCGGCGAAACCGAACTCGCCGTCCTCGCTCACCTCCCAGAGGAAATTGGGATCGAGTTCGGCCGCGAGCCGCCCGCCCTCCTGCAGCGTCTCGGCAGGGCCGGGTGTGGCAAAGCGCAGGAGGACATGGCCCGCCTTGACCTTGAGGCGCTTGCCGGAAACCGCCTCGACCTGCAGTGATGCGTCGTTGTCGGCGAGCACGCTGCCGGCCTTCAACTGACCGTCGTCCTCGAACAGCACATTCATGGCGGCGTGGGGGAAGAATGTCCCGGGAAGCACAGCGGGCGGCAACGCGGATGCGCTGCGCGGGGGCACGCGATTATACGCGGCACCTCGAAGCGCACGCGGCGCAAGGGCGTGGCCGAACGCGCGACACGTTGCGCGATCGACACCGACACCGCATAGTGTTCGCCTTCGATCGGGGATCTTTCATGGACTACGCAAGATTGGGGGCGAGCGGACTCATGGTCTCGCCGCTTTGCCTTGGCACGATGATCTTCGGCGACCGCACCGACGCCGCGGAGGCCGCGCGCATCGTCGCTGCGGCGCACGCGGCGGGCGTCAATTTCATCGATACCGCCGACGCCTACAACAAGGGCGAGACCGAGCGCATCGTGGGAGCGTCGATCCGCGCGCACCGCCGCGAATGGATTCTCGCCACCAAATGCGGCAATCCGCTGACGAAACGCCCGCACTCGGGGGGCTTGTCGCGGCGCTGGGTGCTCGCGGCGTGCGACGACAGTCTCGCGCGGCTTTCCACCGACCACATCGACATCCTGTACCTGCACCGCGACGATCTCGACACACCCGTGGCCGAAACCGTCGGCGCGGTGGGCGACCTCATCCGCAGCGGCAAGATCCGCTACTTCGGCATTTCCAACTATCGCGGCTGGAGGATCTCGCAGGTGGTCGCCGAATGCGCGGCGCAAGGCGTGCCGCCGCCGGTCGTCTGCCAGCCCTATTACAACCTCCTCAACCGCATGCCCGAGGTCGAGGTGCTGCCGGCGTGCGACCACTACGGCATCGGCGTCGCAGCGTACTCGCCGATCGCCCGCGGCGTGCTCACCGGCAAGTACGCTCCGGGGGCGCCGTTCCCCGAGGGCTCGCGCGCCGCGAGCGGCGATCAGCGCATCCACGAGACGGAGCTGCGTCAGGAGTCGTACGCGATCGCGCACAAGCTCTCCGAGCACGCGCGGAAGACGGGCCGCACGACACTGCAGTTCGCGCTCGCGTGGCTGTGGGCCAATCGCATCGTCACGAGCGTCGTCGTGGGTCCGCGCACGCTTGCACAGTGGAGCGAGTACGTCGCCGCGATCGGAACGGCATGGAGCGACGAGGACGAGGCGCTCGTCGATTCCCTGGTGGTGCCCGGACACCCGTCCACGCCCGGCTACAACGATCCGCAGTACCCGTTCTTCGGACGCTTGCGCGCGTAGTCCGGCGCGACCGTCCGCGCGGCGACGCTTCAGTTCGCGTCGCGAGCCTCGTTGGCGACCCCGTGCGGGACGTGTCCCGCCGGTACGTGCTGCGCTGCCGAGTGCACGTGCCGCGTCTGGTCGTCGAAGTAGAAGTCCGGCTCGAACTCCCGCAGGAACGGCCCCTTCTCGAGGCCGCCCAGGAACATCGCCTCGTCGACGTGGATGTTCCAGTTCATGAGCGTGCGGATCGCGCGCTCGTGCGCGGGTGCGCTGCGCGCGGTGACGAGCGCGGTGCGCAGGCGCATCGCGACCTTGTCGCGATCGTCCGCCTGCTGCAGGCGGTGCAGCGCCTCGAGCAGCGGCTTGAAAGGCCCGGGTGGCAACGGTCGTGCCGCGTGACTCGCCTCGTGCGACTGGAACGCCGTCAGTCCGCCCTCGCGATAGACGCGCTCGGCCTCGTCGGCGAAGAGCACCGCGTCACCGTCGAAGGCGATGCGCACCTCGTCGGGATGCGAATCCGCGGTCGACGTGCTCGTGTACACCACCGCAGCCGGGTAGTGCTCGCCCAGCGCGTCGCGGACGTCGTCCGGATTGGCCGACAGGAAGAGATTGGCGTTGAGCGGGCGCAAGTAGCCCCACGGCTCGCGCCCGCGCGTGAACACCGCGCGCTCGATGGCGAGCGCGTTGCCCGCGACCGAGCGCAGCACGCGCAGCCCCGACACGGGATCGTTGCGCGAGAGGATCACCACCTCGACGCGCTTCACGCCGTCGGCGTTGAAATCGAGGAGCTTCTTGACCAGGCGGAAGGCAACGCCGGGCTTCGCCCGCTCGTCGAGGCGCGACAGTTGCAGATCGATGTACGCCTGGTCGTTGCGCGGGTCGAACAGCGCGTTCTCTTCCTCGAAATCGAAGAGTGCTCGCGAGCTGATCGCAACGATGAGTTGCGGGACGTCCGCGGCGGTGGGCATGCGGCGAGTATACGCTGCGGACCGTGCCGCGCCGGCTCAATCGGCCGCGCCCGCGAAGCGCAGGATGGTCGGAATCTGCGCCTCGAAATCGGTGTAGCTGTGGTCGCCGCCACCGCGTACGTACTGCCACGCGCCACCGTAGTGGACGACGGCCTCGCGATAGTCGAGCACCTCGTCCCCGGTCTCCACGAGGAGGAGATAGCGATCCGGACGCGAGATGCGCGGCACGGCGAGCGCCGCGAGCTCGCCGAAGTGCGCCGCGGTCACTTCGAACGCCTCGCCGGTGTACAGGTTCGTCTGGATGCCGATCCACGGCGCGAGGTCGCGCGCAGGGTTCACCGCCGGATTGATCATGACCGCGCGCGCCTCGAAGCGCTCGGCAAGATGCGTTGCGTAGAAGCCGCCGAGCGAGCTGCCGACGAAGGTCAGGCGATCGTCGCCGACGTGCGCCTCGACCCAGTGCGTGACCGCAGCCACCGCCGCCGCGGGACCGTGGGTGAGTGCCGGAATGTGCAGCCGCGGTCGCCGCGCGGCGGGCATCGCGTCGACGGCGCCGTGCAGCCGTTGCGCCTTGATGCTTGCGGGCGCGCTGCGAAAACCGTGCAGGTAGACGATCGTCGTCATCGCCGACCGCGTGCATCCAACCGCGCGAGGAGCTTCGCGTGGATGCCGCCGAAGCCGCCGTTGCTCATGACGAGAACCTGGTCGCCTTGGCGCGCTTCGGTGACGATCTTCGCGATGAGCGCGTCGAGGTCGCGCTCGACGCTCGCCTTTGCGCCGAGCGGCGCGAGCGCCGCCGCGACGTCCCAGCCCACGTTCGCGTCGTAGCAGAAGACACGGTCGGCCATCGCGAAGCTCGCCGGCAGCGCCGCCTTCATCGCGCCGAGTTTCATCGTGTTCGAGCGCGGCTCCAGCACGGCGATGATGCGGTCGTGCCCGACCTTGCCGCGCAGTGCCGCGAGCGACGCGGCCACGGCGGTGGGGTGGTGTGCGAAATCGTCGTAGACCACCACACCGTCCGCTTCGCCGCGCCGCTCGAGGCGACGCCGCACGCCGGAAAAGGACGCGAGCGCCGCCATCCCTTGCGTCACCGGAACGCCCACGTGCCGCGCCGCAGCGAGCGCGGCAAGCGCGTTGAGCGCGTTGTGCCGGCCCGGGAGCGCGAGCGCGAGCGCGCCCTGCGCGACCCCGTCGAGCGTCACGGTGGCGTCGCCGGCCAGTGTCCACCGTGCCGCGCCGCGCCGGGCACCGTCACCGCCGCCGCCGTCACCGCCGCCGTTACCCTCGTCCATGCCGAAACGCTCGCTCTCGCTCCACAGCCCGCGCGCGAGCACCCGTCCGAGCGCCGCGTCGGCGTCGTTCACGATCACGCGCCCGTGCGGCGGCACCATGCGCAGGAGGTGGTGGAACTGCGTCTCGATCGCGGCGAGGTCGGCGAAGATGTCGGCGTGGTCGTACTCGAGATTGTTGAGCACCAGCGTGCGCGGCCGGTAGTGCACGAACTTGCTGCGCTTGTCGAAGAAGGCGGTGTCGTATTCGTCGGCCTCGATGACGAAGAAGGCGCTGTCGGTCAGTCGCGCCGATACGGGAAAGTCGACCGGCGCGCCACCGATGAGGAAGCCCGGATCGAGACCGGCCCGGTCGAGGATCCAGGCGAGCATCGATGTCGTCGTGGTCTTGCCGTGCGTCCCCGCCACCGCGAGCACCCAGCGCCCCGCAAGCACGTTCTCGTAGAGCCACTGCGGGCCGGAGACGTAGGCACGGCTGCTGTCGAGGATCGCCTCCATGAGCGCATTGCCGCGCGACACCACGTTGCCGACGACGAAGACGTCGGCGTCCTTCGCGACTCCGGCGAGTTGCGCCGCATCCCAGCCGGGCGTGAGCTCGATGCCGAGCGCGGCGAGCTGCGTGGACATCGGCGGATAGACGTTCGCGTCGCAACCGGTCACGCGATGTCCCGCGGCCCGCGCGATCGCCGCGATCCCGCCCATGAACGTGCCGCAGATGCCGAGGATGTGCAGGTGCATGGTCAGCGCACCGGCGCGGCGGCGGCAACGAGCGCGAGATGCGGCGTGGCGGGAGCGGCGACGTTCATGGTGGTGGAGGGCAAACGGCGGATTATCGCTTACCGCGACGACGCTTCCGCCGGCGGCAGGATCACCGTCACCGTGACGCCGTTTCCTTCCGGCCGGTTGGCGGCGTGCACGCGACCGCGGTGAAACTGCGCGATGGCCCGAACGATGTACAAGCCGAGTCCCAGGTGCGGCCCGGAAGCGTCGTCGCCGCGGCGTACCGACACCATCGACTCGAACAGGCGCCCCTCCATCCCCTCCGGTAACGGTGGCCCCTCGTTGCTGACGGCGAGCTCCACCGCGCCATCGCGGCCACGCACGACGACCGCGATGGCGCCGCCCCCGGCGAACTCGACGGCATTGGCGACGAGCTTGTCGAGCATCTGCGCGATGAGGTCGGGTGAGCCGTCGATGGTGATCGACGCGGGGTCGGCGGTGCAGTCGATGCGGCCCCGGGGGTACGCCAGGCGATAGCCCTCGACGCAACCGCGCACGACGGGGACGAGGTCGAAGCGCTCGCGCTCGACGTCGGACAGGCTCTCGTCGAGTCTTGCCGCCTCCGCCATCCGCGTCAGGATCTGCGTCAGGCGGGCAAGTCCCTCCTGCGCGCGCTCCATGTACACGCGTGCCGCCTCCGGCGAGGGAGCGACCTTCAGGTTGTCGAGTGAGCTGCGCACCACGGCGATCGGGGTGCGCAGTTCGTGCGACAGCCGGCTCGCCATCTTCTCCTGGTAGCGCGCATAGCCCGCGAGCCGGGCAAGCACCGACGCGAAGCTCCGCGAGAGGTCGCCGATCTCGTCGCCGGCGCGCGAGCTCGCGAGCGGCGCGCGCACCCGGCCGTCGGCGTCGATCGCACGCTCGGCGTCGTCGCGCAGACGCCGGATGCGCGCGGAGAGGACGGTCGCGTACGCGGTCAGCGCGAGCGAGCCCACGAGCAGCACGGCGAGCACGATGTTGAACAGCCGCTCGAAGGCGAGGTTGCGCTCGGCGAGCACCGCGTTGCCCGTCTCCTCGACGATGACGACGCCGCGCACTTCATCGCCGACCCACACCGGATGCGCGGCGCTCACGATGACCGCACGGTCGTCGCGGGTGCGTCGTCGCTCGCTCGTGAGGATCCCCGCGAGCGCGCCCTCGACGTCACGACCGTGCGGCGCGCCCTGGGTCGCGGCATCGTCAACGAAGTCCTCGCGCGGCTGGTCGAGAAACGCCCGGTACAGGCGCCCGAGCGTCATCTGCTCGACGCGCTCCCACAGCGACGCCGGTGGCGTCGCTGCCGGTGCCGGCTTCAGCGTGCCAGCGCGCGCGAGCACGGTGCCTTGCCGATCGATCACCCAGATGCGTGCGGTCGTTCGCGACAGGCCCTCGATGATCTGCGCGATCTCGGGGGAGGCCGAGGGCGGCAGCGCCCGATCGGCGGGCGTGGCGTCGGCGGCGCGCTCGCGGGCGAACGACGCGATGGGATCGGGCGGCGTGGCAAAAAGACGCGGCCGATCGTGCAGGGCGGTCGCCACCGCCTGCGCGGTCCCCGCGAGCGTGCGCTCGTGCGCATCGCGCAGGACGCGCTCCAGCTCGCGCACGTAGCTCACGCCGAGCCACGGCAGGACGAGGAAGACGGTGAGGACGAGGAGGAGCTGCGCGCGAATCGACAGCGCGACGCGCGGCAGCTTCATGCGCCCGCGCCCGCGCTACGACGCGCCATCGGGCGCCTGGCTCGACCAGCGATAGCCCATGCCGTACACGGTGGCGATGCGATCGAACGCGGCGTCGACCGCCTGGAACTTGCGCCGGATCCGCTTGACGTGCGAGGTAATCGTGCTGTCGTCGACCACGATCGATGCATCGCGCATCAGCGCGTCGCGGTCCTTCACGTGCCCCGGATGCCGGGCGAGCGAATGGACCATCCAGAACTCGGTGAGCGTGAGGTCGACCCGCTTGCCCTGCCAGTCCGCGGTCAGGCGCTTGACGTCGAGCGTCAGCGCGCCGCGGGAGAGGATGTCCTCGGCTTCGGGAGATGCTCCGGCGAGGTCGCTACGGCGGAAGAGCGCGGCGATGCGGGCGGCGAGGTGCGGCAGGCTCGCGTCCTTGGTGAGGTAGTCGTCGGCGCCCAGGCGCAATCCGGCAACGATGTCGAAGTCGGAATCGCGCGCCGACAGGATGATGATCGGCAGCGTCGCCGACATCGCACGCAGCTCGCGCGTGAGCGTGAAGCCGCCGTCGACTTCGTCGCCCAGACCGATGTCGACCAGTGCGAGGTCGGGCAGACGGGTGCGAAACGCCGCCAGTGCCTCCGGGCGCGAAGCGAAGCCGGCGACGTCGTAGCCATGCCGGCGCAAGGCTTCCGTGTAGTTCGCGCGGATCGCGGCCGCGTCCTCGACGATGGCGATGCGCTTCATGTCCTGGCGACTATAGCGCAGCGGATGAGGCGGCGCGCCGGCGCCTCCCGTTGCCGGGCGCAGTTGCCATCGGTTTGCCACATTTCTTCGCTGCTTCGCCCCGATTCGGCCCTGCGCCCGACCCGTTGCGCGCGTGCAATGCACGGGACCGGGGACGCGCCGCCGGCGGGCGTCGTCGGCGCGAACGAAGGCAGTGACCGCCGGCCCCATTTCAACGACGAACGGAGCACCCCATGACGAGTGCAGCAAAGGCAGCCACGACGAGCGCGATCGGCACGGCGCAGACGACGCCACGCGGCAGCCCTGGCGCGGGAGCGCGGATCCTGCGCCACGAATGGCGAATGCTCGTGCGGCTCCTGCTCGAAGGCTTCGCCGCGGGGCTCGCCGCAAGCCTCGTGCTTGCGCTCGCGGTCTTCGTCGTCACGAGCCCGGCGCTCGCCGCGACCCCGACGCATCCGTCCGGCACGCTCTACCTCACCGCTGCCGGCGGGGAGCGCAGCGAATCGCCGCTCGTGTTCACCGACGTCGACATGAAGATCACGGCAATGATCGCGCGCGTCACCGTGACGCAGCGCTTCGTCAACCCCAGCGACGAATGGCGCGAGGGCGTCTACGTCTTTCCCTTGTCCGAGAAGGCGGCGGTCGACCACCTGCGCATGCGCATCGGCGAGCGCGAGATCGAAGGCGTGATTCGCGAGCGCGGCGAGGCGGCGCACACCTACGCTGCCGCGAAGCAGGCCGGCTTCAAGGCGACACTCGTCGAACAGGAGCGCGCGAACGTCTTCACCACGAGTGTTGCCAACATCGCACCCCGCGACGAGATCGCGATCACGATCGAATACCAGGAGACGCTGCGCTACGACGACGGGACGTTCCGCCTGCGCTTCCCGCTGGCGATCACGCCGCGCTACATCCCCGGCGCGCCCGCGGTGGCGGCGCAGAACCTGCTCGGCCGCGCGCTGCCGACCGTCGCGGTCCCGGATGCCGACCGCATCACACCGCCGGTCGTGCCGCGCCGCGATGGCTACGTGTTGCCGGTGCGCCTGCGCATCGACCTCGATGCGGGCTTTCCGCTGGAAGCGCTTTCGAGTGCGTACCATCCGCTGCGTATCGAATCGCTGGGAAACCACCGCTACCGGCTCGAACTCGCCGACGGCCCGGTCCCGGCTGCGCGTGACTTCGAACTCGCCTACCGGCCGGCGACCGGTACGGAACCGCGCGCCACGCTCTTCACCGAGACGAAAGGCGGCAAGACGTACGCGCTGCTCGTGGCGCTGCCGCCGGTCGCGACCGACACCGGCGCCGCCCGCCCGCCACGCGAGATCACCTACGTCATCGACACCTCGGGCTCGATGGAGGGTGTCTCGATGACGCAGGCGCGTGCCGCGCTGCAGATGGCGCTCGACCGTCTCCAGCCGGGCGACCGTTTCAACGTCATCGAATTCAATTCGGGCACGCGCTCGCTCTTTGCGGCGCCGCTGCCCTACGACGTCGAGACCGCGCGACGTGCCCAGGACTTCGTCGCCGGCCTGCGTGCCCACGGCGGGACCGAGATGCTGCCGGCCCTGGAGATCGCGCTCGCCGGCGAGCGCACGGCGTCGATCCTGCGCCAGGTCGTGTTCCTCACCGACGGCGCGGTCGGCAACGAGGATGCGATCCTGAAGCTCGTCGACGAGCGGCTGGGCGATCGTCGGCTCTTCACGGTGGGCATCGGGCCGGCGCCCAACATGTTCTTCATGACCAAGGCCGCTCAGTTCGGCCGTGGCACGTACACCGCGATCGGCGACGTGCGTGAAGTCGAGACCCGGATGACGGCGCTGTTTCGCAAGCTCGACCATCCCGCACTCACCGACATCGACGTCGCCTGGCCGGCGGGCGCGGACGCCTGGCCGCGCCTCGTGCCGGATCTGTACGCGGGCGAGCCCGTCGTGGTGACGGCGCAATTCAATGCCGACGCACTCGCGACCAGCGGCGGCAACGTCGCGGTATCCGGGCGGCACGCGGGAAGCGCGTGGGGGATGCTCGTACCCAGCACGGGTGCGGCGCCGGCGGCGGGCGTCGGCGTCCTGTGGGCGCGCGCCAAGATCGCCGCGCTGATGGACGCCGCCCGGCGCGGCGCCCCGGCCGACGAGATGCGCAGCGCGGTGCTCGATGTCGCGCTCACGCACCACCTCGTATCGCGCTACACGAGTCTCGTCGCGGTGGACGTCACGCCGGCGCGCGCTGCCGGCGTCGATCTGCGCACCGATGCCATCGCCGGCAACATTCCCGACGGGCTCACCGGTTTCGATGCCTTGCCGCAGACCGCGACCCCGGCCAGCGCCCTGATGCTCGCAGGCGCGCTCGCGCTCCTCCTCGCCGCCGCCTTCGCCTGGCGACTGCGCGCGGCACCCGGCGTCGCCGCCTGAACATCCAAAGGAGATCCACGATGCATGCCACTGCCGATCGGGGAGGACCTGTCGTCCACCCCACGCCCGGGACGCGCAACTGGATGCGGGCGAGCGCGCCCGGCATCGCGCGCCACGATCCGGTGGGCGAGTCTTCCCCGATCGGCGGTGGCACGCCGGCGCGCGACCCCAAGCCGGCCCCGGCGCGCGTGCGCCTGAAGCGCGTGCTGACGCTCGCCGTTGCCGGGCTCGCCGCCGGCGGTGCGCTCCTCTTTGGCGAAGGGCTCTACATCCATGCCAAGGCACGCCTCGCGCAGGTGCTCCTCGAGCGTGCGTGGCAGCACGAGCAGGCGACGGGAGAGCCCACGCCGCCGTGGCCGTGGGCCGACACGCACGCGATCGCCCGGTTGCGGGCACCGGCGCAGGAGACCGAAATGCTGGTGCTCGCAGGCGCCTCCGGGCGCACGCTCGCCTTCGGCCCCGGACATCTCGACGGCTCGGCGCTCCCGGGGGACGCCGGCAATGCGATCGTCACCGCGCACCGCGATACGCACTTTCGCTTCCTGCGCGCGGTTGCGAACGGTGACGATCTTCTGGTCGAACGCCGCGACGGCACCGTGCATCGGTTCCGCGTCGACGCCGCGTACGTCGCCGATCAGCGGGCGCTGCGCTTGCCGCGCGATACCCCGGTGCCGACGCTCACGCTCGTCACCTGTTACCCGTTCGATGCGATCGCTCCGGGCGGGCCGCTGCGTTACGTCGTGGTGGCAAGCGCGGTGTAGCCGCGGTCTGGATCGGACTTCAGTTCGCCTTCGGCACGCCGGGAGCCAACACCGACGGACTCGATGTCGTCACCGGCGAGGCGCCCTGTTGCACCGGATCGCGCACCGGAATGCGACTGCCGGTGCGATATTCCTTGTCGAGTTGCGGCGCCGCCGCGGCGGGCGCCGGGGTCGTCCCGGACGGGGTCGAGCAGGCGGCGAGGACGAGCGCCGCCGCGAGGATTTGCAGGGTCTTCATGGAGCGTTGCCTTTCGTGACGAATGACCGGACCGCGGCGCAAGGCAACGGGTACAGCCGGAACGAGCCGCGGAGTATAGCGACCGGCGCGACGGCCTACGCGACACGGAGGGTGATCGCGGCGACGCCAGGATTCGCGGCCAAGGCGGAGGCCCGATAGACCCGGTCGACCATACGCAGGTGAATTGTAGCTACAATTTGATACTACAATAGGCGCAATGGACTTCGAGTGGGACGCGAGCAAGGCGGCGCGGAATCTCAAGAAGCACGGCGTTGCCTTCGAGGACGCGGCTCGAGTCTTTCTCGACGACGGGCGTCTCGAGATCCATGACGGACGCGAGGACTACGGGGAAGATCGCTGGGCCACCATCGGGCAGGTCCACGTGGCGATCCTGTACGTGGTCTACACCGTCCGGCACGAAGACACCATTCGCATCATTTCCGCACGAAGGGCACTGTCGCATGAGCAAGAGCAATACCGTGAAGCTAACGCTTGACCGGTCAAACCCGCCGCCGTTGACCGCCGAGCAAAAGGCGCGCTTGACCGCGCTCGCCGCGATGCCCGACGAGAAGATCGACACCAGCGATGCGCCGTTGCGCCCGGATGCCATCTGGATGAAGGCTGCGGCGCAGTTGCCCCGAAGCAAGCAGCAGATCACGCTGCGCATCGATGCGGACGTACTGGAGTTCTTCCGGCACATGGGCACGCGGTATCAGTCGCGCATCAATGCCGTGTTGCGCTCCTACGTCGAGGCGCACAAGCCGCGCATGAAATGAGGGGCATCCGGCAATCGAGACGCGTGACGCCGTTCCGGCATCCACCGGCCCCCCGCGCCGTGGATGATCGTGCGCCCGGCGCTCGATCCGAGCGTCGTCAGCCCGGAAACGTGTGCTCCCATTCGCCGCGATCGAAGCCCACGAGGATGCCTTCGTCGGATTCCACGACGGGCCGGCGGATGGCGGTGGGGTTGGCGAGCATGAGCGCGATCGCGGAGCCCTCGTCGACGACGCGCGCCTGAACCTCGGGCTCGAGCTTCTTCCAGGTCGTGCCGCGGCGATTGAGCAGCGTCTGCCAGCCCGCTGCCGCGCACCACGCGGCGAGCTTCTCGCGCGTCGGTGGCGTCTTCTTGAAGTCGACGAACCGATGCGAGACACCACGCTCGGTGAGCCATTGCCGGGCCTGCTTCACGGTGTCGCAGTTGGTGATGCCGTAGACGTTCATGAAGCTCTCCTCGTTGCCGGCACGCGGCGATCGCCGTGCCGTCGGCCCGTCATGATAACGGCGATCGTCGGCAGTGAAGCACCCGGCGCGGGCAGAAGGGCCCTCGCCTCGCCCCGGCTGCCGCCGTCGCGCCGTCGCGCGTGCGGCCTGTGCTAGTCTCGAAGCCTCGCCTTCGGCGCGCACCGCGAGGGGACACGATGGCCGTCATCGCCGTCGGCGGCTTCCAGCACGAGACCAACACCTTCGCCCCCAGCAAGGCCGACTACGCGACCTTCGCGCAGGGCGGCGCGTGGCCACCCCTCACCGAAGGCGACGCGATCGCGCCGCGCCTCGGCGGCGCCAACATCCCCGCCGCCGGTGCGCTGGCGACGCTGCACGCGGCAGGACACCGCACGCCAGGTCTCGTCTGGGCCGCCGCATCGCCGACGGCGCACGTCACCGCGGATGCCTTCGAGCGCATCGTCGGCACGCTGACGCGCCGCCTCGAGCAAGCCGGCGCGGTGGACGGCGTCTACCTCGACCTGCACGGCGCGATGGTGACCGAGCATCTGGACGACGGCGACGGCGAGATCCTGGCGCGCGTGCGCCGCATCGTCGGTCCCGGCGTGCCGATCGTGGCGAGCCTCGATCTGCACGCCAACGTGACGCGGCAGATGATGGCGTTCGCCGACGGCCTCGTCGCCTACCGCACGTATCCGCACGTCGACATGAAGCAGACCGGTGAGCGCGCCGCGCGACTCCTCCTCACGCTGCACGAGCGAGGGGCGCCGCTTGCGCGCGCGGCGCGGGCGCTCGACTTCCTGACGAGCCTGCCGGCGCAATCGACGTTCATCGAACCGGGGCGGCGCCTGTACGAACTTCTCGCGACCGTCGAACGCGAGGAGGAGGCGGTGCTGTCGTTCACACCCGGATTTCCGATGGCGGACTTTCCCGAGTGCCAGATGACCGTGTTGGGCTACGGCGCCGACCCGGTGCGCGTCCGACGTGCCGTCGATCGCCTCGCGCGCGCCGTCGCCGAGGCCGAGGCCGAGTTCGTGGTGGAACTCTTCGATCCCGCCACCGCGATCGCACGCGCCGCGCGGCGCGGCGAGGTCGGCGCTCCCGTGGTCCTCGCCGACACGCAGGACAACCCGGGCGCCGGCGGCAACGGCGACACGACGGGGCTCCTTGCCGCGCTCATCGCGGCGAATCCGCCCGACGCGGTGCTCGGCCTGCTCATCGATCGGGCGAGCGCCGCGCAGGCGCACGCGCTCGGGGTCGGGGGCAAGGCGACCTTCCACCTCGGCGCAACGTCGGGCCTGCCGGGTCACGTGCCGCTCGTCGGCGAGTTCACCGTGAGCGTGCTTGCCGATGGGAACTTCACCTGCACCGGACCGATGTTCAAGGGCTTTTCGATGCAACTCGGCCCGATGGCGGTGTTGACGCACGACAACGTGCGCGTCGTGCTCGCCTCGAAGAAGGTGCAGGCGGCCGACCAGGCGATGTTCCGTCACGTCGGCATCGAGCCTGCGCGCGAGCGCATCCTGGCGCTCAAGAGCTCCGCGCATTTTCGCGCCGACTTCGCGCCGATCGCTCGTGAGATCCTCATCGTCGCAGCACCCGGTCCGGCGCCCGCCGATCCGTCGACGCTGCCGTTCCGCCGCCTGCGCGCCGGACTGCGCCTGACACCCCTCGGCCCTGCCTTCGTGCCACCCCACCCCGACGCATGACTTCCGAACCCCCGATGAGCGAATCCACCGCCTCCCCGCAACGACCGGCAACGGCCCCCGTACGGCCGCTTGCCGGCATCAAGGTCGTCGAACTGGGCGCCCTCATCGCCGGGCCGTACGCGGCGGCGATCCTCGCGCAGTTCGGCGCCGAGGTGATCAAGATCGAGCCCCCCGGCACCGGCGATGCGCTACGCACCTGGCGCAAGCTGCACGCCGGGACGTCGCTGTGGTGGCGCTCGCAGAGCCGCAACAAGAAATCGGTCACCGTGAACCTCAAGTCGCCGCGCGGACAGGAGATCGTGCGCGAGCTGGTGCGCGACGCCGACATCGTCATCGAGAACTTCCGGCCCGGCGCGCTCGAGGCGTGGAAGCTCGGCTGGGACGACCTTTCCGCCGTCAACCCCGCGCTCATCATGGTGCGCATCTCGGGGTACGGACAAAGCGGTCCGTACAAGGACCGTCCCGGCTTTGCCGCCATCGCGGAGTCGATGGGTGGACTGCGCTACGTGACCGGCTATCCCGACCGCCCTCCGGTACGCGCCGGCGTGTCCATCGGTGACACGCTCGCCGGGCTGTACGGCGTGATCGGCGCGCTCCTCGCGATGCACCACCTCAAGGTCAACGGCGGGCGCGGACAGTTCATCGACGTCGCACTCTACGAGGCGGTGTTCGGCGTGATGGAGAGCCTCATCCCCGAGTTCGCCGCTTTCGGGCACGTGCGCGAGCGCTCCGGAGCAAGCCTGCCGGGCATCGCGCCGTCGTCGACGTATCCCTGCCGCGACGGCGGCTACGTGATCGTCGCCGGCAACGGCGACAGCATCTTCAAGCGATTGATGCACGCGATCGGTCGCCCGGACCTCGCCGAAGATCCGCGTTTCGCGCGCAACGACGGCCGCGCGCGGGAGAGCGACCTCCTCGACGCCGCGATCGCCGCCTGGACGAGCCAGCACGACCTCGCGCACGTCCTGCGCGTGCTCGACGCCGCCGACGTGCCCACGGGGCCGATCTACACCGCCGCCGACATCTACGCCGACCCGCACTACGCCGCGCGCGGGATGATCGAACGGCACACGCAGGCCGACGGCACGCCCATCGCGATTCCCGGTGTGGTGCCCAAGCTCTCGGCCACGCCGGGTGGCACCGCGTGGCTCGGCCCGGACCTGGGCGCGCATACCGAGGAGGTGCTGGCGACGATCGGCATCACCGGCGACGAGCTCACGCGGTTGCGCCGCGACGCGGTGGTGTAGCCGCGCCGCTGCCCCCACATCGCAGCGCGCAGGCGAAGCGTCCTCCTGCCGGCCGCGATCTCATCCGGGCAACGCCGGCGGGCTGCACCGGTGATCACGCGGGAGTAAGCTTCGCCTTCGCTCCCGTGCGCCGCATCTCCCGTCGACCATGTCCACGCCGCCCGCCTGCATGCTCTTGATCGACATCGGCAACACGTTCCTCAAGTGGGGCGTGTTCCGTCCCTCGGCCGCCGGGACCGCGCGCGACAATCGCGTGGCGTCGGGTCA
>JADZDD010000032.1 GCA_020851235.1 Burkholderiales bacterium | reverse complement strand
GTGATTGCGGTTCCGTACTTTTCTGTCCTTGAGAATGAAACATGGGGCGGGCACCCGCCCGCCGATCACTTATCTTGAGGAAATTCGGAAATGGCAACTGGTACCGTGAAGTGGTTCAACGATGCGAAGGGCTTCGGCTTCATCACGCCCGACGGCGGAGGCGAGGATCTCTTCGCGCATTTCTCCGCAATCAACATGCCGGGGTTCAAGACGTTGAAGGAAGGCCAGAAGGTCTCCTTTGAAGTCACGCAAGGACCCAAGGGCAAGCAGGCGAGCAACATCCAGGCGAGCTAGCCGCTCGCGGATCGCGCAAGGTCGGTCGCCTTCGTCCGACCTCGTCGCCCGCTCGCAGCGGGCAGCGATCCCACCGGTGTGCGCCGTCCACGGCGCACCCAACGAAAAAGCCGGGCACCGCCCGGCTTTTTCGTGTCCTGCTGCCGGCTCGCGCGTCAGCCGATCCGCGCGCGCTGCCGGCGCAGCTGCCAGCCACCGGCGAGGGCGAGGGCGAGGGCCGCAAGGAACAGCGCGAGCGGCGAATCGACCGGGACAGGCTGCGTCGGTCCGGGCGGCGGGGTCACCGGCTGGATCGGCGTGACCACCGTCGACGAGTCCCCGCCCGGATCGCCGCCACCTTCGACGTGCGCGACGTTGATCACGTTGCCCGAGGCCGAAGCCGAGACGTCGACCGTCAACGTGATCGGCGGATAGCTCGCACCCGGCGCCAGCGGATCGCTGCGCGTGCACGGTCCCGCCGGCTGCGTGCAGGTCCAGCCGGGACCCGAGATGCCCGTCGCCGTGAGGCCCGCCGGAACGGTGTCGGTCACCGTCACCACGCCCGAGGTCGGGATCGTCCCGTGGTTGGTCACCACGATCGTGTACGTCGCGCCCTTCTGACCCGGCGTGAACGACCCGTTCGCCGTCTTCACGATCCCGAGATCGACGCGCGGCGTTCCGCCACCGACGGGGACGACCACCGTCGACGTGTTGTTGTCGGGATCAGGGTCGTTCACTCCCGGCGGCGGCGTGATCGTCGCGGTGTTGCTGAGCGAGCCGCTGGCCGAAGCGGACACCGTGGCGGTCACGGTGAACGTTGCGCTGCCGCCCACCGGCAAGTCTACCGAGGCGTTGAGGTTGCCCGTTCCCGACGCGGGACAGCTCGCCCCGGCGGAGGCGACGCAGGTCCAGGTGACGTTGCTCAGCGTGGCTGCGAACGCATCGGTGACGATGGCCCCGACCACCGGCGTCGGACCTGCATTGTGCGCGACGATCGTGTAGCTGATCGTCCCGCCCGGCGTGACCGTCGAACTCCCCGCGGTCTTCACGACCGACAGGTCCGCCTGCGGGACCGTCCCGGTGGTCACCGTGAGCGGCGCACTCGCCGGCGGCGCATGGCCGAGCGAGGTCTCGAGCGATCCCGTGGTGTTGACCACGGTCCCCGGCGTCGACGACGTGATCGTGACCACGATCGTGCAGCCGCCGGCAGGAAGCACCGACCCTGCCGCCTTGGTGAGGCTCGTCGCGGCGACGGTCACGTCGCTGCACGTGCCCGTGTTGCCCGAGGTGATGGTGACCCCCGCGGGCATCGTGTCGACGAACGCGGCCGTGAGTGTCGCGGCCGACGTCGCCGGATTGCCGAGGGTGATCGTGAGCGTCGCGGTGCCTCCCGGCGCGATCGTCGCCGGGGCAATCGTCTTGCCCAGCGTGATCGCCGTCGTGCCGAGCCGGTTGCTGTCCGACGCGGACGCGCTCGCCCCCGATCGCCGGTCGGTGACGTGCACCGTGTTGACGAGCGGATCGGTGGTCATCCCGGCCGCGAACGCCACGGGGACCTGGAACGTCAGCGTGCTGCCGCCGCCCGCGGGCACGACCGAGCCGGTGGTTCCGAACGAGCCCGAACCGATGGCACCGCCCGTGATCGTGCCGCAACTCGCGGTTCCGCTCGGCGTGCACGTGATCGGGGCCGAGATCGACACCCCAGCCGGGAGCACCTCGCTCACCTCCACGCTCACGGCATCGGTGATGCCGCTATTGCCGACGACGATGACGTACGTCGCGTTGCCGCCCGGCGTGTACCAGTCCTGACCGTCGGTCTTGGTGATGGTGAGCGCCACCTCCCGAGCGAGCGTGTTGCTGTCGCTGCCGCTTGCCGTCGCATCCGAGGCAAGGTCGGTCGCCGTCGCCGTGTTGATGAGCGGGTTGCTGTCGAGGCTGCCGGCAAAGGCGACCGGCGCCGTGAACACGAGCGCATTGCCCGCACCCGCAGCGATCGCCGCCCCGGTCGTGCCCAACACGCCCTGCCCGGCCGTTCCGGTCACGCTGCCGCACAGCGCGACGCCGTTGGCCGCGCAGGTGACCGTTCCGGTCAACGTGACGCCGGCCGGCAGCGCGTCCTGGACGGTCACGTCCAGGGCGTCCGACGTGCCGGTGTTGGTCACGGTGATCACGTACGTCGCCGTGCCCCCTGGAACGTACGTCGGGCTGTTGTCGGTCTTGGTGACGGCGAGACTCACGTTCGCCGAACGCCCATTGCTGTCGGACCCCGAGCCGGTCGCGCCGCTCGGCGTATCGGTCGCGCTCGCCGTATTGACCAGCGGGTCGGTGGCAAGGTCGGCCGCAAACGCCACGGGCGCCGTGAAGACGAGCGCATTGGCGCTTCCCGGAACGATGACCGCTCCGGTCGTGCCGAGGCTCACGCCTCCCGCCGCACCGGTCACGGTGCCGCAACTCGACCCGCCCGCCGTGGTGCAGGTGACGGTTCCGGTGAGCGTGACGCCTGCCGGCAGCGCATCGGTCACGGTGACGCTCGCCGCCGTCGACAACCCGGTGTTGGCGACCGTGATCGTGTACGTCGCAGTTCCACCCGGCGTGTACGTCGCGCTGCCGTCGGTCTTCGTCACCGCGAGCGAGACGTCGCGCGCCAACGTATTGGAGTCGGTGCCGCTCGCCGTGCTGCCCGAGGGCACGTCGGTCGCGCTTGCGGTATTGACAAGCGGGTCGGTGGTCATGCCGGCCGCGAAGGCCACCGGGACCGTGAAGACCAGCGCGTCACCCGCGCCCGTTCCCAGCGTCGCCCCCGTGGTGCCGAACGACGAGCCACCGGTGCCGCCGGTGACCGTGCCGCAGGTCGCAACGCCGGTGGCCGCACAGGTCGCGGCGCCGGTAAGCGTCACTCCCGAGGGCAGCGTGTCGGCGACCGTCAGGTTGGTCGAGTTCGACGGCCCGGTATTGCGCACGGTGACGGTATACGTCGCGGTCCCGCCCGGCGTGTACGTATTGCTGCCGTCGGTCTTGGTCACGGCGAGCGCCACGCGCGGCGTCGGCGAACTGCTGTCGCTGCCGGAGGCCGGTGGGCTCGACGGCGCCGTCGCTTCGGCCGTGTTGGTCAGCGGATCGGCCGTAAGCGACGAGGCGTACGCCACCGGGACGGTGAACACGATCGAATTGCCTGCGCCGGCGGCAATCGAGGCGCCGGTCGTCCCGAAGCTTGGCTGTCCGGCGATGCCGCTCACGCTGCCGCAGTTGGCGGTGCCGTTGGCCGCACAGGTCACCGTCCCGTTGAGCGTCACGCCAAGAGGCAGGATGTCGCTCACCTCGACGTTGCTTGCCGCCGACGGGCCGCCGTTGGTCACGGTGACGACGTACGTGCCGGTGCCGCCGGGAACGTAGGTGGCGCTGTTGTCGGTCTTGGCTACCGCGAGACTCGACACCACCATCGGTGCGGTACTCGCGCTCGACGTGTTGTTGTTGGGGTTGGGGTCCTGCGTCGACGAACTGATCGTCGCGGTGTTGAGATAGGGCCCCGTCGCCTGCACCGTGGCCACGATCGCGAGCGTCGCGGAGGCGCTGCTCGCGAAGTTGCCGATCGTCCACACGCCGCTGTTGTACGTCCCCACCGATGGCGTCGCGCTCACCAGCGAATAGCCCGCCGGCAGCACATCGGCCACCTGCGCTGCCACCGCCGCGTCGGGACCCAGGTTCTGCGCCGTGAGCGTGAACGTGACGTTGGCGCCGACGGCGGGTGCGCCGTTGTCGACCACCTTGTTGATGGCAAGGTCGGCCTGCGGCGTCACGTCGGTGCGCGCGGTCGACGTGTTGTTGCCCGGAACGAGGTCGATCTCGTTCACCGTGGCCACCGTCGCCGTATTCACCAGCGGGTTGGCGCCGTTGTACGGCTGGTTCACCGTGACGTTGATCGCGAGCGCCGTGCTGGCACTGCTCGCGAGCGTGCCGAGCGTGCAGGTGACGACGCCGACGCTGAAGACGCAACCCGGGGTCGCGCTGACGAAGGTCACCCCGGCCGGCAACGTGTCGGAAACGATGGCGCCGGTCGACGAATGCGGACCGTAGTTGGTGACCGCGAGGTTCCAGGTCAGCGCCGCCCCCGGCAGCACCGTCGCCGGCGCGGTCTTGACGATCCCGAGGTCGGCCGCCTGACGTGACGTCGTCGCTTCGATGGCCTCGTTATTGAGCGGCTGGGTCTCCGGCTCGGTCGCACCCACGACGACGCGGTTGTACGTCGTCCCCGACGTCCCGGCGTCGATGCCTTCGGCGCGCATGTCGTAGGTGACGACGATCGACTGCCCCGCCGCGAGCCCCGGGAACGCGCACGAGATCGTCCCGGTCGTTGCGTTCAACAAGGGTTCGGAGCAGCTGCCCGCACCCGCCGGCGAGATCAGGAGGTTGCCCTGGTAGCTGAACGTCGCCGTCGGCACGCCGCCATCGCGGAACGTGTCGACCATGGTGACGTTCGTCGCGTACGACGGGCCGCTGTTGGTGATGGTGATGGTGTAACCGGTCGTCTGCCCGACCGCCACCGGGTCGATGGTATCGACCTTGTTGACGAGGATGTCGACCGCGGCCGGCGTGACCGCGGTGTCGACCGCGGCCGAATTGTTGGTGGTCGTCGTCTCCTCGGTCGTCGTCGTGACGCTTGCCTCGTTGTGGACGCTGACGGCGCCGGTCAGCGGTCGCACGACGATCGTGATCGTCTGCTGCGTCCCCGTGGTCATCGTCGCCCAGGTGCACGTCACCGTGCCACCGACGTCGCCGACTGCGGGCGTCGTGCAGCTGCCGCCACCGGTGCCCGTCGCCGAGATGAAGGCGGCGTTCACGGGCAGCGTATCGGTCGCAACGACGGTCGACGCCGTCGACGGTCCGTTGTTGCGCGCGGTGACGACGTAGGTGAGCGGTGTTCCCGCCTGCACCGGATCCGGCGTATCGGTCTTGGTCATCGTCATGTCGACGAGGGCCGTGACCTGCGAGGTGACCGAACCGGTGTTGTTGGCGCGGTTGGGATCGGCGAGGTCGAGCGAATTGATCGTCGCCGTGTTCGTCCGGTTTCCGGTCACGGCGACGAGCGGACGCACGACGACGGTGATCGTCGCCGTTCCGCTATTGACGAGCGTGCCGAGCGCGCAGCTCAGGTTGATCGTCGCGCCATTCGTGGGCGCCGGCGGCGTGCAGGTCCCCTGCGTGGTCGAGACCGACTGCAGGCTCCCGGTGGCGACGAGGTTCGTGAGCGCGTCGGTGACGACGACGTTGTTCGCATCGACCGGGCCGTTGTTGCGCACCGAGATGACGTAGGTGAGGTCCTCGCCCGCACGTACCGGGTTGGGGTTGGCTGTCTTCGAGGTGACCTCGAGGTCGGCGCCCGCGCCGACGGGCGTGCTCGGCACGCTGACCGGTGCACTGCAATCGTTCGCGGAGTTGGGATCGACCGGCCCCGCGCCGGCGAGCGCCACGCACGCGGTGTTGACGAACGTCCCGATGCTGTTGGTCTCGACGGGGATCGTGATCGGGTTGAAATTGCCCACGCCGAAAGGCGCGCTGAGGATGCGCGTGCAGGTCACGGTTTGCGGGCCGGGAGCCGGGTACGGCGGCGCACCACTCACGCTACACGTCCAGTTGGTCCCCGTCGGAGCGGCGCGGAGGGTGAATCCGGCCGGGACCGTGTCGGTCACGGTGACGGTTTGGCCGGCGACAAGCGGCACCGGTCCGTTGTTGCGCGGAGTGAGGGTGAAAGCGAAATCGTCGCCCGGGAAAACCGGATGGCCGGGGCCCGTCTTCGCGATCGAGAGGTCGGCGTCGTTGCTGCCGGTGACGTTGACGCTCGATTCATTGTTGGCCGGAATCGGATCGGTTTCCGGGGCGTCGATGCGTGCGGTGTTGCTGACGACGCCGCTCGCGGTGACGGTGGCGACAATCGTGATCACCGGCATGTTGGTGAAATTGCCGCCCGTGTACGGGCCGGGGCGTTCGCAGGTCACGACCGGGCTCGCGTACGAGCATGACCAGCCGCTGCCGCCTGCCGAGACGAACGTCAATCCGGCGCCGAGCGTGTCCGTCACCGTGATGACGTTGGGCGCCAGCGTGCCCGGCGGTTCGCCGCCGTTGAAGCGGGGTGTAAGGGTATACGTGACGTTGCTGCCCACGCCGACCGTCGCCGGGCTCGCCGTCTTCGTCATCTGCACGTCGGACGAGCCGCCAGTGACGGTCGTCGTTGCCGTGATCGTGTTGTCGGTGGGATCGCCGTCCGGCAGGGGTGAACTCACCGTGAAGGCGCCGGTGATCGAGCCGCCGACGTTGGCGACGGCGGGGACCGTGAGCTGCGGCGCGCTGGCGCCGTTGGCCAGCGTCGTGTTGCGAACGCACGAGATGGTTCCCGAGCAGCGGGGATAGCCGCCGGATGGCGTGCAACTCCATCCCGATCCCGTCGGAACGCTGCGAACGCACGCGCCGGTGGGCACCGGGAACGAGATCGTCTGCGAAGTCGCCGGCGCCGGCCCGTTGTTGATCGCCGTCACCGCATAGCTGTAGTTGGCGCCGGCCGCGACCGGATCCGGCGTGTCGACCACGGCAAGCGTCATGTTCGACGCGTTGATCGCGGTCGTGTCCTCGGTCCGGTCGGTGTTGTTGGCCGGATTGGGATCGGGCGTCGTCGCCGACGCGCTGACGGTATTCACGTACACGCCAGGGGTCGGCAAGATGACCGTGATGGTGACGGTCGCCTGGTCGAGGAACGGAAGATCGCCGAGCGGACAGGTGAGGACGCCGCCGAGCGGTGCACCGCACGAGCCGTGGGTGGTGCTCGCACTGACGAAGGTCGAGCCGGGCGGAAGCGTGTTGACGACCGATGCGGCCACCGCCGTATCCGGGCCGTTGTTGTCGATGCGAACGGTGTAGGTGAAGACACCGCCCGCCGGCCCCGGATCGGGACTATCGGTCTGGTTGACGACGAGGTCGGCCGACGACTGCGCGAATGCCGGTGCGGCACCGAAGGCGAGACCAGTGAGCAAAGCGGCAGCGAGAAGCCGCGCGGGCCGCCAAACGAAAGCAGCGCGAGCACGCGCGAGAGCCGATACGAGCATGAACGATCCCTTCGAAAACCCGGCGTCGCGGGCCGCGCCGATCGCGCCGACCCGGACAACTTGTCACTGACCCCGTGTGCGACAGCCATTGACCTGCGTCTGCCGCTGCCTCGCCACGCGATCGCGAAGAAGCAAAACCGGCGCCACCTCTCGCCGGAGCCGCCGCCCGCACGGTGCTGCCAAGTCTCGATCGGCGCACCCGTCACGGGCAACGGCGGGGCAAGGCTAACACAACAATTTCGTGCAACCCGGTAAGCGACCGATGAACGGTCGCCGCGCCGACATCGGGTTCGATCGATCTTTCTTACCGATGCGGCGACGTTGTACTACGCAAGGGCGCGCAATTCGCGCACCGCCACTGCGAGCATCGCGAGATCGGGGGCGCCGATCGGGCGCAGCTCGCCGATCACCTGCGCGGCGCGGTCCACGCCGCGCCGATGCGCCGCGCACCAGTGGGCGACGCGCTCGCTCGCGGACATTTTCGCCGCGGCCGTCGACGCGGCCGTCGGCGCGCCCTTCGTGCTGCCCGCCGCCGCGGGATCGCCGCCGCGGGCACCGACCACGCTCGCCGTGATGTCGCGTACAAGTCTTGCCACATCGTCTTGCAGCGCGGCGCGCGCGAGACGATGCCAGTAGCCCGCGTCGGGAAGCGAAGCGACACGACCGGCAAGCCACGTGAGGTCGAGCCGATGCGCGACTTCGAAGTACACGGCGCCGACGACCTCCACCGGCGCACCCGCCTGCGTGGCGACGTCGGACACGTCGAGTGCTGCCTGCAGCACGGCGAAGCCGGCGACCTGGCTGGCAAGCTCCTCCGGCACGCCCTTGCCGGCGAGATCGGCGGCCTTCTGCGCGACCTGCGCCTGCGTCGCCGCGTCGAGGAGCCCCGGCAGCGCGGTGGCGAGCCGCGCCACGTCGCCGCAGTACTGCGCGATCGTTGCCGCCATGTCGGTGGTCGGCTGGCGCGCGCGCAGGAACCCCACGGTGGCGTGCTCGAGCTGCACGCTCAAGTCGATCAGCATCGCGGCCTGCACGGCATCGTCGACCCGATTGTCGAGCGCCTCGATCGCGCTCCACAGCGGCACGACCGCGAAGACCTCGCGGGCAAGCAGGTACGCGCGCACGACCTCGTGCGCGCGCGCGCCCGTGCTTTCCATGAGGCGGTGCACGAACGTGCTCCCGACCCGGTTCACCGTGCTGTTGAGCACGTGCGTGGCGATGATCTCGCGACGCAGCGGGTGCCGCGGCAGGTACGCCGCGTAGCGTGTCGCAAGCGCCGCCGGAAAGTAGCGCTCGAAGGCGGTGGCGACCCAGGGATCGTCGGGAAGGTCGGAATCGACGAGCGCGTCGGCGAGCCACATCTTGCAGTAAGCGAGGAGCACCGCCGCTTCCGGCCGCGTGAGGCCGCGTCCGGCGTGCCGGCGCGCGGCGATCTCGTCGTCGCCAGGCAGGTATTCGAGCGCGCGGTTCAAGCGTCCCTCGCGCTCGAGGTGGCGGATGAAGCGCGCCTGCGCCTCGAGGAGGTCGGGCGCGATGCGGTGGGTGACCGACAGGACCTGCGTCTGGAAATAGTTGTCGCGCAGCACGTGCGCCGCGACGTCGTCGGTCATCGCGGCGAGTTCGGCGTTGCGCTGCTCGACCGTGAGCTTGCCTTCCGCGATCGGCAACGAGAACAGGATCTTGATGTTGACCTCGTGGTCGGACGTGTCCACGCCGCCCGAGTTGTCGATGGCATCGGTATTGATGCGCCCGCCCCCCTGCGCGAACTCGATGCGTCCGAGCTGCGTGCAGCCCAGATTGCCGCCCTCGACGAAGACCTTGCAGCGCAGTTCGCTGCCGTTGACGCGGACCGCGTCGTTGGCGCGATCACCCACCGCCGCATGCGTCTCGCTCGTCGCCTTGACGTACGTCCCGATCCCGCCGTTGTAGATGAGATCGACCGGCGCCTTCAGGATCGCACTGACGAGCTCGGCCGGTGTCAGCGCGTCGGCGTCGATCGCGAGCGCCGCCTTGACCTCGGGCGTGATCGCGATCGATTTCTGGCTGCGCGCGTGCACGCCGCCGCCGGCGGAAATGAGCGTCGCGTCGTAGTCGGCCCACGACGAGCTCGGCAGCGCGAACAGGCGCTGCCGCTCGCGCCAGCCTGCCGCGGCGTCGGCGCCCGGATCGAGGAAGATGTGGCGATGATCGAACGCGGCCAGCAGGCGGATGTGCGGTGAGCGCAGCATGCCGTTGCCGAAGACGTCGCCCGACATGTCACCGATTCCCGCCGCGGTGAAGTCGGTGACCTGCGTGTCGATCCCGAGTTCGCGGAAGTGCCGCTTGGCCGACTCCCACGCGCCGCGTGCGGTGATGCCCATCGCCTTGTGGTCGTAGCCCGCCGACCCACCGGAGGCGAAGGCATCTCCCAGCCAGTAGCCGTACTCGGCGCTGACCGCATTGGCGTAGTTGGAAAAGCGCGCGGTTCCCTTGTCGGCGGCCACCACGAGGTACGGATCGTCCGCATCGTGACGTCGGACCGAGGGTGGCGGCACGACCTGGCCGTCGACGAGGTTGTCGGTGAGATCGAGCAAGCCGCGCAGGTAATCCTGATAGCACGCGACTCCTTCCTCGAGGTACGCCGCGCGGTCGGCGGGCGACGGCGCACGCTTCAACACGAAGCCGCCCTTGCTGCCGACCGGAACGATCACCGTGTTCTTGACCATCTGCGCCTTCATGAGGCCCAGCGTCTCGGTGCGAAAGTCCTCGCGCCGGTCCGACCAGCGCAGGCCGCCGCGGGCCACGCGTCCACCGCGCAGGTGCACGCCTTCGAAGCGCAGCGCGTACACGAAGATCTCGGCCAGAGGCCTGGGCTCGGGCAAGCCGGGCACCTTGGCGGGATCGAACTTGAACGAGAGGAAGCTGCGCGCCGCGCCGGTCGCATCGCGGCGCCAGAAATTGGTCCGCGTGGTCGCGCGGATGAGCATGAGGTATTGGCGCAGCACGCGATCCGCGGACAGGTCGGCGACGGCGTCGAGCGCCGTCTCGATCGCGTGCTCGCAGGCTTCGGCGCGACGATCCGCCCCTGCGTCGCCGGCGGGGTCGAAGCGCGCGTGGAAGAGTTCGACCAGGCGCCGCGCGATGTCCGGATTCGCGGCGAGCGTGGCCTCGATGAACGCCTGCGACAGGGCAAAGCCGATCTGGCGCAGGTACTTCGCATACGCGCGCAGGATCACGATGTCGCGCGCCGCGAGGCGCGCCGCGACGACGAGGCGGTTGAAGTCGTCGCTTTCGACTTCGCCGCGGAAGATCGCGCCGAAGGCTTCCTCGAAGACCTCGTGCAGTGCGGCCACGTCGGGATCGACCGCGGACGTGACCTGCAGACCGAAATCGTGCAGCGCGATCGGTGGCGATCCCTCCGGGGTGAGCCGGTGCGGGAACTCGTCGAGCACGCGCAGCCCCATGTGCTCGAGCATCGGCAGGCTGTCGGAGAGCACGACCGGGGCGCCGCGATAGACGAGCTGGAAGCGCAGCGTGCCGGGGGCAGCGCTCGCCGGGCGGTACAGGCGTACGGCAAGCGGCGCCTGGGCGGTGAGCTGCGACACCATGCCGATCGTGGTGACGGCCTCCGCCACCGGAAACATCTCGCGATACCCCGCCGGGAACGCCTGCTCGAAGACGCGATGCCGCTCGCTGCCGGCCGCCTCACCGAGCGTTGCGACGAGTGCGGCGCCAAGGTCGTCGGTCCAGCGGCGCGCGGCCGCGGCGAGGCGCGCTTCGAGGGCCTTCACGTCGTAGGGCGGGATCGCGCCGGGCGTCGTGCGCACGACGATCTCGATGCGTGCGAGCGGTGCGTCGGAGAGCGTGGCGTTGAACTGCGAGCCGCTGCCCGCGAAGGCGTCGACGAGGATCGCCTGCCACGATTGGCGCAGTTCGGTCGAGTACTGCTCGCGCGGGACGAAGACGAGGCACGTGGCGAAGCGCTCGAAGGCATCGTGCCGCACGAAGAGGCGAAAGCGCTGCCGGTCGTACAGGTGGACGATGTCGATGGCCGTGCCAAGGAGGTCGTCTTCACCGGTCTGGAAGAGCTCGTCGCGCGGATACGTGGCCAGCACGTTGGCGAGCGCCTTGCCGGCATGGCTGCCGGCGGCCAATCCGGAGCGCGCCACGACGTTGGCCACCTTCCGCCGCAGGAGCGGAACGTCGGCAGGTGACGCGCTGTACGCGGCGGAGGTGAAGATGCCGAGGAAGCGATCCTCGCCGACGACGTTGCCGCCGGCATCGAAGCGCTTGATCGCGACGAAGTCGAGATAGCCGGGCTTGTGCACGGTCGAGCGCGACGTCGACTTGGCGATGACCAGGAGTTCGGGACGACGCGCGAGCGCGCGGATCGCCGGAGGGAGTGCCGCGAAGCTCGCCGCGGCATCCCCGGCCCGGGCCCGCTCCGGGGTCTCGCGCAGGATGCCAAGGCCCGTGCCCGGAACGACCTTGAGCACGTCGACACCGTGCTCGACGACGAGATCGTGCCGCCGGTAGCCGAGGAACGTGAAATGGTCGTCGGCGAGCCAACGCAGGAACGCCCTGCCCTCGTCGATTTCCGCAGCGGCGAGCGGCGGCGGCGCCACATCGACCGCGGCGATGGCCGCCGTCACCTGCTCGCGCATCGCCGCCCAATCGCGCACCGCCGCGCGCACATCGCGCAGGACGCGCTCGATGTCCGCGGCGAGTGTCGCCCGTGCCGCGTCGCCGGGCAGGCGATCGACCTCGAGGTAGATGAACGACTCGCGCTGACTTGCCGGCGCCAGACCCGCACCGATCCGGGTGAGCGCGCCGTCGGTGCCGCGCGCCACGTCGAGGAGCGGATGGACGACGAGGTGCAGCGCGAGACCGTGCCGATGCAGCTCCATCGTCACCGAATCGACGAGGAACGGCATGTCGTCGTTGACGATCTGCACGGCCGTATGCGGGCAGCGCCAGCCGCCTTCCTCCGGCGCCGGGTTGAAGACGCGCACGCTCGCCGTCGCCGGCGTGCGCCGCTGCGCGAATGCGTAGTGCGACATCGCCGCGGCGTAGAGGTCGGCGGCGCTGCGATCGACGAGATCTTCGGGGTCGGCGCTGCCGTAGTACGCCGTCACGAAGGCCTCGATCGTTGCGCGCCCGGCCGGTTTGCCGTGCGCGCGCGCCAGCGCGGCGAGTTCGGCGAGGCGCTGCGAAAGGGAATCGTGATCGGCGTGCTCGTTCATCTCATCTCCCGACGTGGGTGGTGCCGCGGACACGATGGATCGGCCGGCGCCACGACAATGCCGCCATTATGGGAGACACGCGAGCGTCGCGCCTTGCAAGCGAGCACGCGATCGGCTTACCGGCCGCGGCCCCTTGTCGATGGCCGACGTGGCGAACGATAATGCGCCGTTCATTTCCGGTTCTCGCGAGGAGGCATGCGATGCACGGCAAGGGATTGCGGATCGGCGTGTTGATCGGTGGCCTGGGGCTCGCCTTGCCGGCCATCGCCGCGACACCGCTCTTCTTCGAGGGTGACATGGTGCGCGGCGGCACCGAGAAGGGCATGACGGGCCCGGTGTGCGTGCTGGCAAGCCAGTTCAAGCGCGGCGAGTCGGTGGTGTGGCGCATCCGTGTGCGCGACGCGCAGGGCCGCGACGTCGACGCCAGCATGGTGCAAAGCGTCACGGTGAAGCTGCCCGACGGCCAGACGTTCCCGGCGCGCTTCGGGCCGCACCCGAAGGGCAAGGAAACCGACAAGTTCTGGTCGACCTCGTGGATCGTGCCTGCGGACTATCCCACCGGCGCGCTTTCATACACCGTGATCGCCAAGGCCAAGGATGGCAGCGAGCAGACGTGGGCGCCGTTCAAGGTGGCGATGTCGGAGCTCACGGTCATCGCCGGCGAGGTCACGTACACGAAGTGAAGCGCACGTCCCCTCGACGCCTGCGTGCGCTGGGGTTGGTCGCCCGGGCAGCGAAGCTCGGGCTCGCCGCGGCGCTGGTCACGCTCACCGGTGCCACCCTTGCCGCCGGGGTCGAACGTGCGCACGCGACGCCGGTGGCGGCAACCTCGCCGGCCTTGCGTCCGGCGCATGCGCTCGGCCCCGAGATCACCCCGGGGACGCCGCAGGGCGGCTACGTCGGGCGCATGACGCTGGCGCCGACGCACGCCCCGGCGGGGACGAGCGTCGTGGTACGCGTCGCGGGACTTCCGCCGCGGCAGGCGTTCGATCTCGCCTGGACCACCGTGACGGGACGCTGGCGGGCCGACAACGGTGAGTACAAGGGGCGCGAGTACCGGCCGGTCGCCTACCGCATCGCGACCGCCACGAGCGACGATCGCGGGGAGATCGAGGCGTCGTTCGTCGTGCCCGAGGACTTCGGCTTCGGCCACGACATCCTGATCCAGCAAGGTCCGCGGCTCTTCACCAAGGCGGGCTTTGACGTCGACATGACGGTGGCGATCTCGCCCAGGCACGGCCCCCCCGGGACGCCGATCACCGTCGACGTCAAGGGCATCGGCTGGCGGCACATGGAAAACAGCTGGCTCCTGCTCTACGACAACCGCTTCACCGGCTGGATGTCCGCGGTGACGACCGAGGGATCGGCACGCTTCACGATTCCCGCGGCGGGCACACCCGGCGTGCACGTGCTCGAAGTGCTGCACGGCGACTTCACCTTCCCGTATCGCAACATGCAGCAATCGCCGGTGCCCGACCGTCCGCAGTTCGTGCGCGAATTCACGGTGACCGCCGGCGCGCCCGTGCTGCCCCCGCCCGTGGCGCAGCAGGTGCTCGCGGCGCCGCGCCTGCCGACCGCCGACGGGACGCTCGTCACCACGCCGCCATTCTCGGTGGTCGGGGCGCCGC
The DNA here is from genome assembly GCA_020851235.1 of Burkholderiales bacterium. Taxonomy (GTDB): domain Bacteria; phylum Pseudomonadota; class Gammaproteobacteria; order Burkholderiales; family Casimicrobiaceae; genus VBCG01. Next base: position 16,833 of record JADZDD010000032.1, on the reverse strand, counting down.
TACGCATCGAGGGTCGTGGCTTTTCTCCCGGCAAGACCTACGACGTGACGTGGCAGACGGTGAGCGGCAACCGCGTCGGAGGCGGTGGCTGGGAAGAGCGCACACGCTCGCTCGGAGCCGCGCGCGCCGACGCGACCGGTGCGCTCGCCTTGGCGCTCGCCACACCCGATGACCTCGGCGGTGCGCACGCCATCGCCGTGAGCGACGGCGCCGCCACGCATCGCGGCGTGCACTGGATCCTGCCGAGCGCGAAGCCACTCGACGTCGCGCGTGGGCCGGCAGGAACACGCTTTCGCATCCATCTCAAGGGCGTGGGCTGGACCGAGACCGCCAACATCTACACGGTCGTCTACGACAACGCGTACATCGGCTACGGCTGCGGCTTCAACAGCCAGGGCGACGCCGAATTCACGCTCTACGCGTCGGGCCCGCCGGGCTGGCATTTCATCGACCTGTATCCCGCGATCTACAAGGGCCAGGAGACGCGGCCGCTCAACTTCCGCCTGCCGCAACTCACCTACGCGCGCGATCATCCCGGCGAGGATCTGCCGGCCTTTCGCTTCGCCTTCGAGGTCGTCGAAGACGCACAGTGACGCCGGTCAACCGGCGGGCGCGCGTGTGGCGTGGCGCACGATCGACCTTCGCAGCGCGTGGCGCGGCAAGGCCTGGATCTCGCACAACGTGGCGTGCGTGATCGCGGCAAGTCCGAAACGGCGCGCGAGTTCATTGCCCAGCCGCGTGAAGAGGCTCGCCGCCATCTGCGCATCGGCGAGCGCGCGATGCTGACGCCCGGCCACGGGCAGGCCCGCGAACTCGACCAGCGTGCCGAGCTTGTGATTGGGCGCCTCGGGATAGATGCGCCGCGCGAGCAGCATCGTGCAGGCGAAAGCCTGCGGTCGCGTTCGGCCGATGCGGTCGAGCTCGGCGTCCCAGAACCGGCGATCGAACGCCGCGTTGTGCGCCACCAGCGGGTGCGTGCCGACGAAATCGGCGACCTCGCGCATCACCCGTGCCGCCGGCGGCGCGGCACGCACCATGGCATTGCTGATGCCGGTGAGCGCTTCGATGAACGGCGGCACGTAGGCGCCCGCGTCCATGAGGCTTTCGAAATGGTCGACGACGCGACCGTCGCGCAGCAGCACGGCGGCGATCTCGGTCGCGCGCGCGCCGGTGTCCGGCGATATCCCGGTAGTCTCGAAGTCGATGACGGCGACCGTCTCCATCGCTGCCCGTTCGTGCTCGCAGCGGTGATTATCACCGCGCCGCCCCATTGACAGCGCCTGCGGTGCGAATACAGTGAAACCATGCCACGCCCGGCGTGGCGACGCGTGCGGCGGCAAAGGAGGGGACATGCACTTCAGGTTCGAGCGATGCGGGGACCAGTTGCGGGTGCGGATCGACGACGCCGGCGGCGACGAGCAAGGCGTCTTCGACCGGATCGTGAGCTGCCGTGGCACGAGCTGGTGGTCTTGCCCCACCGGCGAATGCGCGAAGATCGGCAACTGCGACACGCTGCGCGACGGTGACGCGACCGTGCTCGCGCTCACCCCGCGACCCGGAGAATCGCTGTCGGCGGCAGGCGTCGAGGAGTGCCTGCGCTACGTGCTCGCCGAGGCGCCGGCCGCCAGCGCAGGCAAGACCCCGACCCGGTAAGCCGAGGGCGCCGCGGGCCCCACACGCGACAAACGGGCCGCGACCGGCTGCAACGGGCGCTGGCAAGGCAACGGCATGCCTTTGGGTTACGACATCGACCGTGTGCAGCGCCTGGTGGTCACGCCACACGACGCCGATCGCGCACCGGAGCACAAAAAAAGCCCGAAACGGGTTCGGGCTTCTGTATTTGGTGGCCAAGGGCGGAATTGAACCACCGACACAAGGATTTTCAGTCCTCTGCTCTACCAACTGAGCTACTTGGCCAAGTCCGCGAGTATAGCAGAACGACCCCTCGCGATTGCCGGCAGCGGGCGGGCGCTCTCAGGCGCGCGCAGTCTCCGCGAAGAAGCGCGCGAGTTCGTGGCGGGTCGCCTCCGGCGCCTCCTCGGCGAGAAAGTGGCCGGCGTCGAGCGCGCGCCCGCGCACGTCGGTGGCGACCGTCTGCCAGTCCGCCACGGGATGGAACTGGGCGCCAACCACGCCCCGGCTGCCCCACAGCACGAGCAAGGGGCAGGCGACCTTGCGCCCGGCAGCCACGTCGGCGTCGTCATGCGCAAGATCGATCGAGGCGGCGGCGCGGTAGTCCTCGCAGGTGGCGTGGATCGTCTCGGGGAGCGCGAAACAGCGCTCGTACTCGGCGTACGCACGCGGATCGAAGAAGGCGCCACCCGCCGAACCCCAGCCGCTCGTCTTGCGCCGCAGGTAGTACGCGGGATCGGCGCCGATCATGCGCTCGGGGAGGTCGAAGGGCTGGATGAGGAAGAACCAGTGGTAGTACGCCGCGGCAAACGCCATGTCGGTCGCGCGGTACATGAGGCGCGTGGGCGCGATGTCGAGCACGGCCACGCGCTCCACGCACGCGGGATGATCGACGGCGAGGCGATGCGCGACGCGGCCACCACGATCGTGGCCGGCAAGGCCGAAACGCGCGAAGCCCAACGTGCGCATGAGCGCGACCATGTCACCTGCCATCGCGCGCTTCGAGTACGGCGCGTGTGCCGCATCGCTTTCGGGCTTGTCGGAGTCACCGTATCCGCGCAGGTCGGCGCACACCACCGTGAACTCACGGGCAAGGTCGCCCGCGATCTTGTGCCACATCGCGTGCGTCTGCGGATATCCGTGCAGCAGGAGGAGCGGTGGCCCGCTGCCGCCAACGACGCAGTGGATCGTCGCTGCGGGGGTGGCGACACGCTGCGACGTGAACCCGGGAAAAAGCGCCGCATCGGCGCCGGCGTCGTTCATGCGCCGGCAGCGCCGGGGATTGCGGAGAGGCGAGCGATGCGCGCGGCATCGAGGCCGACCGACCGCGCGGCGTCGACCAGGTCGCTCCAGGTCCTGGCGTCGAGCGGTATGCCGGCCGCGAGTCGTGCTTCCCGCGTGCGGCGCTCGACGTCACCCGGTCCCAACACGGGCTGCGCGGGGTCGGCGGGCGGCGAGGCCTTCACCCAGTCGACGAGCCGGCGCGCCTCGGCGAGGACGACGTGATCGCGATCGTAGACCTTGGGGTCGATATAGATCGACAGCATGTTGTTGCGCAGGACCGTATCGGTGGGATCGGAACTGCGTCCGGTCGTGACGGCGCCCGCCAGGAGGTCGGTGAGGATCGACAGGCCCGAGCCCTTGTGCGCGCCGATGGTGAGAAGCGCGCCGCCATCGTAGAAGCGCGCAGGATCGGTCGTGGGTTGGCCGGCCTTGTCGACGATCCAGCCTTCGGGCACGAGCTCGCCCTTGTTGCGTGCGACCATGAGCTTGCCTTCGGCGACCGTCGAGGTGGTGATGTCGAGGATCGCGGGCGGCGCATCGGCGAGCGGAACGCCGATGGCGAGCGGGTTGGTGGAAAGCCGCCGATCGCTGCCGCCGTAGGGTGCGACGCGCTGCGCTCCCGAGGTATTGAGAAAGTGCAGCGAGACCTGGCCGGCCGCAGCGGCCATCTCCGCCCAATCGCCCAGGCGCCCGAGGTGGCCGCAGTTGCGCAAGCCGACGAAGGCGATGCCCTGCCGCGCCGCCTTGTCGATGCCAAGCGACGTCGCGAACTCTCCGATCACCTGCCCGAAGCCGCGATTGCCGTCGACGATCGCGAGTGCCGCGTTGTCGAAGATCACCGTGGGCGTCGCATTCGGCACGAGCCAGCCGTCACGCACCCACTGCAGGTACGTGCCGACGCGCAGCACGCCGTGTGAATCGTGGCCGACGAGGTTGGCATCGACGAGACGGCGCGCGATCGTGCGCGCCTCGGCGGCGCGCGAGCCGCCGCCCTCCATCACTGCGGCGACGAGATCGATGAGACTGGCTGCCGCGATGCTTTGCATCGTCATTCCTTCCCTTGCGTTGGCCACGAGACGATTATACGAAGCGGGCAGCGTCGCCCAGGAGCGTGCGGATGCGCGCGAGACGGCCACGAATGCGCGGCGCGAGCGCGACCGGTGCAAGTTCCTGTGCGACGGTGCGTAAGCCACGCGCGGCAAGGCGTGCGCGCAACTCCGCCGATGCCGCCACGTCGCGCAAGGCGCGGGCCGCCGAATCGAGGTCGGGCTCGGCCCACGGCTCGCCCTTCCGATACGGCCCCAGGTCGCGCGGGATCGGGGTGAGCGTGTAATCGACGAGGACCGCGTTGTCGGCGCGCGTGAAGTCGACGTTGCCGGACCACGCGGTCGCCACCACGGCCTTTGCGCACGCCATCGCCTCGGCCATGCCGAGGCCGAAGCCTTCCGCCCGATGCAGCGAGACGTAGCAATCGATGCTTGCCATCAACGTCCACAGGTCGGCGCGCGCGAGGTATCCGTGCACGAGGACGATGCGCGGATCGGCGCGGGCGAGATCGCCCAGGCGCGCCGCGAGATCGGGCTGGAATTCGAGATTGCCGACCTTGAGCAGCAGACGCACGCGCTCGCCACCGGGGAACGCGGCACGAAACGCCTCGGCGACCCCGAGCGGATTCTTGCGCTCGGGCACCGAGAGCACGTCGCACATGGCAAGGAACGCGATCTCGTCGGAGGCGATGCCGAAGCGACCGCGATCGGGCGTGAGCGACGCCGGTGCCTCGACCGAGTGCGGCATGCACAACACCGGAACGGGAGCCTTCTGGGCGATCGCCTGCTGGCAGAAGGTCGACGGAACCCAGACCTCGTCGACGAGATCGAAGGCGGCCACCCAGTCGTCGGGAAAATCGGCGAGTTCCCACGCCCAGAAGCCGATGTTGTAGCGCCCGGCAAAAAGCGACGCGCCGAGACTCGCCCGCGCGATCGCCATCTGGTCGGCGTTGATGTGAAAGAGGCTGATCGCGTGCAACTCCTCGGTCGCGGCCACACCGGGGAGACTCTCGTGCATGCGGGAGACGTTGCCGGTGCGGAAATTGATCGGCGCCACGGGGACGTCGGCCGCCTTCAGGATGCGCAGCATGGCTCGCGCCGATTCGCCGATGCCGCTCTCGGCGCCGAGATAGCCCACCACGTTGACACCCGTGCCCGCGGCGTCCGCGGCACTGCGCACATGCGCGGGGTAGCGAATCGCCGCCTCCGCGGCGCCGTCCGCGGCCGACGCCGTGAGGGGAGGCGTCGCGTAGTCGTCGTCGAAGTACGCCTTGCGCAGCAGCGCGTGGCGCACCCGATGGCGAAACGACTGTGTCGTGAGCGGCTTGACGGCGCGACGCAGGCCCCACGCGACGCGATAGGCGAGCCGGTACGCGCCGCGTCGACCGCCTTCGACGTCGGACGTTACCGCGTCGGCGAGCGCCACCGGCAGGCCTTCGGCGGTGTCGAGGGTCAACCCCACCGGCGCGGACGCGGCATCGGTCGCACCCGACCGCGCGGGCTCGCCGGCGGCTACCGGCGCTCGGGACACGTCACTTGCGGTCGCGCGGCGGGTTCGCCCGGCGAGTGCGTCGCGCACCGGATCGACGAAGGCCGCCGCGAGCTTCTCCTGCGTCGGCGCGTGCTCGACGAACCAATGCGCGAAGGCCTTGCCGTGCCGGTTGCCAACGTCGGGAAACGCCGCCTGCAAGTCGGGACGCTGCCGGTACAAGGCTGCGGCGAGGCGGCTCACCCACGGCTGGCGGCCGTATTCCGGCGCGGGTCGACCGAGCCAGTCGACGATGAACGCCTCGCCCTCGCTCGTCCAAAGGTCGGGATGCGGATCGTCCCAGGGAAACTGCTCGCGGTACGCGCGGCGCACGAGATCGGCAATCGGTGCTCCCGACGGCAGGCGTCCGAAGGCATACGGCAGCGCGCGGCAGGCGTCGAGGCCGTTGGCGGTGAGCGCCGCGGCGTAACCGTCGGTCAGCGCACGCACGGCGGGCGGCAGGCCGTCGATGGTGAAGCGATCCTGGTGCTTGGAAAGGAGCTTCGCCCCCGGCGCGAAGCCCGAGAAGTGGAAGAACACGAGCGGCACGCCGTCGACCGTCGTCGTGCCGTCGGCAGCGCGCTCCACGCGTCGATGATTGAGATTCCAGTACGCGACGTTCCACGTCGGCTCGCGAACGATGGCCACCTCCGGATACATCCCCGGCACGAGATCGATCCACTTCTGGTCGGTGAAGAGTCCCCGCGGGATGTCGACGACGCAGTCGCGCGTGAGCTTGCCCTGCCACCACGGCACGAAGCGCTCGGCGACCGGTGAGCGTCGCAAGGCGATGAAGCCCAGGTTGTACGAGCCGCTTTGCAGGATCGCAAGCTCGCTCGGATGATGGCCGTCGTCGAGGCGGCCGGTCAGATGCGGCGTCAGCACGATCGCGGCGGTGTCGAGGTGCGCGAGGATCGGCGCCACGCTGCCGTAGAGGCGGATGTCGGGATCGAAGTACACGACGCGCTCGTAACCACGCGCGAAGAGCGCGGCGATCGCCCACGGCTTGATCGCGGTGTTGAGCTCGAGGATCGTGTACTGGAACGTGAAGCGATCGAAGCGCGGCAGCCCCAGCTCGCGGATGCCGATTTCGGTGTACGCGTCGCGCGCGTCCGGCGGCCCGGGCAACGGCTCGTCGCACAGCACGAGGAAGACGTCCACCGCCGGATCGTGCGCGTGCACGCTCGCCGCCAGCGTGCGTGCGAAGTGGCGGTAGTTGTTGCTGACGATGGTGAAGATGGCGGTCTTGTCCACGCCGCGGGCTTGCTGCATCGATCGTGAAGCCCGCGATTCTACCCGGCGGCAGGCGCTGCCTTCGCCGTATCGCGGGGCACCGAGGTGAGGCGTCGTGCGAGTCGCTGCGACGGCAGCTCGACGAAGCGGTATGACGCGGCGCTCACCGCCGTGACGAAGGCGAGCGTGATGGCGACGGCCGCCGGAAAGCCGACCGCCGGAACGAGGACCGCGAGTGCGATGAAGCCCAAGCCCCCGTGATTGAGATAGAACGAATAGCTGATGCGCGAATAGAAATCGAGCACGGGACCCAGGCGCAGGTGACGATCGACGAGTAGCAGCGCGACGAAAACGAGCCAGGCGAACGCATACGACACGCCGTACCCGGCGACGGTCCACGGCGGCTGCGCGACGTGGCGTGCGACGCCCATGATGAAAAGGCCCCAGAAGAGCGCGGTCATGCCGACGAAGAACGCATTGCCGATCCGCCCGGCATGGCGCAGGTACACGAGCGTGCCCAGGAACAGGAACGTGACGTACGTGCCGTTGACCGCGACGAGGAACACGATCCAGTGCGTCTTCGCCACCGCGTGCAGCGCGAGGAGGAACGCGAAGGCGACACCGATCGCCGCGCGCGGGCGCGTGCGCAGCAGCGGCAGCAGCGCGAGCACGCCGAGATAGAAGAGGAGTTCGATGATGAGCGTCCAGGCCACGCCGTTGATCGCCGGCGTGCCGACGAGATAGTTCACGAGCGTCAGCGCGAGCGCGATCGTCGGCCACGGATTGTCCTTGGCGATGACGACGTTGATCGCGTACCCCTCGAGGCCGCGCGCGCCGGTCAACGCCACCGCGACGGGAACGGCCACGAGCAACAGCGCGCACGACGCCCACAGCGGCGGATAGATGCGCAGCGCACGCCGGATCGCGAAGCTGCGGCCCGATTCGCGCACGCCGACGGCGACGATGATGAAGCCGCTCACCATGAAGAAGAGCGCCACGGCGAACGCGCCGCCGTGCTGCATCAGGGCGAGCGGTTCGAGCACCCAGCGCTCGACGAAGCCGACCGCGCGCAGTTCGATGCCGTTGCGTTGTGGCCAGACGTTGAAGAGGTGATCCCACGCCACGAGGAGCGCTGCGACCCCGCGGATGAGCGCGATGCTCGGAAAGAAGCCGGCAGGGGCCGCGGTCGGGGCGCCGGTGCCGGCCACGCGTCAGTCCGGGTTGACGGCAAACGCGGCCGGCGGCTCGCCGCGAAGGTGGCGCGCCCACATTTCGGCGTACGCCGCCTCGAGGTGGCGCGTGCTGCGTGCGGTGTCGAACAGGGCGCAGGTCGCGCGCTGCGTGGCAAGACGGGTGCGCACCGCCGCGAGCCGCTCGCGATCACGGGCGAGCGCGAGCGCCAGCGCTTCGTAGTCGGCAAGCGTTGCGGTGACGAGATCGGGCAGCCCCGCGGCGTGCAGCAGGCTCGCCGCCACGCGGCCCGCAAAGGCGTCGCCGGTGCAGGTGACGAGCGGCAACCCGGCCCACAGCGCATCGCTTGCCGTGGTGTGCGCGTTGACCGGAAGCGTGTCGAGGAAAAGATCGGCCAGGCGATGCCGGGCGAGATGCTCCGCCGCGGGGAGCCGCGGAGCGAAGACGAGCCGCGCCGGATCGACGCCGCGCGCGGCGGCCTCGCGGCGAAGGTTGCCCGGGGCGATGGCATTGCCGTCGAGGAGCCACAGCACGCTGCCCGGTACCGCTTCGAGGAGGCGCATCCACACCGCAAACACCGGCGGCGTGATCTTGTAGTTGCTGTTGAACGAGCAGAAGACGAATCCGGCTGCCGGCAGTCCCGCCGCCGCGCGCGTGGGCGTGGCGGTCGCGATCGGCCGGCCGGCGTCGTTGGGCTGATAGCTCCCGGGCAGGGTCACGATGCGCTCGCTGTACCACGCGTGCGCGGCGGGGGGAATCACCGTCGCGTCGGCGATGAGGTAGTCGAAGCACGCATCGCCCATCGTTCCCGGGTAGCCCAGGTAGTTGACCTGGAGCGGTGCCGCGCGGTAGGCGAGGATCCGTGGCCGCGCGTCGAACGTGTAGCCCTTCAAGTCGACGGCGATGTCGATCTCGAGTTCGCGCAGGCGCTGCGCAATCCCGGCCTCGGTCGCCGCGCGCACGTCGATGAAGTGCTCGAAGGCGGCTCGCAGGCGCGCCTGCACGGCGTCATCGGTGCGCGGACCGAACGACAGCGCGTAGACCTCGAAGCGGGCGCGATCGTGCCGCTCGAAGAGTCCGCTCATGAGGTGCGCGGTGGCATGGTCGTGCAGGTCCGCCGACAGGTAGGCCACGCGAAGGCGCTCGTGCGCGGGGCGCGCCACGGGCGGCAGCGCGGTGATGCCGGCGTAACGATGTCGGGCGTAGGTGCGCGCCGCGGCAAGTTGCGCGGCCGGCGAGCGCGTGACCATGACCATCGGCAGCGGCTCCGAGGCGCGCTGCCCCGCGAGTGCGGCCGCTTCGAGGTCGGCGACGACAGACTCGTAGTCGCGCCAGTCGCAGCAGTGCAGGCGCGACGCGACGAGCGCCCCCTGCGTGTCGGGAAAGTCGGGGTCGAGTTCGCGCACGCGCGCGAAATCGCGCGCCGCCTCGTCGTGGCGGCCGAGGTAGGCGAGGACCGACGCCCGGTTTTGCAGCGAGCGCACGAAATCGGGCTCGCGCGCGAGCGCTGCGTCGTATGCCGTCACCGCCTCCGCGAAGCGGTGCATCGACGACAGCACCGAACCCCGGTTGTGGTGGGCCTCGGCGTGGTCCGGGTCGAGGGAGAGAAGCCGGTCCACCGTGGCGAGCGCCTCGTCGAAGCGTCCGAGCTCGGACAGTGCCGCAACGCGATTGTGCAGCGCCCGGGGATGGTCCGGCACGAGCGCGAGCACGCGGTCGTACGCGGCAACCGCAGCCGCATGCTGACCCAGGACGAAATGCGTCGATGCGATGTTGTGCTGCACTTCCGGCTGCCGCGGTGCCGCCTGCGCGACCGCCTGCCAGACGGCGAGCGCCTCGTCGTGGCGTCCGAGCGCGCGCAGCACGCCGGCACGCCCGTTGTGGGCTGCGATGGACCCGGGCTCGCGCGCGAGCACGGCGTCGTACGCCGCCAGCGCGGCGTCGAGCCGGTCGGTCTGGTGCAAGACGACGGCACGCCCATGCAGCGCTTCCAGCGGTGGATTGACGCCGGCAAGCAAGCCTTCGAAGACGGCGAGCGCCTCGTCTCCACGCTGCATCGCGGCAAGGGTGAAGCCGCGCTCGAGGGTCGCCTGCAACTGTCCGGGAGCGAGCGCGAGGGCACGATCGAGCGTGGCGAGCGCCTCGCCATGGTGTTGGAGGCTCTTCAACGCCGTGCCGCGCGTGCACAACGCCTCGACGAAGTTTGCCTGCAGCGCAAGCGCCCGATCGGCACTTGCCACGGCGTCGGCGTAGCGCCCAACGAGCACCTCGAGCGCGGCGCGCGTGTTCCACGCCAGCGCGTACTGCGGTGCCGCGTCGGTGGCGGCGCGCGCACTCGCGAGCGCGGCGTCGAGGTGACCGGTCTGCCGCAGGAGGTTGGCGCGATTGTTGAGCGCCGGCACGAGCTTGGGCGCGAGGTGCAGCGCGGCGTCGTAGCCGGCGAGGGCATCGGCGGCGCGACCCATCGCCTGCAGCGCGACCGCGCGATGGTAGTGCGCTTCGGCGAGCCGGGGATCGGCGGCAACGACGGCATCGGCCGCTGCCAGCGCATCGGCGTGCCGCCCGAGATCGATGAGGATGCCGGTACGAATGTGCCCGATCCCGGCGTGCCCGGGCTTGTGCGTGAGCGCAATGTCGCAGTGGCGCAGCGCGTCGTCGAGACGACCGAGCGATTTCAGGACGTTGGCGTAGTTGGCGTGCGCGTCGGCGGCCTGCGGCTGCGCTGCGACGGCGCGTGCGAGGAGGCTCGCACCTTCCCCCGGATGCCCGGTCTGCGCGCACAGCACGCCCAACAGGTGCAGCGCGTCGAACTGCTCGGGCACGACCTCGAGCACGGCACGATAGAGTCGCTCGGCGTCCGCGAGGCGTCCGGCATGGTGCGCGGCGATCGCCTCGCGCACGGCGGCCGAAACGGGCATCGTGGCCGTCGATGTTCGTGACTCGCTCACGGCCGAAAGAATGCCGCCATCCTTTGCCCGCGCGGATGGCCCCAGTCACCGATGCGCTCGGCCTGCAATCCGGCGAGACCGGCGAGCATCCGCAGCTCGTCGAAGGCGTAATGGAACGGATCGCGATCGCAGTGCGTGACGATCTCGCCCGGGGCGTGCGCGAGCGGGGCGAGCCATGCCGCGGCGGGAGCCTCGAAGTAGCTCGCGTGCAGGCGCGCGCCGGCGGCGAGCGTGCGCCCGACTTCGGTGAGGCAGCGCACGATCGAGTTCATCGTCAGGTGCGTGAAGAGCGACACGGCGATGGCGGCATCGAAGTCGACGCCGAAGCGCGCGGCACGAAAACCGTCATCGGCGACGAGATGGGCGTCACGCTCGCCAAGTCCCGCCGCGGCGAGTTCACGCTGTCCCGCCGCGAGCAACGACGCGTTGACGTCGAGGCCAAAGTAATGCCCGGGGTCCAGGTAGCGCACGAAGTGTACGCCGCCGCGCAGTGCGCCGCAGCCCACGTCGAGCAGGCGATGCGCGGGCGTCAGGCCACGCTTGCGCAGGTAGTCGAACTGCAGGCGACCGACCTCGTCCCAGAGCCCCCCGACGAAGTCGCGATGGACCCCGGCTGCGATCTCGTCGCCGGTGAGTTCGCGGCCGTAGACGTTGTCCGCCATCACCCGGGAAGACGTCGCCTCAGGCGCGGGGAAAGAGCGCCGCCCGGGCAAGGCCGACGAGCGCCTGATCGATCGCATTGCCCATGACGCTGCGCACGCTCGCCGGATCGCGCACCTCGACGCCCTCCTGCTCGATGGCGAGCGCATTGGTCGTGACGAGCTGCGCCAGTTCGTCGACGAGCGCGGCCCGGTTGCGCGTGCCGTCGAGACGCAGCACGAGCTGGCGATGGAATTCGTCGAGCACGACCGTCTCGTGGCGCAGGTTCGAGACCTGGGCGCCGGTGCGCGCCTCCTGCCGGGCCACGGCGTAGGCCGCAGGACGCGGACCGGGATCGAGCGCGATCGGCAGCGCGCGGGGTCGAAGCTCGACGATGGTCGCCGCGGCGCAGCGAAGGAGTTCGGCAGCGAGCACGCTCGCGTCCTGCGCCGCCTGCGTTGCATCCGGCGCCGCCGTCGGCAGCGTGGCGAGGCGGCTCCGCGCCGCCGAGCAAAGTTCTGCAAACGGAATCGAAAGCGGCCAGCGCTCGCCGAGCACGACGAACGCCGCCTTGACGATCGGCGAGGTCGTCGACATGCCCGCTCCCGAGGCGAGGCCGAATCGGGTCTTCTCGGTCGAGTCGAGATCGACCGGACGCGTCGCGGGCAGCGCCATCGAGGCGATCTCGAATCCGCGCAGGAGGCCGGCGTCGACCGCGCGCGTGAGCGGCACGTCGGCGTGGACGAGGAGCGTCTGGCGAAACTGGCGATTGCGCAAGAAATCCATCAACTGCTCGCTGCGCACGAGGTCGGGGGCGATCTTGGCGAGCGTCTGCGCGACCGGCGGCGGAAAGTTCGACACGAGCATCGTCTCGAGTTCGGACTCGCCCAGGTATTGCAGGCGGTGCGCGGCAGCCCGCTCGACGAACTCGTGGAAGTAGACCGGATCGTTGTTGGGCTCGAGGAAGTCGTGGAACAGGTACGCGTCGGCGGCACGACGCATTGCCTCCAGCTCGGACTTGAGGAGAACCGCGAACGGGCTCTTGTCGTCTGGCGTGTTCTGCGCCATGAAGTCGAGCATCGCGCGCGCCTGCGCGATCCGCGTTGCCGTATCGGCGAACTGGCGCACGTGGTAGATCATGAAGTCGCGGATCGTGCCGCGCATGCGCCAACCCGGATACGTGTTGTAACTCACGAAGGCGACGCCGTTGCGTGCGAGTTTCGTCGCACAGATCTCGAGGAGCGCGTTCTGCACAGCCGGCGGCACCCACGAGAAGACGCCGTGCGCAATGATGTAGTCGGCCTCGCCGAGCGAGGCGCCGACGTCGAGGAGATCGGCCGCACGGAACTCGACGTTTCGCAGCCCCAACTCCGTGACGCGGGCGCGGGCGATCTCGATGTGGCGGGGTGCGAGATCGACGCCCACGAACGTCGCATCGGGCATCGTCGCCGCCATCGGAATGAGATTGCCGCCGGAACCACAGCCCAGTTCGAGCACGCGAGCGCCGCGTAGTGGCGCCGGTTGCATGCCGAAGAGGCGTGCGATGACGTTCAGATGGTCGGGATGCGTCTGCGGAAACGCGTGCGATTCGTATGGGATCTCGTTGTAGCTGTCGCGAATGGCTTCGTTCATCGGGATGCTTCCGGGGATGCGGTGGCGACGTCGGATCGCCCCAGGGGCGCGCGGCGCGCGCGTGGCGGCGCTGCCGGCCACGGCTCGGTCATCGGTACTTGATGGCGGTACCCTTGAACGCGGGGACCATCTGCCCGCCGACCGACTCGTAGAAGCCGGTCGTCGGATTGAGCCGCTGCGTGACGGGAGCGCGGTAGCTCACGTCCCTGACGATGACCGCGTCGGCGCCGAGGGCACGCGCCTTCTCCGTGAGTTGGGCGAGCACCTGCGCACGCAGCGCTCCCGGTTCGCCGGGTGCGTCGAGCGCGCCGATCTCCTGGTACGCGCGCGAAGGCGGGGCATCGAGGATCTCGACCGTGGCTGTCGGCGGATAGGCGCCACCGGCCGCGGTGCGTGTGGACTCGGAGGGTGTCACCGCGCAGGCGGCGAGCGCGAGGCAGACCGTCGCCACGAGGGCGGCGCACAGGCAACGCGGGGAAGCGAGACGATGCATCGGGGCTTGATCGAAGGGAGGTGACGCGAGCGGGATGCGACGACGAACGTGACGTTGGGACCGGTCTGCCGCTGGGCGCGCCATTGTACCGTGCGCGACGTGCGGCGGGTAAGGAGGCGGCGGGAGAGCCGGCGTCGCCACCACGCACGACCATCCCGAGGCGTCCTTCTTCGTTGCGCGCACCGCAAAGGGGTCGTAAAAAAGGGCGCCCGAAGGCGCCCTTGAAGGTGAATCATGGGAGAAACGATTACGGGCACGCGGTCCAGGTCGTGGGGCCCAGGATGCCGCAGACCGCTCCGCCGACCACGGTGCTCATGTAGTCGTTCTTGACGAACGCTTCCGTGGCATCGAAGCCGAACGAGTTGTCGCCGCGGGTGCGGATCTGGTATACCGTCGGGTCGCCCGTCAGCGGCTTGGTGCTGAAGTTCGCCCACGCGGTGCCGCTCGTCGCGATGTAGTTGTTCATCGAGATCGCGGGCGCGGTGAAGAACACGCCACCGAACGGCGGCGACGCCACCGACCACGCGTTGTAGAACGGCGCCAGCAACTGCAGCGTGGTGCCGGCAACGAACGTCGCGCCACCCGGCCACTGGGCGGCGAACGCCGGTCCCGTCAGCGAGAACGTCGGGGTGCCGACGATCGTCAGCGAACCCGCGGCCTGCATGATGAGCTGGCTGCCGAGATTGCCTTGCAACCCGCCCGCCGGGAAGCCGCCGGTGGTCAGCGGAACGCCGATGAACGGCGTCTGCGTGGCACCCGTATTGAACACGGCGTTGCCGAGGACGTTGAGGTTCACCGCCTGGAAGCCGCCACCGTTGGCCGTCACGCTCACGAGCACCGGCGCCAGCGTCACGAGCGGCGCGATGTCCATCGAGTTGAGCGGCCAGTTCGTGTTGCCCGCGATCGGCGCGTTGATCGATCCGCTGAGGACCGTCGTGAAGACCTGCGTCACGAACTGGCTCGCCGGCTTGTCGGCCTGCGTGGCGTATGCATTACCGGTGGCGTCGACGCCGCGGAAGTGCAGCCCCGTCAGCGTGACCGCCGGCGCCGTCACGACACCGGTGGGCAGGAACTTCGTCGTGGCCAGCGGCGAGATGATCGTCGCCGACGTGCCACCGATCCACGCTTCGTTCACTTCGACGTTGAGACCGCCGGCGGTGAGCACGATGTTGTCGGCATTGACCATGCCGATCTTCGCATCGCCGTCGCTCGTGAGGACCGCCGTCGTGTCGGCGTTGATCACCCCTCCGGTGGTATCGAGCAACCCGGTGAGCTGACCCAGATTCGTGACGGCCACACCGCTACCGAGCGACGTCACGCTGCCGGTGATCGTCGTCGTATTGCCCCACGACGCACCCAGGTTGCTGATGGTGACGCCGCCGGCTGCGACGATGTCGCCGGAGATGACGATCGGCGAATTGTTGGCGGGCGACAGGTACTGCGTGATGTACACGCCACCGCCTGAAGTGACGTCGCCGCTGATCGTCGTGCTGTTGCCGGCACCCGTGCCGGAGTTGTCGACGATGAAATCGCCGCCACCGGGGGTGCTGACGTCACCCGAGAAGAGCGTCGTGTTGTAGACGTCGAAATGGATGTCGTCCGAGCTCGGGCCGCGCACCGAGAGGTTACCACTTACCGTCGTGACACCCGTACCGCCGGTACCGTAGATCCCCCCGCTTCCGTTCCCCTCCGTATCGGCCCTGACATTGCCGGAGATCGTCATGTCGGTCCCGGCATCGAGAAACACGTCGTCGCCTGCACCGACGTCGGCGGATACCACGAGCGCCTTGCTCGCATCGAGAACGAGGTCGTCGGTGTTCGGGCCGACGGGGGCGTCCATGTGATTGATGGTGCTCGCGATCGTGACGTTGCCGCCGTAGATCTCGACCTCATCCGTAGTCGTGATGCTGGACGGCTGGTACCCCGGAGTGATTGCGTTGACGATGACGTCGGGGCGGAACGCCTGCGCGAACGGTATAGGATTGGCCGCCTGCGAGTTGACGTGCAGGTAAGGCAGCGTCTTGTTCGTCGTGTAACCGGCGACCACGTTGTAGATCTCGACGGTGCTCGTGTCCGAGTACGAATCGATCCAGATGCCCTGATCCGAGAAGAGGCCGACCAGCGTGTCGCTGTCGCCGTCGATGCCGCTGCGGATGTTGCCCGCCGCCTGCAGCGCAATGGTATCGCCGCCCAGGAGCCCACGCGCCGAGATCGAGCCCTCGTTGACGATGTTGCCCGAGCCCGCGGGACCCGAGATCGTCAGCATGCCCGGCGCCGTTCCGACGTACCCCAATGCAACCTCGAGGGCCGTGTCGACGTTGAACAGGCGGTTCACCGTCACGTTGGTGACGCCGTTGACCGTCGCCGTCGTGGCGGTGGCAATCAAGCCGGCGTTGATCGTCACCTGCTCGCCGAAGATGTTGCCGGTATTGAGCACGTTGACATTGTTGCCGGCGATGAGGACGTAGGCCGCCGGATCGTTCTTGACGAGATCACCGTTGATCGCACCGCCGATCTCGACGAGCCCCGGCGTGATGCCGGTCGTCGGCAAGGCGCCGAACGTCAGGTAAGACGTCCCGAGCGACGGTCCCGGCGGGTTCACCCAGCCATTGTTGCCGACGAAATCGTCGCGCGAGAGCTTGTTGTCGAGTTCGGCGCCCAACAGGCCCACGCCGGCCGGCGCGACGATCCGGGCGCCCGGTGCCACCACGATGCCGTTGGCATTGGCAAGGAAGAGTTGCGGAATCGCGCCGCCCGACTTGTCGGTGACGAGCGTGCCGTAGATCTGCGACGGATTGCCGCTCGCATCGATGTTGAGCACCGCCGGCGAGCCGCCGGCACCGGGTGGGAGGCCCGTGAACGTGAGCGACGCATTCTGGCCCAGGTTGAAACCGTACGGGTTGGTGGTCTCGCCGAGCGACATGCTGAGATCACCCCAGCGGATCACGACCTTGCCGTCGACGGTGATCGTGGTCGGGCTCACGAGGTTGATGTACTTGGTGCCAAGAACCGTCGTCGACCCCATGCTGATGTCGCTGACGATCCCGCTGCCCGGCATCTGGTTCGGCGTGGGCGCCGCAAGCGCCACTCCCGCCGCTGTCGACAACCCCAGCGCGAGCGCCGCCGCCACCGGCTTCACCGCAAATTTGGTATTTACCACGGAAGTCATGATGGTGTTTCTCCCATTCCTTGTTGATGAAACCTACG
>JADZDD010000031.1 GCA_020851235.1 Burkholderiales bacterium | reverse complement strand
CGCTCGGCCGCCAGCTCTTGTCGAAGAATGGCTCGAGCGGGCTGTACAGGCGCAGGATCACGAACCAGCCCTTCCTGGGGTCGGTCTGGATCCAGTTGCCACGCGTGACGCCGGCGGGCTGCGTGGGGTCGAAGTAGATCGAGGAGGGCATGCCGCTGGGCGGGCGCTCGCGGCGCCGGGGCCGGCGCGTCACCTGAGTTCGAAGACCACCTGTCTCACGTTGCCGGTGAAGGCGTACGGCGCCTTCTTCTCGTAGGCCAGATCGACGACGCCTCCGTTGTCGCGGCCGATGTCCATCGCGGCATAGGTCGTGTAGAGCATCGCCACGGAATTCGGCATCGTGCCTTCGCCGATCTTCTGGTCGTTCGCCCACAGCGTCACCTTGCCGCCGGACCCCGGGACGTGCTTGTCGATGTCGAAGACCATCTTGAGCTTCACCTCGCCGGTCGGGACCGGCTGCGTCGACGTCTGCTTGTAGGTGTCCACACCCAGGAACTGGTAGGTGTGAATCAGCCGGCCCTTGTCGTCGATCCACAGCGCGAAGCCGCCGATGAAGTCGGAGAAGGCCACGAGGACACCCTCCGCCCCGCCCTTCGGAATGTTGACGTCGGCCTCGATCGTGTAGGAGCGGCCGTAGATCCGGGGAATCATCGTCGTCAACACGTTCTGGACGGTGCCTGCGAACGCATACCGGTTGACGGGAGGCAGCGGCGGGAGAATGCCGAAGAACGCCGAGTAGCCGCCAAGCAGCGGCAGCGCCCGGTTGCGCTCGGCCTCCTTCCACCACAACTCCTTCAACTCGGCGAGCTTGGCCGGGTTGGCGGCAGCCAGGTTCTTGGCCTGCGAGAAGTCGTCGGGCAGGTAGTAGAGCTCCCAGACGTCCTTCTCCGGGTCGTACACGCCGGGCGCGAAGCGCTTCATCGTGGCCGGCGAGAAGTCCCACGGATCCTTGTTCAGCCTGGAGGCGGCCCACCAGCCGTCCTTGTAGATGCCGCGGCTGCCGAGCATCTCGAAGTACTGCACGGTGTGGCGCTCGGCAGCTTTCGCATCGTCGAAGGTGTAGGCGAAGCTGGTGCCGTCCATCGGCTCCTGCGCGACGCCGTCGACGACCTTCGGCTCCGGGATGCCCGCGAGCTGCAGGATCGTCGGGCCGACGTCGATGACGTGCGTGAACTGGCTGCGGATCTTGTCGTCGTGCTTGATGCGCTTGGGCCACGCGATCACCATCGGGTCGCGCGCGCCGCCCAGGTGGCTGCCGACCTGCTTGCCCCACTGGAAGGGCGTGTTCTGCGCGTGGGCCCAGGCGGCCGCGAAGTGCGGCGCCGAGTGGAAGCCGCCCAGGCCTTCGATGCCGCCGTACTTGGAGATCAGCTCCATCTGCTTGTCGGCGTCGAGCACGAGGCCGTTGAAGAAGGTGGTCTCGTTGAACGACCCGGTGAGCGTGCCCTCCATGCTGGCGCCGTTGTCGCCCCAGATGTAGATCACCAGCGTGTTGTCGAGCTCGCCCATGTCCCTGACCGCGTCGAGCAGGCGGCCGACGTTCCAGTCGGTGTTCTCGGCGAAGCCGGCGAACACCTCCATCTGCCGCGCGTAGAGCTTCTTCTGCGCGGCGCTGAGCGAATCCCACGCCGGGAACAGGTCGGGCCGCTTCGTGAGCTCCGTGTTCTGCGGCACGATGCCGAGCTTCTTCTGGCGCGCCAGCGTTTCTTCGCGGTACTTGTCCCAGCCGCCGTCGAACTTGCCCTTGTACTTGTCGGCCCATTCCTTACTCACATGGTGCGGCGCGTGCGTCGCGCCGGTGGAGTAGTAGAGGAACCAGGGCTTGTGCGCGTCCTGCGCGCGCACCGCGTGCAGCCACTCGATCGACTTGTCGGTGATGTCGTCGGGGAAGTAGTACAGCTTCCCGTCCTTGCCCTGCGGCACGCCGATCACCGAGTTGTCCTGCGTGATGACGGGGTCGTACTGGCCGGCAGCGCCCGTCAGGAAGCCCCACCAGTGGTCGAAGCCCCAGCCCGTGGGCCAGTGCTCGAACGGCCCCGCGGCGCCCATTTCGTGGCCCGGCGTCATGTGCCACTTGCCGAACCCGGCGGTTGCGTAGCCGTTGTCCTTCAGGATGCGCGGCACCGCGGCGGTGCTCTTCGGCTTGACTCCCGTGTAGCCCGGGAACGGGGCCGGGAACTCGGCGATCATGCCCATGCCGACCCGGTGATGGTTGCGCCCGGTCAGCAGCGCCGCCCGGGTGGGGGAGCAGACCGCGGTGACGTGGAAGCGGTTGTAGGTCAGCCCGGCATCGGCGATCCGCGTCAGGTTCGGCGTGCGGATGGCGCCGCCGAAGGTGTCGGGGCCGCCGAAGCCCGCGTCGTCGATGAGCACGATCAGCACGTTCGGCGCGCCGGCGGGCGCCTTCACGCCCGAGAGGATCGACCAGTCGCCCTTCGACTTGTCGATCGTGCGCCCCACCGCCCCGCCGAACTTCGGATCGGGGACGGGCAGCACGGTTCTGTCGAGGCCGGCAGCCGCCTGTTGCGCGAATGCCGGGGTGCTCGGGGCCGCAGCCAGAAGGAGGGCGCCGACGAGTCGAGTGAACTGCTTCATTGCACCAGTCCCTTTCTTGGAGATGCTTACAGACGCAGCAACCGATGTGCCGCGCCGAAATCGGATGAGCTCACGCCCGCGCCAGGGCGAACGCCATCGCGCAAGCCATCGCCTTCACCGCCCGATTGCGCGTGATCCGCCTCACGTCACTTGGGGAACAACAGCGTCAGCTGCACTCTCCAGCCCCACCCCTCGGGCCCGTTGTCGGGCGCAGTGGCCCAATACCTCGCGCCCGCCTGCACCTGGAGCAACTGGGGTCCGAGCTTGAACACCTGCGCGACCATGAAGTTCAGCGGCACGCTCCACTGTCGGGTCCGCCAGTCGTAGGTGGACTCCGTGTTGACGGCGAAGGTCGTCGCCGTCTTGGTGTTGTAGCTGAGGAAGGGCTGCAGATAGGTGGCGTTGATGTTCGCCCGGTCGCCGTTGCCGGCCACCGACCAGATGTGGTCGGCCAGTGCACCGACCGTCCACGGCCCGGTCTGCTTCAAGGCCACACCGGTCGGTCCGATGCCCCACTTCTCCCCGCCGAGCACGTCTTCGGTCGCCGTCGGCAGCAGGAAGACCGGCCCCGCGCCCCAGATCAAACCCCCGGCGGTCGGCTCCTTCGGCGAGAAGAACAGGCTGGAGGTGATGTCCCCGAGCCCCGATTCGTTCATCGCTGCCGACGGGAAGTCGTTCTGCCAGATCACCGGGACGATGTTTCGCGTGATGAGATTCCATTTCTCGTTCAGCGAGAACGGGATCACCGGTTGGATGTTGAGGCGATTGGCCGTCGCGCCGTCGTTCGTGCCACCGTAAGGATCGGAGGTGTACTGAAACGGCACGCTGATCAGCGAGGCAATGGGGTTCGACAGCTTCTTGGCCATCTCCTCCGCGCTGGCGTCCTGTGCGTGGGCCGGTGCGGCCAACGACAGCGCCGCCACCGCGGCGAGCAAACACGATGCAGTCTTGTGCATCATCATCTCCCGTTCAAACTGACGCACCGGCCACATCGCAACCATAGGGATGTCTTCCTGGCGACGTCTATCGGATTTCCGCAATGGGGCGAAGCGTCGTGCGTCACGCTTCCGCGATCAGGCGGCCGGCGCTTTCGTATCCGGGTCTGCCGTCGATTCAGGCAATCCACTCGTCGACCAGGTTCGGGTTGTTGGCGGTGAGCTCCGTCGTGCGCGAATCGACCAGATCTTCCCAGATCGGCATCGTCGTGTTGGCCGGCCCCATCTTCAGGATGTTGCTGCGGTTGGCGAGCGGGTTCACTGCCGGCAGGCCGAGCAGGTACCCCTGCACCGCGCTGGAAGTCCAGGTTGTCGTAGATCTTCTGCGCGCTGGCCTGATGGATCGGATGATTCGAACCCGGCGGACCCGGACGACGCGGGCCGACGACGGCACCTGGCCTCGGGCGTTCTATTGCGTAACGATCTAGCGCCGCACGGAACGCCGGGCGACACCGCCGACGTTGCCGGCCACGCCGGGCTGGTTAAGGCCGGGGTCGACGACGCCGACGCCCGGTGCACCCACACCCACGCCCGGAGCGACGCCGACCCCAGGCGCCCCGACACCGACGTTGCCGACCCGGCCGGGCTGGTTGATGCCGGGATCCCTGACCCCGGCGCCCGGTGCGCCCACGCCCACGTTGCCGGCGCGGCCCGGCTGGTTGATGCCCGGGTCCACGACGCCCGCCCCAGGTGCGCCCACGCCGCGCGTGACGCCCGGCCCGGGCTTGCCGACGCCAACGCCAGGGTCGACGGCCGTGGCCGTGCCGGCCACGCACAGGAGAGCGGCGCTGCACGCGAATGCGCCGGCCCGTTGCCAGTATCGATGCTTCATCGGATCTTCCTCTTTCGACAGTGCCGCTCGGGTCACGCCTACTGCACCACGTAGACCAGGTTGTTGCCCTGGAACGCCGCGCGGTAGTAGACGCCGCCACAGTTCTGGTATTCCACACCGCCCCTTGCCTCCGGCTTGCAGCCGGCGGGCAGGGCATTGACGACGGCGCCGGCCGCGGGTGCGCCTGGAGGGCGGCCGACGGCTGCCTGTTGCTGCGCGGTAGCCGCCTGCTGCTGCGCCGTGGCCGCCTGTTGCTGCGCCGTGGCCTGCTGCTGTTGCGCCGTGGCCGCCTGCTGCTGCGCCGTGGCGGTGGTCGCGGCCGCGACGGTGGCGGTCTCGGCGGCGACGACACGCCGGGTCGTGCGCCGCGCCACGCCCGCCGCCGACAAGGGCGTCGCGGGCGCACCGACCACGGCGCAGGCTTCGCGCAACAGGGTCAACCCCCGCGGGGCGTCGGGCGCGACGTCCGCCAGGTACAGCAGCGGCACCGCGCTCGCGACGACGAATGTCTCGAGGATCTTGCGTCGGGTCATGGAAGTCTCCTCGGCCTCAGCGCGGCAGGAAGTCGACCTGCCGCGCGCCGGGCCCCGGCGCGAAGGCGAACGTCCGGGCGTCGAAGCTCGGCTTCAGGTTCCACTTCGTGATCGTCACCGCGAACTGCGGCGCGTTGGGCTGGTCGCGCGTGGTGATCACGAACCTGCGCACCAGGGGCTGCGCCCCCTCCTGGATCCAGACCTGCAGGTCGACGTGCGGGGCGCGGAACGCAAGATGGTCGCAGCGCACGCCCTCGATCACCGCCTTGCCGACGACAACGCCCTCGGTGACGCCGTCCATCAGGATCTCGTACGCGTTCTTGTAGAGCAGGTCGCCGGCGGGCGCGACGATGTCGAGCTTGGTGCGCGCGAAATCGAGCATGCCCTCCAGCGTGTCGGGCGCGGGCACCTGGGCGAAGACCTTCGGCTGCGGGTTGTACAAGGTCAGCGACTTGCCGTCGTACACGAACAGCTGCTCGACGAGGTCGCCCGTGCGTTCGGCGCGCAGCTTGTTCGGCCTTTGCACCGATTGCCGCGCGGTGTGGTTGAACTCGATCTTCTGCCCGGACTTCAGCACGATCTCCAGCGTGTTGCGCGTGTCGGCGCTGAACTGCTTCTGGCTCGCGAGGAAGTCGGTCGAGGCCTTGAGGAGCCGCTGCGCCTCGGGGTCGATCCCCGCCGGCTGGGCGTGAGCGGTGAGCGCAATGGCTGCCGCGGCTGCGATGGCGCAACCCCGCGCCAATAGTTGTTTGCGAAAAGCAGAACGCATGGTGTATTGACTCCTGTCCTGTCCTTTGTGATGTGGCAACGGGCGCCCCGGAACGCGGCCTACTTCACCTGCACCGTCAGCTTCGGAATCCGCCCGGTGAAACGCGACTTCGCCTCGGCGCCGACCGCCTCGACCACCGGAGTGCCGAGGTCGATGCCGACGTCGGCCGTCTCGTCGGCGGAGAACATTCCGGCTTGCGTGGCGCCTATGCGTCCTTCGGCCACCTTCTCGCCGTCGACCTGCAGCGTGCCCTTGCCGCCCTTCCCCGGCCCGCCGCCGTCGTACGCGAAATCGAACACGAGGGTGTGCTTGCCGGGCGCGAGCTTGTTGGGCGAGGCGACCGAGAAGCGCTGCAGGCCGAGGAAGTTGTAGTCGTAGGCCGGCACGCCGTCCTTCACGTACAGCGACCAGCCGCCGAAGCGCCCGCCCTGCGCGATCAGCGTGCCGTTGCCGCCGTCGGCAGGAACCTCGACCTCGGCCGTGATGACCTTGGAGCGGTTCTTCACGTTGGGAAAGACGCCTTCCATCATGCCGCTCATGCCTTCGGCGAGCATGATCGAGTTGCGCCCGGCCATCAGATCGGGGCGTCCCACGGCAGCGGCGTCGAGGCGCTCGAAGACACGGTCGTCCATCGGCAGCACGCGGTACTTCTTCGCCTCCGCGAGGAACAGCGCCTGCAGCTCGGCGAGCTTCTTCGGCTCCTTCGCCGCGAGGTCGTTGGCGAGGCTGAAGTCGGTGCGCGTGTCGTACAGTTCCCAGCCCGAGTTGTCCTCGAGCGTTCGGCGCGGCTTGGGCTCCCACGGCGCGCGGTGGATCGTGCGCGCGTACCAGCCGTCGTGGTAGATCGCGCGGTTGCCGGCCAGCTCGAAGTACTGCGTGGTGTGGCGTTCCTTCGCCTTCGCGTCGTCGAAGGTGTAGGCAAAGCTGGTGCCAGCCATCGGAACCTGCACGACACCGTCGACCGACTTCGGTTCGGGCAGCCCGATCGCCTGCAGGATGGTGGGCGCGACGTCGATCACGTGTCCGAACTGCGTCCGGATCTCGTTCTTCACCTTGATGCCCCTGGGCCACGAAACGACCATGCCGTTGCGGGTGCCGCCGAAGTCGGACGCGACCTGCTTCATCCAGCCGAAGGGCGCGTCGAAGGCGACAGCCCAGCCAGCCGCCATGTGCGGATAGGTCTCGGGGCCGCCCCACTTGTCGATGAGCTTCAGCATGTCCTCGACCTTCTCCGACACACCGTTGAAGTAGGTGTACTCGTTGAACATGCCGTTCTGGCCGCCTTCGCCGCTGGTGCCGTTGTCGCCCGCGATGTAGAAGACCAGCGTGTTGTCGGCCTGGCCGACTTCGGCGAAGGCCTGCAGCATGCGGCCGATTTCGTGGTCGGTGAACTCGAGGTAGGCCGCGAAGACTTCGGCCTGACGCGTGAACAGCCGCTTCTCGTCGGCCGACAGCGTGTCCCAATCCTTGATCGCTTTCGGCTTCGGGGCAAGCTTCGTGCCCTTGGGGACGATACCCTCGGCGATCTGCCGCGCGAGCGTCTCCTCGCGCACCTTGTCCCAACCCTGGTCGAACTTGCCCTTCCACCGGGCGATCCACTCCTTCGGCACGTGGTGCGGCGCGTGCGTGGCGCCGGGCGCGAAGTAGACGAACGACGGCTTGTCGGGGGTGAGTGCCTTCTGGTACTTGATCCAGGCGCGCGCCTTGTCGGTCATGTCGGTCATGAAGTGGTAGTTCGGGTCGTCCGGCAACTCGACCACGGCGTCGCCGTCGTGCAGGAACGGCGCCCACTGGTTGGTTTCGCCACCGATGAAGCCGTAGAACTTGTCGAAGCCCTGACGCGTGGGCCAGCGGTCGAAGGGACCGGCGATGCTCGCCTCCCAGACGGCCGTCTCGTGCCACTTGCCGAAGGCGGCGGTGGCGTAGCCGTTCAGCCGCAGTATCTCGGCCAGCGGCGCAGTCGAGCCGGGAATCTGCCCGGTGGCCCCGGGGAAACCGGTCGCCATCTCGGTGATGAACGCCATGTTCACCTGGTGGTGGTTGCGGCCCGACTTCAGCGCCGCGCGCGTCGGCGAGCACAGCGACGTCGTGTGGAAATTGTTGTAGCGCAGCCCGTTGCGCGCGAGCGTGTCGAGCGTCGGCGTGGCGATCGGACCGCCGAACGTGCTCGGTGCGCCGAAGCCGAGATCGTCGATCAGCACCATCACCACGTTCGGCGCACCCTTGGGCGCCTTGACCTCGAAGCGCGGCGGCATCTTCGCCTTGCGGGCGTCGATCTCGGTGTAGACGGGTGGCTTGGGCTCGGCGATCGGAAGCGCCGTGCGGTCCGGTCCGCCCTGCGCGCCCGCCGTGACAGAGAACGCGAGGCCCAGGGCCGAACACGACGCCGCGCAGCGCCTTATGATGTTCATGCTCATTGCACGTGACTCCCTTTCCCGGCGGGGCGCAGCCCGCAATCCGATGGACAAAGAACTGTCGTCTCGACGATGCACGGCCGCGTGCACCGGCTCGACTCGATTCGACCTCACCGTCACTCTCCCTTCAGGCGCCGCGCGCCTTCGAGCAGCGGGTGCCAGCCGAAGGTCAGCATGACCTGGAAGCCGTCCATGCGCAGGTCGGTGGGTGCGCTGTCGTTGACCGTCGACTTGTAGCCGAAGGTCAGGTTGATGTTGTCGGTGATGGTGTAGCCCAGCGTCAGGCCGAGACCGACGTTGTTGAGCTTCTGGCCCTGCACGCCGTTGATGCTGGCGCGGCCGCCGCTGTACCAGGTCGCGTCGAGCGCGCCCCAGAAGCGCTCGGTGAAATCGCGCGTGATGTGCGCGTCCAGTTGGAACAGCGGGTCGGTCTTCAGCGTCCGGCCGAGGTAGTCGTTGTTGTCGCCGAACAGCCAGACCGCGGGCAACGCCTCCAGCGTCGTGCGCTGGCCCGGCACCCAGGAGCCGAGCTGCCAGACGATCGGTGCGCCGATGCGCCCGTACCAGCGGTTCTGCCCCAGGTTCAGCGCCTGGTCGCTGTCGTATTCGCCGATCGGCAGCGCCAGGTCGGCGAGCAGGTCGAGCGAGAAGCCCGGCTGGTAGCGCAGCACGTCGGGCAGCGCCTTCTGCGCCGGCGGGCCGATCAGGTTGATCGTGAATTCCAGCGTCGGGTCGCCAAAGCCGTTGGCCGACTGGTTGGCGGTCAGGCCCGCCACCGTGCCCGTGGCCGAGACGCGCCCCATCGGCAGCAGGATCGCGCCCGTCGCCGCGCGATCGAACAGCGAGAACATGTGGGCATAACCCACGATCGCCATCGTCGCGTCGAATTCGGCGTCCGGCTCCACCGTGTTGGCAGGGTCGAAGGGGTTGCTGTTGCCGCTGAGCGAATTGAAGATCACCGATACGCCGTTGGCGCCGGACAGGTTCTTCCAGTAAAAGCGCGCCGGCACCTGGGCCAGGGCCTGCGCCGGCCAAAGCGCCGCGGCGACCAGTACAACCGCGGCGGCGCGGGCCAGCCGCTGGATCGGGGTGGATTCGTTCTTCATGGTCGTCCTGTCCTGTGCAGAGTGTCGAAGTGCGGCCCGACTCATGGCCTGGGCTCGGCCAGCATGTCCTTGGGCGGCACGAACTGGCGCTTGGTGACCAGCGGCGGGAAGCCCGCATCGTCCGGCACGCGCGCGGGCAGCGTGTCATCCAGGGTCTCGAAGGGCGAGCGGCTCGGCAGGATGACGTTGTTCCTGCGCACGTAGTCGTCCCACAGCGCGACCATCGCTTTCAGCTTGTCGGGCTGCTTTGCGGCCAGGTCGTGGCGCTCGGTCGGGTCGGCCGCCAGGTCGAACAGCTCCCAGTCTTCCTTGCCCAGCGGCTTGTACTGCCAGCGCAGCTTCCACGAGCCCTGGCGCACGGCGCGGTTGCCGAAGATCTCCCAGGCCATGTAGTCCTGCGCCGTGCGCGGCGACTCTGCCTTGCCCGCAAGCACCGGCACCCAGGACTTGCCCAGCAGCGGCGGCAGCTCGCGGCCCGCCAGCGTCTTCGGATAGCTGGCGCCGGCGACTTCGAGCATCGTCGGCATCAGGTCGGCGACGCTCATCAGGCCCCGATGGATGCTGCCCTTGGCCAGCTTGACGCCCGGGCCGCTGACCACTAGCGCGTTGTGGATGCCGCCGTCGGCGAGCCAGCCCTTGTACTGGCTGAACGGCGTCATCGACACCTGCGCCCACATCGGGCCGTAGGCCACATACGAGCCCGGGTCGCCCCAGGCGTTCGGGTTGGTCTGCGACCAGTGGATCGCGGCCCAGAGGAAGTCGCGCGTGCCGGGCGTGCCGGCGATCATCTTGAACAGGTCGGTGCCCTCGGCGCCGTTGTCGCCGAAGAAGACGAAGATCGTGTTGTCGTATTCGCCGATCTTTTTCAGGTGCTCGATCAGCCGGCCGACGTGGTGGTCCATGTTCTCCACCATGCCGGCATACAGCTCCATCTTCTTGCCCATGAAGGCGCGCGTCGCCGGCGCCAGCAGCGTGGCATCGGGAACGAACCACATGCGCTCGGCCAGCTGCGTGCCCGCCGGCACGATGCCCATCTCGATCTGCCGCTTCAAGCGCTGCTGGCGCACCGCATCCCAGCCGATGTCGTAGGCGCCGACGTGGCGGTTGCGCCAGTCCTTCGGCAGTTGGTAGGGGTCGTGCGGCGCCTGGTGCGCGACGTAGGCGAAGAAGGGCTTGCCGTCGCCGCGGTGCTCGTCGATGTAGCCGATCAGCTTGTCGGTGTAGGTCTTGGTGGCGTAGTAGTCGTCGGGCAGCTTGGTCAAGTAGCGGCCGTCCTCGGTGTAGACCTGGTTCGGCATCAGCGCGGTGAAGCCGATCATGTCCCAGTAGCTGCCGGCGCCGTCGAGCAGCGAGAAGTCGCGCTCGAAGCCGCGTGCACGAGGGATCAGATCGGGCGCCTTGCCCAGGTGCCACTTGCCGACCATGTAGGTGTGGTAGCCCGCGTCCTTCAGCAGCTGCGGCAGCGTCGTGACCTGCTTGTTCAGGTGGCCCTCGTAGCCGGGCACGCCGCGCTGGTTGGGCGCCGTCCACTCGTCCATGTTGCCCAGGCCGTTCAGGTGCGTGTCGACGCCGCTGAGCAGCACCGACCGCGTCGGCGAGCAACTGGCATGGGTGTAGAAGTTGGTGAAGCGCACGCCGTCGCTCGCCAGCGCGTCGAGATTCGGGGTCTTGATCTCGCTGCCGAACGCGCCCATGTCGGCGAAGCCCATGTCGTCGGCGACGATGACGACGATGTTCGGCCGCTTCACCTGCGCCTCAACGGGAGCGACCGCAGTGAACAGCGCCGCCAGGGTCGCGGCAATGAGGGCGAGGGGAAATCGTTTCATGCGTGGCCTCGTGTTCGTTGGGATGGTGAGCTAGGCAGCTAGGCCGAGCTAGGCCTCGATCAGCGTCTCGATGCGGCCCTCGCGGATCGCCTTCGTGAACTCGCGGAAGTCGCGCCGGTTCTGGTCGGCGTACTCGACCGCGAACTCTCCGATGGCGTCGTCGAAGGTCTGCCCGGAGCCCATGTAGCCGGACATCATCGCGGCGTCGCCCGAGCGCGCGTGGGCGCGGGCGAGCGCATGCGCGCACATGCGGGAGTAGTGCCGCAGCAATCCGGTGTCGCAGCCTTCGAGGACGGCCGACATCTTCATGTCGCGAAGCTGCCGGACGTACACGTCGAAACCGGCTTTGGCGCGTGTCCACCCGAGGAAGACGTCGCTCGCGGACTGCATGATGCGCTGGCCGACCACCACGCGCTGGCCGTGGTTCGGATGCAGGCTCTTGCCCGCGTAGGGCTCGAGCACCGAGGCGCGCGCCTCCTTCACCTGCAGGAACAGCGGATCGCCGTCCGCCGCCATGAACAGGCACACCCCGCACACGGTCCCGACGCTTCCCACCCCGACGACCTTCACCGCGTAGTCGAAGAAGTGGTAGCGGTCGAACAGCACCCGCGTGTGCTCGGCGAGGCTTTCGCGGTAAGCGGCGATGGCGTCGACAGCGCCCGTCCTGAGCGCGGGAGCCTCATCCGCCGCCGGGTGGAAGATGAGGGGCGGCTCGTCCTTGATCCTGGGCTTCGCCCCTTCCTGCGAGACGAGCTTCGGATAGAGGAAATCGGGCTGGGTCTTGCGTTGCGCTTCCTCGACCCGTTGCGCGACGCGCCTGCGAACCTCCTTCTGCACGGCCGGATCCGCCGCCCGCTCCACGTAACGCACGAGGTCGATCCGGTCGTACCAGACGTCGAGGGCGCGCATCGACGCGTAGTCGGCCATCCGCTCGCGGTATTCGCGCACGACATCCGCGGCGACGCGCGCCGCGTCGCTGTCGGGCAGGCGCACGTGCTGCGCCGCGACCACCACGCTCGCGGCGAGGCGCTTCAAGTCCCATTCGAACGGAGCCGGCAGCGTCTCGTCCAGATCGTTGATGTCGAAGACGACGTTGCGCTCGGGGGTGGCGAATCCGCCGAAGTTCATGAGGTGGGCGTCGCCGCACGCCTGCACGCGGATGCCGCTGGTCGCGGTCCCGGCCAGGTCGGCCGCCATCAGCGCGGCCGACCCGCGATAGAACGCGAACGGCGACGCGGACATGCGTCCGAAGCGTATCGGGGTGAGCTGCGGCAGGCGGCCCGCGTTAGATCGACTGACGATCTCGACCGGATCGCGGCGGCCGCTCGGCGGCTTCCACCCCGCATGCGAAACGCGCGGCGCCGCGTCGCGCAGCGCCTTGCCCTTGGCCCGGCGCTCCTCGGCCGACAGGTACGCCGACTCGCGGCGAAGCCCGCGCGGGTCAGAATTCGGCATCGATCCTCCTTGCCTTGGCGACGCTATAGATCGCATCGAACGTCTTCGTGCGATCCCACGCGGCATCGCGAGGGTCGTTGCGGAACTCGCGGTAGGCGCATTCGACGTTGACGTACACCCGGCCGGCGCACCGCCACGACGCGTACGGCCCGAAATCGATGCGCCTGGACGCTTCCAGCGAGGTCAGTCCGCGGTCGAAGAACCGCCGCGCCTCCTCGCGCACGTACTCGAGGTACGCCTTCATCTCCATCGCCCCCTCGATCCCGCACAGGGGGCCGTGCCCGGGAACGATGACGTCGGGGTCGAGCCAGACGATCAGGTCGAGCGTCGCCAGCCACTCTTCGTACGTGCCGCTCCACCGCATGGGAGCGCACTGGCGAAAGACCGCGTCGCCGGCGAACACGACCCGTTCCTCAGGCACGTGAACGATCGTGTCGCCACGCTGCTGGCAGGGTCCGACGTGGATCAAGTGGACTTCCAGGCCGTCGAGATCTAGGACGTGACGCTCGTCGAACAGCGTCGTGGGCGGCGTCGGCTCGATGCCGTCGAAGTCGAAGTCCTCCCGAATCTGCCTCGCGGCAGCCAGAGCGCCGGGGTGGCGGGTCGCGAGCAGCAGGCGAGGCATCAGCCGATCGGCGTCGCGAAGCAATTCCCGGAAGGGCCGCGGGTCGGCGGCATCGCGCATGCCGCCGGGCACCGACCGGTGCGCGATGATTTCCGCGCCTGCAAAGAGCTGGTTGCCCCAGACGTGGTCGCCGTCCTCGTGCGTGTTGACCACCCGCTTCGGCATGCCGGGCCAGACCCTGCCGAACAGCTCGATCATCCGGCGGGCGTGGTGCAGGTCGGGTTGCGTGTCGACGACGACGCCCCCGCCGCGATTGACGAGGCCGGAGTTGGCATCGAACATGCGGTTCCTCTCGTTGAGAACCGCAAAGCAGTTGTCGCTCACCTGTTGCAGCTTCATGACCGCGCCGGGCAGCGGAGTCCGGCATCCTTGGCCACGTCGGGCCGAGTGATGCCGCCGCGCCGGCCCCCCCCCCGCCTGTATGATCGGAGTTACGCCCCCCTTTTTCGGGCCACGTGAACTTTCGCGCGGACAGCCGGGAGCGTCTATCGGAATTCCGCAAGCTTCGATGAAGCACCCCGACGGCAACGCGCAGCCTTCCGTCATCGTCGTCGAGGTCAGCGACCCGGCGGCCGCCGGCGCAGGCCTCGAGCTCATCGACCTGGATGCGGTAAAACTCGACCGCACGCCGTTTCGAGCGCGCCGCGTGATCGTTCGCCTGGTCGGCGCCGCGGTGCTCTACCATTCGACGAATCTGCGCGTGCGAACGCGCACGAGCACGCAAGCCGGCTTGCTCGGCTACGTCACGTTCGGACCGCAGGCGAGCGGCACGGCGAACGGGATACCGGTCCGCGCCGGGTTGATGCTGGCCGCCGAGTCGCACGCGGAGGCTCGATTCGTCGTCGACACAAACTGGGAGAGCATGACGTTCCTGGTGAAATCGGAAGAGATGGGCGGGCATCTGCGAGCACGTGGGCGGCAAGGTGAGTTTCGCCTGCCGCAGGGCGTCGAACTGCTCGAGACGAACGCCGGCAGGGTCCAGTCGCTGTTCGATTGGGGCAAGCGGCTGATCGAGACCGCCGCGCGGCAACCCCTCCTATTCGACGAGAGGAAGTACAAGATCGCCGCGGAGGTGGAGCTGTTCGAGGCGCTGCTGCACGCTCTCGACACGGCGGAACATGTCGAGCCCTCGCGCAGCGAGGCGACGCGGCAGGCGCGCAGCGCGGTCGTGAAGACCGCGGAGGACCATGCCCTGTCGCACATCAGCGAGCCGCTGTACGTGAGCGACCTGTGCGAAGCGGCGTCGGTGAGCGAGCGAGCGCTGGAGTATGCGTTCGGGGAAGTCATGGGACTGGCGCCGGTGACGTACCTCACCCGGCTGAGATTGCACCGGGTGCGGCAGGCCCTTCTCGCGGGAAATCAGGGCACCACGACCGTCTCCGCCGAGGCGCTTAACTGGGGCTTCTGGCACTTCGGGGAATTCTCGCGCGCCTATAAGGAGTGCTTCGGCGAGCTTCCCTCGGATACCTTGAGGCGCAAGACTGGTGCGCCGTCCCCGTAGTCCATCACTCGGCTGATACAGAACACGGCTTGACCGCACGGCGAACGGCCGGACGGCGGCGAAACGCATGCGCCGGCGTCAGTCGACGAACGCCACGACGCGCGCGGGTGCGGCGCTGCAGCCAGCGAGCTTGATGGGGAAGAAGCCGACCATGAAGCCGCAGAGCGGCAGCGCGCCGAGGTTGGTCATCTGCTGGACGATGAACGCTTCCTTCTCGACGATGGCCTTGTGGCCATCCCAGAGGACCGACTTGTCGCCGGTCTCCCTGAACCTTCGTGCCATCACGCCGAAAGGCAGATCCCAGGCGACCGCATCGGTGCCGAGGATCGTCGCGCCCTGGTTCACGAGGTGCAGGGTGCTCGCACGGCTCATGCCCGGCTGCATGTAGAACTCGGGATCCGTCATCGTGTAGCGCTCCTGGCCGGTGCGGATCAGCACCGCGTCGCCTTCGTTGATGCGGCGTCCCCCGGCGGCCAGCGCGGCATCGAGCATCTCGATGGTGATCTCCTGCGCCGGCCTGGCCCAGGGCCGCACGTCCACCACCACCCCGGGGCGGTAGAGCTCGTCGAGCGCGATGTCGGTGATGGTGCGGGCCTGCCGGCCGCCGCTGCGCGAGCCGCTGTGCAGCGGCGCGTCGACGTGGGTGCCGCAGTGCGAGGACATGTCGGTCAGCACCTCGGCTCCCCAGCCCTCGCCGTCGGACAGGTCCTCGTGCCGGCAGCCGAGATAGAGGCAGAACTCGTCGCGCCCCTTCTGCTCGGCGGGGTGGAAGTACTCGATGGCCGGAGCCACCACCTTCGCGGCGCCGGCGAGCGGTGGCGGAAGCTTGGCCCGGTTGGCCGGATCCAGCGTTTGCGTAAGATCGATCAATCGCGTCATGACGGTCGTTTCGTTGCAGCGACTTGGGGTGAGCTCACTTCGGCGAGGATGTCGATCGCCACGACGCCTTCGTCGGCATCGCACGCGGCGCGGTGTCGTCTCGCTGTAGGCGCCCGCGGGAGTTCACGATGCATGGCGCGCGAGCGCGTCGACGACGCCGGGCTCGAGGTGAAGCCAACGACGCGCGGCCCGGCCAGTGCGATCGCGACCCGCGCACCGCCTCGCGGGTCGACGGATCCGTCGCGAAGACCAGCGCTCCGCAGCCGGTGCATGTGGGCGTCATCTGGCGGGGCTCACGGAACCCGTTCGATCTCGCTCGGCCGCCAGCTCTTGTCGAAGAATGGCTCGAGCGGGCTGTACAGGCGCAGGATCACGAACCAGCCCTTCCTGGGGTCGGTCTGGATCCAGTTGCCACGCGTGACGCCGGCGGG
>JADZDD010000030.1 GCA_020851235.1 Burkholderiales bacterium | reverse complement strand
TGGCTCCCCGACCTGGGCTCGAACCAGGGACCTGCGGATTAACAGAAGGTCAGTCTCGAAGGCGAAAACCACCGATACATCCGGCACTTGCGCGTAGTCGAGTGGGTATGCGATGCGGAGTTCTTCGCCAGCCCATGCCCCGGCCGATCCGTCGCGCTGGCGCGAATAGACCCAACCGCTGACACGTGATCAACTGATCGGACCGAAGCTCGGAGGGCCAGTGTCCGCACGCACCTGGTCGCGATGCTTGCGCCGGACATACGCCAGCAGCGCGGCTATCTCGGGATCGGATTGGTCGGAGGCACTGAGGTCGAGCACGACCTCACGCGGCCGCGGCAGCGACACGCTTCCGCCGCGCACGGTGAGCGCGATACGGTCGACCACGAACTCGCCGTAGGTGTAGTCGTCAGTCACGCGGCGATGGTCCTCAGCGTCGCGACAGATGCACGTGCGCGATCGTCATTCGCTCATCGTCGAGCTCGCGTTGCAGCTTGGCGATGATCTCGCGCTGCACGACCACGACCGCCCGCAAGCGCCGGATTTCCACCCGCATGGCGTGACACGCGGTCAGCAGGCACCGCGCGCGGCGCATAGCTGTCGGCCCTCACCGCGGCCAGTTGATCTCGACGGCCGCCGGCTTGGCGCCGGCCTGCCGAATCTGGTTGCGGACGTTGAGGTAGTACGTCCGACCGGCCAGCAGGTCAGACATCTCGGACGTCAGGCGCTCGACTGCGCCAACCCGGAAAATGACCGACGCGATCGTCCCGCCGCTGGCGTTGGGCGATGCGAAGTCGCCTGGTTGCGATGACAGGCAGATGCCGCGCTGCCACGGCTCGCCGCGAAACTCGTACACGCTGCCGTAGCCGGCTTGCGATGACACCGGCGCATCCGTGGGTACATCAATGCGCACGACGACGGTCTGATCGGCGAGGTCGGGAATCTCGTGCCTCCGGCCATCCCCCCACGTGATCTCGAGCCATTGCACGGCCGCCGGCGGAGTCGCCAGCGCGGCATTGATGACGCCCCCGAGCCGCGCCAGTGCGCCATCGCCGACGCTCGCGACATAGAATCGCTCCCACGCCTCGGGCACGCGGCCGAGCTGCACGAGGGATACGATGGAGGTCACCTCCTGCGCGTCTACCGTGCGCGGGGTAATCGTAATGCGCTGGGTCATCGCAGCGTGTCCTCTCTCTTCTGCTGCCAGGTCTGGCCGAGCCAGAATCCGAAGATCGCACCGAGCGTGCCAACCACGATCGACGTGATGAGCGACGCGACAACCTCCGGTGAAAGCTTCGTCACCTGATCGGCGAGCGCCGGGACGAATCGATAGACGATGTAGAGTCCGGCTGCCGAAATGATCATCGCCGGATTGGCGACGATCTTGAGCAGCATGCGCCACCATTCGTCATCCTCGACGCCTGCCATGTACTCGACATTGGCCTGGCGCGCTGCGGCCACGCCACCCCCGATCTCGACGAGCATGGCAATCGTCGGGCTCGCTTCGACCGCCGCGACCGCCGTCGCGCGGATCGCCGGGTCGGCATCGGCCCGCTCGAGCGCGTCCTGCACGTTCACGGCGCCTGGTACCGCCGCAGTGAACGCATCGACGACGACCTGCGCGGCCTTCTGGTTTCGCTCGGCCTGCTCGGGCTTGCTGAACACCGCCGCGAGCGACGGGATCATGCCGATGATCTGCGGCAGCGCCGCAGCGAGAATCGGGTTCATGCGTGGCTCCTGTGGTTGAATCGACGGCATGCCTGGCGGCGGTGCCGGTAGTGGGGCTGCGCGCCCCTCGCGCTCTTCGGTCGCATTTTCGGGGCGGAGTCCTTCGACCAGGACGCGGGTGACGTGCAGCGCCGCCTCGGCCTTGGTGACGATACCGTCGTCATCTACATCCAGACGTTTGTTCTGCGCGTAGGCCGTGCTGCCGCGCTCGAAGATCGGGTAGGTTTCTGGCTGACCCACACCCTTCGGCCACAGCACCGCCATGTAGGCGTCCGAGAGCGTCGCCAGCCGCCCCGCATACGACGCAAAGTACCGCTCCACATAGGCGAGCTGCTCCACGGCCGTCATCGCGGCCAGTGCATCGGTCGTCGTATCGAGGCCGCGGGCGGTGGACGGGAGGAACTGGATCAGGCCGGTGGCCCCGCTCGCGGCATTGCGCGCCGCCGGCGAGAAGCTGCGCCCTGTCTCGAACGCCATGATCGCCATGAGCCACGACGGATCGCAGCGCAGGCCGGCGGCGATGCCGAGCACGCGAGCCCGGAACTGAGGCGAAACCTTGGCGCCCCACGCGAGCGTCACGGCCATCTCCTCGTCGTTGCGGCGCGTGCCATCAATCGTCTCCGTCGCGCGTTCGGCGCCACTCTTCCAAGCGAGTGATCCGCACGTCGTGCTTATGCAGATCCTGCGTGATCATGTCGCGAACGCTGGACAGCTGCTGCCCGAAGGTGCGGAACTGATCGTTCGCGGCCCCCTCGATGGAACGCAGGCGCCCGAGCACGCCCTTGGCCATGAAGATGAGAACGCCGATGAGCGCGCTCCCGGTGACGATGAATCCTCCGGACAGCAGATACACGAGAAACCTCAGCAGTTCCGGCGGCAGTCCTTCGACAGCGTCCATAGCCATCAGCTCAGGGGAAATGCCGCGTTCGGGGGAGTGAACGGATACGACCCTTGCGCCCGGCTATACCCGATCGTGAATCGAAAGTTGCTCATGTAACCAGGCATCGCATAGCCAGTCTGGATCGCAGACATCAGCGCGATAGGTGTATTGGCGGTGTAGTTGGATGAATCAGAGAAGCTGGCGAAGCTGACGCCATCTTTCGATATCGTCGTCGTGCCGCTGTACCGATCCACCCGGTAGAACTGCCAGACGTTGGTCGTCAGGCACGCGGTGGCGGTCGTCCTGAGACTGTTGCTCCCGTTGTAGACCTGATAGTTGGTTCCGGAACTCAGAATGAGTATCGATCCGCCGGAGCCACCGCTGCTGTTCTGGCGCATGTCCACTGGCACGAACGCCGATGCCGTCGACGTGATGTACTGCCACCACTCGAACGTAAAGTCGTTCGTGCCTGCCTGATAGTCGGCATGCGCATCGCACCTCACTCCGTTCACGTTGCCGTTGTTGCGCGCACTGGTACTGCCGAATTTGACCTGTCCATTGGACAGCGTCATGTTCGCACCGGAGTGATAGAACGTGTGCCCCTTGGCGTCGGTCCATACCGTTGTTCCGTCCGTGCCGTCGAACCGCAACAGCGCCTTGACGTAGCTGAACTGCGGATCAGAGCCGCCCCCCCCACCGCCGCCGCCATAGCGGTACGGGTTGAGGAAGAATCCGCGCTGTCGCCGGCGCATCATCATGGCGTGTAGTACCCGATGAACATCACCTTGGCACCCTTGGCCCCGGTGCCTGCGATGTCCACGTCGATCGTGATCTCCGCATCATCGGCGATGCTCGCATCCGAGATCACCGCTGGCGTCGCCGCCGTCGTGCTCGTCTTCTCGCTCGCGTCGATGGATAGCTTCGTCGATAGGATCGTCGTCCCACCCTCGTTGATGTCGAATGTCGGATTGCCCGAGCTCGACGTGATCGACAGACTCGCGCGCACCGCCGTCAGCGTCGAGTTGGGATACGGCCACCGAAACGTAGTCTTGGCCGTGCCGGTCGTGATGTCGGTCGTCTCGTCCGAGATGGCGACGGTGAACCGGAACGGCAACCGCACCGCGTATCCGCTCTCGCGCTGATAGCCGACGCATCGCCAGTTGCCCGAGCCGAGCGACACGAACGTCGCCACGTCGCCCGCAGCCGTCGTGATGTTCGCAGCGGTCGGCAAGATCAGCGACGAGCCATTATGCGTCAGCGTCAGCGCGCCTTGGAACACCAGCCGGCGCACCGCGCCACTTGCGATTGTGTCGAATGCGGTAATCGTCGTCGTGCCGCTGATGCTGATGGTGTTGACATCTTGCGCGCCGACGTTCGTCGTCGAGGCAGATGCGAGCGTCGTGATCGGTGCCTCGTTCAGCGCTGTCGTCAGCGTCCCGCCGGTGAATGACGAGCCGCCGCCGCTCATAGGGAAAATGCCGTCAGAACCGAACCGGTGATCCTCCCACGAGGTGTACGTCGACGCACCCATGACGACCTTGGCGATGCGCCCGTAGGTCGTGTCATCGTCCCAGTTCGTGGTCGAGGTCGCCGCCGTTACCGCGAGCGTGCTCTTGTGCGCCACGACGTAGTACGTCGCGCTCGCGCCCAGCGTCACCGTCCCGGCATTGACGTGCGTGCCGTTCAACCGCCCGCCCGCGTAGGACACCACGAAGCCCACGATCTTGACGATGCCGAACATCGTGAGGCCCATGTTGATGTTGCGGTTGGCCGTGGTCTCTTTGCCACTTTGCGACGACTCGATTTGCGGCAGATCAGGGGTGCTATCGCTCATAGCATCACTCGGTAAATAGGGTCACTGCAATGTTGGTCGGCTGACCCGGGGTGCCGCTCGGATTTCCCGGTGAGGTCTCGTGCTTGACTCGCAGGTAATAGTCGGTGGACGGATCGAGCTCCACCGAATAGCTATACAGGTCGCCCAGTTGGATCGTCGCAACCGCGGCACCGTAGGCCTCTGCCACTGGACTCGTGCCCGCAATGTCCGTAGCCAGTACGATATGGAGCGCATATTGCGTCCCGCTGTACGTGCCAACGCTGATGTAACCGTCGCCTGGCGTCGCGCTCGTGGTGAACTTGATCACGATCGTGTCGCCGATACGCGTCCCGGTGGAATGATCCGTATCGGCGGGATACGTGAGCACGATATCGGTGCCACCGCCGCCCACGGGCGGATCGACCGGCGGCTCGTAAGGGTCGCCAGGATCTGCGGGAGCATCTATCGTTGATCCCGGGCCAGACACTGTCCCACGCGCCCGTAGACCGAGCCCGAAGCGGCCGACCTGCGCCCATGTCACGTAGTACGTCGATTGCTCCGCACCGAAGTCGGTCACCTGGTCAGCCGACGAGTAGGAGTAGCTCGGCGATGACAGGCCCGACACCACTCGCGCACAGGAGGTGTAGGTCGCGTCCCATATCTCCAGCACGAGATCGAGCGGTGCATCCGCCTGCGCGATGTCGACGAAGTCTCGCCACGCGCCGCCGCTGCGGGTCCGCGGTACGCATTCCATCAGCACGGCATCGCTCGCGGTAGGACCGCCCGCAACATGCACTGGCGCATAGCAGCGGGCCGATTGCGCCGTGTTCGTGAACGTCACCGCCATCGTCCCGGCGAGCGTCATGCCGAAGCTCACTGCCTTGTATTGCCGCGCCTGCCCGACCTCGGCCTCGGGTGTGGCAACGTTCAGCATCGTCGACACCAGCGCGAACGTCTCATCCGTGCCGTGCGTCGTCATTGCCCACTCGGTGCCGCGACGACCGCGCAACAGTCCGGTCACGTCCCATGTCGTGGCGTCTACCTGCGTCGCCGTCGTGAAGTTGCCGATCTCGTTACCGATGACGAACGCGTTATCCCCGTTCAGCGCGGCGAGCTCGCTTACCGATTCCAGCGCCCCTGTCACGTTCGTGACGCGGATCACCGTCGAGTAGTCGAACACGTTGCCACCTGTGAATCCACCGATCGGCTGCGCGACGGTGCCCATGATCGTCGCGACATTGGTACTCGCAACCTCTGCCCACGTCGTGCCACCGTCAACAGATTTCTGCAACGAGTAGCCAGACCATGACCCGCCGAGCTCGCCCGCCGCCGCGATGTAGAAGCCGACATCAAGGTGGTCGTCGAATACCTTGGCAACGTCGAAAAACTTGACCTGTGTCGCGACCTTCGGGCCACTCGGCGGGATCGGCGTCGTGCCGTCAGCCGGCGCGCCGTCTTCGATCTGCGTCGCGATGTAGGGCGCGTGCTGCACTGCCTCCCAGCGAATGACGCCCTTCGGCGTCTCGGTCTTCTGCAAGACGCGCAGCAGCATCCCGCGCACGGTCACGATATCCGTCGGCTCGAGATGCGCCCACTTGCGCGAGGTCGAGAAGCCGTAGCGATTGCGCTCCAATCGCGCCGTCGCAAGATGCCTCTTGGCGATCGTCCGCGCCTCGCCTGAGTACATCGCAATCGGCAAATCGATGCGCGTCACGTTGTCGACGTAGGGCGAGTTCCACTGCGCCGACTGCGATCCGATCTGGTAGTCCTGATCGGGATCGTAGTATTGGACGTTCACCCGCGCCGGTAGCTCGGCCTCCTGCACACGCGACAGCAACGCAAGCAACGGCTGCGAGTCCTCGCCATCCTCTCTCACCCCTAGATCGTCGTCAGGAATCTCCGGCCAACCGTCCTCTGGCTCGACTCGATCCCGCATCACGACCTTCAAGAACGTCGAATCTCCGTCGTCTGATTCGACGACATCGAAGAAGTACGCCTGCCGCAGAGCGTCGATGAAGTTCCGCTTCTGCATCACCGATGCAAGA
The DNA here is from genome assembly GCA_020851235.1 of Burkholderiales bacterium. Lineage (GTDB taxonomy): Bacteria > Pseudomonadota > Gammaproteobacteria > Burkholderiales > Casimicrobiaceae > VBCG01. Next base: position 30,830 of record JADZDD010000030.1, on the reverse strand, counting down.
GCGGCACCATGCACAAGCGTGCTTGCCGCCGCGGTTACGTCGAACTGAGAAGGTGACAACCCGTCGCGCAACTCGAACACGTCCGCCAGAATCTCGGCGAGCGTGAGCTGCGCCGTGCCGGCGAGTCGCGTATAGAGCGAGTACTGCGTGTACCCACCGGCCAGCGTCGCCGCGTATCCCTCTGCCGGCGAGTAAATCAGACCGCTATGCGCCGAGCCGAGATCGGGGCCGCCGAGCGACTCGAATTGCGTCGGACCGACGTACTGTTTCAGCGTGTTGTCGGCGGTGTCGATGTAGTACAGCGCGACCGATTCCTCGTTCTCGCCCGGCGCAGGCACGTTGTAGGCATATCCGCCGCTGGTCTTGAACGTCCAGATATACTGACCGTTAGATTCGACGACCCCCTTGACGACGTTTCCGATATTGTCGCCAGAGTGACCGTTGCCGATATTGCGCGGGCTTGACGTGACGAAGACGCCATCATCTTCGACCGGTCCTTCGGCGGTCATGATGCCGTCAACGATGCGATGCCATTTCCAGTCCGTGGGCGTGATGTTGTCGTCGTTGGTAACAACAATGATGATGTGCCCATCGGTCGACACCGCCCAGCTGTACACAAAGCGGCCGGTCTCAACGCCTGCGACGGCGCATACATCAACCCAATAGGTCGTGTCTCCCTCGATGCGTCCGGCAAGTCCGGGGATCGTGTAAGGCGGTCCGGCGCCGATGGGGGCGAACTGCGGCGCATTGCAGTAGTCCCAATACAGCGCGACCCATGTCGGGACGCCGACCACCAGCGCATACCCTGATGCGCCATTCGCCAATCGATGCGCGGCCCACCCATCGGAAATGTACAGATACGGATTCGCGACCACCCCGGTCGGCTCGGGCAGCGTGCCTGTGTTCTCCCAGTCGATCGGCCACGCGCCAGACAATGCGGGGTATTGCGCGAAAGCGATGTCAGCGTTGCCCTTCGCCAGTTGGACGATCGCGCCGTTGGTCTGTCCCTTCGTGCGGACCAGACCCTCCATGTTCGGCAGGCGATTGAAGAACTGCCCCATCTGCACGTCGTTGAAGACCGCCTTGCCTTTGAATCGGTCAGCCGACACTCGGCCAGCACCGAGATCGGCCTCCATCGACGAATCGGGTAACTGCTGCGCATGGCCGATGTAGACCGTGGGGTTGATGTCGTCGTAGTTGACGACACGGCCATCGGTCCACCACTTGTCGATGGCGACCAGTGCATCCTGTCCCTTGCGCGTCGACTTGCAGAAGATCATCGACCATGCGCCGGTGTAGGTCGGGCCAGAATCGCCACCGCCGCCACCCTTGCCGCCACCGCCGCCACCGTGCTGCACGAGCTCGCCGCCATTGCCGATCCAGTCGACGTTGCCCCCCACGCGGAAGCGCCCCCACACGTAAGGGATCGGATTGCCGTATTGCGACCGCTGTAGTTTGAGGTCGTTGAGACCTGGTGATGCAACCGCCGTCGGCGCAATCGCGTTGCCGACCAGCGCGCCCACGGTGCCGCCGATCGCAGCTCCCACCGGGCCGCCGACAGCGCCGCCTACGATCGTCCCGACCAATTGCAGCGCGGTCGCGGTACTCACGCGAGACCTCGGAAGCGTAACGCATGCGTCGGTAGCCAGCGTCCGCCATCAGGAATGCTGTTTTCCACCACCTTGCCGGCGAAATACTCGGCATGGATCACGTAGCGCGGACGTGCCCGCGTGACGATGCCGAAGTGCGTCGGCGTGTTCGGGTGTGAGCGGTGGGCGAGCACCAGCACATCGCCCTCGCGCGCCCGCGCAATCGCAATCTCGTCCAGATACCTGCGCGCACCGTCGAGCAACACGTCGGGGCGCGGCGGGCGACCGTACCGCTTCAGGCCGTCGTCATCGAACCACTGGCGACCTTCGGCAACACCGACCCCGATAGCCACCACGCCCACGAGCCCGATGCAGTCGAGCGCCGTGCCTGATAGCCGCGCCTGATGCTGCCAAGGCGTCCCGAGTTCCTGCCGTGCCCGCTCGACGATCGCCGCGCGCATCAGTCGCTCCGCGCGACCGCGATGGTCTTGTCGAGGTTCGGCAGATCAGGCTCGCCGTCGAAGTTGTTGAGGTTGTCGTAGGTGTCGATGCAGGTATCGCGCAGGCCGTCGCACCCGTAATAAGCGACGAACGCGGTTCCCACCGCCAGCGGATAGGGAAACGGCAGATGCAGCGTGACCTGTCCCGCCGCCGAAGCCTTGATGTCCGCGTGGCGTCCGTTGTTCTCGCTCGTCACATCGTCAATGACGATCCGTCCCCAGGCGAACGACCCGGCCCCGCCCGCCGGTGGCGTGCCGAGTTCCACGAACGCCGCCGACTCCAGCGTCACGCCATCCGCACTCACGTCCGACAGAGTGCCTTCGACCTTGTAGTCATCGTCGCTCGTCGTGTCGTCGTTGTTGCAGCCGCCCATGTGGAAGCTGCCATCGCCGCGCCGATGGCGGCATGACGGCTGCGTCACGTCGACCACGCTTTGACTCAGGAGCTGTATCAGCCCGCGGATCTCGGCCGACGATGCCGACAGGCCCGAAGAGAGCTCGCCAACGGTCCCGGCTTTCAGGAAGTGCCTCCCCGTCGAGGGATCCGACCAACAGAGGTAGAACACCTCGGCCTGCGCATAGTCCCAATCGCCTGCAACCATCGATGCAAACGTAGGGTTTGGCGACACCATCGCGGCTGTCAGGTTGACGTTGCCGGCCTGTAGCGATACGTCGCTGGCGACGTCCGAGGCAGCCGCGCCGGGCCACGGCGCATATGTCAAGCCGTCGACAGGGTCCACCAATGCCTGATCGTGTTCGGTGAACGTGAGCGTGCCGCCGCCCGATGCGGCGCGTCGTTGCAGCTTCACGCATCGCGCGTACCGCGCAGTACGTGCGCCCAACTCTGCCTTCATGGCGGTCGAGGTCCCCTTCACGTCGCCGCCTTGACTTCGACGACCGGGATCGACTCCCACGTGACGACGTTCGACCCGTCCGGTCGCCGGTGAATCATGCGCGGGATCATGCGGTCGACGTTGAAGCGTGCATGCGTGTGGAACCGCCCGGTCCAGCTCGTCGGCGTCCCGCTCGTCATGGTGACGATGCCGGTATCGTAGTCCGTCGAGGCCACCGTGCCACCAGTTATCGACGTGGTTCCGCTGATCGGCTTCGTGATCGTGCGATAGAACGTGAGCGAGCCGAACACGTACACCTTCCGCATCTGAAAATGCGTCGCATCGATCGTCGCGAATGCGCCCTCGCCGGACGCCACGACATTGTCGAGTGGATCGAGGTAGCGGAACGTGCGCCACCGCCCGCCGTGGTTCAGGAAAAACTTCTGCAACGGCAAGTACAGGTCCGGCGTCTGCGCTGCGTGCGATACCTCGAACTCGTATCGCGGTAGCGCATTGAGCAGCGTTCGCCATTCCTGGCTGTCGTTCCCGGTCACGTCGACCGCGAAAGCCGGCCCCCCGCTCGACCCGCGGCTGATGTTGTCCGGGAATATCTCGTAGGCCATCAGCGTAGCCTTTGTGATTCAAGCTGGCGGTTTGCCTGCCGCGCGGCCTGTTGGTAGGAGGCCGTGTTCGCACCCGGCGGAACGTTGATCACTTGATTGACCACGAGACCGCCGCCCCAACTGCCACGCTCACGCGCGTTCTCTGTCGCGGTCATCACGCGCTCGCCACGATGCAGCAAGGCAATCTGATCGTTGGGGACGTAGCTGATGCCCCTCGCGTAGCTGCCGAACTGCGGGCCGCCGTACACCGACCCACCGCCGCCAGCGGAACTCGTGAACAGGGACGACAGAATGGTGCCGGCAGCGTCGGCCGCATCGCCGCCTGCGCTGCCACCCACGAGCGCCGCGGCTGACGTCGTGAGTGCCGCCGCCGCCGCGTTCAGCGATGCACCGGCAGTGACCAGCGTCGTGCCAGAGGTGGTCAGCGTCGTCCCGGCAGTCACGAGCGCCGTCGAGGCCGCAGCATCACCGCCCGTCCCGAGCAGGTCGGACATCATCGACCCGAACTCGCCGAGAGGCCCATCCTTCCCAAATAGCTGCGTGGCCGCCTTGTCCCACAAGCTCTGGCTCAATCGGCCGGCGAAATCCTCCGCAGTCTGCTGGACCGCCTCCAAAGGGTTCTGCCCGCTCGTCAACCGCTGTCCCAGCTGCGACAGCGAAGACGCCCCGAGGTCGGAGTACTCCTGGATGTCGCGCAGCTTGCGCTGCATCGCGTCCAACTGTTCCAGCAACTGGATGCGCTTTCGATACTGCTCGTCGAGGACCTCGATCCCCTTCAAGTCTTCGGCCATCACCGCTTGCTTGCGCAGGCGCTCGTAGTCGATCGTCTCGGCCAGCTTCTGGCGTGCCAGATCGTCCTGCCCGAGGAGCGCAATGTGCCGTTGCAGATAGTCCGTTTCCTCGGAGTACGCACCGAGGTTCGCGGTGAACGCCTGCATGGCTCGTTGCTGGTCGGCCAGCGCATCCGCGGCGGCGCGGATCGTCTGTTCGGTCGCCTCGCGCTTGTCCTTCCACGCCTGCGTCTCGCGCTCGACCGCGGCGATCATGTCGTAACGCGCTTTCAGCGCCGCTTGCTGGGAGGGGTTGAGCTTGTCCCACGTATCGCTCGCTTGCAGCTCCGCCAGCGCCTTCTGCGATGCCAGCAGAGGCTGTCCCGAGAACGCCTCCTGCAACGATGCCTGCGCATCCGCTGCGAGCTTGTTGACGCGCTCCAGCGCCTTGCCGAACTCGTCGGCCTCCTTCTTCGCGGTCTTGGCGCTGTTGGCGGTAGCGGTGAACGCGAGGGCCGGGCGCGAACTCGGACCCTGTGCCCGCAGATCCCGCGCATCCAAGAATTCTGGACCGATCAATCCCTTCGTTTCGCGACGCTGCCGCGCGTCCAGCATCGCCAGTTGCGCATTCAGTCGCTTGAAACTATCCGTCGCGTCGACGATCTCGCCATTGACATCCCGAATGAATCCACCGCCGACGCTTGCCTTGTTGAGCGCTTCCAACTCCGCGCGCGTCTTGCTGATGGCCTGCGAGGTGTTGTCGAACGGGTTGAGCGTCGCCCCTGCCGAGAGCGCAGCCCAGAAGCCGCCAGCAGCCTTCACGCCCTCCTGCATCTCCGCGATTGCCTCGCTCAATGCAGGGACCACGATTGATGCGATGTTCTGCCCGAGGTCGCGCGCCTGCGAACTGAGCAGCCCCCATTGCTTCGACAGCCGATCCGCCGCCTCGATCTGTTCGCGCGACAGCGTCGTGAGCCGGTCGCTTTGCTCCGCAAGGTCGTTGAAGAAGGGCAGCATCGACGCGCCAGACCGGCCGAGCAACGCAACGGCAGCCGCCGTCTTCGCCGCGCCGCTCGTGGCATCGTCGCTGAAACTGTTGAACGCGCGCGCCAGCGTCTTGAGTTGCTCGACCGGCGCCAGCGCCTTGAAGTCGTTGAGCTTGAGACCAAGAGCACCCAATGCCTGGCCGGCGAGGTCGCTCTCTTCGTCAGTCTTCGAAAGCGCGCTTGTAAGCTTGATCGAAGCTGCGGCGATATCCTCCATCGCCACGCCGCTCGTCGCCGCCGGTGTGCGCAGGCTGGATATCGCCTCGGAGGTGTCCCCGATCCGCTCAGAGAGGTCCTTGAATTGCGCGATGCTCTGGACCAGATTGCCGAACCGCTGCGCAACCAGTCCCGTCGCAATGAGGCCGATCGCCGTGCGCAGGCCAGTGGCGCTGTCTCGGAGCGACGAGAACGAGCGCTCCATCTTCTGGGACGCTTGCTGCGCCCCGGACACCATCTGGCGATAGGCAACCTCGAAACCCGACAGCCGGGCTTCGATCGGGATCTCTACGCCGTCACCACGTCGCGCCACCTACGTACTCCCCCGATTGCCGTGATCCCTGATCACCGCCAACTCGTGCAGCCAAAGATCCACGTCCTGTACGCCGAACATCTCGGCGGCTACCTCCACGCCGCCCCATTCCAAGCCGCCAAGGAAATTCCACGCGGCAACCGCCAGCGGGGCTGGACATGCTGGCTGGATGGGCAGCCCCTCCATGTCCATCCAGCGCGTCAGTTTTTTGCGACCGCCTCCCGCGCCTTCACATGAGTCTCATAGGCGCCGAGGATCGCCATGCCCAGCGCGTCCCACACCTCCGGGTGATCGCGCACCCATGCGATCCACACGTCGGCATCGAACGCCACCGGCTCGGCCATGCCGCCGGGCACGAGGTCCAACTCGGTCATGTCCCACCCGACCACGAAGCGCTCCACGAACTCCAGCGGAGGACGCCCAGCCATCGCCACCGCATCGGCATCGGTGGGGCGCAAGATCGTGAACGCGTGCCCGTCCACCTCGACGCGCTTCTCGCGCGCCTTCCGCATCTTGTCGAGGAGCACCTTGCCCATCTCAGCTCGCGTAGTACGTCGGCGTGCCGTAGCAGGTGATCACCGCCGGCGACGTCACCTTGTCCTGCGCATTGCCGGTGGGCGCGCCCGCGTAGCCGACGTAGCCACTGAACACCATGATCGGGCCGCCGCTGCCGAACTGGAACTTAAAGCAGCGCTGTCCCTGGTTGTCAGACGCGGCCTTCATCGCGAGCTGCGCGGTATCCGACATGTCCCACAGATTGTCGAAGGAGTACGTGAGCGGATTCGCGAGCCCAGGAATCTGCGTCTTGACATTGCTGTGGATCGTCGTCGTGTCGATGAAATCGAAATCGCCGCCAGACGCGTTGACCGTGGTCATCGACGAGAGCGTCGTGCCGAAGGTGATCTTTTCCGCCGTGCCGGAAACGAACGTCTCGAACAACGTCGAGTCCACGCCCTCGGCATCGAACGCATCGCTGGCGCTGTTGTCGACGCGCACGACCTTACCGTCGAGCTGATACATGCCTTGGATTGTCAAGAGCACATAGTCTCCGTCGGAGAATCCGTGCGAGGTAGAGGACACCACCGCCGTGCTTGCCTTGGTAATCGCGGTGATGGTCTTCGCGGCAGCGAGCGCGCTCTGCATGGCGACCGCGACGCTTGCCCACTTCTTCACATTTGCAGCCATGATGGCGCTCCTTTGGATTGAACTCCGTTATTTCACTGCGCTACGTCCGGCGTACTGTCGAGGTGGTAGTACGAAACCTCGAACACCATCCGCGCGACGCCAGTCGGCTTTTCAGCAGAACCGCTGAGCTCGATATCAGTCGAGCGCAGCACGATGTCCTCGACGAGGTTCATGAGGCCACCGCTGACCGGCGGCGCAAGCGCAATCTCGACCTCCTTGCAGATTTGGTCGAGCGTGTCGTCGAGGTCCGCGGTAGCTTTCGTCACCGCATCCACCTCGATCTGCAACAGTCGCGACAGCACCCGCGGCGCATGCACCGACTCGGCCTCGACCGACTCGGATCTCGCGAACACCAGCAGGCATGGCAACTCCGTGTTCTGCACGGGATACACCCGCGACTGATACACACGCGAGCCGGTGGTGGTAAGGCCGGTCAGCTTCGTGCCTACCGCTTCACGGATCTGACGGCGCAGATGGTTCGCCACTACTGCGCCTCGAGCACGAGCAGCACGACACCAGTGCCGTCTGGCTGGACGCCGCGGACCTTGTACGTCGACCCGGCAATCGTGAGCGTGTCACCATGCGCCGCGTTCGGGACATCCGTCGCAGCGCACAGGAAGACCGGGCGAACGCCCTCCGCGACGCCATCGATCGGCTCGGCATACGCGCGGTCGAAGATCCCGTTGATGCTGGTGGGATCCTCGACACTGCCCAGCGGCAGATAGCTGGCCGCCGTCCCGAACTCGGCGGTATCGAAGAACGGCGCCAGGTCTTCCGCGAAAGCCATCTGCTACGGCGTCCTCTTGCTGCCCAACAGCGTGACGGCAATGTCGCCCGTCCCTGCCGAGAGCGTGCCCTTGTAGCGGATGTAGTTGCCGATCGTGGCCGGCAGTACCGCGCGCTGCACGTTCGGCGCATCGTTCGACGTGGTCACGGTATCGAACGTGTGCACGGTGGCCGCGCCCGTACCGGATCCATCCGACGCCGACTCGATCGTCCCGATGAGCGTGCCCGTGGAGATCGTGCCCACCGCCTGGAGGACGATGAGGTATCCGGCGTAGTCCGTGATCTGCACCCAGGACCCCGTCGCCGCGGTGGTGTCGGCGTATTCGCCCTCGCACGCCAGCAGATTGAGGGGAGACGCGCTCTGTGCCGCTTGGCTGTCGATCATGGCTTTCCTTTCATTGCGGACGGCGCCGCGACTGTGGGGGCGGGCTGCTTGGCCGGCGCCGGCGTGGCGGCCGGCGTTGGAACGGGCTTGTGCGTTTCGGTCAAGAGCTCGGCCTTGCGCCCGCTGACGAGCCCGCCAGCGAGACCGGTCTCGATGTCAACCTCATCGCCCACCTTGGCGATCCGATCGCGCGATAGGTAGAACGGGCGCAGCACACGCACCCGCGTCGTTTTGGTCTGTTCTTTCATGGCAGGTAGCGGCGGCGGTTGCCCGCCGCCCGCCTCATCAGGACGCCGAGGTGCCGATGGAGAAGGCCGCCGGGATGCGCACGCCAACGTCCATCGTGTAGAAGCACCGGATGCCGACGATGCCCGCTTGGAAGTTCGCCGTCTCGTCGACCGCGATCTCCAGCACGCCCCATTCGCCGATCACGAGCTGCGACCAGTCGCCGAAGATCATGTCGCCAGTCGGCACCTGATTCGACGACATCGCCGGAAAGCCCGTGGGATAGCCGCCCATCGAGCCGCGGAGCATGTTGCCCTGCCAGATCGGCGATGCGGTGCCCGTGAACATCACGCGCTGCATGCACAGCGAGGCGACGGTCGGCGTCGTCACGTAGCCGAGCGAGCCGCGCAAGGCGTTGGCCGAGGCCAGATCCTCCTGGAAGTTCAGGATGTCGGCGTAGTCGAACGTGCCCATCGACACCGAGCCGGTGCCGGACGTGCCGATCAGGCCCGTGGGCTGACCCGCGGAACCGGAGCCGTTGAGCGCCGCCAGATCCGCGGCCAGCGCGACCTGCTGCGCAAGGTCCGTCATGATGATGCCCTCGGCATCCGGCGAGGATTGCAGGCGCAGCAGACGCGAGATCTCGGTGTAGGCACCGGCCGTCTTCGGCGACAGCGCGAGCTGGCCGAAGGTCTGATTGCCCTCGGTGATCTGCGTCGACTCGCTCGCGAGCCAGTACGCCGTCGCGCCGGCGGTCTGCTTCGGGATGGTGACGTTGCCGACGAGACCCGACAGCACGCGCGCCCCCATCTGCCGCACGACCATCTCGTTGCGCAGGAGCTCGACGAACGAACCGCCGAGGTTGTTCGTCTCGACCAGATAGCCGCCAGTGCCCGCCACCGTCGCATCGCGCTTCGCGGCAGCGGTCGGACGCTGTTGCACTTCGAGGGGGATGAAGAACGAGTTCTTCGCCGGGGCGCGCTGGATCTTGTCCGCCACGGCGCGGGAGGCTTCGAGCTCGTAGCCGGCCTTCGTCCAGTCCCCGGAGGTGACGGCCTGGAGCGCCCGCCACATCGAGAACCGCGCCGCCTCCTGCGTCGACATGCCGATGGCGCCGGCAGCATAGCCGGGGGCCTTGCCACGCTCCTCGACGATCTTGAGTATTTCCTCGCCGACCGCCTCGACCGACGTGCCCGCGGCGATCCACTGCCTCTGCGCGCGCTGGTCGATGTTGTTGGCCTTGCAGAAATACTCGATGGCACGCACCCGCGCCTTCTCGAAGTCCTGCGCGCTGTGGTTCTCGGCGGTTGCGCCCGCCGCGGGCGTTTCGATGACGGTAGTCGTCATGGTCTTTAGCTCCTGCGAAGGTTCGGCGGGCCCCGCCGTGGGGTTGGGTTCCGCCGCGATGTCCGCAGCGGGTATCGGTTGATCTGGGGTGCGCCCCACCCCGACAGTGTTGTCAGCCGGCACCGTGACGAGGCTGTTTTCCATCGGCCGCCACGATGTCACGCGATACGTGGTCGGAGAGTCCGACGCGCGCTCGAACTTGCCAGCAATCTGATCCAGCATTCTCCGGAACACGTTGAGATCGCCCGGAGCATCGCTCTTCGCGCGCGTTAGCACGCGCTCAAACAACCCGCCATCCAACTCGCGCGCGACCACTTGCTCGACGCCTTCGGCGTCCTTCTTCTTCGTTTCCTCGACAACCTTGAGGATTTCATAGCCGACGCTGGCTTTTGTGAGGACCCCTCCGGTTACGAGGCCGATGGCGTCTCGGCCAGCCTGCGTGGCACTTGTAATGCGAACCTTGCCCCGAAGCACTTCGTCCTTGCCGATGACGATTGACTTAGCGACATGCACGCCACGAAGGTCAGACCAGTCGTGGTTATAAAGAAGAGGCGCACCGTCCTCGAGGCGGTCGAGAAGTACGGCGCCTTCGCGCACCTCAAGAATCTCGATGCCCCACCACCGCTGGTAGGGGAGGGACGACGCGAACGCCATATCGACGATGAGATCGCCGTCGACCAGGGCGGCGCGCTCGATGGTGTGACTGCGGGTATTAACCATGCGCTACCCTTGAGTTTGTGATCGGGACCACGACGCGCGCTGGCGTGCCGGCGTCCTCGTCTTCCGGGTCTTCCTTATCCGGGTCGCCAGCGCCTTCGGCCTTCGGCGGTTCGATAGCGGGCAGCGGTTCTTCCTCGACCGTCGTCTCGACCTTCACACCCGCAGCATCGAACATCGCGAGCTCGTCCTTGCGCTCGGCGATCACGTCCTCGATGTCGCGACCGTTGGCGCTCTCGGCGATGACGGCGCCGACCGTCGTAAAGCCGGCGCGCACGGCCGACTTCGCCGCCTCGACTTCCTTCGTCGGGTCGATCCATGACCAGCCGCGGAACTTCCAGCGCACGGCCTCGAATCGTTCCGGGTCGACTGCAAACTGATCCAGCGCGAGCCCTTGGATCTGTCCGGCCAGCACTGCCGCCTGCAGCCACCGTGCATGCAGCCGCGCGCGGAAGCTGCGCGCCCACCATTGCTGGAGCGTGCGCCACAGGTCGCGATCGTCGAGGAGCGCGAGGCGCGAGCTCGAGTAGTTCGACTGCGAGTAGTCGGACGACACCGACGCGTAGGACACATTCGCGGCCGCTGCGAACTCGCGCACCATGTAGCGCATGAACGGATCCAGCGCCGCGTTAGGCCGGTTCGGCGAGTGGAAGTTAAGCTTGTCGCCGGGCGAGAGTTGCTCGATCGTCCCCGCCTCGATGTTGACTTCCTTCGTCCCGTCCTCTGCTTCCTCGTTCGGAATGGGATCGGCTTCCGGCGATTCGATCGTCGCGAAGTAGTTCGCCGACATGCGGGCCGCCAGGAGCTCGGCTCCGGTGTACTCCTCCATGTCGTTGAGCTTGCGGATCGCGGCATGCAGCCAGGGCACGCCGCGCGACTGGGGCCAGCGCTCGATGATCCGCAGATGAATGATCTGATCCGCCGGCACGCGCTCTACACGCGCCGTCTGCTCGGGCGAGTGCCTGACCTCCCCCGGATGCAACTCGCGGATCCAGTAGGCGAGCGGGCGGCCGAAGCGATCGCGCTCGATCCCCATATTGATAGGGTTTGCGGTGGTCACGCTCGCCGTGAGCTCGTCCGCCAGGCGCTCGCCTTCGATGATCTCCAGTGCGAGAGGCACCTTGGAATCTCCGAAGCGACGCGGATGCAACCGGATGAAGACCTCGCCGGCGTCGACCACCTGGCCCATCGCCATGCGCTCGAGGTCCGCGAAGTGAAGTTCGCCGCCGGTGTGGCAAGCGTCCGCCTTCGCCCAGCGCGCCCACGCCGTCTCAATGCTGTCGTTGATGCGCTGGTGCAGCTCGCCGCGACTGTTCTTGACCTGCGCTTGCAGGCCGACGCCGGGGCCTATCACGTTGTTGACGATGATGACGTGCGCCCGCTTCGCATAGGGCGCGTCCCGCATGAGTTGCCGCGAACGAGCGCGGAGCGGGCGCAGCGACGTGCGGATCTCGTAGTCGGCAGACGCATCACCGCCGGTGCCGAAGCCCCCGGTGAATCGCGAGGGCTTGGCGCCGGCATACATGCGCGTCGACCCACGTCGCGGCGGCGCGCTGCGCGCCTGCAGCCATGCGCCCAAGCGGTAGAGCAACGGCTTACCCATTGCTCATCCGTGCGTAGTAGCGGCGCGGATTCGGGCGCCCCGTGGCCTTGGCGTTGGCCGAGGACTCCTTGGTGACCTCGTTCTCCCAGAACTTGACGATGCTCACCAGGTCGGCCGAGGAGTCGAACTCCATCGACCGGCCGGCGATCGTGTAGGCCTTGATGCGGCCCTTCGTGGCCTGAAACGAGGCGAGAGCTGCGCGGGCGTCGTCGTAGGCCTTCTGCGCCATCGTCCTGGCGTCGAGCGGATCCGTGGCCACGCCGACGAAGAGGTTCGGCAGCACGGTCAGCGAGCCGCTGTCGACGACATGGCGAATGCCACTGTCCCCGAGGTTCGTGACGCGCGCTTGCCAGGCGTAGGAGCCGGCGGCGATTGCCTGGGTGGCGTCGCTGGATTGGCCGACCGAGAACGCCTCTCCGTCGGCGGCCGCGGCGATCTCGAAGCCGCCGGCGGCGTTCTTGAACCAGTAGCTAAGCCCCCACTCGGTGGCCGGGTAGGTGCCAGTCAGGTCGTCGCGCTGCCAGGACCACGGATCTCCGGCGCGCAGGGCGGTGGGCTCGCTCATGGGTGATCATGATCGGCACTCCCTGTGCACAAAAATACGGAAAAAAGGAGACTTTTTTCGACCTCATGCAGCCGCCGGCGCGCGGCGACGCCGGAGCCGGTGCACCAGCTTGTACCCATACCCTCGGCTCACGCCGAGGTCACTGGCGGCCTGGGCCAGCGGCACCCCCGCGGCGAGCGCGCTCCCCAGGCCGACGACTTTTCCCTCCGCTGGCGCCTTGCGGATGTAGGCCTCCGACCCGCCGATGTCGCGGCGAATCTGGCGCGCCGTGGCCTCGAGCTTGTCCTGCGGATAGTCCGGCGCCGCCGCGGCCAGCTGCGCCATGATGTCGTCGAGCAGATCCACGGCTACCCCCTGAATGATCCGATGCGCCCGGTACGTCGCCTCTGGGCGGAGGACGGCGCCGGCGGCCGTGCAGACGCATGCACAGGCACCGGCAGTCCACCCTCCGGGTCCATGGCTTGATCCGCCGCGATCGGTTCGAACATGTCGGCGGTCGGCGGCTGCACCGCCGCCTCGAGCTTTTGCCACATGCGCTCGGTGTAGCGATTGAGGTCCAGCATGTGGGCCGCGAAGATCGCATAGACAGTGCAGTCGAGGACTTCATTGCGGCGGCCGGGAGGACATACCCAGCGGTACTTCATGCCGCCGGACGTGCGCTGCGGCACACGGGCCTCCGCGGTGAGCTGCGCGAAGAAGTCGTCGCCGAGCTCGTCCGAGAAATGGACGTAGCCGGGCCCCGGCTCTTTCACCTCGAGCCGGCCGAAGAGAAGATCCTTGGCGGTGTCAGTGCCCACCGCCCATAGGCGCACACCGCGCTTGATGATCGCGCCGCGGTAGTTCACGTCCTGCAGCGACGACCGGCCCTTGACCGGCTGGCCGTCACGCGTCTCGCCCTTGATGGCGTAGATCCGCCGGCGCGCTCGTTGCCGGCAGAAGTTGTAGACCTGGTGCGAGAAGTGACCGCCGGTGTCGACGGCAACCGCTTCGATTCCCAACGTGATGCCGGAGCCGTTCTTGAACTTCGACTGGAGGTAAGCGTCGAGCTTTTGCCAGTCGCGCTCATCGCCCGGGTTGGCCGCGAGCACGGTGTAGTCGATCGGCCACATCTCCTCGCCCCGACCGATTCCCCACACCACTACCTCGAAGCGGTTGTCTTGGACGTCGACGCCCGCAACGAGCACCAGGACCCCGCGCGGCAGCGTGCGCAGGCGATATGGCTCGCGCCGCCGCTTCAGTTCGTCTGGCTCGGCGCGCTCCTGGTCCTCCTCGTAGCTCTCACCCAGCGTCGTGTTGATGAAGGCCTTGAGCTCGCCATCGTCTCCGGCCTTCGCCTTCAGGTTCGCCGCCAGCCACTCCCGCACAATCTGCGACCACGACGCCTGCGGGCTCATGGCGGTCCACACGAAGAACGCCACCGCACGCGGCGTGGCGATGCGGGCGCCGCGTGAATCTCGGAAGACACCAGCCTCGTCGTCGAGCCAGGTTCCGTCCGCCGCGGTCCACCGGCCAGCGTCCCACACCCGCAGGTAGTCGGCCTGACCGAAGAGCGCCTGACAGGCCTCGCACAGGTATGCCACGGTTTCGGCATCGCCGTCGGTCCATTTCATGCCATACGGTTTGTCGCGCCCGCCCCACCGCAGCGCCTGCCGCTCGCCACAATGGGGACACGGCACCTGGAACGTGAGCTGGACGTCGGCGACCGCCTCCCGGTCCTCGATCAGGGAAAGGTGCTTGGTCTTCGGCGTGGAACCGATGATGCCCTTCGGGAAGATCGCGCCCTGCAGGCGCTTCCATGCCAGGGTCCATGGACTGCCCTCGCCCTCGACGTCGCGATCGAAGCCGTCGCCCTCATCGATGATGATCGTGGAGAGCGTGAGGCGGCGATAATTCTTAGCCGCCTTCCCGCCACGCAGGTACAGGATCGAACCGCGGAAGATCTTCTGACGCAGCGTGTTGTGCTTGTGGCGCTGCAGATGCTCGGGGAACACGTCGGCCATGATGGGCACGTCGCGGAACATCGGCTCGAGCTCACCCTTCACGAACTCGTCGGAATCCTCGTCCGTGGGCTGCCACAGGCCTTGGTTGCGACGCTTGTGCTGGGCGAAGTAGCCGATGGCCGCCAGCAGCATCTTGGTGTATCCCACGCGCGCCGATTTGCGCACGACCACCTCCTCGATCGCATCGTTGCCCATGCAATCAAGGATGCCGCGCTGGAACGGATACGCAACCCAGCGCTGCTCGACGTATGAGGACTCTGCGGACAGGTAGAAGTGCTGCTCGGCCCATTCCGATAGCCGAAGCGGCGGCAGCGCCTGGAAGCGCCGCAGGCCGCTACACGCGGCTCGTTGCAGATCCTGGTGATACGGTGCCAGCATCGTCTTCCTCGTCAAGGTCCGGGATCTCGACCGCGACCGTCGCGGCGAGATTGCGCGCTTTGTTGCACTCCTCCGTGATCAGGGCAAGATCCTCCACAGTAAGCGCCGGCACGCGCCGTTTCACGTGGATCGGAATGGCCTCCAGGATGCTCACCACCTGAGCAGCCAGCCTGGCCAGCACGTCCTCGAGCACGGCGACCGGCGCGAGCTCACGCCGGGAGACCGCGTTCTGCATCGCGATCCGGTCGGCCTGCTCTCGCGCCAGGCGCGCGCGTTCGCCGGCGAGCTCGAGCTCGCCACGCGCGGCCCGGCCGGCGGCCTGCTCGCGCAGGTTCCCGCAGTAAGCGTGCAGCCACTGCTTCAGATTGCCGCCGCGCGGCAGCGTCTCCCGCAGCACGAGCTCGCTGATGGCCTGCTGGGACACACCTACCAGGTCGGCAAAGGCCTCCTGCGTGACGGGCCGGTAGAGGTCAAACGCCACGGAACAAGTCCCTTACATGCCCTTCGTGAGCAGAGACATTTCGGGCTCGTTTCGCACCCGTTCCGACCACTGCCAGGAAGGACCCGCGAACCCTTCGGCTCGAAGCACACCACCACGCCAGAAGACAGGTCACACTCATCGCTTCAGCGTCGACGTGAAGTACGCCATCTCGCGCTGATAGATGCGCGGGAACGCCTCCCGGATGAAGCGCTCGACCGCACCCCGGTTCTTCTTCGTGTTGAACATCTGCGGCACGGCAATCGTCTGCACCGGCCTGATCGGCAGGCGCGCACGCCCCTCGCGGATGAACACGGTCCTCCCGCGGTTGCCGACGAAGGCGCCTGGGATCACGCTCTTCCCGCCCCGCCTCTTGATCCTGAAGTGCAGCTCACTGCCGGTGCCCGCCTTGCGCCGCCGCCTGGCCTCGGCCAGCGTGGTCTTGCGCTCCAGGAAGTGGATGAGATTCATCGCTCGCGGCTGGTTGTTGGCGTTGCCCAAGAGCGCGGCCTCGAACGCGAACTCGCCTTGCTTCATCGCGCGCCGCACCTGCAGGCGTTCGCGCACCAGGCTGGCCGAGACGTTGTAGTCCTCGCGAATCAACCGGCTCATCTGCGTCTTCGCCTGCGCGGCGGTCTTGTTGAGTGCTGAGACCGTCGCCCGGTCGCCCAGTCCCCGCTTCGCCGCATTGAGCCGCGCCCTCGCGCCATCCACGCGCAGGCCCACCTTGACGTTGAACAACGCTCCCGCGCTCATTGCGCCCTCGCCCAGGGACTGGCCTTGCCTCGTGGCACCTCACCCGTCGTCACCCAGTGCACCCATTCGACGGCGTTCATGCTGCGCATGCCATCCCACACTCGCGCTTTGCCGAGCACGACACCATTCCCTTCGACGTGCACGACCACCGCACCCGGATCCATCCGCCGAATCTCATCGACGAACGCCGAGAACTCTGGCATCAGAGCCCGATTCCGTGCCGCCTGCTCATCTCGATCCACCAGCTCTCCTCTTCTTCCCTAACTTCCCCATGTTCCCCAAGTTCCCCACCTACGCGCGCGCGCACATCCGCGGGCCCGGGCCCGCCTGCGCACGGATGTGCGTGCGCGCGCGGCAAACTTGGGGAACTTGGGGAACTTGGGGAACGTCGTGTTAGATCAATAGGTTAGGCTTCCCCAAGTTGCAACGGACTTGGGGAACTTGGGGAACATCAAAACGGCACTCCGGCGATGTCATCGGGGGTCGCCGTGTCATGTGCGGATTTCTTCGGCCGCTCGTACACGTAACGTGGATTTTGTCCCCGCCGCTCCATTCGGTGCCAACCTAGCTTGCGCATCGCGAATCCCACGCGAATCGTCATCTCCTTTGTAATCTTGCCCGCATCGACATGCAACGCCTTGACGAGCACGTCGTATGCGGATACAGCCTGCGGCAAGCCATCAATGTCGTGCGGCGTGTTGAGCCAGCGATAGATCGCGTCTTCCCACGCATCGCCGATCTCCCGCGCATCCTGCTCCGGCGTGAAGTGCTCTTCCTGCTCTTCGCGCGTGGGGTAGCAGCGCTCACCAGCGCGATACCTGACGACAGCCTCAGCCAGCAACTGCGCACGCGCGGCCGCCAGACCATCGAGGTTGATCTGCTCGATGACCTTGATCGGCCAGAAGCGCCGATTGCCGGTGTTGTCTTTGAAGTACTCGTACTGATTGGTGGTGCCGACCAGGACCACGCGCCGCGGCATGCGCACGACGCGACGACCGTAGGGCGGCCGGAATTCATCGATCTGGTTCGTGACGAACGCCTTCACCCGCGTCGCATCCGCCTTGTTGAAGCTGTCGAGCTCGGCGATCTCGTAGATGAGCTTGCCCTGGATGACGGCCATCGAGTCCTTGTCACCCATCACGAATACGGTGTTGCCGAAGTGCGCCTCCCCCGCGAGGATGGCAAGCGCGCTCGACTTGCCGCGGCCCTGCGGGCCCTCGAGGATCGGCATGTAGTCGAACTTGCAGCCCGGCTCGAATACACGCTTCGCGATCCCCGTGAGCCACATCCGGCCGACCATCCGCACGTACGGCGTGTCGGGCGCCCCGAAATAGTCGATCAGCCAGTGATCCAGTCGATCGATCCCGTCCCATCGCAGAGCCTCGAACTCGGCGCGCACGGGATCGAACGACGCGACGCGAGCCGCCATCTCGGCTGCCTCCGCCGCGGCCGCCGTCGACATCTTCGGCATCCCCGCACGCTGCGCGAGCCACATCATGGTCATCGAGTCGTCCATCGCTTCCCAGTCCCCCGCCACGCCCCGCGTATACGGTGGAGGAAAGCGCTTGATGGGGCGCTGGGCGAACTCGTCGAACGCGAGCACGCCCGCCCACTCGGCCCGATTCGTGAGCACGAGGAACGCGTTCGGGACGCCGGCCAGCAGCCGCCCGCGATCGTCGTAGGCCAGGTCCTTGCGCCACTCCGCGTCGAGCGGCGCAGCCTGGTCGAGGGGTATGGAACCATCCGCTCGCGCCGGCTCCCGCAGGTTGGCAGCGATGAACTGGCGCACGTGGGCGGCCGTCCAGCCGTCGGCGATCGCGTCGGCGACATCCCAACCCTCCGGCTTCGCGCCGGGGGCAGGAATGCGCACCACGCGTACCTGGCAGGCGAGCTTGCCGAGGATGGCAGCCACCTCCTCCGCAGCGCGGATGCCCGGCTGCTTCGCGTCCGGCAGCATCGCGCCGGACTTGTCGCACTGCGCATCGCAATCGGGCCACACCACGATCTTGCGTCCCCGCAGCGGCGTCCAGTCCGCCTTGTGCACCGCGCGTGCACCGCTGGGCCAGGTGACGACCGACCATGACGAGGGCACCACCCCGCGCGCGGCATCCACGCATTTCTCGCCCTCGACGACGAGCACGGGACCGTCGCCGGCGAGCTTGTCCAGGCCGTACAGCGGCCGCGGGTCGGGAAACGCCAACCAGCGCCACTCCTGCGCGCCGGAGCGCAAGTGACGCGCCCACACGCATGGCAGGATCTCCTTGCCGCCGGCGCTTGTCTTGAAGCGGTAGACGATGCCGAGCAGCTCGCCGGCACCATTGCGGTACTCCCAGAAGCACTCGGGCTTCCCGCGCTTGATGTGCGCTTTCGGAATCTCGCCGGCACTCGCCGGAATGGGCATGACGGGCACCCACTCGGTGCGCGAGACCAGCCGCGGCCCGGCCCCGCCAGCCGTATCGGTGGGCTCGGCTCCGGAGGGCGCAGCTGCAGGGACGTCAATCCGCAGGCGCTGGGCGCGCGAGGTGTCTGCAATGCCCAGCCGCTCGGCGAGACGACGCGCCGCCTCGCCCTGGGTAATCCCCTGCAGGTACGCGTACAGCGAGATCGGATCGCCACCCTTGTCGTCTGTTGCGAAATCAGCCCACGCGCCGCTGTTGAGGTTGATCGAGAACGATCCCTCGCGGCTGTCGGCACGGGTGGGGTTGAGCGCCTTGTATTCGTGCCCCTCACGGCGGCCAGTCGGCAACCATTCCGCGAGCAACGATTCCAGCGCCGCCAGGGCTGCAGCCGCGACGAGCTGGAAGTCGATCCTCCCGCCCCCCCTGCGAGATGCCATGTGCGCGGGTCTCCTACCGCGGCCATCGCGATCCGGACAGACTCACCGAGAGTCTCCGGGCGACCCTTCGCTCGACACCGTCCCAAGGTGGCATCATTCAGTAGCGCCTCCCCTTGACGATGCGCGCGCCACGCACGACGTCGGAATCGCACGTCGCTGCCCGCTCCTCGTCGGACTCCCGCTCCGTCGCCTCCAGCCGCGCCAGGCGGCCGGGCGACAACGCAGGAGACGGTGCACCGCCGGTCGGCGGCTTCAGTACCTGCGCGGATCGCTGCGAGGCCTGCACGGGCGCCGCTTGGCGCCTCGGGCGGCGCGGTTTGCGCAGCGCCTGCCGGTGCGCGTCGGAGAGCGGTTTGCCCACCTTGGCTACTGACCGCCGCAGATTCGCCCGCTCTCGCACCAAGGGCCGCAAGCGCGCTTCGAGCGCCGCAATCTCGCGCGTGAGCTCGTCGATGCGCGCCAGGCTCACGACTTGCCCTCCGTCGCAATGTGGCCCGCACGTTCGGCGAGCGCGACGTAGCCCGCGATGTCCCGCCAGTGATCGCGATGCGCCGGCATGTTGATGGCGCGCGCGACCTTGAGCAGGATCATCGCCATGACGACCTGCTGCTCGGTGACGGTCACGCCGAATACGGGCGACCACATGGCCGCGATGGCCCGCAGGTTCCTACCGGGATCGCCATGCGTCTGCTCGCGGTCGCCGTAGACGATGTCCTGGGCTTCCTCAAGGATGGTATCGACCTGGCCCGGCGGCAGCGAAGCACCGATGTCCGTGCGCCACGCCCCTCCGGAACCCGCGCTACCACGAACGCCGTGCTCGAGCGTGAAGTTGTCGCCCGCCGTGAGGGGACGCGCACCACGTCGCGACGCCGCCATCAGGTGCGACTCCTCGCGGCCTGGCGCGCATCGCGCGCGTCCGCCGCACGCTTCTTCAGGATGATCTGCCGGCGTGTCGTGCGCATGCAGGCGCGCACGCCGGCACCGCGCCGATGGCACGCCGGCGCGTCGAGCGAAATGGTCTTCATCGTGGGCAATCCGATGTATCGATGACGCATCCCCGAGAGCTCCCGGCTCCCGGGGTCCCTTACCGTTAAACCGCGTCAGGTCGACGTCCCGTCCGTCGCGTCGTCGGTACCCGCCTTCACGGCGGCCGCCGCATCCGTGATCGCCTGCGTGTTGCCGCGGAACCGCTCGAGGGCAGCGTTGACGGCCGCCTCCTGCTCCGCGGAGAGCGCACCCTCGAGGGCGTCACGCAGCTGCTGTTCGAGGCCATTCACGGCATCGCCGACCTTGGCAACCTCCTGCAGCAGCACGTCCTTGGCGGCGGCCTGCTCGTCGCCGACCTGGTTGATGGCATCGATCGCTTCCTGGACTTTCATGGTGAACTCCTGACGGGTGAGGTTGATGGCGGTGATGACGCGGTTCACCGCGTCGAAGAACTCCGGCGGGAGCCGAAGGTTGATCTCGAAGAGGGTCACAGGGGCGCTCCACAGCCGACGCAGTTGCCGCGGGTCGGCGCGACCCGCCGGCCGCAGTAGGCGCAACGCAACTCGCGCAGCTCTGGCATTGGGCATGACGGCGCGCGGTCCCTCGCGATGAATTGCCGCTCGGACGACCCGACCGTCGTGACTTCGACGTACTCCACGTCGGGCCGCAGATCCGCGATGCCGTCGAAGCTCATGCCGTCCGCAGCCGCTCGATCTGTGGTCCGAGCCGCTCGGTGGCCATCCGTGCAGCGAGGTATTCACGCAGCAGCCGGGCGAGCTCGTCCTCTTTGGCAATGGGCTTCGGGCGATCGTGCGACACCTGGTCGCACATGAAGTACAACGGGTCGTAGCGGTCGCAGAAACGGCAGATCTCGACGATCTCGCCGAACGTAAGACGCTCGTCCTTCGTTTCGTTCAGGCACGCCTTCAGGCGCGCGTACGCCGATTCCGGCTTGCGACTCGGCCAGAGGTGACAGGCGACCTCCTTGAACTCGTGGTCCGATGAGGCAATCGCCTCGCGGATGGCCTCGAATTCGTCGTCGTAGAAGAGCTTCATTCCGGCATCCCCCTAATTTTTAGGGGCGATTAGGGGTGATCTGCTGCGGGCAAAAAAAGAGACTGCCGGCGTGGACAGCAAACGCCTCCCGTGCAGAATGAGGGTCCCCACCACCACCCCACACAGGAGGGCTTGCCATGCCACAGCGTCGCATCGACGATCCGCAGTACGTGCAAGGCCAAATCGAGGCATTGCAGGCAGTCGTCCTCGGAATCGCCCATCTGTTGCTCGATCCGAACGACTTCCGGCAGGAATCGCTGGAGCGAATCGAGAGCGTGCGCACCGCGATCACCTTTTCACCCGCTTCGGATGCATGGCTGGACGGACTGAACGAGATCGAGCGCTGGGTGAAAGCGCTGACCTGATCGCTGCGACATACGCCGCGCGCTCGCGCGTTGGATCGATCCAGCCGCTCATGTCGACAATCCACCGAGAAGGAGCCTGGAGATGGGTGGACGCCCCTCCCCTGCTAGGATGGTCAGTGCGACCCGATCCACCACAACAAGGAAGGAGCTATCCATGGCTGGCATTCCTGATTCGTTCAAGCTCGACGTCACTTGCCCCGGCTGCGGCAAGAAGTCGAAGCAGGCGCTCGCTCGCCTTCATCGAGACAAGAAGTTCAGATGTCCTGGGTGCGGTGCCACCGTCCCGGTCGGTGGTGACGGCCTCAAAAAGATGGATGCCGCCATCAAGAAGCTCACGCGCGACCTCACGAAAACGATCAACGTCAAGATCAAGTTTTAGACGCCGCAGCACCTCACGGGTCGCGTCGACCGCGCGCGTGTCCGCCGTCAGCGTCATCGCGAGGTCGATCACGCGGCCTCCGACAAATAATCCCGAAGCGCCTCCGCAAGGAGCGTCGCCGACGCTCGATCTAGCGCGACGCGTCGCACCAAATCGACCAATGCGAAGGAAAGGAAGGTAGCCATGAAAAGAGAAGTGGCTCTGCATCTACAGGCGCAAGTACTCATCAACGATTGCCTACTCATTGCGGTTGCGCGCGCCTTGCGCAACGTTCCTGGTCTGCGCGAGAACTTCGAAGGGCTGAGCACAGAGGTCATCGAGACGGCGGACGAAGAAGACGCCGCACGCGCCGCAGCAGAGCACCTGCAAGGAATCCTGCGGGCCGTGTGGGGCGAATCCACCCCAGCCGCGTCATCGTGAACCGGACACGATCGCGCATCGCATCCGTTACCCCAGCGCCGCAGCTCGCCGTCGCGATCGCTTCCCGCCCGCTCACGCCAACGACCCGTCGAAGCATCTACGCAGCCTCGCGCGAGGGGTCGGGGGAGGTCAGTGGGTTGCGCTGGCACCAATCCGCCAACGCATTGAACGTATCCAACCGTGGGTTCTTGGTTTGACCATCTTTGATTTCCCGAATGGTTCCGTAGTTGACGCCGGTCTCGCGCTCGATACGGCGCAGTTCGCCATGCGGGGCGTTCTTAAGACGCTCCACGAGATCGCCAAAGGACATCGTCGTCATGGGTCATATGATGCAGGAAAACCTGCACTTGCGGAAGATGAGCATGCAGGTTTGCCTTCACTATCCGACGAGCGGCCACCGGGGCATCCTTATGGGCCCGTGGAGAACAAATCAGCCAAGGCCGTGCTACAGGCCAACCTCAAAGCGTGGATGACCTACGCAGCCGATCACAAGATGAAGACAGGGTCGTTTCTCGGCCTCGAAACGGCGTCGGGCATCAGCCGCATGACGATTAAGGCGATCGTAAAGGGAGAGTCTGCCCCGGCGGTCGATACCGTCCACGCCATAGCCCAGGCATTTGGTTTGGAGGCATGGCAATTGCTTGTTCCAGGAATAGCCCCTCCAACGAGGGCGGCGTTGGGAGACGCCGACTGGTTGGAGGCCGAGATCCAACGGCGCACCAAAGCCGAGGTAGCGCACATACTAAAAGAAATGGCGGCCCTACATGGAGAAGAAGGACGAGACGGACGCGCTCCTAGCAAGCCTTTCGCTGTTGGCCCGGTTGCGACAATCGAGTCGAGCGGCCGTCTCCAAGACAATGCTCCCGGCACCGCCAGAAAGCAGTCGGCCGCCAAGCGCAAGTGCGTCGCCAAGACGCAGAAAGGCGCCTAAGGACGGAGGCAAGCGGTAATGGCCGTTGTCGCGTGCAGGGAATGCGGCGGCAAGGTGTCAACGAAGGCCGCCGCGTGCCCCCAGTGCGGCGCGAAGCCCAAGCAACCTACCTCAGTGTTTGCGTGGTTCATGGGTGCCGCAGCTGGCATGGTTGTGCTGTCTATCGTCACGTCATCGCTCGGCGATAGGACGAACCCGTACGAGCACCCTGTGACCGCCACGCCAGCCGCGAGTAGTTCCGCTGCTTCCGATCGCTTGGCGAAGGAACAGGCCGCCCTTGCTGCGAAGCGACTCGAACGCGAAAGGGCCTTTGCTGCGGCCGGTCCTGCGAAAGTGACGACGGAAATGCGGCGCCTCGTCGCGGCGCGAAAGTACGAAGCCGCGTTGGCCTATGGAGACCCCTACTTCGACGTAGGAGACAAGGACTTCCGAGCTGCCTATGAACAGGCGAGCAAGGGCGTCGAGGCCGAGACGAAGAAGAAGTGGGCCAGGAAGGAAGGCGTACGGATCGGCATGACGCAAGACGAAGTGCTCGCCAGCTCGTGGGGCAAGCCGCATCACGTCAACACGACGACGACCAGCTATGGCGTTCGCGAGCAGTGGGTTTACGACAGCGGAAACTATCTCTACTTCCGCAACGGCATCCTGACCACCATCCAGAACTGACTTCT
Source organism: Burkholderiales bacterium (assembly GCA_020851235.1). GTDB lineage: Bacteria > Pseudomonadota > Gammaproteobacteria > Burkholderiales > Casimicrobiaceae > VBCG01. The sequence continues at coordinate 6,870 of JADZDD010000030.1, read as the reverse complement.
CCGCCCCACGGTGCGCTAGACCGTTCGTCTGTTAATGCAGGTTTTCCTGCATTTCTTTGTTGCATTGATGCAGGTTTTCCTGCACTCTCCTTCACACACCGCCACCGCGGCGGACGGAGGGAGCAATGCAACGTCAACGCACGACACGTCCAACCACGATCACCCCCGAGCAGGTCGCCGCCCGGGATCACGCCCGCCGTGACTTCGCGCGCGTGTTGCGTCTGCACGGCGTGCCATCGATCCCACACTTCGACGAGCCGGGCGAGGAGAAGGTCCTCTATGTGAACGTCGCGTTCGCCACCGCGCTGCGCGAGCGCAACACCGTGGTCGGCCTGCTCGAGCAGCAGGGTTGGGCACCCGATCCGGACCGCCTGTCGCGCCTATCGTTCGCCATCGAGACGCTGCGCCTGCGGCACCCGTCTACGGGCGCACGCATGACGCTCGTGTTGCGCATCCCCACCGGTGACACCTTCAAGCCCGACCGGGAGGCCGCGTGAACGCCCGCATCGACCTGCTCGGCATGGTCCCCGGCACGCGCATCGTGATAGCGCGCGAGGGCGACGAGTTCACGCTCCATATGTTCAATGCGAAGACGGGCACGAGTCTCGCGTTCGCATACGGCGAGCGGGCGCGCGTCAGCATCGATGATGGTGGTGCCCGCGTCTGGATCGGTCACGCCAATATCGCGCTCCGCACCGCCCAGGAAGCGCGGCGCGTCGCTGACACGCTGAAGATCGGTCTCAAGGACCAACGCGCGGAGGTTGCATGAACCGCGCCGCCGAGCTGTGCATGGCCAACGCGCGGCACTATCTCGCCGTAGCCGCACGCTTCGAGGCCGCTGGCCAGATCACCCTGGCCGACACGATGGGCGAGGTGGCGGCGGGCTACATCCAGGTCGCCCTGCGCATCGACACCTTCGACGACGCGACCCTCGGCGCCGCCGCCGCGACGTCATGAACGTCCTGGTCGCGCTCCTGGTGGGCGTCGTGATCGGCGCCTGCATCGCCACCATCTACTGGCTCGCCTGGATGTACCGGGCCATGAAACCGTGAGCGCGCGCTCCGAGGCGCGCGGCGGCGATGCCGCGTATCGCGATCCGACGTCACCGCTGAAGGTCGGCGATCGGGTGCGAACCCACAGTGGCGTCGGTCACGTCATGCACATCGCCTACAGCCACGCACTCCGCGATGCCGTGTGCACCGTCGCGATCGACACCCGTATCCGCCTGCGCCTCGCGGCGCGGGATCTCCAACGCATCGACTGAGAGGAGTTTCCATGGCTGCACAAGTCCTCGCGGCGCCCGCCGCGATCGGAGCACTGCTTGCCGGCGGCATCTATGCCGGACGCATCTTCGTCGGCGACGAACCGTTCGCCCTGGTCGCCGCTCCCAAGGCGGGCGGTGAGTTCGAGGACGTCGAGTGGGGCGTCTACAGCGAAATCGTGCAGGGCGCACTCAGCAACGATGATGGTTTCGCCAACACCACCGCGATGGTCACCGCCGGCAGCCAGCTCGCACGGGACGTGAGAGCGCTGCAGCTCGGCGGCCACGCCGATTGGTATCTGCCATCGCGTCTGGAAGCGCTGGCGATGTTCGTGCGCTTGCAGGAGCTGCCGACCGGAGACTTCGCACGCGACTGGTACTGGACATCGACGCAGGTCGCCGGCGACGCCGGCTACGCGTGGCTCCAGGGCTTCCTCAGCGGCCACCAGTACCACGGCGGCAAGGACTGGAGCTGTCGGGCCCGCGCCGTCCGCAGAGTCCCCATTCGCTCCTTTGATCATTCGGTCATTGCGGAGGCCGCGTGAAATCCATCCTGGATCCGTCATTCCGCTACGTGCCAAGCGTCGAGACGGACGTGCGGAAGACCTTCGCTCGCGTGCGCCGCCAGATGCGGGCAGCCGAGCCGCGGCAGCTCGAGCTCGTCACCAAGCCGCCGCTGCGATTCGTGCCGCGCCGGCGCGCGGCGGGAGTCTGATCGTGCCCGCCGCGCTGCGTGCCGCCGCCTGGGCCTTGGTTTGCCTGCTGGTCATCAACGCGGTGCTCTGGTGGCCCATCCACTGGCTCGCGTCGGCTATCGCCGTCGTGCTCATCTTCGTCATTCCCAACGCCTTGCGCTACGCGCTGGACGCGTGAGCGGAGAAAGGACGCAGTCTCATGAAAGCATCGCAAGATATAACCTCTGCTGCACCAGTCGAGCTGTTCGACGGCGAACGCTACGTCGGGCTCGTCGTGACCGCCGACCGGCGCATGGCGCACCACATCATCCTGCTTCCCGAGCCGATGCCCGGCGAGGCATCGTGGGACAGCGCCATGGCCTGGGCCAAGAAGCGTGGCGGCGATCTGCCCGACCGCGTCGAAGGTGCACTGCTGTTCGTTACCCTGCGCGACGAGTTCGAGAAGCGCTGGTACTGGCTCAACGAGCAGGTCGCCGGCGACGCCGGCTACGCGTGGGTCCAGAGCTTCCTCGGCTTCCAGAACCTCACCGACAAGGACTGGAGCTGTCGGGCCCGCGCCGTCCGCAGAGTCCCGGCTTGATCCTTTAACCCTTTAGTCATTCGCTTTTTTCGCAGCCGTGGCGCTTCACACCAGCCTGCCCATCTACAAGGTCGCATACGACCTTCTGAGCATCGCCATCGAGGTCACGCGCAACATGCCACGCGACTTCAAGGCATCGCTCGGAGGCCGCATCCGCGACGAGTGCGTCGAGGTCCTCGTCCTGGTCGCGCGCGCCAATGCGGCGCGTGAGAAAACCGGGCACATCGACGCACTTCTCGAGCACCTGCATGTTGTCGAGGTCCTGCTCCGCGCGTCAAAGGACAAGCGGTTCATCAGCCTCAAGCAATACGCCGCCGCGATCGCACTCACCGGATCGGTCGGCAAGCAGGCCAACGGATGGCGCAAGCACTCCGCAGCGTCGCCTGTTGCATGACCGTCAAGGCGATCATGCCCGAGCGACTTTTATCTGGTCGTGCCGCTGGCTCACGAGGCCACCGCCACGCGCATCCCGGAGACCGCGAGCTGGAGTTCGGCCGGTCCGGCGCAGTCGCCCCGCTGAGCGATCGGCCGGACGACGTTGATAGCACGTCAGGACGCAGGTCGCCGGCAACGCCGGCTACGCGTGGATCCAGAACTTCAACAACGGCAACCAGAACAACAACGACAAGGACTGGAGCTGTCGGGCCCGCGCCGTCCGCAGACGATCCCGCTGCACCCACGGCTGCATTTTCCTTCGAGGACCTGGTCGCGGCCTACTTCGACTGCCGCCGCACCAAGCGCAACAAGCCGTCCGCGCTTGCGTTCGAGGCAAGCCTCGAACGCAACCTGGTCGCGCTGCACGATGAGCTCGTCGACGGCAGCTACCGGCCCGGGCCGTCGATCTGCTTCGTCGTCACGCGCCCGAAGGCGCGCGAGGTGTGGGCTGCCGCGTTCCGCGACCGCATCGTTCATCACCTCCTGTACAACCGCATCGCGCCGGGGATCGAGCGCACCTTCATCGCCGACAGCTGCGCCTGTATCCGCGGCCGCGGCACGCTCTATGCCGCCCAGCGCCTTGAGGCGAAGGTGCGCAGCGTGTCTGCCAACTGGTCGCGGCCGGCGTACTACCTGAAGTGCGACCTGGCCAACTTCTTCGTCTCGATCGACAAGTGCATCCTGTGGTCACTCCTCGCGCCCCGGATCGCCGAGCCGTGGTGGCGAGATCTCGCGGCCCTGGTGCTCTTTCACGACCCACGGCCCGGCGTGGAGCTCCGCAGTCGACGCGAGGTGCTGGCGCGCGTCCCCACGCACAAGCAGCTGCGACACCAGGCGCCCGAGCTCGGCCTACCGATCGGCAACCTGTCGTCGCAGTTCTTCGCCAACGTCTACCTGGATGCGCTCGATCGCTTCGTAAAGCACGATCTGCGCGTGCGCCACTACATCCGCTACGTCGACGATTTCGTGCTGCTGCATGAGTCGCCCGCCCAGCTCAACGCCTGGCTGGCCGCGATCGCGGTGTTCCTACCGTCGACGCTGCACGTCGTGCTCAACACGTCGAAGACCATCCTGCAGCCGGTCGCGCGTGGCGTCGACTTCGTTGGCCACGTGATCCGACCGTGGCGCCGCTCGATCCGTCGGCGCACCCTGAACGCAGGCCTCGCCCGCGTGCGTGAGCTCCACGACGACGAACTCTACCAGTCGATCAACAGTTACTTCGGGTTACTCCGGCAATCGCCGGCGAGCCACCATGAGCGAGCGCGCCTGGCAAACCTTGCGCGGCAACGTGGCTTCTCGGTCGCCCGCGATCTGACCAAGGCATACCGGCGTTCGGGGGACGCGCGATGATCGAGCAGATTGCCATCGCGGTTCTCGGGACCGCATCGGTATGGATGGTCAATTCGCCGAATGGCTCCGCGCGCCAGTGGGCGCCGGTCCTCGGCCTCGCCTCGCAACCATTCTGGGTGCACGCCGCCTGGACTGCTCAGCAGTGGGGAATCCTGCTGCTGACGGTCGTCTACACGCTCGCCTGGCTGCGCGGCCTTCGCACTCATTGGCGGACGAAGCGACAGCGATGACCCGACGACGCATCGCTGTGCAGCCGCGCCGCCCCTGGGCACCGGCCGATTTCGCCCTATTGGACGCGAGATATCCGCACGAGCGCACGGACGTTCTCGCCGCCGCGCTTGGCCGACCGGTAAAGCGGGTCTACGCCATGGCGTATCTGCGCGGGCTGCGAAAATCGGCCGCGTATCTCGCCAGTCCCGATGCGCATCGTCTCGACGGCATCAAGGGCATGCGCACGCGATTCGCGAAGGGCAATGTTCCGTGGAACCAGGGCACGCATTGGACCGCTGGCGGACGTAGCGCAGAAACGCGGTTCAAGCCCGGCAACGTGTCGAAGCGTTGGGACCTGGCAGCGTATTGTGTTGGCGCGCTACGGATCAACGCGGATGGCGCCCTTGAAATGAAGGTGCGCGAAGGGTCGCGATCATGGATTTCGCTGGCACGCTGGACGTGGGAACGGCAACGCGGCCCCATCCCCAAGAACATGGCCGTCCGCTACAACAACGGCGACACCCACGACTGCCGCATCGAGAACCTGCGGCTGTGCACACGCGCGGACCTGATGCGCGAAAACACGATCCACAACTACCCGAAGGAGATTGTCCTGGCCGTGCAGCTGGTCGGCGCCCTCCATCGGCAGATCAACCGACGGGAAGGTCATGGCACGAAACATCGAGAACCTGCGTGAGCACCTGTTCGACGCCCTCGACGCGTTGAAGGACGGCACCATGGATGTAGCCCGCGCGAAGGCCGTGAGCGACATCGCGCAGACCATCATCAACTCGGCGAAGGTCGAGGTCGACTTCATGCGCGCCCGCGGCGACGACCGCAGCACAGGCTTCGTGCCCGAGGCCGTCGAAGCTCCCGGTGCGCCTGACATGCCGCGACTCGTCCGCGGCAAAGCGCAAAGTGGATCGAGATGACAGCTCACATCATGCCGGCGCCCGCGCGATGACCGACCGGCTGCTCACCAGCGCTGAGCTCGAGCGTCTCACCGATCGCCACGGCCCCGCGCGCCAGGCGCGCGTGCTGCGCGCCATGGGCATCCCGTTTTCGGCCCACCCCTTCGACGGAACACCGAAGGTGTTATGGTCCGTGGTCTGCGAGCGGCTCGGCGCGGCCGCACCGGCCCCCGATCCCGCGAACGAAGACGGCTTTGTGGTCGACGTGGAGGCAGTCGAACGCTATGGGCAGAAGGCGAGCTAAGGTCGACGCGGATCACCCGCTGCCGCGCGGTCTCAACCTGCACGGCAAGACCTACCGCGCGCGGCACACAGGTCAGCAGTGGACGTACTTCGGCCACGACTACAGCGATGCCATCAAGGCGTTCAAGGCGTGGCAGGCCGCGAAGGCGATGCCGGGTACCGTGGGCGAGCTGCTCGATCGGTGCGTGGGAGACGTGTGGCCAGGACGCGTACGGGCCGGCACGATGAAGCAGCGCACCGCCAGCGACTACATGAAGGATACCGACGCGCTCAAGGTGGGCCTCGGCAAATGTCCCCTGAAGGCGCTCAAGCCGCACCACATCGCCGCCTTCAAGAACGCCCGGGCCAAGACAAACCCGGCCCATGTGCGCAACGAACTCGCCTGCCTGTCGTCCGCGATCTCCTACGGCGTCGAGGAAGGCATGCTCGACCAGAATCCATGCTACGAGGTGCAGCGGCCGCCGAAGAGCGTGCGCGAGCGCCTGGTGACGAATGCCGAATATCTTGCGGTGCATGAGCGTGCGATCCCCTCTGTGCAGTTGGCGATGGTGCTCGCCGTCCGCACCCTCGGCGCACCGGCGGACGTGCTGGCGTTCGGTATCCGCAACGTCGTAACCTACGCAGATGGTCGCAAGACGCTGCGCTTCCGCCGCGGCAAGACCAACGTGCAGGTGGAAGTGGAGATCGTCGGCGACCTGGCCGCAGCGCTCGCGCCCTTCATCGCCCAGGCGTCGCTGCACAAGGCGTTCGTGCGCACCCGCGCGGGAACGCCGTACACCGTCACCGGGATCGGCGCGATGTTCCGCCGCTACGCCGAGAAGGCGGGCGTCAGCGACTTCTCGCTGCGCGATCTGCGCGCCAAGGGCGCCACCGACATGTACCGCGCCGGCGTGCCGATCAGGCATATCCAGCTCCTGCTCGGACACAAGAGCGTGCGCACCACGGAGATCTACCTGAAGGGACTGCTGACGGAGATCGTGCGGCCGAACGAACTGCCGATCATCGCCGCCGTATAGACCCAAATGGGTCTATTCTGAATACCCAACGAAGTGAGCACTAACAGCTAAGTGCCTGATTCGTTGGCTCCCCGACCTGGGCTCGAACCAGGGACCTGCGGATTAACAG
>JADZDD010000029.1 GCA_020851235.1 Burkholderiales bacterium | reverse complement strand
TCGCCGGCGGCGTGGTCGGCTTCGCGACGAGCTTCCTCGTCGTGCGCGGCTCCGACCTCGCGCAACTCATGGTGACGCTGGGCATCGGCCTCATGCTCTACGAGGGTGCAAACCAGTTGCCGTCGATCACCGGCGGCGCCGATGGCCTCCCGGGTGTTGCGATCGACAAGGTGCTCGGCGTCTTCTCGTTCGACCTCGCCGGCAGCACGGCGTACGTCTACAGCCTCGTGGTCCTGTTCGTGCTCTTCCTCGGCGTGCGGCGCCTCGTCGCCTCCCCTTTCGGCTTGTCGCTGCGCGGCGTGCGCGAGAACGTGAAGCGCATGCCGTCGATCGGTGCGCCGGTCACGCGCCGCCTCATCGTGATCTACACGGTGAGCGCCGCGATGGCCGGCGTCGCCGGGGGGCTGCTCACGCAAACCACGCAGTTCGTCGGCCTCGACGTCTTCGGCTTTCCCCGCTCGGCGGACCTCATGATCATGCTGGTGCTGGGCGGCACCGGGCGGCTTTACGGCGGACTGATCGGCGCCGCCGTGTTCATGATCGCGCACCACTGGCTGTCCGACCTCAATCCGATCTACTGGCAGTTCTGGCTCGGGCTCCTGCTCGTCGTCGTGGTGCTCTTCGCGCGCGGCGGGATCCTCGGTGCGGTCGACGTGTTGCGCGCGCGCTTCGGGAGGCGGCCCCGATGAGCGTCGCGCTGCGCACCGAGCATCTGACCAGGCACTTCGGCGGCTTCAAGGCGATTAGCGAGGTTTCGCTCACCCTGCCGCGCGGCGCCCGCCACGCGCTCATCGGACCCAACGGCGCAGGCAAGACGACGCTCATCAACCTCCTGACCGGCGCGCTCGCGCCAACGATGGGTCGCGTCTTCCTGGGTGACCTCGACGCCACCACGCTTGCGCAACACCAGCGTGTCAAGCGTGGCATGACGCGCACGTTCCAGATCAACACGCTCTTCGCCGGCCTCACCGTGCTCGAGTCGGTCGTGCTTGCCGTGTGCGAGCGCAAGGGGCGTGCCGGCCTGTGGCATCGCACGGTCGCAGCCGGGCGCGAGGAAGCCGACGAGGCGGCCGCGCTCCTCGCCACGCTCCGGCTCGACGCGGAGGCCAACACGCTCACGCGCAACCTCCCCTACGGCAAGCAGCGCCTGGTCGAGATCGCACTGGCGCTGGCAACGCGACCGACGATCCTGCTCCTCGACGAGCCGGCGGCGGGGATCCCGGCCGGTGAGAGCGCCGAGCTCTTCGGCGTCATTGCGGCGCTGCCCAAGGACGTGACGGTCCTGTTCATCGAGCACGACATGGGACTCGTCTTCCGCTTTGCCGAGCGGATCACCGTGCTGGTCGGCGGCCGCATCCTCACCGAAGGCACGCCGATGGAGATCCAGAAGGACCCACGCGTGCGCGAGGTGTACCTGGGCGAGGCGCAGCATGCCTGAACTGCTGCGGGTCGAGGCGCTCACCGCCGGCTATGGCGACGGCGTCGTGCTCGAGGACGTGTCGTTTGCGCTCGACGAGGGTGACAGTCTTGCGCTGCTCGGCCGCAACGGCATGGGCAAGACGACGCTGCTCGTCACGCTGATGGGATTGACGCACCGGCATCGTGGCGTGATCGCGTGGCGCGGGCGCGACCTCACCACGCTCCCCACGCACGCCCGCAGCCGCGCGGGTCTGGGCTGGGTGCCGCAGGAGCGCTACATGTTCGCCTCGCTCACCGTCGAGGAGCACCTCACCGCGGTCGCCCGCCCTGGCCGATGGGACGTCAAGGGGGTCTACCGGATCTTTCCGCGCCTCGAGGAGCGCAAGGCGAATTTCGGCAACCAGCTCTCCGGCGGCGAGCAGCAGATGCTCGCGATCGCGCGCGCGCTCATGGTCAATCCATCGCTCCTGCTCCTCGACGAGCCGATGGAGGGGCTCGCCCCGATCATCGTGCAGGAGCTCATGAATGTCGTCCGCGAGCTCGTCACCGAAGGCGGCATGGCGGTGATCGTCGTCGAGCAGCACGCGAAGCTTGCGCTCTCACTCACACGCAACGCGATCGTGCTCGAGCGCGGGCGCGTCGTGTATCGCTCGGGGAGCGATGCCCTGCTCGCCGATCCGGCGACGCTCGACAAGCTCGTCTCGGTGTCGTGACCGTGGAGAGTCCATGAAGTCGCTGCGCATCATCCAGGACGAGCATCGCGCGATCACCGCGGTCGTCGAGGGCCTGCGTCATCTCGTCAGGGCGGTGAGCGACGGGCGCATGGCGCCCGACCATGCGCTCTTCGGCGCCATGTTCCACTACATCGAGACCTTTCCCGAGCGGCTGCACCATCCGAAGGAGGACGACTACCTCTTCGCGCGCCTGCGATTGCGCCGCCCCGAGGTCGCCCCGGTCCTCGACACCCTCTCGCGCGAACACCACGTCGGCAACGAGCGCTTCTACGAGCTCAAGGCAAAATGGGAGCGCTTTCGCGACGATCCCGCCGCGCTCACGGCCTTTGCCGACGGCGTCGAGCGCTACTCGCACTTTCACTGGAGGCACATGCGCCGCGAGGAGGATGAGGTGTTCCCTCTCGCCCGCCAGGCGCTCACCACCGAGGACTGGCAGGCGATCGACGCCGCGTTCGCATCGAACGAGGACCCGATCGTCGGAGTGCCCGCATCGAAGGCGTTCCGCGAACTCTTCCGGCGGATCGTCGCGATCGCCCCGCCGCCGTGGGGCGTGGGACCCGAGGTCGGGGCCGCGCGCTGAGGGCATCACCCCGATCACGTCACCGCAAAGGAACCGCATGGAATCGCAACGAGTGAGCGTCGTTACCGGAGGCGGCAGCGGCATCGGGCGTGCGGCCGCCACGCGCCTTGCCGCTGCGGGTGACCGCGTCGTGATCGCCGATCGCGACGCCGCCGCAGGGCAACGGGTCGTCGCCACGATCCGCGGCTCGGGTGGCGCCGCCGACTTCCTGCCCGTCGACGTCGCCTCCGAAGCGTCGGTCGAAGCGCTCGCCGATGCCGTCGAACGCGACGTCGGGCCGGTTGCGGTGCTGGTCAACTCGGCCGGCGTCCTGCAGAACGTCGCCGAACTCGCGACCTACAGCATGGACGAGCACGACAAGGTCTGGAGCATCAACTATCGCGGCACGTACCTGTGTTGCCGCGCCTTCGCGCCGCGGATGGCGCGCCGGCGCGTGGGGAGCGTGGTCAACATCTCGTCGACCTCGGCGGTCGATGCGATGCCGCTCATCGCCTACGGCCCGGGGAAGGCGGCGGTGCAGCAACTGACCGCGATCCTCGCCGTCGAATTCGGGCCGGACAACGTGCGCTTCAACAGCGTCATGCCGGGCTACGTCCTCACCGAGCAGATGCAGGCGCGCATCGACGCCGGCAAGCGCGACCCGCACTCGATGCAAGGACACAGCGCGCTCGGGCGCATGGTCACGCCGGAGGATGTCGCCGAAGGCATCCACTTCCTGTGCTCGTCCGCCGCGTCGTGCATCACGGGGATTGTCCTGCCCATCGACGCCGGGTATCTTCCCGCGGTCACCTACCTGCATCACCCCGGATTGGGTGGCGTGCATCCGCGACGAACGGACAAGCGGCCCGTCACCTGATGCCCCGGGGCACTCGGTCCCCGACATGCCACGCGCGGAGCACCATGAGGGTCACTGAAATCGAGACGATCCGTCTCGACGCCTTTCCGAACATCCTGTGGGTGCGCATCCAAACCGATCAGGACATCACCGGGCTGGGCGAAACGTTCTACGGGTCGCACGCCGCCGAAGCGCACATCCACCAGACGATCGCGCCGTACCTCATCGGCAAGGACCCGCGCGACATCGAGCGTCATCAGGATCACCTCGTCGGCTACCTCGGCTTCGGGGGAAGCGGCGCCGAAGTGCGCGGCCGCTCCGCGATCGACATCGCGCTGTGGGACATCCTGGCGAAGTCGGTCGGCCTGCCCTTGTGCAGCGTCCTCGGCGGCAAGGTGAGGGAGTCGATCCCGGTCTACAACACCTGTGCCGGCTACAGCTACGTCCAGACGCGTCCCACGCAGGGGACGGCGAATTTCGGCCTCGATGCGAAGCAGGGCCAGTTCGAGGATCTGCAGGGCTTCCTGACGCGAGCCGATGCGGTCGCCGAAAGCCTCCTGGAGATGGGCATCACCGCCATGAAGATCTGGCCCTTCGACTACGCCGCCGAAAAGACCGGCGGGCAGTTCATCTCGACGGCGGACCTGCGCGCGGGCCTCGAACCGTTCGTCAAGATTCGCAAGGCGGTGGGCGATCGCATCGATGTCATGGCGGAACTGCATTCGCTGTGGAATCGGCCCACGGCGATCCGCATCGCACGCGAACTCGAGCCGTTCAACCCGCTGTGGGTCGAGGACCCGGTGTTCATGGACCACATGGACTCGATCGGCCACGTGGCGCGCGCGACGCGAGCGCCGATCGCGGTCGGGGAAACGCGAGGGTTGCTCGCCGACTTCCGCTACCTCCTCGACCTCAATGCGTTGAGCCTGCTCATCATGGACCTGTCCTGGTGCGGCGGGATCTCGGAAGCGCGCAAGATCGCCCATCTCGCCGCCGCCTACCACACCCCGGTCGCCTTCCACGACTGTTCCGGGCCGGTCGTGCTCGCGGTGTCGACGCACCTCGCGCTGCACACGCGCAATTGCTTCGTGCAGGAGATGGTGCGCGCGTTCTACTACGGGTGGTACGCCGAGGTCGTCGACGGCCTGCCCGTGCTCGAACAGGGGCAGCTTCGTGTCGGCGACACGCCGGGCATCGGCGTCGAGCTCAAGCCCGACCTCCTCACACGGCCGGATTGCCGGCGTCGGATCACGGGCACGGCCGACGTGTAGCCGCCCGGGACTCGGGGCGAGCGCGAGTCGCACCCGACGATCGACAACCTCGACGCGCCGCGCGAAGCCGCCGCCCTGATGGCGCCCTGCGGTAGCGAAGGTGAGGACAGCGCGCCGCTTATACTGACGCGGGCGTGTCGTCGCCGCACGCCGCCGTGCCAACCGAATCTCCCGCGCAAAGGACAAATCCGTGTTCGATCGCTTCGATGTCGCCGGTCGGCGGCTCCTTGCTTCCGTCGCCCTCGTCGGCGTCCTGGCACTGGCCGGATGCGGCGGTGGCGGCGGCGACAACGTGCAACTGCAAGGCAGCGTGCGCAGCGGCAACGTCGGGCTCGCGGGATTCACCGTCTCGCTGTACGCCAATGAAGTCGATCGTCCCGGCGGCTGGCAGTTCCTCGCCTCCGGCACCACCGACACTGCCGGCGACTTCCGGATCTTCTACCGGCCACCGACCGGACGTGCGATCCTCGTCACGCAGGCCGAACGCGGTCCGGTGTTGCTGGCGAGTGCGATCGGCTACGGCGACGACGCGCCGGCGCGCGTCGTCGTCAATGAGCGGACGACCGTCGCAACGGCCAACGCGTTTGCGCAGTTCGTGCGCGGACGCGAGATCGACGGCAACGCGGTCGGCGTCTACAACGCGGTCCGCATGGCAGGAAACCTCGCCGATCCGGTCACCGGCGATGCCGGTGCCGTCGTCGCGCGCACGCCCAACGGCGACGAGACGACGACCTACGCGACGTTCAACTCGCTGGCCAACGCCGTCGCCGCCTGCGTGGCGCGCGACCAGGCCTGCCTCGATCTTTTCGCCACGGCTCGCGCGCCGGGCGGTGCTGCACCCGACAACGTGCTGCAGGCGATGGCGAACATCGTCAAGGCCCCGTCGTTTTTCGGCAATGCGCGCGATCCCGTCTTCGACCTGTCGCTCGCCAATCCGAAGTACCAGCCGGCGTTGGCCGCACGCCCGACGAACTGGCTGCTCTTCCTCAAGATCACCGGCGGCTTCTACAGCGCGCAGGACAGCAGCAACCTCATGAACGGCCCCGGCAATTTCGCGATCGACGAGTCAGGCTACGTCTACTTCGACACGAACTACATCCCCGAGCCGCTCGGAACCCCCGCCTGCGCGAGCAACCGCGCGATCAAGCTCACTCCCTGGGGTGCGAACGCACCGAACTCGCCGTTTCTTGACGGTGGCCTTAGCGGCTCGGGCTACGGCGTCGCCTTCGACCCGTCGCATCGCCTGTGGATCGGCAATTTCGGCTTCCAGGATCCGCCGTGCGTGAACACGCCGATGGCGGCGACGAAGAACAGCGTGTCGGTGTTCACGCGTGACGGCGCCGCGCTTTCCGGCGCATTGGGCCACACGCAGGGCGACATCTCGTGGCCGCAGGGGCTCGTGTCGGATCGTCAGGGCAACATCTGGATTGCGAACTGCGGCAACGACAGCATCACGTACTACCCGGGCGGCGACCCGTCGCGTGCGCGCAATCTCCTCGTCGGCGCGGTGCCGCCCCACCGCGACCCGCAGATCAAGCCGTTCGGCACCGTCGTCGACGCGCAAGGCAACCTGTGGGTCACCGGCAACAAGAGCAATGCGGTGTACGTCTTCGCGCCGTCGGGCGAGCTCATCGACACCTTGCAAGGCGTCTACCAGGGCAGGCAGGTGCTCACCAAGCCGGTCGGCAACACGATCGACAGTCAGGGCAACGTGTGGATCGCCAATTCCGACTGGCTCGACGTGCCCTGCCCCACGCGCTCGGATCTCGGGCCGGCGCAGCACCCGTCGGTGACGATGTACCGCGCAAGCGATCGCACGCCGCAGCCCGGATCGCCGTTCAACGGCGGCGGCATCACGCTGCCGTGGGGTGTCACGGTCGACGGCGACGATACCGTGTGGGTGCTCAACTTCGGAGCGACCGCGCCGGGCAAGCACAACGATCCCACCGCGCTGAACGCGATCAGCCGCCTGTGCGGTGCGGACACGTCGAAGTGCCCGCCCGGCATGAAGACCGGAGATCCCATTTCGCCGCCGACCGGCTACCAGAGCGACGCGCTGCAGCGCATGACGGCAGGCGCCGTCGACCCGTCGGGCAACATGTGGGTCACCAACAACTGGAAGATCGACGTCGATCCGTTCGACAATCCCGGCGGCAACGCGGTGGTGATCCTGGTCGGCGCCGCCCCGCCACTCAAGACGCCGGTGATCGGGCCGCCGGTGCCGGCACGATAGCCGGCCGCGCGCCGGCTACGCGTCGCGCTTGATGGACGCGAGCAGCCCCAGGATGTCGATCGGCAGCGGAAACACGATCGTCGACGACTTGTCGCCGGCGATCGCCGCGAGCGTCTGCAGGTAGCGCAGCTGCATCGACTGCGGCTGGCGGGCCAGCATCACCGCCGCCTGCATGAGCTGCTCCGACGCCTGCAGCTCGCCCTCGGCGTGGATCACCTTGGCGCGCCGGTCGCGCTCGGCCTCGGCCTGCCGCGCCATGGCGCGAACCATCGTCTCGTTGAGATCGACGTCCTTCATCTCGACCGTCGAGACCTTGATGCCCCAGGCCGCGGTCTGCGCGTCGAGCACGTGCTGGATGTCGAGGTTGAGCTTCTCGCGCGAGGCGAGCAGGTCGTCGAGCTCGTGCTTGCCGAGCACCGCGCGCAACGTCGTCTGCGCGAGCTGGCTCGTCGCCTCGTAGTATTTCTCGACCTGGATCACCGCCTTCTCCGGATCGATGATGCGGAAGTAGACGACCGCGTTCACCTTCACCGACACGTTGTCGCGCGTGATGACGTCCTGCGGCGGCACGTCCATCACGATCGTGCGCAGGTCGATGCGCACCATCTGCTGCACACCCGGGATGAGGAGAAAGAAGCCCGGCCCCTTCACCTTCCAGAAGCGCCCCAGCATGAACACGACCGCGCGCTCGTACTCGCGCAGGATGCGAAACGACATCAGTACGAGTACGACGACGATCAATGCAAACACACCCAGACCCAATGCGAACGTCATGTCCATACTCCTTCCTCACTGCGTTGGCGGGGGCCCTGCCGTGGGCTCCACGGTGAGCACGAGGCCGTCGCGGGCGGTCACGCGCACGGCCTGCCCGTGCCGGAGCGGCACCTGGCTTCGCACCCGCCACTGCTCGCCGTGCACGCGCGCCCAGCCCTCCGCTTCGACGTCGTCGAGCGTGACCCCGACGCTGCCGATGAGGCCGTCGTCGCCGGTGACCACCGGCCGCGTGCGCGCCCTGAATGCGATCCCGGCGATGACGAGCATGAACAGCACGGAGACGATGGCGAGAACGCCGACCAGCACGGGCGAGATGCCGAAGCCCGGAACGTCGGTGTCGACGAGCATCACCGCGCCGATGGAGAACGCCGCCACGCCACCGATGCCGAGCGAGCCGTAGCTTGGAAAGAAGGCCTCCGCGATCATGAACGTCACCCCGAGGAGGACGAGCGCGAGCCCCGCATAGTCGATCGGCAGCATCTGCAGCGCGAACAGCGCCGTCAGGAGACAGATCGCGCCGAGCACGCCGGGGACCGCCATCCCGGGCGAGGTGAATTCGATGACCAGAAGATAGACGCCCGCCATGAGCAGCAGCAGCGCGACGCTCGGGTCGGTGATCACACTCAAGAATCGCGTCCGCCAGTCGGGTTCGACAGTGACGATGACCGCCCCGCGGGTGGCAAGGACCTGCTTGCCCGACGCGGTCGCAACCTCGCGACCGTCGAGCTTGACGAGGAGATCGGCAACGTCGCCTGCCATGAGGTCGACGACGCCCTCCTTGACCGCTTCCGCGGCGGACAGGCTCGCCGCCTCGCGCACCGCGCGCTCGGCCCACTGCGCGTTGCGCCCACGCAACTGCGCAAGCGAACGGATGTAGGCGGCCGCGTCCTGCATCTGCTTGCGCGCGAGCGTCGACTCGTCGGTCGCGGCCTCCCCAGCCTTCGTCGTCTTGTCCCTGTCCTTGGCGGCGGGCGCCTTGGGTGCGGCCTCCGGGGCGGCGAGATTCACCGGGGTCGCGGCGCCGAGATTGGTCCCCGGCGCCATCGCTGCGACGTGGCTCGCGTAGAGGATGTACGTGCCCGCACTCGCCGCCCGCGCCCCGCCGGGTGCGACGAACGATGCCACCGGCACCGGCGAGGCGAGGATGTCCTTGATGATCTTGCGCATCGAACCGTCGAGCCCGCCCGGCGTATCGATGGTGAGGACGACGAGCTGCGCATGCTCGTCGGCCGCGCGCGCCAGCGTGCGCACGATGAAATCCGCCGTCGCCGGGCCGATGGCGCCGGTCAGTGGTGCGACGATGACTTCACCCGTCGCGGCACCGGTCATCCCCGGGAGCGCCAAGAGGAGCGCGACGAGGAGCGTGCGCAATGACCGTGTCATCGATGTGGCGCGCGCCCAAATGCGGCAGGCGGCGCGCACGATCGATTATTGCAGACTCCCGACGCCGTGCGCCGTTACGGTCGCGGGTCGAACCGCGCGTGCGGTGTGCGGCGTCCTCGCCGCCCGAGGCCAAGGGCGTCAGTCGCCCACCTTGCCGCGCGCATCGAGCGCTGCGAGCAACCGGTCCGCGTACTCGCGCCAGTTGGCACCCTTGGCGACGTGGGTGAGGCCCGCGCCATCCTTCTTGCGCGCCATGTCGTCCTGGCGCTCGGCGATGGCCGCCGCCATCCAGGGTTCGAGCCCGGCCTCGCGCACGGTGACGGCGACTTCGCGCATTTCCTCCGCGCGCCGCTTCCCGTGCAGCGCGGTACGCATGATCATGTAGCTCGCCACTCGCTCCCAGTCGAGTTCGGGAAACGTCTCGTGCAGCGACGCGAGCACGCGATCCTCGACCCCATAGCGGCGCGCCGCGGTGAGGCTTTCGACCAGGAGCGATTCGAGCCCCTTGATCATGACGCTGCGGCACATCTTGGTGGCCGACGCGACGCCAACGCGCTCGTCGGCGACCTGCATGTCGAAGCCGAGCGGCACCAGCCATTCGCGCAACGCCGCCGCGTGCGGGCCGCCGAGGAGCATCGGCACCCGGATGCCGTAGCCTGGCACCGTCGTCATGATCGCGGCCTCGACGTAACGCCCGCCGGCGGCGTCGATGCGTTCGCTCGAGCGCTGCTTCGCCCCGGGTGAGCAGGAATTGAGGTCGAGAAACCAGGTTCCGGGGCGGATCGTGCGCGCTGCCTCGTCGGCGACCGGCCACGCCTGCGAGGCGGTGACCGCGGAGACGATGACCTCCGCCTTCCCGGTGAGCGCCGTCATCGAGTCGACCAGCGTGACGCCGGTGGCCTTCGCGTGCGCGACCATCGGCGCCGCGGTCGCGGCATCGCGCAGCAGCGTGTCCCACGCGCCGACCCAGGCGAGTTCGCGCTCGACGAGCGCGGCGGTGAAGATCTTGCCGACCTCGCCGTAGCCGACGAGGCCGACGCGAAGCGCGTTGGGCGCGGTCATCGCCGGTGTCGATCAGCGCAGGCGGGCAGCGACCGCACGGTGCACGGTCAAACGGCACCCCAGACGGCACGCGCGGTCTCGATGCACAGCGTGAGCTTTGCCGCCTGCGTGGCGACGGCGATGTCGTTGCCGTGCACCGTCGAGCTGAATCCGCACTGCGGCGAGATCGCCATCTGCTCGATCGGCATGTACTTGGCGGCGAGGTCGATGCGATGCATGAGGTCGTCCTTCGTCTCCATCCGGTCGAGCTTCGTGCTGACGAGCCCGAGGACGACGGTCTTGCCCTTCGGCACGTGGCGCAACGGTGCGAAGTCCCCCGAGCGCGCATCGTCGTACTCGAGGAAGTAGCCGTCGACGGCAAGCTCGTTGAAGAGCACCTCGGCGACGGGCTCGTACCCACCCTCCGCAGCCCACGCGCTCTTGAAGTTGCCGCGGCACAGGTGCACGCACACGGCCATCGACGCGGGCCGTGCCGAGATCGCGGCATTGATGAGCTTCGCGTAGCGACGCGGCAACTCGTCCGGATCATCGCCGCGCGCCTTCGCGCCTTCGCGCATCTTCGTGTCGCACAGGTAGGCGAGGTTCGTGTCGTCGAGTTGCAGGTACGTGCAGCCCGCTGCCGCGAGATCGGCGATCTCGTCGCGGTACGCCTGCGCGATGTCCTCGAAGAAGTCGTCGAGCACCGGATACGCCGCCTGGCTGATGGCGCCGCGCCCGCCGCGGAAGTGCAGCATCGTCGGCGACGGAATCGTCACCTTCGGCGTGCGCGTGACGAGCGAGCGCAGGAACTCGAAGTCGCGGCGCTGGATCGGCTTCGCGTGCCTGACCTTGCGCGTGACCTGCATGACCGGTGGCGCGAAGTCGACGTTGCCGGCGTTGCTGTGGAAGCTGATCGCGATACCGCCCTTGGTCTCCACGCCTTCGAGCTGGGTGAGAAAGTCGACGTGGAAGTACGTGCGACGAAACTCGCCGTCGGTGATCCCGCGCAGGCCGAGATCCTCCTGGAACTTCACGACGTCGCGAATCGCGGCGTCCTCGACCCGCCTCAGCGCGGCGGCGTCGATCGTCCCCTTGGCGAACTGGTCGCGAGCGTCGAGCAGCGCGCGAGGGCGCAGGAAGCTGCCGACGTGGTCGGCGCGAAACGGGGGCGTGTTGCGTACGGTCGTCATGGCGGGTGCACAGTGATGGGGGTGGCGGCCATTCTAGCCCCTGCCGCAGCACGACTGTGCTCCGCTGCACGTCGCGGGTGCCCGCACCGGCACCGCGCGCTCGCGCGCCGCGCGGTGGCGTCCTTACGCCACCTGCACGCCGGCCAGGCGTCGCAAGCGCCGCATGAGCAAGGGCAGGAACCACACGGCGAGCGTCAGCGCGGCGAGCGTGCCGGCGACGGGACGCGTGAAGAACGCGAGCACGCTCCCGTCGGCCTTGATGACCGACGATACGAGATTCTCCTCGAGCATCCCGCCGAGAACGACACCCAGGATCGCCGGCGCGATCGGAAAGCCATTCTCCTCGAAGACGTACGCGCAGATGCCGGCGACCAGCATCACGGTCACGTCGAACGCCGTGTTGTTGATGGCAAACGACCCGACGACGCAGAAGAGCATGATCACCGGCATGAGGATGTTGCGCGGCACCTTGAGGATCTGCTTGCTCACCTTGATGCACCACCAGCCGAGCGGGATCATGATGATGTTGGCGATGATGAAGAGGAGGTAGACCGCGTAGATGTTCTGCGGGTTGTTGGTGAAAAGGGTCGGGCCCGGGTTCAGGTTCTTCATGTAGAGCACGCCGATGATGATCGCCGTGATCGAGTCGCCGGGGATGCCGAAGACGAGTGCGGGGATCCACGCACCGGCCAGCGCGCTGTTGTTGGCCGACCCCGACTCGACGATCCCCTCCACGTGCCCGGTCCCGAACTTCTCGGGCTCCTTGCTGAACTTCTTGCTGATCGCGTACGACATCCACGCCGCGATATCCGCACCTGCTCCCGGCAGCGCGCCGACCGTGGTCCCCAGCACGCTGCCGCGCAGCACCTGCATGGGGTACTTCCGGGCGAGCGACCACATGCCCTTGAAGACGTTGCCAAGGGGCTTGTCGGTGATGCGCAGCGGTGGGTTGGTGTCGACGGCGTAGCGGATGATCTCCGACACCGCGAACATTCCGATCATGAGCGGGATCATCCCCAACCCGCCCATCATCTCGGTGCTGCCGAACGTGAAGCGAGGAAACGCCGCCGGATTGTCGAGCCCCACGGCGGCGATCAAGAGCCCGAGGAGCAGCGACACGAATCCCTTGAGCGGTCGATCCGAGGTCATGAAGACCGCGCAGGTGAGCCCGAGAAGAACGAGCCAGAAGTACTCGAACGACGAGAACTTGAGCGCGAACTCGGCGAGCGACGGTGCGGCCACGATCAGCACCGCAGTGCCGAAGAGCCCGCCGATCGCCGAGAAGATGAGGCCCGCGCCGAGCGCCGTTTCGGCCTGGCCCTTGCGCGTCATGGCGTAAGCCTCGTCGGTGTACGCGGCGGACGCGGGTGTTCCCGGCATGCGCATGAGGCAGCCGGGGATGTCGCCCGAGAAGATCGCCATCGCCGTGGCGGTGACGATCGCCGCGATCGCCGGGATCGGCGGCATGAAGAATGTCACCGGCACGAGCAGCGCCGTCGCCATCGTTGCGGTGAGCCCCGGAATGGCGCCGACGAAGAGGCCGAAGAGCGACGCCGCCAGCATCACGAGGATGTTGTACGGCTGGAAGACCAGCACGAACGCCTGCTCCCAGGCACCCATCAATAGATGAACCTCTGCAGGATGCCCCAGGGCAAGGGAACCTTGAGCAGCTTGTAGAACGCGTAATGGATCCCGAGCGTCACGACGATCGCGATCGGCAGGAGCCACCGGCGGTCGACGCCGAACACCCAGAAGAGCACGGCGAGGTACACGACACCGACGACGATGAATCCCAGGCGATCGACGGTGAGGATGTAGAAGACGTTGACGCCGATCGTGAGCGCGAGCGCGAGGACGTAGTGTCCGTCCCGCGTCCACGGCGCGAAACTCGCCCACGCCGCCGCGTCGCCGCGGGCGGCCCGGCGCGTGGCGAGACCCTTCAGCACGAGGAGGATGCCGCACACGGCGAGACCCGCGGCGATGATCCCCGGGAAGAGTGCCGGGCCGACGTGCTGGCCCGGCATCTTCGGAAACGACTGGACGTGAATCAGGATGACGATGCCGAAGAGGAGCAACAGCGCTCCCCACACGGCGTCGTTGAACTTCATGCGCGGACTACTTGACGATGCCGACGGCCTTCATCGTCGCGCCCAGGTCGGCATCGGACTTCTTCATGAACGATGCGAATTCATCGGGCGCGAGGTAGATCACGCCGAAGCCGCGCTGCGACATGAAGTCGTTGTATTCCTTGCTCGCCGCGATCTTCTTGATCGCCGCCACGAGCTTGTCACGCGCGTCGGCGGGGATCCCCTTCGGCGCCGCCATCCCGCGCCATGCCGCCATCGTCCAGTTGCTGCCGGTAGCCGCCTTGAGCAGCGGAATGTTGGGATACAGCGCCGACGGCTTGTCCGACATGAGCACGAGGCTCTTCACCTTGCCGGCGTCGATGAGCGAGCGCGCTTCCGGCAGCGAGACCGGCGCGATCTGCACGCCACCGGCGACGAGGTCCTGCAATCCCGGAGCCGCGCCGTTGGACGGCACCCACGGCACGCTCGCCGGGTCGATCTTGAGGTCCTTCAGCATCCCCGCGATGGCGAGGTGCCAGATGCCGCCTTGGCCCGTTCCCGACGCCTTCAACTTGCCGGGATTGGCCTTGATCGCAGCCAGGAGGTCGTTGATCGTCTTGTACGGCGAATCGGCAGCGACCTGAACGCCCGACGGATCGGCATTCACGAGCCCGAGCGGCGTGAACGACGCGCCGGTCAAGTCGGTCAATCCCTGCCAGTGCATCATCCCGATCTCGACCGTGATGATGCCGATCGTGTAGCCGTCCGCCGCGGCACCCGCGATCGCCGCGTGACCCACGACTCCGCTGCCCCCGGTGCGGTTGACGACGTTCACGGGCTGCCCGAGTTCCTTCTCGAGCAGCGAGCCGATGATGCGTGCCGTGGCATCGGTGCCGCCACCGGCCGCCCACGGCACGATCAGCGTGACGGGACGCTCCGGGTACGCCGCGAAGGCGATCCCGGCAAAGGCAAGAGCAGCGAGCGCGCCGACGGCGCGGGTGACGAGCTTCATGAGAATCCTCCTGTAGCGAACGGATGTCGGCCACCGCCGATGCCGGTGCCCTGTTCTCGTGCGGGCGTGCCGGATCGATGCCAACCCTGCGACGTTAGCGCGGCACCGGGTGCCGGTCAAGTGGTCAGACCAGTCGAGGGCGGATCCGTGATGCCTGCCAATCGCACCGTCAGGCGCAATCGTTCAAGTGGCACGCCGCGTCGTGCCCCGGCGCGATCGTGACGAGCGCGGGCGCCACCTCGCGACAGCGCGGCAGTGCGACGGGGCAGCGTGGATGGTAGTGACAGCCGCGCGGTGGATGAAGTGGCGACGGCGCCTCACCGATGTGCGTCGCCCACACGCGCCGCCCCGGCACGACGTTGCCATCGTGCGCGAGAAGCGCCTTCGTGTAGGGATGGTTCGGTCGCGCGAGGAGCTCGGCCGTGCCGGCGCGCTCGATCACGCGACCCAGGTACATCACGACCGTGCGCTGGGCGGCATGGCGCACCGTCGCGACGTCGCGGCTGACGACGAGGCAGGTGAGTTCGAGTGCGAGGCGCAGATCGGCGAGGAGATTGAGGACCTGTGCCCTTTCGGTGATCTCGAGTGGCGCCAGGAACTCATTGGCGACGAGGACGCGGGGGCGCACCGCGATCGCACGGGCGATGCCGATGCGGGCCCGTTGACCGGCGGAGAATTCGTGCGGACGGTGGCGCATGAGCAGGGGATCGACGCCGACGCGATTCAGCATGAGCCCCACGTACTCGACCTGCTGGCGACGCCCGATGAGGCGCTGCGCCACCGGCGCCTCACCGACGACGTCGACGATGCGCTGCCGCGGATCGAGCGTGCCGGGAGTATCGGCCAGGAGCATCTGCAAGGCGAGGCGCGCGCGCCGTGCCGCCGCCGAGCGCAGATCGGTGATGCGCTCGCCGTCGTAGAAGCGCTCGCCGGCGCAGGGCGCAACGAGGCCCACCGCGACCCGGCCGACCATCGCGCCTCCCGCCGTGGACTCGCCGAGCAGGCCGACGACCTCACCGGCGGTGAGCGTCAAGTCGACGCGGTCGAGTGCCGGTGTCGCCGTCGAATGCGCATCTGCGCCGCGCCAACCGGAACGCCAGAATGTCGCCGCGCGCCCCGCGCCTTGATCCGTCGACACCGCGCGCAGTTCGAGGAGCGCGTCGGGATTGGCGATCGGGGCGGCGCCGGTCATGTTCGAACCGCGTCAATACAGCGAGAGCAACGGATGCACGCAGCGCACCGCATGGCCGCGTGCGCCCACCGCGAGCACCGGCGGCACGACGCGACAGGCATCGTCGGCGAAGGCGCAGCGGTCGCGAAATGCGCAGCCATCCGGCAGGGCCCAGGGCGCCGGTCGCGCGCCCGGAATCGCGCGCAGCCGCTCGCCGGGCGCGTAGGGTGCGGGCAGCGAATCGAGCAGCCCCTGCGTGTAAGGATGCGCTGGACGCACGAGGACATCCTGGCAGTTCCCCTGCTCCACGATGCGCCCGGCGTACATCACGCCGACGCGATCGGCCAGACCCGCTGCCACCGCGAGGTCGCGCGTGATCCACAGGAGCGCGATCCCGCTCTCGCGCACGCGCGTGTGCAGCAGTTGCAGGATCGGCGCCGCGACCGTGGCATCGAGTGTCGCGGTCGGCTCGTCGGCGACGAGGACGTCCGGCTCGTTGACGAGCGCCGTGGCAATCGCCACGCGCACCCCGACGTCGGCGTCGAGCTGATGGGGATACGCCGCGAGCACGGCGTCCGGCATCGTGATTCCGGCCTTGACGAGCCCGGCACGCGCGCGGGCGCGCCCCGAGGGGCGGGTCACGTCGTCGTGCGCACGCACCGCCTCGATCATCTGGTCGTCGATGCGAACGACCGGATTGAAGGCGCGCAGCGGGTCGGTCACGAGAAGACAGATCCGGTTGCCGCGCACGGGGCGCGTCGCGGCGGGTTCGATCCCGAACGAGGTCACGCCATCGAAGACGATGCGATCGGCGCGGGCGCGGCCCGGTGCCTCGATCAACCCGAGCACGGCCCGTCCGGTGACAGACTTTCCCGCTTCCGCTTCGCCCACGAGACCGAGCACTTCACCGCGGGCAAGCGTGAAGGAGACGTCGTCCACCGCCTTCACCACCCCGGCCGGTGTCGGGAACTGCACGCACAGGCCCTCGACGACGAGGATCGGATCGTGCGCAGGCCCGGTCATCGTCGGTGCGCGCTACCCCTTGTGCCGGAGCCACCAGGCACCCAGTTCGCCGACGATGCCGCGCCGGAACGCGAGCACGCATACGACGAAGATGAGGCCGGTCAGGACGATCGCCCATTCGGGCCCGAAGTGCAGGGTGCCAATGACGATGCCTGCGGTCAGGTAGCTCTCGATGGCAACGATCACGAACGCGCCGACGACGGGACCGAAGATCGTGCCCATCCCCCCCAGGAGGACCATCAGCACCACCTCGCCCGACATCGTCCAGTGCACGTCGGTGAGCGACGCCAGCTGGAAGACGATCGCCTTCACCGCGCCGGCAAGCCCCGACAGCGCCGCCGACAGCACGAAGGCGACGAGCTTGTAGCGATCGGCGTCGTAACCGAGCGAGATCGCGCGTGGCTCGTTCTCGCGGATCGCCTTCAATACCTGACCGAACGGCGAGTGCACGACACGGTAGAGGAAGACGAAGCCTGCGAGGAAGACCACGACGACCGTGAAATACATGACCAGCGTATCGGTGAGGTCGATGAAGCCGAAGAGCTTGCCGCGCGGCACCTGCTGGATGCCGTCCTCGCCGTGCGTGAAGGGTGCCTGCAGGTAGAAGAAGAACATCATCTGCGCGAGGGCGAGCGTGATCATCGCGAAATAGATCCCCTGGCGGCGGATCGTGAGCGCACCGGTCACGACACCGAGCAGCGTCGAGGCCAGGGTGCCTGCCGCGATGGCGGCCTCGGGTGGCCAACCCCACACCTTTGCCGCGTGCGCCGTCACGTAGCCCGCGGTGCCGAGGAACATCGCGTGGCCGAACGAAAGGAGCCCGCCGAAGCCGACCAGGAGATTGAACGCGCAGGCGAAGAGCGCGAAGCACAACGCCTTCATGAGGAAGACGGGATAGATGCCGGCGAACGGCGCCAGGGCCAGGATCGCGGCCATGATCGCGGTGGCGAGCGCAAACCGGTTGCGGCGGGCCGGCGCCGCGGTGGCGGCAGGAGTCAGGACGGTGGCCACGATCAGCGCTCCCGGCCGAAGAGGCCCGCGGGTTTGACGAGCAGCACGATCACCATGATCACGAAGATCACGGTATTCGACGCCTCCGCATAAAAGACCTTGGTCAGGCCTTCCATCACGCCCAGGCCGAATCCGGTCAGGATCGCGCCCATGATCGAACCCATCCCGCCGATCACCACGACCGCGAAGACGACGATGATGAGGTTCGCACCCATCTGCGGGCTCACCTGGTAGATCGGCGCGGCCATCACGCCCGCGAGCGCCGCGAGCCCCACGCCGAAGCCGTAGGTCAGCGTGATCATGCGCGGCACGTTGACGCCGAACGCCTGCACCAGCGTCGGATTCTCGGTTGCCGCGCGCAGGTACGAGCCCAGCTTGGTGCGCTCGATCACGAACCAGGTCCCGAGGCACACGACGAGCGAGAGGACGATGACCCACGCGCGATACTTGGGCAGGAACATGAAGCCCAGGTTGTACGCGCCGACGAACTCCTGCGGCAGCCGGTACGGCTGCCCCGAACTTCCGTAGGCGTTGGTGAACACGCCCTGGATGATGAGCGCGAGGCCGAACGTGAGCAGCAGGCCGTACAGGTGGTCGAGCTTGTACAGGCGCGCGAGCATCGTGCGCTCGATCACGACCCCGGTGATGCCGACGACGATGGGCACGATGATGAGCGCCCACCAGTAACCGATGCCGGTACGCTCGAGCAGGAACCAGGCGCAAAACGCGCCCATCATGTACTGCGCGCCATGCGTGAAGTTGATGATGTTGAGCAGCCCGAAGATGACGGCGAGCCCGAGGCTCAGCATCGCGTAGAACGCGCCGTTGATGAGGCCGATCAGGAGCTGGCCGAAGAGCGCCTGCGTCGGGATGCCGAAAATTTCCATGGCGACGAGACTCGCAATGTCGAAACGCGGCCCCGTCCGTGACGAACGGGGCCGCGTGTCAGCGCGACGGGTGATCCAATGCGCCTACGCGATCACTTGACGAGCGAGCAGCCACCGTCCTTCAGAGGCCGGAACGCCTCGTCGGCAGGGATCGTCGCACGGATCTTGTAGTAGTCCCACGGCGCCTTCGACTCGGCGGGCGTTTTCACCTGCACGAGGTACGCGGGGTGGATGCCGCGCCCATCCACGCGAATCGAGCCCTTGCCGAAGAGCGGATCGTCGGTCGGCGTCGCCTTCATCTTGTCGACGATCTTGAGCCCGTCGGCCGCCCCCCCGAGGGCTTCCACCGCCTTGAGGTAGTGCAGCACGGCGCCGTACACGCCGGCGTGGACCATCGTCGGATGGATGCCCTTGTCCTGTGCGGCGAAGCGCTTGGAGAAGGCCCGCGTGGCGTCGTTCATGTCCCAGTAGAACGTCGTGGTGAACGTGAGCCCCTGCGCCGCCTGCAGGCCGAGCGCGTGCACGTCGGTGATGAACACGAGCAGCCCGGCAAGCTGCTGGCCACTCTTCACGATGCCGAACTCGGCGGCCTGCTTGATCGAGTTCGTGGTATCGCCACCCGCGTTGGCGAGCCCGATGACCTTCGCCTTCGACGATTGCGCCTGCAACAGGAACGACGAGAAGTCCTGCGTGTTGATCGGCACCTTGACGTCACCGAGCGACTTGCCGCCCGCCTTCTCGACCGCGGCGGTGGTGTCGCGCTCGAGCGCGTGGCCGAAAGCGTAATCGGCGGTGATGAAGAACCAGCTCGTCCCACCCCCCTTGGTGATCGCCGTCCCCGTTCCGTTGGCGAGCATCCAGGTGTCGTACGTGAAGTGCACGGTATTGGGCGAGCACGACTTGCCGGTCAGGTCCGAGCTTCCGGGACCCGAGGCCAGGAAGACCTTGTTCTTCTCCTTGGTGATGGCCGACACCGCCAGCGCAACGCCGGAGTTGGGAACGTCGACGATCGCATTCACGCCGTCGGCGTCGTACCAGCGCCGGGCGATCGCGGAGCCCACGTCGGGCTTGTTCTGGTGATCGGCCTCGACCACGCTCACCTTGTAGCCGCGCTTCTCGATCCCCGAATCGGCGATGGCGAGCTTGGTGGCCACGACCGATCCCGCGCCCGCGAGGTCCGTATAAAGACTCGACATGTCGGACATGACACCGAGCTTGATCTCCTTGCCTCCCGTCTGCGCGTGCGCGGCGCCAACGGCGAATGCGGCGGCCACGGCGACGCCGACGAGGGTGCGTTTGCAAGCATTCATGTGCTCCTCCTTCTTTCTTCAGGTGATGACTGCGCTACGGCTACACGCCCAGATATTCGTGCAGCTTGTCCATCTTCGTGGCGAGCTCGGTGTTGGGAATCATGTCGGCGACCCGTCCATGCTCGATCACGTAGTGCCGGTCGGCCACGGTCGCGGCGAACCGGAAATTCTGCTCGACGAGGAGGATCGTGAATCCTTCCGTCTTGAGGTGCGCGATGGTACGCCCGATCTGCTGCACGATGACCGGCGCCAGGCCCTCGGTCGGCTCGTCGAGGAGCAACAGGCGCGCGCCCGTGCGCAGGATGCGGCCGATCGCGAGCATCTGCTGCTCACCCCCCGACAGCTTGGTCCCCTGGCTTGCGCGTCGCTCGCGCAGATTGGGGAAGAGGTCGTAGATCGCGTCGATGCCGAGGCCTCCCGGCCGCACGACGGGGGGCAGCAGGAGGTTCTCGAAGACGCTCAGGCTGCTGAAGATGCCGCGCTCCTCCGGGCAATACGCGATCCCCAACCGGGCGATGCGATTGCTCGGCAGCGCGATCGTCTCCTCGCCGTCGAAGACGATCGAGCCTTCGCGCCGCGGGACCATGCCCATGATCGCGCGCAGCGTCGTCGTCTTGCCGGCACCGTTGCGACCGAGCAGCGTCACCACCTCGCCACGGCGGACCTCGAAGTCGACGCCATGCAGGATGTGCGATTCGCCGTACCACGCGCGCAGGCCGCGGACGCGCAGCAGCGCGGCGTCGCCCGTCGCGCGGGCGTCGTGGGCGGGCTGCGTCGCCGCCTCAGGCATCGCTGCCACCGAGATACGCCGTGACCACGTCCGGATTGCGCGAGACGCTCGCGTAGTCGCCCTCGGCGAGGATCTCGCCGCGCGCGAGCACGGTGATGCGATCGGACAGCGTCGACACCACCGACAGGTTGTGTTCGACCATGAGGACCGTTCGATTCGCGGCGACGCGACGAATGAGCGCACTCACGCGCTCGACGTCCTCCTGCGTCATGCCGGCGGTCGGCTCGTCGAGGAGCATCATTTCCGGATCGAGGGCCAGCGTGGTCGCGATCTCCAGTGCCCGCTTGCGACCGTACGGCAATTCACCGGCGGTCCTCGTCACGAACTCGGTCAACCCCACCGACTCGACGAGTTCGCGGGCACGGGCGTCGAGACTCGACAGCGTCGCCGCCGAGCGCCAGAAGTCGAACGAATGGCCGCGGGCCCGCTGTAGCGCGATGCGCACGTTCTCCAGCACGGTGAGGTTGGCGAACACCGCCGAGATCTGGAACGAGCGCACGAGCCCCATGCGTGCGATCGCGGCCGGACGCGCGCCGGTGATCTCACGGCCGTTGAAGTAGATGTGCCCACGCGTGGGCGCGAGGAAGTGCGTGAGCAGGTTGAAGCAGGTGGTCTTGCCCGCGCCGTTGGGTCCGATGAGTGCGTGGATCGTGCCGCGCTCGACGGCGAGGCTCACGTCGCGAACGGCAACGAAGCCCTTGAATTCCTTGGTGAGTCCTTTGGTCTCGAGGATCGTATCGCCAGCCATGCCGCCCCGCGGGTGACAACCGCGCGGAGGTGCCGCCGGTATGCGCCCGCGATTATGCGTGCGCGCGTTTACCTTGCGCAACCGTCACGGGCGAAGCTTCCCTGTGGATCCGTGCACACCGCCCCTGCAAAGTTGCGGGCGTGCCGACGCGCGCTGCTCCCTCAGCGCGAACGCCAGGTGGCGGCCCGCTTGCCGAGGAAGGCGTCGATCCCTTCCGCCGCGTCCGGGTCGAGCATGTTGCAGGTCATCGCGTCGCCGGCAGTGCCGTAGGCGCCTTCCAGGCCCTGCTCGATCTGCGCATAGAAGGCACGCTTGCCGAGCGCCACGGCGGTCGGGCTCTTGCGGGCGATCGCCTGCGCAAGCGTACCCACCGCCGCGTCGAGGTCGGCGGCGGGCACCACCCGGTTCACGAGGCCCCAGGCGAGTGCCGTCGGCGCATCGATCAGGTCTCCGGTGAAGAGCATCTCGAGGGCGCGCTTGCGGGCGACGTTGCGCGCGACCCCGACCGCCGGGGTCGAGCAGAAGATTCCCGCGTTGATCCCCGACAGTCCGAACTTGGCGTGATCCGCGGCCACGGCGAGGTCGCACATCGACACGAGTTGGCAGCCCGCTGCCGCCGCGACGCCGTGGACCCGGGCGATCACCGGCTGCGGAATGCGCGTCAGCTTCAGCATGACGCGCGAGCAGGCGGCAAAGAGGCCGCGCTGCCAGGCGTCGTCGATGTGCGCGCGCATCTCGACCAGGTCGTGCCCCGCGCAGAAGGCGCGCCCCTCCGCGGCGATCACGACCACGCGCGCGGCCGGGTCGGCGGCCACGGCATCGAGGGCGTGGTCGAGGGCGGCCAGCATGCCGGTCGACAGCGGGTTGAAGCGATCGCCGCGACACAGGGTGAGGGTGCAGATGCCGTCGCCGTCGGTGGCGCTACGGACGAAGGGGGCGGGCGGGGCGGGGTCGAGCGGTGCGTTCATGGTTGCAGCTCCGGGAGGAACGCTCCCATTCTAGGCAGAGTGCACCGCGACGGCAAGATCGTTGCTGTCAAGTCGAGGTGTCGTAGTGATATTGTCTACATTTTATTGATATGGTAGATTTCTTCACCATGTCATTTCCGATCGGCAATATTCGATCACTGCATCGCGCGCCAGAGGCCGACACCGTCGCTGCCCTCCTGCCCGAGGCCAGGCTCGCGCCGGCGCAGATCGTTGCCGCCCAGTCGCTCGCCACCCGGCTCGCCGAGGGTGTGCGTGCGGCACGGCTTCGCGCCGGCGGCGTCGACGCGCTCATGCTCGAGTTCTCGCTCGACTCGCGCGAGGGCATCGCGCTCATGTGCCTCGCCGAGGCGTTGCTGCGCATTCCCGACCCCGCCACCCGGGACCGCTTGCTGCGCGACAAGCTCGCGCAGGGCGACTGGCGCGCGCACGTCGGGCGCAGCCCGTCGCTTTTCGTCAATGCGGCGGCGTGGGGACTCGTCGTCACCGGCAAGCTCGTCGACTCGCGGCACGAAGGCGCGCTCGAAGCCGCGCTCGCGTCGCTCCTGCGCAAGGGCGGCGAACCGCTGGTGCGCAAGGGCGTCGACCTGGCCATGCGCATGCTTGGCCGACAGTTCGTGCTCGGCCGTAGCATCGACGAAGCGCTCGACAACGCGCGCGAGCGGCGCGCCCGCGGCTACCGTTTCTCCTTCGACATGCTGGGCGAGGCGGCGCTCACCGCGGACGATGCGCAACGTTACTTCGCCGCCTACGAGGCGGCGATCCACGCCATCGGCGCGCAGGCGCGGCACGGCCGCATCGATACCGAGGACGGCATCTCGATCAAGCTCTCCGCGCTGCATCCACGTTACGTGCGCTCGCAGCGCGACCGCGTGCGCGCCGAGCTCCACCCGCGCGTGGTGCACCTCGCGCGGCTCGCCCGTGACTACGGCATCGGGATGAACATCGACGCCGAGGAGGCCGACCGGCTCGAGCTGTCCCTCGATCTTCTTGCCGCGCTCGCGGCGGAGCCCACCCTCGCCGACTGGCCGGGCATGGGTTTCGTCGTGCAGGCGTATCAGAAGCGGGCGCGCGCCGTGATCGACGGGCTGGTGGCGCTCGCGCACCGGCACGCGCGCCGCTTCATGGTGCGCCTGGTCAAGGGGGCGTACTGGGACAGCGAGATCAAGCGCGCGCAGGTCGACGGACTCGTCGACTATCCGGTCTTCACGCGCAAGGTCCACACCGACGTGTCGTACCTCGCCTGCGCCCGGGCGATGCTCGCGGCGCCGGAAGCGATCTATCCGCAATTCGCGACCCACAACGCATTCACGATCGCCGCCCTGCACACGCTCGCCGGCGACGCCGACTACGAGTTCCAGTGCCTGCACGGGATGGGCGAGTCGACCTACGACCTCGTCGTCGCCCGCGACGGGCTCGCCCGGCCTTGTCGCATCTATGCCCCGGTCGGGTCGCACGAGACGCTGCTTGCGTATCTCGTGCGCCGCCTCCTCGAGAACGGCGCCAATTCTTCGTTCGTCAATCGCATCGTCGACCCCACGGTTCCGATCGCGGAACTCGTCGCCGATCCGGTCGCGCAGACGGAAGCCACGGGCGGTCGCCCGCATCCGCGCATCGCGCTCCCGTCGACGCTGTATCCGGACCGGCGCAACTCGCGCGGACTCGACCTCGCCGACGAGAACGTGCTGGCCGAGGTGGAAGCGCAGCTCGCGGCGGCGCCCGCACCGCCCCACGTCGCGCCCATCCTCGTCGCCGACGCGCCGCGCCGGCGAGCCGAGCGCGCCGTGCGCAATCCCGCCGATCACCGCGACATCGTCGGCTTCGTCGCGGACGCCGACGCAAGCGACGTCGCGACCGCGATCGCATCGGCACTCGCCGACACGGCATGGATGCGCGCCGACGTCGAGGCCCGGGCGCGCGTGCTCGAGCGTGCCGCCGACCTCATCGAGGAAGACGCACCGACGCTGCGTGGCCTCGCGGTGCGCGAAGCGGGCAAGTCGGTCGCCAACGCGCACGGCGAGGTCCGCGAGGCCGCCGACTTCTGCCGCTATTACGCCGCGCAAGCGCGCCTCGTCCTGCGCGGAACGACGCCACGCGGGCCGCTCGCCTGCATCGCCCCGTGGAACTTTCCGCTGTCGATCTTCGTCGGGCAGGTGAGCGCGGCCCTTGCCGCTGGCAACCCGGTGCTCGCCAAGCCCGCGGAGCAGACACCGCTCGTCGCCGCACGTGCGGTGGAACTGCTGCATCGCGCCGGCGTCCCGCGCTCGGCGCTGCAATGCCTGCCCGGGCGTGGCGAAGACGTCGGCGCGGCGCTCGTTGCCGACGCACGCATCGCCGGGGTCCTCTTCACCGGGTCGACCGCGGTCGCGCACGCGATCGCGCGCGAGTTGGCGTCGCGCACGGACGACCCGGTGCTCGTCGCCGAGACCGGCGGGCTCAATGCCATGATCGTCGACAGCTCGGCGCTCGCCGAACAGGCGGTCACCGACGCGCTCGTTTCCGCCTTCGACAGCGCCGGCCAGCGCTGCTCGGCGCTGCGCCTCTTGTGCCTGCAGGACGACATCGCCGACGGCATGCTGTCGATGCTGCACGGCGCGCTGCACGAGCTGCGCGTCGGAGATCCGCGCGACCTCGCCACCGACGTGGGGCCGGTGATCGACGAGGAGGCGCGTTCGAGGCTCGCCGCGCACGTCGCGCACTGGCGGGCGCGCGCGCGCACGAGCTCCGCGGCGTTGCCACCGCAATGCCGGCACGGCACGTTCGTCGCGCCGACGATCATCGAGATCGCCTCGCCACGCGAGCTCACGCGCGAGGTATTCGGTCCGATCCTGCACGTCACGCGCTATCGCGAGGGTGAGCTCGGGGAGCTCGTCGCGGCGATCAACGCCGCCGGTTACGGACTCACGCACGGCATCCACACCCGAATCGACGAGACGATGGAGTTCATCGCCACGCGCATTCGCGCCGGCAACGTCTACGTCAATCGCAACATCATCGGTGCGGTGGTCGGCGTCCAGCCGTTCGGCGGTGAAGGGCTGTCGGGAACGGGGCCGAAGGCCGGAGGTCCGCTGTACCTGCGCCGGCTCGTCCGCGAGCGGCTCGCGCCCCCGCCCTCCCCGCTCGTGCTGGCCGGGCCCACCGGCGAGACCAATACGTGGTCGCAGCGCCCACGCGCCACGGTCGCGTGCCTGGGTGAGGGTGACGACGCCCTGCGCGAGCAGGTGGCGCTCGTGCTCGGATTGGGCGGTGTCGCGCGCGTCCCGGCGACGACCACGGGCCGCGCCTTGCAGCGCGAACACGGGGTCACGGTGAGCGTCGCCGACGATCCGCTCGCTGCCGCCGACGCGGTGCTGATCGCCGCACCGCAGGCGCGCGTCGCGGCGCTGCGCGTGCAGCTTGCCGACGCCACGGGACCGCGGGTGCCGGTGCTCGCGCGCAGTGCCGATGCCACCAGGCCACCTGCCGCCGGCGCGGCGCCCGCCTGCCCCTACGACCTGCTGCGTCTTGCGACCGAGCGCACGCTCACGGTCAACACGACGGCGTCGGGCGGGAACGCCTCGCTCCTCGCCCTTGCCCCGGATGGATCGGAATGAAGAAGCTCGACGCGATCGATCGCGCGATCCTCGCCGCACTCCAGCGCGATGGTCGCCTGCCCAACGTCGCGCTCGCGCGCGAAGTGGGGTTGTCGCCGACGCCATGCACCGAGCGCGTGCGTGCGCTCGAAGCCGCGGGCATCATCCGCGGCTATCGCGCGGACCTCGATGCGCAGCGACTGGGGCTCGGCCTCATCGTGTTCATCGAGATCGCCATCGACCGCACGTCGGAGGACGCCTTTGCCGCATTTCGTGCGGCGATCGAGGCCATCCCGCAGATCCAGGAGTGCCACATGGTGGCCGGCGGCTTCGACTACCTCGTCAAGGTCGCCGTGCGCGACATGGCCGCGTACCGCACGTTCCTGGGTGAGGTGCTCTCGCAAGTCCCTGGCATCCGCTCGACGCACACGTATCCGGTCATGGAACGCGTCAAGGACACGCACGCGATCGACCTCGGGCACCTCGCCGCGCCCGCCGCCCCACCGGCCGGAGCGTAGCGCGGAGGCGCCGCGACGCGCGCCGTCAGTCGATGGCCGACGCCGACTTCGCCTGCTCGCGCAAGGCGAACTTCTGGATCTTTCCCGTCGGCGTGCGCGGCACTTCGCCGAAGATCACCTTCTTCGGCACCTTGAAGCGGGCGAGATGCCCCTGGCAGTGTGCGATGATCTCGGCCTCGGTGGCGCTGGCATCGGGACGCAGCTCGACGAAGGCGCACGGCGTCTCGCCCCACTTGGGGTCCGGCTGCGCGACGACCGCGGCCACGGCGATCGCGGGATGCCGATAGAGCACCTCCTCGACCTCGAGCGAGCTGATGTTCTCGCCGCCGCTGATGATCACGTCCTTGCTGCGATCCTTGATCTTGATGTATTCGTCGGCCTGGCGCACCGCGAGGTCGCCGGAATGGAACCAGCCGCCGGCGAACGCATCGGCCGACGCCTCCGGGTTCTTGAGATAGCCCTTCATCACGATGTTGCCGCGGAACATGATCTCGCCCATCGTGGCACCGTCGGTGGGGACCTCGCGCATCGTCTGCGGATCCATCACCGTCATGCCCTCGACCGCCGTGTAGCGCACGCCCTGACGTCCATTGCGCTCGGTGCGCGCGCCGATGTCGAGCGCGTCCCACTCGGCCTGCTTGGCGCAGACCGCGGCCGGGCCGTACGTCTCGGTGAGGCCGTAGACGTGCGTGATGTCGAAGCCCATGCGCTCCATCCCCTCGATCACCGCCGCCGGCGGCGCCGCCGCGGCGACCAGCGCATGCACCCGATGCTCGATCCCGCGCCGCATCGCCTCGGGCGCGTTGATGAGCAGCGCATGCACGATCGGCGCGCCGCAGTAATGCGTGACCCGGTGCGAGCGGATGAGATCGAAGATCGCCGCCGCCTCGACCCTGCGCAGGCACACGTTGACGCCGGCGTTGGCCGCCATCGTCCAGGGAAAGCACCAGCCGTTGCAGTGGAACAGTGGCAGCGTCCACAGGTACACGGCGTGCCGCGGCATGCCCCAATCGACGATGTTCGACAGCGCGTTGAGGTACGCGCCGCGGTGGTGGTAGACGACACCTTTCGGATTGCCCGTCGTCCCCGACGTGTAGTTGAGCGAGATCGCGTCCCACTCGTCGGCCGGCGGCTGCCAGGCAAAGGCGGGGTCGCCTGACGCAAGGAGCGCCTCGTAGTCGATCTCACCCAGACGCGCACCCCCGGGGCCCTCGCTGTCGGCGACGTCGATCACGCGCGGCTTGCGCTTCGCCCGCGCGACGGCCGCGGCGATGACGGGTGCGTACTCGGTGTCGGTGATGAGCACCCTGGCCTCGCCGTGATCGAGCATGAAGGCGAGCGCGTCGGCGTCGAGCCGCGTGTTGAGCGTGTTGAGCACGGCGCCGGTCATCGGCACGCCGAAGTGCGCCTCGATCATCTCCGGCGTGTTCGCGAGCATCACGGCCACCGTGTCGCCGCGCCCGACGCCGCAGCCGACGAGCGCCGAAGCGAGGCGGCGGGATCGCGCGTACGTCTCGCTCCACGTGTAGCGGCGGGCGCCGTGGACCACCGCGAGCCGCTGCGGCCAGACCTGCGCCGTGCGTGCAATGAACGAGATCGGCGTCAAGGCCGCATAGTTGGCGGGATTGCGATCGAGATCGTGTGCGTAGGGGTTCATGCGAGGGTCGTGCGCGTTGGATGGGAGCCGTCGCGGCGCCGCGCGCTCAAGGACGCGAAGCGCACCGCGCCTTCGCATCCATCGTAGCAAAGCCTGCGGCGAGGCGCTGGCCGGTGCGTCGCGACGCCATCCGTGGCATCATACGACGCATGGGAAATCGACTCTCGAAGATCGTCACCCGCACGGGTGACGCCGGCACGACGGGACTGGGCGACGGCTCGCGGGTGGCCAAGGACTCACCGCGCATCGCCGCGATCGGCGCCGTCGACGAACTCAATTCGCACGTCGGCCTCATCCTGGCGGAATCGCCACCCGAGCCGATTGCCGAGTGCCTGACCGCGATCCAGCACGACCTCTTCGACCTGGGCGGCGAGCTCTCGATCCCCGGCCTCACGTCGATGACCGACGCGCACGTCACGCGACTCGAGGAGGCGGTCGAGCATTTCAACGCCGACCTGGGCCGCCTCAAGGAGTTCATCCTGCCCGGCGGCACCCGCGCGGCCGCGCTCGCGCACGTCGCCCGGACCGTGTGCCGGCGCGCCGAGCGTACCCTCGTCACGGCGGCGGCGACCGAGGCGATCAACGCGCCACCGCGCATCTACCTCAATCGGCTGTCCGATCTCCTCTTCGTCCTGGCCCGCGCGCTCAATCGCGCAGCAGGCCGCACCGACGTCCTCTGGCGCAAGCAGCGGTAAGGCATCGCCTTCCCCGGTCGCGTCCGTGTGAGGTCGACCGTGCGCCGGTTCAGCGCGCGCGGTACGCAATCAGCACGATCTGCCCCGTTTCGGCGCGCGCGAGCGGCGTGCGCTTCGCAACGACGTCGATCGACGCCGGGACGATCGCGACCTCGATGGGCGCCGGGGTGGCGACCGGGGCAAGCGCAGCCGTCGTCGTGCCGCCGTCGAGCGCGAGGGTGGCGGGACCCACCACCAGAAGCCCGAAGGTGAGCGCCGTCGCCAGCGCCGCCACCGCGCCCAATGCGGGTCGGATCATGCGGTCGCGCTTGCTCGGGTGAAATTCGATCGTCGGGTGGTCCATGGTTTCGCTCCTTCGTGGTATCGCGGCGGTCACTTTGCGACGCCTTCGACCCTTGGATGCAGCGAGAACGGGTTTGGGATTCATCCCGCGCTGCTCCGGTTTTCGGCGTCGTCGAACGAATCCTAGGCAGCGCCGGCCCCGCGCTCAACGAGAACGCGACGAAACGGTCAAGCGATGGGATCAAGCCGCCATGGCGGCGACCAAGGGATGCTGCGCGCGCCGCCGACGGGCGCCGGCGCGTTCCTATTCGGAGCGCTTCTTCAGCCGGAAGCCGGCCGGCTGGTCCTCCATCTCCCAGCCCAGCGCAAGGAGCTCGCCGCGCAGGCGATCGGCTTCGGACCACTGCTTCGCCTTCCGGGCCGCCGCGCGTGCCTCGGCGAGGGCGGTGACCGCCGCGGGGACCTCGTGCGTCACGGGCTGCCACTGTGCAAGGCGCAGGCCGAGCACGTCGTCGAAGCGAAGGAGCGTGGCGCGCTTGACCGCGGGCGCACGGTCGCCGCGCAGCGCCTCCCACGCCACCGCCAGCGCGCGCGGCATGTTGAGGTCGTCGTTGATCTCGTGCGTGAAGCGCGCGAGATACGCGGGGTCGGGTTGCGCGGCCGGATCGCCCGGCAGCGCGTGGACGCCGTTTCGCATGCGGTCGAGCGCGGTGGCCGCGGCATCCATCGCCTCCCACGAGAAGCTCATCTGCGTGCGGTAGTGCGCGGTCAGGCACAGGTAGCGATAGACGAGCGGGTCGTAGCCGCGCTCGATGAGCGACTGCACGCGCAGGAACTCGCCCGCCGACTTCGCCATCTTGGCGTCGTTCATGAGCAGGAAGTAACCGTGCATCCAGAAGTTGGCGAGCCGCGTCCCCACCCGCGCCTGCGTCTGCGCGATCTCGTTCGTGTGGTGGACCGGGATGTGGTCCTCGCCCCCGCAGTGGATGTCGAAGTAGTCGCCCAGGTACTTCTGCGCCATCGCCGAGCACTCGATGTGCCAGCCGGGAAAGCCGCGACCCCAGGGACTGTCCCACTCCATCTGCCGCTTCTCGTCGGGCGTGCTGAACTTCCACAGCGCGAAGTCGGTGGGATGGCGCTTCTCGCCCAGATCGACGCGCCGGCCGGCCTCGAGTCCGTGGACGTCCAGACGCGCGAGGTAGCCGTAGTCGTCCTGCTTGCTGGTGTCGAAGTACACGCCGTCCGACGTGACGTAGGTGTAGCCGTTGCGCTCGATGTCGCCGATGAAGGCGATCTGCTCGGCGATGTGGTCGGTCGCGCGGCACAGCACGGTCGGGCGCTCGATGGCGAGCCGGTCGAGTTGTTCGAGAAAGTCGTCGGTGTAGAGCCGCGCGATGTCCCACGCCGACTTGCCGGTGCGGCGCGCGCCCTTCTCCATCTTGTCCTCGCCGGTGTCGGCGTCCGACGTGAGGTGCCCCACGTCGGTGATGTTCATGACGTGGTTCACCCGGTAGCCGTTCCAGCGCAGCACGCGCTTCAACACGTCCTCGAAGAGGAACGTGCGAAAGTTGCCGATGTGCTGGTAGTCGTAGACGGTCGGACCGCAGGTGTACAGCCCCACCGGCCCGGTCGGGTCGAGCGGCTCGAACGGACGCAGCGTGCGCGTGAAGTTGTCGTAGAGGGCAAGCGGCGTGGACATGGGGCGGGAGCCGACGCTCCGAACGGGCGATGACAACCGCGCGATGGTAGCAAATCGCCGGCTCCTCCCGTGGCGCGCCGTGTGGGGTCCGCCCGCGGTGATCCACGCGGGCAGCTGCGGCCGGTGAACCCCGGTCCGGTAGAATGCGCGGCGCCGCTTGCGTCACCCCGTCTCCGGTTCATCGTCCCCCTCGCCGGGGGATCTCCCGCCGATGCTCGCCTTCCTTCCCCGCAGCACCTGGTGGCTCCTCGCCGCCGTCGCCGCGGTGATCTGGTTCGCACCGCTTAACCTGCGCCACCTGCAGCATCCCGACGAGGGACGCTACGCCGAGATCGCCCGCGAGATGGCAGCGAGCGGCGACTGGGTGACGCCGCGACTCAACGATCTCAAGTATTTCGAGAAGCCGCCGCTGCAGTACTGGCTCGGCGCGCTCGCGTTCGACGGCCTCGGCGTCCACGACTGGACCGCACGGATCGTCACCGCGATCGCGGGGCTGCTGGCGGTCGTGGTCGTGGGATTGGCCGGCGCCCGCCTGGCCGGCGGCACCGCCGGCACGTACGCGGCGCTCGTGCTGCTGGGTTGCGTCTGGCATGCGGGGCTCGCGCACCTGTTGAGCCTCGACGGCCTGCTCGCCTTCTGCATGACGGTGGCGCTGTGCGCGTTCCTCCTCGCCCAGCGCGACGGACTCGCGCCCGGACGGGTACGCACGAGCATGCTGGCCTGCTACGTCGCGCTCGCCGCCGCGACCCTCACGAAGGGACTCGTCGCCCCGCTCGTCGCCGGCGCAACCCTCGTGCTGTACACGCTCGCCACGCGCGACACGGGCCCCTGGCGGCGGCTGCACCTCGTGCCAGGGATCGTCGCATTCCTCGTCGTCGCCGCGCCGTGGTTCGTGCTGGTCTCCTCACGCAATCCCGAGTTCGCGCGCTTCTTCTTCATCCACGAGCATTTCGAGCGCTTCCTCACCGAGACGCACAACCGGACCGGCCAGTGGTGGTACTTCCTGCCCTGGTTCGTCGTGGGCTGGCTGCCGTGGACCCTCGTCTGGCTCGTGACGCTGCCTCACAGCCTGCGTGACGCGCCGCGCGCCGCCAACGGCTTCGCCTGGACGCGGTTCTGCCTCGTCTGGGCCGCGTTCATCCTCGTCTTCTTCAGCCTGTCGGGATCGAAGCTGCCGTCGTACATCCTGCCGATGTTTCCCGCGCTCGCGCTCGTGCTCGGCGTGGAGCTCACGCGCGTGCCGGCGCGCACGCTCATGGCGATCGCACTTCCGCTCGCCGTCGGTGGCGCCGCGGTCGCGACGATCCACGTCGCCGGCTGGGAGCACTGGATCCGCACCTGGGCGAGCGCGACTACGCCGGAGGCGATCTATCGCGAGTTCGCGCCGTGGGTGCTGGGAGCGATCGTGACCTACACGCTGGGAGGGGTGGCCGCCACCGTGCTCTTCCACCACGGCACCCCGGCCGCACGCACGCTGGGCATCGCGGCGCTGTCGTTGACCTCGCTTCTCGCCCTCCAGCTCATCTTCGTCGGCAACGACGCGTTCGCGCCGGTACGCTCGGCCGCGCCGATTCTTGCCGACGCCGAACGCGCGCAGGGCGGCCCGCTCGATCCAAAGTACCCGGTCTTCCAGATCGGCAGCTACGACCAGACGCTGCCCTTCTACCTGCGCCGGCCGACGCCGCTCGTCGAGTACCGTGACGAGATGGGCCTGGGCCTCGACGCCGAGCCGCACAAGGGCTACGACCTCGCCCGCTGGTTGCCCGTGTGGGACGCGGCCCCCCAGGCGTACGCGCTCGTCTCGCACGCGACCGCCGCCGACCTCGCGCGCAACGGTGTACCGATGCGTATCCTCGCCCGCGATCCACGACGCGCCTTCATCGCGCGCCGCTGATCCGGGCACACTCCCTGCCGCCTTCTGCCATGACGCTCACCGCCTTCGCCTTCCTCATGACCGGCGTGCTCCTGAACACGGTCGCCCAACTCCTGCTCAAGGCCGGCACCAACGTCCTTGGCGTGATCACGCTCGATCGCGACAACTGGCTCGACACGCTCTGGCGCATGGGCACGCAGGGCCACTTCGTGGTCGGCGTGGCGGTCTACATGGTGAGCCTCGTGGTGTGGATCATCGGGCTGTCGCGCGTGCCCGTTTCGGTCGCCTATCCGATGCTCTCGCTCGGCTACGTCCTCAATGCCATCGCAGCGTACTATCTCTTCGGTGAAGTCGTGACGACCGCCAAGTGGCTCGGCATCGGCTGCATCATCGTCGGCGTGTGGCTCGTGGCCCGCGGCTGATGGCCCGGCACGCAAGCGACCCATGTCCGACCTCCCCTACCTGCCCTTTGCCCGCCCCACGCTCGACGAGGCGACGATCGCAGCGGTGGCCGACGTCCTGCGCTCGGGGTGGATCACGAGCGGTCCCAGGGTCAAGGCCTTCGAGGCCGCGCTCTCGGCGTCGGTCGGCGGACGCCCGGTGCGCGTCGTGTCGTCGGCGACCGCGGCGCTGGAGCTCGCCTTGCACGTGGCCGGCATCGGCCCCGGCGACGAGGTGATCACGCCGGCCATGACGTTCTTTGCCGCGCCGAACATGATCGTCAAGGTCGGCGCGACACCGGTGTTCGTCGACGTCGAGCCCACCACCCGCAACCTGGACCTCGCGCAGGCTGCGGCGCGCATCGGCCCGCGGACCCGGGCGATCATGCCGACCCACTTCGGCGGCCTGCCCTGCGACATGGACGGCCTCTACGCGCTCGCCGCCCGGCACGGCCTGCGCGTGATCGAGGACGCGGCGCTTGCCATCGGCTCGACGTGGCGCGGCCGTCCGCTCGGCAGCTTCGGCGACCTGTGCGTGTTCAGCTTCCATCCCAACAAGAACGTCACGTCCATCGAGGGCGGCGCGCTCGTCGTCAACGACGAGCACGAGGCGCAGCACGTCGAGGTCCTGCGCTTCCACGGGATCGTCCGGCGCCCCGACGGCACGCGCGACGTCGCGCAGGTGGCGAGCAAGTTCAACCTGCCCGACGTGAACGCGGTGGTGGGCCTGCACCAGCTTGCGCAGTTGCCTGTCTTCAATGCGCGGCGACGGGCGCTGGCGGATCGCTACTTCGCCCGCCTGCGCACCGATCCACCGCTCGAACTGCCGCATCCCGGGTATCCGGGCGAAGCGAACGGACACAGCTTCAACCTCTTCGCGCCGCTGCTGCCGCTGTCGGCGCTCACGCTGTCGCGGACGCAGTTCCGCGCGGCACTCGAGGCGCGCGGCATCGGCACCGGCGTGTCGTACGAGGCCGCGCACCTCGCGTCGGCGTTCGCGCGCTTCGGCTATCATCGTGGCGACTTGCCGCACACCGAGCACATCGCCGACACCACGGTGACGCTGCCGCTGTTCCCCTCGATGAGCGACGCCGATGTCGATCGCGTCTGCGCCGCCTGTGCCGAGGTGATCGCAGCCGCGCGCATCGATCCGGCACGCTGATTCGTCGCATGGATCCCGTCCTCTCGGTCGTCATTCCCGTCTACAACGAGGATGCCGGCCTCGGCGCGCTGTTTGCCCGCCTGTACCCCGCGCTCGATGCGCTCGCCGTGCCCTACGAGATCATCTTCGTCGACGACGGCAGCCGCGATCGGTCGGCGGCGCTGCTCAAGGACCAGTACCTCGCGCGGCCCGACGTGACCCGCGTCGTCGTCTTCACCGTCAATCGCGGACAGCACACCGCGATCATCGCCGGCTTCGAGCGTGTGCGCGGTCAGCGCGTCGTCACCCTCGATGCCGATCTGCAGAATCCGCCCGAGGAGATCGGCCGGCTCCTCGCCGCGATGGACGCCGGCCACGACTACGTCGGCGGCGTGCGCCGCAGCCGGGAGGACGTGTGGTGGCGACGCGTGGCGTCGCGGGCGATGAATCGGCTGCGCGAACGCATCACGCACATCCGCATGACCGACCAGGGCTGCATGCTGCGCGCGTACAGCCGCGCCATCGTCGACGCGGTCGCGGCCAGTCGCGAGGTGAGCACGTACATCCCGGCGCTCGCGTACACCTACGCGCACGCCCCCACCGAGGTCGAGGTGGCACACGCGGAGCGGGCCGCGGGTGAATCGAAATACTCGCTGTACAAGCTCATTCGCCTGAACTTCGATCTCGTCACCGGCTTCTCGCTCGTGCCGCTGCAACTGTTCTCGCTGTTCGGCATGTTCGTCGCCGCGGCAAGCTCGCTGCTGTACGCCGCGGTGGTCGTGCAGCGCCTGTTCACCGGGCACGGCTGGGCCGCGCTGTGGGATCGCGACATCCTGGAATTCTTCCTGATCGGCGTCGTCCTCTTCGGCGTCGGCCTCGTCGGCGAGTACGTCGGGCGTATCTACATGCAGGTACGCAATCGGCCGCGCTACACGCTGCAGGCGCTCCTCGAGCGCGATCCGGCACCCGCCGGGACTCGCGCCGAGAGCGAGGTTCCGTGACTGGCGGTGCCACGGCATGTCGGGGGCTGCGATGACGTCCCGCATTGCTGCGCGCGCCGTCGTCTTCGGCTACCACAACGTCGGCGCACGTTGCCTGCGAGTCCTGCTCGCCCACGACGTTGCCGTGCCGCTCGTCGTGACGCACGAGGACGATCCGGCCGAGGCGATCTGGTTCGAGCGCGTGGCCGACGTGGCGCGTGACCACGCGCTGCCGGTCGCGACGCCCCGGGATCCCAACACGCCCGAAACGCTCGCCCGGATCGCGGCGCTCGCGCCGGACTTCATCTTCAGCTTCTACTATCGGCACCTGCTCTCACCCGCGCTCCTCGCGACCGCCAGACGCGGCGCGCTCAACATGCACGGATCGCTGCTGCCGAAGTACCGGGGGCGCGCGCCGGTCAACTGGGCCGTGTTGCACGGTGAACGCGAGACCGGCGCCTCGCTGCACTACATGGCGGCCAAGCCCGACGCCGGCGATCTCGTCGCGCAGACGGCGGTGCCGATCCTGCCCGACGACGCCGCGCACGAGGTCTTCACCAAGGTCACGGTGGCCGCCGAGATGACGCTCGATCGCGCGCTGCCGGCGCTGCTCTCCGGGAGTGCGCCGCGCGTGCCGCTCGATCTCGCCCGCGGCTCGTACTACGGTGGCCGCACGCCGGAGGATGGCCGCCTCGACTGGAACGCGTCGGCACGCCGCCTCCACGATCTCGTGCGCGCGGTCGCGCCGCCGTATCCGGGCGCATTCACCGACATCGACGGGCGTCGCCTGCGCGTGCTGCGCACGCGCGTGATCGACGACGGCGCGCCGTGCGCGTCGCCACGACTCGCGCTGCGCGGCGCTCGCCTCGAAGCCGCGTGTGGCGGCGGCGGCACACTCGAGATCGTCGCTGCCGAACTGGACGGCGTGCGTCTTGCGCCATCCGATCTCGCACGGGCGCTGCGCCTGCCCTGCGCGCTGCCGCCCACGCCACGTGCCGCGCCGGCTCGGGCACGCTGATGTCCCGTGCGGTGACGAGTAGAATGCGCGTCCCGGCCGCCGGCCCCGCTCCTGCCACCATGAAACGCGTCCTCATCCTCGGCGTCAACGGCTTCATCGGTCACCACCTGTCGCACGCCATCGTGCGTGAGACGGACTGGGAGATCTACGGCATGGACATGCAGGCCGACCGCGTCGCCGACCTCCTGCCGGAACGGCGCTTCCACTTCTTCGAGGGCGACATCACGATCAACCGCGAGTGGATCGAGTACCACGTCAAGAAATGCGACGTGGTGCTGCCGCTCGTGGCGATTGCCACCCCGGCGCTGTACGTGCGCGATCCGTTGCGGGTCTTCGAGCTCGACTTCGAGGCCAATCTGCCGATCGTGCGTGCCTGCGTGCGCTACGGCAAGCGCATCGTGTTCCCGTCGACCTCCGAGGTGTACGGGATGTCGCGCGACGCCGAGTTCGATCCCGAGACCTCCGACCTCGTGCTCGGCCCGATCAACAAGCCGCGCTGGATCTACGCCTGCGCGAAACAGCTCATGGACCGCGTCATTCACGCCTACGGCATGCAGCACGGTCTCGACTACACGCTGTTCCGACCGTTCAACTGGATCGGTGCGGGCCTCGATTCGATCGACACGCCCAAGGAGGGCAGCTCGCGAGTGATCACGCAGTTCCTGGGTCACATCGTGCGCGGCGAGGCGATCAAGCTCGTCGATGGCGGAACGCAGAAGCGCGCCTTCACCTACATCGACGACGGCATCGCCGCCCTGATGAAGATCGTGACCAATGCCGACGGCGTCGCGTCGGGTCGGATCTACAACATCGGCAATCCCGCGAACAACTGGTCGGTGCGTGAACTCGCGCAGACGATGCTCGACATCGCGCGGCGTTATCCGGAGTACGCGCCCAACGCGGCACGCGTCACGCTGGTCGACACGACGGCCGACGCGTACTACGGACGCGGCTATCAGGACGTGCAAAACCGCGTGCCCAGGATCGACAACACGGTGCGCGATCTCGACTGGCGCCCGCAGGTGACCATGGAAGATGCGCTCGTGCGCATCTTCGAGGCGTACCGGAACCAGGTCGCCGAAGCGCGCCGCCTGTTGGGCGCGGGTGAGGACGGCCGCGAAACCACGGTGTAAGTGCGCGCCCGCGCCGCTGGGACGCGCCCCGACGATGTACCTCGCCCTCAAGATCGACGTCGACACCCTGCGCGGGACGCGCGAAGGCGTGCCGCGGCTCGTCGAGATCCTCCGCCGCCACGACGTCACCGCGACGTTCCTCTTCTCGCTCGGCCCCGACCACACCGGCCGGGCGATCAAGCGCGTCTTTCGCCCAGGCTTCGTCGGCAAGGTGCGCCGCACGTCGGTCGTGCGCCACTACGGCGTGCGCACGCTCCTGTACGGAACCGTGCTGCCGGGGCCGGATATCGGACGACGCACGGCCGCGCTCATGCGCGGGGTGCGCGACGCGGG
Organism: Burkholderiales bacterium; assembly: GCA_020851235.1. Classification (GTDB taxonomy): domain Bacteria; phylum Pseudomonadota; class Gammaproteobacteria; order Burkholderiales; family Casimicrobiaceae; genus VBCG01. Next base: position 7,630 of record JADZDD010000029.1, on the reverse strand, counting down.
ACACGAGACGGGAATCCATTGCTGGGATCACATCCGCTGGCAGGATGGCGTGGCCCGGGCCGACGCCGCCTGGACCCGCGCCGAGATGGAGCGCGCCTGCGCGCGCTATACCGAGATCTTCGGCGAGGCTCCGCGCACGCACGGGGCCGCCGGTTGGCAGATGAACGTCCACGCGCTGCGCCTGACGCAGCGCCTGGGCTTCGACTACTGCTCGGACGGACGCGGCACGTCACCGCATCTGCCGGTGTACAACGCCGAGCCGATCCGCTGCCCGCAGATCCCGACCACGTTACCGACGCTGGACGAGCTGATCGGCCTCGACGGCGTGACCGAGGACAACGTGGCTGCGCACGTGCTCGAGCGCACGCTCGAGCCCGCGTCGGCGCACGTGTACACGCTGCACGCCGAACTCGAAGGCATGCGCCTCGCCGCCGCCTTCGAGCAGCTCGTGCTGGGCTGGAAGGCGCAGGGCTGGACGCTCGGCCCCGTGCGCACGCTCTACGAGGCGGTCGAGCCGATGGCGCTGCCGCGCTGCACCGTGCACGCGGGCAGCGTCCCCGGGCGCAGCGGCACGCTCCTCGTGCAGGGCGAGGAATTCCTGCACGACGTCGACCTCGCGGCAGCGGCGTAAGATCGATGGCCACCGCCAGGGCCCACCCATCTCCGGAGCTTCGATGACTGGAAAAAAGGTCGCCGACTTCACCGCCGACGCCACCGACGGCGCATTCCGGCTCTCCGCGCACAAGGGCGAGACCGTCGTGCTCTATTTCTACCCGCGGGACCACACGCCCGGATGCACGACCGAAGGCGCGCAGTTCCGCGATGCGCACGCCGCGTTTCGCAAGGCCAATGCAACCGTCGTCGGCGTTTCGCGCGATTCTCTCGCCTCGCACGCGAAGTTCAAGGCGAAGCTCGCCCTCCCCTTCCCGCTCATCGCCGATCCCGACGAGACGCTGTGCCGCCAGTTCGGCGTGATCAAGATGAAGAACATGTACGGCAAGCAGGTCCGGGGCATCGAGCGCAGCACGTTCGTGATCGATGCCGCCGGCAAGCTCGTGCGCGAATGGCGCGCAGTGAAGGTGCCGGGCCACGTCGCCGAAGTGCTCGCGTTCGTCGAGTCGCTGTAGCGCACCGCCCGGCCCCGGCGCCTTCCGGCGGCGGGCCGCGACAGGGGCGACCACGACAGGTTCGCCCCGCCCGGGGTCCCGACCACAACCCCTTGTGTCGGCGCATGGAACCTGTACCATCGTTGCGCCGGCTCGCCCGCGGTGGGCGGCCCCAAGGCAGCGCTCCAAGGAGGCCCATGGTCGAACGCAAGCTGCGCCCCGCTCCATCCACGCTCCATCTCCTCCCTTCGCGCAAGTCCCAGCGGGTCACGGCCAGCGCCGCCGCCAAGCTCTTCGTCCTCGACACCAACGTGCTGCTGCACGACCCGACGAGCCTGTTCCGGTTCGAGGAGCACGACATCTACCTGCCGCTGCTCACGCTCGAGGAGCTCGATGCCAACAAGAAGGGCGTCTCCGAAGTGGCGCGCAACGCGCGTCAGGTGAGCCGCTTCCTCGACGACCTCGTCACCGCGCACGGCGAAACCGGCGAGAACATCGCCCGCGGCATTCCGCTCGCATCGCGCTCCGGCGGTGCCGCGACGGGCCGGCTCTACCTGCAGACGGAGTCGATCGCGACGACGCTGCCGGCCACGCTCGCCAGCGGCAAGGCCGACAACCAGATCCTCGCGGTCGTGATGCACCAGCAGCAGAACCACCCGAAGCGCGCCGTGATCCTGGTGTCGAAGGACATCAACATGCGCATCAAGGCGCGGGCGCTCGGGCTTGCCGCCGAGGACTACTTCAACGACAAGGTCCTCGAGGACACCGACCTCCTGTACACCGGAACGCGCGAGCTCCCCGCCGACTTCTGGGACCGCCACGGCAAGGCGATCGAGTCGTGGCAGCAGGGGGGCCACACGTACTACCGGCTGGGCGGCCCGCTCATCCCGTCGCTGCTCGTCAACGAGTTCGTCTACCAGGAGAAGCCCGACGAATCGCCGTTCCACGCCATCGTCAAGGAGATCACGGGCAAGACCGCGCTCCTGTCCACGCTCAAGGACTATTCGCACCAGAAGAACAACGTGTGGGGCATCACCGCGCGCAACCGCGAACAGAACTTCGCGCTCAACCTCCTCATGAATCCGGACGTCGACTTCGTGACGCTGCTCGGGCAGGCCGGGACCGGCAAGACGCTGCTCACGCTCGCCGCGGGGCTGATGCTCACGCTCGAGTTCAAGGTCTACACCGAGATCATTATGACGCGGGTCACCGTGCCCGTCGGCGAGGACATCGGCTTCCTGCCGGGCACCGAGGAAGAGAAGATGAATCCGTGGATGGGTGCGCTCGAGGACAACCTCGACGTCCTCAACAAGTCCGACGACGAGGCGGGTGAATGGGGTCGCGCCGCGACGCGCGATCTCATTCGCTCCCGCATCAAGGTCAAGAGCCTCAACTTCATGCGCGGGCGCACGTTCATCAACAAGTTCCTGGTGATCGACGAGGCGCAGAACCTCACGCCCAAGCAGATGAAGACGCTCATCACGCGCGCCGGCCCCGGCACCAAGGTCGTGTGCCTCGGCAACATCGCGCAGATCGACACCCCGTACCTCACCGAGGGAAGTTCGGGACTGACCTACGTCGTCGACCGCTTCAAGGGCTGGGCGCACTCCGGCCACGTGACGCTCACGCGCGGCGAGCGTTCACGCCTCGCGGACCACGCCGCCGAGGTGCTGTAGCGCCGTCCCGCCTCGCGCCGTCGCCTCAGCGCCGCGCGGCCGCGAGCATGTCGGCGAGCGTGACGTCGAGGGCGACACTCGACAACGGCCCGATCGCCGCCTCGACGCGCGCATTCGAGCCGACGATGCGCTGCGGCTCGCCGGCGCGCACGAATCGTGGATTGATCCGGATCTCGATGTCGTGCCCGGTGAGCGCGGTCAGGCGGTGCACGATGTCGCGGACCGTGCGACCCGTTCCACTGCACAGGTTGAACGTGCCGCCGCGCGTCGCGGGCGCCGCGAGGAGCCGGACGTAGGCGTCGACGACCACGCGCACGTCGAGGAAGTCGCGCTCGACGTCGATGTTGCCGAGTTCGATCACCGGGGCCCGCTCGGCGAAATGTCGCACGATCTTCGGCACGAGGTACGGCTCGCGCTGTCCGGGTCCCGTGTAATTGAACGGACGCACCAGCACCAGCGGCAATGCGCGAGCGAAGAGGCGGGCCATGTGCTCCATCGCGAGCTTGCTCACGGCGTAGTGCGACGCCGGCGCGACGGGCGAGTCCTCGGTGAGGACACCGTCGGCTGCGCTCGCGTAAACGGTGGCCGTGCTCGGCAGCAGCACGCCGTCGCGGCCGAAACCGCCGGCGACGAGCGCTTCGAGGAGCGCGAGCGTGCCGCCCACGTTCACGGCGTAGATCGCGGCGTTGTCGGCGTGGGCGGGAAAGGCGATCGCCGCGAGGTGCACGACCGCATCGGGCTGCGCCGCGCGGACGGCCGCGGCGACGGCGTGGGCATCGGTGAGGTCAGCAATGACCTCGTCGGCCGCCGGTGTCGCGCGCTCGACCAGGCGGATCACCGTATGGCCCCGCGCCACGAGCGACGCGCAAAGGTGGCGCCCGGTGAAGCCGGCCGCGCCGGTGACGAGGACCCTAGTAGGAGACGCCACGATCGACGCGTTCAAGATCCGCCTCGACCATCTCCCGACAGAGCGCGTCGAGCGGGATGCTCGCCTTCCAGCCGAGCTTCGACCGCGCCTGGCTCGGGTCGCCCAGGAGCACGTCGACCTCGGCCGGCCGGTAGTACGCCGGATTGATGCGCACTCGGACCGTGTCCGAGCCGGCTTCCACACCCACCTCGTCGACCCCGCTGCCGCGCCACGCGAGCTCGATGCCGCCGGCTGCGAAGGCGAGCTCGGCGAAGCGGCGCACGCTGTGCGTGTGCCCGGACGCGAGCACGAAGGTCTCCGGCACGTCGTGCTGCAGGATGCGCCACATGCCTTCGACGTACTCGCGGGCGTGACCCCAGTCGCGGCGTGCATCGAGATTGCCGAGCTCGAGCACGTCCTGCTGACCGCGCACGATCCGCGCAACCGCATCGGTGATCTTGCGCGTCACGAATTCGCGGCCGCGCAGCGGTGACTCGTGATTGAAGAGAATCCCCGAAGCGCCGAAGATGCCGTACGACTCGCGGTAGTTCACCGTCATCCAGTGGGCGTAGAGCTTGGCCACCCCGTACGGACTGCGCGGATAGAACGGCGTCGCCTCGTTCTGTGGCATGGTCTGCACGCGGCCGAACATCTCGGACGTGCTCGCCTGGTAGAAGCGGATACCGCGGTCGAAGCTGCGCACGGCTTCCAGGAGGTGGACGGCGCCGATTCCGGTGGTCAACCCCGTGGTGACGGGCTGGTCGAAGGACACCGCGACGAAACTCTGCGCGGCGAGGTTGTAGACCTCGTGCGGTTCGGTCCGCTCGAGGAGCCGCAGCGCCGATCCGGCGTCGGTCAGGTCGAACTCGACCGTGGTGAGCGCGGGATGCGTCGCGATGCCGAGCGCCTCGATGCGCCAGAAGTTGACCGAGCTGCCGCGGCGAAACGTCCCGAAGACACGATATCCGCGGTCGAGGAGGCACTGCGCCAGATAGGCGCCGTCCTGGCCGGTGATCCCGGTGACGACAGCCGTTTTCGTCGTGGTGGTGGTCATGAAGTGGGGTGTTGGCCGGCGGCGCCGGCCGATCAGTAGGAACCCGGCCGGGCCATGTTCTCGAAGCGCGTGTGCTCGCCCAGGAAGGTGAGGCGCACCGTGCCGGTCGGCCCGTTGCGCTGCTTGCCGATGATGATCTCCGCGCTCCCCTTGTCCGGCGAGTCCTCGTTGTAGACCTCGTCGCGATAGATGAAGAGGATCACGTCCGCATCCTGTTCGATCGCACCGGACTCGCGCAGGTCCGACATCACCGGCCGCTTGTTCGGTCGCTGCTCGAGCGAGCGATTGAGCTGCGAGAGGGCGACCACCGGCACCTTGAGCTCCTTGGCGAGCGCCTTCAACGATCGCGAGATCTCGGAGATCTCGGTCGCGCGATTCTCACCTTGCGATTGCGCCTGCATGAGCTGCAGGTAGTCGACGATCACGAGCCCCAGCCCCTTGTACTGGCGGTGCAGGCGGCGCGCACGGGCCCGCAGTTCGATGACGGTGAGCGCTGGCGTCTCGTCGATCAGTATCGTGGCCTCGGACAGCCGCCCCAGCGCCGATGACAGGCGCTCCCAGTCGTCGGCCGCAAGCCGCCCGGTGCGCAGCTTCTGCGCGTCGAGCCGACCCACCGATCCGATCATCCGCATCGCGAGCTGCGTGGCACCCATTTCCATCGAGAAGATCACGACCGGGAGCTTGAGGTCGAGCCCGACGTGCTCGGCGATGTTGAGCGCGAGCGTCGTCTTGCCCATGCTCGGCCGCCCGGCGACGATGATGAGATCCCCCGGTTGCAAGCCCGCGGTCTCGCGATCGAGATCGGTGAAGCCGCTCGCCACCCCGGTGACGTCCGACGGATGCTCGCGGTTGTACAGTTCCTCGATGCGCTCGACGGCACTCACGAGCAGGTCCTTGAGCAGCGCATACGTGCGCTGTCCGCGACTGCCCTGCTCGCCGATGTGCAGGACCTTCGCCTCGGCCTCGTCGAGCACCGTCCGCGCATTGCGGCCCATCGGATTGAACGCGGTATCGGCGATCTCGCCGGCAGCGGCGGCGAGCCGGCGCAGGATCGAGCGCTCGCGCACGATCTGCGCGTAGTGCCGGATGTTCGCCGCCGACGGGACATTGGCGACGAGTGCACCCAGGTACGCGAGCCCGCCCACGTAGTCGAGCTGGCGCGTCGCGCCGAGGGCCTCCGACAGCGTGATCACGTCGACGGGCTTGCCCTCGCCCGCGAGCTTCACCGTCTGCGCGTAGATGATGCGGTGCGCGTCGCTGTAGAAATCGTCCTCGGTGACGAGGTCGCCGATGCGGTCCGCGGCCTCGTTGTCGAGGAGGAGCCCACCCAGGACCGACTGCTCGGCTTCGAGCGAATGCGGCGGCGTTTTCAGCGCCTCGAGTTGCGGATCGTCGGGCATGGGGAAGGATGCGCAGGAGCGCCCCCATTTTACCGTGCCGCCATCGCCACGATGACCCCGCCGGGAGGCCATCGTGGCGAAGTCATCGCCGGCGCGCGGCGCGCGACGCGAGCACGCTCACTGCGGCGCGCACATGGTGACGCCGACGCCGAGACCTTCGGGTAGCCAACCCTTGGCGATCATCTGCGCGCGCACATCGAGATCGATCGTGTAACGGTGATTCGGCGCGCCGCCCTGACCCTGGTTGTAGAGGCGGTAGATGGGCACCGTACCCGCAGCGCACGTGCCGTCGGCCGCCGGGACCGGAATGCTGAAGACGAGACCCTCGAGCTTCCAGTCCTTGAACCGATCCTGCACGTCCTGGCACTCCTTCGCGAACGACGTGTAGAAGTGCGAGCTCTTGTCACCGAAGCTGTCGTTGAAGAAGCGGCACACGTCGTCGCCGAGTGCGGAACCGACCGGGTAGCCCTTGAACTGGTAACCGGTACGCGCCCAACCCTCGAACATGCCCGCGTCGAGCTTGCTGATCTCGTCGGGGATTCCGGTGATGAAATAGTGATCGAATTCCTTGTGGTAGTACTCGATGATGTCGATCGTCGTCACCGTCGCGCTGCCGGTGCCGCGCAACGCGATCGACTGCGGACTGCCCACGCCGTCGCTCGTCACCGTGAAGCTCGCCGTACGCACGCCGGTCGCTGTCGGCGCAAAGCGGTACTCGACGGTGCACGTCGCCCCGGCGGGCAGCGTCGTGCACGTGCTTTGCGTGATCGCGAACTCCGCCGTGTTGCTGCTCACGATGCTCGCGACCGTCACCGGCGTGCTGCCGATGTTGTGGATCGTAATGCTCGCGACCGGAGCGCTGCTCCCCACCGCGACGCTGCCCGCGTCGACCGTTCCCGGCATCGACAACTGGCCCGGCGCGCTCGGCGCCACCCCGTTGCCCGTCACCGCAACCGTCTGCGGGCTGCCCACGCCCGTGCTCGTGACGGTGAGCGTCGCGTTGCGCACGCCTTCGGCCGCCGGGGTGAACGTCACGGCAAGGGCGCAACTCGCGCCCGGCGCCACCGTCGCGCAGGTGCCCACCGTCGCGGCGAACTCGGTCGGTGCGCTGCTGGCAACCCCGGAGATCGTCACGGGTGCACCCCCCACGTTGGTCACCGTCACGCTCTCGGCGGCCCCGGGGGTGCCGACGAGGTAGGTGCCCAAGGCGACGCTTGCCGGCAATTCGAGTTGTCCCGGCGTCGGTGCCGCGCCGCCGGTTCCCGACGCGGCGACGACCTGTGGGCTGCCCGTGCCGTTGCTCGTCACGCTGATGCTCGCCGCCCGCGCCCCCGTCGCCGCGGGGGTGAACGTCACCTCGAAGCTGCACGTGGCGCCCGGCGCCACCGTCGCGCACGTGTTGGCGGAGACCGCGAATTCGGCGGGAACGCTGCTCACGATGCTCGTCACCGTCACCGCTGCCGCACTGGCATTGGTGAGCGTGACCG
>JADZDD010000028.1 GCA_020851235.1 Burkholderiales bacterium | reverse complement strand
GGGGACAATGTGGCGATGACGGTGACGCTGATCCAGCCGATTGCGATGGAGGAGGGGTTGCGCTTTGCGATCCGGGAAGGGGGTCGCACGGTGGGTGCCGGCGTCGTGTCCAAGATCATCGAGTAGGTGGGAGCCGGTCGTTAGGGTCAGACGTAGGCCAGTAGCTCAATTGGCAGAGCGGCGGTCTCCAAAACCGCAGGTTGGGGGTTCGATTCCCTCCTGGCCTGCCACTCTCCGGGATCCGAGGTCAGGTGTCAGGGAGTGGCGGTTTTCGGTACCGCGACATGAAGTCGTGGCATCCGTCGAGTGGATTGGTGAAAGGTAGGGGTATCGGCACGCAGCGGGCCAGCACAACGCCGGATCGGCAGGCAGCGACGACGCGACTTCGCCGTCGCGTCACCGAAGACGACGGCGGTTCTGATTCCTGATACCCGATACCTGATCCCTGAAATGGACAAAGCGAAAATCGCAGTAGCCGCACTCTGCGTGGTGGCCGGCCTGTACGGGTACTACCACTTCTCGGAGAGCGCGATGGTGCTGCGCATCCTGATGGTGCTGGCCGGTCTCGTTGTCGCGGCGGTGGTCGCGTGGACGTCGGCGCCGGGCAAGGAATTCTTCGCCTTCGCGCAGGAATCGTGGGCGGAGGCAGGGCGCGTGGCCTGGCCCACGCGCAAGGAGACGTTGCAGACGACCGGGATCGTATTCGTCTTCGTCGTGGTGATGGCGCTCTTCTTGTTTGCGGTGGATACCACGCTCGCATGGATCATCAAATTGCTGACGCAGGGCGGGGTCGACGGATGAGCGACAAGAAATGGTTCGTCGTGCATGCCTACTCGGGATTCGAGAAGAGCGTGCAGCGTGCGCTGATCGAGCGGATCAAGCGTTCGGAGATCGCCGACCAGTTCGGGCAGATCCTGGTGCCCGTGGAAGAGGTCGTCGAGATGAAGCACGGCGCCAAGGCCATTTCCGAGCGCAAGTTCTTCCCCGGGTACGTCCTGGTGGAAATGGCGATGACCGACGACTCGTGGCACCTCGTGAAGAGCACGCCCAAGGTCACGGGATTCGTCGGCGGCACGGCGAACAAGCCGACGCCGATTTCGCAAAAGGAAGTCGACGCGATCCTGCGGCAGGTCCAGGAAGGCGTCGAGAAGCCGCGGCCGAAGGTGCTCTTCGAGGCGGGCGAGGCGGTGCGCGTGAAGGACGGCCCGTTCACCGACTTCCACGGCAACGTCGAGGACGTGAATTACGAGAAGAGCAAGCTGCGCGTATCGGTCACGATCTTCGGGCGCTCGACGCCCGTGGAGCTCGATTTCGCGCAGGTCGAGAAGGCGTAGTCAGGCATCGGGGAGGGCGCAAGCCCGCTTGAACCCACACAGGAGCAGTCATGGCGAAGAAGATCGTTGGTTTCATCAAGCTGCAGGTTCCTGCAGGCAAGGCCAATCCCAGCCCGCCGATCGGGCCCGCGCTCGGCCAGCGCGGCCTGAACATCATGGAGTTCTGCAAGGCGTTCAACGCGCAGACGCAGAAGATGGAACCGGGGCTGCCGATTCCGGTGGTCATCACGGCGTTCGCGGACAAGAGCTTCACGTTCGTGATGAAGACACCGCCGGCCACGGTGCTGATCAAGAAGGCGGCGAAGGTCGACAAGGGCAGCGCCAAGCCACACACGGACAAGGTCGGCAAGCTCACGCGCGCGCAAGCCGAAGAGATCGCCACGATGAAGATGCCGGACCTCACGGCAGCCGACATGGATGCCGCGGTTCGCGTCATCGCCGGCAGCGCGCGCAGCATGGGCATCACGGTCGAAGGAGTGAAGTGATCATGGCCGAACAGAAGACGAATTCGCGCCTCACCAAGCGCATGGAGAAGGTTCGCGCCAAGGTGGATCGCAGCAAGCTCTACCCCGTCGACGCCGCGCTTGCGCTCGTCAAGGAGAATGCGATCGCCAAGTTCGACGAGTCGGTCGATGTCGCAGTCAACCTCGGGGTCGACGCAAAGAAGTCGGACCAGACCGTTCGCGGGTCGGTCGTCCTTCCGGCGGGAACCGGCAAGAAGGTGCGGGTGGCGGTCTTCGCGCAGGGCGACAAGGCCCAGCAGGCCACCGAAGCCGGTGCTGACATCGTGGGTTTCGACGATCTCGCGGCGCGGATCAAGGAAGGTTTTCTCGAGTTCGACGTGGTGATCGCCTCGCCCGATGCGATGCGCGTCGTCGGCCAGCTGGGCCAGATCCTGGGACCGCGCGGCTTGATGCCCAATCCCAAGGTCGGCACCGTCTCGCCCGACGTCGCGCAGGCGGTCAAGAACGCGAAGGCCGGTCAGGTGCAGTACCGCACCGACAAGGCCGGCATCGTCCAGTGCACCATCGGCCGCGCCTCGTTCACCCCGGAGCAGCTGAAGACGAACCTGGTCGCGCTGATCGAGGCGCTCAACAAGGCGAAGCCCGCCGGGGTGAAGGGCGTGTACCTGCGCAAGGTGAGCGTGTCGTCCACCATGGGTGCCGGCGTGCGCGTCGATCACGCGCCGCTCACCACGGTGCAGGCGGCGCAGTAACGAATTTGGAGGGACGGCGCGCCAAGGGTCAGGTCACGGGGAACGAAGGTCAGGACGACCTCCCACCTGTCGCCAAAGCCAATGGCATGCCGTGCCGTCAAAGACCGCTGGGGTCCGCAGGGACTTAATTCGGGCGGATGGGCCGCAAGCGCGGAACGGGTCGCGGCTGACCCGTGTTCCCCGTTACCGGCTCTGATACCCGACGCAGCGTAGATGGTGTTCCCTTCGACCCGGGTTTCCTGGGCGAATGGTCACCGCGGTAACCCCCGGCGGTTTCGGGGGTCATGAGATGAGGTGAACATGAGTCTCAATCTGCAGGAGAAGCAAGCGGTTGTCGCCGAAGTGGCGAAGCAGCTCGCCGGCGCTCAGGCCATCGTGATGGCCGAGAATCGGGGCATGCCCGTCGCAGCGATGACGCAGCTGCGCGCGAAGGCGCGCGCGTCCGGTGTCTACTTCCGGGTGGTCAAGAACACCCTGGTGCGCCGGGCGGTCGCCGATACGCCGTTTGCGACGCTGGCCGAGAAGATGGTCGGCCCGCTCGCGTACGGCATCGGCAGCGATCCGGTGGCCGTGGCGAAGGTGCTGTCCGATTTCGCCAAGGGCAACGAGAAGTTCGTCATTGCCGGTGGCGCAATGCCGGGCCAGGTCATGTCGGCGACCGACATCACCGCGCTCGCCTCGCTGCCGTCGCGCGACGAATTGATCGCGAAGCTGCTGGGCACCATGCAGGCGCCCGTCGCCAAGCTGGTGCGGACCATGAACGAGGTGCCCGGCAAGTTCGTGCGCACGCTCGCCGCGGTCCGCGATTCCCGGCAAGCCGCTTGATATTCGCCATTCCAGCCCCATTACCCTTTGTTGCCAGGAGCAAGACATGTCCGCAGTCCAAACTGAAATTCTCGACAAGATCGCCTCGATGACCGTCCTCGAGCTCTCCGAGCTCATCAAGGCGATGGAAGACAAGTTCGGCGTCTCGGCGGCTGCCGCCGTGGCCGTCGCCGCCCCCGCTGCCGGTGGCGGCGCGCCCGCCGCAGCCGCGGAAGAGCAAACCGAGTTCACCGTGGTGCTCGCCGCCATCGGTGACAACAAGGTGAACGTCATCAAGGCGGTGCGTGAGATCACCGGCCTCGGCCTCAAGGAAGCCAAGGACCTGGTCGACGGCGCGCCGAAGCCCGTCAAGGAAGGCGTCAACAAGGCCGATTCGGAAGCGGCGAAGAAGAAGCTCGAGGAAGCCGGCGCCAAGGTGGAAATCAAGTAATTCTGGTCTCACGGTGGTTTTTCGGGGCGGCAACGATGGCGCCGCCCCGCTTCGAGGCTCTGCGGAGATCGAAGCGAAGCGCGAGTCGGGCCCGGCCCTGAGCGCGTTTCGCTTCGCTTTCCGAGTCGACTGCGGAAGGCAGGTATGGTCGGACGTCGCTGCAATGGCGACGTTGTCCGCCAGCGGCTGGTAGGGGCCAGCCACCACGCCTGGGAATGCAACGTTCCCGGACAGTCGAGGCAGCAAGTCAGCGCGATGCCGGCAACCGCCGGCCGCGACGTTCCAGCAGGTGCGCGAGGCCGGCAGGCCCGCGTGATCCCGCACGAACCGGAGACCTACCGAAAGCCATGGCGACCACCACCACGCCCTACACCTTCACCGAGAAGAAGCGCATCCGCAAGAGCTTCGCCAAGCGCGCGCACGTCCTCAAGGTGCCGTTCCTCCTCGAAACGCAACTTGCCTCGTACCGGGCCTTCCTGCAGGAAGGCGTCGGTATCGATGCGCGCGCCAACGAGGGCCTGCAGGCCGCGTTCACCTCGATCTTCCCGATCAGCAGTCACTCGGGCAACGCGCGCCTCGAATTCGTGAGCTACTCGCTGCTCGCCCCCGCCTTCGACGTCGTCGAGTGCCAGCAGCGCGGGCTGACCTACTGTTCGGCGCTGCGCGCCAAGGTCAGGCTCGTCATCATGGACAAGGAGGCGCCCAAGGACACGGTGAAGGAGGTCAAGGAGCAGGAGGTCTACATGGGCGAGATCCCGCTCATGACCGACAACGGCTCGTTCATCATCAACGGCACCGAGCGCGTGATCGTCTCGCAGCTGCATCGCTCGCCGGGCGTGTTCTTCGAGCACGATCGGGGCAAGACGCACTCGTCCGGAAAGCTCCTCTTCTCGGCGCGGGTCATTCCGTATCGCGGTTCGTGGCTCGACTTCGAGTTCGACCCCAAGGACTTCCTCTTCTTCCGCGTCGATCGACGCCGCAAGATGCCGGTGACGACGCTGCTGAAGGCGATCGGCCTCACCAACGAGGACATCCTGCGCCAGTTCTTCCAGTTCGACACGTTCTTCCTCGGCAAGGACGGCTTCAATCTCGATTTCGTTCCGGAGCGCCTGCGCGGCGAGCTCGCGCGCTTCGACATCCATGGCAAGGACGGCAAGGTGATCGTCGCCAAGGACAAGCGAATCACCGCGCGCCACATCCGGGAGCTCGTCGATGCCGGCACCCGACGCATCGCCGTGCCCGGCGACTACATCACGGGACGCACGCTGGCCACCAACGTCATCGACAAGACCACCGGTGAGGTGATCGCCAAGGCGAACGATGAACTCACCGACGCCAGCCTCGCCAAGCTGCAAGAGGCCGGTGTGGACGAGATCAGCACCATCTACACCAACGATCTCGATCAGGGCCCGTTCATCTCGCAGACGCTGCGCACCGACGACACGCCCGACCAGTACGCGGCCAAGGTCGCGATCTACCGGATGATGCGTCCGGGCGAGCCGCCGACGGAAGACGCCGTCGAGGCGCTGTTCCATGGGCTCTTCTTCTCCGACGAGCGCTACGACCTGTCGGCGGTCGGCCGGATGAAGTTCAACCGCCGCATGGGCCGCCCGGAACTCAAGGGCCTGCCCACGCTGACCAACGAAGACATCATCGCGGTGATCAAGATCCTCGTCGACCTGCGCAACGGACGCGGCGAGATCGACGACATCGACCATCTCGGCAACCGCCGCGTGCGCTCGGTGGGCGAGCTCGCGGAGAACCAGTTCCGCAGCGGTCTCGTGCGCGTCGAACGCGCGGTCAAGGAGCGGCTGGGCCAGGCCGAGAGCGACAACCTCCTGCCGCACGACCTCATCAACGCGAAGCCGATCAGCGCCGCGATCAAGGAGTTCTTCGGCAGCTCGCAGCTCTCGCAGTTCATGGATCAGACCAATCCGCTGTCCGAGATCACGCACAAGCGCCGCGTTTCGGCGCTGGGTCCGGGTGGTCTCACGCGCGAGCGCGCTGGCTTCGAGGTGCGCGACGTGCACCCGACGCACTACGGACGCGTGTGCCCGATCGAGACGCCGGAAGGGCCGAACATCGGCCTCATCAATTCGCTCGCGCTGTACGCGCGCACCAACGAATACGGCTTCCTCGAGACGCCGTACCGCCGCGTCGTCGGCGGCCGCACGACCGACCAGATCGACTACCTGTCGGCGATCGAGGAAGGCCAGTACGTCATCGCGCAGGCCAACGCCAAGGTCGACGACGACGGCCGGCTCGCCGACGAGCTCGTCTCGTGCCGCAGCAAGAACGAATTCATGCTGTCGACCGCGGACCGCGTGCAGTACATGGACGTGGCGCCGGCGCAGATCGTGTCGGTGGCGGCCTCGCTCATCCCGTTCCTCGAGCACGACGACGCCAACCGCGCACTGATGGGCTCCAACATGCAGCGGCAGGCGGTACCGTGCCTGCGGCCCGAGAAGCCGCTCGTGGGCACCGGCGTCGAGCGCACCGCCGCCGTCGACTCGGGTACCGCGGTCATGGCCCGGCGCGGCGGGAAGGTCGACTACATCGACGCCTCGCGCATCGTCGTGCGGGTGCACGATGCCGAGACGCAGGCCGGCGAGGTCGGTGTCGACATCTACAACCTCACCAAGTACAAGCGCAGCAACCAGAGCACCAACATCAACCAGCGACCGCTCGTGAAGGTGGGCGACGTGATCGCCCGCGGCGACGTGATCGCCGACGGCGCATCGACGGACATGGGCGAGCTGGCCCTCGGCCAGAACATGCTCGTCGCGTTCATGCCGTGGAACGGCTACAACTACGAGGACTCGATCCTGATCAGCGAGAAGGTGGTCGGCGACGATCGCTACACGTCGATCCACATCGAGGAGCTCTCGGTGGTCGCCCGCGACACCAAGCTCGGACCTGAGGAGATCACGCGCGACATCAGCAGTCTCGGCGAGGCGCAGCTCGGACGGCTCGACGACTCCGGCATCGTCTACATCGGCGCCGAGGTCGAGGCCGGTGACGTGCTCGTCGGCAAGGTGACGCCGAAGGGTGAGACGCAGCTGACGCCCGAGGAGAAGCTGCTGCGCGCGATCTTCGGCGAGAAGGCGTCCGACGTGAAGGACACGAGCCTGCGCGTGCCGTCCGGCATCAGCGGGACGGTAATCGACGTGCAGGTGTTCACCCGTGAGGGGATCGAGCGCGACAAGCGCGCCACGCAGATCATCGACGACGAGTTGAAGGGCTACCGCAAGGACCTGAACGACCAGCTCCGCATCGTCGAGAACGACGCCTACGCGCGCATCGAGAAGCTCCTCCTGCACAAGGTCGCCAACGGCGGGCCGAAGAAGCTCGCCAAGGGGACGAAGATCGGCAAGGAGTACCTGGAGACCGTGGCGCGGCACGACTGGTTCGATATCCGGCTGGCCGACGAGGCGACGGCGCAGCAGCTCGAGGCCTCGAAGGAGGCGCTCGCACAACTGCGCATCGACTTCGATGCGATGTTCGAGCAGAAGAAGAAGAAGCTCACGCAGGGTGACGAGCTGCCGCCGGGCGTGCAGAAGATGGTCAAGGTGTACGTCGCGGTGAAGCGGCGCCTGCAACCGGGCGACAAGATGGCCGGTCGCCACGGCAACAAGGGTGTGGTGTCGAAGATCGTCCCGGTGGAGGACATGCCGTACATGGCCGACGGCACGCCGGTGGACATCGTCCTCAATCCGCTCGGCGTGCCGTCGCGGATGAACGTCGGGCAGATCCTCGAGGTGCACCTCGGCTGGGCGGCGAAGGGGCTGGGGCAGCAGATCGACGCGATGCTGCGCGCGCAGGCCCAGGTCGACGAGCTGCGCAAGGCGCTGGTGCGGATCTACAACACGCAGGGACGACCCGAGGATCTCACGCACTTCACCGACGCCGAGATCATCGGTCTCGCCGGGAATCTCCGCGCTGGCGTGCCGTTCGCGACGCCTGTCTTCGACGGTGCCACCGAGGAGGAGATCAAGGCGATGCTGACGATGGCCGGGCTGCCGCCCTCGGGTCAGGTCACGCTCCACGACGGGCGTACCGGCGAGGCATTCGACCGTGCCGTGACCGTGGGCTACATGCACATGCTAAAGCTCCACCATCTCGTCGACGACAAGATGCACGCGCGCTCGACCGGTCCCTACAGCCTCGTGACGCAGCAGCCGCTGGGCGGCAAGGCGCAGTTCGGCGGCCAGCGCTTCGGCGAAATGGAGGTTTGGGCGCTCGAGGCGTACGGCGCGGCGTACACGTTGCAGGAGATGCTCACGGTCAAGTCCGACGACGTCAACGGACGTACCAAGGTCTACGAGAACATCGTCAAGGGCGAGCACCGCATCGAGGCCGGCATGCCGGAGTCGTTCAACGTGCTGGTCAAGGAGATTCGCTCGCTCGCGATCGACGTCGATATGGAGCGCGACTAGTTGGCTGTCGGCCATCGGCTGTCAGCAGGTACGCATCGGAACATGGCGACCCGTTTGCAGTTGGCGTCGGTATTCAGCGCTCGTGCTGATCGCCGACCGCCGGCGGCGGGTCGCTGAAACTCGGAGAGTTTCAAATGAAAGCATTGCTCGATCTGTTCAAGCAAGTCACGCAGGAAGAAGAGTTCGACGCGATCCGCATCGGGCTCGCGTCGCCGGAGAAGATCCGGTCGTGGTCGTACGGCGAGGTCAAGAAGCCGGAGACGATCAACTACCGCACGTTCAAGCCCGAGCGCGATGGCCTGTTCTGCGCCAAGATCTTCGGGCCGGTCAAGGATTACGAGTGCCTGTGCGGCAAGTACAAGCGGCTGAAGCACCGTGGCGTCATCTGCGAGAAGTGCGGCGTCGAGGTGACGCTCGCCAAGGTGCGCCGCGAGCGCATGGGTCACATCGAGCTCGCGAGCCCGGTCGCGCACATCTGGTTCCTGAAGAGCCTGCCGTCGCGCATGGGCATGGTGCTGGACATGACGCTGCGTGACATCGAGCGCGTCCTGTACTTCGAGGCGTTCGTCGTGACCGATCCGGGCCTGACGCCGCTCAATCGGGCGCAGCTCCTGACCGAGGACGACTACATCGCCAAGGTCGAGCAGTACGGTGACGACTTCCAGGCGCACATGGGCGCCGAGGGCATCCGCGAGCTCCTGAAGTCGCTCGACGTCGATCACGAGATCGGCAAGCTGAGGAAGGAACTCGAGACGACCGGCTCGGACACCCGGATCAAGAAGATCGCCAAGCGCCTCAAGGTGCTGGAGGCGTTCCACAAGTCCGGCATCAAGCCGGAGTGGATGATCCTCGAGGTGCTGCCCGTGCTGCCGCCCGAGTTGCGGCCGCTCGTGCCGCTCGACGGGGGCCGCTTCGCGACGTCCGACCTGAACGACCTGTACCGGCGCGTGATCAACCGCAACAACCGCCTGAAGCGGCTGCTCGAGCTGAAGGCCCCCGACATCATCGTGCGCAACGATAAGCGCATGCTGCAGGAGGCGGTCGACAGCCTCCTCGACAACGGGCGCCGCGGCAAGGCGATGACGGGCGCCAACAAGCGACCGCTCAAGTCGCTCGCCGACATGATCAAGGGCAAGGGCGGACGCTTCCGCCAGAACCTCCTCGGCAAGCGCGTCGACTATTCGGGCCGCTCGGTGATCGTGGTCGGTCCGCAATTGAAGCTGCATCAGTGCGGCCTGCCGAAGAAGATGGCGCTGGAGCTCTTCAAGCCCTTCATCTTCCACAAGCTCGAAGTCATGGGGCT
>JADZDD010000027.1 GCA_020851235.1 Burkholderiales bacterium | reverse complement strand
TGAGCCCCTCGGACATGATGAGCCCCTCGGACATGATGAGCCCCTCGGACATGATCAGTCCCTCGGACATGATCAGTCCCTCGGACATGATGAGCCCCTCGGACATGATGAGCCCCTCGGACATGATCAGTCCCTCGGACATGATCAGTCCCTCGGACATGATCAGTCCCTCGGACATGATCAGTCCCTCGGACATGATCAGCCCCTCGGACATGATCAGTCCCTCGGACATGATCAGCCCCTCGGACATGATCAGTCCCTCGGACATGATCAGCCCCTGCGGCGCCGTGGCGGCGAGGGCAAGCGAGGACACCGGCGCGAATATTCCGGTGCCCGCGGCGAGATTCGTGACCCCGGCCACCTTGTCGAGCGCCCGAACCCCCTCCGAGAGGACCTTCGTCTTGCCGGCGAATCGCTGCACGAAATACCGCGGCTCCGCCGTCCCCGGCCAGTTCACGGCCTCCATGCGGCTGACGAGCCGACCGGCCCACAGGAGCTTGGGATCGTAGATCGCCTGGTACTTGGCCAGGATGGCGCTTCCGCCCACCACGTGCCCACCACCGGCAGTGATGAAGCCGCTCCACGGCGCAGTTTCCCCGCCGATCCACGATGGGCCTGCAGGCAGGGTGCGTCCTGGGGCGAGCAAGCTGTCACCGGGCTTGAGCCTCCCGGCGGCAACGGCACTTGCGATGTTCTGGCGCAGCGCTTGCGCCACGCGAACGGCGCCGTCGACATTGAGGAGCCCCGTGCCCTGCTGGACGAGCGACTGGTCCGGCAGGGGCTGTGCGGTGTACTGCAGGATCGCCTTGATGAGCGGGGGCGTGAGTCCGGGATTGGCCTCGAGCATCAGCGCGACGGTGCCGGCGACGGCCGGGGCGGCGATCGACGTCCCGGAAAGCTGCATCAGGCGCGCGTTGCGGTCCGCCTTGTAGCCGCCGATTTCGAGGGCGGGATTCTCGCCCAGGATGACGTTGGCCGGCCGGCCGGCATTCGACGCCGCGCCCACGATCTTGTTGCCGGGCGCGACCAGGTCGGGCTTGAGGAGGTTGTCGTGGTGACGCACGCCGGCGTCATCGAGCCACCCGCTTCGCGTCGGTCCGCGGGAACTGAAGCGATTGATCGATTCGTCGCCACGCGTGAGCGTGTCGTGATGATGCGCCGAACCGACGGTGATGACCGTTGGCTCGACCGCGGGCGCGCCCATCGCCCCAAGGACCTCGACGCCGTCGGCCGTCACGCCGTAGTTTCCAGCCGCGGCAATGACCGTGATGCCCATCGCCGTCGCCGCGCGCACCGCGCGGCACAGTGGATCGTCGAGGAAAGAGCCCGTGGTGGGCGTCGCGAGGCTCAGGTTGAGCACCCGGATGTTGTACGTCGTGCGATTGGCGATGGCCCAATCGATGGCGGCGAGGACGTCACTCAACTGCCCGACGCCGTTCTCGTCCAGGACGCGCAGGTCGAGGAGTTTCGCACCCGAGGCGATGCCGGTGGCGTCCGGTCCCCCGGGGATCGCCTGCCCCCCAGCGATCGACGCGACGTGCGTCCCGTGGCCGTAAACGTCCGGATTGTCGACGTTCGAACCGTCCACCGCCCGTGCAAATGCGCGATACGCAGCCGACCCCGGCGCGAATCCCGCCGCGAGGTCGACCGGACGCGTCCAGTCGATGCGCTTCTTGCCTTGGGAGGCTGACAGGCGCGTGAAATCGACGCTGGCGCCCACCCGGTTGCCGGGCCGGCAACGATCGCTATTTCCGTTCATCCGGCCGCCGAATGCGGCGTGACAGGTGTCTATCCCCGAGTCGAGGATCGCGATGCCGATGCCGGCGCCCGTGAAGGGTGTCCCGTTGCTCGCGCGAGTGCCCAACGCCCCCGTGATTTCCTGGAGGAAACTCGCGGTCCGCAATGCCGGCCGGTTCGGCACGGCAAACGCGACGTCGTCGCGCGCCGCGATCGCCGCGACGGCCGTCGACGGCAGCACGGCGAGCACCGCCGGCGTCGCGCGATACACGTACTGGATCGACCCGCCCGCAGCGAGGACGGCGGCACGCAGCGCCGTGTATTCCGGATCGCTGCTGGCCGCCCCCAGCACGACCTGCACGTACGTGCCGCGGCTCGTCGCCGCCGCCCACTTGCCGGTGGTCTGGGCGCCGTTGAGGGCTGCCTTGAGGTCCGCCGCGATTTTTCCGCCCGGCCCGGCGTCGGCGGGATTGCTGCCCACGCCAAGGAGCGCAATCGCAAACAGGCCGAGCGGCAGCAGAACACGCGCCAAGAACGCGAGCCACCCACCGCCAGTTTCCTTGTGCAACTCTTGCACCTGACCGATCGTCGCCACGGTATCCCCTCCCCAGTTGGATCTGCCCGCGAAGATGAATGCTACAGGTCGCGGATGTCGATCACAAGACGTTTCGCGCACATTGACCCGCGAACGTACGTTACCGGGAACACGTAGTGGACAATTTGCACGCAACGCCGCCGGCGGCACCGGTCCGGACGGGAGGTGGCTCACCGCAGGAAAGTGCGATTTTCGGGATCGGGAGCCCGGAACTCGCGAAAAAGGACGAAAAGGCCGCGTAAGACGCGCGCGCGGCCGTGCCAGGACCCCGGTACGGCGCGGCCCACGGGGGCGGCCCAGGCGACCGCGAGGGCGATCCGAAGGCGGCCATGGGGCCTTTTCACGGTCGGGGCATGGCAAAGGCCGTGCGGCTTGACCGCGATCAGTGTCGATCGACGGGCCGGCCGGCACACTCCCCGGCGGTCCACTGCGCGCCACCGCCCACCGTGACCCTCGACATTCGCGGGTGGCCGGGCCGGCGCTGCCGATTCGTCATGAGCGCTCCACCTCTCGCCATCGATCCCGCATTGCTGCGCCGGTACGACCGGCCCGGCCCGCGGTACACGTCGTACCCCCCGGCACCGCACTTCGGATCGAGCTTTGGCGCGGCAGCGCTGCGCGACGCGATCGTCGAGAGCAACGGCGACCCGATCCCGCGGGCACTGTCGATCTACGTCCACGTGCCGTTCTGCGCGAGCCCGTGCTTTTACTGCGGATGCAACCGGATCATCACGCGCGACCGCCGGCGGGGTCCCACGTATGCGGCCCGGATCGTCCGCGAGATCGCGATGACCGGTGCGCTCGTCGATCGGGACCGCGACGTGGTGCAGATCCATTTCGGCGGCGGAACCCCGAACTTCCTCGCGCCGACCGACCTCGCCGGGATTCTCGATGCCGTAAAACGTCACTTCACGCTTTCGCAGCGGCCCGATCGCGACATCTCGATCGAGATCGATCCGCGGACTGTCTCGGTCGACGACGTGGCGGAACTCGCCGCCTTGGGCTTCGACCGCGCGAGTCTCGGGGTGCAGGATTTCGATCCGGACGTCCAGCGTGCGGTGAATCGCATCCAGTCGGTGGCCGAGACGCTCGAAGTGATCGCCGCCTGCCGCGCCAACGGCATGCGCTCGGTCAGCGTCGATCTCATCTACGGCCTGCCGTTGCAGACCGTCACCAGCTTCTCGCGAACGCTCGCGACCGTGATCGAGGCGCGGCCCGATCGGATCGCGGTCTATGGCTACGCACACTTGCCGCAGCGTTTCAAGGCGCAGCGCCACATCGTGGAAGGCGACCTCCCTGAAGCCGACGCGAAGCTCGCCTTGCTCGCCCGCGCGATCCAGATGCTAAGCGGCGCCGGATACGTCTACATCGGCATGGACCACTTCGCGCTTCCCGACGACGAACTCGCCCGGGCGCAGCGGCACGGCACGCTGCAGCGCAATTTCATGGGTTACACCACGCACGCGCAGACCGACCTCATCGGTGTCGGGGTCTCCGCGATCAGCCACGTCGGCTCGACGTTCAGCCAGAATCCGCGCGAGCTGCCGGCCTGGGAGGCGGCCGTCGATGCGGGCACGTTACCGGCGTGCCGCGGCACATGGTTGAGCCCGGACGACATCCTGCGCGCCGACGTGATCCAGTCGCTGATGTGCCATGGTCACGTTCCCGTCACGGAGATCGAGCGGCGTTACGGAATCGACTTTGCGACGTATTTCGCGAGTTCGCTCACGCAGCTCGCGCCGCTCGTTGCCGATGGTCTCGTGCGCATCGCGCGCGACCGGATCGACGTCACCGACGTTGGCCGGCTGCTCCTGCGCAACGTCGCGATGTGCTTCGACCGCTACCTCGCGACGTCCACCGTCGTGCCGTTGTCGCGAGCGATCTGACTGCCGGCGACGGCACGCGGTACGCCGCTTGGATCGGCCGCGGGCCGCGACGCGACCACGATGTCCTGACCGCTGGTGAATCGCGACCGACCGCACCAGGCGCCCGGGTGCAGCGTCACCGCGTCGAGTCCGGCGCCCTCGTGCATCGCCATGATCGTCGCCTGCGGATACGCGATCGCGGCTTCCGGCACGGCCGGATCGGTCACCAGGCACTCGCCGTGCGCCGCAGTGAATGCGATCGCCGAGCGCCCGGCCTCGAGCAGCGCTTCGGATTGCGCATTGCGGACGAACCAGGTGGTGAGGCAATGTCCTCCCGGAGTGAGCACCCGACCGATTTCGCGGACGTAGTTGCGGGCCTCGTCCGGCAGCAGGTGCGTGAACAGCGACATCGCAACCACCACGTCGAAGCTCGCGTCGGGGTAGGGGAAGCGGTACGTCGCAGCCGAGCGCGGCGCGCGTCGCCGATACGCGCCGTTGCCCAGGTCGGCGAGCGTGAAAGTGAATCCGGGGTGGCGTGGCGCAATCGCCGAACGGCACCAGCGAATCGCCCGTGGAACGATGTCGAATCCATCGTAGCGTCCACGCGCCGACAGCACGTCGAGGAGCGGAATCGCGAGACGGCCGATGCCACAACCCACGTCGAGCACGCGGGCGTCGGGGGTGAGGCGAGCGAGCGTCTGCAAGTGTCCAACGAACTCGCGCCCGATCGCGCCAAAATCGCCATCGCCGACGAAGCGCAGCCGGCGCGGCGGCACGAGCGGTGCGCGCCGACCGGTGATCGAGTCCCAGGTGTCGAGGACGAGATCACGGGTACCGCGCAGCTTGCGACGGGCGAGCGCAGGCAGTGTCATGTCGCGCTTCACGAGGGTGGGATGGACGGCAGCATAGCGCAGCGTCGCCCGGCATTCGGGGCGACATCGGCGAAAATGCGGCGCATGTTCCTGCCCGATGTCCCTCCCCCCGCATGGGCGCGCATCGAAGCGGCGTGGCGCGCGTTGCCGCCGTGGCTTCGCGCCGTGTGCGGGCTCGCGGCGTCGATCGTCCTCGCTGGCCTCGCGTCGATCGCGCTGCGCCAGGATTCGAGCTGGGATCTCATGAACTACCACTACTACAACGCGTGGGCGTTCGTGCATGACCGTCATGGGATCGACTGGGCGCCGGCGCAGCTCCAATCCTTCTACAGCCCCTTCCTCGACTTGCCGTTCTACGCGATGGTCGCCGCCGACGTGCCGCCGCGCGTGATCGCATTCACCCTGGCGATTCCCACCGGCGTCGCGTGGTACTGCTTCGCGCGCATCACGACCACCTTCTTCGCACCGCTCGACGTCGTCGTGCGGCGGCGCGCGATCGCCGCCGCGCTTGCCCTCGGCGTCACCGCGCCGATGGCCGTGAGCCTCATCGGAACCACGATGAACGACTGGTACGTCGCTGCCCTGGTGCTCGTCGCCGCGTGGGTGATCGTTCGCGATCCCGCTCCGTCGGGAGCGACGGTGCTTGGCGCGGGATTGCTCGTCGGCGTCGGCGCCGGATTGAAGCTCACCGGAGGCATCTATGCGGTCGGGCTCGTCGTCGCCTTGACGGCCAGCGGCGGCGGCGGATGGGCGGCGCGGCTGCGACGTGGCATGGTCGCCGGTGTCGGGATCACGCTTGCGTTTGCGCTCACCGCCGGGCCATGGATGGCGCTCATGTTCGAGCGTTACGGCAATCCGCTCTTTCCGTACTTCAACGACGTATTCCGCTCGCCGTGGGCCGACCCCGTGTCGTTCTCGGCAACGCGCTTCGGTCCGGCATCCTGGCTCGAATGGCCCGTCTTCCCCTTCATGCTGCTGTGGAAGCTCGAGGGTTTCGTCGCCGAGCCCGAGTTTCGCGATGCGCGCCCGGCACTGCTCTACGCGCTCGCCCTGGCCGCGCTCGCCTTCCGGGGTCGAGGTCGCGCCGTGGTCGACCCACGCTGGCGCTTCCTCGTTGCTTTCTTCATGGGGTCGTTCGTGGCTTGGGCGGTGCTCTATCGCATCTTCCGCTACCTCGTTCCGCTCGAACTGCTCGGAGCGGCCTTCATCGTCCTGCTCGTCGTGCGGTTGACGCCGCCACGACGCGTCACGCTGGTGCTCGCGAGCGTCCTCGTGCTGGCGGTGGTGACGTCGAAGTATCCGACCTGGTGGCGGCAGCGCTTCGAGAGCCACTTCCTGTCGGTGCAACTGCCGCCGGTGGACGCCCAGGCGCTCGTCCTGCTCGTGGCCGCCGAGCCGATGTCGTACGTGCTGCCGTCGTTTCCTGCCGATGCGCGCTTCGTCGGTCTCGTCAGCAATTTCAACGATCCGTGGCGCAACACGCGCCTGCAGCAGACGATCGCGGCAACGATTCGCGAGCATCGCGGGGCGCTGTACAGCCTCGCCATGCCACCCGATCGAGGCGTCGGTGCCGAGGCGCTCGCGGCGATGGGGCTCGCGCGCAGCGCGTGCGCGCCGATCCGGACCAACCTGCGCGCTTCACCCCTGGAGCTGTGCCGCCTGCAGCGACGTTGACCGCCGATCGCACCACAGGACGCGGGCGAGCCCGGCGTCGCGCATCACTCTCGCGACCCGCATCGCGATGAACCGGCTCCGGCGTTCGCCACCGGGGGCGACCATGGTGCGCGGGCGGCTTTGCAGGGTGCGAGGTCCTGTGCAACAATCAAGTCAACTCATTGCATCCAAGGTGTAACGATGCTGGACCGTGACGGCTATCGCCCGAACGTCGCCATCGTCATCGTGAACGGCAGGAATCAGGTCTTTTGGGGAAAACGCATCCGGGAACACTCGTGGCAATTTCCGCAGGGCGGCATCAATTCAGGTGAGACGCCCGAGCAGGCGATGTTCCGCGAACTGCGCGAGGAAGTCGGCCTCGAGCCCCGGCATGTGAAGATTCTCGGCCGTACGCGCGAATGGCTCCGCTACGACGTTCCGCAGCACTGGATCAAGCGCGAGTGGCGCGGCAGTTACCGCGGCCAGAAGCAGATCTGGTACCTGTTGCGGCTCGTGGGTCGCGACAACGATGTGAGCCTGCGTGCGAGCGAGCATCCCGAGTTCGACGCGTGGCGCTGGCACGAGTACTGGATCCCGCTTGAGACCGTGATCGAATTCAAGCGCGAATCGTATCGGCGTGCGCTGCTGGAACTCGAGCGCTTTCTGCACCATCGCCCGCAGACGCGGCGACAGCGACTGTACGGCGTCCCGCATTCGCCGGTGCCACAGACCTACATCGAGCCCGGCACATCGACCGCGAAATGACGCAGGGGCATCGCGTGGCGACAGCCCTTATGCGATGCGCTCCCACAGCGCCGTCTCATCCTCGAGTCGGCTGAGTTCCACACCCTTGAAATCGCCGCGGGAAACGATGCCGATGATCCGGCCGTCGGCCACGATCGGCAGGTGGCGATACCCTGCATCGGACATGTGCCGCAAGGCGTCGATGGCCCTGGCTTCCGGACCGATCGTTTCGGGTTTGGGCGTCATTGCGACCGACAGCGGGGTGTCGGCGGGGGCGTGGCCTGTGGCAAGGGCGCGCACCGCATCGCGGCCGGTGAAGATGCCGACGAGCTTGCCGGCATCGGTGACGAGCACGGCGCCAACGCGCCGCTCCCACATGCGCTTGCACGCCTGCTGGATGGTGGTGTCGGGGGAGAGCATCAGGGGATGCTGATCCTTGACGATGACGGCCAGGTTGCGGTTGGTCATGGTTGCTGCCTCCCTGCTCATCGAAGATGTCCGCGCGGTGCCTTCATTATAAACGTTACGGGTAGGGTTTTTCTGGACGCCGCGGTTCGGCGGCCGCGTCGCCTGTTGCCACGAGGAGTACCAGATTGTCGCGGTGGATGAGTTCGGGCTCGATGACGTAGCCTAGCGTCGACTCGATCTCCGTCGACGGCTTGCGGGCGATCCGTGTGGCGTCGAGCGCGCCGTAGTTCACGAGCCCGCGCGCGATCTCGCGACCCTCGGGATCGTGGCAGCCGACGACTTCGCCGCGTTCGAAGCTGCCTTCGACCGCGGTCACGCCGATCGGCAGGAGGCTCTTCCCCTCCGCGATCAGCGCGCGTACCGCCCCGGCGTCGAGCCGGAGCCGACCGGCCAACTGGACGTGATCGGCGAGCCACTGCTTGCGCGCGGCGAGCGACGCCGTCGGTGCGACGAGGTGCGTGCCCAGCGCCTCACCGGCAGCAAGTCGCGTGAGGACGCGCGGCTCGCGCCCGCTCGCGATCACCGTCGAGGCACCGGATCGTGCGGCACGTCGCGCGGCGAGAATCTTGGTCAACATGCCGCCCTTGCCGAGCGCGCTTCCGACACCGCCCGCCATGGCCTCGAGCGCCGGATCGCCGGCGCGTGCCTGTTGCACGAAGGTCGCGTTGGGGTCCTTGCGTGGATCGGCCGAATACAGGCCGCGTTGATCGGTGAGCAGCACGAGCACGTCCGCCTCGATGAGGTTCGCCACGAGGGAACCCAACGTATCGTTGTCGCCGACCTTGATCTCGTCGGTCGTCACCGTGTCGTTCTCGTTGATGATCGGGATCACGCCGAGCGTGAGGAGCGTGCGCAGCGTCGTGCGGGCGTTGAGGTAGCGCCGCCGGTCGGCGAGGTCCTCGTGGGTCAGAAGGATCTGTGCCGTGTGCAGTTCGTATTTCGCGAAGGCCACTTCGTAGGCCTGCGCGAGTCCCATCTGGCCGACCGCGGCGGCGGCCTGCAATTCGTGGATCGCGCGCGGTCGGGTCCGCCAGCCGAGGCGCTTGATGCCCTCGGCGATGGCCCCCGACGACACCAGAACCACCTCGCGGCCGGCACGGCGCAGCGCCGCAATCTGTTCGGCCCACTGTGCGACCGCGTCGTGGTCGAGCCCTCGACCATCGTTGGTGACGAGCGACGAGCCGACCTTGACGACGAGTCGCTGCGCGTCGGCCACGACCGATGGCGTCGGCGTGCCGGGGTTCACGGCACCCGCGCGTGGCGCAACGCGTTCGCGGTGGTGCCGGGCCTTGCCGCTCACGTCCTGGGCTCCGTCGAGCGGCGCCGGCGCCGCACGGGGGCGGGGTGCACCACGAGTGGCTTGGGGTTGCTCGGGGCGAGGTCGGACGCGGCCGGCGCGTGCGATGCGGGTCGTGGCACGGGATCGTCGGCGGGGGCGGGATGGGCATCGAGCCACGCCTGCACGGCAAGGACGAGTTCGCGACATCCCTCGCCGTTGACCGCCGCAATGGCGAACACCGGACCCTTCCAGCGGTACGCCTTCACGAACGATGCCACGCGCGCGGCACGTTCGTCGTCGGCCACGAGGTCGATCTTGTTCAGCACGAGCCAGCGCGGCTTCGCATGGAGCGCCTCGTCGTAGCGCTTCAACTCGGCGACGATGGCACGCGCGTCATGCACCGGATCGGCGTCGCCGTCGAGCGGCGCGAGGTCGACGACGTGCAGGAGCAGACGCGTGCGCGTGAGGTGGCGCAGGAAGCGGTGTCCAAGTCCCGCGCCCTCGGCCGCGCCTTCGATGAGCCCGGGAATGTCGGCGACGACGAAGCTCCGTGCTTCACTCGTGCGCACGACACCGAGGTTGGGCGCGAGTGTCGTGAAGGGATAGTCGGCGACCTTCGGTCGCGCCGCCGAGATCGCGCGAATGAGCGTCGACTTGCCTGCGTTGGGGAGGCCCAGGAGCCCGACGTCGGCGATCACCTTGAGCTCGAGCGTGAGGCGGCGATGCTCTCCGGGCTCCCCGCGCGTGAACTGGCGTGGCGCGCGGTTGGTGCTGGTCTTGAAGTGGAGGTTGCCAAGCCCACCCTTGCCGCCCGCCGCGAGCAAGGCGCGGGCTCCGTCGGTGGCGAGATCGGCGATCTGCTCTCCCGAGTCCGCGTCGGTGATGACGGTACCCACGGGCATGCGCAGCGTCACGTCGTCGGCGCCGCGCCCGTACTGGTCGGCGCCACGACCGTTCTCGCCATGCCGCGCACGATGGATGCGCGCGTAACGATAGTCGATGAGCGTATTGATATTGCGGTCGGCCACCGCGTAGATGCTGCCGCCACGTCCGCCGTCACCGCCGTCGGGGCCGCCGCGCGGGACGTACTTCTCACGGCGGAACGAGGCCACGCCGTTGCCGCCGTCACCTGCGATGACCTCGATGCTCGCTTCGTCGAAGAATTTCATGATGGATCACGCAGGTAGAGGACGAAGCGCTCGGTGTCGTCGCCGCGCCGGGCGCCGCTCCACGCCGTGGTCCAGCCGGGTGGCGGCGCAGGGGGCGTCGTCAAGCGTCCGTACTGCACGATGAGCGCGGGACAGTCGTGCGCGGAATCGACCTCTTCGCGCACGGTCTTGACGCGGGCGAAGTAGTCGAACAGCGCGCGTTGCGGCTCGCCCAGGTTGCGGCTCGCCACACAGCCGCCCGCGGGGAGGTGCGCCGCGGCGGCTTCCACGGTCCAACGGTAGCTGCGGCGCGAGTCGAGATACGGCAGCCAGATCGTGGTGACGAGGCCCCAGACGAGCGTCACCCCCGCAGCCCAGTTGAGCAGTGCACGACGATTGGAACGTCGCGCGGGACGCACGAGAATCACCCATAGCGTGGTGAGTGCCAGCGCGGCGAGGATCGTGCCCAGGTGGAACGAAGGCCGGTAGCCTGCTTCGGTATCGCGGAAGAGGCGGGCGACGTTGGCCGGCATGCCGTTGACGTAGGCGTCGATCCACAGCCCCCACATGAGGAACGCGGCGAGACCGAAGGTGAGGATCCCGAACCAGTCGAGGGCTCCCGAGTAGCCACGGCGCAGCGAGTCGACCTCGAGTCCGGCGACGAGCGCGAGCGGAACGAGGAGCGGCAATGCGTTCGCGAGCCGGACGTCGGGTTGCACGAGGAGGCCAGTGAAGATGACGAGCGACATGACACCGGGAACGACCACGCCCGGATCGCCCAGGCCGCCGTGGAACCCGCGTGCGCGTAGCCATAGCGTCCACAGCACGAGCGGCAGCGCGGGCCAGGTGAACCAGGCGAGATTGCGCAGGTAATAGAGCGGATCCGCGCGCTGCGTGCCATCGCCCAGGAACCACAGGTAATCGCCGGGCGCTTCGCTTGCCAGCCACTCGCGCAGCAGCGCCGGGTCGCGCGCATCGAGCGCGACGAGCCAGGGCGCCGACAGTGCGATGCCCGTCACGATCGCGGCGGCGAGCGTGAAAAGATGCGCGCGGCTGCGCCACGGCGCGCCGGCCAGCGGCAATGCGAGCGCGCTCACGAAGAGCCAGATCGGACCCAGCAGACCGTCGCCCAGGAAACCGACCCCGAGGCCGGTGCCGAGGAGGATCCCGCCTGCCAGGGGCCGGCGCAGCGCGAGGGCGAGTCCCCAAAGGCCGAGCGCCATCCCCAGCGTCATGAAAAGCTCGGGGGAGAGGACGTGCGCGCGATCCCAGAAGCCGACGCTGCCGACGAGAATCAGCACGGGCAGCCAGCGGAAGGCGCGCCCGTTGAGTTCGCGACTCGCCATCGCGGTTGCGAGCAGGATCAGGGTCAGCGCGACGCCGACGACCATGCGCGCCGCGTTGTGCACGGCCAGGGGCGGCGAGAACGCGTGGATGGCCAGCGCGCCGCCCACGTAGGCGAGCGGCGGGCGTGGCAGGTAGGGTTCGCCGGCGAGCGTTGGCACGACGAAGTCACCACTTTGCGCCATCGCCGCGGCGACACCGATCGACGTCGCGTCTTCGGTCTTCCAGGGATCATGTCCCGCGAGGCCGAGGGCGACCCAGGCCGCGCACAGCAGGACGAGCCCCAACTGCTTCCACGTGCGAAACGGGGCCGAAGGGCTCACCGCATCGGGGTCGACGTGCTCGGCAATGGAGGGGCGCGCAGCGCGCATGGGTTGTCTTGGTGGGTACGGCGAGCTCGCCTCGGATCAAGGGCGCGGCCGGCCGCTATTGTGCGGCAACGGTGCGCAAGCGCTGCAGCCGATGGCGCCGAGGCCCAAGAAAAAGGGCAGCCGAAGCTGCCCCGTATGCATCGGCAGGAACTACGCGCCGACCCTGCCGCGCGGCGGTTCGGCGTGCACCTTGCTTACACCTTTGCCGCGCTCTTCGCACCCTCCTTGGTGCCGTAGCGCTGACGGAACTTGTCGATGCGCCCCGCGGTATCCATGACCTTCTGCTTGCCGGTATAGAACGGGTGGCACTGCGCACACACTTCGATGTGCAGCGCCTTGCTGGCCGTGGTCGAGCGGGTCGTGAACGTGTTGCCGCAGCTGCAGGTGACCTGCACCTCGGCGTACTTGGGGTGGATGTTTTCCTTCATTGGATGGCCTCGTATCCGGTCGGACCCGCTGGCATCGGCCCGTCGGCCGCAGCGCGCTGTCCCAAGGACGTGCAGTATGGAACCCGACATTCTACATCATTCCCGAGGTTTTCGACAGCGTCGAGGTGCTGGCCCGGGCGGGTGAGCGCGCTCGTCGCTACCCGCGCCGCATCGAGTCGAAGAACTCGGCGTTGCTCTTGGTCGCCTTGATCTTGTCGAGCAGGAATTCCATTGCCTCGAGCTCATCCATCGGATAGAGGAGCTTGCGCAGGATCCACACCTTTTGCAGGATGTCCGGCTTGAGCAGCAGTTCTTCCTTGCGGGTGCCGGAGCGGTTCACATTGATCGACGGGTAGATCCGCTTCTCGGCCATGCGCCGATCGAGGTGGATCTCCATGTTGCCCGTGCCCTTGAACTCCTCGTAGATCACGTCGTCCATCCGCGAGCCGGTGTCGATGAGCGCGGTGGCGATGATCGTGAGCGAGCCCCCTTCCTCGATGTTGCGTGCGGCGCCGAAGAAGCGCTTGGGGCGCTGCAACGCGTTGGCGTCCACACCGCCGGTGAGCACCTTGCCCGACGCCGGCACGACCGTGTTGTACGCGCGGGCGAGCCGCGTGATCGAGTCGAGCAGGATCACGACGTCCTTCTTGTGCTCGACGAGGCGCTTCGCCTTCTCGATCACCATCTCGGCGACCTGCACGTGGCGCGTCGCGGGTTCGTCGAAGGTGGACGACACGACCTCGCCGCGCACCGAGCGCTGCATCTCGGTCACTTCCTCCGGGCGCTCGTCGATCAGCAGCACGATGAGCATCACGTCCGGGTGATTGGCGGCGATGGAGTGCGCGATGTGCTGGAGCATCACCGTCTTGCCGGATTTCGGGCTTGCGACGAGCAGCCCGCGCTGACCCTTCCCGATGGGAGCGATGATGTCGATGATGCGGCCGGTGATGTTCTCCTCCGCCTTGATGTCGCGCTCGAGCACGAGCGGCTCGTCAGGAAACAGCGGCGTCAGGTTCTCGAAGAGGATCTTCGACTTCGCGTGCTCGGGAGGCTCGAAGTTGACCTTGTCGACCTTGACCAGCGCGAAGTAGCGCTCGCCGTCTTTGGGCGTGCGAATCTCGCCTTCTATCGTGTCGCCGGTATGCAGGTTGAAGCGCCGGATCTGCGACGGCGAGATGTAGATGTCGTCGGTGTTGGCGAGGTACGAGGTGTCGGGTGAGCGCAGGAAGCCGAAGCCGTCGGGGAGGACCTCGAGGACCCCGCCACCGAAGATCGATTCACCCTTTTTCGCCTGGTGCTTGAGGAGCGCGAAGATGAGGTCGTGCTTGCGCATCCGGTTTGCACCCTCGATGTCGTTCTGGTTGGCGACCTCGATGAGTTCGGAGACGTGCTTGGACTTGAGTTCGGAAAGATGCATGGTGCGATGGGCGGCGCGCGCTGGCCGCGGGGGGTGGGTGGGTGCCGGAGGCCGGTGCGGGCGTCCGGGACGACGATGGGTCGATGGGAAGGTGGAGGGCGGCGGTGGCGTGGGTTCGATTGCGGCCTGCGCGGGATCGGGCGCGGGAGGCACCGAGGCTTCGACGTTGGCGTTGCCTCGCACTGCGCCGCCGCGAACCGACGCGGTCAGGCGGCACGACGCAGGAGACGGCTAACGGGTGTTGGAACGCTCTGGGACGCTGGCGCCGGCTATGACCAGGCTGCGCCGAAAAGCCTGCAAATGGCGCGCCGCGCACATGAACGCGGGAGTCTAACGAGATTGTCGGCGCGTGTCAACAAGAACGAGAATGCCGAAGCGGCGACGTCCGCCTGGCGGAGCGTCGCCGCCAACCATGCTTGTCGGCGAGGCGCGCCGCCTCACAGATTGCTGTCGAGGAACGCAGTGAGTTGCGACCGGGTGAGCGCCCCGACCTTTTGCGCGTGCGCCTGGCCGTCCTTGTACAGGATCACGGTGGGTATGCCGCGGATGCCGTACTTCCCGGGCGTGGCGGGATTGGCATCGATGTCGAGCTTCGCGATGTGCAGCTTGTCGGCGTAGGTCTTGGCGACTTCGTCTAACACCGGCGCAAACATCTTGCAGGGGCCGCACCACTCGGCCCAGAAGTCGACCAGCACGGGCTTGGCCGATTTCAGGACTTCGTTCTCGAAAGTGGCGTCGGAAACATGCTTGATGGCGTCGCTCATGACAGATCCTCGGGTTGCTGGCAGGGCAGGGCCGGATTCCTGCGCTAACGGTAGCCCAACGATGCAGCCTCTGCAAGGCGGAGCCGGTCACGCGTGCGCCGTTAGCTGGGTGCGATCTGGTAAAATTCAACATTGCCTCGTTCCATTTCCCGCGTCGACGCGCACCGCCGCGCCGCCTGCTGCCGTATCCACATGGCCTACGTCGTCACCGAAAGTTGCATCCGCTGCAAGTACACCGACTGCGTCGACGTGTGCCCGGTCGACTGCTTCCGGGAGGGACCGAATTTCCTCGCCATCGACCCCGACGAGTGCATCGACTGCACGTTGTGCGTTGCCGAGTGCCCGGTCGAGGCCATCTTCGCCGAGGACGACGTCCCGCCGGATCAGCAGTCGTTCATTGCGCTCAATGCCGAACTGGCCAAACGCTGGCCGCCGATCATCGAACGCAAGCCGGCGCTGCCCGACGCCGATGACTGGGCCGACGTGAAGGACAAGCGCGGCCTGCTCGAGCGCTGAATGCTTCCTGTTTGACCCGCTCCCGCGGTCGCGCCTAGAATCACAGGCTCGACGCCCCTCGAGCCGCACCCTCCGTTTTCGCCAGGCATTGCCTCTACCCATGAACACAATTGCATCGTTGGCCGCCGTGATCGTCGCGGCCGCACTGCCGCAACTCGCGGCGGCGCAGACGCCGGCAGCACCCGGGGACCCCAATCGCGGTGCGCAGAAGATCCAGATGTGCCAGGGCTGCCACGGCATCGTCGGCTGGCGGACCGCGTTTCCCGAGGTCTACCGCGTGCCCAAGCTGTCAGGGCAGAATCCGGCGTACCTCGTGGCCGCGCTGAAGGAGTACAAGGCCGGCAATCGCAGCCACCCCTCGATGCGGGCCATTGCCGCCACGCTGACCGAACAGGACATGGCGGACCTCGCCGCCTACTACGCGCAGGCGCCGCTCACGACGGCGAATCGATGATGATCTCTCGTAAGCTCATTGCGCTCACGGTGCTCGCCCTCGGCATGAGCGCCGGCATCGGCGGGGCGGTCGCAGCCGATCTCGAGGCCGGCAAGAAGAAGGTGCAGGAGATCTGTGCCGCGTGCCACGGCATCGACGGCGCCACCCCGCTCACGCCGGATTACCCGAAGCTCGCCGGCCAGTATCCGGACTATCTCGCGAAGGCGTTGCGCGACTACAAGGCCGGGCGTCGCAAGAATCCGATCATGGCCGGGATGGCGGCGCCACTGACCGAGCAGGACATCGAGAACGTCGCGCAGTACTTCTACGAGCAGCCGAGCAATCTCGCGACCCGCTATTGAGCGGGAATCCCGACCGGCGCGAGACCCGAAGGCGGGTCCGCGCCTACGCCTGCCGCGCGAGGCAATCGAGGTAGAGCTTCGCATCCGGCGCAGTGCCGTGCCGCTGCGCGCTCCAGATCACCTCACCCAGACACTCGAGCACGGCGTGCAACGCGGCGTGCTCGTCTCCCCGCGCGTCCCGGATCCGTTCGAACTGGGCGCGGATGCCGGGCGGCTGATCGATCGCGAGCTGCTCCGCGACAGCCAGATGCAGCGACAGGTGCAGGTAGGGATTGGTCTCGCCCGCTTCCGGCCGATAGTCGCGGTGCGCGAACTTCTCCGGTGCGTCGAGCATCGGGTGATACTCCGGGTGCATTGCCGCGATGCGCACGACGATGCGCTCGAGGTCCGACAGGGGCGCGCCGGCGCGATGCTTCGCCCATGCCTCGATGAGGAAGCGGCGTGCCTCGTCGCGTGAAGGGTTGAACATGGCGGGGCGGAAGGGCGGCCTGGACCTTCAGGCGAGCGGCAGCGGCGGCGCCTCACCCTTCGTCTTGTGCTTGTATTCGCACAGGTCGCGGATGATGCAGATGGGACACTTCGGCGTGCGCGCGACGCAGGTGTAGCGGCCGTGCAGGATCAGCCAGTGGTGCGCGCCGAGCTTGAACTCGTCGGGCGTGAATTTCGTGAGCTTGCGCTCGACCTCCGCGACGTCCTTGCCCGGGGCGAGGTTCGTGCGATTGGCCACACGGAAGATGTGCGTGTCGACGGCGATCGTCGGCTGGCCGAACGCCGTATTGAGCACGACGCTCGCGGTCTTGCGCCCGACCCCGGGCAGCGCTTCCAGCGCCTCCCGCGTATCGGGCACCTCGCCGCCGTGGTCGCGCAGGAGGATCTCGCAGAGCGCGACGATGTTCTTCGCCTTCATGCGGAACAAGCCGATCGAGCTGATGTAGGGAGTGAGACCGTCCACGCCGAGCCTTGCGATCGCTGCCGGCGTGCGGGCCTTGGCATAAAGCCTTTCGGTGGCCTTGTTGACGCTCTTGTCGGTCGCCTGCGCGGAGAGCACGACCGCAATCAGGAGCTCGAACGGCGATCGGTACCGGAGCTCGGTCGTGGGGTTGGGATTGGCGGCGCGCAGGCGCTCGAAGATCGCGTAGCGCTTGGCGGGATTCACGATCGGACCGCGTGGCGTCGGGCGCGGGCACGGGCCAACGCTGCGGCGGCCGCCGCTGCGCGCGCCTCGGTCGGCGCGGCAGTGGGCACGACCCCGGCCGGTGTGCCAAGCGTCGTCGCGCGGTTGGCGATGCGCTCGGCCCGCGTCACGCGCGCATTGCGCTCGCGATGGCGCTCGCGGGCGGCATCCGCGTCGTCCTGCGACCAGTCGCGACCTGCGGGGTGCATGGCGATGCAGTCCACGGGGCAGGCCGCCACGCAAAGCTCACAGCCGCTGCAAAGCGACGGCAGGACCACGTGCATGCGCCGCTGCGCACCCACGATCGCATCGACCGGACAGGCGGCTATGCAAAGCGTGCAGCCGATGCACGCGGCCTCGTCGATCCTGGCCACGAGCAGCGGTCCCGGCACGCCGCGTGCGCGGTCGACGGGTTTCGCGGCGCGGCCGGCCACGGCGGCAAGCGCCGCCGCACCGGTGTCGCCGCCGGGTGGGCAGCGGTCGATGTCGGCGTGTCCTTCGGCGATCGCGAGCGCATACGGCGCGCATCCCACGTAGCCGCAGCGCCCGCATTGGGTCTGCGGGAGGAGGGCGTCGATCCGTTCAGCGAGCGCGGTGACGTCGGAGGTGTCGGCGCTGGCGGAGGGATGGACACGGTGGTTCGCGATCACCCGGGCATTTTACGCGGCGGCGCGCAAGGCGTTTCGAGCGGGCGAGCGCGGCCCGGCTCGACGCCGCCGTCGCAGCGCGGTGCCCCGCGGCACCGTTCGTTCGCGCGGCTTGCCTGCCGTTCGCGCTGCGCGTGTACCGTTGGCGCTGCGCGTGTACCGTTGGCGCTGCGCGTGTACCGTTGGCGCTGCGCGTGTACCGTTGGCGCGATCGGCGAACGTTTCGTCGCAGCGCGATTGGCACGGTGCGGCGTCTCGATCACACTCGCGGCATCGCTTTGCACTCCACGGTGCCACCGATGCCCACGACCGCACCCACTGCCTCCCACGCCGCCCCGATGCACGCCCCCTCGGGCACCGGTACCGACACCCTGCCGGAGCCCGTGCCGGACAGGCGCCCGCCCGGGCACCCGCTGGAACTCATCCCGTTCTTCGCGCGCTGGCGACCTGGCCGCCTGCGCGACCTCGTCTATACCTTTCTCTTCAACACCATGCTGGGCGCCTTGTTCGTGGCCCTTGCGCTCGCGCTCAGCGACGATGCGACGCTCGCGGACGTCCTGGAGGGCCGCTTCCTCGTCACGCAGTTCGTGATCGCGCAGTGCATCGGCTTTGCGATCTACGCGCTCATCAGCGCGGTCGACGCGACCGTGATGCGCGGTCGTGAGCATTCGGCGCGCAC